>CASIAI010000001.1 GCA_949372655.1 Candidatus Poseidoniaceae archaeon
CCCATCATAATCTCCATCGCCGCGTAGGGCTTCAGCCCACTGCCATTGTCCAGAAGCGGAAATTTTCGCAGTCCAACAATCCCAGTATCCAGTTGAAGTCAGAGAAATACTACCAAACATAACTGATTCGTAAAACATTCCTGTGGCAAAAATATCTCCATTTGGAGCAACTGCAATATCAGTTATGGACGCTTCAGCGTATTGGGAAGTTCCTGTAATAGATATTTTCTCTATCCATTGCCAATTACCATTACTATCGGCCTTGGCAATCCATGGCTCCACATATTGCCCAGAAGTAATAGAAGCAGAACCCATGGACATAGTTGTTGAACCACTAATGACTCCAGCAACTACGATCTCATTGTTAGAAGTGGTATCAATAATACTTGCAATTACAGGATTAGATGCACTACCTGATGCCGACCAGTCATTGGAACTCTTAGAGGAAAGATAGTTTCTAAATGAGTCAATCTCGATGGTTTCATCATTGACATCTGAGTTGTTTTGACCAGTAAATATTGCAAATGAAGTACTCAAAAGTAGAAGAACTACTATTGAAGAAATCAAAACTCGGCTTGAAGATACATTAGAAACCATGACAGTGCCTCAAGCACTCCATGTAGGTTTAGGAAATGAACTCTTCCCTAAGATGTTAGTGGGAATTTATTCAAATCAGTCATCAAATATTAGAATCTAGAGAAAGTAATTCACTCTCTCCAGCATCAATAACAGTGATTGTTGAAACTGAAAAAGGCTTACCACTTGCGATACCAAGTTCTCGGTTAACAAGTCCTGAACGGAACATAGTAACTTCAGGGTGCTTAGCATGCAGTTGGTCAGTATAATCCTCAGGGCAATTGGCAGCTAATATTATCAATTTCGCATCACCATTTGCACAAGCATCGATAGCCTGCCTTTGCCCAAATAGTAGTTTCCCAGTTGTAATTGCATTCTTTAATTGTCGGCTTAAATCCATATTTTTTCCTCCATTCTCCACATAGTTTCTCATGGTGGGATTATCATTCTTCAGGTATGTAGAATAGTTCTACGCTTCCAGTACCTAAAGAGATCGGTTGACCGACGATGATGTTTTCTGCAACACCGGTCAAATGGTCTCTCTCTCCAATAATTCCTGCCTTTAGCAGGTGATTAACTGTAACTTCGAAAGCAGCACGAGCAAGAATACTGTGCTTGGTTCCTGAAACACCGTGACGACCGATAGCTCTTACTTCACCTTCTGAAGTCATAACATCAGCAACCAGTAGCAAGTGTCTGGTATCAACTTCCAAACGAGCACCATCTAGAGTAGCTTGTAATTCATTTACAATTGCTTGTCTAGCGGCTTCAATTCCCAAATGGTCGTAAATCTCTATGATGTTATTAGTGTAGGTACGTGAACGATCGATTGTTTCTATTTCACTCACTCTCGATAGGTTTGAACCGATAGTAGAAAGGTAATACTCACCAGTTTTATCATCAAGTTGGACGTTTGCTCTTTCGATGTTTGGAATACCTTTCAGTCTCATATCACGAATCTTTTCTTCTAATTGAAGAAGCATGGTATAAGATGGTGGGTTTTCAGCAAGTTCAGCTAAATCCTCTTCGGAATGAACACCTGGTATTAGAGTCAACTTTGAAGGATTCTTTGGTTTGTCGCCTTGAACTAGAAGTCTTGTAGCACGCTCAAGTTTATCTTTAACCTCAGCAGCACTCATGTTCTTTTGCTTCAAATTACTCTTATTCAACTTAAGAACAAGTCTCCTTTGAGCAACGTCAGTTTCCAATGATGCAATGTTTACAGTAGTAGTTACTTCAATTGCAGCAGCCAACTTTTGAGCTTCTTCTGCTGATGTTTTCTTTTCATCTTGCAGACGAATTGTCATAGTAGGGGTGTTTGGAACTTTTCTAGCATCGACAATCTCTATAATTCTAGGTAGACCTTGAGTTACGTTAACTGTAGCTACACCCGCATAGTGGAAAGTACGCATTGTCATCTGAGTTCCTGGTTCACCAATAGATTGAGCAGTAATAATTCCTGCTGCTTCATATGGGTCAATACTTGCTCTATCAAGAGCAACTATGGAACCTGCAATAACTTTCTTTGCTTGTGGCTTAGTAAGTTTATTAATTCCTCTTGCATGAATTGCTTCAGTCAGATCGTGGAAAATCCTATCAGTAAACCTTGGAGAACCTGAATCCTCTGCCGCTGCTTGTAGACTCTTGAAAACTGCATCTCTAGAAAGTTCATCTTCCAAAGATAGAAGTTTTATCTCTTTATTGTATGAATCAATATCAGCAGTAGACTTAACACGTGCTCTTGATCTAACTTTACGACCTAGAGTGACTGCGGTTACTGGTCCAATTGCTTCACTGTTCTCTAACTTATTCTTTTGGTTTGCACCATCGATGATAGTCTTAATCGATGCTGCAGTTTCAGAATCAGTTTCACAAATTTGACCGATTTCACCAACTGGAAGGATTTTTACATCATCCCACTTTCTATCATCGGCTAAGATGTGAGCGAAATTCTCAGCAATTCCCAAGTCCATGAGTTTTTTCTTTGTTGCACTCTTTACTACCATCAGACATCACTTCCTGTATCTTCACTTACATCGTCATCCCAAGCGCCAAGATCCTCTTCAGATTCTTCACGTTCAAAAGATTCTCTTTTGACAACTGTTGCACCTTCTGTTCCAAGTGCTTCATCTACGATAACATCGATATTGAATGGAGAACCATGTACACCACGGGATGGGTCAATACCATCTTCACCATATCTAAATTGTATAATTCTGTTAGCAGTATTCCTTACAGATAACATTTGATCATCATAAACCTTCAAATCATCCATAGCGTTAATCAGTCTTCTTTGCATATATCCGGACTTTGCAGTACGAACCGCTGTATCGACTAGAGATTCTCTTCCAGAAATTGAAAGCATGAAAAACTCTGTTGGTTCAAGACCACGCTTGAAAGAATTTGAGATAAATCCTCTATCTAAAGCACCTCTTCCACCTCTCTTGAAGTGAGCGAGAACTCTGTCATTATATCCACGTTCTAATCTCTTACCACGAACTTTTGCTTGCCCAATAGAACCAGCCATCATTGTTAGGTTATCCATTGAACCTCGGGCTCCAGAAATTGCCATGTTGACCGCAGCGTTAGTTGAACCAGATTGATTCAACTCATCCTTAGCAATGTCACCAGCCTTTTGCTTACCTTCATCAAGCATAACCATGATATTTTCTTCCAAGGTTTCCCTAGGAGTTCTACCAGGTCTTGCTTCATAACCACGTCCATCTTTACCAAATGCGGATAATTCTTCTTCAACAAGAGAACGAGCATCAGCATTAGCTTTCTCAATACCAGCAAGAGATTCTGGGGAAAGGTCCTCATCATCAATACCAGTAGTGAAACCTAATGCAGTACATGCAGCAATAGATAATTGTGTGAAGTCATCAAGGAATTTAGCACCTTTTTCAGGTCCATTAGTTTGAACAATAGCATCCAGTAGACGACCGTCTTCAGCACCAATTGCTCTCTTATCTAATGTTCCTTCGACTTTACCGTTCTTGACAATAACATCATCATTGGAACGGCTTCTAAATCTCAAGTGGATGTTATCAGGTATGATTAGAGAGATAATATCTTGGCCTCTAAAGCTATCTTTACCTCTTTCATCTTTGACAACCTCAGGTAGTTCACCGGTCCAACCGATGTTACCCAACATTTCTAGTCCATGATGACGAGCGATCAAGGTTCCAGGTCTTGAGAGCAAGTATGCTCCTGAAATATGGTCGTGAATACCACCGATTACAGCACCACCATATCTTGGGGTCAAAATATGTTCTTGAACTCTCATTAGAATCTTAGCTTCCGCTCTAGCTTCTTCAGACTGAATTACGTGAAGATTCATTTCATCACCATCAAAATCAGCGTTATACGGGGTACATACAGCAAGATTGAATCTGAAAGTTTTACCTTCCATAACTCTAACTTCGTGAACCATCATAGACATTCTGTGAAGAGAAGGTTGTCTGTTGAATATTGCAACATCGCCATCGATTAAGTGTCTCTCAACAAGCATACCAGGTTTTGGATTACCATCTCTATCTTTGGTCGATAATCTATCTTCAGTATTTGTTCGGTCTCCCCATTCATCAGCAGGGCTCAAACAGTGAGGACAAACCACTTGCAAGTCTTCGGAGAATGGTTCAGGGTTTTGCTTATCTTGTTGCTCTAATTCCCACATCCATCTGTTGTGAAGAATTGACCTTGGGTCGTCCTTTTCCAAGGAGTGACCATCAATATCTTCGCCTCTTAGGTTAGCAATAGTTGCAGCATCATCAACAACGAAAGTTTCAACTTCCATATCGGTAATGATAGAGCGACTGACTTCTTTTCTGATAACTAGACCAGGGAGGAAGTTAGGTGCTGGTAGAACTTCATGAAGGTCAGGACGCATAGTTGTCTCTTCAGAACATTCTGGGTTGTGACATCTAAATCCTGCATTGATAAGTCTGCTTCTTGAATTGATTCTCACTCTTCTCTTGTCACCACGAATAATGTAGTTAACACCAGGGTGAACATCAGGACCACGAAGAATCATTTGACGCATCTGTTCACGATTCCTTAGAGTAACACGAATCGGTACTGTCAATTCACGAGCAATCTTCTTTGGAACTCCAACTTCATTAACACTTAGATAAGGGTCAGGAGAAATTACAGAACGTGCACAAAAATTAACACGCTTTCCAGATAAATTACTTCTAAATCGCCCTTCCTTACCTTTCAATCTTTGAGTTAGGGTCTTCAAGGTTCTTCCTGAACGGTGACGAGCAGGAGGTATACCCGAGGTTTGATTATCAAAGTAAGTGGTTACGTGATACTGAAGAAGTTCCCAAAGGTCCTCTACAATTAGTTGTGGTGCACCAGAATCTCTGTTCTCTCGTAGTCTTTGATTGATTCTCAAAACGTCTACCAACTTGTGTGTCAAATCGTCTTCAGAACGATCTCCACTATCAAGAGTAATTGACGGTCTAACGGTAATTGGTGGAACGGGAAGAACTTGTAGAACTGTCCATTCCGGACGGTTTTGCTTATCCATACCAATGAAGATTAGATGTTCAGCAGGAATACTGCTCAACCATTCTCTAACATCTCTAGGGTTAAGTTTTCTTTCTGTTTCTTTCCCTGTACCTTGAGTTTCCAACTTTTCTTTGAAAGTAGTAGGCTTGTCAAGAGTAATCTTTCCTTGAGCAGCTCCACAATGCATGCAGACCTTTCTCTTAGTTCCAGAGGTTACCTTTTCAATTTCCTTAATCATCTTTGAAAATTCAGTAGAACCGACACCGTGCTTGAGCATGATATCTCTAACTCTACGATTGTAGTAATCTTGTTCACTTAGTTCAGGATTGTTAGGGTGTGTTTCTGGTTCATCGTGCAGTAGAATCTTACTACATGTATTACATGTGGCTTTCAGTGCAGTTTTAATCAGATTTACGAATCCAATATGGATTACGGGAAGTTCCATTTGTATGTGTCCAAAGTGACCAGGTGATTCGTCATACTTACAGTTGTCAGTAGGGCAAACAAGTCCAGGTTCAATAACACCCATGTGCATGTCCATTAGACCTTGGCTGTATGCACGTCCGTCGTCTTTGTAAGTATCTGCAGTCTTTACTTCTACAGCAGACATCTTTCTAATCTCAGTTGGGTCCATCAATCCGAAACGAATACTGGATATTCGCTTTGGAATCATAGTTGTATTTCGGCTCATCTTCGGTCCTCCAGTTCTAGTCTCATTGCAACACCTAAACTCTTCATTTCATCAAGAAGCAGTTTGAAGGCATAAGAAGTTTGTACTTTGTAAACTTCAGCCCCATCACCATGAATCGGGCTGACATATGTTCTTCGTTTCGGGTCATACCAGGCAAGGTGACCCGATTGAGCACAAACATACATGTCTATACCATCAGATTCGTCCAACAGTCTATCCTTGATAACCATGGATGCACCGTGAGCAATCAAACAGTCACGTTCCATTTCACCAAATCTTAGACCTCCTTGACGAGCACGACCTTCAGTCGGCTGACGTGTTAGAATTTGTACACGACCACGAGAACGGGCGTGAATCTTAGAACTGACCAAGTGGTGAAGTCTCTGATAGTAGATACAACCGACGAAGATATCAGCAGGATATGGTTCTCCAGTTTCACCGTTAATCATCATTTCACGACCTGAGTGAGCAAATCCGTTACGGATAAGACCGTCACGTAGACTTACTTCTTTCTCTCCTCTAAATGCAGTTCCATCGATTCTTCTGCCTTCTAGAGAACCGACTTTACCACCGATCATTTCCAAAACGTGAGCAACTGTCATACGTGAAGGAATCGCGTGAGGATTAATAATCAAATCAGGAACTACACCTTCTGGTGTGAAAGGCATGTCTTCAGGTTCGACTAACCGTCCAATAACTCCTTTCTGACCGTGCCTTGAAGCAAACTTATCTCCAACTTCTGGTATTTTGTGGCTCCTAACCATGACTCTTACCAAGCGACCAGAATCAAGGGACTCTGTGACATACACATTGTCGACCCAACCCTTCTCACCGTGTCTTACAAGCATAGAAGATTCTCTTCTTTCTTGAGCCATTAAGAATGCGCTTCCGGAAGTTTCTTCCAAGAATCTTGGAGGACTTGTCTTACCAACAAGTACATCTCCACCTTCAAGGTATGTCTCTGGTAGAGGCAGACCATCAGCTTCTAAGTGGAAGTATGCTTCATCAGGCTTCATTCCCTTAACTTCTTGTAGAGATGATCCTGGCTTTTCGATTTCTTCTACTTGTCCACCAGGGAATCTTCTTCTTTCAGCGTTATAGGTTCTGTTGAATGTAGAACGAGCAAGTCCTAAGTCAATGGAACCTCTATTCATAATTACTGCATCTTGCATGTTGTAACCATGAAGAGACATAATTGCGACGATAAAGTTTTGACCACCAGGTCTTTGGTCGAAGTTTGTAGTCTCCATTGCACGTGTTTTAGTGATTGAACGTTGAGGGTAGTGCAAAATGTGTGCACGTGTGTCAGGACGTAGTCTATAGTTTGAACTTGGTAGACCAAGTGATTGCTTAACCATTGCAGTTCCACCAGTAACACGAGGAGTAGAGTTGTGTTCTGGATATGGAATCAATGAAGCACATACACCAAGTACAAGTTGTGGGTCAATTTCACAGTGTGTGTGTTCATCAGAATACAATAGAGGAAGCGAAAACTTTGCAATTTCCCAATCGTTGTTTGGCATTCTAACCTTTGCCTTAATCTTAGCAAAGGTTGCACCTGGTTCACCAAGGTTTTCCCAATCGATATTTTCATTAGAAATTGGTCTTCCAGCGAACTTTCCGCTACCTTGAACAACTTCAGGTAGAACGAAAGGCTTTGGAGCAATGAACAAGTCTTCTTCTTCTTCTGCGTCAACCCATTCAACTACACCAGTATCGACTAGATGCTTGAAAGTCATTTCACCAGAATCAAGTGCTTCAAGATGAGAACTTGTCAAACGAGGAGCTCCATCGTAAAGAATCAGTAGAGGCCTTAGGATACGCCCTTTGTCGGTATTAATGAAAATATCACGGTTCTCTGTATCATATCTAATGGAAACTTCCGCAGGGATAGTTCCACGACGACGAGCAGACTTGAAGTGGCGAACTAGGTTTGCACCTTTCTTGTGAATTCCGTAAATGTCACCATTGACGTGAATTCTGTCACCTTCAGTCCAGTCATCAGGTTGGAAAACATCCAACTCATCCAATTGGTTTCTGACATCTTGTTCACTGATATGTTCTGAAACGTCAATCATTTGTGCAGCATTCTTTACAAGACCACAGTTTTGACCTTCAGGAGTCTCGTTAGGACAAAGTCTTCCCCAATGAGTAGGATGTAAATCTCTAGCCTCGAAGTGAGGTTGGCTTCTAACCAGCGGAGATGTAACTCTTCTCATGTGAGATAAAGCAGCGAGGTAAGTAGTTCTGTCAAGTAGTTGACTTACACCTGAACGTCCACCGACCCAGTTTCCTGTAGCCAGAGCGTGCATGATTTTTGAGGTCAATACGTCAGGTCTCAAACATGAAGTTATTCTTAGTTCACGCTTTCTGTTGTGGTGTCTCTCAAGTTGGTACTTCAAATCTCTAGCGAGTTGTCCAGAGGACACACGGAATAGATCTTCGATTAGGTCACCAGCAAGTCTAACTCTCTTGTTAGCATAGTGGTCTTTGTCGTTTGGCTCTTTGGAGTGCATAGCCATCTCTAGAACTTGACGAACGATACGGCCAAGGAAAATGGCCTTCTTCTTTCGATCGGTAGATTGGTCGCCCAAGTGGGGCAACAATTCTCTGTCGAGGAGTTGGTTAACTCTAGCTTCACGGTATTCTCTTTGTTGGCCAGCAGCGAATTTCTTTTGCAACCATTCGTGTGCTTCAAGAACGTTTTGAACTAAATATTCTTCATTGTCATTAACTTCGTTAATGTTAGCAACGATATACTTGAAAGTTTCAGTAGGACCTGCAATGGATGTGAAAATCTCTTGGTCATTATCTGTTCCAAGTGCTCTCATCAAAAGAACAACAGGAATAGGGGTAGTTCCTGCAGTACTAATCTTTACCATCAGCATTCCATCTCTTCTCTTCTCAACGGTTAGAGGCTTCCTCATACCGTCTTTCTGGGAGAAAATCTTTGCAACTTCTGTACGCTTTGCATAACGCTTGTTAATTTCAACAGTAACACGGTTAGGTGCTAAGTCCTCAGTAGAAATTAGGACTCTTTCTGTACCGTTGATGATGAAGTAGCCTCCAGGGTCTAGAGGGTCTTCTCCTTTTGTTCTTAGTAGGCCATTCCACATCTCAGAATCTTCTGTTGAAGTTGTAGGGTATAGTTGGCGGTCTCCAGCGATGTGTCCTGGGTGAAGATTACATCTCTTTGAACGAACCATAATTGGAAGGCTTCCTACTTGAACTGCTTCTTCTTTAGGTGAAGGAACTCCGTTTCTTTCAATTTGGAAATCAATTGTAACTGGGGACATGTAAGTAAGTTTCCTTAGCCTACATTCCATCGGACTTGAAGGATGCTCTGAACCATTTGCTTCTCTGATGGTCGGTTCTCCAAGTTGAATATTCTTTAGTCTAATGACAATATCTTGGTCAACGACGTCCAGTTTAATGAATCCACCTTTCTCATCTGAAATTTCTTCGTCTGTACCTACACGAATATTTCGAATGATTTTCTCCATACGAGAAATTGCATTGTCCCCTGCAGGAATACAGTCGTCATAAGATGCGATTTGGTGATTTACTAAACTTCTTTCTCTAAAAAATGATTGAATAATTTCTTGCATATGTTTGACCTCCTCAGTTACCCTCTACTATCAGCCTGTAAGCAATTGTCTTGCCCGCAGACGGTGAATGTCTAATTACTTTGACAACTCTGTCAGCAATCCATCCAGCAGCCAAAGGCTTGTGTTCTGGATCTGCTGCTAATTTAGCATTATCAATTATTTCTGCTTGTTCTTTTATTACTTGAACAACAGGGTCGGTGATTAGAACCTTAGGTAGCAACTCTTTTGCAATTCGAGGTTTGCCGGTATCTTCGTCCATCTCTACCATTTTCCAAGGAGACAATTCTGCCTCTTCGACATCAAATTGGTCCTGTTCGGAAATGTTGGCTTCTCCGACTAGTTCTTGGTGGGGTACAAGCACATGATTTAGTGCATTGAAACGAATATTAATTTCTGGTCTGTCGAAATCATCTATTGCTCTGGAACGAATAGTAATTTTCTTGCTCTTCTTTTGTGCTCTTCTTCGTGAGCCTTGTTCAGCAATAACTGCCATAACATTGGTAAAAGACTCAGAATCTTTTGAGATTCCTAATGTCGATGCGATTTCATCGTGAGAAAGTGATTTGATATCTGTCATGTTTCTGTCCGTCGCCAATTTGTGGGCGAATTCTTCGGACACACCAAGTTCCATTAACCGTTTTTTTGTTGCACTTTTTACTACCATTTTTGACCCCTCAAATACCCTAAATTGGCTAGACCGATAGCGAGTCAAGCGGGCCTGACGGGGTTCGAACCCGCGACCGTCCGGTTAAAAGCCGGATGCTCTACCTGACTGAGCTACAGGCCCAACATAGCAACTTGGGCTTTCAAGCCGACTTGCAAGATGTTCATATAAGTTACGCTTAGCAAAAGCCAGTCTCGCTGAGGCGAGACGCGTCAAAATCGAGAGGGAAACAAGTCAAAATTCCTCAAATTCGATGGTGCGTGAATAGCGCTCGTAAGGATAATGAATAAATCCTTCGGAACAATCCGATACATGTTCACTATGGCCGAGCCTCCAATTTTCGGAATTGATAATATCGAAAAGGAGATTCGAATGATGAGTAGGAATTCAACAACTCATCAATGGAAATCACCTACAGATGAAATTTTTAAAATAGAATTACCTCCTACTGTATATCCTCCTCGAGAAGATACTGATTTAATGGCGAGAGAGATTGTCAAATTGGGTCCAGGGAAAGGTCGTAAATGTCTAGAGATTGGTTGTGGTTCTGGTGTCCTATCGATTCTAGCCTCTCGGCAAGGGTGGAAAGTAACTGCTTGCGACATCAATCCTTTCGCTGTAGCATGTACCAAAGGAATCGCTAAAGAGAACTTTTCGGATATCTCGGTTCACGAAGGAGGACCAAGTCCGAAGATTGATGGAGAAGTCTCCCAATGGACAGGAGGAAATAAATTCGACCTCGTTTTTTGGAACCTACCTTACTTGAAACCTGATCCAAAATTGACTGAAACACTCGGGCCGTTGGAAGAGGCAGCACTACTGGATACTGATGCTAGTGGCCTGTTTGAACGGATTTTAAATCTAATGAAAAATGATATTTTGACAGATTCTGGTGTCGCCTTATTTGTTGTATCTAGTCAAAATTTAGACCTGAGGCCTGAACACAAATGCATCTCAAAGGGGTTTGCTTCTAGAGTCATTTCCAAATTATCATTTGATGATGGTGAAGAACTACGTGTAATCGCAGTTTGGAAACCATTCAACAATGCTAAGAGAATATTTCTTGAGCAAGCATCCTCAACAAATACCGAACTATTAGATTCTAATTATCCTACTGGCAGTTCTATTTGTACTCCTAAACAAACCACTGGGCACGGCCGAAGAGGTAGAGATTGGATTGACGCTGAACAATCATTTGCTGGCTCATGGAGATTATTTAATTCAATTCCTCGTTTCGAACCTGGATTTATGCAAATATTAGCTGGAATATGTGTAAAGGAATCAATTCTCGCTCTAACTAGTAAAGGTAGCGATGATGAAATATTGATTAAGTGGCCTAATGATTTACTGGTCCATAATTCTTCGAGATGGAAAAAAGTCTGTGGAATTCTAGCTGAATCTAGAACCTCTGGGGAAAATACATCTGTAGTTTTGGGAATCGGTATCAATTTATCTGGTACTGAAAGTACTGGTCATGATTTTGAAATGGGCTTCTTAGAAAGTTTTTCTGAGAATATTGAATTTGAAGATTTAAGAGTAGCAATTGATGCATCTCTTGCATCATATTTTGAACAAAAAGACCTGATTTCTAATACACATGTAGAGGAATTATTAGAGCGGATTAATATCGAAATTAGAAAGTCTATTTATTACCTGAAGGAGCCACTCTATAGAAATAAGCAAGTATCATTCAAATCCATATTAAATGATGGAAGAATGAAAGTCATAGATAGGAATGGAGAGATTATTACTATTGATGATGGTGAATCTCTTGAGTGGGGAAAAGTCAGTTGATTTCAGCATCGATAGGTTCGTGAGATTGTTCCTCTTTTCTCTTGTAAAGACCGAATGAAAGAAGAAGCGCTCCTATCGGATAAACTATGAAATCATACAGTAGTGACCTTTGAACATTTATGATGGCTTCAGCCTCAACAAGTCCACCCTCCCCCTCAAAGGAACTTGGATCTAATTCAATGAATATGACAGCATCTATTCGTTCTTCAGCCGTAAATTCATAAGAAAAATCTGTTTTCCCATTAGAATTAGCGATATCAACCGGAAGTAATTCTTCCATACCAAGTTTAGAATCAATCATAACTGTCAATGATTGTCCTTTTTCTACACTTATGTCAATCAATAATTTATCATTTTTAAATAACATTGCTGATTTTTCAACTTTTACTCCCTCGCCAGGTTCTTCATTTACCAGCGGTACTGGTTCAACCCATGCATGCATAAGGAATCCGGCCATGAGAATAGAGATGCCCAGCAGTATGAAGACATCACTTACCTTCATTGCTTCAGAGGTACCGCCACCTGCCATGAGTAGGCGTGACTAATTTAACAAATGAATGTGTTCCTATCTTTTCCGCATTGGTTTGGGAAGATTCAACCTTTCTCGGACCAATCTAATCTTACCACTCATAGTCAAACTCTCTAATCCATAAGAGGAAATTGCATCTGCATCACACAATAATTCCTTGAACTTTTGACTGCATTCCAGAGGTACTTCGACAATAGCTAAACCATGAGTTGCGAATTTAGATTTAAGACTTGAATCTAATTCAATCATATCGGCTAACTTCTCGCTACCAGCATGATGGAAATCCATAAGCCGCAAATCTTTGATAGAATCTAACTCAGTAGTTATTTCTTTGAGAATCGAACCAACTTTATTCCTAGTGGTTAAGTTCTGTTCTACGGCCAAACCAAACCATCTTCTCTTACCCCTCAAAGCCTTAGAAAGACGCCTGGCCATATTATCCGCACAAAGTACTAGTTCAATACTTTTCTTTGAATAATATCAAAACATAATGACATCTGCGATAGAATGGGCGTGAATAGATGGATGATGAAATTACGTCTGAGAGTTCCTCCAATCCTGAATTGGAATCTCTTAAGGATACTGAAACATCTATTTGGAAACTAGTTAAAAACTTACTTTCGCCTAAAACTATGCCTCATATTGTAATGATTTCAGTACTGTGTGTGATACTACATATTCTTGCAAGTAGTGACTCGCTTACTAACCTTGCATCGGTCATGTTCATTGGTTTGAGCATCGGTTACTCAGTAACTGCAATTGGTTCAAGAAATGAAAGGATAAGAACATGGACGATCGCAGAATCAAATGAATTAGAGATTGGCGGTAGTAAATTTATGAAATCGCTCAAGAAATTCAAAATTTGTATATTCCCCTTAGCTGTATCATCGGCTTCTGTAATTTTGATAATCACTCTATTTGGAGAAAATGGCTTAATCCCACAAGTTTATGACTTAATTCCACTATTTTTAGGATCGCTATTTGTAGTTTGGGCGGCAATTCAAGGAATCTCATTCAGTACTTGGGCATCCTCAATATCTGCCAAGAGTACAAAAAGTAAACGTTCTATATCTAACTTGAAAGCATCTACTACTTTCAATGGTCTGGTTTTAATCACCTTTTCCATGGTTACTGTAAGTATTTTTCAATTCTTCAAAGATACTTCCTCATCAATAACTGATATCTTACTAGGGAACTGGGTATACTTGGGATTGATAATTGCGCTATATGCTTCAACATCTGCATGGACATGGAAATTAAGGTCGCTTGGCGAAAATAACCAAACGCTAAACTCTTTTTCCAATCGATGGTCGTTAATCTGCCATTTATTCTTATCTTGGCATATACTGACAATTTGGCGGCAGAACTTCATGTCTCCAAACCCAATAGAGATATTCTTAGAAGAACTACTACTGATGATATTTACTGTATTTATGGCTATTTGGTCTCTTACTTCCAAGGGCTATGCTACTAAATTCAAACTATTGGACGAAGAAAACGCTCTACCTTGGGGTCTTGCATTCGGTTATGCATATGCTGGAAGTGTCGCTATGTTGACCAATGTATTCGATGAAATTACCACTGTTATGACAATCGGACATACAGTAGTGATAATCACCGTGATTTATGTTTATCGAAGGGTTCTGATGAATGTATTTTCCAAACATGACGATGGAATACTCATGCGGAGGTTAGCCGCTAAAGTAAATCCTAATACTGAATCGAAAGAAGAAGAACATTCTGAAACTGAAGAAGAAAAAGAAGTAGAGGTCGAATTAGATGGTGAAGACTCTGATGATGAAGATTGGCAAGAGGATTCAGATGTGGATTGGGAAAAAGAATCTGAAGATAATACGATAAGCAGTGATGTCGAATGGCAAGAAACTATCGAAATGGATTAATCTTCTGACTTGATTCCAGAAAGAAGAGTAACCACACGCATGGTATTTGCCAAATCCTCACTAACTCTAGCTCCAAGAATAACTTGTGCATCTCGGTCTAATGCTTCAGTAAATAACTGAGCGACTGAATCTACTTGGTTCAAAGTCATCCCTAAGCCCCCTTCAATTTGGATAAGGCATCCTTTAGCACCACCAACATCCAATGCTGCCAAAGGAGCCATCATAGCGGAGCGTAGAATTGCTTTAGGGTCATTAGGGTCTCCAACTCCGACGAGTAAAGTGGCATTACCCTCTTGTTCTACAATTGCACGTAAATCCATTAGGTCGAGGTTTATCAAGCCCATTCGGAGTAATGTTCTAACAAGACCGTCTACTAAATCCTCAACCCATTCGGCACCCATTTGCCACGAACGACCCTTTTCTCTTGCCTGACGAACCAGTCTTTCAAGCGAAAGTCTAACTGTAACATGTGCTACTTTTTGCAGTCTTTCAATACCGTCATCTGCAATCTTCCTACGTGTTTCTTGGATATCGAATGGCAAGGCTGCCACTGCAATTACAATGGCTCCTGACTGTCGTGCTTGTCTAGCAAATTCATGTGCAGCACCTGTTCCCGTACCCCCGCCCATACCGGTTAACAATAGAACTAATTCTACTGGTTCCATGATTTTTCTAACGAGTGCTGAAGAACTCCTCATTCTTTGTTCTGCAAGTGGTGGAAGGGCGGCACAACCGAGTTTGTCAACAGCAGTTCCTAGGCGCAGTACATGAGCACTGGCACAGTTCTCAAAACTAGAATCATCCGCATCAATTAGTAGAATATCTGCTCCACCATCTGAGCGCTCCCAAGCGCCTTTAGCCCATGAACAACCCAAACTACCTACACCGGCAATTAAGATTTGAGATGACTCCATCATACACAGGCTTTTGACGAACCTCAATGAACTTTAGTGTTGATTTCACTCAACATAGCGCAGATACCTTCTTCTGGCATCTCTCGCCCAAGCATTATCAGGTTCGAGGTGTAAAACTCGATTATAGTATTCAATTGCAGTCTCAAATTCAGATAGGTGCCTGCCATATAAATGGCCGAGATTAGATAACACCGGTATACATTCTTCATCTTCTTCTAACATTTCAAGGAGTAATCTCTCAGCAGCACCTAGATCATTTTTCAGCATTAAGTCCTCTGCTAAGTCTAAATTTTCCAATTGCTTCATGTTCAAATCATAAGTATTCTCAAATGGTGTATCCATAAGACTCATGCCGTCCATAACGACTTTACATTTCAACCCATCCAAGGTATAATTTAACAGTACTTTAAGTATAAATTCCGGACCCTTATAAACCTTATTTTTGCTAAATAAAAAACGCTTACTGCGAAAGAATTTTGTTGTTTGTTTCGATAATGTTTAAAGAGTTCTTACGAGTGGAAAGATTACTTGGGTGTGTTAATTTTGCGTAAGCCTTTTTCAATACGTCTTGTGTTGATACTGACTCTATCGATATTTTTGCTTGCCCCGGGCTTAGTTTCTTCTTCTCACCTTGGCATTGGAGGAGAGCAAATCAACTCCCAAGATGGAAGTACAATAAATGATGTTGCAAAGGAAGGATGCCTCTGCCACAACATCGCTGCTGATAACACAGTACAGATTATTCTCGACCAAGTCCCTTACTCTTGGATTGCTGGTGAGGCTTATGAAATGACTCTTCAAATCATAGGTGGACCACCAGCAGCATCTCCTTACACTGCTGGATTCTCGATGAGAGTTAGTGCCGGAGAATTATCCGGAGACACGTCTCAAAACTGGGAAGGCGACCTAGGGACTTTGACCCATACTGGCGATAGCGCAGGGGTTTCTGACAGGGCATGGGTACTGACTTGGGTAGCACCAGCAACAGAAAATGGAGCAGTAAACTTCTGGATTACCGGCAATTCTGTTAACGGCGACCAAGGTCCTGGAGAAGCTGATAAGTGGAACCAACTCCTATTCTCAATGCAAGAAGGTAATGATGCTACAACGGCACTTGGAAAGCGTACATTATTTGCTGGTGATGGAAATGTTAGCCCACCTGTACCTGAAGAAGGTGGAGTCGACCTAAAACACATGGGCGCAGAATTTAGAGCGCATATTTTGGGACTTCTTGGTTTTGGAGCAGTTATTGCAGTAATAATATTCGCTGGATTGATGCTAAGATATAGTTTCTCTACGTCCTACAAAGGACGAAGCAATCAACTTAGATTGAGATATAAAATAAGAAGAAGAGGTGATCAATAATGGATGACATGATTACTAATCTACTTCGTGATGTTTCCAAAGGGAAAGTCAGTGTCGAAGATGCAAGGTTAGCCCTTGAAGATGCTACCTTGACCGAAGAACAATTGGAGTCAGCGATTGAAAAAGGCGTTTTCAAAGAAGCAGAAATGGGTTCGATTGTAAGTGCATCATTAGCACCATCAGGGGCTTCATACCTCACAATGTTCTTCTTCATATGGGGAATCTTTTGGGTCTGTTATTGGTTCTTTTCGCTAATATATGGATTGGCCAAAGATTGGGACCAAAGGCAATTATCATTCCATATGGCTATGGGAATCACAACTCTAATCTTCATGGGACTGGTTTACTTGAAGTTCATTTTGCCAGATAAAATCATTGTTAAACATTCGATAAATAAATTCATTCCCGAGCATCAGAAAGATTGGAAGGAGTATAAGTGGTGAGTATCATGGCTAGAGAATACGAACTTAAGGTAGACCCATCGACATTGGGAAGCGGTGCATCCGGCTCATCGAGTAGCACCATAAATCGTAGACAATTCCTGAAATATGGTTTTAACACAGCCACTGGAGTTCTTGCAGCATCTCTTGGAGTCCTTGGTTTTTCAGCGATCCTATTGCCACCTGGTGGAGGTACATCTGGAGACTTAGGTGTTGTTTTCTGGGCTAAAGGTCGTGAAGATGAAGCATGGTACGGCGATAAACATGAACTACCTATGACTCGAACTGATTTCGTTAATGAAGCAGCCAAATCAAACACTGGGACTTCCGGTGCAGCCGGCATTTGGAATGGAGTTCCTGTTGTCGTAACATATGTAGACCACGTCAAAAACAAAGATACACCAGTATTCAACGGAAAGGCAAGGTTCCAAATGATGGAAGGGTTTGATGAAACAGGAAAGAGAATCGGTCACTTTGAAGATATGAGTGACGCTGACCCCCGAATATTCCCTTCCGATAATCTCGTCATGATATTTGGACGATGTACTCACTTGTGTTGTATACCTGGATGGCAACTTGTTTCCAACTCTTACACAGATGACACTTGGACTCCTGGTGGCGGTGATGAAGGTGGAACAAAACTATTCTGTATTTGCCACTCTTCACGATTCGACCCTACTGCATTAGAGATGAACTCAAACCGAAACCGTTCATCTGGAGCTACTTTCAGTTATGCTGGAATTCGCAGAGCAGGTGGACCTGCTCCCGTAGGACTTCCAATAATTCCAATTCAACTTAATGGCGATGTCATAGAGGGCATTACAGACTATATCGATTGGTACACATATTGTGATTGAGGTGATTTTATGACAACAATGTTTTGGATTCTTTGGTTCTTTATTGCTTTCGTAATAGTGCTGATCGCTTTCACCTTGAGAAAGGAAAATGATGAAATGCCACGTAGAGAAATCCTACGTGCTGTTGAATCAAGCGGAAAAATGGGCTTTGCCGAAAGGTCATTCCTTTGGGTATTCTCTTGGCTTGATACCCGTTTTAGAATCCAAGATTATTGGAATATGTCAAAAGGTGCTTACTACAACATGCACAGACAGATGCCACTTACGCACGCAGAGAAGTATAAGTTGAGAATCATTTGGTATTGGTACCCGCTATACTGTCTTGGTGGAATCTCATTCCTTTCATTCATTATTCTGGTAATCACTGGAACTGTATTAGGAATATACTACGTTCCTGGTGGAGAAGGAATTCCTTCGCCTGCCTATCTTAGTATGCAATATATCATGACTGAATTACCATTTGGCTATATTATTAGAGCAGTTCACCACTGGGGTACTCACTTCATGGTTGCCAGTGTATTCTTACATATGTGTAGAGTATATTTCACCGGAGCATACAGGAACCCAAGAGAACTAAACTGGCTGATTGGAGTTGCATTGATGGCATTGACAATTGTGTTTGGATATTCTGGATACTTACTTCCTTGGGATTCTTTGGCATATGGTGCTGCAGTTATCGGAATCAACCTAGCAAACTCCAGCCCTCTTGTAGGGAAGTACATCGCTACACTATTGTTCGGAGGCTCTTCGCTAACCTCAAGAACCGTCACACGAATGTACTTCATTCACGTATTTATCTTGCCAGTTATCGTAACTGGACTAATTATTGTTCACCTGTTTATAGTATGGGTTCAAGGAATTGCGGAGCCACATTGATCAAGGAGGGATATTATGGGAATTGTAGAGAATCTAGGCAGAGTTGCATCTTCTTACATGGAAGAGAAAGAAAAGTTACAGACTGTAGGTGAGAAAAGAAAAAGAACTCGTCTTGGGCATGGCTTTTGGCCTCATGAAGTGTTAAGAGATCTGTTGATTTTTGCATTCATGTTTGCTGTTTTATTGTATTATGCATGGCTGATACCTCCGCCACTTCACGGTGCTGCTGACCCATATGCACAAGCCGGTTTCGTATTCCCTGACTGGTATGTTCTATTTTCCTATGGTTACCTCAGATGGGGTGAATATTTACCTCAATTCTTAGTTCCTACTGGTTTTATTGGAGAAATAGTTGGTCAACCTGTATTCCCTTGGAACGCTGCATGGTGGGGAGCTGCATTAACCGGAATTCCAATCGGTATTTTGATTCTACCGCCATTCCTTGGTGGAAGAGAAAAGCGACCTGTTGAAGACCCATGGTTTGCATCTGCTGGAGCGGTTTATCTTGCTCATATATGGTTTATCTCAGTATTCTCCATCAATATTTTCTTGGAATTATACCATAAAAATCGTTCAGATTACTGTAAATTAGATAGTAATGCAGACTTGTTGTGTGGAACTCGGGAACCATGGTTAGCCGAAGCATTCAATGCGATACCCTGGGTGATGACTGGGGTTTTGATGTGGATTTGTATCTATTTCATTGCTAGAGGAATACTTTCCAGAGCATGGGGGTCAGGATTCACTCCACGCCATGCTAAGCAAATCATAGTTGGTGCATTGATTCTATCAACTGCTGCAAGCGTTGCTACATGGGACGTTTATGACAAAGGGTTCTGGGATGCTAAGGGTCTTCTAACCATCAAAGATTATGATGAACTAGAGGCTATGCGAACTCAACCTTCAGACATAGAGGTTCATGAAACAAATGAGTTCACAGATGAGTTTGGATGGTCAGAGACTGGAATCGTTCCTACAACAGCATGGCTGGACTGGACTATTTATCAGCCTGGAAGAGAAGTTATGATAGATTTCGCAGATTCTAATGGCCATCAAGACGCAAGTAATGGGATAAATGCTGCTTCTGCCTCCACGGTACTAACTTCGGTAAACTCTTGGCAAATTATTGGAAGTTTTGATGTAACTGAAGACCCAGTAAATTTCCCTGATGGACATCATGAAACAATTTCTGCATTTACTACTGATGTTACTTGTGAGCATCGTGCTGATGAGAGAAAAATCAATGATGTAAAGACCGATACTATGTTTAGTAGTACCTTGAAGGTCACTGACTCAGATGGAAGTGTTGTCTCGGAATTAATTGACTGCCCTGCAGTTGGAGAATCTGTTGAACTACAAGTAGGAACATATCAATACCAATTCAATGTTGATGTCACAGGCCCTTTGGCTCTAAATGATACCATGGCCAAAGAAGTCAGTTTCAAAATATCATCATTCCAGCCGCTATTGGTTTGGGATAGTAGTGTAGATAACTCGATTGCTGGCATGACTGTAAACCTAAGCAATACAACTGAAATGGCACTTGGAGCAGGACAATTCGGTGTTATAGAGAATCCTTCATACCATGTTAACCCTCTAAGTCTTGATGCAAAACTAACCTATGCAATGTTTATTCCATGTTTGACATTTGGCGCTATGGTATTTGTCTTACTAAGATCAATGGCTCGAGGATATGAGTTTGAGATGAACAAGTGTTATGGTTGTGACCTTTGTGATGATGCATGCCCTGTTAGATTGTTTAATGGTGGAGATAAACTCAACATCATCTATAATTCTTGGAACAATGAGGATGATGGAGTACCGATGTATTCTTGCTTAACATGTACTGCATGTACAAATGCTTGTCCTCAACTTGTCAACTATGACTCATATGTAGATATTCGAAGAGGATTAATTGTTGGAGGCCCACAAGCTGAAATCCCTCACACAGTACTACAAGCGGTTCTGGCTGCTGAAGCGGAAGAAGAAGCAGATGCAGACTTCGTATCTGTTGAAAACTACCCACTATCATCCAATATTGGATACTACCCCGGCTGTGTCGACTACCTCGACCAAGAGATGGTTTTCTCGCATGTCAACGAAGGAGAAATGAATCTTGGAGATTCTACTACCGCTGCTTTCACTCTATTTGATGAGATGGAAGTAGATGTATCTTATCTTGGAAGAGACTTCCTAAAGTGTTGTGGTCACGACCAAAAGTGGCAAGGATTAACCGAAGTATTTGACAAACTAAAGGCATATAATCAAAAGAAAATCAAGCAATCTGGAATTGATACTCTTGTTTCGTCATGTGCAGAGTGTTTCAGAACATTTGCTCGTGACTATGAACTTGAAGACGTCAAGGTCATGCATACAACTGAATTCCTTATTGAAAATGGCTTTGATATGAACCTAAAGGCTAATGAAGAAACTACAGTAACTTACCATGACCCTTGTAGACTTGGTAGACAAATGGGAATTTATGAAGAGCCAAGAGAACTGATCAATGCTGTTGAAAATGTAAGTATCGTCGAGATGGAACACCATGGCGAAGATGCAATGTGTTGTGGTGTCTCAAGTATGATGTCTTGTAATGAGAATGCACGTGCTCTAAGAGTTTCTCGTATGGAAGAAATTAGAGATACTGGTGCTGATACAATGCTTACATCATGTCCTAAGTGTGTATCTCACTTTGAGTGTCTCAAGTTTGAAGGCGATGAGAAGTATGCTGATATCGAGATTCTTGACGTAGTGTCATTCCTTGCTAAGCAAGTCAACGAAAAGAAGGCTGCAATAGGTTCCGAAACCTTGAATGTTGTAGAATCTGAGGCTTGATTAACTCTCGTCATTCATTCCAACTATCTCATAGTTAGAAGGGAACAGAGCAATCGCTACTCCACCAATCAAAGCGAGTAAGCCCCAACCGAACATTTGTTGAACAAAGAGCATCTCTAATGCTAATACTACCAGTGCAAGCCCGCCAAGATTAGAAATCCAGACCAATGTTTTGAAAGTCGAAAGTGAAACACCTGTAGTCTCACCCTTTCTAAACGGCCCGAACTCTCCACCAAAACGTTGTGCATCTGTTTTTCCATCTTCTGACATTTACATCACCTATCTATCGTTGTAATCGCATCCGTAGGACATGCCAGTACACAAAGTCTACACCCTGTACAAGCATCTCGAATTATCTTAGCTTTACGATTGGACTCTACATTCATTAGTGGACTACGCATCTTCACTTTGTATAACTCAATAGCATTATCATCACAGACAATATCACATTGGTCGCAACCAATGCATAAGCTTTCATTGACAAAGGCTACAACTTCTTCTCCGCCTTTAATCGAAGAATGTTGAACTCCTCTTTGTCGATTAAGTGAAGCCCGAATACGCAAAGCCTCCGCTTCACGGCGTTTGAGCAACTCATCAGCAGACGTCATACAGACACTCCGACGGCGGCCTTCTCTTCAAACCTAACGACTGTCATGTTGACAAGTAAATCCCCAAAACAATAGAACGCACCGACCAGTAGTGGTGGGTTCCAAGCGGTTAAACCTGTCCATGGCACCTCATTTGCCCAAGTCCAATTACCTAATTGCGTACCAACTATTTCCATTGCTAATGCAGCCCAAGCCATAGATGCATACAAACGAGGTTGTGGGCCAAATCTAGTGAAAACCAATACCAATATCAAAAGAATAAGTCCAGATGTATCACTGCCATCATAGACGCCATAAGCCACCATCGGTATGAAAGGAACCAAAATTGGTAAAGCCAGTGATTGTTTCATCTTGTTTGCCATAATTCTACCGAGGTCGAATAAGAAATAATGACCTGCAGGAACAAATAGTGGCATTAGGCCTCGTTGGTATTCATAGATATCCCAAACTTCACTGAAGAATAATTCCATAGGTGTAGCAAATGCAAGGACTGTAATCATCTCTATTCTTTCTTTACGATTAGTAGTCTTGTAAATGTAAGCAAAAACACCCCAGCACCAGATATTTACCGGCCACTCTGCCAGGTTATCTGGAAGTAATCCACCAAATGCAGTAGCAGAAATCCACAGGCCGATAACGATAGTTAGTGAGTATAACCATGCTCTGCCCATATATATCCCAGTAGATGTTCAGTATAATTGATATGCCTGATTAGTGATCAGTTTTGATATGCTGAGAACTCTTTGCCCATAGCAAGCATCGAAAGTTCAGCAACCAAGGCATGCCAACCATGGGCATGCTTGCCGTATAGGTGTCCAACTTCTGAATGACTTTGAAAAATAGCACTTGGAGAATTGAGATTCTCGATATCACTCTTCTTCTCATTAATTCTATAGAACCACGAAGCAGCCTGCCCATCAACTAAGTAAACCACAGGTTCAACTGGACCATCCGATTCAGTATTGAGACAGGTTGGAACCCCTTCTTGAATAAGGAAGTTTTCGACATCAACTCCGCCTTTAGAATACATTAGTTTTTTCATCTTACGATTGGATAAGGCGAGTAATTCATCACCATTCTTAACCGATAAAATCCCTAAACCATATGTTCCACTATCATTCTTAATGAATACTACAGGCTCTCTATCTATCCCCATTGCTTGATATCGTGCTCCAATCTTAGCAAGGAAATCATCTACCTCTGCAGCAAGTTCAATTCTACAAGCCTCTTTTTCTAAGCATTTATCTTTAGAAACAAACCAATCGGTCATCAAATACCATGGTTCAATTCCAAGCATTTCGGCTATCTCATGAACATACTCTTTTAGTGCATCATAATGATTTGACTTTCTTCTTACGTGCCATCCCATTTGTGGCGGAGGAGATACTCTTGTTGACCCAATACCTGGCACTATTCCTTCTGTTAGGTCATTATTTAGCAGAATTAAATCTGGTCTCTTACCATCAACAACAATACCTTGTTCGCCATCAAATTCCTTTAATTCGACATAGTCTAGTAGTAATGGAGCAGATAAACCATCTATTGAACCATGACTTTGCAGTTCAGGAGAACCGACAGTACATCGAAAACCTGCCTTAGAAATCAATCGTTGAAGAGTGCGAAGATTCTCCACATATGCTGCATTTCTAGTATGTGCTTCAGGATATAAGTGAACCCATTTACACGTCTCATCTCTACGTAAAATATGATTTCTAAGTAATGCTGCAAGATGTTCTTCGTCTTCTTTGGCGACATTATTGAAACCTGCAGGAAAGTGATTTGCATCAACGACTGCAATTTTCCAGCCTGCATCACGAATATCGACACTACCATAGATTGGAATTGATACTTCGCTTCTCTTTTCCTCCATCCAAGAAGTGATCTCTTCTCGCTTATCCTCAATCAGTGAGGTTAGTTCATGTAAATTCATCATATCACCTCATCGAGTAGTTCAATTGCAGAACCTGTACGCTTACTACGCCCACCATCTAAGATGTGCATAGCCTCAAACAACCCAAGTCCAATCGCTAATTCGGGCTGACCCTCAAGAACCTTAGCAAATTTAGAATACTTTTTGCAGACCTCATCACCTCTAGGCTTTAGTTCACTTAGAAATGCCTTGAGAAGTGAGGGGGAAGTTGCGGTTCCTGCTGGTAATTTTGGCCTTCGAACAATATCTTTGGGTAGATTGGTTAGGTCAGCTGCCGCTCTTAGCGCTGCTTTCTCTTCCATATTATTTGGCAATCTCCAGTCCATTGGAAGTTTACTTGAAGCCTCACGATGAGATTTACCTAAAAATGGTACTCTCACCTCTAATGAATGTGCCATAGAATGCCTATCGACCAGTCTAAGTTGAAAATTACTCAACTGACCATGTTCTAATTCAAATTCTAAGAATTCATCCAATGAGGAAGTATGTTGCTCCGGCAAATGGTTGGCATTATACCAATTATCGCCTACCAGTAAATTAGAATTCAATATATCAGCAGTAACCGAAGAATCAATACTTTCGATTCTACTTCGAATTAGATTTGCATGACTATCCAAGTCACGATAGCGAGGGTATCCTGCGTGTAATTCATCAGCACCTTGACCGCACAAGCCAACTGTTACCTGCTCTCGCATTTTCTTGAATAATGGCTGGAAGAATAATACTGATACATCTAAATCTTCACCATGCCAAGCCAAATCAGGTAATGTTGATTCAAATGAATCTTCAGGCAGTATGTATTGATGATGTTTCAAATCCAAAGTTGAGGCAACTACCTCCGCTGCTTGCCAGTCAGGGTTATCTTCACTCTCTGCAACTGTCCAACAATCAGGAACTGGTTGGTCTGCTCTCTTAGCAGCCTCATGCGCAACTGCTGCTACAAGAGATGAATCCAAGCCACCTGAAAGTACGATTCCAACCGGAACATCTGACATTAGTCGTTCTTGAACTGCTTCAACAAAAGTATCGAGTAATTTTTCAGCATCTGTATCTGGATTCCAAGTATCACTTGGATTGACTTTTTGTCGCTCAACATTAGCGATAGAATGCAAGTAAGCACCCCCCGACTCTCCAAGTTTCCAAACTTCTACAGTACCAGGTCTAACTTGTGTTACATCTTTGATTAAGGTTGTTCCATCAAGGGGATATTCCCAAGCCAAACGAATTGCCAATGCGGTTTCATCCAATTGTGGAATATGACCTTCATGGCCTCTTAGTGCTTTTACTTCACTAGCAAATAACAGACTGCCATCGACTACTGTCCTAACAAGTGGTTTGATTCCCATAGGGTCTCTTGCCAAAATTAATTCCTGACGCCTAGAATCCCAAAGTGCAAAACCATACATTCCATTCAGTTTAGCAATCCATTGTTTATGGTCATCGGCTGAAGTGGTGGATAGATTAAGTTTAGACATGGCATCTGAATGTAATGCAATTATAGATTCAGAGTCACCTCTTGTTTGCCATGAATAATTGGAACTATTACGAATAGAACGGTGGTTGTAAATTTCACCATTAGCGATCAAAACTTCGCCATCATGCCCATGCATAGGTTGTTGACTGCCATCAAGGTCGACTATTGCTAATCTGGTATGTCCAAGTGAGATGTTATCATCAGACCAAATGTCCTGACCGTCAGGGCCTCGATGTTGAATCAATTTGGTCATACGATATACGATAGATGAATCTGGATGACCAAACATACCAGCAATGCCGCACATGGATTAGGCTACAAGGCTTTGTTCTTCAATAATGGGATTAGTAAAATCTCACCATAATGGATATTGGAACATAGAAACTGCGAGGAAAATCATGCTTAATGCAAATACGAAATAATAAGCTCCTTGGGAAGGGCCGGAGTTTTCACTTTCATCATACATGTGTCTCAACATTCCTTCGACAATCCATTCCCATTTTAACATATTGAATAAAATCACATTAAACCAATGAATGGTTCAAGAATCATAATAGCCGCCAGAGGGATAAGAAGCATGGTGGCATTGTCATCGATATAGCGCAATCTTGGCATCTCAGCAAATACGCAGATCGGTGCAAAGATAAATGCTAACCACCATGGTGTTGCAAAAAGATACCAGCAGATTAACCAAAGTACGATTAAGAAAGAAATTGAGTAAATTACTACTTCCCTTGTTTCTACACCTAAGCGTCTTAATTCACCCATAAATGGGTCGCCGAAAGTCAAAGAGAAAATTAGTGGATAGGCATATTCTTTGATTGGCACCAATAAGAATACCATTCCAATTGCCAAACCCCCCCATGCTAAAGCGGAGACTTGCTTTGCCTCGTATTCACGTTGACCAAAAATAGTAAAACCCAATTTTAGCCTAATTGTTTCCCCAATTATTGCCACAATTATTACCGCTGATACCAGTTGTGATAGAGTGAAATCGATTTTTTCGGCTACAGTATCTCCAAATTCGAAATATGCAATTGGAATTAAAAACATTAGAAGATGGAAAACTCTTCTGAATATATGGCCCTTGAAACCACCAACTGACTGTTCAACTGGGTCGGTTAATTCAACTTGTTCTGACATTTAATCCTCTCCTAATTGCTTCAAGGCTGATTCAACAGAGGTTGAACCTATCGCTAAATTATGAAGGATTTCGTCTAGTTTATCAGATTCTAAAATTTTCCGTTCGTGGTGTGCAAGTAACCTTTCACGCCATTTGGCTTTCTTCGAACGACCTGTATCCTCAAGTTCCAGCAACACAGAAGATGCTTCTTCGATTCCCTCGCCCAATAATGCTGAAGTTAGAATTATTGGTGGCGTTTGACCCAAACCTAATTCGAAGGATTCCTTAATCTCACCAGCATGTTGACTTGCCCCTGAAATATCGGATTTATTGACAATTACAGCATCTGCTAATTCTAGTAGACCGGCTTTTTCGGCTTGTACTCCATCTCCACGAGCAGGCCCTTCAACCACTACAATTCTGTCGGTAATCGCTGCACACCTCACTTCTGATTGCCCAGAACCAACTGTTTCGATAATCACTCTTTCCCAGCCGATTGCGCTAAGAAACTCAACCATATCTGACACAATTAAAGGAGCGCTACCAGAGGACTTCCTTGTTGCGATTGAACGAATATAAATTAGGTCTTTGTATTGTTCATTATCAATTGCAGTAATTCTAACTCTATCGCCAAGCAGTGCGCCACCTGTGCGAGGCGAAGAAGGGTCAATAGCCAGTAAGGCTGTCTTAATTCCCTTTGAAGACCAATCGATTAGGATTTTATCAATCAAGCAAGATTTGCCAACCCCTGGAGCACCAGTAATAGCCAGTGACGACCAAGTGTCCTGAACTGAATCCGTGAATATTGAAGGAAACTCATCCTTGATATCACTCAAATTCAAGGTTCGATTTTCTAAAGAACTCAAAACTCTGGCAATAGAACGTCTATCTCCTTGTATTGCATCGGTGACGAGTTGTAAATCCAAACTCTCACCTCAAGCTGATGATTCCCAATGCCATTCGCTGTTCTGTCCTACTCCAGCATCTGTTCTTTCACATGCCTTAACAATGAATTCTAAGATTTCTGCAGTAGGAGTTCCAGGTCCAAAAATTGCTTTCATTCCACAAGAAAATAATTCTTCACGGTCTTCGGAAGGAATGATTCCTCCTCCAAAAACAATAACATCATGCAGACCTTCCTTGACCAAGAGTTCGCAGACCTTAGGGAAAAGGTGATTATGAGCGCCAGAAAGTGAAGATAAGCCCAGGAATCGGGCGTCTTCATCTCTAACGGTCTCGACTATTTGTTGTGCAGTTCTTCTAAGTCCTGTGTAAATCACTTCATGACCAGCATCTCTTAGGGTTCTTGCCACAACCTTTGCACCTCTGTCGTGTCCATCAAGACCCGGCTTAGCAACTACAATCCTCAGAGGTTCTCTCATTAAATCTTCGAAGTCACGCCCACCTAATAACACACCCCCTAAATTTACTGTTTTAGTAATATTAGTGTATTAAAACAGACTTCCTAAATACTGAATTCCATGTCTATTTCATAGGCAAGCAATAAGGGCGGCTTTTGTGTAGCAAAGATTGGCGAAGCCTATGTCAAGTACTGAAGATAGACTCAAAGACCTACGAGTTCGTAAAGCCCAGAGTGAAGCAGGAGGTGGCCAAACAAGGGTTGATGCACAACATAACCGTGGTAAAATGACTGCTAGAGAGCGTTTAGAAATGCTACTAGATGATGGTTCTTTTCAAGAGATTGATGCCCTTGTCGAACACCGATGCAAAGATTTCGATATGGATAAAAATGTTATTCCTGGCGATGGTGTAGTTACTGGACATGGAACAGTGAATGGGAGAGAAATCTTCGCATTTGCCCAAGATTTCACTGTATACGGTGGTTCACTTGGAGAAATGCATGGCCTAAAAATATGTAAAATTCTAGATATGGCTCTAAAAACAGGAAAACCTGTGATTGGATTAAATGACTCAGGAGGAGCAAGAATTCAGGAAGGGGTTGCATCTCTAGGTAGTTATGCTGAAATATTCTTTAGAAATGTTAGAGCATCTGGTGTTGTCCCTCAAATCTCGGTAATAATGGGACCGTGTGCTGGTGGCGCAGTATATTCTCCAGCAATTACTGATTTTGTCATAATGGTTGACCAAACTGCTCACATGTTCATTACGGGACCTGAAGTGATTAAGACCGTCACCAATGAAGTAGTCTCGTTTGAAGAATTAGGCGGGGCTATGACTCATGGTAGTAGATCGGGAGTATCTCACTTCACTGCACAAGATGATGAAGCAGCAATTAACCTTGCAAGAGACCTATGTGATATGCTACCATCCAATAACTTAGAAAAGGCTCCAACTAAGAAAACTAATGACCCTTCAAATCGCTCTTGTGATAAATTGGATTCCATCATACCTGATGAATCAAACAAGCCATATGACGTAATTGATGTTATCACCGAAATAGTCGATGATGGAGGATTCCTTGAAGTTCAAGCCGATTGGGCTCAAAACATAGTGATAGGATTTGCACACATGGGTAGCCATACTGTAGGCATAGTAGCCAATCAGCCGAAGGTTCTTGCTGGCTGCCTAGATATAGATGCCAGTGATAAGGCTGCCAGATTTGTTCGATTCTGTGATGCTTTCAATATCCCGATAATAACTCTTGAAGATGTCCCTGGGTTCTTACCAGGAACAAATCAAGAATGGGGTGGAATAATTAGGCACGGTGCTAAGTTACTCTATGCATTTGCTGAAGCAACAGTTCCAAAATTAACAGTCATTCTAAGAAAAGCATACGGAGGGGCATATGATGTAATGTCTTCTAAGCATATTCGTGGGGATTACAATGTCGCGTGGCCCTCTGCAGAATTGGCGGTAATGGGTGCTGATGGCGCGGTTGAGATTATTCATCGAAGAAGACTAAAGAGTGCTAGAAATCCTGAACAGGAAAGAGAGAGATTGACAGATGATTTCAATGAGACCTTTGCTAATCCATACAAAGCCGCTGCACTAGGCTATATCGATGATGTTATCGAACCGTGTGAGACTAGAAATAAGTTAATTCGTTCATTGGAGATGTTGCTCGATAAAGAAGAGCTTAGACCTGCTCGAAAGCACGGAAATATTCCACTGTGAGGCGATGAGATGACAGATATAGAAAT
Organism: Candidatus Poseidoniaceae archaeon; assembly: GCA_949372655.1. Taxonomy (GTDB): domain Archaea; phylum Thermoplasmatota; class Poseidoniia; order Poseidoniales; family Poseidoniaceae; genus MGIIa-L1. The sequence goes on from CASIAI010000001.1 coordinate 29,820, forward strand.
TCTAAGAATGGCTGCAATAGCCGCAGTTATTTCAATTCTAAATGAACAATCTGAGGACCCTTCACAAGCAGGTAGAATGTCAGGTTCATCTTGGTCGCAAGACCATCGAAGAATGAATATGGGCAAAGCATCGTTGATGAATTTAAGAGCCAGTCGCTCGCCATGGAAGTGATTACATGTCAGATAAACGAAAAGTCATAGTTGATGGTACTGAATTCGAAGTTGAACTCGAAATGGACGGAACTACTTGGAGTGCTACTGTCGAAGGGCGTACATTCAACATAGAAGTTCCTGACTCAGGGCCTGTCTTGAAGAAGAAAAGAAGTCCTGGTGCTAAGAAAAAGAAATCGGGAACTGTTTCTGCAAATATCCCGGGTAAAATTGTAACGATAGAAGTCAAAGAAGGACAAGTTGTAGAGGAAGGTCATGTGATTCTAATTCTTGAAGCAATGAAAATGCAGAATGAAATCCAAGCACCAATTTCTGGAACTGTTAAGTCAATTCATTGTGAAGAAGGGCAATCAATCGAAGCAAATGTGCCATTGGTCGTTATTGAACCAAATTCTAGCGAAGACTGAAAAATCTATTTCCCTCACGAGTGAAAGCGATAATTAAAGTGCATCTATGTGTACCATGTAGTATGTCCGCAGAAACTGTGTGTGATTTTATCGGATGTGGAACTTTTGGAGAGATAGTTTCTAGACTATCCCCGGAAGGATTTCTTGTCGCTACTGGCAAGAAAGCCTACTCTTTTAGAGAGGCTTACAGAAGATTTCACTATTGTCCAAAGCATCATGATGAATTGATGGGTGGAGTTTGGTCAAGAGTACGTAAACCGGATGACAAAAAGGACGGCCATGTCGCTCCGACTGCTATCTAATTCTTGTACAGATACCAAGGCAATCATAAATGAGTACTTACTGCGTAGTTTATGGCTGAGATAAATATTTATCGTGAATATAAAAAAACTTCAACTATTATCATAGTATTGATGTTTCTAATTATGAGTTTTACTTCAATTATTGGTAATGTCTCTGCTGTTGGAACAAACCAAAATGACATAGGAACATCAGGCGGAGATTTACCTGACAATTTATCATCCATAACCTCAATACCAAACTTAATTTTTAGTGGGTCAACTAACGGTACTGGTGAACTATATCCATCTAGTGATCAATATGATTACTTGAGAGTTAGTTTGGCTGCAAATGAAGGTTTAGCAGTTGAATTATCATTTGATTCTTCGGATGATTTTGACTTGGCAATATATGATTCATCTGCACAAAATATTATTGATGATTCATATATGTACAATCCAGAAACTGTAACAACTAATGGTTCAACACATGGCGGCGTGGTTTATATCGAAATTTATGGATACTTATTCGGTTCAATATCGAATTGGTCTTATGATATTACCATCTGGAAATTCACTACTGGTTCAACTGGTGGTGGAAATGGAAGTGGAGGAAGTAGCGGAATAGCAATTCCAAGTCCATGTACGGGCAATGGAACTACTGCCCCTGATATTCTGGAGCCTAATGACACCCCTGCAACTGCAACTTTAGCCTCACTATTACCAGTTTATTGTACTGGACTAAGTGTTGAAATTAATTCTGCTGGTGTTGCTAATGATGATTACTTCGAAGTACAAATGGTTAGTGGAGTAACTTACTATTTCAATTTGACATTTACCCACTTCAATGGTGATATTGACGCAACTCTAGAAGATTCTTCAGGTACCTTAATTTCATTTAATAGTTTTACTTCAATGAGTTCCTCTTCAGATAATGAGGCCGGAGAATATACAGCAACCTCAAATTTCACTGCTTATTTCAAGGTATACCACTATTCTTCATTTGGATCTACTGGGACCATTGCAAATGTCTACGATATTGAAATTTCAACTGATAACCCTGGTGGTGGACAATCATTTTCAACCATTGATGTAACTATGAATAACCTAACAAATGTAACACTAGAGATGACTGGATTGACAGTTGGAGATACTTATCAGTATGAGTTTTATCAATCTTTTGAAAATGGAATTAATTCATCCATAACTAATCAATTAACTCAAGGTCCATACTCATTTGTTGCAACTTCAACATCTGAAACTGTAAATTACACAATCTCAGGTGGAGACATTGAAGGATACTATTCCGTTTCTGCTAACCTTTCTGATAACTTAGGAGCAAGACTCAGTTCTAACGTGGATTCAATCTACAAAGAAATGTTAATCTTAGATACAACATCCTCGACAACTGGAGAAATTTTTGCCAGTAACTTAACTGCTGGAAATCAATATACATTACAATGGATTGTTGTTGATTTAGTACTTTACCTTGATGAACTCAATGCTGGGCAGAGTATAGAATTCGCGCTCAACCAATCTATGGTAGACCAAAACTATACCAACTTCTCTGCACTCTCCAATTCAAACTATTGGCAAGTTGGTTGGCAAAACCCAATAACTGCTAATGAGCATGGTTTTCTTGCAATATTATCTATTCAAGGAGTCAACACCAACCTTTCAGCCGGCGAAGGTTACATAGGAGTGCACAACGATGAATTTATTCCCCAACTACCTTCTGCAGTAATTACTAATTATTCATTGAGTACTACGTCTACAAATAATGACTATACCTCTGAAGGTCTTGACTTAGTTCTTGGTGACTCTTACTATCAGCAATATAGGGTTGAAGACTCAGGTGGCGCAGATATCGCATTTTCCACTCTCACTTCCTATACCGCCACATCACAAAATATGTCATTTGGAAAATTCTTCTATACCACGCCAACTGTTTCTGGACAATACTGCCTATATTCAGAATTATATGATTCAAATAATGTACAATTGATCGGTGATTATGTTTGTATCTTATTTGTTTTCGATGATGACAATGATGGTATTGCTAATGAGGATGATATCTGTCCAAATACTACACCTGGTTCAATGGTTGATTCTAATGGTTGTGCACTATCTCAAAAAGATACAGATGGTGACGGATATAACGACGACGTAGATGATTATCCTAACGACGCAACCCAATGGGTTGATGGAGATGGTGATGGATACGGAGATAATCCAAATGGAAACGTTCCTGATGCATTCCCATATGACAATACTCAATGGGCTGACCAAGATGGAGATGGCTATGGAGATAATCCAAATGGAAATTATTCTGATGCATTCCCTACCGACCCAACACAATGGAGTGATTCTGATGGTGACGGATACGGCGATAATGCAAATGGAAACAATGCTGATTTGTGGCCTACAGATTCAACACAATGGACAGATTCAGATGGTGATGGCTATGGAGATAACCCAACTGGAACCAACGGTGACCAATTCCCATTTGATGTAACTCAATGGGCTGACCAAGACGGTGATGGGTTTGGGGACAATGCTAGTGGAAATGATCCTGACCATTTCCCTACAGACGGAACACAGTGGGAAGACCAAGACGGCGATGGGTTTGGAGATAATATCGGAGGTAATAATGCAGATAAATTCCCGACTGAGCCAACACAATGGTATGACTCAGATAATGATGGATATGGAGACAATCAAGCTGGACTGAACCCTGATGCATTCCCTAATGATGGAACTCAATGGGCTGATACAGATGGCGATGGTTTCGGTGATAATCAAAATGGAAATAACCCTGATAAATTCATTTCCGACCAAACCCAATGGTTTGATGCTGATGGCGATGGCTACGGAGATAATGCAAATGGAAATAATCCGGACTTGTGCCCAAATACTCCTTTTGGACAAAATGTCGATATGACCGGATGTTCATCATCACAATTAGATGATGATATGGATGGACTCTCTAATGATTTAGATTCTTGTCCTTCAACCCCAGCAGGTGAGTCTATAGATTCTAATGGATGTTCTGGCTCTCAAAAGGACTCTGATAACGACGGCGTCATGGACTTGTATGATTCATGCCCTTCTACTTCGCTAAACTCAGTTATTGATAATTCAGGGTGTTCAGAAAGTCAGTTGGATACTGATAATGATGGGATTAATAACGATATTGACCTTTGTCCTAGCACTTCACCTCAGGCTCCTGTCAACGGACAGGGTTGTTCTGCTTCAGAAAGAGATACTGACCTAGATGGAGTAAAAGATAACTTAGACCTTTGTCAAGCAACTCCAACAGATGAGGTGCCTGATGATGAAGGATGTTCAAACTCACAAAAAGATGATGACTTTGATGGAATATTCAATGACCAAGATATCTGTCCTAATACTGTACTTAATTCTGGCCAGGATTCATTTGGATGCTCTCCAGACCAATATGATGATGACAATGACCAAATTGACAATACATTAGACCAATGCCCTGCAACACCTATTGATCAACAAGTTGACTCTAGTGGATGTGCAGAATCTCAAAAAGATGAAGACAATGATGACATTTGGAATTCAGATGACCTCTGTTATGATACCGTTGAAGGACAATCAGTCGACCAAAAAGGATGTTCTGATTATCAAAAGGATGATGATGACGATGGGGAATTTAATGCAAATGATGAATGTAAGAATACTCCAATTGGGGCTATTGTAAATTCCAAGGGTTGTGCTAAGAGTCAACTAGACACTGATAATGATGGTGTTAATGATGATGAAGATGCTTTCCCAACAGATGGTAATGAGTCTCTAGACACTGATGGAGATGGTATTTCTGACCGATGGGATGACTACCCCGAAGATCCAACAAAGTCTGAATCGGTATCCGAAGATAGTGGAAATGGTATGATGTTTGCTTTCCTAGCCATAATCGTACTAGGTGTAATAGGCGCTCTACTAGTAGTTAAAAATCGACAAAGTGAAATTCAACAGAACTCTCTGTTCTCTCAACAAATGCAATATGACAATTCAACTGAATCAAGTATGGACGCACAGAAAGAAATCCCAAATATCGAGGCCGAAACAGCAGCTAATTCATGGGAAGAAAATGGAGTTCACTGGAGTCGAGATTCCGAAGGAAATTTATCATATTATGACCAAGAAAATCAAACTTGGACTCCTTACACTATGCAGTGATTTCTATGCTTGTATCACAGAGTATACTGAAATCCATATTGATATCTTCTATGATGTTGATTTCTATTAATTTATCAGGATGTATATCCGATAGTTCAGAGTCTGAAGAGATTGATTTGACAATCAATTATGAATATACTAATGGTACAATTTCAGAGATGTACTCTGATGGTGAATTAGTCTCAAAAAATAATGTTGAGCTTGATTTTGATTTTTCACAAACCACGTCAAGTAATGAATTGATATCTTTTGGAATAGACCCTAATGATGGTAGAGAACCGGTTGAAATTGATGCTACTACCGAGTCAGTATTGACTATTGTTTTTACTGAACACGGAATTTATCATTTGGATGCTTTTGCCATTGATACTGATAATTTACGGATAAATCAATCGATTATAGTTCGCATTGATTACACCGTTGAATGGAGCGAATCTAATACCAATAATCCCAAAACACTGGTTATTGACCCCATTCCAAGAAATAATGGTCCACATCCATACATGATGGAAGTCTCTTCTGTGGTAGAAAACCCTAGCATCATTGATGAGTTAGGGGGAGGAGGACAAACAGTAGAGTTCTCATGGGAAATAAGTGATGAGGCTAACGATGTATGCCAAAAAAGAAGTACCAAAGTTGAGGATGGTGAATCTAAAGATTGGTATATAATTCATTTCAATACTCGCGAAGTTCATGAACTAAAAATAGTATACAATGACGGACAGGATAATATCAACATAAATCAGGTTATGTCAATTATTTACCATAGCATTGAGTCTGAACCAAATGCTTGATGGTTAAAATCAAACTACACCTTGGGCAATCATAGCCTCAGCAATCTTGAGGAAACCAGCAACATTAGCGCCGAAGACATAATCACCTGGGCGTCCATACTTTTCTGCAGTCTCTGATGCATTCTTGTGAATATTTACCATGATTGCATCGAGTTTAGAATCAACTTCTTCACGAGTCCATCCTAGTCTCAGTGAGTTTTGTGACATCTCAAGACCGGATGTTGCAACACCACCAGCATTTGATGCCTTACCAGGTGCAAATAGTACTCCGCCTTTTTGGAACTCTTCCACTGCTTCAGGAGTACAAGGCATATTTGCACCTTCTCCTACTGCAATCACATTATTTGCAACAAGCATCTTTGCTTCTTCACCATTAAGTTCGTTTTGAGTGGCACAGGGTAGAGCAACATCAACATTAACTCCCCAAAGACCGTTTGGAGTTGGCTCAGGAGCTGATGCTGTAAACGTAGCATCATCAAAGTGACTTGCATACTCAGAAATTCTTCCTCTGCGGTTATTTTTCAAATCCATTATCCAGGCTAGCTTCTCTCTGTCTATTCCTGCAGGATCATGAATCCAACCACTCGAATCAGACATTGTAACAGGTATACCACCCAAATCGATTACTTTCTCACAAGCAAATTGTGCAACATTTCCAGAACCTGAAATTGAAACTTTAGTACCTTTGAAAGACTTACCTTTTGTTGCAAGCATCTCTCTAGCGAAATAAACTAGTCCATATCCTGTTGCTTCGGGCCTAACTAGTGAGCCCCCATAGGAAAGTCCTTTCCCGGTTAACACACCTGCTTGGAATTCATTTTGTAATCTCTTATACATGCCAAACATATATCCGATTTCTCTACCGCCTACTCCGATATCTCCAGCAGGAACATCGCAGTTATGTCCTATATGTCGCCATAATTCCATCATAAATGATTGGCAAAAGCGCATTACTTCACCGTCAGATTTGCCCTTAGGGTTGAAATCTGCTCCACCTTTTCCACCACCCATTGGTAAGCCAGTTAAGGAATTCTTGAAAATTTGCTCAAATGCTAAGAATTTGAGAATGGATGTATTGACACTAGGGTGGAATCTAAGTCCACCTTTGTATGGACCAATTGCTCCATTAAACTGGATTCTAAAACCACGATTGACTTGAGTAACTCCTGAATCATCAACCCAAGGTACACGGAAATGAATCAAACGTTCAGGTTCAACTACTCTTTCGACTATTGATTTATACTCTGGATGGGATTTTATAACCGGTTCTAGTGATTCTAGAACTTCTTTTACGGCTTGATGAAACTCAGGTTGGTCTGGGTCTCTGGCTACTACATTATCATAAATTGAATCTAAAACGCTCATATCTACACCTTACACTATGTCTTATTCACGGGCAATGGTAGACCCTTTCTAATAGTTGCCCCCCTTCGGCCGGAAAAAGTTCTAAAATCGGATATTTAGTCATTCGTTAAAGGGGCAAACAATATTGAATCTATGAAGTCTTTCAAGACGTCTTTGTCCCATAGAGTCGACTTCAGCCATAGCATGAATTGCTTCTTCAATCATAGCATGCTGGTCTGGTTGTAATTGAATAATAGTTCTAAAAGAATTTAGCATCGACCACTCGTCTTCCGAGATAACTTCGTCATCTAGGGCTGCAATCAATGCTGCTTGATAAGTAGATACATCACCGATCTGTTGGCCAGAGTAACCTTCTTCTAAATCATCAAAAGGATTCTTCTCATCACCTCTAACAACTGCTAAACATGCCGCTGTATCACTTGGAGAAACGCCCAGTGAACCAGCCAGTACATGTAATATTACAGCTTCATCATCCGTAATAATTTGATCGTCCATCGCTTGATTAAGGGTTCTAAGATAAAGGTAAAGTCCTCGATTAGGAATTAGGCTCATAAAACATCTCAACTACTCCAGCCGTATATTTATTGTCATACATCGTAATCACCAAATCTCAGATTACAATTTCATTTCCTACACCTAAACCCTCGCAATATAGCGTTTTTTATAACAAATTAGCGTAATACACTGTAAGTCAATTCGTAATCACCTGTAATAAATACTATAAGGTATAGACATTTAGACAGGTTTGAGAGGAACCAAAATGACTGCTCCAAGTACATTGATATCCCTTCGAATTACCGAAGAGGATTTACAATTACTAGATTCTAGAATTGGGACTGATGGTGCTCGAAGTCGATCTGATGTTGTTAGATTGGCAATTCAAGAATTCCTAAACGGCCAGCCTCTTCTTTCAGAGATGGATTCGGTTAGAATCCCACTCGGCCGTGGCGACCAAATGCGGCTAGGACACTTGTATGAATTACAAGGAACTACAACTCAAGAAGCAGCCCAACAAGGATTGAAGCTGTTCATTCGACAAGCCTTAGAGAATGAAGTCGAAGAAACAAGAATGCTCGAGGAAGCTGTTGCGAAAGCACGTGCTTCTACGATTAAACGCGAAGAATACCAACAATAATGGTGAGAGTGCAAGAGGGGATGGGATGATTAGGCATAACGACAAAGGAAACTTTCGTGATGCCACCTTCGGCGCTAGACAAGACAGGTCCAGTCTGTTTGGCTTAGCCGCTTTGCGTTTGCGTGCCCGTTTTGCACGTGATGGACCAGGTCCGGAATCTAATGATAACGGACCGAATTTCCCCCCGGAAGACGGACGGGGGGACTCAGATTCCACCCCAGCTTGCTGAGTTGGTGGTTCCCACGTGCCTAGCCCCACTTACTAGGCACAATTATTCACATCAGTGCGGCCGCGCCCCCAATCCTTTAGAATGGTCGACTGTGGATTGATACTATGAAGCCTCGAGCCGGTGTTGATGTCGAGAGTGATTTTCGCTTTCTGGCACATGAAACACCGAGGCCAGGTCAAATTGAGATGATTTATGAATGTCGAGAGGCTCTAAGGCAGAATGGCTATCATCTTGCCGCTGCACCAACTGGTATAGGTAAAACTGCAGCATCACTAGCGGCAGCGGTAGAAATATCGAGAACTTCAGAACAAAAAGTGCACATACTATTCCTTACTGGGAGGCAATCTCAACATCGGATAGTTATTGAAACTGTAAGACAAATTAATCTAAGACTTCAAGGAATTGAGTCAAATGTTAAGGTTGTTGATTTGATTGGAAGAGAATCAATGTGTGAATTAATTGACATGCAAACTGGAAAATGTGATTGTGAAAAAGGTTCCTCTGAAGGTTCTAAGTTCGCACGGCGAGACGAAATGAGCGACTATATCCTAGAACATCCACGCCATGTGGAAGAAACAATAGAAAAATGCAAGATATGGGGTCTTTGTGCTTGGTCTACCTGTAGATTTGCTGCCAAGGACTGTGATATCTTGGTATGTGACTATAATCACGTATTTTCTGATAATGTCAGAGAAAATTCATTACCCTCGATGGGAATAAATATGGAGGATACAATTCTAATAGTCGATGAAGCACACAATTTACCTGATCGAATCAGAATGAATATGGAACGAATCGTGACACCCACTATAGTGAGAAACACAACCATGGAATTAGAGGAATATCTCGGCCACTTAGAGATGGATTACCAAAGAAATACATCTACTGCAGTTGGTAAAGAAATGGAAATCGTGGATTGGACATTCGAAATTATGAAACTTGTGCGAAGTAAGATGGCAGACTTATTTTCTGCACTACACTCGCAATTGGGTCATGATAAAGATGAATCGATGGTAGAGATATCTCAACTAGTCAATATATTTCATTCAGCATGTGATGAATATGAAGGTCTTTCTGGACAGAAAAAACTTGGTCAAGATGAAACTCAAGTGATTACTAAAGTAAACAAAGATGAAAGAATAAAGAAAATTAGTGAAGTTTTGAATCGTGTCAAAATAGAAATTGATTCCGAGGAAGACGAGGCGATGGAACCTGATGCTTATCGGCTTGGTCATATCCTTGAATGCCTTGTATTATTCACAAATAGCAGTGCTTTGAGTTTAGTATTTAGCAATAAAGGCAAAGAGGGAAAAATCACATCTCACCTGCTAGACCCTGGTATTGTTTCAGGAAAATTATTTTCTTCAGCAAAAGGTGCAATTTTAATGTCTGGTACTCTTTATCCACCACAAATGTACAGTGATATTCTTAATTTACCAAAAGAAAAAACTACTAAATCCGAGTATAAGTCTCCGTTCGCAAGTGAAAGAAGACCAGTACTAGTCGCTACCGATGTGTCTACAAAATACAATGAACGCTCTGAATTAATGTGGAATAAGATTAGGAGCCACATTCAAGCATTAATTGATGGAAGTAATGGCCATATTGCGGTTTTTTGTCCATCTTACCGCCTATTGGATGAGATATTGGAAGATGTTTATTTCAAAGGTGTAAAGAAAGTTGTTGAAAGTAGAGACTGGTCCAAGAATGATATCGATAAAATAGTTGGCATGCTACGCGATGAGCGCTCCAAAGAGAATCGTATCTTACTTTGTGGAGTATTCGGCGCAAGACTTTCTGAAGGAATCGATTATAGTGATGGAGTGCTTGATGGGGTTGTGTGTATTGGAATACCTAATCCTCCACCATCTGTATTATCTTCGGCATTAAAAGAATATGCTTCCGATAAATTTGGAAAGAATAATGCATGGCGATATACAGTTACCCAACCGGCTATTAATTCAATTCTACAAGCGATGGGGCGTCCGATTAGATCGATAAACGATAGAGCACTAATCCTTCTGCTAGACAAACGAAATAGAGACCAGACCTATGCTAGATGCTATCCGGTTAACATGAAGATGAATGCTACCAGTGAGCCTGATACTACCACTAGTTTCGCTAAAAGATTCTTTAGAAAAGTCAAACCTAATCAAAAAGAATAACATTAAAATTAGTACGAAGGTTCATTGAGGGTAGACTGGAGGCAATAATATGGCATCATGGGAGAATATTGACATAAACCTAGATTCAAGTTTAGTTGGAGATTTAGAAGAGGAACTAATTGATACCTCTGGACTTACAATTTCACCACAATCATTACATGGAGAATTTCATTCTACTGCTCAACACTTGACTGAAGTCGAAACACGTCACAGACAAGTGCTAGTAACTGCAGGAATGATTCCTGAAGAACATATTTCTTCTGTCGAACCAGGTATGTCACTTAAGTGGATGGTTGAGGAACTGAATGGAAGAATGAATCCAGATGGACTCTCGATACCCCTCATGGGTGTTGAACTAGGAGACTTCCAGCTTTCTACAAATCACGATGACCGATATATCAATGTCAAACTTAGTATTAAAGATGGTCATACTGAATCTTTCGAACGAACCTTTAGTATTCCTAGAGAATCTATGGATAGTCAAATCAATGCTCACTTCATCAATAATCGATTATACCTAAGATGGTAATCATCTGTTTGGTATATTAGCAATCATTGCGATCTCTTGACTCATTCTTTCAAGCGCTTGTTGGGCAGCAGCCTGATGTTGAGGACCTAACTCTTCTCTGCTATACCTAGCCATTTCGAACATATTGTCAATCGCCGATAATGCATCGTCAGAAATCTCAGGCATTGCTTGTCTAATAGCAACTTCAAACTCTCTGACTGTTTCGAAATCTCTTCTCAGGAAGCCATTTTGTTGAAGTACCGTACATAGATTTTGATAGCAGTTGAATATGGTTTCACGAATCGAGTCACCAGCAGCCAAAAGTTCAGCGGTATAAGCAAATACTTCAGCGGCCTCGTTTAGTAATTCATCAGCGATTCTTCGACGATAAACTACCACTCCACCAGCAATTAGAGCTGAGATCAATAAAACAACAAGATAAATCCATAAGGACTGACCAGATGCTTCGTCTATAGATTTATAACTAGGATCAAAACTACTCTCAGTACGTAATAATTCAAACTTCTCCTTACTGGTAGTAGATATAATTGGGTCCTTAATTTGAACATCTAGACTTAATTCACCATAAGTATCTTGATCTCCATATGGAGGGTCAGAATTGAATTCAAACGATGCAATACCATCTGAGTCAGTAGTAATTGTCAAAGGACTCGTTACTTCACCATTGGATGAATTGGTCAGAGTGAATGTTACAGCAATTCCTGGAACTCCTGCACCTGTATCATTTGCAGTTATTGTTAAACTTCCACTAATCTCTTCTCTTTCATCAGGAATAACTTGTTGCATATCAAATTCAAAGTCTACGTTCAACTGAACAAAAATCGGATGGCTAACTGTTGCTGCATTAATGTAAAGTGATTCATTACTTAATGTATCAAGATGTAAGTATTGTGAACCATACTGGTACCATGAAGGTGCAATAGTAGAAATCGTGAAATTACCATTAGACCATTGGATATTGGTTAGGCTACTAGAAATACATCTCGCTCCTTCTCTTTGATTGACACAATCTGAACCATTTCCAATGAATATTGTTACAGTTTCAAAGACTTCACCAGTGCCACCAATCTCTGAAATCGAGCCTGTTAATTCTATTGGACCAAATGTTCCATCCGAACGAATGGCAATCGCAGTAGAAGATTGGTCTATTGATATCTCAACATTTGCCCAAACATATCCGAATACTGAATCATTGGTTCCCAAGTGGGAATTCGTCCCATCAAATATTACTTCAAAGGAATGAATACCTCTAGCTAAGTCCATAGTAGCAGGAATAATAAGTTCCCACTCTCCATTCTTATTGGTTGAAGAAGTTCCTATTTCCTCATCATCGAGAAGAACTCTAATTGTTTCACCTTCAAGACCTTCTTTAGTCAAAGAATCAAAGTCAAACAATCTTCCAGATAGAACCCAGATTTCGCCCCTTGTAACCTCAGGTCCTTCATCAAATATTACTGTCAAATCTGAGCGATGTGCTAAGAAGAAAGTGATGTTACTACTATTTGCTCTATAGTATCCCTGAGATTCCGAGTAAGCAAATAAAGTATGGTTACCAAATTCAAAGATGTCCGGTACCGTCCATTCGAACAAGAAGTTTCCATTCAAATCAGTAGTTACTGTGCTGATTACGATTCCGTCGATAATCAAATCTACACTGTGGTTGGAAACTGCTATCAACTGATTATCGACAACTGTTCCAGTAATAGAAATATTCTGAGCAACTGCAATAGTTTGTGGCATATCGACTGTTACCAGTATATGACTAAATATATTCCAGGTGGAATTTGCATCACTGGGTAAGTAAAATGTAGTACCTGTAAATCTAACTTCGAGTGGCACTGGACCCAGTTCAGCATCAGCAGGAACAGGGTAAACAGCTGTAAAGAATCCTTCAGAATCGGTTTCCACATTTGTCATAAACTCTCCATCAAGCCATACTTCGACTGTCAAGTTTTCAAGAGGATTGTTAACAACATCAACAAGCATTCCTTCTATGATCATTAATTCTTCACGATTAACATCTCCACTTTGAGTAAGTAGTGATATGACGGTTGGAACACTAATATTGAAATCAACAGTATCTGAACTTGGTAGATAATATTCCGGATTGGATGGCTCACCAAATCCAACTGGATCTACCCAATCACGTCCACCATAGAATTCAACTACAATAGTGTGAACACCTGCTGATATATCGTCTGGAACCGCCCATCCAATAGTGAAAGTTCCATTACTGGCATCTGTTTCTATACTCGCCACAGATACACCATCTACCACTAAGTGCACCACTGATGATGATGGAACTCCCATACTATTCAATGGCAATGACAAGTCATCAAGTAGAGTTCCATTCACTAACATATAATCCCCAGATACTAGACCTTCAGGAGAATCAATGATTGTTAGGTTTGTTTGAGCAAGAACTACGAATGATGTATTGGTTTGAGAACCTATCATTCCAGTAGAGCCTGGTATTCCAGCAAATACTGCTTCAATAGCCATCGGACCAACTTCTTGGTCAGAAGGAACTTGAAGTTCCCCAAATGCACTACCATTAACTAAGGTAGTCAAAGTAGTAGTAATCGAAGTACCTATGAATGTGACTATCAATTGTTGACCCTCGACAGGAGAACCAGTATTATCTTGAAGTAATAATTCTATAGTTATGTTATTACCCCTTTCGGTTCTATCATTAAGAGTTGGTTGACCGAGTGAATCGATTGTTGGAACCATGAAAATAAGTTCACTAAAGCCCCTACTATCAAATTCACCAGTATCATTCGAACCAAGATAGAAATTAACAGCAGGCGTGTAAGAAGCATCTATGACATGGGTTCCTGCAGCGAAAGAATTAGTCAAGGTAATTGTGGCATTCCAAGCACCACCAATCTGAACTGCTCCACCAGAGACACTAAATCCGGTCGGTTGACCATCGATAGAGAATAAAATGTTAGCAGGAAGTACTGTACCATCTATCTGCTCCAATCCACTACCGTTGTCCGATAGAATATTTCCAGAAACATTGAATGATTGTCCTGCAACCGGATTATCAGTAATAGCGTCGACCAACAGGAACGTTTGAGAACGAACGATTATTGTTGAAATATTAGAGTTGGCTCCTAATAGGTCTGAACTTCCATTGAACCAGAAAGTCGCAGTTATCAAGCCCAATGGGTTTGATGTCGGAATGGTATATGTTAAATCAAACAATCCTGTACCGTTGGTCTGTAGACTACCAATCCATGTTTCACCAAGTTGAATCGCCACATCATAGCCAGAAAGTGGCAAGAAACGATTAGACGCCTCAACCAATTGACCTGAGATATTTACATCGTCACCACGGTTGACAATTATTGGATTTAGAGGCTTCAATGAATCAAATTCTGAGACTCCAAACACAAATATTGGTGTTTCAACTGATGATTCAAGATAGAAAGGTGAAGAATCTTCTACAACTGAGATGACTAATACTTTGTCTCCTCTAATCGTTCCATTATTCAAAACATCAGTAGGGACAGTCATATTGAATGAACCGTTTGTAGTGGTAGTATAACCTGAGATTAAAGTCTCATTAGGATTACTTTCCCAAAATACTTCTAACTTGACTGGACTAATTAACAACCTCGAATTATCATCATCATCGATGACTTGTCCAATTACATTGAAATCTAGCCCAGCAGTGATTGAAGAAGGAATACTATCAATTCGGAAATCGGTATTACCTTGAACTGTTAAATTCATGATTGTAAAGTTGCCTAAGTGACGGGTACTTCCCTTAGCTAAAGGTGAAGTTACATTATCAGAAGCAACAACGCGAATGTCGTAGATACCTGGTGCAATTCCAAGTGCAGTCCATGAGAAATTAGCAACTCCGTCACCATTACTTCTTGCTGTACCAATCGATTGATTGGTGCCATTCCAGTCGAAGATAAACTCAACATCCTCATTTGGAACAAATGAATTATCTGCAACGTCAGTAACTAGTATGCTAAAGTTAAATTGTCCATTAGTAGTGACAATATTTTCACTTTCTCTATCGCTAACTACATTCAAAACTAATTCAGACTCGATTCCTGCTTCAATTGACGGTATAGGTTGTTGAGAAATATTACCTGTCGTGATATTCAAGAATGATTCTTCAGAAGAGTAGAATGGGCCACCAGCAGGCCCCAAAGAATAGAAATCAAAAGTAATTTGGAAATTATATACCGATGATGCGAATGTCGTAGGAATTAGAATTTGCTGACTAAAAGTGGATGTATTATTATCCACAAGACCTTGGGCAATATCGAAATTACCACCTGGAGAAATCATGGAAATGGAATATTGAGTTACATTTTGGTCTAATATTGGAGTTCCAAATACTCCATCAAAGATTGAACCATTGATGAATGATGTATTACCTAAATGTGTCCAATCTTGAGCTAAAGTAAAAGTCCACCCGATTTCTGCTTTGATTCTAATCGTGTCTGAACTAACTGAAGGAGCATAGAAATCTGAACCATTAAAAGATACTTCCAATGTGTAATCACCTGCAACTAAATTAGCATCAAGGGGTAAAGAAGAGATTAATTTACCTGTAGAATTAGTAGTGGTATTGAACCAATTACTATTGAAACTTAAGTCAAAGTTACCTTCTACAAAGTCTACACTTACTCCCCGATGATCTGTTATCGATACACTAAATGTACCTAGTGAGCCTCGGATTTGAGGAGAGGTTTCAATGCTTAAATTAAGTGTACTAATCAGTAAATAGGGGTCATCAGAAGATAGGTTGGCATCATCGGTTGTATCAATGGAATACGGGTAGAATCTTAATTGAAATTCAATTTCTCCGGCTGGAACATCTGCCAAAGATGCTGAAAGGTTCTCCCTTACGGAGAAGGAACCGTTTACAGTGGCATTGAATATTTGATTCCATGAATCGAAAGAACCATTTTCTCTTATAGAGAGAATTAAGTCACCCTCCATGTCTACAGGAGTGGTACCTGCAGAAACAGCACTACCATTCACCCAAAGATCTTCTCCCACAACATATCTACTATTATTAAAGGAAAGTCCTTCGATAGACGCCGTCAAATTAGGAGCCTCTCTCACGTCTAAGTTTAGATTAAGAGATGATGGACGTATGTGGAATTGAGGAGTTGGGTTTGTAGGGATTGTAAAGTCATCAACCCATCCACCATACCACAGTGTCGCTGGAACAAGTCCTATTGACTCAGTTATGTCAAGTTCAAGAGTTACAGACCATGAACCACTTGGAGAAACTAAACCACTGATATTATTAGAACCATTAAACGATGAAGTAAAGGACAGCCATACCAACTGTGATTCAAATTTATCTGTTAATCCATTAGGGTCATTTTCAAGATTTAGATTACCTTGGATAATGGTAAGTGAACCTGCACCTGCAATCGGTGTGTTTATTGCTAAAGGTACCGAATGTGAAAGATTTGAATCATCGGTCACATTGATGATAGTGGAGTAAATAATTGCATCATTAGAGATAAACCCACTTGATTGATGCATTATTGCAACTACATGCAAACCTGGTAGATTTGGCTCAATTGGTGAACCATTGAAAGAAAAGTTACCTTCCAAATCAGTAGTTGCAGTTCCAATTAGTCTAACAGGAGTGATTCCAGAACCGGGAACTGAACCAACATCTTCAACTGGAATTAAGTATGCCTTTAGTTCTGCATTTTCAATAATTGAAGTATTCTCAGTATATCTAAATTGACCATCTAAAGTGAAATTCTGGCTCATATCTCTATCCCAAGTCAACGGGGCTAATGTTTGATTAACAATCTCTAGTTCTTCCGCATCAGGACAAGAATCAAACGGAACCCAGCCTAAATCTAGGTTTGATGCCCCGCCTGTAAGTTCTAGTCTTACTTCACCCCAGGTTGCTCTATTCTGAGTTGAAACTGTATATCCATTACCATTCCATTCGCCACCAGAGTATCCTGTGACATACCTAGCTGGAAGTCCCGCTAGTCTAGCCATTGTTACGAATGCTGCATTATAATCAGAGCATTGACCATAACTATTTTCCATGATGAATTGGGCTATATCATCTCCAGGATTAATTCCTACAGATTGATGATACCTCTTGAAGTCAAAAGAATCGTTACCATCTTTCAAAAAGTCGCTCAAGGTCTTGGCTACATCATATCCACTGATAACTCCTGATTCAGAAATCACTTCATTGGTCACATTAAGAACGATAGATAGGGGGTCGTTAATATTAGTAAAATCAATCTTAAAATCTGATTCATAAGGATAATTTTGACCTGCTACTGTATTTGCTGCAATAGTATCCCAGTCAAGGAAATATTCATTTTGCTGTAGGAATAATGTGTCGATTACTCCACCATCAAGTCTGATGGTATGGGTGTCATTACTTCGAGAAACAAATGAAGAAGGGTCTGACCAAAATGATAGATTGTAATATTGTGAAGATATTGGTATTGTACCTCGTGAAATCGAGTTATTGAAATCTATTACCCAATCAACAGAACCATTAGAAAAACTTGAGTCTGGGAGGTGAGATAGATTGGTGACAGCAGGAACTAAGTCTTCATAAGGGTGAACAGTGCTTAGATGAGCATAGGTGGTACCTGTATAGAAATCAAAGGTATTTTGTGTCCAACGGTGTGTTTGGTCTAAATCAACTGTTCCTGATGAATTATTTGCCCAGAATACGACACCTTGTGAGATTATATCATCGGTTGGGTCGAGTGGGTCAAACCCTGAGCCAACACATGCTGTACCCCAGAATTGTTGAGGGCATTCATCACCATCGATCATTCCCCCTCCATCGGTGTCCGGATTAGTCCAGTCGGTCCCAGTCAGGTTTTCGATAGCATCTGGAACCCCATCACCATCAAAATCTTCGGGAAGAACATCGTCAAGAGGATTATTTTCAGGGTTGGTTCCATCGAAATATTCGGTTCTATCATCGACACCACCGCTATCTGTATCAAATAGCGAGGAATCAGTAGTCCATACGTCTTGAGAACCATTGAATACTCCAATCCATGATAGGTCACAACCGATGGTTGTCTCAAAATAATTATTCAAATTATCAGAGTCATCATCTAGTAAATTACTACATGGCTCATTTGGATCTGTAAAATCAAATACTTCATCAAAGTCACTAACTCCGTCAGCATCTGTGTCAACAATTGAAGGATTAGAGAAAAATCCATAGGTGCCTAACAGTTCTTCCCAGTCTGCCAAACCATCACCATCACTATCACGGTAATCGTCATCACAGTACTGTTGGGTTGTACTTAATGTTCCGGCAGCAAAGGCAGCAGTATGACAAAATGAACCATTTCGATTCGAAACTTCTGTAACCCCAGGTGAAGGTAGAGAAGAAACTCCAACAAGTAATTGACCTACCACGCTTGCATAGGTGAACGATAGGAAGGCACCTGATGCATTATACCACCCAACTCCTCCACTTGGGTTGAATCCAGAACTATCTGTCAAATCGAGAATACTTGTTCCACTTATACTAATAATAGTGGTCTCGAAATTAACAAAAGAGTCACAAGGGTCAGTACCATGAGTAACATTTCGTTCTTCACCATCATCTACTCCGCCAAAATCAGAGTCCGCAACATCCCATAGAGTGCAAGACATGTTTTCTTCCCAATTTTGAAGGCCGTCTTCATCTTCATCGCCTGAATCTTCCTTTCTTGTAGGATCGGTTTCTCCAGGATCGATTTGACCATTGCTGTTGTTATCTTCTTCCCCATCATCAAACTCATCATCATCGGTATTATTATCACGTGGATCGGTTGGTTGAGGAGGGTTTCCATAAGCTCCATTGACTTCAACACCATCGCTAATTCCATCATTGTCGGTATCAGATGCAGTTGGATCTGTAAGTAAAGTAAGCGCTTCATATGAATCATTCAGTCCATCAT
Organism: Candidatus Poseidoniaceae archaeon; assembly: GCA_949372655.1. Classification (GTDB taxonomy): domain Archaea; phylum Thermoplasmatota; class Poseidoniia; order Poseidoniales; family Poseidoniaceae; genus MGIIa-L1. The sequence goes on from CASIAI010000001.1 coordinate 49,036, forward strand.
TATCACTATCTTTTCGTTGTGGATTAGTAGATGTAATTCCATCAACTTCAGCAGTAAAAGTCAAACAACCTTGTAACGGGTCACATGGGCTGGTTGTTTCAGTAACTGTACCATCAGGGCCGTTTCTAAAACAAGGGTTAGGACCACACATAGTATCCCATGTAGGATTAACATATTCTAAGAGATTATTCAAACCATCTCCATCCGGGTCACCATTTGGACCATCGGCATTTGAAGCTGAAGTTGCGTTCAATCCATTAGCAGCTTCCCAACCATCTGGCATTCCATCGCCATCAGTATCCCAGCCTGCAACATCCTCATCGGCAATTCCATCTCCGTCATCGTCATCAGAATTACAATCTGCATCGCCATCTCCATCTGGATCAGCTGAATCAACTAACCCATCTTTATCATCATCAAATCCATTGGCACAGATATTCCCTACTGGGTCTTCATCGCATAGAATTATGTTACCAGTACCATCTGAACCCGCAGCCCCACAGGCAGGCCTGTTGTATTGCATTGCATTTTCTTCATCCCAATCATTTACTGGAACTGTTCCATTCCACCAAACTCCATTGTCGAGAATTGTGGATGTAGCACTATTATCCCATCCTGTTGGCATTAAGTAAGTATATTCTTGGAGATTGGACATTCCGTCACCATCTGGATCTCCAACCGCTCCATCGTCGTTGGCGCTGGATAAAGGATCAAGTCCGTATTTCCATTCCCAACCATCGGGGAGTCCATCATTATCAGAGTCTGGGTCGCTTGGTAATAGATTCAATAGAAATTCCAAACCATAAGTCAAACCATCTCCGTCTTGGTCTGTTGTTGAAGACGCTCTAACATCCAAAGATTCGAATTGAATGGAAGCAAAAACCGATAATAGCATTAAAGCGACTAGTGATAGTGATTTCAACTCTTTACGGTAATGTGAAATTTGCAATTTTCGCCCCGGCTCGGAAGATAATGAAGGCATTCGCATGATACTCATGTGACGGGGTGATTAATGCTTCATAAGGCAAATGGTACGATGTTCATACAATACATCAAAACCAAGCAAATAGAAAATACTTCAAATTTCATCAAGAGCATCTAATAATTCGATGTCATCATCCAATTCAGACTCTTCAACTACTGGTTCAGGTACATCGATTTCATCATCTAATTCTAATTCGTCTTCAATAGATGTTTCTACTAAATCATAACCAGAGGAATCATATTTACCTCTTCGGTAAACTGCTATAATGAATAATCCTACAAGTCCCGCAAGAAGAGCGATCGTTTGAGGTTCAGGCTCATACAACTCGTTGAGAAGGCAGGAAACTCCTTTGCATTCGGTTTTGAAAGTGAATTTAGATAATTGATTGTAATCTTCACTGTAAGGAACTTCATCGTCCATTGGAGTTACTTTGAGAGCGAAATCTGCCTCAGAGCCATCCTTCAAGTTTGCAGGAGCAGTTAGCTCTACAAAGAAATCTTTACTCGAATAAGCAGGTAAAGTTACGAACAAGAAACCTCCACCGGATTGACTTGAAGATGCTGAAATTTCACCTTCCCAGCCTGACGGTTCTTCCAATTCAATAAATACATCGAGTTCGACATTGTTATCATTGGTAATCCTAAATTCAATACTCTTCCTTTCTTCCGAAGAGAATCTAGTGAACTCGCTCTTTTGAGTAATAGGTAAATTCCCAGGCTGTACATCTTCGTTTACTTCTACGGTCAAAGGCAAGTCAAAATATCTAGCCTCATTAGAATCTACACCTTCTTCTCTGATTTGAACATATATTGTATGATTCCCGGCCTCGACATTTGATGGTAACGTCACATCAATTTTGATATCTGAGTAAGACTCAGATTCCAAAGTGAGAATTATTATATCGTTATTTGAGCCGTCAGTAATCTTGTAATCCCAACTAGAATAACCGCTTTCAGCGTCAATATTTCTATTCAAGTCCTTTGGATTAATTAATTTCCAAGTAGTCTGTCCTGCGACATCACTAGAATCTGTGACACGTACAGAGAAGGATACTGAATCCCCTGGATTAACTGATTCTACACGCCCTAACTCATCTGCATCGCTGTCGGATATCACTTCTGCAAGAATACCAAACGTACGGTGAACTGTGAAACTAACATCGGTACGAAGATCTGTCTCGCCTGAACTAGTGACTTGTAAACTAACCAAACCGATGTCTTCAGCATCTCTTTCTGCCGGTGGGAACATGTCCATTCTAACTGTCAAAATATCATGAGAGCCGATACTAGGTGTGACCGAATTAATTCCCTCTTCTGTTAGTTCTAAGCCTGTATCATTATCATAAAACTTGTATTGCCAAGAGGTAGGCATTGCGTTAACTCTGATAAAGAAGGTATCAGAATCGAATCCTGAATTGAATACGTCAATAAAGAAATCTCCAACTTCTTCTGTATCAACATAGTGTGATAATGATTCGTCATAAAATTCTGGCCTTGTCGAATCAACAATCTGAATTTGATGCTCATCATCTTCAAAGATAGAAATTCTTGGTTCTGCAAAAACGCCAACCTCTTCGATATCCAGAACTATCTCAACAATTGCCACTTCAGTGGTAGTTCCATCTATATCTGCAAACGCTCTTGCTTCTATTTCCAATTTTTCAGGGCCTGTTGATAAATCACCTTCGGGGACATCTATCTGTAAAATTGGTTTAGCAGATGAGCCACCGCCGTTAAGTGAATATCCTCCAGGCTTATCCCATGACTCTGACCATGTTGATGGAAGAGAGCGTGCAAGGTCAAAAACTACCTGAATGTCAGAAGCATCGGAACCTGTGTGAACGACTTCAAATTCAACACTTGAAGTCATACCAGGAGCGATCAGTACAGTTTCAGGTTGGGAAGATGGTAGAGTCAAGTAAATGTCATGCTCGACAAATACCAATCCCTGGTGCTCGAATAAAACTGTATGACCTTGAATATCCTGTATTTCCAAGACTACATCATAATCTCCAGAATCTATTCCAGATGAATATGTGAAAGTATAATTCCCTACTAAACCATCATTGTCTAGAGTCAAGTCATCATCTTCGAATTCTTTGTTAAAGACTGTAGTCGCTCCCGAATTGGTACTCATTATCAAATTCACTGTTTCAATATCGTCTCGACCAAATGAGTCCTTTATTTGAACAGTAAATTGCATTGTTCTAAATTCACTACGATGATTCGGTGCCCATTCTAAAACTTCGGAATCTGTCCATCCAGAACCAGTCATATGCACCTTTACTGCAGATTGCGAAAGCGCATTAGCTCTAATTTCAATTTTTGAGAAACTATTGGTTGAGTCTATATCACCGAATTGCATCATCACATCACAATTTCCATCGCCACCACCAATTCCGCCACCTTGGCATCCCTCGATTGTTGTATCAATTTCAAGAGATAGCCTCTTACCATTCTCAACAAGGAATCCGCTTGCAGGTATTTCCATATTGATCACGTTAACTGAATAACTGCAAGAACTTCCACCGAAGGGATTGCTGTTTGAGCAAGGGTCTTCTAAAGAAATCTGTTCGGATGCTTTTACTTTGGTTCCTGATTTAAGTACAAAATTTATATCAGCAGTAGCGCCTTCATTACCTTCAAATTTCAGATAAACGCTTACCTCGATTGTAGGGGTTGAGCCTTCACCATAAATTTGGATATCACTTATCATTTCATTGGTATAAAATTGCAGAGTGGACAATGTTGTCTCTTCTTCAGAAGAGCCATCAGGCTCCATAGTTGAGATTGAGCCATCTCCACCAGATTCAGTAGTCGAAGTCCCTATGTAGAGGTCATATGATTCGTTTGAAGAACCTGCTTGGAATATATTATTAGGTTCATCAAGAGAAATCCTGGAATCTAAATTAAAGTCATCCATAGGCATCATTGAACCTAAGAATAGTATAACAATCCACACTGGAATTAAGCGACTCGGGAGAGTAGTTTTGCTCACGCTCATCTTGTTCACATCAAGGGCTGATACTAATTCGGTTAAACCGTTTTGGGTTAATGTTTCAAAAAAACGGGTAAATTTAGCATTCTAATCAATTGCGACATATGGTGCAGGGGATGGTTAGAATTCGATAAATAGCCTAGTTAATTCCAATCACTTTCTTTTTTGTTCTTCCCGATACTTTTTCTTTCACTCTCTTTGCTCTTGTTCCCATTCCTCTTGACTCTTTGGCTTTACAGAATTAATTGATTTGATAGAGTATAATTCAATAAGAGCGAAGACAAAAAGACCTCCACCACAAATAGTCTAAAAAACATCAACCATAAAAATCCTATAAGCAAATACTTGATAGAGTTTTACCAGATTACGGTAATTTATTACTCAAAAGAAAAATCAAAATTGATGATAATATGAACTTAAAATGTAAGTTTTTACTCAGGTATAACACCTTCACAGCATAGCGTTTTTGAGTAAAATGCAGGGAGTGGGATACGAACCCACGAACCCATATGGGACCGGATCTTAAGCCCGGCGCCTTTGACCACCTCAGCCATCCCTGCAATCGAGCCGTCGAAGCGACATCACTTGAATTAAACGCATAGATTATTGATTTAAACTCCAGCCACCATCTACGTTGATCACTTGTCCGGATATATGCGTAGAGTTAAACAAAAACAATACTGCTTTTGCTATGTTAGATGGATGACCTGACCTACCTAGAGGAATTTCTTCAATTATTTTAGCGAAATGTTCAACTTCCCAATCAGCCGATATTATTGCACCAGGCGCAATGCAGTTTACCCTTACATCTGGATGGAAGTCTCCTGCAAAATTAATCATCAATTGTCTTAGAGCGGCTTTACTGGCTGTATAATGTGAAAGGCCTTTCCAAGCACGACCCAATGAAGTATCTACCATTCCAATTACACAGCCCTTTTTAGAACGTAAAGAATCTAATAAACCAAGTGTCAAATTAAATGGAGTCTCGACATGTAATTTCATGTTTTTCTGTAAGTCACCGATAGAAACTTTGTCGACGTCAATCGAACTATAGATTGAGGCATTGTGAATCAAACCTGAAATACCACCTGCTTCTTTTACAGAATGATGTTCTAAAACCTGTGAAATCAACCTATCGACTTCTGAATCATTTAGAAGATTTGCTTGTAAAATATCCCCCGGCGCCTCTACTCCAAACTTTGAAGAATGTTCTGAAAGTATTTGTTTTGCTTCTTCAATAGATGAATTGACATGGATTAGAACATACCAACCCATCTCCATGAGTTCTTTAGATACCGCAGCACCAATTCTTTTCCCTGCACCTGTTATGAGTACAACCGGCTTCGACATGAACTTACCAAGAGTAATTGATTCAATAATTCTCGTATTGATTCCTTCAACAAATGATAGTTTCCCTTAAATTTCTAAATTTGCACTCAAGCACATCTTTTTGATAGACAACTCATGGGAGTGAACAAGGAGGACATCTTATGAGTGGTAAACAACTTCCAATGGCTGGAAATAATAGTGCTACGAAGAAGAGAAGACGCCTCCCCCCTTGGTTTAAGACTACTTTGCCTAGTGGCTCTCAACAAGAAATGTTCAATGAGACTAAATCGGCGGTCAAAAATAACAAACTTCACACTGTTTGTGAAGAAGCCAGATGCCCGAATATTCATGATTGCTGGTCGAGTGGTGATGCGACATTTATGATCGCAGGCCAAGAGTGTACTCGAGGATGTAGATTCTGCGCCGTAGGGTCGATTAAAACCCCTCCTCCACTTGATACTGAAGAACCTGAAAACCTCGCAGATGCTGTGGAATCTATGAATCTAAAGCATGTTGTAATTACTGTAGTGAATAGAGATGATTTAGGTGATAGCGGTGCATCGCATTACAAAGAATGTATCGAAGCAGTACACAAAAGACAACCTGATTTGACAATAGAACTTCTATGTTCAGACCTTGCAGGAGATATTGGAGACTTAGAATTCTTACTAAAGCAAAGTCCGCTCTCGGTTTTTGCTCATAATGTAGAATGTGTTCCTCGCTTGGATAGAACTGTAAGAGATAGAAGAGCTTCTTTCTCTCAATCACTCAATATACTCAAAGAAGCAAAACGAATTAGACCCGATATGATAACTAAATCTTCACTTATGGTTGGTGTCGGTGAAACAGACGATGAAATCATTGAGGCTATGAAGATGCTACGTACTGCTGATGTTGATTTACTGACTATTGGACAATACCTCGCACCTTCTAGTAAACATCTTACTATTGACCGGTTCCCAGAACCAGAACTATATGACCAGTGGGCGGAAGTCGCTATTGATTTAGGTTTCTTGGGTGTTGCCAGTGGACCATTTGTTCGTTCTTCTTTCAAGGCGGGGCTATTACTTAGGAAACTAAAAGACCCAAATAATAATGAAAGTATGCCAGGAGCACATGTTTTAATTTCTAACAACTTAAACTTTGACCGGCATCACTTAATGTCTCGACTAACTGAGGTGAAACAATGACGGAACGTAAGACCATTGCAACTACACCTTATACAATTGGTGTTGCGCCATTTAGGCCTGGCGATGAGTCTAGTTTCGGGGGTTCTTTCACCGAAAAGCCCGAAGATTTGAATCGTCCAGACCCAGCAAAGTGTGAATCTAACGACACTGTCAAACACGCATCGGGATTGATTAGAGTAATGGATGATGATAATCAAGCGAAAGGTGAATGGGACCCAGGACTTGATGCAGAAACTATGATTCAAGGACTAGAATATATGATGCGATTGAGAATTTTTGACGATCGAATGTTGAAAATGCAAAGAACTGGTAAGTTGTCATTCTATATGCGCTCCTTTGGAGAGGAAGCAATCGCAATCGCACAAACTATGGCACTCGAAACTCAAGATTGGATTTTTCCATCATACCGACAACCAGGTGCCCAATTCGTCAGAGGCAGAGATATGGTCAGTATGATCTGTCACTGTATAGGAAATACTGAAGATAACGTAAAAGGAAGACAGATGCCAGTCCATTACACATGGAAAGAAGGACGATTTATCTCTATTTCTTCCCCTGTTGGAACCCAATTCTCACAGGCTGTGGGTGTAGCAATGGCCAGTGCATACAAAGGACTGGATGAGGTTTGTATCTCATGGCTTGGAGACGGTACATCTGCACAAGGTGATTACCATTATGCACTAAATTTCGCATCAACTTTCAAGCCCCCAGTCATCCTAAATGTGGTAAATAACCAATGGGCAATTTCAACTCACAAAAATTTAGCAACCGGGGGACGAACTTTCGCAGAGCGTGGATTAGCATATGACATCCCGTCTCTAAGAGTAGATGGAAATGATTTCTTAGCACTATACAGTGTTACAAAATGGGCAAGAGAAAGAGCAAGTGCCGGTCTTGGCCCTACACATATTGAAGTCTATACATATAGGGCAGGAGCACACTCATCTTCGGATGACCCATCGGCATACCGTCCAGAGAATGAATTCGAGTTTTGGCCAGGCGGAGACCCTGTTGAAAGACTAAAATTGCATTTGATGGAAGTAAAACTTTGGGATGAAAAGAAGCATGCTGCTCTTGAAAAGAAAATCGATGATGAAGTAATGACTGCCTATAAAGAAGCATGTGAGTTTGGCGACTTAGCAAGTGGACCTTACCCCCCAGCATCTACTATTTTCACAGAAGTTTACGAAACCGTTCCTTGGCATGTACAGGAACAACGAGAGGAACTCGGTAAGTGAGGTGTTATTATGAGTAAAATGAATATGATAGCCGCACTAAACTCTGCTTTGCAACTACAACTCGAAAGAGATGAAAATGTAGTAATCTTTGGCGAAGATATTGGATACTTTGGTGGAGTATTTCGAGTCACTGCCAAACTCCAAGAAAAATTTGGAGCACATAGAGTATTTGACTCGCCTTTAGCAGAAGGTGGTATTGCAGCAATAGCAATGGGTATGGGACTAAATGGACTAAGGCCGGTTGCCGAAATACAATTTGCTGACTATATTTTCCCTGCATATGACCAAATTGTCAATGAGATTGCTAAGATTCGTCACCGCTCTGGAGGAGAGTTTACTGCTCCAGTCACCTTTAGAACCCCTGCTGGTGGAGGAATCAAAGGTGGACACCACCACTCACAATCACCTGAAGCACAATTCACTCATACTCCAGGTCTCAAAGTAGTATACTGCTCTAACCCATACAATGCAAAAGGATTGTTAACTTCTGCAATAGAAAGTAATGACCCTGTGATTTTCTTTGAACCTAAGAGATGTTACCGTGGACCGTTTTACGGTGATCCACACAATGTACCTACATGGAACGACCATCCTGATGGTGAAGTTCCAGATGAATATTACAAAATTCCTCTCGAACAGGCTAGAATAGTCAAAGAAGGAAGCGCTTGCACTGTAATAGCATGGGGTGCAATGGTTCATGTTTGTGAACAAGGAATCAAAGATTCTGGTATTGATTGTGAACTTATTGATTTACAAACATTGGTACCTTGGGACAGAGATGCAATCGTTAACTCAGTCAAGAAAACTGGACGCTGCGTGATTGTCCATGAAGCACCAAAGACAAGTGGATTTGGCGCTGAGATGAGTGCCTCAATTCAAGAAAGGTGTTTCTATAGTTTAGAAGCACCAATAATACGTGTCACTGGATGGGATACTCCATTCCCGCACACGACAGAATGGGATTATCTGCCAAGTCCAGAAAGAATTGCAGAAGCGATAAAGAAAACACAGGAGGAATAAATATGGGAACATTTGCATTTAAATTACCAGACATAGGAGAAGGAGTTGTAGAAGGAGAAGTCGTAGAATGGATGGTCGCAGTTGGCGATGTAGTCAAAGAAGACGACCCTATTTTGTCGGTTATGACCGACAAGGCAACTGTAGAAATCCCTTCACCTGTAGATGGTAAAGTAACCAAAGTAGTTGGAGAAGCAGGAGATATTCTTCCAGTTGGAGCAGTTTGTATTGAATTCGAAGTTGATGGAGATGGAAACGCTTCTGATAAAAAAGATGAACCAGTAAAGGAAAAAGTCGAAGCAAAGGCACCTGAAGCGAAAAAGGAAGTAACTCCAGAATCTAATCCTACTCCGGCACCTGCACCAAAGGAAACTGCTCAACCTGTAGCGAGAGCCGCAGGAACAAAGGCACTTGCCAGCCCAGCTGTTAGACAAAGAGCACGTGAAGCAAATATCAATCTTGAGCATGTTGCTGGTTCTGGACCAGCCGGAAGAATCAGTCATGCTGATTTGGATAAGCATATCTCAGGAGGTGCAAGTGGCGCTAGTTCTTGGTCGCCTGTTGGAGCTTCAACGAAAACTGAACTCAATGGAACTGAACAAATTAAGGTTATTGGACTTAGAAGAAAGATTGCAGATAGTATGATGGCTTCATACAGTTCAATCGCTCACTTCTCTTACTTTGAAGAGGTTGATATCACTGCACTTGAAGATTTAAGACAACACTTGAATGCTACAAGACCTGAAGGTGCACCAAAGTTGACATACTTACCATTCATTATGCAAGCATTGGTAAAGGCCTTGAAAGAAAGTCCCGAATGTAATGCATTATATGACGATGAAGCAAATATTGTCACCAGACACCAAGCGATAAATCTCGGAATTGCAACTCAAACTGACAGAGGACTTTACGTTCCTGTTGTCAAGCATGTCGAAGCAATGGATATTTGGCAGGCAGCCAGTGAAATGGTTAGAGTTACATCTGCAACAAGAGAAGGTAAAGCATCTGCAGATGAATTATCTGGTTCCACATTCACTATCACAAGTCTAGGAAGACTTGGAGGATTAGGAGCCACACCAATAATCAATAAACCAGAAGTGGGAATACTTGGTGTTCACAACGCAAAGGAAAGAGCGGTCGCTAGAAATGGCCAAGTTGTAATTAGAAGAATGATGAATTTATCATCTTCTTGGGATCACCGAGTTGTTGATGGACATGATGGCGCAACCCTTGTTCAAAGAGTTAAGACATACCTGGAAAATCCTGCTACAATTTTTATGTGAAGGTGATTTAATGCAAACAAAAAAATGTCAAGTTTTGGTAATAGGCGCTGGTCCTGGAGGATATGTATCTGCGATTCGTGCAGGGCAATTGGGTCTATCTACAATTATAGTTGAAGGAGAAAAAGCTGGTGGTACATGTCTGATTAGAGGATGTATTCCTTCCAAAGCATTAATCCATGCTGCACATAGATTTCACGACCTTGCAAAGCACTCTAAAGACGCAGGACATATGGGGATTTCAATTCCTGGACCTGCAGAATTAAATATGGCAAATATGATTTCTTGGAAAGAAGGAATTGTCAATAGATTGAATAGTGGTGTTGAGCACTTGCTAAAGGCTGCAGGAGCAGAACTAATACATGGTTGGGCTGAATTCCAAGATGCTAAAACAGTTAAAATTGGTAAAGGGAAAGATGCAATAATAGTTCAAGCTGAAAATGTAATCCTAGCCAATGGCTCAGTTCCAATTGAGCTACCATTCATGCCTTTTACTGAGAATGTAATATCTTCAAGAGAAGCATTGAACTTAGAAGTCCTTCCAGACCATGTAGTTGTAGTTGGTGGAGGATATATTGGATTAGAATTAGGAATCACCTACCGCATGTTAGGTTCCGAAGTAACTATCGTAGAAGCGATGGACTCAATATTGCCGATTTTTGATAAAGAACTTAGAAGGCCTCTCGAATTATTCATTAAAAAGAATAAGATCAAAGTAAATACTGGAGTTTTTGCTAAAGGTGTAGAAGAGATGAAAGATGGCAAGGTTAAGTTATTCTTTGTCGATAAAAATGCTAAGGAAGATGCCAAGTTCGAAGAAATAATTGCTGATAAAGTACTGGTTACGGTTGGAAGAAAGCCTAACAGTCAATCACTAGAACCAACTGGGGTTGCACTTGATGAAAGAGGGTTTGTCAAGGTTAATGAGCGCTGTGAAACAAATATGAAGGGTGTTTATGCAATTGGTGATGTCTGTGATTCTGGAGAAATGCTTGCACATGTTGCATCATTCCAAGGTGAAATGGTTGCTGAAATAATCTCTGGAAAGAAAAGAGTATACGATCCAGTTGCGGTTCCTGCAATCGTTTTCACTGAACCTGAAATTGTCAGTGTTGGTCTTTCCCCTGAACAAGCAAGAGAAGCCGGTCATCCAGTAATAATTGGTAAATTTCCACTCGGCGCTAATGGACGTGCTTTAACACAAGAGGCTGAAAAATCTGCTGGATTTGTCAGAGTATGTGCTAGAGAAGATGACCATCGAATTCTTGGGATCCAAGCTGTTGGCACTCACATAAGTGAACTGGTTGGTGAATGGACTTTAGCCTTAGAAATGGGAGCATTACTAGAGGATATCGCAGGAACAATTCATGCCCATCCAACTATGACTGAAATGACTCATGAAGCAGTTCTAGCAACCTTGGGTCATGCTATCCACTCATCGTGAAATAAAAAACGGCGATAACTATAAGAAAAAGGATTCTCTAACGGGTTCATGGATTATGACTCGATGACTCTATTAGACCTAAAGAAGATCTGTAAATCAAGAGGCCTGAAGATTTCTGGCAAAAAGGATGAAGTTATTATCCGCTTGATGGAAAGTGATGAACAAAGTGAGCAGTCTGTTTGGCAAACTCAGCAACCCGTTCCAACTAATGCTGGAGGCTATATGCCACTACAGGTCAATCCACAAACATATTCCAATGTACAACGTGTTTATCTCAACAATAACAATAGTACTGTGAACGCAATTGGATGGGTTGTAATAATCTATGGTGCATTTAGGATGTTTATGGCATTCGCTTTCTCATTGATCGGAATTGGACAATTGGGCGCTGTTGTAGCACCAATCGCATTTATCTTGGCATTTGCATTTATCTTTGGTGGTATTTTAATGACAAATGAGTATTTGAATGGAGTATATTTCTCATTAGGTACCTTCTTAGTTTCGGGATTATTGAGTATTATATTCTCTGGAGGAGAATGGAATCCATTATCAGTATCTCTTGCAGAAGATGGTTCGATGGTTTTATTCTCTCTTATGTGTACAACATTCGGAATGGGTTTGGTTGCATTACCCCTCCTAATGTCATTTGATGACTTGAAACAAGGATGGCCTCCTGCTATTGAACGTATTTTTGGTGCTAGAAGAGGTAATGAATCGGATAAAAAGAAAATCATATGCTCATCATGTGATAAATCATTACAGATTCCAACTGATTACTCCGGCAATATTAGTTGCCCGCACTGTGATTCAAAAATGACAGTTTGATTAAGTCTAAACTATAACATACAACAATAACAAGTTGCAGATATATCACATAACAAGATTAGTTATTCTAATCATGAACCGCAACTTAGACAGTCATCTGGAGTATCAAGGCTACAAGCAATTGCTTCTAAACTGGTTACTTCTGCTCTATCAGCTAGGCCAGAAACTGTTTGGTCTTCAGCCTTCTTTGCTTCAACTGTGAATTGAATAGCATCCACTGCAGCCTTTGTCCTAAGATAGTACATTCCAGTTTTCAGACCTTTCTTCCATCCATAGAAATGCATAGAAGTGACCTTAGCCGCATTTGCATCCATCATATGAATATTCATCGATTGACTTTGGTCAATGTAAGCTCCTCTATCAGCAGCCATATCAATGACGTGCTTTTGCTTAATTTCCCAAGTAGTCTTATACAATTCTTTGATATTATGGGGGATTCCTTCGATATCCTGAATTGAACCCTTATGACGAAGAATTTCGTCTTTCATTTCTAAACTCCAAATTCCAAGTTTAATCAAATCCTTGATTAGATGTCTATTCGGTACGATGAATTCACCAGATAAAGTTCTACGCACATATAGATTAGAAGTAAATGCTTCAAAACATTCATTATTTCCTAATATCTGTGATGTAGAAGCAGTTGGCATGGGTGCTAGTAATAGTGAATTTCTCATTCCGTTATCGATGATTTCAGATTTTAGTGAATCCCAATCCCATCTTCCGCTGTGCTCATTCATATCCCACAAGTCAAACTGTAGAAGACCTTCGCTTGCTGGAGAACCTTCGAAAGTAGAATATGCGCCTTCTGCAATTGCTGCATCTTTTGATGCTGTACATGAAGCGAAGTAAAGTGTTTCAAAGATCTCTTTGTTTAGCACCTTGGCTTCTGGGCTTTCAAAAGAAAGTCCAAGCATTGCAAATGTATCTGCCAGCCCTTGTACTCCAAGACCAATAGGACGATGACGCATATTGGAATTTCTAGCTTCCTCAACTGGATAATAATTGACATCGATGACTCTGTTTAGATTTCCTGTAGCATGATATGTTACATCGTATAAGAGTTGATGGTCAAACATACCCTTTTCTTCATCAACAAACTTAGGAAGAGCGATTGATGCAAGATTACAGACCGCAACTTCATCCTTAGCAGTATATTCCATGATCTCTGTACAAAGATTAGAAGAACGAATAGTACCCAAGTTCTTTTGATTAGATTTTGTATTTGCTGCATCTTTGTAAAGCATGTATGGAGTTCCAGTTTCAATTTGGGATTCTACCACTTTATCCCAAACTGTTCTAGCAGGAATTGTTTCTCTTGCTAGTCCTTGAGCTTCATATGATTCATACAGTTTTTTGAATTCTTCACCATAGGCATCTTGAAGACCAGGGCACTCATTAGGACAGAAAAATGACCAATCAGCATTCTGTTCAACTCTTTCCATGAATAAGTCTGGAGTCCAAAGAGCGTAGAATAAATCTCTCGCTCTAAGTTCTTCCTTACCGTGATTCTTTCTTAGGTCTAAGAATGCAAGAATATCTGGATGCCATGGTTCCAAGTAAATTGCGATTGAACCTTTTCTCTTGCCACCGCCTTGGTCAACATACCTTGCTGTGTCGTTGAATACACGTAGCATTGGAACAATACCATTGCTTTCTCCATTTGTACCTTTGATGTAAGAACCCTTGGACCTAACATGGTGAATAGATAATCCAATTCCACCAGCAGACTTGGAAATTAGAGCACATTGCTTCAATGTATCATAAATACCCACTAGAGAATCATCTTGCATGGTCAGAAGGAAACATGAAGACATCTGTGGTGTCGGTGTTCCAGAGTTGAACAAAGTAGGAGTTGCATGAGTGAAATATCCTTGGCTCATCAAATCATAAGTATGTAATGCCTTTTCGATATTACCGTGATGGATTCCAACAGATACACGCATTAGCATGTGTTGAGGTCGCTCTGCTACTTCGCCATTTAACTTTAGTAAATATGACCGTTCTAGAGTCTTAAATCCAAAGTAATCATAATTATAATCGCGAGTATAATCGATGTGGCTATTTAGCACATCTGCATTATTCATTATTACTTCAAATACCTCTTCTGAAATCAACGGAGCGTGTTTCTTTGATTCCGGGTCAATGAATTCCCTTAGGTCACGGACAACATCTGTGAATAATTCTTTTGTGGAACGATGTAAGTCATCTACACAAATTCTTGCCGCTAATCTACTATAATCCGGGTGGTGAGATGCAAGTGAAGCGGCTGTTTCTGCTGCCAACTGATCTAACTCACGGGTTGAAACTCCATCATATAATCCTTCAATTGTTAATTTAGTCAGGTGAGCTGGGTCTATCCAATTAGGGTCTAACCCTTCTGTAAGACTTGACAATTTCTCTAGAATAGCATCGAATCTAACGTCTTCTTTTTCTCCTTTCCGATTTACTACTTGCATTGTCATTTTTGTCATCTCCATTGTGTTGTTAAATTGCGCAGTATTTCCATTCCATCGCGTACGGTTCAAAAGTCTTCGTCTACAGAGAAGCGTTGTTGGACACTTCCTAGAGTTGCTCCATCCTTAACACCAGACTTTTGGTATTCGCCAACTCTCTTCTCAAAGAAATTAGTTTTTCCTTGCATTGAAATCATTTCCATCCATGGGAATGGATTGGTTACATCGTATAATTTTGAAGCACCCAGTGAGATCAACAAGCGGTCTGCTACAAACTCGATATATTGTCTCATCAAGCCTGCATTCATTCCTATTAACTCGACAGGTAGTGCACTGGTGACAAACTCTGTTTCTATTTCAACAGCCTCCGAAATAATTCTATGAATGATATTTTCTCCAGCCCCACGGTTTAATTGATTGTGTAGTAAACAAGCAAAGTCACAGTGAAGCCCTTCATCTCTTGAGATTAATTCATTTGAAAATGTTAGGCCTGGCATCAATCCTCTTTTCTTCAACCAAAAGATTGCACAGAATGAACCTGAGAAGAATATTCCTTCGACTGCTGCAAATGCTACAAGTCTTTGAGCGAATGTGCCTTTCTTCCTAGAGAGCCACTTTAGTGCCCAAGTACCTTTCTTCTTAACAGAAGGTACTGTTTCCAGCGCATTGAACAAATGGTCTTTTTCTGCTGGGTCGGTAATGTATGTATCAATTAGTAAAGAATATGTTTCAGCATGAATATTCTCCATCATTATTTGGAATCCATAGAAACAACGCGCTTCAGCCCATTGCACTTCATCGGCGAAATTCGTCACCAAATTTTCATTGACAATTCCGTCGCTTGCCGCAAAGAATGCTAAGACGTGTTTTAGGAAATGCCTCTCGTTATCATTAAGCTTTTTCCAATCTTTAGCATCTTCTGCTAAATCGATTTCTTCCGCAGTCCAAAATGCTGCTGCATGGAGTTTGTACATTTCCCAAATCTCATTGTGCTCGATAGGGAATAGAACGAAGCGATTCATGTTCTCTTGGAGCATAGGTTCAATATGCTCCATCGATAGGTCTATCTCATTATCATCCGGCCCTTTTAAACTATGTTCTATTACCATATCTGTCACCTCACTTCTCCAATTGCGCCGGAGTTTCTTCTCGTTCGATAGGGTGTATAATGATACCCCCCTTAGTTCCTTAGGAAGAGCAGGTTTTCGGACATTTATCAAGGATTGGAAACTGGGGCAATGCAAGCCGAAAACCACCTATTATAACAGGTATCATTACCACATCGAATAAGAATTCAAGCGCCTTTGTTTCCACTGCATGCAAGTAAGTAAATTCATACTTTAGATAATAGTCAATAACCTTACTCAATTACCAATATCAATGGGAGCACAACTAACGATAGAATTTGCCAAACTTTCACAAGACGCCAAACTCCCCACTCAAGGCTCACCACAAGCCGCAGGGTGGGACCTATATGCACTTGAAGAAATAATAGTTGAAAGAAGAAAGAGTTCGATGATAAAAACTGGTCTTGCCGTAGCTATCCCTGAAGGATGGGAAGGGCAGATAAGGTGCCGCTCTTCACTTGGGAAAAAAGGTATGATAATGCCAAACGGTATTGGAACAATCGATTCTGATTATCGTGGCGAACTTATGGTACTAGCGACATGGATTGGAGAAGGAGATTCTTTTACTGTAAGTAAAGGTGAGAGAGTTGCTCAACTATTATTTGCTCCAGTACCTAAAGTGACAATAGTAGAAACAGAATATGAGAATCTTGGCGATACAGAGAGAGGAAAAGGCGGTTTTGGATCTTCTGGCCAATATTGATTTCTTACAAGAGTATTAAATACAAACTATAACAAATATACTAACAAGGGGAAGTGGGATGAAAATACAGTCGGTTAATGGGCAGGTTCTTATCTTATTTTTCACCATATTTGTGATTTTTGTTTTTTGGTCAGGAGGTTCAAAAAAGCAACATAGAACCACAACTACTACCGTGGTACATCAGAGGTATTATTCAAACCCCCCTCGAGACCCTCTCAATAAACCTCCCGGATTCCTATCGATGTTTATTGTTGGTGCTGCTATTTTCACACTATGTACAACTAGTTTAATCGCTTTGTCCGAGTGGAATAATTCTGTTGAAAATATTAATTATGATTGCCATAAATGTACTAAATGGGAAGAATTTTTCACTGCCGATGCCGATATGGGTTTTGAAGTAGGGGGCGAATTGCCTATGACTCTCTCACCAAATGGGCCATACTATTGGATTGGGTTTTTGTTTGGTTCTTGTTTAATGGTAATCGGATTGTATAGTGGAGAAAGTCGGAGACATAGTCACAAAAAGAATTTGAAAGAAGCAGAAAAAAGATTACGTCCCATGCTAAGGAGATTAGCAATGGACCCTAACGGAGTAATTGAAGGTAGAATTAGACTGCCTGATGCAATACCAATTTCCAAGCCCACCAAATCTAATGAAAGGATAATCATACTATTGTATGCGATTTCTTCGCTAATGTTAATTCTGACATTCCTGAGTATTGGGAGTTACTTCAATGAGTTATCAATAGATTCTCGTGGCAATAAGATGACATCTAAACATGATGCTCAAGCATTTCTAATAATTTCTTTACTACTCTTACATTCAATTGGTTGCCAAAAGGTTGTCAGATATCTCTTCGCCGAATATGAAGGTGAAGATGATTCTATTATACCTCCTAATGTAAGAAGGCAATCAAATAAAATAGAAGAAGTCAGAACTCGAGAATTATCTTCTGAACCTGCAACAGCAAATGATGTTCTAGAAGCATTATCAAAAGAAATGGAAGCGGCTAAAGCAGAGGCTGCATTCCTTAGACATGAATTGAACGAGACCAAAAATAAAGTTAAAGGTCTAGAGACCGAACTCGATGAGAAAACAATCGAATTAGAAAGTATTCAAGAGATTACCAAGAGTATGGAGCAAATTGTTGAGCAAAACATAGAGGCTGGAGATAAATCATTATCACTAAATGATTCTGTGATGGTTGGCGATAACTTGTTCAATGGTGATAAAATTGACAAGCAGATAATAAATGACCCAGAGGCTATTGCGCGGGCTGCGATTGAAGCATATCGCGAAGGGCAAAGGGATAGAAGTAAGATAGATCTTGACTTTGACTAACTGAAGTTTCATGTTTGGTTGCCTTCTGGCATGTTTATGTCGGAGATTCGTAAAGTCCATATTATGAACCTTGGATTAACTCCTTACGAGGAATCGCTCAATTTGATGAAAAGTCTGCAAAAGAAAAGAATTGATGATGAAATCATTGATACACTGATCTTTTTACAGCATCCTGAGGTTGTGACAGTTGGTCCACGAGCAAGAAATGATGGGATTACACCTCCTTCAGATTATCACTCAGTTCCTGTCGATAGGGGCGGTGGATTAACTTGGCACGGACCAGGACAATTAGTAGCATATCCTGTATTCAAATGGGATATGGAAGGTGAAAACTCTGTAGCACAAATAATTTCAAAACTAGAAGGGTGGATAATCGCTGCATTATCTCTTTGTAAAATCGATTCTTCTATCGATAAAAGAATGCAAGGAGTATGGGTTGATGGGAAGAAGATATCGAGCATTGGTTTATCATTCCTGAGGTGGACTTCAAGGCATGGATTAACAATAAATTATGACACTCCTCAATCAAGAGTTGAACTATTATCTGGTTGTGGACTTGAGGCTCAAACCACTACATCTCTAAAACGATTAGGATATGATATATCTTTTGAAGTGTTGATGGAAAATCTAATTTCTAGTATGAATCAACATTTAAATCGTGAATTCGACTTACCAATAATTGATGACCCTTCTCAATAACCAGTGTACATGTCCGAGGACTATTGGCCGAGTTACGGGTCTCAAAGCGGGGATTCAAAGATTCCCACAATTGGTTACTTAGATTGGTATGTACCTCGTTTAGAAGAAAATAGGCCGTATAATTTGTCATTCAGCGGGATGCAATATGAGTGGGACGTCAAAGAGATTATGGATGAGTCGATATATGAAATCGCCAATCACCACTTAGGTTCGCTAAGTGATCCAAGGATCCATGTAGCTAAAAGAGAAAATGTAGATGTGGAAAATATTGTTATTTGTCATGGAGCAACTCAAGCATTACATCTTTCCATTTGTGCAGCGATGGCCATTAGTAGAAAAGAAACAAAAAATATTGCAGTAGAATCACCTTGCTACGCACCAATTGTTCAAGTACCTCAACTCTTCAACTACCCTGTAAGTAAAGTAACAAGATTCCAAAAAGAGCAATTCGGACCTTGGAGAATCGACAAAAAAGAATGGTTACCAGTTATCGAAGATTCAGCCATATTAATGATTACACCTATACTAAATCCATCCGGATGGGACTATCATCCTGAAGATAGGGATTGGATAGTAAAAGTTTGTAAGGAAAATAATGTCATCATCATAGCTGATGAAGTATACTTAGATACTAAAAGAGAACATGAGACATATGCTCCATTCCATAGTTTGGGAGAGCATTGTATTTCGATAAACTCGCTTACTAAAGTTTACTCTTTGGGTACACTTAGATTCGGGTGGCTGATATCCTCAAAGGAGATTATCGAACAGGCGAGAAGGGCATTTTTTACCCTTTCAGGAATGATGGGTAGCCCTACCCTTAGAATTGCAGATTCGATATTCCCTAAACTAGATTCAGCAATAATTAAGATGAAACATTATAGAGAAAAAAACCTCCCTCTGCTAGGTCGAATGTTGGAAAAAATGGGTATTGCTTGGAATGAACCCCCATACGGAGTGTTTGGAGCATTTGAATTACCTCTAGGAATTGATTCCATAGATTTCGTAGATAATGAGTGTAAGCAATTTGGAGTTCTTGCCGTACCAGGTTCTATGTTTAGTCCTAAATTAAAAAGTTGGCTAAGAGTGGCTTGGTCTATAGAGCCTAAAATATTTGCAGAATCTTTAATTTACCTTGAACAAGCACTTGTTTTAGCGATTAACAAAAAAACAAGTCAATAAAAGGAAGTTCCTCGAGCACCTAACATGGGCGAAGTTGTTGTTGCTATTACTGGGGCATCCGGTGCGATATATGGAAAGCGTCTCCTTGAAGTCCTAAATGAGATGAGTATAGCAACTAGATTGGTTGTAACTAAATCCGGAGAAATTACTCTAAAACACGAATGTCAAATGACTAAAGAAGAACTGGTTGAACTTACAAATTCTACATTGGAGGATGAATCTAATGTCGGTGGTAAGTCTGCATCCGGCTCTTCAAAAATCGATGCTGTAGTGATATGCCCTTGTTCAGGAACTACTATCGGAAAACTCGCTGCTGGAATCAGTGATAACTTAGTAACAAGGTCTGCAGTCGTGGCAATGAAAGAGAGAAGGAAACTAATTATTGTCCCTAGGGAAGCCCCCTATGCCACAATCCACCTTGAAAACATGGCTAAACTTTCATCGATGGATACAATCATCATACCTGCATCTCCAGGATTCTATAACCATCCAAAATCTATCGATGATTTGGTCGACTTCATAATTGCTAGAATCTTAGACCACATTGGATATGACCACCAAATCGGAAAGCGTTGGACTGGTGAAGAGATAAACTGAGCAATTAACCGCCGAGTTATTGAATGAAAACCTCCAGCATTAGTTGTTGAGGTATCGATATGAAATATGAATCAATGCGTGTTTCTGATTTAAAAGATGAATTAAGGAAGTACGGAGCCCCTATTAGTGGGACAAAGAGTGAACTAATACAGAGGATAATGCAGTTCGAACCAGATACTGGTCTTGAACATGATGAATCTAATACGATTAGTTTAGAAGATGATAATGAACAAGATGAATCTAATGAAACAAATTATTCTGCTATGATTTCTCTAATGAGGACTCATGTCTATGGCCCGCTAAATGTTGGAGCAATAACCGCAATAGGGATCTCATTTCTAATGCTCACAACTGTGCTTATAATTCAGCCTTCGTGGCTTGGTTTTGGAGAAGATTACGAGTATGAACTGATAGATTTTGATCAGCAAAGGGCTCGGACATTCGCTCAAGAACTTGTAGACCTCGGTCATCCTGACTGGGAAGGTCGGATGAGTGGTACTGTTGAAGAGCAGAACACATCACAATATATCAGTGATAAATTTACCGAAATGGGCTATACTGCAGAGATTAATGAATTCTTGGTTCCAATGCATCATATCAATTCCGAACCTAGTTTCAGACTATGTGTTCAAGGATTAGGAGGAATATCTCCGTGCGACGGACCAGCTGCTTTCGGCTCTCAAGTAACTCCTTTCCAACATCGAGTCGACTATGTCATCCAGGGGTTTTCAGGACAATCAGAATATATGTTCAATGAAGATATACAAGTTACTGACCTGGGTAATGGTTCAGATGAAGCCTTATGGCAAACAGCCACTGGTACAATTGGTTATGTAAGAGGAGATAGTTCTAAAATTGGCAATACAGAATTATACAGTAATGCAGCAATAAATGACCTTGCAGGTCTAATCAGTGTCAATAAGAATTATAATTGTGGTAAGATTGAAGGAAATGATTGTGTACCTATCTTCAAAGGTACAAACTATGACTCTCTAGTAGAGGCAAATGGGGGTAGTATACCGACAGATATACCGTTCATTTCTATGTCCAAGGATGCTGGTGATATCTTTGAGGCTGCAGTAATAAATGCTACTTCTGAACCTGCATCTATAGAATTAATTATCGATGTAACTAATGATGAGGAAAGAACAATTTATGTTCCATGTGGCACCATAGAAGGTAGGACTTCAGAAGTCGTAATTGCTGGAGGCCATCATGATACAGTTTACCAAGCCCAAGGAGCAGTTGATGATAGTTCAGGAGTTGCTAGCGTCCTTGAGATGGCAAGACAAATCTCTGATATCGTCAATGAAACAGGAACACCGGAAAGAACAATTCGATTCTGTACTTGGGGTGGAGAAGAAGAAGGTCTGTGGGGGAGTCGAGCCTATGTTGAACAAATGCAAAGTAGCCTTAGTGATAACCTAAGGCTTTACATCAATCTAGATATGAACCATGTTGATGCTGACTTTGAAAGTAGAGGCAACTCATTGAGTCTTTTCACAAATAATGAAGATGACTTCGGCCATATTAAAAGAATTTCAGAACTGTATAAAGAAGAAAGAAGTGAAATCGCTAATAGATATGAAATACAACTTAGCCTACTTGATGGAGACCAAGGAGATGATAATCAAATGCCTTGTAATTCAGATCACTGTCCGTTTGTATATGACCTTGGAGGGAAAAACGGTAGAGCTGTTGTATGCTATGGCAGTGGAAGTTGGGAATACCACACATACCTCGATACAATGGATAGATTCAATGAAGAATCCTTAGCAGTGTCCACTACAATTTACGGTACTTACATGAGATTACTCGCTTATGATTTGGATGTTTGATTACGAGACTTTCAATAACTAAACCTACTGGGTTGTTACATGGTCGCTCCTAGCGCTTGGGCATCTCACATATTGGTTAATTCCAAATCTGAGGCTATGCAGATAAAAGATAAAGTTAGTAAGTTAAAGGATTTTCAAAAAATGGCTCGTAAAAAGAGCACATGCCCTTCGAGTCAGAAAGGTGGAGACTTGGGATGGTTCCGTAGAGGGATGATGGTCAGAGAGTTTGACCAAGCAGTTTGGGAGATACCCATTGCTTCAACCTCACAACCGGTTAAAACTCAATTTGGCTATCATTTGATTTGGGTTCATGAAAGAGACGTAGAGTGATAGTATGTTCACTATTTCTCTAGAGGATTACTTGGTGATGGCAAAACATGGTGCTTATGACTTTGAGCATCTTGAAGACCAGCCGTTTATAGTAACAATAAAAGTGGCAATAAGTGGAACTAAAATTAATGAAGATTTAGAAAAGACTGTTAATTATGCAGACTTACAAGCAACAATCGACCAAGTGATTCTAAACTCAGAACCGATTCGCTTGATGGAAACTATGGCTGAGATGATGATTGAAATCTTAAAAGAAAATCAATTGATACAAAATATTTCTATACGTATTGAGAAACCTGAAGCACCATTACCGCACAAAGGCGGATTGGCTGTAGTTGAAGCCGAATGGTCAAAATAGATGCGAGCATTCAAGCCCGATGACTAAATCGCTATGCTATGGTCGAAGATGTTCAACGAGTATTCGTTCCATCTGTTACCGAAGAGGATGGTAATACTATCGGACTTGGATGTTTTAGTACTGAAAAAGTCGCTTGGGAAGTTTTACGAACCTTTCTAAAAAGAAGTGAACAGATGCTATTGATTAACTCTAGTGTAGTGGTATGGGACATAGATCGAATCGGTGAAGATGCCATGACGGTTCTAGCAACTATGGATTGTAAAGACTGCCCGGTATGCTCAAGAAGGACATTTTGGATTGACTTAGAGCATTTCAGTGCTCTATGCTATGGAAGTTCCTGCTCTGCTTGGATAGAAGAGAATACTATCGACCCAGAATTAATCGACTGTGGTTGGCCAACAATACGCTTTTTAAAACAAAATAAGTCTATAGATGATGCAGTAATGGAACTTTACAAACTGGGAGATAAACTAAAGGCGGCAGGAGTAAGAGAACAAGTCAGTGGTACTGCCGAACAAATGATGCAAGAACACTTTGAGCAATCCAATGACTAGAACTAATTCATTTTCAAAGGAATGAATTCATTATCAAAGGACCGACAAAACTGAATGCGAATAATCCGAAGAAGATAAACATCCAAAGACGCATCTGTTTCTGGTTTCTCTCATCCCTAGTATTCTTATTGACACATTCGGGGCTCTTACAAACTCTTGGCTCTGAGCTTATCGAGATCGGTTTATGACAGATTCTACAGTGTTTATGTGCTTGATTCTTTGAACCAGAAAATACTTTCTCTGAAACTTTCGATAATTTTTCCTTAACTTTTTTTGCATCTACCATGTTCATACACTCCTAATTAAAGTACCACTGAACTCTTTTCCATCCAAAGCACTATCCAGTAATGAAATATCTCTGCCATCCAATACTGCGATGTCTATAGAAGCAGCCTTTGCCCATCCAACAGCAACAGGGTCTACAATAGCTGACTGACCTGGAGAGAGTGGTTCTGTACCAGTTATTTCTGCTAATTCATCGATTGAGATATCAAACATTGGTTTAGCATCATCATGCTCTCTAGGGTCTTTGTTATACACATAATCAACATTAGTAGCAATTATACAATTTTTTGCACCACAATCTCGAGCCAATGCGATAGCAACTGCATCTGTTGTATGACCAGGAGTTGTTCCGCCCATCACCACAATCGAGTAATCATCCATTAGATTGGATGCCTCAGCAGTGGTGATTGGAATTGATGGGGATACATTACAACCAATGTCTAGGAATATCTGTTGCAAAATCGTTGCATTAAGCCTAGTTGCTGCAATACCTACTTCATCCAGTTTATTAGAATCAGAAATTATATTTTTAGCGAGTTCAATACCTTCTCTAGCAGGTAGACCTCCGCCAACAACTATGCCCAGTTTCCCCCCATTGCCTTCAACATGAACTATCAATTGCCTCAACTGGCCAAGCCATTGGCGTCTTTTTTCGGCCTCTTCAGGCCTGAGAAGACTGCCGCCTAAGGCAACAACATGAGTTCTTGTCATCATTCTTCGCTCAAACCTCAAGTCTTTGAGGCTATCCCTATATTAGTCATCAACATAGCATTTTTATCATTTCAAATTAATAATGCAGTATTGAATGGGGAGAGATTTGAAAACCTTTAGCGGACGCCCTGTATATGGAGGAAGAGGTATGAGCGAAGATGCAGAAACTTCTACTCGCCGCCTTCGTCTAAAAATGGCTCTTGAAGAACTTCGGGAGATGAAAGGATTTGGAACTGAATTAGTAACCATAATTATCCCACCCGACAGACAGGTTTCCGATGCAAGAACAATGCTTCAAAATGAGCATGGACAAGCTGCAAATATCAAGTCTAAAGGGACAAAGAAAAACGTCCAAGGCGCAATTGAATCTGCAATATCTACACTTAATCGTTTCAAAAATGCTGGCGAAAATGGCATTGCTGTATTTGTCGGCTCGGTAATAATTGGAAATAATAAATCAAGAATGGTCAATGTTGTCGTAGATAATCCACCTCAGCCATTTATCTCCTTCCGTTATCGTTGTGATTCAAAGTTCGAACTAACTCAACTTGAAGATATGCTAATAGATAAAAAATCATATGGGTTATTTGTAATCGATCGGTCAGAAGCAGCATATGGTATTGCTTCAGGAAAAAGAATTCACGTCCAAGAGCACTTGGTCTCTAACATTATGGGTAAACACCGTCAGGGTGGTCAATCTGCCCAACGTTTCGAACGACTAATTGAAGAAGCTGCTCATAACTTTTTCAAAAGAGCGGCCGAGCATGCATGTAGCTATTGGCTTCCAAACCTTGACGATATTCAAGCAATAATTATTGGAGGACCAGGAGCAACTAAAGATTTCTTAGTAAAAAACGACTATTTCCATCACGAAATTGTCAAAAAGATAGCCAAAACTTCCTTTGATGTAGGATATTCAAATGATAGCGGGGTAAGAGAACTAGTCGATAATGCGGGTGGCTTGATGGGTGAGATTGAACTCGATGCTGAAAGACAAAGAATGAACCGTTTCCTTCAAGAATTGATTAAGCCACATCCTAAAGCAACTTATGGTGAAATGATGATTAAACAAGCACTTGATCAAGGAGCAGTAGATACTTTACTTATTTCTGAAGGACTTAGAAAGAATTCTTTATCGCTAAAATGTAAAAAGTGCTCGAATGAATGGAAAGTTACCTTATCTCGAACTGAAGAAATACCGGATTGCCCTTCATGTAATGCCAGTTCAGAAGATATCACTGAAGTAGAGAATATTTCACTGATTGATGAACTGACTATAATGGCAGCAAAAGGTAATTCTTCAATATCTTTTATCTCTATAGATACTGAGGAAGGTACACAATTATTAGAAGGATTTGGAGGGTTAGCTGCAATCCTCAGATACCCTATGATGTGATATTATGAATATTCTTAGAGAACATGTGGAGCCTGTACTTGGTAATGCTCTCGAATCGATCGGAATCCAAAACCCTAATTGGAAATCTATGCTTGCTCAGTCGAGAGAACACTCTCAAGGCGACTTATCATTGCCTTGTTTCCCATTTGCCAAACAATTGGGTAAAAATCCAAATGAAATCGCTCATGAATTATCTGAACTGATTGTTAAAAATGAGGCGATAGGTGAAATTAATGCGAACGGTGGATACCTGAACTTCAAGGCTGAAGCAAAATGGCTTAGTATGCAATTACTTTCTGGCAAAGTCAGAATTGGAGATGCTTTTGGTAAAAAGTCTGATACTGGAAGGCAGATACTAATTGAGCACACATCTGCTAATCCGAATGGTCCCTTCCACGTTGGAAGAGCACGAAATGCTATTCTGGGTGACACTTTGGTCAGATTACATAGGTTACTAGGCAATGAAGTTAGAGCTGAGTATTATGTCGATGACATGGGTAAACAAGTTGGAGTACTTGCCTGGGCATTAGATAATTTATCAGATGATGATGTCGATAGTATCCTTGAAGATAAGGATTCGGTTTCAACAAAGTGGGCCGATAAAGCAGACCATACAAGGGTTAGATGGTATCAAGCGGCTCAGAAATTGAGAAGTGATGAATCAGAAAGCCAGACGATGGAGAAAGAAATCGGTGAATTAGTTCATGCTAGTGAACACGGAGATGAATCTGTTCTTGAACAATTCCACAATTCTTTTCAACCTGTTTTAGATGGCATGCTTGAAACATTAGGTAGACTCGGTATTGAATTTAATCAATTCACCAATGAATCTATGTTTGTGACAAATGGAGATGTTGCAAAACTAACCAAGACACTTTCCGAGTTAGAGATTCACGGTGTCGCAGATAATGGTGCTGAGTACTTAGATTTAGGTGCTAGAGGACTTAAGGGTAAGACAGAATTCTTCTTCAAGAGAGGTGACGGCTCATCACTATATGCGACAAGAGATATTGCTTATCACATTTGGAAATGGAGTCAGTGTGATGAACTTATCAATATTCTTGGAGAAGACCATAAATTACAATCCAAGCAAGTAGGTATGACTCTTCAAGAATTAGGCCACAAAGTGCCTGAAGTACTTTTTTACTCCTTCATTAAGTTACCAGAGGGTAAAATGTCTACCCGCAAAGGAAATGTTGTTTTTATGGATGATTTATTGGAAGAAGCGAGAGAGCATGCATCAACAATTGTCAGAGAATTGCGAACTGAATATTCTGAAAAAGAGGTATTCCATATTGCTGAGTCTGTTGGCAGATCTGCAATTAGGTTCAATATAATCAAAGTTAGTCCTGATAAAGGATTTACCTTTAGGTGGGAAGAAGCATTAGCCTTTGAGGCGGGTTCAGCCCCTTTCATAATGTATAGCCTTACAAGAGCCCTTTCTATAGCCAAAAAATGCTCTGACAATGGAGTAGATGTTGATGAGATTTCAAACAAAATCTTGGACTTCGCTTCCATGAATATGGAATTTCCTGATTCATTGATTAACTTACTAAGGTGTATGGCGATTCAAAATGATGTACTCGAACGCTCTGTAAATCAGTGTAGGCCTAACCTTTTCGCCAATCAAGTATTGAACCTTGCAACGAGTTTCAATGGTTTTTACCGTGACTGCAAGATTTTTTATGAGGGACAAGTTAATGAATTATATTTACAGGTATCTCAATTAGCCTCTAAATTCCTAAAAACCGGGATGGAAGGCTTAGGGATTACGCCTTTGGAAAGAATGTAATCACTCTGTGTCTGATCTAAACCAGCCATCAGGTAATTGCATTGGGTCATAAACATTGGAATCTTTGACCTTACGAACAATCTCAAGTTTCATCGATTCCATCCCTACTCCTTCGATTGCAGACATGGTGACTCTGTCATTTTCATCAAAGAGTAGAGGTAAATCGGGTTCGCCCTCGCTACCGTCTTCAATCCATTCCAGTTCCGAGTTCCTAACCAAATCCCAATCCGCAGGCTTAGGCTGCATTAGGTCTGCCTTTGACGAAACTACCATTAGTTCTGTACCGGGAAGAAGTACCTTTACATCCTCCAGTAAATTCATTTGTTCTTCAATCGAAGTACCACAATCCTGACTCTCATCGACCAAGAATAGTACCAATGACCCTAGATTTTCAAGTGCTGAAATAGCTTGTAATTCAATGTCATTCCTCTTTTCCATCGGTCTATCCAGCAGACCAGGTGTATCGACTAGTTGATACTGTAATCGGCGATGGATGAAGTGACCAACGTGGATTTGTTTAGTCGTGAATGGATAATGATTAACCTCCATTTTACCTGAACTTAGTGCTGAGATAAAAGCGGATTTACCTACATTCGGAGCACCACATACCACTACACATGGTAGAACTTGGTCAATTGTTGGAAGACGCTTGAGTACTTCTCTTGAATTATTCAACCATTGAAGGGACGGGCCTACTCTTCTCATTATTGATGAAATACGACCATATGCCTCTCTACGTGCATTATGCATCAACTCTGTTTGACTAGTCCGAATGATTTTTTTCGCATTTTGTCCAGAGATATTTACGACTTGCTTTGAACCCCATTGCAACATTGATAGGTGATGTCTATAATCATCACATCCAACACATGCATCTATCATCGATACATCGAATTTAGGCGATTGGTCTAGAGACGGCCAAGTATTGACAGTATCTAGAAGAGTTGTAGAAATAATATCTGCTGCAGTTTGAACCATACGGTTCATCTGTTTCCTAACTCTAAAGATTCTATCGGAGTCATCTACTCTATCTGCAGCCTTCCGCGCACGGGAGAAGGCTTTGTCAAGAACTTCGTCCTCTAAAAGAACAGTTGGGAGGGTACGCCATGATACTTTCATACTGTTCCCTATTAGTGTCCAAACGACTGCACTTCAAGAAGACTTTGTAAAGATTCACTCGATATAATGAAAAACTCATTATTTAGGAGCGAGGTTCAAGTAGGCTCGCCCTATGGTCAAACCATGGCGAAGAAGAAGAATGCGGTCAAGCTACCTAAATGGGCATTACCAATATGGGAAGACATGGGTTCACCTAATCTATCAGATGTAGACGGAGTCAATAGTGGAGATTTGTTAGAAAGGAGACATGGGCTTCGTAAGGACGATTTAATCGAAGTTCAACTCGATGCTCGTGCTTTCACTGATGGAGAGGAAACATGGATCCGAGGGAGGCTTCTATCTTCTGGAAAGTCTAGTGTTGAAATTCTTTGTGAAGAAGGAAAGAACAACTACATTGCAAGAGATGTAATCGTAAAGATTGTTCTGATTGCTCATACAAGACCAGCATATATCGATGATAAAGAATTACTAGCATTCGAAAGAGAAGATATGAAAAGACGTTCAAATCTTCATGAAAAAGTAGAAAAAGAGAGCAAGGGCTCTGACGACACTCACTTGTGGGGTTGATTTTTTGTCCATTGACAAAGAATGGAATTTAATTGAGCAACATCATTACCAACGGACGTTCAAATTTCCAGACTTTCTAACAGCTCTAGACTTTGTCAATCGTGCATCTAATGTTTGTGAAGAGATTGACCATCACGCTGAATTCGTTCTAAGTTGGGGCGAGGTAGTAGTTAGGGTTTGGAGTCATGACATCGATGGTATTTCCTCTAGAGACTTGCTCTTCTGTAATTCTATAGATAAAATGATTGAGCAGGGTTGAGGGTTTGAAATGCCTACTGACCCAAAAGGACGTATAGAACCTGGTTATGACACCCATATATTCGTATGTGGTCATGAGCGTAATGAAAGTGCTTCAAGACCTAGTTGTGCCAAAAGAAATAGTTTAGACCTCATGAGGCAACTAAAACTATTGGTTAAAGCAAGCGACATGAAAAATATTAGAGTACAAAAATCAGGTTGCCTAGACTTTTGTGAATTTGGAACAACATGTGTTGTCTATCCAGAAGGAACTTGGTATTCCTTAGAAGATTCTGAGGCGGTTGAAGAGTTATTCAGATGTCTAAAAGAAGGGAAAATATCTAAAAAGCATCTTCTGAAAATAAATTCATAGTTTAACTGGCCTTGTTGCACCGCAAGCTTGGCACTTCAGCAAGGTAGTTCTATCTTCTCTCACGAATGCTGTATCTGGTGATTTACATTGGGTGCATTTGATGTATGAATTAACATAGTTGGCGATTGTCTTCTTAATCCTCTTAGGAGGGATTCTTCCTTTGAATCTAGCACGAGGTCCATCTCTTGAACCAGAAGTTCCTAAATCATTGAGTATGTACTGATATACATGGTTTTCATCTCTATCCATCATAGATACAACATCGTTGAAATTACGAAAAATAGTATTGGAACCCTCAATTAGTATCTGAGGTTCGGGAAGCCTCCATCTAGATCTTGTAGAGATATTATCCGGAATATTTTTACGGGCGCGGTCGAGAAGTGTCTCGTAATCAAAGTCTCCCATGGTTAGCGCTTGTATCATTCATTCTTGAAGGCTTTGGGATTAATTATACTTGATTAATACTATATTTGATGAAAGGTTTGATGTGTGGAAATAGTCTCGACAGTTTTGAGAGACATGGTATCAAGTATCGAAGAACTTCGAATCACCGCCGGAAATTTACGTAAGGAAGGCTTGAATAGTCAACAAATTGCTGATGAATTATCTCTTTCCCAAGACACAATATCTTGGCTTCTTGCCGGCAATCAACAAAGTGAAGAACGACCGACTGATGTTAGAATTGGTTGGAGAACAATAGGAGTCAGGCCGAATCGTATCGCTGCGGTAGGAACAATAATGGCAGATGTTGCTGATGAAGAACTTGGATTTGATGAAATAGACACAGTTATTGGGATTTCTATAAATGGAATTTCTTTTGCCCATGAAGTCGCAAGTAACTTAGATTGTGAATTTACAGTATATAGAACGACGGATGGAGGCGATGGTTCAGGGTCATTATCAAGTAAATATGGTCAAGTTTCTGGAAAAAAAGTAGTCATAGTTGATGATGTCTTGTCTACTGGTCAAACAGTGACCAAGACTATCAATTCGATAAGAAATGCTGGTGGAGAAGTTGGATTAGTTATCGTTCTAGTCAACAAGACTATGAGAAATGAAATCGAAGGCGTACCACTTAGAGGCGTAATTCGCGCCGTTTCAGTTTGAGGTGGAAAAATGCATTGGGCAGACGTCACAGCCCAGGCCTTAGCACACAAGGGCAATAAGCATATTATTTCTACTGGAATTACGCCAAGTGGAGAATTTCATATTGGGCATCTCAGGGAAATTCTAACTGGAGATATGATTTCAAGAGCAGCAAAAAATGCTGGGCTTGATGTTGATTTCATATTCATCGTAGATGATGCTGACCCATTGAGAAAGGTCTATCCTTTTTTGGATGAAGAATATTCACAATTTATCGGCCATCAAATTGGTTCTATCCCCGCACCTGACCAGCAAGGTAAGCCCGATTTTGAGAAGTTTAGTAAAGATGGTTTGAGTTATGCTGATTACTTCCTCAACCCTTTCTTAGATGCTTTAAGGACAATTGGAGTAGTTCCTAGAATTATCAAGAATATGAACTCGTATCGCACAGGTGAGTTCAATGAAGTATCCAAAATAGCATGTGATAAAGCACAAGAAATAAGAGAAATTATCGAACGTGTATCCACTAGAGAATTATCTAAAGACTGGTTCCCATGGAGTCCTTTAGACTCTAAAGGCTCTCTGGAAGGAGTCGTTGTAACTGGATATGAGTATCCATTAGTTCATTGGAAAGACTCTCATGGAGTCGAAGGTAGTTCAGATATTACCAAAGGAGAAGGTAAACTTCCTTGGCGTATTGATTGGCCAGCAAAATGGGCTTGGATAGGAGTTACGTGTGAAGCATTTGGGAAAGATCATGGAGCAGCGGGTGGATCATATGCAACTGGAAGAGAAATCTGTCAACTTTTTGGGCAACAACCGCCCCAGCCATTGACTTATGAGTGGATTAGTCTGAAAGGGAAAGGAGCAATGTCTTCTTCATCTGGTAATACAATAGGGCCTATCGAAGCATTAGAATTGGTGCCTCCTGAAATCCTTCGTTTACTAATCGCTCAATCAAAACCTAACAAAGCAATTGAGTTTGATACAGGTATGAGCCTCGTAAACCTAGCTGATGAGTATGAAAGGCTTCTATCTCGTGATTTTGACAAAGAACTTGTTGAAGAAGAACTTTCCCGGAGAAAAAGAGTTCAGATTGAGGATGCGATTGGTGCATTAAGCATGTCTAAGGTATCTCAAGACTCAACGTTTGAGTCTTCTAATGTACCATTTAGGCATCTTTGCCTACTTGCGCAAACTAAAACCTCTGATGAAATGGTATGGAAAAGTCTAGGTTATTCTAATGAACAAAAGCCACCTCACTCCTTAGTTGATAGATTGAATAAAATGAAGTTGTGGATAAAATCTAAACATCTTCCTGAAGAGATGAGAATTTCTATAGTAGATAATCCTACTTCCGAGACCTTTACTGAATTTGGTGATGATGAAATTAAAGTATTAATTGTACTCAAAAAAGAACTAGAAAGCTGTGAATGGAATATAGAAGAAATAGGTAATGCTATTCCAAATTCTGCAAAGTCAGTAGACTTATCTGCTAAAATCGCTTATTTTGTAGCCTATAATTCTCTAATGGGGCGTTCAAGAGGTCCAAGACTAGCACCAATTCTAGCAGAAATCGATAGAGAGAGGATAATAAAAATTCTTGAAAAATGTTTGACTGTGATAAATTCTTAACGTTCAAACATTGAGATATTGGGTAATATATTCCGCACTATTGAAAAGTGAAACGGTATCATCTATATTCATGGCGGGAGTTTATTGTCCAACCTGTGAGGCAGATGTAGAACCTGCTGCAAAGTTTTGTCTTTCATGTGGACACGACTTAACTGGACAAGGCCCAATTACTTCTACAGGCCATGATTTGAATCAATTAAGAGACGTCATCAGACTTCGAGACGACCTTTCAATGGCTGAAAAATTCGATATGATTGCCAAAATCGAAGAAGGTGCAAATCCAATAAAACTTGGAATTGCAGCACCTGCAGAAGGTGAGCATTATGACATTGGTGATGCTTTTTCATCAGAAGAACTAGAAGTTAATTCGACTCAAGTAAACATAAATCGGGACTGGGGTAATTCACCTGCTGCAAATGCTGCTGTTAGAGCGGTTGTGAGAGGAACTAATGCTTGGGATTTAATTCAAGAAGGAAAATTAGACTTGAATGAGGGACTCTTTAGAGAAGCAATGGATACTGGGATGGAAGCATCCACTCACATTCACGACGTTGCTAGTGGAGAACATGAAGGTATAGATCCTGAAGCGATGAGGGCAATTCCTGTTCTAAAACCTCCTAAGAGAAGTTTCTGTCCAAAATGTGGCTCTGACATACATGCTAACACAATGCTGCAATGGCGAAAATGGAGAGATTCTGCTGGAGAAGTAGTTTCAATGCAATTAGAAGCATCCATGGAAACATCATTGATTCAAGTAGCATCCCACTACATCAACGTAATGCAAGCATTACAAGATGAGCGTGATGATGCTTATTCTAAGTTAGGAAAAGTCGATGCTACAGTAATGGAAGAGAAAATTCGTGAAAAACTCGAAAAGAGTATAAGAAAAGAATTAGAAAAGGAAATCCGTTCTGAACTCGAAGAGGAGTTTCAGAATAAAACTGTTTCAACTGCTGCTAAGAAGGGCACTGAATCTAAGAAAGAGACTAAGTCAGTTACTGAGGAAAAGAAACCTGAGAAAAAGAAAGCTACACCTAAGAAATCAGGCGGTATGTTTGGACCTAAGAAGGTCAAGAAAACCTATGATGGGGAAAAGGGTGGAAAGCCAGATTGGTTCTTGAAAGATGCATTGGACACTGTATACGACCCACATGGAACTGGTAAGCCAATAAAAGGTGCAACTATTCTTGCCCGTTCTTCTGAAGGAAACGTTAGAGTCAGAGACGTTGTTAGAATTTACTCAAAAGATGGTGAATCTGGTATTAGTGAATTAGCTTGGACTAGTCCTTTAACAAAATACATCATAGACGCTTACGATGCTTGCTGATCAGTAGTTTACCTTGAGCCTTCTTGGTTCAACTATTCCTTTCTGCTGAGCTCTAATTGCTGCAACTTCCATATCTGCACCTCTAATGGTTGTAACAAACGGGATATTAAGTTCAACTGCCAGCCTCCTCATCATATTACCATCACGAACAGCACCACCGGAAATTGTTGGAACGTTCACTATGAAGGAGACCTTTCCTTGTCGCATCAAATCTAATGCGTCTGGATGCTTAGATTCTCTTATTCTATATGCGACTTCGACAGGTATTTGATTCTCTCTAAGATAGTCCGCGGTACCAGGGGTGGCGTAAAGATTGAAGCCCATCTCTACTAACTTTAAAGCAGAATTCAAAAGGTTATTTTTATCTTGATCTCTAACCGTGAGATAGGCTCCACCTGCCTTAGCAACAGGAACCTCAGTTGCTAATCTTGCCTTTAGATATGCAACATCAGCTGAAATATCTGACCCAAATACTTCACCGGTCGATTTCATTTCAGGACCAGGTGCAGGGTCGAGGCCGCGTAGTTTTATGAAAGGGAATACTGGGGCTTTTACACATATTTGCCCAGAGGTTCTAATCGGTATTTCTTGTTTTGAAAGAGGAATTCCAATGGTTATATTTGCTGCAATTCTGGCAAGAGGAAGTCCAGTAGACTTCGCTACAAATGGAACTGTTCTTGAAGACCGAGGGTTCACTTCAAGGACATATAAGTCATCACCTTGGATGGCAAACTGAATATTGAAGCAACCTTTGATTTTGAGACCTAATCCTATAGCCTCAGTTTGCTTTCGAACTAGTTCAAGAATGTGCTCAGGAACATTTTGCGTCGGAATAAAACATGTGGAATCACCTGAATGAATACCTGCTTCCTCTAAATGCTCCATAATTGCGCCAACAAGAACTTCTTTGCCATCACACGCTGCATCCACATCTAATTCGGTGGCATGCCCAAGGTATTCGTCTACAAGAAGTGGTTTATCAGGGGCTAGATAAGCCTCCTTTAGATAAGCATCTAGTTGTTCTTGATTAGAAAGTATCTCCATTCCTCTTCCACCAAGAACATATGATGGCCTAATCAAAACAGGGAAACCTATTTCTTCAACTGCATTTCTAACATCATCAGAACTTGTTCCTGTAGTTCCTCGAGGCATTTTCAATCCTGCTCTGTGAGCAAATTTCTCGAACCTTTCCCTATCACTTGCTTCATCAATAGCGTCACAGGAAGTTCCTGCGATTTCTAAATTCAGCCCTAACTTTTCCAAATCCGGTAATCTTTTTTCAAGAGGTTGAGAAAGATTAATCGCTGTTTGCCCACCGAATTGTAACAGAATCGAATGGGCATTCTCTCTAAGTAATACTTCTGAAACATACTCCAGAGTTAAAGGTTCAAAGTAAAGCCTATCAGAAGTATCAAAATCAGTAGAAACGGTTTCAGGGTTATTATTTATTAGAATTGCATCTTTCCCTGCATCTCTAATTGCTTTAACTGCGTGAACACATCCATAATCAAATTCTATTCCTTGACCTATTCTTATAGGGCCGCTACCTATAGTCACATATCGTTTCTTTGTCCTAGTTTCTAAATCTGGTATGTAATCAATTTTATTTGAGCCATTAGGCTCATATGTAGAGTAATAATAAGGAGTTTTAGCAGCAAATTCAGCAGCACAAGAGTCAACCATACTATATTTCGGGTGTAGTTTTAACGAATGTCTGCGAGCCATAACAGTCGATTCGTCCCGACCTCTAGGCAGAGATTTATACCCTGTTGCAGGGAATGAATTCAAAGCATCAGCAATATGTGAATCACTGAAACCAAAAGATTTCCATCTCCTTAGAGTTCCTAAATCAATATCGGATGGATTACAAGCCATAGAAACAATCTCATTCTCCATCTTAGCTATATTTTCAAATCGATATAAGAACCATCTAGTAATTCTTGTTATTTCATGAACTCGTTCTACACTCCATCCACGTCTAAAGGCTTCAATCAAAGCACCCATTCTTCTATCTGTGGCAATCTTACACCAATCAACTAGTACCGAATCAGGTAATGGCTCATAGGCTCTTTCTTGCATCCCTTCCCCTTCAGATTCATCCGCTCTAGTCAAAGGTCTTGGATGTGGACAGCCTTGTTCCAAAGAGGCCCATGCCTTCAAGAAGGCTTCCTCAAAATTACGACCAATTGCCATAACTTCACCAGTAGACTTCATGGAGGTCCCAAGAGTTCTATCTGCAGTTCTAAATTTATCAAAAGGCCATCTAGGGATTTTGACTACACAATAGTCAAGAGTTGGTTCAAATGCAGCAGTAGTACCTTCACCTGTGATTGGGTTAGGTAATTCATCGAGAGTATAACCTACAGCAATCTTAGCCGCCATCCTGGCTATTGGATATCCTGTCGCCTTGCTTGCAAGGGCAGAAGAACGTGAAACTCTAGGATTTACTTCTATTACCCTAATTTCTCCTGTCGATTGATTAAAGGCAAATTGAACGTTACAACCACCCTTGATATTCAATGCACGGATCAAACTTAATGCTTGGTCTCTTAATATCTGGTGGTCGCTATCAGAAAAAGATTGCAGAGGAGCAACTACCGTAGATTCTCCGGTATGAACACCCATAGGGTCAATATTCTCCATAGTACAAACAATTGTGGCATTATCAGCCTCATCTCTCATAACTTCATATTCTAATTCTTGCCAACCTAGAATTGACTCTTCGATTAGTACTTGACTAATTCTTGAATTTCTTAGACCCAAGGTTGCAATTTCTACTAATTCTCCTAAATCCCATGCAGTTCCACCACCTAAACCACCTAAGGTAAAGGCTGGTCTAATAAGCAACGGCCAACTATTTATTTTATGAGCAGCAGAAATCACTTCATCCATCGTGTTGCAAGCAATCGCTTCAGAGATTGGTAGGTTGATTGATTCACAGACCTTGTTAAATAAATCTCTGTCTTCTGCTTTATCGATTGCATCTAAATCAGAACCTATCAATTCAACTCCAAGTTCTTCTAAAACACCTTGATGGGCTAATTCACTGGCGATATTCAATGCGGTTTGACCACCCATTCCTGCTAATATTGCACATGGCCTCTCAATCTCTAAAATTCTCTTGACCGAGGAAGATAGTAACGGCTCAATATAGACTTTATCAGCCATTTCTGGGTCATTTTGAATCGTTGCAGGGTTTGAATTTACTAAAATAACTTCATAGCCATCTTCTCTTAATGCTCTTACTGCTTGACTACCGGAAAAGTCAAACTCAGCAGCCTGGCCAATTTTTATTGGTCCACTCCCTAAAACTAAAATAGTTTTCAAATCATCTCTACGAGGCATTATCAAATCACTCCTAGGTGTTCATCTACTGTTTGTCTAAATCTAAGGAATAAGTTCTCTGCATCATGCGGACCAGGGCATGCTTCAGGGTGAAATTGAACGGTAAACGAGGGACTTCCTATTACGTCTAAGCCCTCAACCGTTCGGTCATTTGCATTGATGTATCTGACTTCGACCTCTGCACCATGAAGGTTTTCTTGGGGTGGGGAAGTTGCACCTGATGGATGTGCAGCTAACATTCCTGAATCAGGATCTGCGACTGCAAAGCCATGATTTTGACTTGTTATCAGTACCTTTCCTGTCTTCAAATCAATTACTGGTTGGTTAGCACCTCTATGGCCATATCGCATTTTATAGGTACTGAGTCCAGAAGCCAAACCCATCAATTGATGCCCCAGACAAATCCCCATAACCGGAATATTAGATTTTACTGCTAATGCTAAAGTTTGACGAGCAATCATTGCTTTACCTGGATGAGCGGGGTCGCCTGGACCATTGGAACAGAACAATGCATCAACATGATATTTAGTCACCAGCATTTGGAAATCGACATCTGGAGGGCACCATATGACCTCGAAGGATTTACACAAACTTCGTAGAATATTATACTTAATTCCACAGTCAAGGGCTGCTAATCGTGGCTTTGGAATTCCAAAGTCATCTAGTGAACCAGAATTCAAAACAACCGGCTCATCTATTGAAACTAGTTCTACTAAATCATCTAAATCTGGTGATTGTAAAACTTTCAACCTCTCCGCTAGGGCTGATTCTTCAGAGATTGGACCAAATACGCAGAGAACTGTTCCTAATTCACGAACTCTTCTAGTAATTGCTCTTGTATCAAGCCCTTCGATTCCTGGGACATTATGAAGTCTAAGTAAATCATTTACCGTGCCGATAGAATTACGGTGATCAGGTTGAGTCATAGCATGACGAACTATCACACCACGCGGCCAAACAGAAGCCGACTCAGAACAACTATGATGTATACCATAATTACCAATCAATGGATATGTAAAAGTTAAAACTTGTCCTGCAAATGATGGGTCTGTCAAAGACTCTTGATAACCCATCATACCGGTAGTGAAAACAAGCTCTCCTTCACCTATTTTTTTAGCACCAAAAAGTTCGCCTTCATACCTACCTCCATCAGCGGTTAGTAGTATACCAACTCCACTTGCAGACGGGGGTAATTCATCGCCTCGAGAAAGACCATCAGCAGCGTCTTGGAATGTTGGATAATTCCTCGAATGTCTATTCTCAGCACCAGGACAGAAACTTCCGTCTTGTAACTGGGGCGTTGACATCGCAGATGGTCAAAAACGGACTCCCATAATGATTGGGTTTGCTGGGTGGATAATAAGTAACTTTAATAAAATCAGATGCGGCGAAAAAATACCACTTAGCATACTTAGTAAGTAAAAAATTACTAAATTTACTTATCTAAATCAATCACTTTCTTACCTTGAGCCGAAGGCTCGATAATTAGCCGGGCATCTTCGAACTTACGGTCGATAGTATTTCCACCATACCAAGAATCTAGAAATAATCCTAAAGCAGCCACTTCAGAGTGAGGTTGATTACCTACTGAAATATTATACTGACTAAGTTTGAATACATCACCTGGAACTTTGGCACCTCCAACGATAACAACAAGTGGCCTATCTCTACGGATTTTCGGTATCGCTTCCCTAAATGGCTCACCATACATGGTTAGATGCACTGCCACACCGGGTAATCCATCACCTGCATCTTCTTCAACGAATTTTCTCAACCATCCCATAGGGCTTTTTACATATTCACATTCAAGTCCTTTACCGAATCTTACATCAACCGATTCTAGATTATCAAACATATCTTTGTCTTCATCACCTGCAAGTAGAAACCTATCTGCACCTAAGGCACGACTAACAAGCGCTAGATGTGTAGTGATTCTAGGATCTCTACCTCTACGGTATCCCAGGCGAAGAACGTCAACTCTCTCACCAGGCATGATACTGCTAAAAATCAATCCTTCATCAAAGGTATGTTTCATTAAGCTTCATTAGAAGTTTCTGAAGACTTGATAGAATCATTACTTGGAGTTATTTCTATTCCATTAGAATCACAGAACCTTTTCAACCAAACTAGAAGTGATGCATCGACTAATAGGTGGGCGCACCATGAGACACCTGCCCAAAGAATTCCAAGGCGTAGACTTCTCCATAATCCATCCATTAATTCATATTGTTCGGTTAGTAATCCTATAGCTAAAGGTTCAATGACATATAGTCCGCACATAATTAGCATAGCACCTGAAATCAAAGAAGGTAGTAACTTACCTAGCTCCCTACTCAAATCGCTCAATAGAGATGACATAAGTCCAAGACCGATGACTGCTAATGCTACTTGTGAGAAATCTAAATCAAAAAAGGTAGATAGCCCTGAGTTAAGGTCATCACTAGCTGAGTCTACTGCTAACCACCAGAATACTAAGATTATAGTCATTAATCCCCCGCTGTAATATGATTTGTTGGCAATCATTCCAAATATTGAAGAATTATCTTCTGGTTTTAATCTAACAATCAGCCGATTTGCTAATTCAAGATTCGATTCAGATACAGAATTATTGGAATCAAAACCCCCCGATTCTTGAATCAAGGATTGCTGAGGTTCCTCCGGCATAACGACACCTTTACAGTCACAACTTATCAAATCTCTCGCTTTCGCGTGTATCATGGGCGACAACTTAGCACCCCCACAAAATACCCGCCAACATGTTTATTCAAGCATTCATAGAATTAAAAACAAACCATGTATAATCATGGGAATTCTAAATGTGACCCCTGATTCTTTCCATGGAGAAAGTAGGAGGTTCGAATTAGAAGACGCTGTGAAAAGAGGTCTTGAAATATGGGATAATGGCGCAACATGGCTCGACATAGGTGGAGAATCTACTAGGCCAGGGGCTGAACCTGTAGATACTGAAGAAGAGTTGAGAAGAGTCATACCGGTAATTCAATCGCTTAAAACAATGAGGCCAGACGGGCTTATCTCAATCGATACAAGAAGGGCAAAAGTCGCATTGAAAGCCATTAATGCAGGTGCTGAAATGATAAATGATATTTCAGGATTAAACGACCCGGAAATGATGGATGTAGTGCTTGATACTGGTTGTGCAATTTGTATCATGCACATGCAAGGGGAACCCAAAAAAATGCAAGAAAGTCCTGATTATCAAGACTGTGTTAAAGAAGTTAGTACATTCTTATTCGATAAAGCACAGAAACTGATAGATAGAGGGCACCCCGAAGAACTGATAATTATCGACCCAGGAATCGGTTTTGGTAAATTATTACAGCATAATATCGATTTAATGAAAGATATTAGTGTACTTACAAGTTCCAAATATTCTACCCTTTTAGGTGTCTCGCGTAAATCGATGATAGGGCAAATAACTGGCAAAGTCGAAACAGATGATAGACTCCCTGGTACATTAGCAACCTCGGCTTTCGCCTTCTATAACCAAATCGATATAATTAGAGTTCACGATGTAGATGAGAATCTCGATTTATTGAAGGTACTCAATCAATTAAATTAATCAGATGCCACCGATCAAACCAGCAGCAGCAACCCAAGCACCAGCCATGCTACCGACATTGGTCAAAGCGGTGACAAGTAATACCCTTCCAGCCTTATTAGACCAAAAGAGACTAAACTTATCTAATTTCAAGAAATTTTGTAAATCTTCTGTAGTTGGTTCTACTACCTTCATTTGAACATATCCTGCAAACCACCCTGCCGCTAAAGTAGGGTTCAATGAAGTGATAGGCGAGGCTAATGCAGCAGTTAAAATTGCTAGAATATGACCTCGAGCCAGTATGCAACCTATTGCTGCAAAAACAGCATTAGCCAATGTCCAAACTGTAAATAATTCTACTAAATCGACTCCCTCGCCAGTTGTTAAAAAGTAAGCCATCAGACCCATGACTAAAGCTGGAATCATCCAAGGAATAGTTTTGGAGAGTAGTGTTCTCTTAGGTATTTCTTCTAAAAGTGAAATATTATTTTGGTCAAATTCAAGTTTTTCTTTCAAGTTTTTTTCTAACCCTGTAAGATGACCAGCACCTACGACAGCTAATATTTTCTTATCTGAATCAATTGATAATATCTTTTCGGCAAGATAAGAATCTCTTTCATCGATCAGCACCGTACCTGCACCAGGAGAAAATTCCCTTAGTTCTTCCATCATCGAAGAAAGTAAGTCTTGATTTCCTAGTAATTCTTCCAAGTCTGGGTTTTCTTCATCCTCATCATCACCTAAAAGGGAATAAAGAATTCTAAACTTCTCAATGAACCTCATTTTCTTCCATGCTCTTCTCAAAGTCACTTGTATATCTCTATCAATTAACTTAACTTCCAAGTTCCTCTCATTAGCAACTTCTACTGCAGCCATCAATTCAGCACCGGGTTGTTCGCCTTCATCCATACCAAGTTTACGTTGCTCTGATGCCAACATAGACTGTAAAAGAACTAATGGGGCTTTTCCTTCTTTGATAACTTTCAATAAACCTTCTTTATCCAATCTTCGGTCACTGATTAAAGAGTCATATCTCGATTGACATAATTCCACCGCAACAACGTCTGGTTTGAATTCCTCAATCTGGAATTTAACGGCTTCAACACTCGCCTTAGCAACGTGGGCAGTACCCAATATTCTCAAATTAGGAGAGATATCCACGTACGGTGATAAAGACATGATTAGTCATCCTCTGAAAATGGTAAAAGTGATTTGAATTGATTGGTTATTTCCTCTATCGCTTGCATACTAGCCTGTTCTAAATCATCTGGAACTTCATCCAATATTACATCGAAGGGAATCTGCCCTCCTGCTAATTCTCTATGGCCTCCTGCAAGTCCATTCTTCCAATGTGAAGATAGAATCTTTCCAATGTGAATATCGCTTCTTTTAGTTCTAGCAGAGATTATTACTTTACCTCTTCTAACTCCGAAGACTACCACCGTATCTATTCCTTCAGTTGGAAGAAGGAAGTCAGCAATTTGCGCTAATGAATCTCTATTAGGCATATTCATCAGCGGAGCTAAAAGATTTTTACCATGTTCTATCCTATTATTTAGGGCCTTAGAAAAGGATTCTAAGGTCTCTTGAGAGCGTGGTGGCATTTCTATAGAACGCATTAAATCTCTATCGACAAAAGCATTTAGCCAAGATAAAGCCCTAATATCAACGGCATTGAAATCTCTCGTAAATCCAAGAGTATCTGTCTTAATTCCAAAGGCAAGTGCTGTGGCTATTTTAGTATCTAATTGATGATTTAGGCTCATTAGTAAACTCGTGATTAATGATGAAGTAGAAGAAAATTCGGAGCGTACTAGAACGACATCCGCTGCTACAGTATCTTCGACGGTGTGGTGGTCTATCACAATATTTGGGATACAGCCTACTGGGAGAATATTATTCGCTCCAGGTTTATGAAAATCAACCGTTATGATCACTTGTGAATCATTGATTATATCTGAAACTTCCCAATCAAGAATCAATCGACGTATCGGTATTTCCAATAATTTAACCATCGCCCTATTTTGCTGATGTTCTATCAGTCCTCCATGAAGAATACTACCTTCCAATCCAATATTTTCCACTAACTCTAACATTGCCAATCCGGATGCCAAGGCATCAGGGTCAGGGTTATCATGACAGAAAATAGCCACCTTACTACCTTTAGGTATGGCCTTTAGATAAGTTTCAACTACTGAAGCGCTAGCCCTTCTTTCCCATGAACGTATTCTATCTTGCATAGCAGCAAAGGATATGTCATCGATACTTACTAGATCAATACCGTCACCTTCTAGAGGTACTGTTGTCAATATTGGAGTTTCTGGCCACTTCGTTTTGATCTCCTTAAGCGAATCAATGTCCAATAAAATATTATCATCCAAATATAGAATCGCTGTAGGAATATGTTCTATTTGAGGAATTGAAGATAATTCAATTGGTGAGGGGAGTGCTATTATTTCACAATCTTCCAGTGGCTCCTCTATAGGTAGCGTTTGCGCTAAGCCTACAAGTACGCATCTATGCCTTTTAGCACACCATTTAGACAGTCTAACTGCTAAATTATTGGAGCCAAAAATCAAAAACATTTAATCCCTCAGCCAAAACTATTTGTCAATAGGTTTTGAATTTGATGTATTGTTCAAGAAAAACT
This sequence comes from Candidatus Poseidoniaceae archaeon, assembly GCA_949372655.1. Lineage (GTDB taxonomy): Archaea > Thermoplasmatota > Poseidoniia > Poseidoniales > Poseidoniaceae > MGIIa-L1. Next base: position 92,606 of record CASIAI010000001.1, read on the forward strand.
TAATTTTACTGTTTCTCTCTCAACGCCGTGGACTTCGAATAAGTCTCTTCTCTGAGATCCCTTCATGCTGGCGACAAATGTCACAGGAATCATCTGAATCTGTTTGTTAAAACTGGTTGTTGTTTGATTATACATTTCTCTTCTATCTGCTACTTGATTTTCTATTGAAACAAGTTCTTTTTGAAGATTCAAGAAGTTAGCGTTTGCTTTCAGTTCAGGATATGCTTCTGCAACTGCATTTATTTTTGGAAGCATTCCACTCATCATTGATTCAGCAGCACTAACACCTTTAACGTCTTTATTTTGAAGTGCACCAGCAGCTGCTTGTCGTGCCTTAGCAAACTCCATGAATAAGTCATTTTCGTGCTTAGCATAGCCTTTTACGATCTCCTCAAGGTTAGGTAACATATCATATCTCTGCTTTAGCAATACATCGATATTAGCCCAAGATTGATTTACATTCTCTTCTAGAGAAACCAATCTATTCCAAGTAGAAAAGAACCAAATTATGAAAAATAGAAACAAAACTCCTACAATCAAACCTATCACTAACATGCTATCCATGTAATACCCTATGAGCATTACCTTAAGATAGTTACCAAACAAAAAAATTACGATAAGAACAAATGTGTAGTCTTACAGGAGTAAAACAAGCCAAAGAGTGGTTTGATAATTATTCTTGGGTTTGGTGATTGGATGTTAATCGAAAACCTACTCGTTATTTTCGGTGTAATGATTATTGCATTCATATTTGCCCCTATTGGGCTTGGAGGGGGGATGTTATTTGTTCCATTACTTCACTATGTCTCAGGTTGGCCAATAGACGGTAAACTTCTTGCAGTATCATTAATGCTTACTGGAGTTGTCAGTTGGGGAAGTGGATTGGCTCATAGAAAAGAGAACCTAGTAAATGATGATATGATTGGAATTTCGTTATGGGGGGCGGTACCAGGTGCTATGATTGGAGTTCTGATTATTCAATTATTAGATACAGACTTAGATACTATTTTCAAAGGTTTAAGCTTAATTTTAATTTCCATAGCATTGGCCAAGTATGCGTTTTCCCGTAAGGCCATCAAAGTAAACGACAATAATATTCGGGAAAATATACCTGGACTTGTACTTGGTTCGGGTTTTGGTGGATTACTTTCAAGCGTCTTAGCAATAGGAGCAGGTGCTATTTATGTGCCCTCTCTACAAGCCTTTGGGAAACTAAGGACTCGAATTTCTATTGGTTCTAGTCTTAATATCATGATGATAGTTGTACCAATTTCCGTGTTTTCTCACCTACTAATTCTTACAGAAGTTCAAAAAGAGGACTTATTTGAACAAATAGTATTCATTTTTTCTTTGTTAATTATCACTTTCTTAGGATCTAAATTCGGTGCTCAGTTCGGGATAAAAAACATACCAGAGAATCGTATTTTACAGATATTTATAGGTATATTAATCATTGTTTGGATTAGATATGTATTAGATATTCTTGTATAATTCTTACATCATGTGGATAGATACCACAATATAAGTACCAGTATGGAAAACTATGTTTGAATCACATGAATTTGGGTTGGAGCGATAGAGTTTTACGACTTGTTTCAGGCTTGGGTTTAGTAACACTAGATTACTTTGCCAGTGCAAACTGGGAACTGATTCTTTTGGGGCTTGGTGCTTGGGGAGTTTTAACTTCAACATTTGGATATTGCCCTTTCTATAGAATCATGGGGTACAACTCGTGCCCGACTGACTTCTCTGAATCTGTAGAAGTTAAACCGATTCAATGACCATAGCAATGCCTTGTCCACCGCCGATACAGGCTGTAGCAACTCCATACTTACTACCTGACCTCTTTAATTCATGAGCAAGGGTAAGAACAAGTCTTGTCCCAGTTGCTGCTAAAGGATGACCTAGTCCTACGGCTCCTCCATTAACATTAACTTTGGAGACATCTAGTTCTAAATCTTTGATACAAGCAACAGCCTGCCCTGCGAATGCTTCATTTATTTCCCATCTGTCTATATCATCAATGCTTAATCCTGCTTTTTCAAGAGCCAATCTAGATGATGGAACTGGACCATAAGCCATTATTGCTGGTTCAAGTCCTACTATTCCCCAAGAAATAATCTTGGCCAGTGGAGTATCTCCATCTTTCTTAGCACGGCTAGCAGATTTCACTACAACTGCTGCTGCACCATCTACAACACCTGAGGCATTACCTGCAGTGACCAAACTCTCTGGACCAAATGCAGTTCTTAGTTCTGAAAGCGATTCTTTTGTACATCCTGGTACTACGTGGTCTTCATCTTGGAAACCAATACCTTCTACTTCAACTATTTCTTGCTCCCAAATTCCATTTTGAATTGAATTATTTGTTCTGTGATGGGAGAGGGCTGCAAACTCATCCGTTTCTTCTCTAGTTACTCCTTTGCGCTTACAAATTTCATCTGAAGTTTGGGCCATGAAAGAACCACACATACCGTCTAAGAGGTTGGTGAAAAGGTAATCTTCCATGTCTTTTTCTAGAACCACGCCTTCTTTTGGAGGTCTAGCTAACCTATAGGTATCCCTCATTCCACGGAGTACATGAGGTGCTTGGGAAAGATTCTCCATTCCCCCTGCAACTACTGTTTCTGCTTCTTCTAGCATAATCATTTGTGCAGCGGTTACAATCGCTTGAACACCACTACCACATATTCTAGATAGAGTTAACATTGGTACTTCTTGTGGAATACCTGCCCCTAGACCTGCATGTCTTGCACCAAATATTGCTTGGTCACAAGTCTGCAGAGCATATCCCATTACTACATGGTCGACATCGGTTGCATTTGTATTAGTTTTTTCAAGAGCACCTTTAATTGCAATTTGTCCTAATTTGAGTGCACTAACATCTTTCAAAAGTCCACCGGGCTGACCATCGCCTCGTTTACCACCTTGCCATTCACAAAACGGTGTGCGTGCGCCTCCAACAATTACTACATCTTCCATGATTGGCCCAATGTAAACAGGGTATTGAACTTCATGCAAGACCGAGCATAGAGATTCCACCAATAATTAGAATCATTGGTAGCATAACAAGTTCCAGGCCTGAGCGAGATCTACCGAGATTTGATAATTCTGAACCTCTTTGGATAGTTACCTTTGTACCTGGTAAATCTTCATCTCCAAATACTTCAATAATACTATTTTGTAAAGTACCATCGAGACCTTCTCCTTCTATTTGGTCTCTAGGTCTTGGTTTGACATTACATATCATGTAGGCCGGATTACCTAGCTTTAACCCATATAGAGTCCATCTATGCTTCTTGACTTTAGCACCTCGAAGGAAACCAGCGATTGCTTGTGACATTAGTTGCTTTCCGAGTGTTTGTGCAAAAGCCCCATCCCATCGCTTTATGTATTGACCCCACTCCTTTCTCTTGAAAGAATTTGTATTTACTTTAATTCCACCTGTACCGTCATGAAGAATAAATGGACAACCGCCCGAGTCTGAACGTACTGTCACCCAATTACACTCTTCTCTTGTACCTTCATCAGTTTTCACAGTTCTACACTGGTACTGTTCATAAGTCCAACTAAAAGCGGCCATATTAGTCATAACCATATTCGTATTACCATCAACTACAACTGTTAAAACACCTTCCGGCGAAGGTCTTACCTGACCTACGAATTCATTGACACCAACTGCTGCAGAACGAATTAAAGAAGTTGGAGTATCAATCATCTGATTAATCATTTTAGACTTGAAGTATCCAATCAATGCTAAAATTAAACCAAGTAAGATTAGCCCAATTATAACATACATCCCTGTATTATCATTTTCTCCTTCAATACCAGAAACTATGCTCCACAATCCAACGATCGTTAAAATTGCAGAAATACCTCCAAATAAGCCAAATAAACTGAATGATGCAGGTATTGGAGTACCTACTTTTGATGGGTGTTCAGCAATAGCAGAACCATCAGCATGTGGACCATATCTATCTTGCTCATTCCAAGTCGCTGGCCCAGGTGCCGGTAAAATCCAATCGCTTGGGTCATTTGTTGGTACATATGTTGATTGTTGTAACCACCAATTATCCATTGTTAGGCCGCTTGCTTCAGCTTTGGCTTCAAGTTCAGCTGGATCTATCGCTTGCATTCTAACCTTGTGTAGGTCTCCTTCATGCGAACCGGGAGTACAAAATGCTAAACACAGAAAACCAATGGCGCCCATCAAAATTGCTGATCGGTTTTCATCTCCACTTACAAGGCCCAAAAATAGACCAGATATAGCGATTATAGCACTTATAACCCAAGCAAACCAACCCCAGAAAGTATAGGGGAATACTGCTTTAAAACTTCCACCATGAAGATTCAATTCATTAATCATGATATTGCCATAGGGTACCGACAATAAAGTTTGGCTTCAAAATAATTTAGAATCATCAAGACCATTATTGGCAACCATTAGAGGTATTGCCACAATTAATCCGCAAACTGCCACGCATGCTGCTTGGATACCTACAACTAATGCTGTTACTGTTGAACCCTCAAGACCAAATTCACTATACATATCTTGTGTACTATCAGAAAAAGACATAATAATTTGAAGTAAAAATCCAACTAATAAGCCAATAAGAACCAAATATACACCCTTTCTTTGATAATTAACCATCCAATATCCACCGATGACTGAAGTAGCAGTCGCCACAAGTCCTGATAAGAGAAGTAAAATAACGTCAATTGTAGTATATCCTGTATCTTCCATAAATTTAGAATCCGTGAACCCAACGACACTCAATAATAGTGAAATCAAATTGAATGCCCCATAAACGATCAATAAAATACCGATTACTTTCGAAGAACTTGATGGTGGTTGAAGCATAATAATTTGACCATTAAAATTATCTCCTCCCAGCGATACTGTACCATCAATAGATGGTTCTACAGATTTATGTTCAGGCTCAACGCCACTCCAAGGGTCTGGTTGCATAGATATTGCTCAATGACCAAAGCACTTCAAGACTCGTATTTTTTGTTTAATTATAAATGGAGGTTTTCAAGAAGGAAGAGCGTTTGCATCAAATGAGGCGGGTCTATGACTGACATATTGGTGGTTTTCAAAAAAAACTTCGAATCTGTACATGATAATAGCCTAGATACTGTCAAAGAAGTTCTAAATGAACTACAAAAATCAAGAGAAATACGAATAGAAATACGGGCTAGAGAGCAAGTTCGAAGAGCAGATTTCATCGGAAGAGACCTAGTGATTGTCTTGGGTGGAGATGGGACATTGACTAGTATCTCACACAACATTGACGCCAATACACCGGTAATGGGCGTCAATTCTCACCCAATCAACCAAGACCCTGATGGTAGTTATGGTTTTTACATGGATAGTGATATCGAAACCTTTTCTGGTGATATAGAATTAGCGTTAAATGGAAAAGCAATAATAAATGATATTCCAAGATTACAGGCAATAATAGATTCCACTTCAGGTAATCGATTTACTACTGACCCAGCAATGAATGACTTACTAATTGCAAATACCCACCAATACGCTCCTAGTAAGTATCACCTGAGAAGAGGCGACAAAAAGTGTCGACAACAGAGTAGTGGATTACTATTCTCTACATGGCTAGGCCAGGGTGCTTGGCTAAACCATACAATAGATTCTGATACAATGAATCAACTACAATCCAGAATTAAAGAAGGTGATTGGAGTGACCATTATTTCTTCGTAGCTAGAGACATACCGCATAAACAGAGATCTGGAGAACCTTGGTCTTGGATAGATTGGACTGCTGAAGCAACAATCCTAACCTCAGATATGCATAGGGGTTATGTTGTACCTGATGGCTGGGATGAGGTTCACTTTAACAGAGGCGCTACAATCACTGTAAATACTGATGCTCCTAGACTTTCATTACTAACTTTTAGAAATACGTTATCTGAAAAGTTAGAACAAATAAGTTCTAATCAATAGTTTAAAAACTTTACTTGGTGTAAAAAGTAAAGCGCTAAATGAATAAAAAAAGGGGTGGAGACTGGAGCCCAAAAGGACTCCAGCCTCCGATTTCTTAGGAGGTGATCCATCTGCAGGTTCCCCTACAGATACCTTGTTACGACTTAACCCTCCTTGTCGAAGGCAGGCTCGAATACGCCATAAAGCGCAGCCTCACCCACCCCCAACTAAGATGGTTTGACGGGCGGTGTGTGCAAGGAGCAGGGGCATATTCACCGTGCTATGTTGAAACACGATTACTACGGAATCCAGCTTCATGAGGGCGAGTTACAGCCCTCAATCCGAACTACGAACGGGTTTCGGGTTAGCGTGGCCTCTCGGCCTAGCTTCCCATTGTCCCGTCCTTTGTAGCGCGCGTGTAGCCCAGGACATTCGGGGCATACTGACCTGTCGTTGCCCTCGCCTTCCTCTGGTTTAACACCAGCGGTCTCCCTATAGTGCGCCGTCTCCGGAGAGACAGGTAGCAAATAGAGATGAGGGTCTCGTTCGTTATCTGACTTAACAGAACGCTTTACAGTACGAACTGACGACGGCCATGCACCACCTCTCTGAAAATCCGACAAGTTCGTTACACTGGTCTTCATCTAACAGTCGGCCCTGGTGAGTTTTCCGGCGTTGAATCCAATTAAACCGCACGCTCCTCCCGTTGCAGTGCTCCCCCGCCAATTCCTTTAAGTTTCAGCCTTGCGACCGTACTCCCCAGGCAGTGAACTTAACATCTTCACTCCGGCACCGGGGGCCCATTGCGGACTCCCGACACCAAGTTCACAGCGTTTACACCTAGGACTACCCGGGTATCTAATCCGGTTCGTGCCCCTAGGCTTCGTCCCTGACCGTCGGATCCGTTCCAGTGTGGCGCCTTCGCAACTGGTGGTCCTCTAAGGATGACAGGATTTTACCCCTACCCCTAGAGTACCCCACACCTCTCCCGGTCCCTAGTCTGGCAGTCTCTGCAGAATTCAACCAGTTAAGCTGGTTGATTTACCCACAGATTTACCAAACAGGCTACGGACGTTTTAGGCCCAATAAAAGCGACGACCACTTGAGCTGCCGGTATTACCGCGGCGGCTGGCACCGGTCTTTCCCAGCCCTTATTCCATGACCGATTAATAGTCAAGAAAAGCGCACACTAAGTGCGCGCACTTGGAGTTCCCTCATCACAGTTTCCTGCAGTGTGAAGTTTTCGCGCCTGCTGCACCCCGTGGGGTCTGGATTCGTGTCTCAGAATCCATCTCCGGGCTATGTCTCCCAACACCCGTACGCGTCGATGGCTAGGAGGTCCGTTACACCCCCTACGACCTGATACGCCGCAGACCCATCCTATGCCGTGACCTTTGAACCACACACCGTTCCAGGCGTTGTGATCTATCCGGTATTATTCTCAGTTTCCCGAGGTTATTCCGGAGCATAGGGCAGGTTATCCACGTGTTACTGAGCAGTTTGCAAAGAATCTAATTTCTTTCTACTCGCATGGCTTAATCGAACTCCAAAAGCGGTCGCCTCTGGCAGGATCAACCAGATTTCTCTTGTAATGATCCTTAGGCTACTTGTCGCTGAAATTCATTTGAATTTGCTGTCCTAAAAAAATTGGCGAGAAAATAATGCACTTGAGCTTCTTGCACAAAATACGTCATAATCTCGATCACCTTCCTGACTCTGAGCGATCTTCCGTGGGGGAAGGTTTCTCAAAATCGCAATCGCTTCGGCTTCACGCATCGAGAGGATGGCGGCTGTCACAGTCCGAGGACTCTGCCGCCAACGCCGTTCTCAACAACGCAAGCAACCCACCGAGTCACCTCCCCTATATCAACATACCCTACCGATATATTGTGATAAATGGTATGCTGCAAAGCAATTTGAGCAAAAAAATGTCACTTTGTTTGGTATAAAATCCATCATAAATTATGACACATTTTTTGATTCAAGCCACTGTGCCCCATAATAGTTCCATTGCTCAATAGTCCAACCCTCTGGGAGGCCTGATTCTGGTAGTGGAGGTGAACTAGGAATTTGTGGAATTATACTCGCAGGTGTTGCCTCCGGAGAGAAATTATCTAGAGTATTATTATCTGTGATAGGCAAGGTATAGTGACTTCCCTGAATAGTTGGTTGAGGCAGTATAGGTAAATTTGCCATTGGAGGTATGTTGCTAGGATCAAGAGGTATTGGATGGTTGTGGATATTGTATTGTTTACTATCTTGACCTTTACTACTATTCTGCCTATAGGCATCGTAAATTAGATATTCTATCAATAATAGACCAATAAAAATAGCAACTGTTGGAATAATAGGAAAGTTGGCCATATTATGACCTCAAAACAGAACCTACTCAGCACCAAAGAACTGTCTTATCATTGGATGCATTTCCATTGCTTGCTCTTTCTGTATCTGCTCATAGGTACGTAATATGATACCTACGGCCAGAAGTAAACCAGTACCCGTAGCATTACCTACTGTACCTAGTAAATCAGCACCAGCTGCTAGCAACCCGACGAATGCTCCTGAGAAATAAGTCACAGGTGGAATATAATTTTCTAATATCTTTTCTAGAACCTTAGGATTCTTACGGAAACCAGGTATTTGCATACCTGTTCTTTCGATTTGTTTCGCAACATCCTTCGTACCCATATTGGTAGTATCGATCCAAAACTTAGCGAAAATCATCGAACCTACTGTCATCAGAATAACATAAAATGCAACGTGAACCATGATTTGTGTCAAACTATGACCGAATACGTCGCCCTGCTGGTTCAGCAGCGGTAGTAACCAGTCATTAACTCCATTTACCATACTCGCATACCATGCAAAACCTCCTGAAGCGGTGGTTTGGCCTTGTTCATAAGTTCCAATATATTTGGAAAGCGAACCAGCTCCATTCCGACCTAACAGAGGAGTTTGAGATAACGTCGGGTGACTCCAGAATAATAGAGTGAACATGTTGATGTTTGCCAATAGAGCAGCCATCAAAATAACTGGAATGTTAGAAGCATAAACTAAACGAATCGGATATTTCCCTCTATGCCCTCTAACCTTACCATGAGTTAGCGGTAATTCGAGTTTACTAGATTCTGCATAGGCAACCACTAAGAATACCACAACAGATGAGAATAGAGCTGCTAATGGATTGACGTGCGTCAGAAGTATCGTTTCAAAACCATTACTAGAGATCATATCGTAATTTGTTGCCTCCCTAAACATATAGAATATCATTGGTAAAGTACCAGATGGAGGGTTACTGAGTGAATATCCAATACCCTTGGTTACTGGAAGAGGAGAAAGAGTTCCTACGAAAGTAGATTGTGCTACACCTGCTGCGATAAACAGAGACATACCAGAACCAATTCCCCACTTACTAACCAGTTCATCAAGAAGGAATACTAGGTAAGAACCTGCGAATAGTTGAGCAACTATAACGAAGTTAGCCCAACCGATACCGTAGGAGTCAATCAAGAACTCCGTAGGGTCAAGGAAACCATAGGTTTGCGGAATGGCTTCGATAGGAATCATAATTAGAACCAATAATTTTTGTACTCCTTGGTACATTGCTTTATCATCGGAATTACTCAAATCTAATCTAATAATTTTAGCACCTGCAAATAATTGCATGATAATTGAACCTGTTACGATTGGACCAATTCCAAGGTGCATGATTGTACCAGATGCTCCCGCCATAATAGAACGGAATCCGCTGAACAAATCGAGGGCTTGTCCTGAAAGACCATACAACATTACGTTAGTCATTGCGAAGTAAATAATCAATACAAATGTAGTTGTCCACATTTTCTCGTTAAACCTTACGTGACGCTCTGGCTTAGTGATTGTAGGATAAACATCTACGAAGCGGCTTAGAGCGTATAATCTACTACTCTTATCGCCACTCCACATGAAACAAGTCAGAATCGCAGCTGCTCCAAAACCTAATAGAAGAATACCAACTAAGAAGAATCCAACTCCTTCATCGTACCCTCCCCAAGCACCTGGACGAACATACCAAACAGCAATCGAACTCAGTGCTAACCAACCAATTAATTTACCATATCGGCCAATCACTGGAGCATCTTGGAGTCCCTTAGGCAAGTCTCTCTGGAAACACCACATCAAATATGCAACATAAATTACTGAAAGTATCAATCCAAACTGTGCAGCAGCCATCTGTTCAGATGTTCCACTAAGTTCATCGGATTGCCAGTAAATCAAAAGCCCGAAGTACAGAGCACCAGTTAGTGCAATAGCCCAAGGAATTGGTTTATGTTTCATTATTCTCACCTTTCAAAAATCATTATTTTTTCATTCTTCAAAGTCATCGCCATCAGTTTCTACTGTTCCACCAGCAGCACTGATTTTTTCCGATGCTTTAGCACTGGCTTCTGAAACTATTACTTTGAGAGCAGAGTTAATTCTTCCACTTCCTAGAAGTTTATCAATTCCTAACTCCGTAAGGTTTAGAGTATCTTTTCCATCAGCCAATTCTTCAAGTTGTGCTACATTGATAGTAATATTGACAGTTCTTAGAGTTGGATGTCGGTTAAATCCATGCATACCCCAATGATTTGGCATATACTTGATTCTAGTCATGACACGGTGCTTGTTCATACCAGCATTACCACGGCCACCTCTCTTACCAGCACCACGGCCCGCTTTCTTTCCACGTCCATGGTATCTGTTTCTTCCACGATGCTTATTTGCTTTTGTACCCATCATATCACCTCAAATCATTCGCTCTACTAGAACGTCAATCTTATCTCCTCTTGAACCAAGCGCTCCGCCTAGAACAAAAGGTCGCTTTATTCCACTCCAGCCTTTAGTGCCACGTGGTGGATGAAGTCGGAAAACCCTCTTCAATCCAGGAACTTGCTTAACTGTTGCATCATTAGATGCGATTGCCTTTGCAAAGTCTCCTATATTCTTGTAATCTGTATTGTCTTTTACCATGGAGTCTGTCAATGGATGATCTCCTGACATTCTACCTCTTTCAGAAAGCATTTTTTCAATGAGTTCTTCAGTAGCATCTCCCCAAGTAATGTAGTCTTTAGCCTTTTGAAGCATACCACGGTATTGATCGTTCTCTGGAATTATTACTGCGTGATTGACCTTAGTCAAGTTCAAGTAATCCATAGTTTCTCTAATCGAACGTTCAACATTAACGTTACTTCTAACTCTTACAACTACCCAACTCATTCTAATTTCCTCCCTTTACCAATGAACAATCTCTCCTTCTGTTCGTTGGAGATTCTTGTAGAGTTCAAGTTCTTTAGAGCATTGAAAGTAGCTGCTGCATAATTGATAGTAGTTCTTGTTTGACCTTTTGTTCTCGATAGAACGTCAGTAATTCCAGCAAGGTCTAATACTTTCTTTCCAGTCTCCCCAATAACTAATCCTTTACCTTTAGCAGCAGGCATCAATGTGACTCTAGTCGATGCTGAGCGCCCATTGATTTTCATTGGAACTGAAGTACCCGGTCCTGCAGAAGATTCCCAAGAACCGTTACCTCTTTGAATTGAAATTATATTCAACTTGGCAGCTGTAATGGCTTTACGGATAGCCATTGAAACATCTTTGGCTTTTGCCATTCCAATCCCCACATAGCCATCTCTATTTCCAACACATGCCATGACATTGAACCTTGGTCTTCGACCACTGTCTGTCATTCTTTGAACCATATTCACCTTTATGATATCATCTTCAAGGTTAGGAATCAATGCATCAACTACTTCGACTTCTCTAATTGGAAGTCTGGAAGCTAATGCTTGCTCGAAAGTAATAATACGTCCAGCCATTACTGCATTACCTAGTCTAGTTTTAGGAGTCCAATTTCTTAGAGCCATGATTGGGTCATCTTGATTTCTACGTCGTTTACGATGATCTCCTTTCTCCTCTACTTCTGGTGGGTTGAATGCCTGAATAAGACCAGGCGCCATATTTTGATTTTCTTCATCACTCATCAATAAGCCTCCTCTATTTTCTTCTTTGTTGAATCAACTGCAGCACCGATTTTATCATCGATGTGCACACCATTAATTCTGTCATCATCAGGAAGTACTTCCTCACCATGAGGAATGTCCATTCCTGCGTCAACCATGCCCTTCAAAGCGGAGAATACTCTTCCACCAGGAGTGCTTCCGGCTAGACCAATATCTAGAACTGCTTCGTTACATCCCAAAGCAAGGGATGCTTTACCTAGTGCATATCCAGTTAGGTAGCAAGCAGGTACTGACTTTTGAGAGAATCCTTCTGGCCATCCGTGCTTCTTAGTTAACTCAGAGCCTGTAACGGTTGCCATTACTTGGTCACCGTTGATAGCCCAGTTTACAATTTGACAAGTAATACGGGTGTTTGAAATCCTTACAACTGCACGTGCCTTGTTTCCTCTCAACAGTTTCAACCTTCTGTGATAGTCGGTTAAACCAGCCTTTCTTCTTCTGAAAATAGATCTTCTACGAGTTCCTTGCATCATTCATCGCCTCCTTGGAATTGAATACCTTCAATGGACATTTGAGAGCGCATGTGAGCAATCGAACGGTATGATCCACCTTTAGCCTTCAAGTAATACCTACGGTACTGTGAAGGTTCAATAGTTTCATCTTCACGAAGGTCTTTCAAAACACGTCTTTGTGATCTGATAGTCCTCATCCAACGATTCTTACGAGGATTTCTTGCGTTTGCTGAACCTGCTCTCTTACCTTGACCTTTTCTTCGGCCTTTTCTCTTCTGTTCCAAACGCATTCTTGCCCTGGCACGAGAAGTTCCTTTGATAGGTTTAGCTCTAATCCATCCTTCATCAATAAATTCACGGATATCATCAGTCTGAACTGCTGAAGCGATTTGGTCGACATAATCTGGATTAACCCAAACTCTGTTAACACCACACTTTAGAAGTCTAGCTGCTAAACGCTTTTGATTGGTAATTTGCATCAAATATCCCTCCTTCTGTTTAGAACACGGATTCCTAACTCATCAGCACGGGAATAAATTTGTTCACGCTTTCTTCCACCGACACTGCGTCCAACTCTTGCTGCCTCAGTTTCTGGATCCATAGAATCTAAATCGCCTGATTTTTGAACCATTATTTCTCTAAATCCTGATGGGTGAAGTCCTCTTGCTACAGCCACTTTACCATGACCTACACGAACAAGGGAACTTCTGTACTTGTAATTTCTACGTTGTTTACTGTCCATACCATGGGGTGCTCTCCATCCAGAACGAGACAAACGCTTGTAACGGAACCATTCAGTTCTTCGGAAAGATGGTGTTTTCTTCTTTTGCTCGGAACGAAGTTCAAGTGCAGCCTTCATCTCTTCAGAAAGTACTGGCTTTTGTTTTGCAACATGGCCTTCATCTGCATCTTCATCCCAATCTTCATCTTCCCAGTTTTCTTCTGAATCAAAATCATCATCAGATGACTCTTCTACGGTTTCTTCAACCGCTTCTTCAACCGCTTCTTCAACCGGTTCTGATTCAACTTCTTCAGTAGACTGAGAAAGTCTTTCGATTAGATCTGCTTTCTTACCTGAAACAGGCAAGTCACGCTCTTTTAGGATGACCTTCAATTCAGCCACAGTCATATCATCATAATTATCAGACATTTATATCACTCCTTTCCTACGAGATAAATTCCATCTTGGAATACACGGCGATCTCGATTCTTAACCGTGACACATCTTTCGATATTGGCTGCAGTTTGACCGACATTCTCTTTGTCGATTCCAGAAACTACAACTTCTACCTTATTGTTGACTTTAACCTCAACGCCTTCAAGAATGTCGGCGTTTCTTGGAACTCTTTCTCCGAAATAATTGTTCACCACAAACACATTACCCTTGACTGAAAGTGTCATAGGGAAGTGAGAGTAAACCGCTTTCAAATTATATGTGAAACCATTGGTAACACCCTTAACCATATTATTTAGGTGAGCATTCCAAGTTCCTGCAAGTGCCTTGGTTTTTCTACGTGGCATGTCTGCACGTACAATTAATGTACTTCCTTCTTGGAACAGATCCACGTTAGTATTTGTGAATTGTCTTGACAAAGAGCCTTTCGGACCTTGTATAGATACGACGCCATCTTCACTAAGTGATGCTGTTACACCCTCAGGGATGGTTACGGAATGTTCGATTCTGTCGATTTTTACCATTCTTAATCACCTCAAAATACGTAAGCCAATAGCTTACCACCAATTCTTGCATCCTTAGCATCATAGTGATGCATAACTCCAGAGTTTGTTGTTAGAATCAGTAATCCGAAGTCTTTAGCAGGTAGGTATCTTGTTTCCCACAACTCATAGTCTTGTCTTCGGACACTGTGTCGTGGCTTTACTGTGCCACAACGGTTGATTGCACCTCTAAGTTCTACTGTAAATGAGCCTCCACGGCCATCTTCAGTCTTTTCGATATTTCCTACATAGCCTGATTTTTGCATAATTTCTAGAACATTTCCAAGCAACTTGGACGCTGGCAACAATTCGACATCGAATTTACCAGCTTGTTCAGCGTTATACATCTTAATTAGAGCATCATTTAATGGATCAATTTGCATTCTTTTCCCTCCTCAACTCATTTTCTTAAACCCGATTTCTGGGGCTACATCTCTGAAGCATTGACGACAAAGACGAAGACCGTGTCTACGAATCATTCCTCTTCGACGTCCACATCTACGACATCCTACACTTCGTCCAATTCTTTCTCCGTGATCTCTTGCCATATTTACTCCTCCAAAATTGTGATATTATAATTTACTTTGAACCACTCACGTGATTCATCTGCAGTAAGTCTATGAGTCATAGCGACTTTGCTCTTAGCACGTCGACGACGGCTAACTCTATGACCCGGTCTTTCGAGTACAACTGTGATATCCATTCCGTAGATTCCGATATCTGGGTCATACTTCTGTCCTGGGAAATCTGTATAATCTCTTATGCCGAAGGAAAGGTTTCCTTCTCTGTCAAAGTTCCATGAAGGAATGACATTTTCTCTGCAAGAGAATGCATCAGTTAAAAATTGATGAATCTTTTCAGATTTGCGTAGAGTTGCTTTACATCCAATTGGTGCACCTAATCTTACTTTCAGGTCACGGTTTTGAATCTTACCAACTGTTCTTTGCGGTTTAACACCAGAAACCATTTCTAGAACGCTTTCAGCGTTAACTAGTCTGTCTCCACCTTCACCGACACCGATGTTGATACAGATCTTAGTGATTCTTGGCATCATCATTGGATTAGCGGATTCACTCATTCAACCACCTCAGTAGTAGGTAGCTTTTGTCCGCCTACTGCAAATACATTAGATACTACAGTACCGAATTCTCCAAATTGAACTTCATTAGGCATACTTGAACGCTTGACGATGTATTCCTTTACATCTGCAAATTCACCAACGTGAGCTCCACCTGTTAGGTAACAGCGGGTTCCTTCAGCGAATCTAATATGCTCCTTTACTTCTTGAGAAGGTAGGGAAAGGACTAGAGAATCTCCAGTGCTATACTCAGTTGCGTCATCGACTAACATATTTCTTCCATCGTGAAGATTTAGTTGTGTCTTTCCACCCTTGATTGTAGTTTTACCATCAATACGGCAAACCTTTGTTTCTGCTTCCTTCTTTGAGATTGGACGGTATCGTAGTCTACCCTTTCTATCAAGGATACAGCGATAGTTGTCCTCACCAAGAGTCAGAACATCCATGAAACCAACACCACGACGTACATCTTTGCAGATTCTGCCGTCTATCAATGCTAGATTATTATGAAGAATATGTCTGACTTCTCTTGTGGAGTTAGCATATCCCAAAATGTCTCTAATTACGACATTCAGAGGCATACACAAATCCAAGGCATGTGCCCCAGGTGCTGCACGTGTTACCCAAATCGAGGTTTTACGTGGAAGTGGCCAACTTCTTGGCATTGCTAAGCGCTTCAAGTGATTACTGCTACCCATTATTTTCAACTCCTGTTTCCGGTTAATTGTTGAATTCTCAACTTATCGGTTTCGTCAATCTTGACTACTACGACATTCGAGGCATGTACCGGTACTGCCTCTTCCTTGTTGTCCGACTTGCTGGCTTTAGCGCCTTCAATGAACAAACGACCCTTATTAGAATCGACTCTTAATACTGAACCTGATAGTGGGTCTGCATTTCGCTTTCCACCGTGTCTCTTTCCTCCGTTGGATAGATCTCCACGGATTATTCGAACTGTATCTCCTACACGTACGGTGACACTACGGACACCGTCAAAACGTGAATCTGGCTTGTCTAATTGTAGACGAGCGGTCAATCGCTTACGCTTTTCATGCATTGGAGCATTAAAATGCGCTTTTCTTTGCTTTCCTGGTTTCATACTCTTTACCATTTAATCACCTCATACAATCTGTTTTGCATTTGCTGCAATACGTGGCCAGCGCTCGGCTGCTTCACGAGAAACTGGTCCTTTGATATCTGAACCTTGGACATCTCCTTTTTCGTTGGTTATGACACAAGCATTATCTTCAAACTGAACCCATGTTCCGTCGACTCTTCTAAAAGGTCTCTTTTGACGAATAATTACTGCATTGAACATTTGCCTTCTTGTTTCAGGTGTTCCTTTCTTGACTGAAACCTTAGCAACATCACCTACACCACCGGCAGGATATCTCCTCATAGTTCCACCTAGTTTTAGGATGTTTAGAACTTGAACGATCTTGGCACCTGTATTATCAGCAACAGTCAGACGTGCTGATGTTGGCAATCCTCTGGTTTGTCTACCTGGAAGTCCTCGCATCAAGCTTCACCCCCAGTAACTTCGACAACACAGAAAGATACCGTCTTTGATAGAGGTCTACATTCCATAACTTTAACCGAATCTCCAATCTCTACATTTCCAATGCAGTTAGGAAGATGGGCTGAAAGTACTCCTGTTCTCTTTTCAAAACGTTCATATTTCTGCATATATCTTACATTGCGTCTCTCAATGGTGATTGTCTTTTGCATTCCTAAACTAGAAACCGTTCCTTCAAGTACTTGTCCTCTCAAACGAAGCCTTCCATAAAACGGGCAATTCTCATCTCCATCCCACTCTCCAGTAGGGGGTTTTACATCTATTCCTATGTCTCGCATAAGTATCAGTCCATCCTATATTTACGGTGGGTTCGGTTTTCTGGACGTTGACCCACCAACGCCCCATCAATAACGACATTGCTGTCGTCAATAGTGAATTTGATACTAGCCTTTCCAAGAGTAATGTCATGTCCATTTTCGGACATCATAATTGTATTCTTGGTCTCGTCAATGACTAGTCCTTGACGACCTACTAGTGTATTATCTAGCGAAGAGACAACCTTCAAGTTACCTCCAAGCCAATTAGAATTGTAAATGTTCATATCATCGCACCTCCACATTAAATCCATTGTTTTTTAGAACACCAGCTGCTTTTTTCTTGTGATCTCCTTGTAATTCGATTGTTCTTCCTTTTACTGTTCCGCCGGCTGCACATTTATTTTTTAGTAATTTTGCTAATTGATTAATGTCTATTGCTGAGTCCTCGATTCCTTCTACTTTGGTAACTATTTTTCCGTATCTTCTTCTGTCTGTTGAAAGTATTGCGCATTGTTGTTCTTTTGCTATTTCTTGACATATACAAAGTTCATCGGGTAGACCACAAACATTGCAAATTCCGCTCATAATTACTCTTCTCCTTAGGTTCAGTTTTCTCTCATGTGCGTCTTAAGACGTGCTATGCTTCTTCTTGTTGCCTTGTAAGCACCGATACTTGATGGAGTTCCACCAAGTGCTTTCTCGGCTCTTAATTGAAGTAGTTCTTCTTGTAATTCTAGAAGTCTTGATTCGCGAGCATCTTTGCTCATTGAAGCGATATCTCTGTTTGAAACATAACTCATTTGCTCGCCTCCTCAACAACATCCACAACTGTGGTTTCCTGTTCTGAACGGATTCTAAGTTCCTCTTCAGAATAGATGCTGATTTCGTGAGGGAGTTTGATTCCCTTACGCATGATTTGTACAGTAACACCAATTGTTCCCAATTTCTTGATTGCAACAGCGTACCCTTTGTCCATGAATTGAAGTGCAGTTTCACCACAGTACTTAACGTGGCCAAGAATGAATTTTTGTGTTCTGTTTCTTGAACCGGTTAACTTTCCGGCTACAGTTACAATAACTCCTCTGGCTCCAGACTCCATAACATTCACTGCAGCACTTGCTCCAGCTCTTCTGTAATACCATCCTCTTTCTAATGCTGATGCGATTTTACTTGCCATAACTTGGGCATTCAATGTCGGGTCAGCCTTAGGTTCAAGGTCTTCAAAACCGACTACTGAAAGTCCAGGGTTGTGAAGTTCGAATTCTTCTTCAAGTCTCTTCTGTAAATCATTGATGATCTTACCTTTACGTCCAATAACTCTACCTGGCCTTTCAGCTAGAATCTTTACACTGGTTCCACTTGGTGTACGCTTGATTGTCAAGCCACCAAATCCTGAACCGTTGGTATTATCCATCAAGAACTCTTTTACCAGTTGGCGCTCAACATTTCTGTTGACTATTGTTCTAAGTATACTCTTTTTTCCACTCATGATAATCACCTTAGAATTCGTCCTCCAACTCATCGTCTACTGTATTGAAATCTTCGAGGAAAATTTCGAGATTAACTTGGTAATGGTTAGAAGGCGTTGCACGTCCACGAGCACGAGGAATCCAACCCTTTCTTATCTGTCCACGGTGAGCAGCGATATGAGTAATTTCCATTTCTTCAGCATCGATATCTTCGTATTGATGACGAGCATTATCCATTGCGCTTTCGATCAACTTGATAATCTCTTTAGACGCTTTGACTGGGTATCTACCTGGTCCTATTCCACCTTTCCTGTGACCGACCATTGAAGGTCCTGAACGCTTTCTCTTCTTGTTTCCACTACCTAGACGGAATGGAACTGCAGTAGCTTTTCTTCTAATATCTGCACGGTCTGAATCAATCTTTAGAACTTCATTAAGGAATGAAACTGCCTTACTAGCAGTCATATTCTTTACAGTTCTGCATATTTCGAAACAGTGCTTAACGTGCATATCGACATTGACTGTACGTGCTGTAGCAATACGACTTCCTTGCAATAATTGCGTGAAACCTTTTTGGGGCATTTGACGACGTTTTGTTCGTCTATCCATCTGACTTTGTTTTACCATATCATTCACCTCACTTCAATGCTACGTGCTTAGAGGAACGAGTTGCTCCTACACCAGGTCCGCTGTGAGCAACACTACGACGAGTAATTGCAAACTCACCTAGGTAATGCCCGATCATCTCTGGCTTAATATCAATCTCAACGAAGTGTTGTCCGTTGTAGATAGCGATTCTCTTTCCAACAAATTCCGGTAGAATGGGCATATCTCTTCTGTGAGTACGAACTGTTCTGCTCGCGTTTCTGCGCATTCTTTCTAGGAAATGTTCGTTTTCCAATGAAAGACCACGGCCAATACTTCTTCTTGCTCTTGAAGGTAGTAGTTCGATAACAGATTGACTATCTGCTTCTTCGGAAGGCCATAGATCCATTCCTGATAATTCTTCCATAGTAAAACCACGGTATGTGAATTCTTTCTTTACACGGCCTGTTGTGGTTGAAAGACGCTTACGCGCCTTTCTTCGACTAGCCTTGGGGGTCATAAAGGACTTCTTTTTCTTTCTTGCCATACATAATCACCTCAAATCTTCTTTCCGCGACCTCGTCCGGTTCGCCTTGGAGCGATGATACCAACCTTAGCACCTGGCGGAGTTCCACGTGCAACGGAGTTTGGACCGTGAACAGCTTGGTGATTTCCACCACCATGCGGGTGATCTACAGGATTCATTGCTACACCACTTACGTGAGGGAACAACTTACCTCTTGCCTTAGCCTTGTAATATGCTGCTCCAGCAGTTCTTAGAGGCATTTCATCGCGACCATGTCCTGCTAAAACACCGATTGTAGCACGGCAGTTTATTGACAGTTCCTTTAGAGAGCCTGATGGCATTCTAATACGAACCTTATCGCCAATTCTTGCTTCTACATAGCATGAGTTTCCAGCAGACCTTGCGATTTTACCGCCATCTCCAGGGCGCAATTCAAGATTATTAATTGCAGTACCTTCTGGAATATTACCAATTGAAGTAATATTTCCAGGTCTAAGAGATACATTATCTCCAATAGCAACTTTCGTTCCGATTGAAAGTCCTTCAGTTGCTACAACTAGTGTTGATTCTCCATCAGGAAGATCAATCTTTGCTAGTGGAGCAGAATGGACAGGGCTATGAATCAAATCTGAAACTTCGCCGACTATACCATTAGCCCTAGGCATTCTATTAGCCCCTGGGAATTTATGGCTTGAAACACGGTATCGTGGTGATGAACCTTTTCTCTGTGCACGTATTCTTTTACCCATGATTTCACCTCAGAATGCTCCTAGACGCATTGCAGCATCTTCTGCATCATATCCTTCTGCAAGCTTAACTGATGCATGCTTGCCGTGTTTAGTATTACGAACATTGACTTTCGCAACTTCAACTTCGAAAATTGTCTTGACTGCTTCTGCTATTTCTTGCTTGGAAGCGCTTCTTCTAACGATAAACTCTAATCTCTGTTCAGAAGAACGAGCATCCATCGATTTTTCAGTAAGCCATGGTTGAATAATTATATCATATGCATTCATAATATCACCTCAGTTAAGTGCCTCCACGGCAGACTTGGTAAATACTGTCAAACGACCTACATCTCCACCTGGAGCTAGATCTTCAGCATTCAAGTCCTTAGCAGCAACTACATCGACACCTGGAAGGTTTCTAGCAGCCTTTGCCAATCCGGACTTTTTGTTAACAACTAATAGTAGAGACTTAGGAGTCTTGTGGACTCTTCCTCTCATGGTAGCTTTACCAGCACGGATATTTCTACCATCACGGGCTCTCTGCAAATCATCACCTAATCCAAGTTCATTGAATATAGCAATTATTTTACGAGTTGCTGAACCATGATTGAAAGTTTCAATATCAAATTCTTCTGATTTGCCATCTCTTACTTCGACATAGTTTCCAAGAATAATAGGTAGTGCTGATATCTCTTCAGAGAATCTGTGACCTCTAGTACTAACTGCTTCTAAGTCAGTAGTAGAGGTAAGCGCTGAGTTTCTTGCCTGTCTTCGCTCCTTAGAGTTCAACTTTCTTCCCCACTCTTTCTCGACCTTAGGCCCGTGAGCCCTACGGCCACCAAGAGTATGCGGATTTTGTGCTGCTCGGCTTTGACCGGTTCTTCTCATAATCCTGGATACACCACGACCCTTACCCCACCATTCAACAGAATGCTTCATACCAGACATTGGTTTTCTCTTACCACCATGTCTTCTTGAACCATAGGCTTGTCTCCTATTAGCACGGCTTGAAGCAACTGCTAACTTGACTAGATCATCTCTAAGAGCGCTGTTAAACGATTCAGGTAATGTTATTTTTGAACCTTCTTCGACTGAAACTTCAAAGGTTTCTTGAAGCCTTCCAGCATCTAATTCATCAGCACTAATACTGTTAGTAATATCTTTTACAGAAACTTTCATCTTCATGCCCCCTGCTTGGATGCTGTACTTACGTAGGTAATTTCATACTCATGAAGTGCCTTATCGCTACCTCTTGTAGCATCACGGAATCTAATTAGACGCTTGGCAGGACCTGGTACACTCCCCTTAACGAGGATGTAATCAGAGTTTACTTCACCATAGTGAAGGAAACCGCCTGCTGGAGTGATAGCATGATCTTCCGGAGATGCAATTCTCAAGACACGCTTGTTATACTCAGTTCTTTGGTGATATCCTGTTTGACCACCTTGACGGATAGTCTTACGAACATACCCAGTCCCGAAGTCACCCATGTTTCCGTGTTGACGTCGCTTCTTTGAGTTCTTGTGTGATTGAAGTTTACCACCGAATCTGCGGATTACACCTTGCCATCCATAACCCTTGGTTACAGCCACAATATCTGTTAATCCACCTTCATCGAAGGTATCTGCAAAGGAGTATTCTTCGCCTAAGTTTTCTTTAGCGAAGTTTAGTTTGTCTATGATGGAACCTCCATCAAGACCCATTTCCATGACGTCAGGAACCTTGGTAGGGATGCCAGAAACAGTTCCTGGTTGTGTTGCTACAATAAGTCTAACTTCACAGAGGTCTGCATTTACCAGATTGGTGAAATGAAGTTCTGCATCGTGTTCTTTTCTTTCTGGAAGTCTCTTGAATAATTCACTGAATGCCTCAACGATTAGTTTTGCGTCGGCCCAAGCCTCTCCAATAGCTTGCTTACCATAAGGCGTCATTTGGTATCCTCTGACACCAAGTATTCGCATCTTCGGGCACTCAACTACTGTTACTGGAACTCTAACTTCTTGTCCAGCAGATGGGCTTGTCGGGTTCAAATCACGTGATAGAATGTGAGTCATGCCTGCTTTCCAGCCTGCAAAACCTTGCACTCTAACTTCGCTCGCGTCGGTTGTTGGCCACGATTTTACATGTCCGAATGGTCGGCTAGCGCGCTTACGCGGACTAAACGCCATCGATCCTCTTCGTGGGTGACTTCTCTTTGCCATGTTGGATTCCTCCTGTATTTATACAACGAATTGGCCCCACCGTTGGGGGCGTACGAGGACTCTCAGGATGAGAGAAGCCGTGACACTGCGCCCCATTCCGGCGAACCCGGAACGAGACTGTTGGGGTCCTCGGGGGATGGCCCTGTATGTCTGGCTACTCACCTTTGAGCATCCATCCGACTTACCTCCGCTATATGAGTGGTTCGGTCACCACTGCGATTGAGTGATGCTGTTTATTGCTGATATAAGTTCTATATGTTCATACTTCCGATGCTGCCAAAATTCATCATAATTATAATCACCATCCTTTTGAACCCTCGACCGAAACGATATGATATGGCAACCATTATCCATCCATTCTTGAATGATGGTGTTGAAGCCAGGGCTTATCAGATTCGTTCTCTGAGGAGTGCTTTGAGTTCCTCAAGCTTGATGGTCATGCCTACAGGATTTGGTAAAACTGCTGTTGAATGGATGATTATGGCAGAATATCTCAAGTTTGGAAATGGTAAAATATTACTCATCGCCCCTACAACTGGACTTGTTGAGCAACAACAGAGAATGGCTAGAGAGATGATCAACATCAGTGAAGAAAGTATTTCCAGGTATACTGGTGAAACAGCTCCAGCTAAAAGGCCTGATATCTGGAATGATTCAAAAATTATCATGGCGACATCACAAGTGATAAGGAATGATGCACAAAGTGGTTCTATCGATTTAAGCGAAGTTTCGCTACTGATCGTAGATGAGGCGCATCATGCTACTGGTAACCATGCCTATGCGCAGGTAGGAGACCTATACTTGGAGGCTAAACCTGATGCTGTAGTTCTTGGTGCTACTGCAAGTCCTGGTTCAAATGAGAAGAATATTCTTGAAGTGGCAAAAAGACTTGGTATTGAGAGACTAGATGTTTCCAGGCGCGAAGAACCACTACTTGACCCATATTCGGTTGAATTAGAAAATATACCTGTTCGAGTTGACCTTCCTGATGAATTGACAACTCTAATTCATCCCCTTCAGGCTCATCAGAATGAGGAAATTAAAAGATTACAAAGATTGGGTTTTCTTGCACCTACACAACATTTAACATCAAAGATAATAGATGCTGCACAGAAAAATGCGAGCATTGCAATTCAAAGAAGAGACGTTAGAGGATATGATGCTGCAAAAAGAATTTCAGACCTAAGAAGAATGCATTTACTCATAGACTTACTAAAAACGCAGGGTATGAAATCAGCATGCTCTTATCTTCAAAGAGCGGAAGATGACGGTAGAAGTGGTGACCGTGGAACGAATAGGTTCGTATCGTTAGGACCTGTCCACAACTTTCGCATTGCTGCCAATGACTTACCCGAATTACATCCCAAAACAGAGAAAGTACATTCATTTGTCATAGAACAGTTAGACAAAAAACCCGAGAGTAAGATTCTAATATTTACAGAATTCAGAGATACTGTAGAAAACTTAGTTGCAAGTATTCATTCTATAGAAAAAGCCAATGTTGATAAATTCATAGGTCAATCATCTAGGGGAAAGAGGAAAGGAATGAATCAAAAACAACAGTTGGAACAATTAAGGCGGTTTCGAGCTGGAGAAATAAATGTCCTAGTTGCAACATCGGTTGGTGAAGAAGGGTTGGATGTACCTTCCGCAGACTTGGTATTATTATACGAACCTGTTCCAAGTGCAATACGGGCAATTCAACGTAGAGGGCGGACTGCGAGACAATCAGATGGTACTGTTAAAACTCTAATTACCAGAAATACAAGAGATGAATTTGTTCATTCGGCAGCCCAAATTAGAGAAGAAAGAATGTATATCCTATTAGAGAAAATACAAAAAAGAGGTAGATTACCAAGAAGACCTCCTGCGACTAACGATGTTTTAGATAATTTCAGCGTTAAGGTTTCCGAAAATGAAATAATCGATGCTGCAGAATTCTTGCAATTAGAGATAGATAGATTGGTGACCCAAATACCATTCAAAAAACCCACTGAGAGTCCTTTGAAAGAGAATTCGGAAGTAATCTCTTCTAAGACTGAGTTAAGTCTTGGCCCAAGTGATAGAAGACCAAGAAATCAGACAGGTTTGGATTCTTTTTTTGAAGATTCAAAGCAGGAGAAGGTTGATTTGAGCCCTGTTGAGCATCGTAAAAAAGAATCTTCACTTGTTTCTGCTGCCCAAAAAGAAATCGAAAGTATGGCTGTGAAGGTTGAACAAAAAATGATATTAGATCATCGTGAGTCTTCCTCGACATTAGCCGCCTATCTTCGCAGCATGGGTTTCGAGGTGGAATTTCGACACTTAGACTGCGGTGACATTAAAATTACTGAAGAAGTACTTATTGAAAGAAAAACTTCTAGAGACTTATTAAATTCATTGACTGATGGTCGACTGATGAAACAGTGTCATAACTTGATTAAGAACTGTAAATATCCATTATTATTGATAGAATTAGGAGAGGTTGGTTCTGCAGTCCATCCAAATGCTGTATTAGGTGCAATGGCTCATATTACATTGGATATTGGAATTCCTGTGATGATGACAAAGAATACCTTAGAAACTGCTCACTTTCTTTCAATAGCAGCAAAAAGAAAGAATGATGTCTTTGATGGGTTAAAAAAGTCATCAACTTTTATCTCTGATGAAGATGAGATTAATTATAAAATAGAAAGTGCCAAGAAAGAGATTGAACTCTTGATTAGTGATGATACATATCAGTCTCCATTAGTTGAAAGATGGAATCTCGAGGCATTGAATCGGAAAACTGAAGTTATCACAAATATCACTGGAGTAAAATTAGAAACTGCCAAATTTTTATTAGAACAGTTTGGTTCTCTAGCGTCTTTACTAACTGCTGAAAAAATAGATCTAATTAATATTGGAAAGATTGATTCACTGGAAGCTGAAAAAATAATTAATCGAATCAATCTTCAATGAGTTGTACTATTCTTTGACCATCCAAAATTATTGGATACCTAAATGATAAGCCTTGTACAGGTGACATGATAGCCGTACAATCAAACTTGGAATCTGTAAATGCTTTATCTAACTCATTCAAGAATTTAAATCTAGCATTAGAAGCTACACTTAAACCTTGCTCGTAATTAAAAATCTCTATCAATTCATTGATATCTTTTCCTTCGAGAACACCCGCATACTTATTGTAATAGTCAGACAAATACATCTGCTTATCGATTCTAGGCATAGATAACTACTGGTTCTACAATATATAAATTCAGCCACCTATGACCCTAGCACGGGTCCTAAGTTGAGCAAACCTATCAGGAAAGTGACCAAAAGCAAAAGCAACTAATTCGGCAAGATGCATAATCGGCATACTTGTATCCTTATTGGTTTTCTTTCCAGCCTTTGTTTGGTAAGAGTCTAAATTCGCATGTGATACAGTACAGGCGCTAACCATAACTTCAGCACCACTTGTTTTAGCATCTGAAATTACCGAAGCAATTAGAGACATTACTGGTTTTCCAAGTGTCAGTAATGATGGGGCTCCAACACTTTGACACTTCAACTCATATTCAACTGGGATTCCTCCTAGCGCTGTAATTAGTTGTTCCATGTAAGTCGGCATAAAAGGGTCATCGCCTGAACAAGAACCTTCTTTTTGCATGTATGGTCCATAATATGCTCCAACATTCAAGTTGATTGGATTAACCACTGCATCATTAATTTTCTCAAGACCTATTTCCTCTACTAAATAATGCAAAAGGTGCCATGAGTTTGCTTCACCAGAATATTCGACTCCTGTTGAACGGGCGATAAGATTGTTAAGTTGTGCCGTATAAATTGGATCTGCTTTTAGGTCATCTATTGTGTCGCACATAATACCGTGACTGGTTGCACATGTTGTCATGATATCCAGTCCTTTTTCCTCAGCCAATGCTAAATTACGGGCAACTAAAGCATGCTGTAGTTTCGGTGATGCTTGACGAATGATGTTTCCACCATCGCTACTTGCTTTTGGTAGTTCAATAAGTTCGATGCCGAGTGTATGGCAAAGGGGTTGAATACAATCTTCAACTTCCATTGAGGCTGCTCTAGCTACATTTCCGGGATAGTATGCTATTTTTGCCATAGCTCCACCTCAGAACCTCTGGTCGATTTCGTTAAACAAGCCTACAACTTGATGATGATCTTTGACCTTCCTATTGAACATATTAGGTATTTTACCAATTCCAGCTGGGGGTAAGATCAATGCTTGTAGACTTCTAAATGGAGGTGTTCCATTTCTAGTAAATCCGAGAACCATTCTTGCTGATACTCCATCAAAAACATTGCTAATTAGTCCGATAGGTCCTAAGACCTGTCTGTAGAGTGTTGTTTCGTTTAGATTACCTGTACCTTTAACACTACGTCCATATGACTTTACAAGACGACCATGAGGTCCTCTGTAATTGGTTTGGTTTAGAATAAATGAGCGTACACTGTTCAAACCTTTAGATGCGGTCTTACCTTCTATTCCATGGCGTGAAATGGATGCTAGATCGGCTTCAGCCCAAACACCAGTAGAACTGTTTAATGTTGAAATTAGCGATTGCTTGTATGCTTCACCAGAACGTGGATCAATAGCACGGTTCCATCTTTGCAAGTGAACCCCTGGGCCTTCATACTCAGAATCATAACTTACAGTATCAGACATAGAATGAAGAAGATAGTAAGAGCCTACATCACTCATAGCATGAAGTGTCATTGCTTCCTCGGATGTCATTGTACCAACCGGTGAACCATTTAGCAAGTATTCACCGTCTCTGGGTTCAGAAACCATCCAAGGCTTTGCCTTTGAGCGGTTTTCTTCAAACTTGGAATAATCAACCACTAGATCTCGGATTACTGGATATCCGGACAATGGTTCTATCTTCAAAACCCCTGTGCTACTAATAAGTTGAGAAACATTGGCTAAATCTGCTAAGACTAAACGATTGTTTACCCGTAAACCGGCAGTAGCAGTACCTGAACCATTCCCTGCTCTAAATGATAAACTTCCATCAATATCATTCTTAACTGCAAATAGCAAATCTTGAACCGTTGCATTGGAAGGAATTGTACATTCAATTGTATCCCATCCAGATTGAGAAACCGCTGGACAATAGCGGAATAATTCAACCGTCAAAGATAATTCCGAGTCATCGATTAATCCTGGTGCGAAGTCACCTGAAACAACTTCTTCTCCAGTCCCTGAACCCATAGCCATAACTTCTTCGAGAAGTTCGATTTGAAGAGTGCCTGATGAATCGACACAAGCGATTCTTGAAAGTGCTTCAGAGACCCATTCACCCCAAGGTATGTCAAAGTCTACATCACACAACTTAATTTCTTGAACCCTATTTGCACCTAGCGCTTCGTATTTATCGTCCCAGTCCACTCCGGCTTTACAAAATTCATCATAAGAAGTGTCACCTATTGCACAAATACTGAAACTGACACCTGAAAGTGATGGACCTTGAGAACTAACTGATTGCCATAATGTCTCTGCATTATCTGGCATCTCTCCTTCTCCCCAAGTTGATGTGATTATTAATGTCCTCTTATGATTTCCAAGAGTAGCAGCATCAAATCCATCCATATCATAAACAGTAGGAATCAATCCGTAATTTTTTGCAAGTTTCGCAGTTTTTTCAGCCAGTCCAGCAGCATTGCCAGTTTGTGAACCGAATAATATAGCCAGTGAACGGTCACCTTCCATCAAGGCTGCTAATGCCCCGCTACCTGCGACTGGAGCAACTGATTGTTCAACGGCCGCTGATACTTCAGCAACTACTTCTACCGCTTCAGCGACTTCTTCTGTGACTCCGTCGGAAACCATTTCAAATTTAATAATCTCTACAGGACATGCTTCAGCCGCCTCCATGATTATGTCTGCATAATCTGTACCAAAACTACCCGAAAGTGTAGACTTGCCAAGATTTCTATCCAAAGTTCCGTCTGTCCTCACCGCTGCAAGAATTTGTGAAGAATCATCGGTGACGATAAAAACTTCAGGTGCAACATCTTGGCAGGCATCACAAGTGATGCAATCATCTTCAATCCAAACTTTCGCTACAACGGTCATCGTTCCACCCCAGTACTAAGCACTAACATGCCCTATCGGCCGTAGTCTTTGAAGGTTGCTTGTTCTCCCTACAGGAGATGGCGTTGAATTGACTATTTTTTATAGCCGAAATCACATATGGAAATCGCCCATATCACCCATGTCAGCCCCCATAGAGACTCCCTTGGATGAAATGACATCGTCAATTCTCAAAATCATTATGGCTGTTTCAGTGGCAGACTGAATGGCTTGCTCAACAACACGCATTGGCTCTAGAACATTAGCGTCTTTCATATCTACTACTCCACCTTCGTATACATTGATCCCTGCATGAGTTTGACCGTCAGCATGGGCTTTACGTAATTCAATTAAAGTTGTAACAGGGTCTAATCCTGCATTCTCAGCGAGAGTTCGAGGTACAATCTCTAGGGCTGAAGCAAATGCCTCGATTGCCATTTGCTCTCTTCCGCCAACAGTCTCAGCATAAGTTCTCAAATCCCTTGAAAGAGCTGCAAGGACGCTTCCGCCTCCAGTCAATACTGCACCATCTTCCCAAGCGACTGAAACTACACCCACAGCATCGTCAAATGCTCTACGAATTTCATCTACTACGTGTTCAGTTCCGCCCCTAAGAAGGACTGATACTGATTTTGCTTCTGGGCAACCGGTGATAAATGTCATCTCAGATTCACCTATCTTCTTTTCCTCAACGTTCTCAGCATGACCTAAATCATCCTTAGAAAGGTCATCCAAGTTGGTAACTATATTTCCACTTGTTGCTTTGGACAAAGCCTCCATATCGGACTTCTTGGCTCTTCTAATTGCAAAAATTCCTGCTTTGGACATATAGTGTTGAGCGAGTTCATCTATTCCCTTTTGGCAAATCAGAACATTTGCACCAGACTTTTGAATCTTCTCAACCAATCCTCGGATATAGTTTTCTTCTTCTTCAAGGAACATTGAAAGTTGATTTGGGTCTGTGATCTGAATCTTAGCATCAACTTCGGTTTTCTTAACCTCAATTGCAGAATTAACCAAAGCAATTCTTGCGCCCTTAATAGTACGTGGCATACCTGCATGAACTCTCTCCTTATCTAGAAGAATACCATCTATTAGAGAAGAATCTTTAATCGAACCGCCTTGCCTTTTCTCTACTTTAATATCTGCCAAATCGACATATCTCTGACTTCCTTCAATTACACCAACAGCATTGACTGAGCGGACACAAATATCTGCCATGAAAGTCTTAACTGCACCTGCCGATTTACCGGTTAGGGCTGTTTTTGCAACTTCCATTAGGACTGCATCATCATTCATTGTCTCAATGCCATGACTACCTAGTAGGCCAACTGCTTTTTCAGCAGCTAGTCTGAAACCTTCACAGATTACAGTAGGGTGTACATTTTGTTCAATCAAGTCTTCACTTCTCTTCAATAATTCACCAGAAAGGACTACAGCAGTTGTAGTTCCATCGAAACAATGCTGCTCTTGAGTTTTTGCAACTTCAATAATCATCTTGGCTGCCGGATGTTCGATATCCATTTCTTTCAGAATTGTTGCGCCATCATTGGTAATTACTACGTCACCCATCGAATCTACAAGCATCTTATCCATGCCTTTAGGCCCTAAAGTTGAACGTACTGCATCCGCAACTGCTTTTGCTGCTGCAATATTATTTGATTGTGCAGTTCTACCTCGGGTTCTTTGTGTTCCATCTTTCAAAATAAATATTGGTGCTTGTCCATTACCATACATAATTAACTCCTCCTATACATGGCGAGGAAGAGGTAGCCTTGAACCCTACGCTTGAAAAAGTAATACAATATTTCGAAAATTCACTGGTTACCATACTGTTCTAGCCATTGATGACCATAAGCATTCCATTGATCCATCGACCACCCTTGGGGTAGTCCTGATGCAGGAACTGGCGGTCCCGAAGGTGTTTGTGGCTGTACAGTAGCCGCAGCAGGTGGAGCCGCAGCAGGTGGAGCCGCAGCAGGTGGAGCCGCAGCAGGTGGAGATGCTGACGGAACTGTAGGAGCAGATTGCACTGAGCCGTAAGTTGCCGATATACTATCTTGATAGCCATCGTCGCCCCATCCAGCATAATCATCTTCTTCTTCACCTGTATTCTTGACAATTCGAATCAAGACAACTATACCAACTATCATAATAGCAATAAATCCAACCCAAGTCAAAGCACCGGTAACATCGAATGAAGATTCTGAAGAATCATCACTTTCGACTGTTGCTTTCCTTAATTGAATCTGTATGGTAGACTGGGCAGCATCACTGACTGTTTCAGAGCGTGCCCAAAGAGTGATCTCTGTCATGAATGTTTCATTTTGTAAATTCATCAAAGTTGTTTCTGTAACTTCAAATGTGATTACAACCTCACGCACTTCTTCGACACCTAGTACAAACTGTAGGTCGCTATTAGATATTCTAGATTTAAGCCAATTCTTGGAATCTCCTTCGCTGATATCCATCACAATCGATTGTGCAGTAGAATATTGATTTCTGACTTCTACTACAAGTTTAACTTCATCTTCCCATGTCTCGATTGAAACCTGTGGAGATGGAAGTATTTTCACCCATTCATTTTGGCTACCTACTAGATATGTTGAACCGCCTGAAGAGGCCACTGTAGAATCGTATTGACTTGTAGCCGTGATATCTAAGTCGAGCGTTCCACTAGTTCCTTGAATAAAGGAGAATTCTACAGAAACGTTGTAACTGGCACCGCTGGGAATTACTGGAGTCTTATCTTCCTCGACAAGATTTGTGAATTTAGCATTCATCCCTTCGGGTATTTCCAAAGACATAGAAAAGGTATCTTCCAAATTACCATCATTCCTAACTTCAAATGTCATAGTTTGAGCAATGTCGCCCGGAATATAAGATTGTTCAGAATCTCTTGTTTCTACAAATACTGATGCTGTATCAAGGATATCTACTTGTACTGTGTAAGTAGTTTTTATCGATGGGTCTGCAACATTAGTTGCAATTATCTTGACATCATAAAAGCCAGGCTCGATTCCAACCGACATCGGTAGAACGAGGAAAAACCCATACGATTCTCCCCATTGTGCCAACAAAGGAGTTTGCATCTGTGATTCTTCTACATAAGCACCAAGTTGGTATATTGAATTAACAACACTAATTTCATATGATTCCGGACTATTTCCATCATTACTTAATGTCATAAGTACCATTTTTGCATTGCCATTTGCATAGCCTTCTACAAATGTTCTTCCAGCATCCATTGTAAAGGCATCAAAACTTGGCTCAAGAGAGAAATCTTTCAAAATTGGAACTTCAATGTTTCTAGACATTGTTGTTGTACCTACTACCTCTCCCGAAGTCCTAGTTGCTCTAATCATTGTAGAAACTAATTCTGGGGTCGCTTGAGAATAAGCAGTTACATTGAGGCTTAACATAATCTGCTCACCTTTTGTCAAATATTTCGTGGTGATAGGAGTGCCTGTATCATCATAAATTATTCCTGTCCAACCATCTGTATTAGAAAAGGTCGAAGTTAAAACAAAGGTTGCATCAAGATTACCGGTATTTACAAACTTGAAGGGAATTGTACCTGATTCTCCAGGATTGAGTGTTAGAGCGTTAAGGCTAGTGGTTGAGGTTAACGATACACTGTACTGAGAATTGATAGAAAGAGAGGTCGAGTTCCTTGCCTTTTCTCCGCTATTCTGGCTACTAGCATCAGTGAACCAAAGTTCCCAATCCTGTTGTTGTACATCAGCACCAGGAGGGACTGATAAATTAGCCCAAACTTCGGTGGTTTCACCCGGACCAACAGGAGGTATAACCACATTGAAGTCATTATCATTCGGATTGTCGGTATCAAGTCGTAGTTGAGGATTCATTGGATCCATCCATGTAGAGTTAGAAACACTGGTTTCAGCTCTAAATTGGACATTTTTATATCCATTATTAGTAACTAAACAATGCCAAGAAAGAAGTCCACTTGGATATCCTTCAAAGCCAGTTGAAGGGTTATTACAATCTGCAGTCAAAGTATAATCATCTACTTTGGAGATACCAAAATGAACAAAATCATCGAAGTGCATACCTTGAGTAGCACCAGAACTGTCGGATTTGAAAACAAGCCCAAAAGTCCACGAATTGCCTCCCAAAAATAAATCTTTATTTGCTAGTGTTGGAATTTGAGACCATTCGACTTGAGGGTCCCAAGAGAAATTCTTCCATTGATTTGGAGCAGGGCTAGGATTACCGTTTGCTAAATCCCAATGAACAGAAGACATTGAGTCTGAGAAGTTTCCATTATTTCTCCAGAATTCCATGTATGCAGAGTCCCCTGCACCCATTGTACCCCAGGCCTGAACATGTATTTGTGATGATATATAATTGGATGAATAGAATAGAGAACGGCAAATCCAAGCTCCATTGGCATTTGTCATTCCTGAATCCAACTGATCATTTCCACAATTATTGTTCGGGTTAATATATGATTGAACCAGTCTGTCAAATGCACTAGATGGATATGTGTTTCCAGATGTCGACATTCTCCAGTGAGAACTACCTACTGCAGCAGGATTTGTAACATCTTCTGACCAAGAGCCTAGGTCAGTCGCATCTCCACCACCAACTGGATATCTTCCTGGACGGAATGTTTCAATGGAGCCAGAAGCAGTACCGTCGAAGAGATCTTTGTTGATTGCAACAGGGACTATTTTATCCATTACATCGTTACCATTCCTATCATCTTGTGAGAAGTTAACTGTCGCACGAAGGATAATCCCTCCAGTCAATTGATTGGTAGAGGTATTCAAGATAGAGTGTGCATCATTGGCAGACCACTTAATCAATTTGGTATCTTTTGCTTGTCCAGCCATATCACCAGTAGTCCAGTAAAAAGTTTCCATTACAAAGCCTATAGGGTGTACAACCTCTAATTTAACATCTGTTTGTTTAGCAGGTGATGTCGGCTGACCGTCACGATATACTTTTATTTCAACTTCCAGTTGAGAACCTTGAAGAACATATTCGACTATTGAACCATCAGGCTGAACCCATTGTTCAGGAGATACTGATTGATTTCCAACAACTATACTATAGATGCTAAAGTCATCTTTAGAGCCGCCTCTAGCCGATGCTGCTTCAGCCGGAGGTGCGTAAAATGAAGAAAATGAACTAAGCAAAAATATAGCAACTAAAGTCAAAGAAGACAGACGGCGCATGAGCATCAACATCTACGCGATATGTATTCAACATATGAACTTCATTGACAATTGACCCAAAATAATTATCTGAATTAGATATTCCTTATTCCAATCCAGAGATTGAAGGTTCATCATATGCAGGATTTATACTGCTTAAAGAATCATCATCATCATCGAAAAACATGTGAGGGTCGAACATACTTTCAACCTCATTCTCAATCCCATTATCTGACTTTATAATCGGATCGAATGACTGAAATTCTTCGGTAACTTCAGATTTATCTAATTCCAGTACTTCAGGGATTTCAACTTCATCAGTATTGCCAACTGATAAATTACCTACTAAACTTGCACCTGCAGTAATTACTGTTTGAGCCCCTTTTATCGTGAGGCTAGTTGGAGATGTGGTATCCTCATCGGAAATATCAGTTTTAGAACCTTCACTAAGCATCCATTTGGGGGGTTCCCCCGAACCAGCACCTAATACGGCAAGTGTGGTAAAGGTAGCAAGTGGAATTACCGCTAAGGCTGCAATTAAATCTAAGAATGAAGTTTCTGGAATAGACCCAATATCAAGGGTTTTTTCAAAGAAAGATTTCTCAAGGTCTATGTTTAGATTCAGGTCGGAGCCAAGCCATCCAATAACCACTACACTTGCGATACGACCCATTAACCATAGAATCAAAACAGGCGCTAACCAAGATATCTTAGTCATAGATATCAACCATTTACGAGTAAAAGATGCTATGCCAATATATCTCTTAGCAAGTAGAGGATAATACCTCATCACAACCATAAGAATGGCCAAATATAGTATCAAGGCTAATTCAAGCTTACGGTTTTCATGCATCAAAGTATTAGGAACTAGAAGGACCATTGCGAGTGGTACTGTTGCCAACATAACTTGAAATGGAACTGCTAGAAGAATTAAACCCCCATGAGTTGAAATAATGGAATGGCCGTCTAACCATCTATTATGTGCTAACACAGATATTTGGCCATGTGGTGATTTAGAATATTTGGCTCTTGATTTCCGACGTTCCGAAGCACTACCCGGTGAACGGGAAAATCCAAAGAACTTTCTCCATCCCCCTTTATCTACAACCGAAATTGGAGTGAAGCCACCTAAGAAAATAGCAAGAAGTAATGCTATCATCCCATAGATAATCGATGCTGTGCCGATCCAAGGCATCATTTGTTTGTCGAATGCCATCGTAATATTATCATCTGAAAAGTCAAATTTAAACAAATAAGTTAGTGAAAATGCGACTAGGGGCGTCAAGAATACTTGACAAAGAGCAACTACGGTGAGCCAAATTCTGGCACTCATCGGTTTGCTACGCGAAAAACGCCCCATAACTAAACGGGTATTTCTTCTATTGACAAAGATTACCCTCAATAAATCATTAAAAAATCGATTTAAGATAGTAAATCAATTATTCCGATTCATTGTATTCAACTTCGAAATTCTTACCTTCCGAAACGAAAATTGGATTACCATCACTTGCGATTAATCTTAAGATACCCATAAAGAAACCATCACTGCGTTTACGACCTAAATCTGGTCTTGACATATCATCAAGTTTCTTCTTACATACTGAACAATATATACCAGATAGCAACCATTCAGGTGAACTGAATTGACAACATCTAGAATTGGATTCTCTTTGATTAGAAATAATTTGTAACCTTTGAGCCATATCCAAAGTCCACGGAGGTTTTGGCCCTCCGATGAACGTTTGTAAACGAGAAAGAATAAACCATCCTGAAGATAACCAAAGGCCGAATCCAAATGGAACATTACCCCATTTTACCGATAGAAAACCAAATCCAAATGGTACTAGAGATACAATGAGTCCTAACCAATAGAACATACGCATATGAAGGACTCGTTGCGTAAGATGTGGAGAGAGTGGAATTGGTTCGGGATGAGGTGGGAAATTAAGGTTGAATCCTTTTCCTCGAGTCACAAAAACCCCCGATATACGAGGAAAAATAAATGCTATTGAAAAGCCAGCAAAAAAGTATAGTGAAGAAGAAAGTAAAGACATTCTCTCACCTCATTTTGCATTCAATCTTCTAAGTGTACTCTCTACCTTATCCATTCCACGAGATATTTCTTCTCTCGAGATGGTGTAGGCAAACCTCAAATGACCCTCTCCCGAAGGACCAAAAGCGGAACCAGGAGAGCATAGAACTCCATCTTTAAGCAATTCTAATGCTAATTCCTCTGAATTCATCCCCTCGACTTCGACCTTAGGAAATACATAGATTGCCCCCTTTGGTTTATGACATTGTACACCCGGCATGGAATTCAATCTATCAACTATCAAATCACATCTCTGTCTAAATTCTTCAGAGATAATATCAGGGTAATCTCCTGCTTTTTCCATAGCTTCAAGAACTGCATATTGCATTGCATCATTTGAGCATGCAGTAATGTAATACTGCATTTTTATTATTTGCTCCATCGCCTCAAGATTTGTAGAAATTATATATCCAATTCTCCACCCAGTCATGGCAAATGTCTTAGAAAAAGAGTTCACTAAAAGGACTTTTTCATATCCAGTACCCATGAAGGAAACATGCTTCCCTTCAAACACTATACGATCATATACTTCATCGGTAATAATCCATAAATCATGCTTCTTTGCAAATTCTAGTAAATCATCTCTCTGTTGTTCATCCAGGGTGCCTCCCGTTGGATTACTTGGAAAGTTATACAATATCGCTACAGTGTTTTTATCAACTAGTTTCTCAAGTTCCTCTACTTGAGGGATGAATTCATGTTCAAATTTACATGGATAATATTTCGTATCCCCACCTGCAATAGATACATCCGGACCATATAGTGGGAAATAAGGTTCAGGAAGTAAGACATTATCACCAGGATTTACCAATGTTAAAAATAAGTTTAGTAGAGCATTCGTCCCTGACATCGTAATACATACATTATCTGAATTCATCCCATTTTGGTATTCATTCCAAGATTGAGCAATTTTTTCTCTGAGAACTGGTAATCCTGCAGTGGTAGTATACTTATTGCGACCGTCCAACATGGCTTGGTAAAATGCTTCAATCGCTACTTTTGGTGGCTGAAAGTCAGGTTCACCAAGTCCGAAAGAAATTACGTCTTCTCCTGCTAAATCAAACATTTTCCGAACACCAGTAGGCTGAATTCCTAAAGCCCTGTCACTGAATGTTCTCATAACAATACACTACCTATTTACCTTCATGTTCGACTAACTCTGCATCGATTACTACAGATAAGTCATAATCATTTTCTAAAGCCTCATCAACTGATTCTTCTGAACTATTGATTAGTAGTAATGGGGCATCAGTTCTTGAAACAAAAAATAATGCTATAGCGATAATAGCTATGACTGGTCCGAAAAATATAATTGAGTCTAAATCAAGTCCTGAAGAGGCTTCGATGAAACCATTTCCTTGGACAACAAAACTAATCGGAAGAGATTGTCCTTCATCACTCAATCCTCTAATTTCAATTACAACATCACCTGATGGTAACTTGTCTAAATCCAAGCCAATTGTCCATTGAAACCTTTCAAGAGGGCCAAGGGTAGTTTCTGTATCTTCAAAGGAGGCACTCATCCATTCGCCT
Source organism: Candidatus Poseidoniaceae archaeon (assembly GCA_949372655.1). Taxonomy (GTDB): domain Archaea; phylum Thermoplasmatota; class Poseidoniia; order Poseidoniales; family Poseidoniaceae; genus MGIIa-L1. The sequence continues at coordinate 130,054 of CASIAI010000001.1, forward strand.
CCATCAATTCTATATTCAACCGAGTTTACAGAGCCCATTTGATTCCAAGCAAATCCATCAATCACATACATATCCGAATCCATTCCAGAGGTATTATTTGTCAAAGTAGGTTGGTTTAGGTGTACTTGAGTAAATACATCTATTTGCCCATTTAGGTTCTGTTCATTCAAAAGAATTGCTAATTTTGTAGCCTCATATGCGTCTACTATTCCCCAACCAAATGATTGATTCCAAAATGGATCTACATCTGGTTGATTCGCTTCACCCTTTCTCTCTGCTGTGAATTTGATTATCTCCTTCATCTCAGCAGTGGTCAAGTTTGCATTAGCTTCCATCATCAATGCTAATATTCCTGAAACTGAAGGTGCTGCATAAGAAGTTCCTGAACCACGGCTTGTGTAAGTATTTCCAGATGCATCTTGACCGATGAAATTATTACATGCTTCTCCAGTCACACAACCTTCTGCTTGGATAATATTGGTTCCTGGTGCTGAAATCTCTGGCTTTAGTTCATTCAAAGGATTGTTATCTCCATTATCTCTTCTTGGCCCTCTAGAAGAATATGAAGCAACTGTATCGTCACTACGGTCAATTGTATTTCCGTCATCAGAGGCACCAACTGTAATCGAAAGGTCGGATGAGCCCATTCCCGAAAGTCCATCGTTATCGGGGCCATCATTACCAGCAGCAACACTGACTACAACTCCAGCCTGCATTGCTTCATCTAGAATCATACTGTGCATGTCTGTACCATCAGAACCACCGCCCTCGTGAGACGTAATACCCCAAGAGAGAGAAATAATATCAATACCGTACAGGCTTTCATCCGCACCTTCCCAAGCAGTATCTTTATTGTCTATAATCCATTGAATTCCATTCATTGCAGATTCATAGAATTCTTGTTCAAGTACATAATTTTCAAACGGACCTGCTCCTGCATCTGTTCCAATGCGTACGTCTACTAGTGATGCATCGGGGGCTGAACCATAAAATTCGCTTTGACTACCATCGGCTTCAATTCCAGTTGCTGCAGCCATACCCATGCAAGCAGTTCCATGTTGATTACCGTCATCAGGGTCAAACGTTCCATCGGTTGGCCTTATTCCAAAGCCGTCCAGTACACAGTTTGGATCGGATGGATTGTAGCAAACTGCATCATATCCGGCTACGAATTTGCCCACAAGCCCAGGGTGCTCATTATCTACTCCAGTATCTACCATAGCGATATTGACACCTTTACCAGTAACACCGAAGTCCCATGCCCCATTAGGGTAAATAGTTGAATTTCTGGCTTTGACATTTTGAGTTTGGACATCACCATAGAATATTACTTGCCCATATCTATGAACCATTACTACATCTTCTAACGATGCAAGAGTTGTTGCTAATTCCGGCTCTACAAGCCCTATCATAACTCCATTAACTGCTTCAATAACATCTCTTACTTCAAATCCAAGAGATTCTAAAACCTGTAAATGTTGTTCATTCACTTCATCAGAATATGATAATGCCATTCCAACTGGCTCGACTTCTAATTCTATAGAGTCATGAATATAATTATTATTTTGATCTAAAGAAGAGCGCTCCCACCATGGAGTTTCATCATATATCCATGAAGGTTCTAGCTGTTGAGGTACCTCGAAAGTGGAACCTATTGGATGCCATGACCTTTCACTTGGGTCTACTGTGAACCAATCATTGGGTTTCGATTCATTCTCCAATGTCAAAGATCCTGTCAGTGGACCCAGCATTAATGTAAATAAAAAAACTGCAATCAAGCGTTTCATAACTCTCCCTCGTACAAAGCAATCAATACTTACTCATCAAGATATTCATTGTTTGTTAAATGGTGGGAGCAGAGGGATTTGAACCCCCCCCAGCGGATTTCTTCTGAAACCGCCCACTTGTCATGGGCAAGGTCTGCAGGATGCAACAGGTCGGCGCTCCAGTTGGTCATCAACTTCAGCAAACCCACTCGTCTTCATTCCTGTGCAACTGGAGCCCGCGATACTACCAAGCTATACTATACTCCCAATTGTGTTAACCATTTGCTCAATTCTTAGCCTGTCGGCGAGCACGCTTTCGACGTCGCAATTTCTTCTTGCGCCATTTCCAACGTTGATTACCAGTTTTTTTCCAAGCACGGGACCCTCGCTTCATGGTGAACAGGTCGCCCACCAACAGGCCATATATGATAGCATCGGGTGAAACGGTAATTTGGCAATTTTAGCACAAGGCAAAGACAAATACATTCAGGAATATCCTAAACGCTCTACTGGATGGCGGACGTACCAGGATTCGAACCCGGGTCGCCGGCTTAGAAGGCCAGAGTGATATCCAACTACACTATACGTCCAAGCATGCCCAAAAGTATCTCTTTGATGAACTTTGAGGATGAAATATCACAAAGGCCTAGCACATTTATGGCACCTAGATGGTTTTCTAACTGTAGTTCTATCCCAAGAATAGCCACAATTTTTACATTCCCAATGTTGAACTTTCAATTCTCCGAGTACTGAATCCCTCATTCTCTGCAATAATGGAGAGTCTTTCAATTTAGGCATAGGTGCTACTGAGTTAGTCAGATTATCATGTTGAGGAGAATGTAGTGTTAATCCACTTGCATGAAGAAATTCATGAACAAATGTATGCTTGTATAGTATTTTATCTTCAAGTAATGCCGGATGAAGTCCAATTGTCACAGTTCCAGGGTCTAACCTAAGCAGTCTCCTACGATTTAATTCCCCAGGGCCTTCTTCAAATCTAGTCATACCAAGTCTGTCATCATTCGACTCTAACCAGATGAGATTGATTCTATCCTCTATCCATGGCATAAAAACAGCGTCAGTCACTCCAGAAAGGGCAGCTAATGAATCAATTATCACCCCTTCGGGAACATATGGTGGTACATCCGGTTTGGGCACATTACCAAGTAGACCACTTCCCTTATCGCCCATGTAAGTGCCAGATAGTTAACACTCATCAAACCTTAGATGATTGAAAATGCTTATGATGGGCTTGAAAGTGGACGGGTTGCGAAAGCACCCATTTGGGCGTGTAGATCAGTTGGAAGATCGCTACCTTGGCATGGTAGAGGCCACGAGTTCAAATCTCGTCACGTCCACCAATTCTCAACTAAGGTTTTGACAAATCATTAATAGTACCCGATGAATGCTTAACTCATGGCAAAGAAAGGTGTGATTCTAATAAACGTAGGTACCCCTGACGAGCCTACAGTAAAATCTGTCAAAGAATATCTTAAAGAATTTCTATTAGACCCTGATGTTATTGATATCCCTGCCCCTTTGAGACATCTTTTAGTGCGAGGAATTATTCTAAGGGTTCGGCCTAAAAAAATCGCACCACTATATCAGAAGATATGGATGGATGAAGGTTCTCCGCTAAGGGTTTATTCTGATAGGATCTCTAAATCTCTAGATTCAAGAATAGATGATATCGATTTTGAATTCTCCATGCGATATGGGAATCCAAGTATCCATGATGGTCTGATGAAGTTGAAAAATAAGGGTGTTGAAGAATTACTTATTCTTCCTATGTTCCCTCATTATGCGCAAGCAACAACTGAATCTTCACTAAAACATACATATAAACAACTGAAAAAAATTAATTGGAAACCAGAGATAATTGAAATGGGTCATTTTGAGACAGATGAAGAATATGTAGTTCCTTTGGCAAAATCCATAGATTCACAATTGGAAGATGATATGCACCTATTATTTTCATATCATGGACTTCCAGTATCGCATGTCAAACGAATAGATAGTTCGAAAAAACATTGTCAAAAAGTAGATGAATGTTGTTCAATAAAAATAGAAGCCAACTCGATGTGTTATGGCCATCATTGTACTAAAACAACACAAATGGTAGTTGGTCTTTTGGGATTAAATTCTGATAGATGGTCAATGAGCTTTCAAAGCCGGATAGGACCTGTAAAGTGGTTAGAGCCATCTACAATGAATAAAGTCGAGCAGTTAGTTAAACAAGGAATAAAGAAATTAGCTATCGTAGCACCTGCATTCCTAGCAGATGGCCTAGAGACTCTCGAAGAATTAGATATAGGTATTCGAGAACATTTCATCAGTTTAGGTGGAGAAGAACTCACAGTCATAAAATGTCTAAACGACAATGAAGATTGGATTGAAGGTCTAGGAAATATGATCACTAAGAAATTCAAATCAGTAGCCACTAGTTAGAATAATTCTGCAATACGCTCTGCTTCACAAACTACGTGGGTAATAGAAACACCACTTACTGACCAGCCTATCCAATTTTGGTTATCCTTTAATTTAGATATTTTGTTCATATATCCTGGCTTGTAAGTAGGAATCTTTCTCTCTCCAATTTTAGAAAATAGAACTGGATTAGTCCCTAGAAGTTTTTTAGCGTGAGATAGAATTGTATCTTCTTCACCATCCCACCTATCATGAGGAACCATCAGCCTGAACAATCTATGTCCTTGTGGGCACCTTTTAGAATTATGAAGGTCGCTTTCATTTAATATTCCGCTAATCGGGATTTCTTTATCTGGTATTAGTGTACCATATCCAACTTTCACATCAGATACACTCTCATCCATATAGCCTATCACAAAAATTGATAATTCTGTGAAATCAGATTCACCATACAAACCAGGAGCAGCCCAAATAATGGATGATTCAGGCAATTCATATTTAGAAGATATCGATTCAATAGATTGAGCTACTTCATTAAATTTAATAGTGATATTTTCACTCTTAATTAATCTATCTTCAAGTGCCTTAGTCAAGGTTTGCATACCTCCATTTAGAGATGCAATACTCCCTTTTCTGGGAGTAAATATCGGATAACTTTGACTTATTTTTTTATTCAAAGAGGATTTTTTTATCGGAGGCTCGAGACCAAAACCAGTCATTGCAGGCATCAAGAAATCTGCATCAACATTTTCAGCAGTATCATTTACAATACCTAGAGTCAGTGCATCAGCAATCTGTTTATTAGGGATTAATTCGGAAATAGAACTACCGCCTTTACGAGACTGTTTAATAGATTTTAACATTTTAAATAAGCCAATTCTAAATATTGATAATAATGATAACTTATGTTTCCTACCATTCATCATAATCCATCTCGATTTAGCCTTTTGATTTGAGGGCTTGAAAGCATCAGATAGTTCTAAATCTTCAATTAATCTCCAAAAAGCAGGGTGTGGTCTAGTGGCATTAACTGCTAAATCACAAATCCATTCACCATCAGTCCATGTAGAGATAACTCCCCCAAGAGAGTCTTTTTTCTCAAGTAAAATTATTTCTAAATCCGGTTTCTTCTCAGATAATCTAAGAGCACAGCACATTCCAGAAAGACCCCCTCCTACAATTATGATCTTTGAAGAATTAACCAATTCAGGATTTATGAGGAGTGGCCTCCTCATTTCTTCCCCATATTTAATCCAACTTTCTAAGTCAGTCATACGAACATCCCTAATTATTATTCAATCCAATCTATTGGATTACGAAGTACTTTAACCAACCTTTCCTCTTCGCTACCAGGGTTTACTTCATGGCAATACTCCCAACGAGAAGTGAGCGGTAATGACATTAAAATACTCTCAATTCTCCCACTTGTGGTCAATCCAAAGGTTGTCCCTCTATCGTAAACTAGATTGAATTCGACGTATCTACCACGCCTAATTTGCTGCCATTCTTTCTGTTCCTCGGAATACTGCAAATCTTTTCTTCTATTCAATATCGGTAAGTAAGATTCAAGAAATGATTCGGCACAATCAGTAACAAAATCAAAACATTCATCTCTGCTTGCATCATTAACATCATCAAAGAATATTCCACCAAGACCCCTTCTCTCCCCTCGATGTTTGATGTAAAAATAATCATCACACCATTTTTTGAATTTATCATAATCTGCGACCTTATGGCGGTCACAAGCATTCTTATTTATTTGGTGAAAATGAATTGCATCTTCTTCAAATAAGTAACTCGGTGTTAAATCTGCTCCACCTCCAAACCACCAACTTCCTGGCTTTTCCCCTTCTCCACGTTCGAAGTACCGGTAATTAGCATGGACAGTTGGAGCCATTGGATTCTTAGGGTGTAAAACAAGACTAATCCCAGTTGCGAAGAAATCTAAATCAGTTCCTTCCAATTCATGACCTCCACCCATACTTTTAGCGGCTTGTGGACTGAGTGTTCCATGAACAACACTTACGTTTACTCCCGCCTTCTCAAATAATTCTCCACCTGAAAAAACACGACTCCGACCTCCGCCTCCTTCTTCACGAGTCCATTCGTCTTCACGAAAGTCAACGCCATCTATTTCTCGTAATGCTTGACATATTTCATCTTGAATACGATGAACCATGTCAGACATTTTCTGACGCATTATTTTTCACCTGTTATCTCTCTTAATACAGTTTCAACACATTCAATTCTAGCGGATGGAGCGAAACCATGACCAAGATTAAAAATATGTCCTGGTGAATCTCCGGCTGCTTCAAGAACTTCTCTGGTTGCTATCTTAGCCATTTCTGTCGAACCATGAAGTAATGAAGGGTCTAGATTTCCTTGGAATGCAAACTTGTCTCCAAATTGCTTACGGTTTTGAGCTAAATCATCACGCCAATCTAGAGAGATTGCATCTAAATCCAACTTACGAATTTCTGAATGTAAATGTCCTGAACCTTTTGCATAATGAATTAAAGGTACATCATCACCAACTTTTTCTCGAAACACTTCAATGGTCTTTTGAGTTGCAGGCATAGCGAATTTACGGTATGTCTCGGGTGATAATAAACCAGCCCATGTATCGAATAATTGAACACCATCAGCGCCCCCATGCAAAACTTGATCTGCCAATAAATCACCTACTATCTCTCCCATTTTTTGTAACATATTTTGGGCTTCAATTGGATTTGAATAAATTTTAGCCCTTGCATTGTGAAAATCTTTGTCGCCTGTTCCTCCTGAAAGTAAGTACATGCAGATAGTCCAAGGTGAACCGACAAAACCTAGTCTTGCGATTGAATCACCTACTTCTTCGCCTACGGATTTCAATCCATCTGCAGCCCATGGAGCGTGTTTTCTAGCACTGAAGTCAGTCCAGTCATCAACATCAGAAAGTTCGAAATCACTAATTCTAATCCCGCCACCATATTCAACATCATAACCTAAACTAGGTAAAGGTGTTAAGATATCACTAAAAATAATCGCAGCATCGATTTCCTTGTATCTTTCAATAGGTTGTAAAGTAATCTTTGTACACATGTCGAGATCCATACAACGCTCCCAAAAGGAATGTTCAGCGGCAATCTTACGATATTCCGGCAGATGCCTTCCTGCTTGTCTCATAAACCAAACAGGAGTCCTATCGACGGGTTTTAGATTTAAAGCTGATATAATTCTCTCTTTACCATTCATAATTACCACTCCAATTGCTCAAGTGCTTCGTCTAATGCTTCGACCATACCTAAAATATGTTTTTCCTCATGTACTGTTGCAATAAATCCAATCTCATATGCAGAAGGGGCTAACATGTATCCTTTCTCAAGTAGTGCTTTATGCAAATCTGAGTATAACTTTCCTGCATTTGAAGGAATTAAATCTGCTCTTGACGGAGGGTGAATACTTCCTGGAGAAAACCAAAACAGACTACCCATCCTAACTAACCTCATTGGAAATCCATGCTTCTCTAGAATAGGTTCAACAGATTCTTGTAATAGTGTTCCTAATTCCTCAAGTCTATCATAAGCGTCTTCATCTAGTAAATCCAGTGTCTTAATACCAGCAGCCATTGCTAAGGGATTACCTGAAAGAGTACCTGCTTGGTATACTGGTCCCAAGGGAGATAGTCGTTCCATTATTTCGCTTCTTGCACCATAAGCACCTACAGGTAACCCACCACCTATCACTTTTCCAAGAGCAGTTATATCTGGGATTATACCTGAAATATCGCCATAACTTCCTCCTTTGAATCGAAAGCCACTAATTACTTCATCAAAAATTAGAAGAGACCCATACTCATCGCATAGTGACCTTAATCTTGATAAAAACTCTTGACTTTGAACCAGTAAACCATTATTAGCAGGTAGAGGTTCTATTACGACTGCTGCTATCTCATTGCCATGTTGCTCAAATAAGTATTCAACTGCTTCAATATCATCTAATGGGGCTACTAAAGTTGTTGCTACAGTATCCTTAGGTATTCCTGGGCTACTAGCAATACCAAATGTTGCTAAACCACTACCTGCATTAACCATCAATGAATCTACATGTCCATGGTAACAACCTTCGAATTTCACCAAGAAGTCTCGTCCTGTGTAGCCTCTAGCAAGTCTAACTGCACTCATAACAGCCTCTGTTCCAGAGGATACAAATCTAACTTTGTCCATATGAGGAAACCTTTGTTTAACTCGTTTAGCAAGTTCGATTTCGCCAATATGGGGCGCTCCAAAGGAGGTGCCATTTTGCATTTTTTCATAAACCGTCTTGAGAATCTCAGGATGCGAGTGACCATGAACTAGAGGACCCCAAGATTGGACAAAATCAACTAAGTTATTTCCATCCACATCTGTAACAATTGCACCAGATGCTTTTTCAAAGTAAATTGGGTTACCATGTACGGATTTAAATGCCCTAACTGGTGAATTCACCCCACCAACTAGATGATTTAGTGCTTCCTTGTGAAAAGAATCGGATTTGTCTCTTTGCATATGTTCACCTCAATCAAGCCAATCTCTTGAGACAGCCTCGCGAGTATGGTAACTCACAATTACGTCGGCGCCGGCTCTTTTGAAGGAATGTAAAACTTCACGGACCATTTGCTTTCTTGAATCTTCATCTGGAGATGAAGATAATACCATAGAATATTCACCACTAACATTGAAAACTGCCACTGGTCTAGAAACTACGTCGGAAACTTGCCGTACTACATCCAAATAAGTCATGGCTGGTTTGATCATAATTATATCAGCCCCTTCACCTTCATCGGTGACTGCTTCTAAAATAGCTTCAGAATATCCCGACCTGATATCCATTTGGTGGCTACCTCTGTCTCCAAAAGAAGGGGCAGAACATGCTGCATCCCTAAACGGCCCATAAAACGAAGAAGCATACTTAACAGAATAAGCCAGAATACCTGTACTAACATATCCTTCAGATTCGAGAACCTCTCTGATGGCATTTATTCTTCCATCCATCATATCGGAAGCCGAAATATAATCTGCCCCAGCCTTAGCATGAGATAAAGCGATATTACAAAGTTCACTAACAGACATTTCGTTATCGATTTCATCATTATGAATAATTCCACAATGCCCATGATCTGTTGCTGTACAAAGGCAAACATCAGTAAGTAATACGATATCACCACCATACAAAGATTTCAACTGTTTTACTGCTCTTTGTAAGGGCATATCCATGTTAGATGCTTTACTAGCATACGAATCCTTATCCTCTAAATCTAGTACAGGGAAAAGCATATGCGATTTTATCCCTAACTCCATATCTTTAGAAATTGTATCTAATAATTTATCTACTGATTGTCGATTAATTCCAGGCATACTAGAAATTGTTTCATCGATACCTTCTCCGCTTACGACAAAATGAGGTTGAACCAGAGATGATTTGATACTCAAATCAAAATTTAAGTCTCTTCTTGCTTTAGTCCAGCGGTTAATTCTAGGCCTAATATTCAATCAATCACCTCTCTGTTTTTTTTCCACCATTTAGAAACAAATTCTGCTGTAGGTCCTTGTAAAATTTCCACTGTTGATTTTGAAAAATAATCCAGCGAATCTATCTCCTCTTGTGATGCTTTGCCCATACACAGTATATTTTTAGGTATGGGTAATGCATTTTCTACCCATGACCTAGCCGAGGATGGTGATGATAGAAGCAGTACGTCATCAGCATCCATTTCTATAGAATTTATAGTTATCGATTTATTCTCATAACCAATCCATGAATTAACTTCAAAACCTAAATCTTTCAAGCCATTGATGAATTTTTTAGAAGCGACATTAGAGCGGGGAATCATTAGACTTGTATCCTTTGAAACCTTTCTTTCGATAAAGTCTGTTAATTCACTGGAATTTCTAGACTTTGCACAGATTGAAACAGTTACTCCTCGCATAAAACATGCCCTTGCAGTCCCCTCACCAATAGCTAACCATTGAATGCGATTAAAGTCGTCATTTTTGGCTGCGACTTCGATTGCACATTTAGCTGCAAAGGGAGAAGTCAAAACCAAATAAGGCCACTCAGACCTTGGAATATCATCATCTAAGAAATTAGAAGGCCAATTATCAGAAATAGAATTCAATTCAATTACTGGTTGATTCAAAATATCAATTCCATCATTTTGTAGTATTGTAGCCAACCTATCGGAATTCAAAGTTGAAATTAGTTTTGGCCCTTTATTATTATTATATGATTTGGTAATTTCTTGTTTTGGTAATTCAATTTTTAATTCTGAAATCAGACCATTATACCTTGTACTACCAAAATTCAATCCTTTACAAAAAATCTGCTTCCAGTTCATAGGAGATACTTGTAATGTTACTTTTTCACCAATCACTTTTATTCCCGCTGGGTATAAGCAACCACCGCCTAAAGAAGATAATATTTCACGCTCTTGGACTATTTCGCGTTCTGATTCAGGATGATTCAAAATATCTCTATACTCTTGAAATAAATCAATATCTTCTGTTCTACAGTGAACTGATATCGAACCCTGACCAGGTGCTGTAGGCCATTCTTTTTCACATATTCGAACTGCACTAAATTTAAGAATCCAAGGTTCTAGAGCGTTGATTTCATACAACCTTTTCAAACCAATTTCGGCGAGTATTATCGCATCAATACGCCCCTCTTTTAATCTCTTTAATCTTGTCTCAACTTGACCCCTAACCGCTATTGGAATAATGTCTGGACGTCGCGCTAAAACAAATGATTGCCTTCTACCTGAAACTGTACCAATCATACCTGATTTAGGAATCACGCTCAATACTTGATCTAGAGAATAATCTAAATCCATACTAAATAAATCTCCAAGATTACCATATCCCTCCTTGGTCGGGAAAATCAGAAGGTCACTTGTACATCCACGTTCTAAATATGCTAAATTAGAAATTTGCTTATTGATTTCTACTGGTACATCTTTACTTGAATGGACTGCTATATCTATATTATTATTCAGTAATTCTGAATCTACTGCATGAATAAACTGACCTACTGAAGAAGATAAATCTCCGCCTAGAGATTTATCACCCATTGAAGAAATCCCTACAATCTCAGTATCAAATCCTTTTTCTTCTAGGCCTTCTCTGACTTTATTGGCCTGCCACATTGCAAGATTAGAGGTTCGAGTTCCTATTCTAATCAGTTTCAAAGTGCAGCCTCCGTAAGATTTGACTTCGCATTAATGTGAATTATCTTTTCAGTCACATCACTAGCCACTATCTTAAGAAGACTTGGATTCAGTTTCCTTTCAGTAGAAAGAATCATTTCATTAAGTTCATTTGAAGAAAAAGGTCCTTCTCGATTACATATCCAAGTAGCAATCTCTCTAGAAAATGCTCCTAATTGCAAATTTTCTTCACCAGAATTTCTGTTATCAGACCATTGGCTTGATAGTTGTTCAAGTGTCTTGTAAATAAATGCCCTAAACATACCTTGATTTCTATCAGAGAGAGCTGACATAAACTTATTTTCAATATTAGAAATCAAAACTTCACTTTTCTCGATTGTACTTTCATAGTCCCATTCAACTCCGAGTTTATGGGCTACTTTAATCCAATATTCCATTCCAAGCAACTCTTGACCTTCGGAAATCCCAGTTGAATCAATAGATGGTGGCCATGAGAAATCCATTATTTTCACAGGGTTTTTATTTGGGATTATATTACTAGAATTAAAAGTTGGTTCAATGTTTCTTACTGTCGAGATTATTAACGATGGTTTGATTTGTTCAAGACTCCATTGGTCAAAGGATAATATAGTGATTCTTGAAGATAATTGTAAATCTCTTTGTGATGACTTTTCAGGATTTCTAGAAAATACAACTACCTTTTCTTGCCCCTGTGAGAGTAGTACATCTACTGCTTTACGCCCCATTTCTCCAAAACCAAGAACCACACATAATGGATTTTCTTCTAGTGATAATACTTCTTCAATCGCATTAGATGCCAAATTTAACATAGATTCTGTAGTTTGATTAAAACCAAATTCTTTCCTTAATAGCCTATTTGCTGAAATAATATGGCTGAAAAAGGAAGAATTCATTTCATCTATTAGATTATTTTCTCTATGAAGAGATATCGAACCTCTGAATTGTGACATTACCTGTAACTCACCAATGATAAATGAGTCAAGACCACTGCACACTTTCACAAGATGCCTCCAAACCTCTATGCCACTATATTTGTCAAAAAGAGCCTCTTTTTGATTGAAAATGCTAAGAACACAGCGCTCTAATTCATCACAGTTCGTTCCAAAACCAACATATAGAATACGATTACAAGTAGAGAATTCAAAAATATCACATCCAAGTTTATTCTTAATTTGGCCAATGAGCTTTATTCTGGATTCTTTGGATAAGCCCTCTGATGTAAATTTCTTAACATAATCAATATTTGATGAATTAATTTTCATCGAAATCATACTGACACTATTTATCATATCATCAGAACTCAATGATTTACCATTGACGGTATGAGAATTACTTGACAATCTAGTCAAATCAATATTAGGCTGCCCTAAATTTGACATAATATTCCCTCTAACGTGTGGGAACAGTCACCCCTTATGAACTTGGATGTTTTTCGATAATATTCAAAATAAAAACTTTGACTTTAATTACACTGAAAATCGATTACTATTGAAAACTCATATTATAAAACTTCTAAATTAATGTCTCTTTTCTAGACAACAAAGTTTTTCCATCTTTTCATATATTCTATGAATACTGGACTCAAGTCTACATTTTCAAGATGTTTAACAGTGAAAGGTGGTTTTTCCGGTTGATAGTCGGGGTCACTCAGATGTTGTGGCCAGTCTGGATGTCCAATTCCAACTCTTGCAACACCAATGATATCTGCACCTTCATCTATCAACCACTGAGCATCCTGTGAAGTCCAAACTGCTCCAGTAGAAATTAATGGAATAGTTTTTGGAACTATTTTACTAAACCTCTTTGTCAAACTTGGACCGGTTTCTTCACCCTCTACAGGTTGAAATACATCCCAGCAGGAAATATGTAACATATCAATTTGCATATCACAAAGAATATTTGCTAACTGGAGACTATCTTCGAGATAAAGACCAACCTTCTCGATTATCGGGGAAATACGTACTGCGATTAGAAAATTTGGATTGGTAACTCTTCTGATCGATTCGATTACTTTTCTAAGAAATCTGCTTCTGGAATAAATATCTCCGCCCCAATCATCTTCTCTGCGATTGGTGATACTACCTAGAAATTGACAAATCAGATATGAATGCGCACCATGTAGTTCAACACCATGAAATCCTGCTTTTTCACACCTTAATGCGGCCTGTGTAAAGGATTCAATCATAGAATTTATTTCTTCATCAGACATCTCTCGGGTATACTTTCCATCCATTCCAGCTTCTGTATTCTTGCTTGCTGAAATCGGTTGAACGCCGTTCAGCGACTCGGGTGCTCGCATTCCTCCATGAAATAATTGTACTAGACTGATAGTATCTGTTTGATTAAGTTGGGTTGCCATTTTGGTTAATCCTGGCAATTGATGGTCTCCCCAGACCCCCATTTCTCCATCCCAACCACGCCCAGTTTCAGTTACATTTGCGGCTGCTGTCGTAGTTATTCCAAATCCACCTTTGGCTCGTCTTACCAACCATTTTATCTCTTCATCTGACAAAGTGCCATCGAGATTACTTTGTTTATTAGTCATTGCTGCAAGCAAAGTTCTATTGATAGACTTCAAGCCAATTCTTGGGAATACTATTGAATCAGTGGCTTTCATGTTACTCGCTGAATACTCATGGTTTTTGACTATTGTTAGGATTGAATCATCACTTCATCATCTCTTGAAAGGGTTGACAATATATACTCGAAAGATAATTTATCTTGCTCTTTCTTTTCATCACTTCTTTTTGCTAAACTTCTAAGAGGCATTGCCATTCTAATATTACCTTCAAATGCACTTTTATGCCGCTCTATAAAGGCCCAATAAAGATTGGAAACCATACAATTTTTCTTTGGGTCGAATTTACATGTTTTACAGTAATCTGACATCTTATTTATGTAAGGAGTTCCTGATATATACGGCTTAGTCATCATTGCATCTCCTAATGAATAAGTCCCCATTCCCAGAACGTTTGGCTCAACCACCCAGTCATAGGCATCGATAAAGGCTTCATGAAACCAAGTGGTCAGTTCTCTAGGATTGATGTCCAATAAATTAGCAAAATTACTCAATATCATGAGTCTTGGAATATGATGTGTCCATCCTTCGTCCATAACTGATTCAACAACGTCATCAAGGCAGTTAAAACCACTTTTTTTACCCCAGTAAGTTTCAGGTAAGGGGTTATTTTGATTCAAGAAATTGGGCTCGCCTGAATCTTTGTCAAATACTTCCAATGCTCTAAAGCCGTCTGTTACTTCATGTATATGTCTGACATATTCTCGCCAAATCATCTGTCTAAAGAACCCCTCAAGACTGTTCAAAGGTGCTTGAGCACTCAATGCAGAGTCGATTACTTCTCTTGGAGATAATCTATGTAAATTTATCGAAGTAGCCAATTTAGAGTGAAATAAATAACGACTTTTCGTACTCATTGCATCTTCATATCGCCCGAAATGGGGCAAATTTCCTAAGGCCCAGTTTAGACTGTCAATATTTTGTTCTAAGGTCGTTGGAACTTTAGAAAGATCACATTTACCAGGATGTGAAGAAAACTTTTCATTCACTAAATCCATTACTTCATTATCGATTTCATCGACTTCAAATTCTAATTCTTTTTGGGTTTCAGGGTCTCCTTTCCAAGGAAATCTATTTTCTGAATCAAAACTATACTTACCTCCTGTTGGTTTTCCTTGCTCCATCAAGATACCTGTTTCTTTTCTTACTCTTTGATAAAAACGGTCCATTCTAAATGGTGGTTTATCACCAACACTTTCTAAGAACCAACTTCTTTTTGTCAGCCAGCCATCATGTTCCAAGAACTGAATTTTACCAGCCTTCCCTAAAGGTTCTAATTCAAATCTTAATTCCCTTTCTGCTGGTTTGACAACTTTTATCGAGCCAATTTGTTCGTACAAGTCCTCCAAAACTTCACTGTAGCCTAGTGTTGTACTCTTGTAAATTATTGGATGGCCTAAAGATTCGGCCTCTTTTGAAAAGTGTCTCATATTTGATAGTAATAAAGCCAGTTTTTGTTTATGAAAGTTTTTTGAATTGCCTTTTTTGGAAGATTCAATAAAAATTAGACCATTATTGTCCCTATTGGAATCTGCCCAAGGAAAAATATCATGATTGAGCTGGTCATACGGAACAAAGAACCAATTCACCGAGTCTATCGACTTGCTCATATCTAAAAATATTTACTAGTAGACATAAACCTCTGTTTATTTTAAGGAGTCTTTATCTTAGAATCATCTACTAATTCATCCCAACTAGAATCAAATCCAATATAATGAATAAAATATTCATCACCGTTGATTTCTCTCATCAGTGCGTCCCGCTAACCACCGTTCCATTCAACTTGACTTGTTGAACTTATCAAAAAGATGACTCATTGAAAGGATGGTCGTCTGGCCTAACTTTCCAACCGGTTGGTCCAACCACATATACTGTATTTTTGGTTTCCACTCTTGCTGTGGCCCTGTCATCGAAGGTTACTTTTTCTATTGATGAGGAACGAACATTAGTATCGCCAAGTTTTGAATGTCCGTAAACAAATCCACGTAGTATACCATTATCGATTTCAGCATCCTTGATTATTACTTCCTTCTTTGATTCAAATAGCTCCACCATTATCTTTGCAAGATCTTTGTAATTTATCTCAGAGTTTGGGGGAATTCCCATTTCTTCGAACATCTCTACAACTTCATTAATTTGGAGAGGATCTCCTATTTCAGTTAATATTTAAAATAATTCTTGGGAATTGATTGTTCCACTATTATCTTTATCAAAAACCATGAATGCCTCGATTAATTCTTGTTCTTCAGTGGATATATGTTTAACATATTCTTGCGCTGCTTTTGAATCGGGTTGAATTTCAGCAATTTTTCCAGGGAAAAATGTACCATAATTTTTCCAATTAACAAGTACTCTATCCCCTAGTTCTAAAGCATCATCTGCTCGACGAATATTGCCAGGGTTAGAACCAATAACTAAACCATATTTGGTTTCAATATCCGAACTTTTGGGTACATCCACATCATAACTGCCATCATCATTGACTTTGATGACTGTACACCTATCTAGCCAACATTTATTGGTTGGACTAAAGTATTCAACATGCATCTCTAATTCCAAATCAGGAGATATTGGTAATTGAATCAATTCTTCAATCTGTTGATTGTTATCCGAATTATTGACTATCCCTAATCGCTCTAATGCACTAATAACAGCGCTAGTAACAGTATCAACATCATTGTTTATGACTGTATTATGAACTACATCTCCACCTACAACTGAATCTTGCATATTAAGAGTTTGAGTTCCGCTTGGTGGTACTGGAATCCATTCACTTCCAGACCACCTAAATTTACCGTCTGACTGTAAACTATGTCTGTCATGAGAGGTGCAACAACTCTAATCTAAAAGAGATTATGAAAAAATTCCGACGGTGCAAAGGTTTTACATTTGAAATCATAGGGTCTTTCATGACCAATGCAAAAGTATTACCAATGACATTAGTTTTTTTGTTTATTTTTACTTCATTATCCCCTATTGTCGACGCATTTGATTGGGATAATGATGGTATTGATGATTCGACAGATACGGATGACGATAATGATTTGATTTTAGATATTGATGACCAATGTACGCCAGGCCAAGTAAATAGTTACTCACTAGGGATGAATGACCATGATTCTGATGGATGTGATGACCATGAGATGATCATTTCAAATGCCTTTTTAGAAGGAGATGGCACCGATGTTATTTCCGATGTTCTTTTTGATAGTAACAATAATCAAATCGTATCTGGCTATTCTCTAGGGAATTATTCAAAGTTTCAAAATTATAATATTACAACTGACCCAAATCGTCTAGGCTATTCTTTTGTTTCTAAGATTAATAGTTCAGGGAATGTTGATTGGCTGATTTATACTTTTGATGAGGACTACACTGACATAGTATTAGCAGATGATGATTCCATCTACTTAACGAGTAATATATTGACTAATACAACTTGGTATACTACAAATAATAACTGGAACATAATAGATTCAAATAATTATTGGGACCCTTATGTGATGAAAATCTCAAGCCAAGGTGATATAGAATGGATTGAACACAATGAGAACTTTGGAAATCAGACATCTCAAGGAATTGCTATTGGTTCTAATAATAACGTCGTTATTCCCATTTACAACATGGAAATAACTACCCTCACATTTGGAACTCAAACTTTAGCTCTTAATTCAATTGAGGGTTTTGTCATCAATATTTCATCTAATGGGATATGGGGACAAGATATTATATCCATAGAAAATCCGACTCCAGTACCTAATGATGGAGGCATTTTTAGAAAGATTTCAAATACAGAACAAGGATATATGTCGATAGTTTCTTACCAAGATACGCCAACAATGAATATCAAAAAGAATGGAATTGTACAATGTTCAATTAGTAAAAATAACTCTGCGACTAGCGATGCCATAGTTTCAATCACCTTATTTCATGATTGGGTTTGTATCGACACTATTTCTGTTGAAGCGCATTCTGGATATGCAGAGGCATGGGTAAACCAAATTGTTCTTGCATTTGAAAATCAAACTGGGGATATTAATATTGCTGTTGCAGGTGCTATGGAAGCTGATACCTTCAATTCTTCAACATTAGAGTTTGGAGACTGGGGAATAATTACTCCACTAGGAGAATATACTTATGATGGATTTAAAGCATTTTATGGAGAGATAAATTATGTCCCAAATAGTGTTAGTAATTCTTTACAATGGGAGTATTTAATGTGGGATAGTTCATATAATTACGCTTCGGCATTCACTGATTTGGTCTATTCAGATCATGCATACGCATTATGTGGAAATTTTTATTCAATTCTATCACTGGTTGATAATAATACTAGTAGTATTCCTTTCTTAAATCTTTATTCGACATCTAATTCTGATTACGATTCATATTGTCTGTTTTTATTCGATCAAGGTAAATCCCAAGTAAACGGCAGTTTAGGTTTTGTATCTCAACAATTTGGATTTTATAATAATGATATAATCACAGGAATTGATATTGATAATACGGGTCGAATTTCTATTGCAATGGCATCAACTTCGACATATGTTACCTTCAATAATACCAATATTACTACTAATGGTTCAAGTTATGACACACATCTATTTAATTTATTATTGGAAGAAGATTATGATGATGATAATGATGGAATTGAAGACTATATCGACCAATGCCCGTTAGGAGAAACTAATTGGAATTCAACTAATAGTTCACTGGATTTAGATTGGGATGGATGTAAAGATTCAACGGAAGATGATGATGATGATAATGATGGTTTGGAAGATTCCCTAGATTCATGCCCTAGAGGTGAGACAAACTGGTCTAGTTGGAATTATTATGAAGATTATGATTCTGATGGATGTCAAGACTTCACTGAAGATTTGGATGATGATAATGATGGCGTTTTAGATATTGATGATTTATGCCAAGCCCCATATTCAGATTTGGGCTGGAATAGTGATTCTATAACTGATTATGATGAAGATGGTTGTCAAGATTTCTTAGAAGATTATGACGATGATAATGATGGCGTTTACGATGATTATGATAATTGTATCAAAGGTTTACTAAATTGGACTAGTGGAGACCCGAATATCGATTGGGATGGAGATGGTTGTGAAGATTCTATAGAAGATGAGGATGATGACAATGACCAAAGAGATGACGATGATGATTCATGCCCTAAAGGTGAGTTAAATTGGAATTCCCAAAGTTCACAACTTGACTTTGATATGGATGGTTGTAAAGATGGGATTGAAGACTGGGACGATGATAATGACGGAGTTTACAATAATAATGATGATTGTAATCCAGGAGAAATGTCTTGGGTTTCAAGTATCCAGACAGACTATGATTCTGATGGGTGTAGAGACTTAACTGAAGATTTCGATGATGATAATGATAACAAAGAAGATACAATTGATGATTGTATGCTAGGGAACCTTGGATGGGAATCTAAACCTTCAACAGATTATGATTCTGATGGATGTAGAGACTCAACTGAAGACTTAGATGATGATAATGATGGAGTTGAGGACTTATTAGATCAATGTCCGTTAGGGGAAGTAGGTTGGACTTCCAATGAAATAAATGATTATGATGGAGATGGATGTAAAGATGCTCAAGAAGATAATGACCATGATAATGATGGTGTTTTGAATCCGAGTGATTATTGTAAAAAAGGTGATTCAAATTGGATTTCTAATTACTCTACTGATTACGACCTTGATGGTTGTAGAGATTCTACTGAGGATTTAGATGATGATAGTGATGGAGTTGCCGACATAATTGATGCATGTCAGTTTGGTCTATCATATTGGTATTCTAATTCAGATACTGATTATGATGGAGATGGGTGCTTTGACCAAGAAGAGACGATTTCCTCATTAACTTGGGAATTAACAGAGGATTTAGATGATGATAATGATGGGGCATTAGACATCTATGATGATTGTAAGGAAGGCACTTTAGGGTGGAGTCAAAGTAATTCTGTAGACCATGACATGGATGGATGTTTTGATAATGATGAAGATTTAGATGATGATAATGATGGTATGATTGACCTAAATGATGATTGTAAAAGAGGAGTAATAAATTGGTCTTCATCCCTTTCAAATGACTATGACAGTGATGGATGTCATGATTCATCTGAAGATGAAGATGATGACGACGACATGAAACCTGATTTATCTGATTCATGTCCTGTAGGTGAATTGGGATGGATCTCTTTTCAAAATAGCGACTATGATAATGATGGATGTAAAGATAGTTCTGAAGACTTAGATGATGATAATGATGGCATAAGTGATACTAATGACCGTTGTCCGACTGGTGATTTAGGTTGGATTTCCAATCCGGAAAATGATTATGACCGTGATGGCTGTCAAGATAATTCTGAAGATGATGATGATGATGATGACATGATTAAAGATAATTCGGATATTTGTCAAAATAGTGAAACTATAATGTCGATGAATTGGGTTTCGGATTATTCAACAGACCATGACAGCGATGGTTGTAACGATGAATTTGAAGATGATGATGATGATAATGATGGGATGAAAGATGAAAAAGACCAATGCCCAACTGGAGACCTCGGATGGGTTTCAACTCTGAAAACCGATTTTGATAATGATGGTTGCCAAGATTCCTTAGAAGATTATGATGATGATTCAGACGGAGTCATTGATTCTCAGGATATGTTTCCACTAAATCCGGATGAATCATTTGATTCCGATGGGGATGGAGTTGGAAATAATGAAGATGATTTCCCTAATGACAAAACAGAAACTGTTGATTCTGATGGAGATGGAGTAGGTGATAACACTGACTTATTCCCATCAGCATCTTGGTTAGGTTCTGGTACTTCGTTCTCTTTAATCGCAATTATCATTATTTCAATAATTGGTACAGTCTTTGTTTTCCGAATGAAAAGAAAGGATGCCATTATGCCAAAACAACAGACTAAGACATTTGAAGATCAAGACGAGTTCTTTGAAGATATATCCGATGATGCTCTGAGCCTTGCTGGAATTGCACCTATGATTAGTGAGACTCAACATCTCGTTGATAATTTACCGCCTGGTAATGAACTGGTTGGAGAAATCGATAGTGATGGTTATGAGTGGATTGAACATCCCGAAGCGAGCGAAATATGGTATTGGAGAGGTTCTGAATCAAATGATTGGGACCTTTACGAAGAATGATTAGTCTTCATTTTCCTCTATTAACTGCACTGGTTTCTTTACTGGAAATAATCGGTCCATCCATTTTGGTGACCACCAATTTGCTTTACCCATAAGTCTCATTGTAGCAGGTACAACTAGGGCCCTAACAATCGTAGCATCAAGTAAAATTGCAAGTGCTAATCCAAATCCGATTTGCTTGAGGATAATCACAGATGAAAGACCAAATGCACTAAAGACAACTACCATTACTGCTGCTGCACCTGTGATAAGTCTTCCAGTTCTCTGTAAGCCATTAGCTACTGCCAATGAATTATCTCCAGTCCTTTCCCATTCCTCATGAATCCTAGAAAGCATTAGAACTTCATAATCCATTGAAAGTCCAAATACTATACAGAAAATTATGACTGGAGTTGTAGCTTCTATCGGCTGGGGAGTGAAGTTTAGAAGTTCTGAACCATAGCCCCATTGAAATACAACAACTAGCATACCAAATGATGCAGATATCGAAAGAATATTCATCACTATTGCCTTAAATGGAATTACTACACTTCTAACTTGGATGAATATTAGTATTATTGTCGCAGTGAAAATAAATATAATTGCAATTGGCAAATTATCTGTAATTGCGTCTAAGGTGTCGAGACTT
Source organism: Candidatus Poseidoniaceae archaeon (assembly GCA_949372655.1). GTDB lineage: Archaea > Thermoplasmatota > Poseidoniia > Poseidoniales > Poseidoniaceae > MGIIa-L1. The sequence continues at coordinate 151,862 of CASIAI010000001.1, forward strand.
AAAGCTGCAAATCCAGCAACTTCTAAACTACCTGAATCACCCATCGTTAGTTCATCCAATAAATCAGAGCGAGTATCTCTAATGCTCGATACAAACTCTCTACTATCTGAACCTGTAATGGGGCCATCTAGAGAGTAAACCAAGTAAGTGACATTTTGTGAGATAAATTGTTGTCTAAGATATTCACGTAATTGTATTGTTGTATCATCCAAACTCTGATTAGGGGCCAGCCAGAAGTTTACTACTTCTGATTCACTCATCGACACGTTTGGTAGTGCGTACCCAAATCCATTTATCACCCGTTTATCCTCGATATTAGAGACCATCCAGCGGTGTAATAATCTAATATTATTTTCGCTTAGTGGGTCTTCTCCATCAAAATCAATTACTATCAATGCAGAGTTTGTCGCACTCTGCGTCCATATACTGTCGATAGTTTCTAGTCCAACTCTAGACTCATCTTCGGGAGGTAAAGCATCTCTAGAGGCGAGGGAATATTCTGCTTGTAAGAATGGCATTCCAGCCCCTAAAAGAATTATTAAAGTAGGAATGAGCACTGCCCAAGGATGCTTCATTACAGTCTTAGCTATTTTTGACCATACTCCTTCACCATCCTCATTTTTGATACTGAAAGAAAAGGGTAATTTACGTCCAGTATTTATCCTATCACCTAACATGGCTAATACTGCGGGTAATACGATTAATGAGTAAATCATTCCAATAGAGACTGCTAAAGTTCCACCAATTCCTAAACTAGGGAGGTTAGTATTTTCAAAGAATAATAATCCCATCAAACCAATAGCAACTGTTACTCCGCTGAAGAAAACCGCTTTCCCAGCAGTAGCAACACTCATTGCAGTTGCTGTTCTTAAATCTCGACCGCGACCTAACTCTTCTCTGAATCTATTAACTAAAAATAGTGAATAATCAATTGAGATTCCTATTCCTATCAAGGAAATAATATTGACTGAATAAACATCAACAGTGGTTATATTTGACAAAAATATAGTCATTCCTACTGCTGCCATGACGGTTAAGACACCAATGCCAACAGGCAATAATGCTGCGAGTAAAGTTCCAAATACAATACCAAGGATGATCAATGAGAGGGGTCCGGAAATCAATTCTGCTTTGACTAAGTCTTTCTTGATACGGTCATCGAAGGTAAATTCAATAGCGGTCTGGTCTGTTCTCCATGTTTCAAAATCGCCATCCATGGAAACAGTATCTTTGTGTTCTGAGTAGAGTACTTTTGCTTCCTTACGCTCTAAATCAAAAGTTAAAACATTTCTAGCCCATGTTCCAGAATCATTTTGAAAGATATACTTCTCTCTCTCATCCCCAACAATTTCCCATGAGTATTGTATTGAGACATCTTTGCTGTCATTAAATTCTTTTAGAGCCTCAATAACTGACTTTTGCCAAATATCTGAACTGTCGTCTAATGTTGGGTGAAATACCAACAAAGTGAAGCCTTGTGAGCTGGTATTAATTTGAGTAAATGCGTCGTTCTTTGTATCTATAGCACTGACCGACTCAAGTTCTCCTTCACCCCATGAGTCTGCCCAATCTGGACCTATTGCCATCAATGAAGTCATTAATAAACATGAGAGTAATCCAAAAACTAATACTTTTTTCCGATTATCAAAAGTAAATTCTCCAAGACGGTAAAAGGCACGGTCCTTGAGCATTTGAGGGTCTGTGACCGACTCCATACCCACCGGCCGTGAAATATAGTTTATCAATGAATGTATTTCTCATAATTTGAAAGTAAGTATCTTGCTATGCACCTGTGCAACAATTGATAAGTCGGCAATATCACCTAGGATTATGGCTAGAGCGCTACTTGGTGGAGGATGTTTTTGGTGTACAGAAGGAGCCTTCAAGGAAATGAGAGGGATTGATTCTGCATTGCCAGCATATGCTGGAGGACCTGATAAAAATCCAAATTACAATTCAGTCTGTGCCGGGAGAACGGGTCATGCAGAGATAGTTGAACTCGTTTATGACCCAAATATAATCTCTTTTGAAACTATTTTGGAAGTTTTCTTCACGGTCCATGACCCAACGCAACTTAATCGACAAGGCAATGATGTTGGAACTCAATATCGTAGTTGCATCATGCCTGTAGAGGATGGACAAGCCGAGGTTGCCAAAATGATGATTGAAAAAATGGAACAATATTTTGATGACGAAATAGTCACAATAATCGAACAACCAATAAATTTTACAATTGCTGAAAAATACCATCATGACTACTATGCAAGAAACCCGACTCAGGGCTACTGCATGGCAGTTGTTGGTCCTAAACTGTCCAAGTTACGTCAGAAGTTGTCTCACCTATACTAGCGAGATATTGAAGAAGTTCCTTCTACACCCCTGTACATGGTCAATAGTATACCGCGCCCTCCGACCCCTGTTAATGAACCAATTCTTGGTTACCTTCCAGGAAGTCCAGAACGAATTTCATTGAAAGAAGAATTAACTCGTCAATCAGGTGAAGTTATAGAAATACCTTGTATTATCAACGGTGTCGAAGTCTATACAAATAATGTTATTGAACAAGTTATGCCCCACAATCATAGCCATGTTATTGCAAGAGTTCACTTGGCTGGAGAAAACGATGTCAAGGATGCAATTAAGGCGGCCTTGGATGCACATGAAGCATGGTCAAGTATGCCTTGGGAAGCAAGAGCTGCTATTTTCTTGAAAGCAAGTGAACTATTAAAGGGGGAATATAGAGCTAAGATCAATGCTAGTACAATGATAAATCAATCAAAAACATGCCATCAAGCAGAAATTGATTCGGCTTGTGAACTTATTGACTTCTGGAGATTTAATGCTGATTATGCACGTCAGATATATGAAGACCTACAACCACCTGTTTCTACTTCTAGTATGTGGAATTCAAGTGAAGTAAGACCATTGGAAGGTTTTGTTTTCTCTGTAACACCATTTAATTTCAGTAGTATTGCTGCTAACTTACCTTCTTCCGCTGCAATAATGGGTAATACAGGAGTATGGAAACCAAGTAGGAATTCCTATCTCTCAAATTACTACCTCATGCGCTTAATGATGGATGCTGGATTACCTGATGGTGTAATCAACTTCATCCCAGGAAAAGCTAGTATGGTTGGCGATATTTGCTTATCACACCCTATGTTAGCAGGTATTCACTTTACTGGCTCAACTTCAGTTTTTAGAAAAATGTGGAAAGATGTTGCAGAGAATCTTCCAAATATGCGTTCATACCCTCGAATCGTTGGAGAGACTGGAGGGAAAGATTTCATTGTTGCTCATCCAAACTGTGACCAAAAGGCACTGATTGTAGCCCTATTAAGAGGGTCTTTCGAGTTCCAAGGTCAGAAATGTAGTGCTGCCAGTAGAGCATATATCCCTAAATCAGTATGGGATAACATCAAGGAAGAATATTGTTCTGAAGTCTCTAAAATTACAATCGGTGACCCAAAGGATTTCTCAAACTTCATGTCTGCAGTTATCGATAAAAAATCATTCGATAATATCACTGGGTACATCGACAGAGCAAAGAAAGATTCTGGTTGTGAAATAGTCACAGGTGGAAGTTATGATGATTCTAAAGGCTATTTCATTCATCCTACAACAATAGTTTGTTCTGACCCCAATTATGAATCGATGAGTGAGGAAATATTCGGGCCTGTTCTATCAATTCACGTATATCCTGACCAAGAATTCGAGGAGGTTCTAAAAACCTGTGATAACACATCAGAATACGCACTAACAGGTTCTATTTTTGCCGCAAATAGAGAAGATATTGAAACCGCTAAGAAAGCTCTGAAATATTCTTGTGGTAACTTTTACATCAATGATAAGCCGACTGGGGCTGTTGTTGGCCAACAACCATTCGGAGGAGCGAGAGGTAGTGGAACTAATGATAAGGCTGGCTCACCCCTTAACTTACTAAGATGGGTAAGTCCTCGTTCTATCAAGGAGACTTTTGCACCACCACATGAGTGGACTTATGGTTTCCTAAACGAATGAATAGGTAATTTCTTACTTTTGTCGACTCGATTTACGGAGTCTACTAATGGCCTAGGAGTCATTTCTTTACCAACTATTGAGATTAGCCACCACCCAAGTGATAGAAGTGGTGTGGAGATTAACATTACTAGGCAAAGAAAAACTATAATATTTGATTTAGAAAGTTGCCAAGAATAGAATATTGTAACAATCATTATCAAAACAAAATATAGCCTAGAGGCTTCACTGGGTGTAGACCAACCCCTATGATCGAGTCTTGGAGCGAATAGATATTGCATTACTCCCATATCCGACGACTTTTACTAACCAAATAAAAAGACATGTTTTTCTATTCATACGATGCCTTGATGTCTTAAGGCTACTAGGGTCAATCCCGCTGTGATGACTGCTTTAGCCGAATGCTGTTTTTTCAGTGACGAGTGATGGGCGAACTGAGCGGGACAAAATTGATTTCATTTTACCGTAATACAGTTGGTTTGAAGGCTTGAACCACTTACGAGGTTCATGCAGGGATTGGCTAAAACTCCACTTTCTCCTGCGCCCAACAACTTGTACTTATCTCAAACTTCATCTCGCTGGAAAACTGTAAGTTCAATGTTGGGTTTGGTAATTATTGTATTCTTCTTGGTACAGATTGCAGTTTTATCTGTATCTGGACTTATAGATTCCGACTTTAATGGAACATTAGGTCCTAGTGACCCGTTTCAGGTGATTCTAGGCGCGGTTTGCTCGACGCCTTTCCTTTTACTTTTCATTATTCTGAGACGACCAAAATTAGCACATATCGTTAGAGTCGAGAATGTAGAAGTTGGTTCAACTGCACACCTAATTGCACCTGCAACTTTGATTCAAACACCATCTCAAACCTCTATTCAACATCACCTTGTCCACAATACTGGTCCGTTAGAAGTACCACCTCTCAAACATTTATGGATTATTTTCATTTTAGGAACTATTATCTCAACATTATGTATGTTACCATTATTATTTAATTCTTCAATATTCTCAATCTTACTATTTGTCTTGATAGCCATTCCCGCTTGGCTGATCGGATTCTCAACACCCGTATTTGCATGGTGGGCAACATCAAACGAGTATTTTGGTCTCAAGACAACTAAGAGACAAGGTGAATGGATGTTAATTGCAGGTATGCTATCGACATTTCCCGCTCTAATCATAAATTCAATCATTTCACCAATTATTATCAGTTTTCTGGGAATCAGTATGGACGGAGTACAAAGTCTCGGATATGGAATGATTCTATTTCTATCAGCTCCCATTGGAGAGGAACTGAGTAAAGCCGCTGCGATACTTTTCCTTGCAAGATTTATCGATTCCCCAAAGAGGGGTTTTCAAATTGGGTTTTCTGTTGGATTGGGCTTTGCACTTCTTGAGAATATGATTTACATATTGAGTTCAATAGTAGTTGGTGAAGGAGCTGCCATCAGTTTCGTTTTAACCACTGTTCTAAGAGCGATTGGTTCAATACCTGGTCATGCAACTTGGACTGCTATTACTGGATTTGCGATTGGCCACTACATTACAGAGAAAAAGAGAAATCAAGACATTATAAACGGTGTTCAGCAAACTAATAAAAGCGATAATGAGAGTCAATGGATATTGTTTGATAAGAAAACTGGAGCCCCGATTTCTAGTTCTAATGTAAATGTGGAACCAGTAATTCCAAAATGGCTAAGTGCTGGGGAAAATAATGCAATTCGGATGACTAAGTCACCTATAAGTGCTCTTTTGATAGCTATTTTTTGTCATGGAATGTGGAATGGTACAATGTGGGTCACCAGTAAACTTTTGGTAAATGAGTCGTTATTATTTTCTTTTTTTATTGAGATGACTTTGGTAATTATTTTAATCATAATTCTATGGAGTGTTCTCAGAAGATTAATTCCTTATGCGATAAATGAACGGAATTCAACAATAATGTGAAAAACGACTAATTCCCTATATATCGGGGGTATGACATTTTAAGACGCTTAATTCCGACCATATATTGGGAATAGTATGGACGTCTTGACTGGAGGATTCAACGAGGGCAATCTAATTGTCACCGTAGTCATAATCCTAGGTTTGATAATAGGCTCCTCAAAGGCCAATATGCTAGATTCCGCTGGAGTTGCTGCTGCGGCTTTCATAGGACTGGTTGTTGGAGGAATGGGGCATTGGACATGGTTACTAATTTTACTAGCATTTCTACTAGCATCACACAAAGCAACAAAATGGCGATTCGAAGAAAAAAAGAGTCGTAACATGAGTGAATCTGATGATGGTCATCGTGGTTGGGTAAATGTTCTGGCCAATGGAGGATTACCTGCCATAGTAGCAGCAATGGCTTTTTTCCAAGAAGATTGGGAATTTGGAATTTGGATGTTTAGCGCTGCTGTTGCCGTGGCTGCTGCTGATACTTTTGCTAGCGAAATTGGATGTCTTGATGACAATGTTAGAATGATTACTACTCTAAAGCCATGTGAGGCTGGATTGAATGGAGGTTTTTCTGCCACTGGCCAAAAAGCTGCTCTAGTTGGTTCTGCAATAATTGGTGTATTGGTTTTCTTCGCTTGGTATGCCACTAATTTTAATTCTAATATAATGGATGGAGTATATCTATCCATTCTGACTTGCATCATTGGATGGATTGGTTGTCAGGTTGACAGCCTGTTAGGTGCAGTTTTTGAAAACCGTGGATATTTGACCAAAGGTGGAGTTAATACCCTAGCAATAACATCGGGAATGATGTTAATGTGGGCTTGGCTTAGATTCTTTTAATTAGCCATCAAATCGTCGGCGAGTTCTTCAACCAAAACCTATTGGTTAGTTCATGCGCAAGCATAGCATACCTCTACTGTTACTAGCACTAGTGATTGGTATGGGTATGGCAAGTTCTGTTTCTAGCTTCGAGGAGGCAGTCTATGAAGCGGGTTATGTTGATTGGGAAATAAACCCTATAGAGAGATTGTATGTTGAAGGTTTAGAATCTTCTGACGCAGTATTACAGAGACAAAAGTCAGATAATGCACCGGGTGGAATAAGCATAGGAAATGGTTTCAATGGACAAATCCTAAATCTAAATAGCGAGCCTATTCAAAATGGATTTAGTTCAACAGTAAATATGAGTGTTTTCTTTTCAGTATACCTAGACCAAGGGGCTGGACCACAGACATGTACAAGGCAGCAATCCGGTTCCAACCTAATTCCTGGAACTGATGCCACTACTACTCTAATCTACTCAGTTGATGCTGGAGGAGTACCAGTCTATGATTCTGTAATTACTCAAGTTGTAGACAAAGTCAATTCTAATGAAGCGATGAACTTCTCTGGGGAAATGATTGAGGTTAATCTCACAATGGCTGAAGGTGACGTATTCTCACTATCTGTATCTGTTCAACACAACTGTGCTGCCAGAGCAAGGGTTCAATGGGGTGCTTTAGAGCAGAACAGTGGTGGAATTATTATCAAAGGTGAAATCTATGAGCCCAAAGGCGAAATTACAATCGATGAGTCGAGAAGAGCTCACATCGAATTTGAACCACTATTCCCTTGGGGTGGAGACGATGTCAAAGAAATAAAATGGGAAATTTGGGGTCCATTAGAGGATTATGAAAGAACACCATACACACTTGAAGGAATGATGGAGAATTCAATTGGAAGAACTATGACCATTAGAGAAACCGGCGATAATCGTTCGATATGGACATGGTCAGGTCAGAATGAATTGACTCCTGGCCTAACTAATTTACAATTTTGTGTTACTACCACTTCAGGTGATTCCAATAGTGATTGTCATGCATTTGGAATAATAAAAATTCAAATTCAGGAAGAAAATGATGGCTTTGCGAGCGCTAAACTATTTTTGACATTATCTAGTTTCTTGGCACTAATAATTTTCTTAAGAAATATATTTAGCCAAGGTTTGATGTTGCCTTTACCCATTATTGGAGCATTAGTTGCCATAATGTTGCTTTTCCTTCCAACTATCTTTGACCAAGCAAATCTCGGTGCTGATGCAGCAATAGATGATAATACCCGAGTTAGTAATACTGAACTTTATGATGAGAATGGAGAAGTTTACACTATTTCAGAGTTAATCGATGGTAAAGATGCCATAGTTATCGGAGTTGGACTTCCTGCTTCTGAGAATTTAATAGACCAATCAAATCAATTTAATCTAACGATTGAACACTTTGGACAAGATATCGCAGTCGTACATATTTTATCTGGGATGGATCCTTTAGAAAGTGACATAATCCAGATGAAACAGCAGATTAACTCTTCATGGCCAGTACTTATCGATAGAGATGAAGCATTTACTAGCGGTTTACCAGACGGTGTTTCTGACTCTGTTGTAGTGATAGACCCTGCTATGCACGTAACATATAGTAAAGCACCTGTAGCATTTTCCAAGGAAATTATTGAAGCAGTAGAAGATATATCGTCAGGAGGAAGTCAAAATTCAGCCTCGTATTTCACTTTGCTATTAGGTCCAGGTTTATTTTTGATATTTTTGGCATTGCCTAGAGAAGATTGGACTGCTCCTGAACAACCACTACCTCCAGGAACTTTGTGGGCATCAATAATTGGTGCCTCAGGATTAGGGATTCTTATTGTGAATCTACCAATATTAATCGCCACCTTACTTCCGATTGGCGGTGATATTTTATTCTGGATTGATATTGTCCTAATGCTTTGGTTTGTTGAAATGAGTATTGTAACTGCAAAGAGAGGTAAACCCTTTGAAGCGGAAATAATCGCTAAATATCTACATAGGCTATTCCCTAAATCATTCCAAAACTGGAGACCTTTGGAAGATATGGAAAGAGATGTACTACTAGGTATTTGGTTCGCTTGGTTCGGAATATTAGCATTCCCTGCATTGTTTACTCAAGGTGTGGGTGCGCCTATGTTAAGCGGAGTTAGCGGGATATTCAGCGGCCTGCTAAATCTATCAGTATACATAATACTTGGAGGAGTTTCAATCTTAATTCTTCGATTACTTGCTGCTATCGGTGGTCCAGTCTCACGAGTCTTTGGAAGGTATGGTGCAGAAGCATTCACCCAGTTTGTAGGATGGTGCCTAGTACCGATTTCAATTTGGGTAACAGTAAATGCAATAATTACAAGTTCTATCTTCGGAATATTGTAATAACATTGACTTAGGTTAATGTTAATTCCTTGATTATGAATCAGTTACAAACTATGTGGAGTATCAGTAGACGTAAGTCGTTAATTAATTGCCCCCGCCAGTATGTGTTGAGGTATTCTAGAAGTCAAAATAACTGGAGCCAAATTAATAATCATAGTGCGATTAAACATTCTTTAAGTGACCTAATTATTCGTTCTACGAGAAAGGTAATGCTGGAACGGCTTGAGGATCATAAGAATGGTTTAGAATGGTCAAAAAGAATGATTTCTCTAAAAATTCGCTTAGGATTAAAGTCGGAAATAAGTCCCGAGAGATATAAAATAATTAGAGATAGTTACAAATTAAGAGACTTAATTAGTAATGCCAAGATTAAAATCGACTCTCTTTGGGATACGACGATATTCAGAAGAATAATAAATAGAGAAATTAAACACTGGTCATGCTTAAGGAGAACTAAATTTTATTCTGATGGACATATTGATATTTTCTGTTCTCCAGACATATCGTATAAAATTCAAAATAAATGGCATTTGCTAAGAATTGATTTCCAAGGAGAGAAAACAAATTCTTCCACTGAGTTAGAAGGCCTTGCAATGGTAAATTGGGCGAAAAATAATCATTTTTTACCTGTGGTGACAGAGCAGTACATCGTTCATACCTTAAAGTATATCAAAGGGTACTGGGTCCATGAAAAGTATATCCCTAGTGATGAACTATTACAACAATCAAAACAACTCTTAGAGAAGGATGTTAATGAGATGAATAAATTAGTAAAAAAGATGGGTCCGTTACTAGATATCTCCCAAATCCCTCTTTCTAAGAATGAATCTACCTGTAATAATTGCTCTTTTAAGCCATTATGTCCTGCTAAGGATGGCTTAAAGTCATCACAATTAGAGCAAGAAGCAATAGAATATCATAATGCTAAGATTTATTTTGAATTAGATAGAAGAAACAAGGTCTTCTAAAACTGAAATAGCATCACTTGCCTTGGTGACTCCACTAGCAAGAAGAACCCCTTCGGCACCTAACTCAATGGCTTTAGCAACATCATTACCATTCTTTACTCCTGCTCCACAAAGAATCCGAACATTAGGATTTACAGACTTAACTGCATATACAGTATCACTTACAATTGAAGGGTCAGCAGTAGTTACTGAAATATCTCCACCGATAAGCTCTGGTGGTTCAACTGCAATAAAAGTTGGACCGAGTTCGGCCAATGCTTTTGCCTCCTCAACGTTAGCTGCACAAGCACATATTGGGAAACCTTCAGGCAATTGTTCCATCAATTGTTTGACATGCTCTATTGATACCTTATGTTCTGCGTGATTGATAATTGTTCCTTGGGCACCTCTTGAAATTGCTGTTTCTGGCTCTAACCATCCGGTAAAACTACCACGGCCAACTGGATCTAAGTGTTGAGACCAAACTTCTAAATGGTTACTTGCAGAAGAAACAGAATGTAAATCAAAGGCTGAAACAACGGCCACCATTCGTACATTTGCATTGGAAAACTTTTCCATCTTCCTCGCTAGGTAATCAGCAGTGGATGCTGAAGCGGAAGAATATGTCTTAAAATTGACAACTACAAGTGGCTTGTCCATGATTTTGGCGTCTTGTAATGACATTTGAGTCCTTCCGTCAAATTGTATTAAAACAATTGATTTACGGCCATTGACCATCATTTAGAATTGTATTATCTGGAATAATAGAACCATGGTCGACTATCATATTTGTGATTTTACTATTCTCTCCTATTGTCACATTCTCACCAATCAAACTAGACTCGATAGAGACGTTTCTTGAAATTCTACTACCTGAAAGGAGTGTCGAGTTTACTATTTTAGAATTCATAATCTCAATACCACTACCTACCATGGAATCAGTTATTATAGAACCTTGTTCGACTTTCCCCTGTGGTTTAGCAAACCAAGAATTACCACTTATCGCTCCTTTCGAAAATCTATCATTAGCAATGCATGTTCTAACAGCATCACACCAAGAACTTCTGGTGCCTGAATCTATAAAGAATCCATCAAACTTTTGTCCATTAAGTAATTCTTCTTCGGCCAGCAACGGGAATACTTCTCTTTCTATAGAATTTCTCCGCTTGGGGATATATTCAAAAATGTCATCTTCAAAAATGTATGAGCCGGCATTGATCAAGTTTGAAAACACTTCCTCTGGCTTTGGTTTTTCCATGAAGCGTGTTATTTTAGAATTATCATCTATACCGACAATACCAAACCTTGTTGGGTCATTAACTTCCCAGAGACCTAAAGTTCCAATACCTCCGTTCGATTTATGTAATTGAAGTAGTGATTTGATATCTAATGACGAAATAACATCCCCATTAAAGCATGCAAAGTTTCCACTAACAACGTCTCTACAATTACCTAAAGCCCCTCCAGTACCAAGAGGTTCATCTTCTGGAACAATTGTTATATCAAAATCAAAGTCTGATTTAGAAAAGTATGACTTAATCATATCTACTTTGTAACCTCCCGCTACAACCACTTCATCAATCATTTCAGTGGGTACAGAAGAGATAACCTGCTCGAGGAGAGTTTTATCCAACATCGGGAGTAGGGGTTTTGGTATACCATTAGTCCAAGGGAGCAATCGAGAGCCTATCCCTCCGGCTAAAACTACTACCTGCATAATTTAGGCGAAACAAGGTTACCTTTCAAACAATGCGCCTATTTGAAACCTATTTTGATGGTTCTTTGACAGATTCTTTATTGTCGTCACTGGGGTCAGAATAATCTATACCACAACTTCTACAAACCATATTTTTATCCCAATCACACTGTCTTCGGCATCCTGTCATAATCTCACCTACTGTTTCCATTTAACCGAGCAGCCAATAGATTCAGTTATCTGATTCTCGACTGCTTTACCATCAACTAAAGAATTTACTGCATCTAGTAATTCAGTACTTGAAACTTGATTTGGGTCTCTTGGTGAATCATCCATTCTACCTTTGTAAACCAGTCTTCCTTCTCCATCAAATAAGAAGAACTCAGGCGTTCTTTTAGCATCAAATGTCTCAGCTACAATCTGAGTTTCATCAAATAAATAGGGGTATGGCATGCCTTTATCAGCTCTCTTTCGCATATTTTCAAATGAGTCTGAACTATACACGCTAGCATCATTAGAATTTATTCCGATGAAACCAACGTGCTTGGAAGAAGCATATCTAGCCATTTCATTTATTCTATCAATACTGGCCACAACATAAGGGCAATGGTTGCATTCGAATAATATAATCAAGCCATTCTGCCCTAAATGCTCGCTGAAGTTGACCTTTTCTCCACCGACCGAAGAGTTAGCATTGTTCAACTCAAAGTTAGGCATTTTACCTCTTAGTTCTATTGACATGGTATCACCAATTCCTAATGCATTAAAATTTCTTGTATTAAAATCTCAGATCAAGGGACCTAAAATTAAACCTATGAAGATGATAAAACTCGATGCTATTATGATGAGAACATTATCATCTATCACTCCAAATTCATATCTTTCCACAAATGATGCAACTCCACCTGAAATCAGTCCCCAAAGAGGTATTGCTGGATTTGCCAAAGTTCCTATAAACCAACCAAGAGGGAGACAAAGTATTGCCATACCTAGGTTGCCCCAGGCACTTTTTGTCCTTTTCCTGAACATTTTATTTCTAATGATGCCAGTGACACCATCTCCAAAAGCCATGAATAATGATGGTAATATCGCAAGCCATGGTTCATCGGAGTAGGTCCAAATGACATAAACTGAAAGACCTAACATCAAAGAAAAAGTTGCGTCATTCATATTCTGTTCAGTCTGCATCCACCATAATCTTCGGTCTAGTAAATGAGTACTCATTAGAGCAACAAATCCAATCAGTCCGCCGATTAAAGGCCAAATAGGGTCGTCAAATACTATCGGAGTGAGAATGATTGGCACTCCACCTGCAAGCATATGTGCAATCTTACGATTATAGTAAACCGCAACCATATTTTCACTACCTCTAGAAACCATAAAAGTATGAAGAGGCTTTATCAAAAATACGATGACTACAGACCAAATCCCCAAGGCAAAAAACCATAATACATTTGAATCCATAATGTGTGCTTTCTAACTCGGCGTTTAGTGATTGAGGTCGATTTAAATTTTATTTAATCAAAAAATTGTTTATTTCTTGAATCAAAGTATTCAAAGACGGTCTTTATGTGGAGTCAATTGGAGAGAGAGATGAACATCCACGAATATCAAGGTAAAGCGCTTCTAAAAGCAAATGGAGTTCCCGTTCTAGAAGGAGTGCACTGTACTTCTGTAGAGCAGGCCCTAGCAGCATATGATAAATTAGGTTCCAAGGTAGTTGCGGTTAAATCACAAATACATGCTGGAGGAAGAGGTAAAGGTACTCTATACCACCCAGATAGCAAAGAACATGTGATGGATGGAGGAGTTAAAATCGCTTTCTCTAAAGATGAAGTAGAACAATATTCATCTCATATTCTAGGAAACCTTTTGGTGACAATTCAGACAGGCGATGAAGGTAAAATCGTCAGTAACTTGTACATCGAATCAGGTTGTGAAATTGAACATGAATACTACTTAGCACTACTAGTAGATAGAGATAACAAAGCGGTTTTGATTATGGCATCCACAGAAGGTGGAATGGATATTGAAGATGTCGCTCACAACACTCCTGAATTAATACATAAAATAACTGTAGACCCAAATTCGGGACTTCTAGGCTTCCAGAAAAGAGACTTAGGAATGGCTCTAGGTCTTTCTGGTACTGCGCTGAAATCCTTTTTCAAGATGCTTGGAAGCATGTATGACATGTTTGTTAGCAATGATTGTGCAATGGTTGAGATAAATCCTCTAGTCAAAAATACTGATAATGAAATAATCGCTTTGGATGCCAAGGTCTCCTTTGATGAGAATGCAGAATTTAGACATAAGAATTGGGATAACCTACGTGACTTATCAGAAGAAGAGGATGTTGAAATTAGAGCTAAAGAAACTGGTTTATCATATGTCAAGTTAGATGGAAATATTGGTTGCTTGGTCAACGGAGCAGGTTTGGCAATGGCTACGATGGACGTTATCAAACTATATGGTGGAGAACCTGCTAACTTCCTTGATGTTGGTGGTGGAGCAAATGAAGAGCAAGTTAAAACTGCTTTTTCTATAATACTCGAAGACCCCAATGTAAAGGGGATTTTAGTCAATATATTTGGCGGTATAATGAGATGTGATATTATCGCAAGAGGAGTTATTGCTGCTACTGAGGCTTTGTCGCTAGAAGTACCACTCGTGGTTAGACTTGCAGGTACAAATGTCGACGAAGGTAAAGCAATTCTTGCTTCTTCAACCTTAAACATACATTCAGTGGATGATCTGGCAGAAGGTGCTCAAAAAATTGTCTCTTTAATTGGAGGTGAGGCTTGATGGCTATTTGGATTGAAGAAGACGCAAAGGTGTTAGTTCAAGGAATAACTGGAAAGCAAGGTCACTTCCATGCTGATAAAATGGTGGAATATGGAACTAATATTGTTGGCGGATGTACACCTGGAAAAGGCGGACAAAGCGTTGAACTTCAGGGTAAAGAATTCCCTGTTTGGGACTCGATGAGAGAAGCAATTGCTGCTACTGATGCTGATGCTACTGTAATCTATGTACCCCCACCATTTGCTGGAGAAGCAATTATGGAAGCGGCTGAAGCATTTGATGCTGTAAAAGGAGAAGGTGTTATAGTTTGTATTACAGAAGGAATACCAACACTAGATATGGTAAAAGCAGTTTCTTATGTCTACAATAGACCTGGAATTCGTCTAATTGGTCCAAATTGTCCAGGAATAATCACGCCAGGTGAAACTGGAGGTGCGAAGATTGGAATTATGCCAGGACATATTCATGCAAAGGGAAGAATTGGAATTGTTTCCAAATCTGGAACATTAACCTATGAGGCAGTTGCCCAAACTATGAGTATTGATGAAGGTCAATCCACATGTATTGGAATTGGTGGAGACCCGGTCAATGGAACTGGTTTTATCGAATGTTTAGCGGCCTTTGAAGCAGATGAGCAAACTGAAGCAATAGTTATGATCGGAGAAATCGGTGGAAATGCAGAGCAAGAGGCGGCCGCTTGGGCTGCCAAAAATGTCACAAAGCCGATTGTTGGATTTGTTGCTGGTGCTACTGCTCCTCCGGGTAAAAGAATGGGTCACGCTGGAGCGATAATCTCTGGTGGTAAAGGAACTGCTGAAGAAAAGTTTGCAGCTTTTGAGGCTGCTGGAATTGCTTGTGCTAGAGACCCATCAGAACTTGGAGCGGTTTTACTTGAATCTCTTAAGAAAGCAGGTCTAAGGTGAGATTGTATAATGGAAGATTTTGATTTTCATCAGTATTATCAAAATCATGAAGTTGACATATCATGGCTTACTAAACCCAGTCAGAATGAATTTCGCTGGCGATGTTCTGATGGCAGATGGAGAAAATCCAAACGAAGAGTCAGTTCAACTGAGACATTTAGAAAAGCCATCTTTCAAGATAATCCCACCGACATCTATTTTTCTACATCTTCCTGGTTAAATCCAATCGATTTACCAAGGCTAAGTGATGAAACTAGTCCACATCCAATATTACTCAATCACTTGATTGTATTTGACATTGATTATTCGCCATTATCGTTAGAAAACTTAGAACAGGCAAGAATCACAACACTAAAACTACATAAGTGGATTGAAGAAAACTATGATTATGAGTTAATATCAATCTCTTTTTCCGGTAGCAAAGGTTTTCACTTATTCTATAATGACCAAGATAGAACTTTATTTTCTATTGAAAATCCAAAAGAGAGAGAGAATGCAGTAAAAGAGGAACGCAAAAAATTACTTCATCAGGTCTTGCTGGCAGGTTTCAAAGTAGACCCAAGAATCACTGCTGATACTCGTAGGATTATCCGCTTACCTGGTAGTATTCACGGAAAAACCGGACTATTATGCCATAGAATTAGCCTCGAGGTGCTTGAGAATAATATTGAATCATGGATAAATGAAGTTCCAAGTTACTATACAGATGTAGAAATTCCAAAGTTCGCAAAGACACAAGAAAATAAAGAAAAAAAGCAAGTTGAAAAATACATCAAAGAAGAAAATGAAGAAAACCAAAAACATACCTATATGATAGAAGTTAGCAATCACTTACCTGGCACCAAGGATAGAAGTGCGCTAATCTTTTGGACTCCTTACTCATGGGGCACGGGTACTGAATGCTTTGAAAGATTAAATGGTTTAATCGAGATGGAAAATTTAGCCTATTGCGCTATTTTTTCAGATGGTGAAAGAATTCTATTCATCTGCCCTGAATCTATCACTAGGGCAAAAGTAGTAAAAATTCTAAACGATTTAGGTATGGAAAAATTATCAGAGAACCTAAAACAAAGAGAGCATTATTGGGTTAGAATATCCGGTATAATGGGGGAAGATGGCAATTGGCATAATGAGCCAAAATTTATCTCAATTATTAGTAATAATGAAATCAAATCTACCTATTCAAAATCACATTTAATATTACTAACTAAACTTGGCGTCCAAATTGATTTTTCCAAGTATGAGGAACTCTCAGGAAACAGTGAACAAAGCACAAGAATGGTTGTTCGAGACTGATAATTTATAGACTCTCTACTATCAATATCATCTGTCCCCAATGGAGTCTTAGGACTGTGACATTTCGCTACGCGAGACCATAGAAACAATCGGCAACGGCGCTCGGGGACAGCGCCTAGCCACATTTTCGTGATAATATGGCTGAAAAGAATTACTTTTCTACTATCGTACTGGGTGTCATATTTGCAGGATTAGTCTTTATGGCATCTCGCGGCACTGAACACTCCGGAGGATGGCTTGTTTTAGCATCTTTTTTCGGTTTTGGATTTTTGGCACAAATACTTGTAGTCAACGGAATCATGCAAATTACGCCGGTCAATCAATTGCCAAAAAACAGCATGAATAGATCTTACAGTCGTCCTGTCATTGACTATAGGAATTATCAATACAAATCGATTATTGCTAAAATAAACTCCAGCGGAGTAACTGTAACTACCGTTGAGGATGCAATAAAGACATATTCAACTTTGTTCAATGTTGGAGAAAAAGCAGCTAGGCCATTCTTCCAAAATCAGTTTGTCATGGCAACATTGGGTTTGGATATGCAAAATACTGCACAGACCTCACAAGTTGGTTCAACTCGTAAAAATAAAACCAAGCAATTAGACTCTAACTTTTGGGATGATGTCTCAAAGGGAGTTACAAAAAATGAAACGGAATCTGAAGAAGTTTGTGCAGACCCTAACTGTTCTAAACCTGTTTCTGCATTTGATTTCCGTTGTTTCCAGTGTCGCGGTAGGTATTGTTCTGATTGTGAAAGTGGCAAGAGTATAATGTGTAAATCCTGCTCATAGGAAAATTTCTTTCCTGTGTAACGAATTTTGAGGTGCCATTGTTGAGGATTTGAGGATGTCAACTCTAATCTTTCCTTCCTTACTTCTCGCATAAAATAATTCAGATGGGCTAACAAACTCATTCCAGTAGCGTTGGAAAACTTCCGCTTTTTCAAGTGATGCTGCCAATACCTTTGGCACTGTGTGATACATAACCAATCTATCTTGTACTGGCCTGAAGAATTTAGCAATTACTTCTGGCATAATTTTAGTCAGCCACGTATCAGTAATGAACTTAGATGATCTAGAAATTACGTACCTTGGTTTTTCCATTGGTCCTAAAATTTCTTCTAAACAAGCACTGAATAATGCACTCTCCTCTTCTGTAGCATTCTGAAGGTGTAAACGGACCCATCCTCCTCCTCGGTCACCTCCATCAGCACGACAATTTCTTGATATCATCCCTAGATGAATTAAACTGTTAACGATGGAAAGTGAAATCGCTTGGGTTAATGATTCATCAGTCCACGGTGTTTTATCTCTACCAAACGAAAAACCTCCACCAGAACCAATACTTAATTTTGCTTCAATTGCTGAAGTTGGTTTTGCATTGAATGGTTGACCAATTCCCCAGAGCCCTCTTATGTGGTTTCTATTGCGACTGCGTCTTAACATATCTTCATTGAAAACTGACATACCTTCACTAACACCTTCTGGTTCAGCTTCAGTAAAGGCAGCGTGTACATGTCCGACACCTTTCTCAATTGCACCATCATCACATACGCCATACAACTGCTTATGCTTCTTCTTGAAGCGCTCATAATCTGAGAATCCATTGGTAAACTCTTCTGCAAGGCAAATAATATCCCAATTATTTGCAACTTTCTCTGGCCATAGTTTATCCAGTCTAATCGAACGACCTCTAAGTTGGTTGATACTCATACTTGTTGTCACAGTAGTCAGGTCTATCAATACATTAATTCTTGAGGCATCCCATCCTTCTCCGAGTAATCCTCTTGTTCCAATTAGGCACTTTGTAATACCTGATTGGAAAAACTCGGTTATCATTAGCGAATAATGCCTAGGAATCCAATCTTTACCCTTACCAATTATCTCATGATAGCCATTTCTCAATTCATCACTCAAGGTAATTTTTAGATTTCTTTGTTTAATCCAATCGTTTGCCGCATTCAAAAATTCATCTGCTAAATCGTCATCGACAAGTACTGTACTACCAGTCATCAATATTGGATTTAGTAATTCCACATTATCACATCGTACTGCTTGTCTAAATGCAGCAACTGCTCCTCCAGCTTCATCATCCATCACACCTTCAACCAAAGTTGTAGCAGAGGTTTTCTCAAAATCTGTTATTATTACTGCTCGAATATCTCCACCTAATGCTTGCATCTCAGAACTTAATATAGTAGAAATAGCATTGGTTTTCGATGAAGCATAGGCCATAATTCTTCCGACTGGTGATGCACAAGGTCGAATACCTGTTTCTGTTATTTGTGTACCTAACATTCGTAACCTTTGAGTTACTAACTCTGCCTTTTCATGGTCGAGTTCGCTCTTACTTCTTCGTAAACCATGTCTAACATAGCGATCTAATACGGGCCTTAATATCGCCAACTTATTTTGGTAATTATCTAAAATATGCTTTTGTGGATGAGGAACTCCTGACGGTAAATCTCCAATTGTGTTTATCAAAAAAGCTCTAGCCGCATCAGCAAATGCTGAGTTCCTCTTGTCAAATGATTCCCAGTCTTCCTTCTTACCGCCAGGGGACCTTCTCTCTTCTAAGGCTTCTAATACCCACTTATCAATTGGCAGTGTAGCATTATCGTGGTTTTGTTCTTTATGCAAATCATCGAGTATCTCTTGGAATTCATCATCCACTTGCGCAACATAACTCAACTCTTTTTGTGAAGGGCGTACAAAGAATGCCAAATCTTGGTAAGGTGCTAGATTAGAATCTCTTACCAGAGCAGGAACCGGAACTTCATAATCAATGTCGCCAAAAAACTCTTGATATCTTTTGGCATCCTCTTCCTCATAATGTTGAAAATCGGGAGGAGTCGCAGTTAGACCTAAGACAATAGGGTCATCGAAAAACTCTCTTACCTCTGTTAGTACCCTACCCCAATGATGAAGTAAATGATGGCATTCGTCTAAAATTATCATTCCAATACCAATTTCTTTGAGTTTCTCGAGTGTTTTTCTTGACGATTCATTTAATGTCCATAGTGCATTACCATGTTTCGAGAAATCGTCTCTGACTTTCTTTCTATAGACCGATAATCGTTCCTTATAATAGTTGATATTCTTGGTTTCAAGGTCTTGAATCCAAGCTATAGCAGAATCTTCATCATCCGCCTCATCATTAATTATTAATGATTCACTCCATAACTCAATAGCCACCTCATCTAATTGTTCACCGCCACGTTTTGGCATAGTGATTGATTGGTATGTTAGAGAAGTAAGCAATCCTGGTTTTTTCGGGTCAGTGCTAATAAATTCATCTTTACCATCTAAATCAAATAAATCGGTTCTTGCAGCCCATTGAGCCTGTATTGCTGAGTTTGGAGATAGAACCAGTGTCGGCAATCTAACCAAATCGGACCAAACATACAATCCAAGTACTGTTTTTCCTGAACCAGGTGGAGCAACTATGTGCAGGTGCTTTCCATCTTCTTCAAGTTGAGGAGAAATTACTGAAACTGCTGCAACTTGTGAAGGACGTAATTGACCATTAAATTTGATAGAACCAAAATCTGGTAAATCTCTATTGGTCATCAGATCACTCACAATCAGCGAGGTGGACCTCTTTTGGGACCCTTCGGAGGACCACCTTTCTTAGGGCCTCCGCCAGGTGGACCACTTCTCTTAGGACCACCAGAAGGACCGCTTCGAGGAGGACCGCCTTTACTCCCACCGCCGGGTGGGCCACTTCTCTTAGGACCGCCAGAAGGACCGCCGGGTGGACCGCCTCTGCTTGGACCGCCGGGTGGGCCGCCTCTGCTTGGACCGCCGGGTGGGCCGCCTCTGCTTGGACCGCCAGGTGGACTACTACGTTGGGGAGATTTAGGTGACGTTCGAGAAGGTCCAGATGGACTAGATCTTCCAGGACCCCTTGGTGGATTTCTTTGAGGTGGAGAGACTTCTTCGTCTTCTTCTTCGTCTTCTTCTTCAAAAACAGCGCCACAATGAGGGCAAGAATTATCACTTTCTTTAACAAGTCCTTCACATATTTCACATGCGAACATTTCTTCATCATCATCATCGGAACTATTTCCAGATAAATCTTCAACTTCTCCATCCTTGGAACGGAATAAATTAATTTCCACTAAATACTCAAATCCTTTCAATGCGACTTCTGTCTGAATTGCATGTTCAAATGCTTGCTTTAAGTCCTCAGGAGTATCCAATACTCTTCCATCATCAACATAAGTAATGTTTACTGAAAGTATATCAGAATCTAATTTGGCCTGCGGTGTCTCTACTGCCACGCCTCTCTTTCGTGCCACTCTTCTAACTGCGACTTCACACATTCTCCTCAAAAACGCATCATTAGGTGCTTCATTTTGAGTCCCAAGTGCTCCGGAGAGTATATCTTTAGCAGCATTATCTCCACCTCTAAGATGAGATGGTAATTCTGCACCTAGGGAAGATAAAACATCTGATGCTGAAGTTTGATTCATATTTAGCCATTGACTTCTTCTCTCCGTTTTCATGGCTTTCTCTGCCTCAGCAATTCGGTTGACCATCTGATCAGTCGGGGAGTTTGTCTGACCTATGTCGGGTGATTGAGAATTCCTCATGTTCTGATTCGGAATAACATTACTTTGAACATTACTCTGAACATTACCTAGAGTCGGCCTATTTTGTTGGAATTGATCCCCAATATTTGAGTTGCTCACAACATTTGATTGAATATTTTGAGGAGGGAAACTACCCGGTGGGATATTTTGTTGATTTTGAAGTCCTTGGGCGATTTGCTGTAAAAGTTCAGGAGAAATTGCACTTAGGTCTGTTTCACCCATTTCTCTTTGGTGCCTGATAGCTTCACCTGAAACAACACCAAAATTACGTCCGCCAGAAACCTCTTGACCGCTTAGACCTACTGAATTAGGGCTAGTAAAACTACCTGCACGAGACATATCTTGTCTAGCACCACACTCTGGACAGAAAATGCTGTCATCAGGAATTAATTCACTACATGAACCGCACTCCATTGTTTACACTACCCCTAACACCTATGCCAAAGACTCTTTGCCTAAAGAATTAACTAATTAAAAGACTATTTTTACATGATAAATAGATAGATATAATTTTAAAAATGTGTCAACTGAATTAATATTTAACCATAGAGTCAATAAGAAATAACCGTTGGAGAAACATGAGGGGATTAATTGTCGGTGCTTATCAATGACAAGATAGATAATTTACTTAAGGCAACTTCTCGTTCCTTCTACCCTACACTGAAATATTTACCAAAGAAAGTCCGCGGACAAATTGGACTTTTGTACCTACTTGCAAGAGTCGCAGATACAATAGCTGATTCAAAGTCGGGTGAAACTGATGAACTATTGAGATTATTACATGATTATAATGAAGTGGCGCAGGGTAAATCGAGTGATTTACCTGATTTTTCCAAACTTGCTGGGATTCAAGATAATCAGCATGAGGCTGAACTTTTACGAAATGTACAGGACGTAGTTGATGGCCTTATGGTTTACTCAGAAGAGGACAGGGGGAGGATGCTAGAATGTCTTGACACCATTGTCGCTGGTCAAATTTTGGATCTTGAAAGGTTCGGACCTGCTAAAGAAGGAGGCGTTTTATCTGCGCTTAATAATAATTCAGAATTGGATGATTATACCTTCAGAGTTGCTGGGTGTGTGGGTGTGTTTTGGACAAAAATGTCCCTAGCACATTTAATCACCTTACCACCTGAAAAAGAAAGCGAGTTTTTTGAGAAAGGTATTAGATTTGGCAAAGCATTACAGATGATAAATATCTTACGAGATATTCCTGAGGATTTAAGGTTTGGACGCTGTTATATCCCTGAACAAGAATTGGCCAAACATGACCTGAAACCTGAAGACTTGTTTGAACCTGGTAATATTGAAAAGTTTAGGCCCCTGTATGATGAATACCTTGATTTGACAAATGAACATTTAGATGTTGCTATAGAATATATCAAGATGCTTCCTGAGACCCAATTTAGACTCAAAGCTTCATGTATGCTCCCAGTATTAGTTGGACAGAGAACTGTTACTTTACTTAGAGATGGAAATATTCTTGATTCCTCTGATAGAATAAAAGTCACAAGAGACGAGATGAAATCTTATGCGCGGAAGTTGTTGCGAGCATTAATCATCCCGGGAGGAGTTAAAAGACTTCTAGAAAAAAATAAGAACTCCTAAAATAACCCTTAACAAATTTAGTTGGCAACTACTTACTTGGTTTAAAATCATTATTTTAGTTGAATTTTTAGTTATTTACTTTGATACTTTTAAACAAAGAAATGAAAAGGGAGTAGTCATACAGGTGTTTGATAGGGATGTTGGAACGACGGAAACCTCTCGACTTACTTTTCCCTCTGAAGGGAAATGCCAAGAGTCGCACTGGTAACGAGAACAACGAATCTTTGACCACTTTGCAACGTTTGAGAGCAGGTGTAGTTCTTGCCGGAGATGCTGTCAAGGCCGTTAGTGTAACTGCGATGGAAGCATTAAGAGAAGGTGCAACATTTATTGGGCTTGTATCTGAGAAAAATGAGTTAGTCGATCCTTTTGAACACCTTGACGCACCAATATGGTCTGAAATGCCTCCTCAAGAACTTTTGAAATTGGCTTATGGATACTGTGAAGAACTAACCATAAGAGAAGCAGGTAATTTCTATCATTCTTTCAAGTATCTACCTGATGAACAGAGACAGGCTATGTGCTCAGTCTATGCATTTTGTCGAAGAGCAGATGATATAGCGGACGGTGATTGGTCCGATAGATTCCCCGGAAGCGGAGGAGAAGAAAATATTGAAGCAATTGCCTATAGAGAAGAATTAGAGGCGCTTCAAGACAGAGGAACTATCCTTGATGAAGCATCTTACCTCAATAAGATTACACAGTTATTTTTCTTTAGGAAGAAACTCTCTACATGCTATACTGATGTTTATTCAACAGACCCCGTTTTCTTGGCTTTGAAGGATACTGTTGACAGATATAAGATTCCTAGAGACGTATTTGATGACCTGATATCAGGTATGGAAGACGACCTTTACAATAACAGGTATCGGTCTTTTGACGAACTTTACAATTACTGCTACAGAGTTGCATCTGTAGTTGGTCTAATGTGCATAGAGATTTATGGTTATGAAGACCCAATGGCAAGGAAATATGCAGAATCTTGGGGCATATTCATGCAACTGACAAATGTTCTAAGAGATGTGGGAGAAGATATTGAAAGAGATAGAGTATATCTGCCTCTAGATGAATTAGAGTCTAACGGTATTTCGGAAAAGGAACTCGATGGAAAGGTTGTATTGAATAAGACATGGGAGCCGTATTGCTACCATTATGCGAAGAGAGCTAGAACCTACCTTGAAGAAGCAAAACAACTGCTACCTCTTCTTCCAAGAAGAACTAGATATTCTCCAGCGGCGATGATTGCTTTCTATGATAAGATTCTAAGACAAATCGAAAAGCAGCAAGGTGACGTTTTTACTAAAAGAGTCAAATTGAACAAGGTTCAAAAAATGAGTCTGGCTGCTGCAGTCTATGTTAGACACAGACTTTTACCTAGATTCTTAGACCCTGTATGGTCTGGATTAGCAAGGATTGGATTACTACCATCTGTTTAATCAAGCATTTCTTGTGAAGGCTTGGATTCCAGTGATGTATCTTCCCAAAATCAAATTGTGAATGTCGTGAGTTCCTTCATATGTTTTGACTGACTCTAAATTTGCCATGTGACGCATTACAGGGTATTCATCCAGAACCCCATTAGCTCCATGAATATCTCTAGATACTCGGGCAATTTCTAATGCTATATCGACGTTATTCATCTTGGCTAACGATATTTGTTCGTTAAACCATGTACCTGCATCCTTCTTCTTACCCAAGTGATACGCTAATAGTTGACCCTTGGTAATTTCTCTGAGCATCCAAGCTAATTTATTTTGTACCAATTGATAAGATGCAATCGGATGATCGAATTGAATTCTAGAAAGTGCATATGTCTTAGCGCTATGGAAACAAGCCATAGCGGCGCCTAATGCACCCCAAGAGATTCCGAAACGAGCATTATTCAAACAGGAGAACGGACCCTTAAGACCCTTAACATCTGGCAGCATCCTATCCTTAGGTATTTTACAATCTTGGAATACTAGTTCACTAGTAACTGATGCTTTTAGAGAATGCTTTCCTTTCATTTCTGGGGCAGTAAATCCTTCATCGTCTTTCTCGACTATGAATCCTCTAATTACTCCATCCAACTTAGCCCAAACAACAGCAACTTGTGCGATTGTACCGTTAGTAATCCACATCTTAGCACCATTCAACAAATAATGATCACCCTTATCCTCAGCCCTAGTAATCATATCACCAGGGTTGGAGCCATAATCTGGTTCTGTCAAACCAAAACATCCGACCCATTCTCCTGAAGCCATTTTCGGAAGATAGTAATTTTTCTGTTCTTCAGTTCCGAAATCCCATATTGGGTACATGGCAAGTGAACCTTGGACAGATGCAAATGAACGCAGTCCAGAGTCGCCTCTTTCTAATTCTTGACAAATCAAACCATATGCGATATAGGATAATCCAGGACAGCCATAACCCTTCAAAGGTGCGCCTAATACTCCCATTTCTCCAAGAGCAACACGCCATTCATCAGGAAATACTCCTTCTTCACAAGCATGTTCAATTTTAGGTAAAACTTCTTCATCAACCCAGTTACGAACCATGTCGCGAATCATTATCTCTTCTTCTGTAAGTAAACTTTCTATGTCGTAAAAATCGACTCCTTCGAACGGCTCCATAGTACCCTCTCCAAATAATGGGGGTCATAGGCGCTTCAAGAACCTAACTCTTTTTTGGCTTCTTTTTGTCTTTTCCAAAACCCCTCATTTTGGAATATAACCTTTGCATAGTTTTACTATTCATGTAAATCAATCCCAAAATTACTCCGGGTACCGAAATAACGACAACATAGCCTATTACAACCACTACTAAACTCTCTTCTATTTCCTCAAGTAGAGGATTGAAAGAGATTACATTACCGAAGGAAGTAATGATAAATCCATTATTGAACGAATTCTCCCAAGCAAAAGAAATAGAACGACTAGAAATTATAGCATCCCATTGAGTGACATCTTCAGAAGAAGTGTGAACAAAAGCATCATCTTCAACCGGAAAATGTCTAACTGTAGAAAACGGTGCCAATAGAATTAATGAAGTACTTCCATGACCTCTGGATACCTTTGTAAAATCCCCTTCTAAAGTAGTATACTGAACTGAAGCTCCTGCTGATGACTTAGTTGAGTCAATCGAGTTAATGGAAATGATTCTAGTTCTTAGACCACTTCCAAAAGCGACACATTCATTCAAAACTGGCTCTGCACAATCTACATCTACCCAAGTATCAGAACTAGTACTTGAGAGCCATGAAATATTATGTGTTGAACCAATCACTGCAAGACCATCATCAAGCGTCGACATAACACATACATCGAAATTTCTATGGCATGAAATTCCGGTAATCGAACTATCCTTAGTACCATCTAATGCAATAAAGCCAATACCCTCAGCAAATTTCCAAACTCCGCCATCTTTCGCTCCAAAGTATGCGTAATCGCCCGCTTGCCTCCATTCAACTATACTCAAGTCTCTTCCGATTATTGACCCTGTGCCGTTGACAAGAGTAACGCCATGATTCGAAGTTTCATATCTAAGAGCAACTCCTTTATCTCCAGCAATAAGTGCTGCTTGTCCTCTAGGATGCCATGCGACATCGTTTAGAGAAACGGTTCGACCTGTGTTCAACTCAACATCTTTGGTTCTATCATCGGCTTTTAACGCAGATAACTCTCGGGCATAACCGTCCATTCCAACGACAAGTACGGACTCCCCATCAGGAGATAAAGCACCTGCTAAAATACCTATATCGATACTTGATAGCGATTCTTCAACCTCTAAATCTACTACTGACTTTGAAGCAATTGTTGACGGTATCAACAAAATAACAAGGCAAGAAAATACAAAAATCAATTTGCCTCGCATAATGTGTCCACACAGCAATCGAACAAAACTCCTTCGCACAAATTATCCTAATTTAAATTGGAAATATCAGTTTTTGACGGAGAGCCTTATGTTCAATGGAGGTTTGCCTCGTCTTATGGAGAAGTTTGCTGTTAAACGTGGATTACAAAAGTCGATTGGTGGAAATTCAGGACTAGCCAAATTGGCAACGGAATATTTTGAAGAGATTAATGCCGATTCTGACGGTAAATTTAGCGGTTCTTTTGGTATATTGACTAGTGTAAGTGGGTATTTTGACAGTGATGGTAAATTATCCATGGATGTTGTTCAGCTAAAGGGCGAAGCACTTGGAGAGTTCTTAGCCTCAGATAATGGTAGAGAATTAGCGATGGAGTCCAGAAAAAGATGGTCTAGTTTCTTAGATCTTGCTACAGGATATAGTCCAAAGCAACGTGGAGACAAAGCAAAAGAGGAAGCAAAGAAGTTCTCTAAGGCTAAGTCTGCCATTAAGATGGCTCACAAGTCAATGCAACTAGCCACATCTATTACTCAAGAAAAAATCGATATCGCAAATCAGATGATTGCTGATTTAGAAGCAATGATTGAAAGTGGCGAAGCTCCTTCTGAAGGAAGAGTCAAAAAATTGAATGACTTATTCTGATTGTGATTTCTATGGACTTAGACACTATCCTCGCACCTTATGAGGAAAAATGTCCACGGTTATCTGAGTTAAATCATGAACAAAGAACCAGAATCGCATCTATTGTTGGCGAAGTGGAAGAAACTGTAGGAATTGACCACTTAGTAGACTGTATCGCTGATGGTACAAGTATTGGAGGAGATGGAACAATCAGATGCTATGTTGGTTTTGAGCCGTCAGGAAAAGCCCATATTGGTTGGAAAGTACTCGCATTACAACTTAGAAGAATGCTTGATGCTGATGTCAATGTTTTGATATTCCTCGCTGATTGGCATGCTTGGATAAATGATAAGTTCAATGGTAAAATGGAAGATATTCAAGTAACTGCAAGATATATGGAAGATACTTTCAGAGCACTACTTGGTCATCCTGAAGAAGGGGATGGGCCTGGGCAATTGAGATTCTTTTGGGCTTCGACATTGATGAATTCAGGAGATTATTGGGCTCGAGTGCTAAGATGTTCAAAGGGTGCAACACTAGCCATGGTTAGGAAAACATTCACTATAATGGGTAGAGATGAAGCATCTTCTGACCATGACCTTTCTAAGTTCTATTACCCTGCAATGCAAGCTTCAGATATTTTCGAACTAAATATCGATATCGCCATTGGAGGAATGGACCAAAGAAAAGCACACATGTTTATGAGGGATGTTGCTAGTAAATGGGGGTGGAAAAAGGCCACATGCCTCCATACTCCAATTATCTCTTCACTAAAATCTTCTGGGGCAAGAATGGAAAGTTTCGACCATAAAATGAGTAAGTCAGACCCGTCAGGGGCAATCCTAATCCATGATACTGAGAAGGTTCTTAGGAAAAAGATGCAAAAGCATGCTTATCTTAATCCAGAAGATGAATCATCACCTGTTTACGAATTAGCAGAGCATGTAGTACTCCCTGAGTGGGGTGAAATTAATGTCACACCAAATCCTAAATTTGGAGAACCTTCAACATGGAAAGATTTAGATTCTTTCAAGAAGGCTGTACAGAATGGTGAAATACACCCTCTAGATGCAAAATTAGGAGTTGCAGATGGAATCTATAGAGGGTTGCATGAAGTCTCTAAATTCTTTGAAGAAAATCCTGAAAGACTCGATGCTGTTAATGAGTTATTAAAATAATCTATTCTTAAAACCAGGTTCAATACTATGTATTTTTAATATTAAGACTCTCCTAGTATCCATTGCAAAGTCACGGTTTGGTAGATGATCTAACTCGACCCAAGCATTGACTGTAACCTCTTGAGTAAGAGATAACATACCAACATATTCATCATTTATTACTGCTAAATAACGGAATAAAGGATTTCTAGTTTCATCATGAGCGTGTCTTTTAAGCATTACAGGGCATGTTAATTCGATATACTGAACATCTTCGTATACATTACCCTCAACTATCATCGAGATATTTGTCGGGGGAGGGATTTTTGCCTTTCCATCTGTTTTTTTCATTTCATCATAATAAGATTCTGCACATAATGAACATTGAATAGAACGCTTCCTTTCCCTTGCTAAAGATTGCCTGATAGACCATGTTGTCCCACATTCATTACAGATATACTGTGACCTCTTGAGCCAACCCATCGGAGAATCTAAATTTGAGATTATACTATTAAAAGATAGTAATCTTCCTCTATCTCTAGTTCTTACATCCCCTAGTAAATATGAGAATTCATCATCGAAGCCAATTATTCTTATCACAGGACGTGTCCTAGAATCACGTGTCTGAAATTGTTCTCTAATGACTTGATTACCCAATTCAAGACATTTGGTCGGACTGTTAGGGAAAATAGAATGTAGAGGCGTATTCTTGAGATACTCCCACTGAACTTCAAATCCAAAAACATCTTCTTCACATAATAAAAAATAATCTAGTTCGGAACTATACTTCTCTTCAAAAATCAACCTCCAAGTGTTGAGTATTTCTTGAGCCTCTTCATCCGGTTCTGTAGTCTTAATTGGCGTCATGGAAATCTTTGTGATACACGACGGTTTTCAAATATTTCTCATCATAATGATAAATTACACAATAACAATGTTCATCAATGGATTTCATTACGACCAATTATCAGCGTAGGTGTTAATGTGACAAAAATTGCAGTTCTAGTTAAGCAAGTACCAGATACTAATTCAAAAATAGTCATTTCTGGAGATTCGGTTGACCTTTCAAATGTAAAAATGGTAATGAGTCCTTACGATGAATTCGCTGTTGAAAATGCACTTCGACACAAAGAATCAGTTGGCGGTACTGTAACTGCCATTACAGTTGGTGGTCCTGGAGCAGAAAAAGTACTCAAAGACGCCAAAGCAATAGGTGTTGACGAAATCATAAGAATCGATTGTGATTCATATTTGGACTCAAATGCTCTTCAATCCATTTTGAGTTCAATGATTGCCGAAGACGGATTTGAACTAGTGTTCTGTGGTAAATCTGCGGCGGACACAGGTGCAGGTTCTACTGGACCTGGACTCGCAGAACATCTTGGATGGGCATCAGTATCAAACATTATAGATTCAAATAGCGAAGGAGGATTTACTGTTGTCGCTCCATTGAATGATGGAAATGCAGTAATTGAAGTGCCATTACCTGCGGTCATAACATGCGACAAAGGAAATACAAAGGTTAGAAAACCAAATGTGAAAGGTATTATGCAAGCAAAGAGGGCTCAAGTCGATGTTAGGGGTTGTGAAACTCCTACATCTTCAGTCAGCGTGGTAAACCAAAGTTTACCTCCAGCAAAACCTGAAGGCAAAAAGTATGAAGGTGGTCAATCTGCTTCTGAAGTGGCTAGATTACTTAGAGATGAGGCAAACATTATTTGAGGTGAAATTATGACAAATACAATAGTAATAGCAGAATTAAACAAGGGAATCATTCATTCAACAACTAGAGAGTTAGTAACTGCAGCACAGATGTTAGGTAGTTCGTGTACGGTAATTGTACCATGTACTGATTCATCAGTCTCCGATTCTATAGGTTCTACATCTGGTGTCGATAAAATAATTGTAGCAAAATCACAGATTTTCGAGAACTATGATGCCTCAGGATGGGCTTCAGCAATAGATTCAGTAACTCCACAAGGGGTCATCATTACTTCTGCTAGCCCTCAATCAAAGGATTTGGCTGCTCGATTGGCCGCTAGAAGGAAAATTTCAGTAGTCCAAGATGTGGTAGCAATCGATGGTGTAAATCTAACTTCTCCGGTTTACTCTGGAAAAGCAATGCAAACCGTTTCCATGTCTGGAAATACAGTTGTCAGTATTAGACAGAATGTGTTTGATGCTTCACCTGATGGTGGGTCAGCTGAATTATCAGTTATTGATGCATCTGGAAATGTAGCGACCGCTGTTAAAGAGTTGATTTCAAGAGCATCTGCAAGATTAGATGTATCTGAAGCTAACATCATTATTTCAGGAGGAAGAGGAATGGGTTCTCCGGACAACTTCACTCATTTGGAACAAATTGCAGATACCCTTGGAGCAGCCGTAGGAGCATCAAGAGCAGCCGTTGATACTTGGGACGATATTCCTCATTCGATGCAGGTTGGACAAACTGGGAAAACGGTAAATCCTAATCTTTACATCGCTGTTGGTATTTCAGGAGCAATTCAACACTTGGCTGGAATGAGGTCTTCAAAGTATATCGTAGCGATCAACAAAGACCCTGATGCACCTATATTCCAACATGCAGACTATGGTATTGTGGCAACTTGGGAAGAAGCACTTCCAGTTCTTCAATCAAGTCTTTCTGCAATGATGTAATCACATATACTTGCCAATAAAGCCATCATTATCTTGGCTAGATTGACCAACATATGGATTTGTTAGTTTTTCAATTCCTATAGAAGTTAAAGGTCCATGCCCTGGATGAACAATAGTATCTGGAGTTAAAGGCCATAATTTAGTCTTAATTGAATTAGATAATACCTCAAAATCACCACCAGTATCGGGTAGGTCCGTTCTTCCAACAGACCCCGCAAACAAGGTATCACCGACGAAAATATGATCTGGACCATCTGATATCTTGAGTAATAGGCAGCAACCTCCTAGGGTATGTCCAGGCGTGTGAAGTATTTTCAAACTAATACTCCCAAAATCAAGAAACTGTTCATCTGAGATTTGCTGGGTAGCTGTTGCTGGTTCTGGTAAACTTATCCCACGTCTTGCTCCAGAAACCTTAGCCAATGTTTGCAAGAAAGTATCATCCTTATGCAAGTACCAATCTACCTCGTATCTTTCCAACAAATATGGTATATGGCCACTATGGTCATAATGAGCATGTGTGTTGACTAAAGCAACTACCTTTCTATTAGATACACCAATCTGTTGCATCTCTTCTAAACTTGAAGGCCCAGTTGACCAGTTTGGACCTAAACCCTGAAATCCTTCAATCCAAGAAATAATTCTTTCCGATTCGCCACCACCATCAATTATTATTGTATCTCCTGTCGCTAAGTCAGTAACTACAGAACATCTCATTTGTAGATCTCCAACCATAAATGATTCAATCCAAGGCGATTCAAGTTCCATAATAATACCTACTTTTCTACAATAACTGTGATACTGTCACTATTCCAATTCCCATCTAAATCACAAATTCTTAGTTCGAATTGATGTTTGCCAATATTTAATTTTACATTAAGTTTAGCAAGGTCCGAAATTTCTCTACCTGTTGAATCAATCCATGACCAGGCATTAATCCGGCTTTGTGGGTCATAACTGGAAGTTGCGTCAAGAGTAACTATTGCTGAGTGATCATCTTGCGAAGTGATTCTTTGGTCACCACCAGCATTAGCGACAGGTATCTCGATTTCTTCAATCGAATCATTCAATTCATCAATTATAGATTGCTGTGGAATCATTGCCATGTTCTCTAGTGCATCATCCAACTGTGATAGAAGTTCGTCTGTATCAATATTCATTGTACCTTTTAATTCAGACTTTCCTTCGACAGTCGCTTCTATTTTTAAAGCCCCAATTAGTTCATCTATAGATTCTGCAAGAGTGCTAAACTCTTGTTCTCCTAATTGCCTAACCTCTTCTTTAGTAAGATGCTGTGACATTTGGTCATCCGAGTATAACTCTTCTGATGTTAAATGCGAGGTTTCTTGAATATCGTTAAACCAAGAAGGTAATTCAGATTCATCTATTTCTATTAGTTCACTATTTAGAGATATTTTACCTATCGGTTCAGAGTCTGTCCAGTCATTTTGATCTTCTCCTGCAAATAGGCATATTTCACCATCTTGTGAAATTTGAATATGTTCAGGTATTCCTTGATGTTCTACTTTCCATACCTGGCCACTTGAATTAAACCCGTAAATGAAGAACCAAGCTGTACAAATTATTTGCTCAGAATGGAAATTTATACTTTTGACAGTATACTTGCAATCAAATAACAGAGACATTTCTTCTTTAAGTTGCCCATTGGGATCATTAAGTAACTGCATTACCTTTCCATCATCAAAACCAAATATTAACCCTTCAGAAGAATTAGTGGTTACCATGAGTCTTGAATTAAGGTCCATTCTTCGAATCAACTTATTCTCTGAAAAGTTCCAAATCTCTAGTTCTAATGCTTCTTCATCACCAGGAACCAAGGCATATCCTTCACGGCCTATTATCAAATTTCCATCTTTTGTTGAACCGATAGCAGTGATAGATTCTCCCATCTCACCGCGTGAAGGTCGTTGCCATATTGTTTGACCATCTAAAACCACTCTAACCTCTCCATTTTCATGTGCAGTGATAAGTTTGTCTCCAAATCTTTCAATCTTGATAACTGAACTATGTAACTCCCCTAATTCAATTACCTCTCCATTCATAAGAACATAGTGCAACCTCCCAAGAGAATCTATCACTGCAAAACGATCTTCGAGTTTAACCAAACTAAAACCCCCGCTCTTTATCTCAGATTTCCAAACTAATTCACCTGATAGATCTAAACACGCTAATCCATGAAACTCATCGAGAATGAATATATTTTCATTTGAAGCAATAAGTCCTGTAACCTTTCCTTCTGATTTCCAAAATAGTAAATCTTGACCGGTGAAATCAATTGGTTTGTGGGAAATACTGACTAGTCCATTTACTTCTGACCAAACCGTTACTCTACCATCAGGAGATAGTGCCAAAGCAGAAATCTTGGCCTGAGGCTTAAAAGCCACGACAACATCTCTACTAAGCATGATTATTCCTGTTTGCCTTATACCATTAAACTGACTATCTCTTGATAATTAGGAAATCAAAGTGTTAAGTGACATCAAATCACTCACCTGAATCATTATGTAAATCCAGAATTTGATCTTCATCGTCGTCTTCTTGCTTAGCAGTATCATTTCTCTTGTCATGTAATTCCTTTAGGTAAGATTCAGTTATATTTCCTGCAACATATCTACCATCAAAGCAACTAGAATCAAAGTCCATTTCTAAACCTGTATCCATAAGAATTGATTCGATTAAGTCATCCAATGTTTGATAGAATAATCTATCACTGCCAATTCGATCATTGATTTCTTCTATAGAACGACCATTTGCTATGAACTCATTTGCTGCAGGCATATCGATTCCATACACATTTGGATGCCTAACCGGAGGGGCTGCTGATGCGAAATAAACTTTCTTTGCACCCACATCTCGAGCCATCTCAATTATCTGCTCACTTGTTGTACCTCTGACGATTGAATCATCAACTAAAAGAATGTTTTTTCCTGAAAACTCGTGCTCAATGGCATTTAGTTTCCTACGAACCGACTTTTCACGAAGTGCTTGACCTGGCATTATGAATGTACGTCCAACATAGCGATTCTTCACAAATCCTTCTCTGTAAGGTACATCAAGAGTATTAGCCATTTGCAAAGCAGCTATTCTTCCTGAATCAGGAACTGGAATGACTGCGTCAATATCATGGTCTGGCCATTGTTCTAGAATTCTCTCTGCGAGTTTTTTACCTTGATTTAATCTTGCATTGTATACTGAAATACCATCTATTACAGAATCTGGCCTAGCGAAGTAAACATACTCAAAGATACATGGTGAATGAGTCATCTTCTCGGAACACTTACGAGTAAAAAGGTGACCTGATGAAGAAATGAAAATCGCTTCACCAGGCTCAACATCTCTAACGACTTCAAACCCTAAAGCAGTAATTGCTACCGACTCGCTTGCTACAATCCATTCTGATTCGCCTTCGACTTCTCTCTTTCCAAAAATTAGAGGCCTGATTCCATGAGGGTCTCTAAATGCTAATAATCCATATCCTGAAATCAAGGATACACAAGAATATCCTCCTTCGACTTTTTCATTCAAAGCTTTAATCGCTCCAAATACAGCCTCAACATCTAAGTGTGGATCTCCTCCAATTGAAATCCCATTGGAGCGTTCCGATAATTCAACTGCCAAAACATTCAATAAAATTTCTGAGTCACTTTTAGTATTCATATGTCTAAAATGAGTATCTAAAAGGTTCTTTCTTAATTCTTCAGCATTGGTAAGATTACCATTATGGGCAATTGACAAGCCATAAGGTGAATTGACATAGAATGGTTGAGCTTCAGACTTTGATGATGAACCAGCAGTGGGATACCTAACGTGCCCCAAACCAGTATGGCCTTCTAATCTCTGCATATGTCTTGTATAGAAGATATCAGATACTAATCCATTTGATTTTCTAAGGCGAAACTGACCATCATAGTCAGTCATTATTCCAGCAGCATCTTGACCTCTATGCTGCAATACTGTAAGTCCGTCATAGATTAACTGATTCACATGAACGCCATTGCGTCCAACAACACCCATTATGCCGCACATGGCTCTGCCTCATTCAATGTAACAGTAGGATGTAGGTATAAATTGCCCTTGGAAATCAAAAAATTTCACGCCTTAGGTCGGTGAGATTTCTTTGACCAGCTGAATTTACGTATTCTGCTAGTTTTCCCGTATCCGCATGATGCGCATACGCTCTTTTGCTTGTGGTAAGCATTTCTTCCACATCTTCTACATCTGATGTGTGTAGTCTTTTGACGACGTCCCATAGAAGGTGTTCCCTTTGACATATAATCACCACGACAAACGCCCCACCGACCTCCCCCTTATGAAATAAGCGGGTGGAAAGCAGAACTAATTATTCCTCTTCTTGGAAGATTATTCTCTTTTTACCGTTGGTCAAAGTAGCAAACATAGAACCCACACAAATGGCAACTGCTAGAGAAATAGCCAAGAAAGATACTATTGTATGACCCATATTGTAAACTGTTTGAGCCATTACTGAGCCGTTGGCTTCTAAAAGCATAGGACCCATTCCGATTAATGCCAAAGTAGCCGCTACACCAATAGACACTGCCAATACCATACCAATCAGTGGGGCTAAAGGTCTCTTTCTTGAATCTGCATAAAAGAATAGATTGCCTAGAAGTATTATCGAACCAAGGGTATAAGATGTCAAGATAGCATTTGCAAACCTTGTGAAAGAATCACTAGTATCTAGATTGGAAAAATCTCCTTTCAGAGATGAATCTATTACCCAAATCAAAACTATAGGTAATAAAAAAGCAATTGAAATTAATTTAAGATTGAGGGTTTGCTTTACTTCACTCACTTTCTACACCTCCAATATTATTAGCAATCTTTTGCGAAGCCTGCGATAATTCATCGATTGTTGGAGGAGGGACTGATTTTGGTTCATCTATTGACTTCTCATAGATGTAAATAACCAATCCAAATATAAATATTGAGAGAGAAATACCAACTAAGATACCAAATAAATCGGAAACTGAAAGCCAGAAGTATGTAGTAAAGGTATCTGATGAGATATTCTTACCATCAAATGTCAGGCCACAAATTATCAATACCATAGAAATAAGTGATATCGATCTCATTACGCTTGATTCTGTCTGTCTTTCTTCACCGATAACCAGCATGGAAATAGATAAAACCGACGATAAACTAGCAACCATCAAAAGAAGGGTAGGGAAGAATATCAACCAAAACCGATTAACATCTTCGCCATCATATATTGGAGTAAATACTCCCCATTGCATCAAACAAAACCATACCGAACCTAAAGTCATACAAAATATTCCTAAATTCCTATCACTAGTAGGTAACTTTCCTACAGGAACAGACCCTGAAAATATCAAAAGATATATTCCGATCAGTAAAAGACTGGATGGTCCAATAATGAAGCCGATTAAATGGCCGATTGAGGAAGATGGAGATGAAGGTACTGTCCAAGGACTAGAACATACCATTAGTAGACCAATAATGGCAGTTATTCTCCCAAAATTAGTTCTGAAATTACCTTTCGAAGAAAGTGAAACCCATGCACCTAGGGCTATCATGGATAGAGGGAGCCAGAAAAGCAATAATGCTTTTAGTATTTCACTCATAATGCATCCTACGCGTGGATACTAATTACTTCATCCCTTATTTCATATCGCAGTGGCTCGTTTAATACACCCTTGTGCATGCGGAGTTTCTAAATACCCGACTCTTGTGGGTCGAACGCTCAAGGTGCTACTATGGTAAAGATGCCACGTCAAATCAAGCGTTACAGTCCATCAGCTGGTAAGCATACTCTGCATACCGTAGAGCGTGTCAAGAAGCGACGTGCTTCTGAACTGAAGTGGGGTCAGAGAAGATTCCGTAAGGTTATGGCTGGATACCGTGGTTTCCCACGTCCAAAGCCAGATGGCAGAGAAAAACCAACAAAGAGAGTAAACATATTGTTCAGATGTACTGAGACTGGAAAGGCTCATTATGCTCCATGTCAGAGAGCGAAGAAATTTGAATTAGTTGACAAGTGAAGTGATTTTGATGGCAAGTAATTTTCTAAAAGTATCGTGCAGAGACTGTGGCGCAGAAGTTGTAATTTTTTCAAGGGCTACTAGCGTAGTATCTTGCTCCGTTTGTGGAGCAACCCTAACAGCACCATCCGGAGGAAAGGCTGACCTCGTTGGATGTAATATCATTGAAGCCCTAGAATAAGGAGGCTGAGCCTCCATGAGTAAAGAAGATAAAATCAACCCTCCTGAAGAAGGAGAGTTAGTTGTTGTTACTGTCAAATCTGTTAAGCAAAACGGAGTATATGTCGATTTTGATGAATTTCCTGGTCTTGAAGGATTTATTTTTATCGGCGAAGTTGCCAGTGGATGGGTAAAGAATATCCGTGCATTTGTTAGAGATGGTCAACGCCTTATTTGTAAAGTAATGCGTACAAGGAAAGATGGTTCTTCTCTAGAATTATCTCTAAAGTCTGTATCTGAAGAACGAAGAAGAGATAGACTCCAAGAATGGAAAAATGAACAAAGGTCTGTTCAACTTTTCAAAGTTCTTGCCGAAAAAGTTGGATGGGATGAAGAGACTAAGTCTTCTAATTCAGAAGATTTAATCAACTCTTTTGGAACGCTATATAGTTCATTTGAAGAAGCGGCAACAAATGAAACAGCATTGAATGATGCTGGTTTTGAAGGTGAATGGCTAAAAGAATTCACTAATATTGCAGTTGAAAATATAATCCCTCCCTTTGTTGAGATTAGAGGAACTTTGACGCTCAGTATCAATACACCTAATGGAGTCACAGTAATTAGAGATGCTCTTTCAGCAGCCGAAGCATATTCATCTGAAGAAGAAGAAATAATTGTTTCATGCTACTATAATGGAGCACCTGATTACAGACTCGAACTTAAAGCACCGGACTTCAAAACAGCTGAAGATCTTTGGATTAACGTATCAAAGACTGCTGTTGACCATGTTTTAGAAAATGGCGGGGAAGCTTCTGCATTTAGAGAATGATTACCAACTTAATCATAAGTAAAGACGCATAGGCCAATACATGGCACGCCAATTACTTCAACAATGTCTAGATTGCCGAGCTTGGACACTATCAACAAAATGTCCTCAATGCGGTGGAACTGCACAAGCAGCAGCACCAATCAAATGGTCTCCAGAAGACCATAGAGCATCTATTCGAAGAAAGATGTACGATGTTAGTTCTAAAGAATGGACTGATAATTTGCCATCATTTAATTCATTAGAAGATATGAAAAATGATTCTGTAATCAGTTTCGAAGAAGAATAAATGGAAAAATTCTTGACTGCTGGAAATCGAAAGATTTCCTAGTATTCTATGTCAAACATTATACTTCGTAAAGTTTCGTTGGGTAAATAATGAGTTTACTTGTAGAGTGGAGAGGAGGCAATACTACACTTGGAATCAATGCTGTAGCAATGATTGCATTACCTGGTGTTGGAAATATTGGTAAAACCTCCTTAGAGGCATTAAATGAAATAAATCAGGCCGAAGAAGTTGCTAGATTACACCATACTGCCTTACCTCCACTGGCAACACTTGATGAAGATGGACTATTATCGCCACCACATCTATCTGTTAGGTCTATAGAATCAACTACAGGAGTTAGATTACTGACTATTGTTGGAACCTCACAACCTCTTGAATCCCAGTTCCAGGGAGTTATGGCGAGAGAAATTATGAAATTTTTAAAGTCTGAAAAGGTGGATAATCTAATCGTTTTGGCTGGAATGGTTGATGTTGCAACTCGCAAGGAAACTTTCATTGTTCCAAGCAGTTCAGGTTTTAGAGTTGAATTAGAGGCTATGAGCGCCGATGTTCGAAGAGATGAGCCAAGTTCAGGGGCAATTGGAATGGCTGCCCTTTTATCCTCTTATGGACCCTTATTTGATATCAATTCGGCATGCGCAATAGCAACAACTGTCGGTTCAAGTGGTGATATTCATGCCTCTCAAAGACTACTTGAGTCTCTCGACAAGTGGTTTGGACTAGGCGTAGCCCTACCCAAAGATGCCAAAGAAAAACTTTCGAAGAAACTAGAATCAATGGCACCAAAAGAAATCAATGATCACTACTCAGAAATTACCGAATCACCTGATGCCTTCTACATGTGAAGTTGGCGCCGAGAGAGAGATTTGAACTCCCGTGTCCGAAGACAGTGGATTTCGAATCCACCGCAATACCGGGCTATGCGATCTCGGCAGTAGATGTCGCTTCAGCGCCACCATGATAAGCATGGTGCTACAACGCCTAATCATGCAGATTCATTTTGTTGGCAGAGGCTATGATTCAATGGTAGACTTCGAACAAAGCATATCGATAAGAGAAGCTCTTAGCAAAGCAAATATTCAACCATCAACTGTTATAGTTTCATTTGAGGACAATATATTACCCCATTCATCCTTAATCAAGTCAGATATTACCTTGAATGTAATTACTGTTTCATCAGGTGGATGAAATTACTTGAATCTTAGAATTACGTGAGATATCCCCTCGTACCTGTGATGCCCAAGCATCAATACCTGTGTTTGCAATCAAAACTAAATCTCCTATTTGCGACATGTCATACTGACTACTCCAATCATTAGCCCAACCTGAAATTTTCATAGAACCGGATGGATCCATTATCATAACTCCTTTTCTGTGCCACTGTTTGCCATTACGGCCTATTCCTTTTTTGTCGAACTTATAGACTAATTTACCGACAACATTCCACCTTGCTCTAAATTCCATTAAATCTGAATATTCTTTTATCTCTTTATCTGTTATTGAAATTAATCCTAATGGGTCTATTTTTAGAACTAGTTCACCCTTCCAGTTAACAGTTACAACTGCATTCTCCACCAATATCCGGTCACCTTTAGAAATCTGTTCAGGCCATGGTCTTTGTCCATCCTGATGTTTATCAACCAATATGTCAATTTTAGCCATGCTATTCCCTTGACTAACTGTGATACTGGGCCTGTTGTTTTTCGTATCGAAAACGGAAAAAACATTGCATACAATACTCAACCTTGGGTCTAATTCTTCAATTCGTGTTACTTCGATAGGAGTAATAGTTCCAGGTATGCTAAAAGATTTGTTCACTGGAAATTCATCACTACCAGAACCACCAGGACAAATTACCTTCCAGTCACATCTTTCACACCTTTTTTCATTTGGCGAAGCGGTTTCAACACCACCCTCAAGAAACCCTCTAACCGGGCTCGGAATAGGTGGAAAGTTCTCTATAGAAATGTCACTAGACTTCAATTCTTTCCATAATAAATTGAGTTCCTCTTCCATCTTTTTTAATTCTTTTTCGCTAGGGTTAGGTATAATTTTTATTTTATTCGCTCCCAGATACCAAACTTCTAATTCACTAACCATTTCCTTTTTGTCATGTGTAACCCACCACAACATTGCATACATTCTTAATTGTTTGACATAGTCTCCCGAGCGGTCACCTTTCCCAAGACTTGCTTTAAGGTCAACAATCTTGATATTGCCATCCCATCGGTATACTAAGTCATATTCTCCTTGAAACCAAAAATCTGGGTGAATTGAATTAAGGCTGAATTTGGCTGCATCAGGATCTACAAACCAAGGACGGCAAATCTCCCAAGCCTCTAGTAAAGTTATTTTTGCGGTACTTGCCAATGGATGAGAACCTGTAAGGTTAAACCCAAATCCATCAGGAGATGGCCACATCATTCTATTTCCATCCCTCCAAGTTTGTAAATCATCATCTCCAAGGTTTTCATAGCATGCTTCTAATTCTTTTATGTGCATATCTAATCCATTTATACACATTTCACGACAATAGGCATAATTGACATCAGACCAATCCCCTGCCTTTCTTTCATCTTTTTCCCATTCCAGTCTCATCAAGTCTAATGAGACTGGCAAATGGGAATCGATTCTAGAGATTGCCCAGTCTCTGATTTGGCTAAGAGATTTTGGCAATAACTTTTCAGGCAATGGAAGTATTCTTTGTGATGGCCATATTTTTTCATCATCCCTATCTGGCTGTCCATTTTGGTCAAGAGGTATTTTCGAGAGAGTCTCACTTGAAGCATTACTCGAAATTAAACCTGGAGATTCTCTAAGCATTCTACAGAATGCATCTTCAACTGCTCTTCCAACAAATAATACCGGTACTTGTGGAAATTTGAAATGTAAATTCTTCTCATAGAACCATAGTCTAGGACATGATTGAAAACTATTTACCTGGCTTGCCGATAGTCTGTTGAACGGCCCAACAACATCTTTATCTTGGTCTACAATCGTTGCTGGCATACTGATAATGCTATTGGGCTACCCTATTGAAACCTATGATTTCATAAATTAATCTTTCACAGTAATCCTAGTATTTCTTGAATCTATTCTTAATTGTGGTAGTCCTGCTCGCCAACCAATTTCGGCACCGGTTAAACAAACCTTTTGACCTTTAGTTATCGATTCCATTTGAGCATTAATACTTGAACCAAATGCTACGACTTCAACTACGTTATCTCCATCCCAAATATACATATTTAGCATAGTCCAAGGTTTACCATCCAACCTAATGCCATTTCTCTTTCGGATGCTCAGTACAAATCCTTCAGCATTAGCTCTAGTCCTGAGTAAACCAACTCGAGTTATCATCTCAGATAATTCTTGACCAATTGAAGAAAAATATTTTTCTGCATCCTCAAGACTTAATATTTTAGTTCTTGAATCTACGTATAAACGAGGATTACCTCGCCAAACTCCAGGTAATGCATCAATTATCACGACTTCCCCATTAGGACAATCATGCAATTTTGGAAATGCTCCGGGATCACTTTCTTCAATAGTAATCTGTTTTTGACCAGATGATAGCATAGCACCTAAGACCGGTTCTGAGAAGTGATTTGGCAAAGGACCCCATGAACCCGTAAATTTACCCTTCACAGTAACTCTTGAAGGAATATTTTTCAATACCTCGGACGGTGGCTTGATTTCAATTTCTAAATTCTTAGTGATTGCCTCGACTTTCTCAGGATTGGTCCAAGTACCAGACTCATCTCTAGAAACACCACACCAGTGACAACCTGCTTGCTCACCTTGACATTCGTTTTGTTCCATACTAGGGAATACAACAGGCCCTGCACCCATGGATTGCATTTCTTTGTGTACTTGCTTAAATTCTACGCTCATAGATTCATATTCCTCATCACTGGGAGCATCATAAGAGATTCTCTGTGCGCCGTCAAGGTACCATCCTTCCATACCATCAATACGTTCCCCTTGATGCGTTTCCCTCCATAACCAAGAATAGAATCTTAATTGATGAATAAGAGATACTGCGAACTTAGATTCGGGATTACCTGATTTGATATCCACTATTCTTATTCTCCCATCCCACCTTAAGACTAGGTCTAACTCTCCAGCAGCCCATC
Source organism: Candidatus Poseidoniaceae archaeon (assembly GCA_949372655.1). Taxonomy (GTDB): domain Archaea; phylum Thermoplasmatota; class Poseidoniia; order Poseidoniales; family Poseidoniaceae; genus MGIIa-L1. The sequence continues at coordinate 194,643 of CASIAI010000001.1, forward strand.
CATCTGGATGAAATAATCTCTGAGGTTGATGTACTCTCGGGTCTTTTACCCATGGTCTAGCAATTTCCCAAGACTCACACCAAGATACTTTACTACCTGAATCTTGCCACTCAGCCTTTTCATCTATAGACCATTTCCTAAGAGCGAAATTATTTACCTTATCCGGAATAGGAAATATCGGTTCCTCTCCCCATGCAGGCGAGTTCCTCTCAAATACTGATTCTCCTTTACGGAAACGTTCTAAATAAGGGCCGCCATTAGAATTATAGCAATCTTCAACCTCTTGAATAAATAATTCCAAACCACATGAGATCCTATACATTATTGATTCTAATTCTACATCATCCCATGAATTTCCTTCCTTATGCCAAATCCCTTGATTCCAAAGCTCCTCTCCTCTTTCCATAGCTTTAATGGAATATTCTTCAACAAATCCATTAGACCATTGTTTAAGTTCTTCGAGATTGGTTATTTGTTTCGGCCTCTTCATTAAGATTTCACAGAAGCAATCCTCAATGACTATACCGAGAACTTGTGATGTATTTAATGGCCCAGATAAACCGAGTTTAGAACCTAGAAACCATTGCCTTTTACATCTAAGGAAAGTGGTAAGACCACTTGCAGAAATTCTTGAACGTGACTTCCCGAGTGGTCCGCCTAAAGGTGGTTTTCCAAATGGCATTAAATCACCTATCTAGTATCAAAAGAATAGTAATCCCCGGAACTTTGCTGTTCCCTATCTTTTCTGCTTTTGTTCTTATTTATTCTTGGCCGTTTGGAATCATGGTCTCTTCTGAAAGTGATATTGACATCTTTCAAGAAACGATTCATACCTTCTCTAAGTGAAAAAGGCCCTTCTGCTTTTCCAAAAGAACCACCTTGGCCATCGAATACTAATAGTGAATCACTTAGAATATCAATAAAATATACATCATGGTCAATTACGAAAGCAGACTTTTCATTGGCTTCCATCGTTCTTCTAATGGCTTTAGCTGCTTCCATTCTTGCATTAGCATCAAGGTGTGCTGAAGGTTCATCCAGAAGATATAAATCCGCTTCCCTTCCAAGGCATATAGCAATAGAAACCGCTTGTCTTTCACCACCTGATAATTTCTTGACTCGCTTAGCAAGTAGTTGGTCAACACCCAATGCTTTGATAACATTCACATTGAATTCTCCACCTCTCCACTTAGCACCAATTTCACTATCTAACCATAGTTGTACACTACAGTCCATATCAACATCAATGTGTTGAGGCTTGTAAGAAACAGTAGATTCTTTTGTAACCCATCCATCATCATATTCATGAATACCTGCTAGTATTTTTATCATGGTAGATTTACCAGTCCCATTAGGTCCAACCACCCCTACAACTTCGCTTCTGTGTACTGCTCCATCGCCAGTAGTAAGTTCAAAGTTGCCTAACTTCTTTTTTATTCCTGACCAGGAGACTACTTCTGAACCAAGTTCAGAACGTCTGTCTTTATGATTTAGAAATTGAATGGGTTTATCTCTAATTCTAACATTTTGTTCTGGTAAAAATCCGTCTAAATATGAATTTATTGCTTGCCTTGTAGAACGGGCGGGCGTAAATATTCCAAATGCTCCTTTCTTGCCATAAACTATGTGAACCAAATCAGCAAGAACATCAAGAACTGCTAAGTCGTGCTCAATAACAATGACTCTCTTCGTTTCTGAAAGCTTTTGAATTATATTGACAATTCTCATCCTCTCATGTATATCTAGATAAGATGATGGTTCGTCAAAAAAGTACACATCAACATCTCTTAGAATTGTAGCGCATATAGCCATTCTTTGTAATTCTCCGCCTGATAATTGCTGGATTGTTCGATCTAGTAAATGGTCTATTCCAAGGTCTTTTGTAGCACTATCGAAGATATTTCTCTCATCAACTTTAGACAGTAAATCACGAACTGTACCTTCTATTCTCTTTGGAAGTTTGTCGACATTTTGAGGCTTGACTGCAACTTTCACTTCACCCTTATCAACAGATATCAAAAAGTCTCTCAGTTCTCCTCTCGGTAATGATTCAATAATATCTTTCCAATCGGGTTCTTTGTTCAGCCAATCTCCAAGATTTGGCACTATTCTACCAGATAAAGCATTTATTGCTGTTGATTTACCCATCCCATTTGGACCAAGGATTCCAACAACACTTTCTTTGGAAGGAGTTGGTAGGCGGAATAATCGGAAACCATTCATAGAATATCTGTGTATCATATCAGTTTCTAATTCACTTGGTAATTGTTCTATTATCAATGCATCATGTGGACACTTATTTATGCAAATACCACAGCCAATGCATAGGCTTTCAGAGATATGTGGCTTTCCAGTTTTATCATCCATTATTATGCATTCTTGTCCATTTCTAACTGGGGGACAGAAAGCTTGACATTCATCATTACACTTCTTTGGCTGACAACTGTCTTCCTTCAAAACTGCAACTCTCAAAAAATCACCCTCAAATCACTGGAAAATATTCTTACTTTTGAAACCGTACCCAAAATCAAGAACAAAAATGCCCTTTGATGATGGGCAAAGGCCCACCTATGTTCAAATTAGACCCTTTAGATGCTCGTGACCTTTAATCAAACGAATGGTACATGGAGTTGGGAACTTCATGCTAGCCTTTCTTAGAGCATCTCTTGCTACTAAGTAATGCTCAGGTTGAACTTGAATAGAAATGACTCTTTGTCCTCTCTTTACTCTAGCAGCAGTACCAACATTCTTTCCAAATGCGCACCTCATACCTTGAGATACACGGTCTGCACCTGCTCCAGTAGCTTGCTTATTCTCTCTTAGTACGTGGTGAGGGAATGTGTGAACTCTCAAAGCATATCCTTGAGTTCCTGCTTCATTACGAATTGTTGAATTTGAAATAACACGGGCTGCTTCTAATGCAGTGTGCCTAATTTGACAGTTGTTGTCGGACCTTAGTTCGATTACAACCGGAAATTGTCCGGTTTCAGCTGCTCTTCTATTCCCTACGTGGAATTGCATAATACGGTTGTTTGGTACACCACCGATATACTTGCGTCTGGTATAAGCAGGACCTTTCAAACGGCGATACATTGATGCGGGTTTTCTTGCCATAATAGACCTCCAAGCAACACTGCGATTGATGCTCCCCTTATCACTTCTCCGCATGATTGGCTTATTTTAAATTTCTAAAATGTAAGAGAATAATAGATATTTTATCAAAGCCTTCATGGAGTATACATGCGACCGGAGGATATGGCGAAGGGATGGAAGCGGTTTCTTGAAGAAGAATCTGAACATCAATGGCTAGCCATTTCTTTGTTCTTCGTGTTCATCCTTATCGGAGCTTTTGCGATTCATGGAACTGGTAAACTTACAGGAATGGACTTGGCAAGAGAGTCAGTAGTTGAAGATTCTCGAGTACTAGAGATTGATTATCAAAGTGGTGGCGACCACTATTCTGTTAGCCATACTCTTGATGGAACATATCTGTATAAATTTTCTGACGGAGAAAGAATAGATATAATCGACCCTAGAAACGATGAAAGTGCTTCTCAAATAAAATTCCTTACTGAATTAAATAACGGTACAATTGCCACCTCAGTTAATGAAAATTCAATTATGATAATAGATGATTCTACAGTCTCAAATTTTAATCTAAGTGAACAAAGAGGAATCTTCAACATCATCGACTTATCTGAAAATATGGACTCGGAGTCTAATTCTATGATCTTAATCACTGATGAAGGTGGCCACACAAGTTTTAGAGGAGTGGCAGTCGATGGAGTACCTAGTTCTTCTATGCCTAATACAGATGGAGTGGAATGGCAGAAAGTAGAGGCTATCGATAACCATCAATGGATTGCAACAGGAATTGATATTTCTTCAAACTCTGGCCAGATTAATAACCCTGCATCTCCCGAAATAAAGCCAGTTGTTGGTCACATAATATGGAATGGTGGACTTACTGCACCAATGCTTGCTAAATGGTATACTGCTCCAAGTGGCGAGTTCCACTCAATGATAAGAATGGGCAGTGATATGATTATTGCGGGAACTAGCCAAACTGTAATTTTTCATTCCAGTGACCTCACTTTTGAACACTCTACCATTACAAGTTCTGCCGCTGTCAAAAGTGGTTGTGAAGTGGTTTGGTTCTTTGGCCCTCTGAACTCTGAATCAGTCATTAAATGGACTGAAGATGGCAGTGAAGTAATAGAATTACAACATAGACTACCTATTGAAATTGAAACTCATGGAGTCTCATCAGATATCATTTACATGCATGGAATAGACTCAAACGGAGAATATAAAACTCTTATTTTTGACGACTCATCTTATGGTTCTATAGAAAGTGGAAGAGGTTTCTTAAACTTCGCGTTCTTATTGACTTTCACTATTGTTTTCGGGGTTATGGGATGGAACATAATTGAGAGAATGAAATTTTGAGAAAAATCTATTGAAATAGAAATAAGTTTTAGATTTCTTTGGCAACCTTCATGTGCCTTATCCAACGACAATCAAATCCAGCGCAAGCCATGGATGTGATGATATGTCAAAGAGAGGCATGATGGACCAATTCATGGAGATAAAATCTGAACATCCAGATACTATTCTATTTTTTAGAATGGGGGATTTTTATGAATTATTCCATGAGGATGCTGAAGTGTCTGCAGAAGTATTAGGGTTAGCCTTGACTTCAAGAGATAAAAATGCTGAAAAACCAATACTTATGGCTGGTTTCCCATGGCATGCTCTAGAAGATAATTTGAGAAAGATGCTTAAGTCGGGATTCAAAGTTACTGTTGCAGAACAAGAAGGCGAACTTAGAGAAGGCGCAAAACTTCTAGAAAGAGTTGTTACAAGAGTCTACACCCCTGGCAGCCTCTATGAAGAATCTCTATTGTCAAGTGAGGAACGTTCTCTGTTGACTGCAATCGTTCTTGGTAAAGAACAACTAGGAATGGGCGTAATTGATGCTTCCACAGGGGAGGCATGGGCAAGTACTTGGGTTGGTAGTGATCGATATAACAGAGCTATGGATGAGATACTTCGATGGAACCCTGCTGAGATTGTAATAACTTCAAAAGACTCAGAAGATTCCACTCTATGTAACATGTTCACTCATCTTCAAGATACCGTAATAAGTCAACATAATGCTTCAGAAAACAAAAGACGTAATAGATTAAAGGAAATAATGAAAGTAGGTGATTTAGGACATTTGGATTTAGATAATGCTCCTCTATCAATTGCAGCTGCTGGACTTGCTGCAGATTATTTAGCTACTGTTCATATCGCCGATTCTATTCCACTAAGAGATATTTCTATTATCGAAGAAAAGGGTAATATGTTACTTGACCAAACGACACTTAGAAATCTAGAGTTAACTTCAACTCTTTCAGGTGAATACGAAGGAAGTTTACTTTCGAGTATAAATTTCTGCCGTACTGCAATGGGAAGAAGATTATTGAAGACGTGGATATTAAGACCATTATCTAATATTGAATCAATCACTTCGAGACAAAATTCTGTAAATGCCTTATTCCGTTCCTCAAAACGTATTGATTCACTGAGAGACTCACTCAAAGGTCTGAGAGATATGGAACGGCTTGCCACACAATTAGCATATAATAGATCAAATGCTAGAGATTTACTTGCCACATCTCTAGCGATAGAAAGAATGCCTGCTGTGATTGGAATATGTCAGCAAGCAGATGATGTATTACTCAATCATTTGACAACAAATTTAGATTGTTTAGATGATATGGGGGAAGAAATTCGAAGAACCTTAGTCGATAATCCACCTCTTAGTTTGCGTGATGGGGGAATAATTAGAGATGGTTTTAGCAAAGATATAGATCTTCTTAGAGACACTACATCGAAAGGCCATTCCTGGTTTAGTGATTTAGAAAAGAAACTCAGAATAGAATTAGAAATCCCCTCGCTCAAAGTAAAAATGAATAGACAAATTGGTTGGTTTATCGAAGTCACCAAAACTCATGAAAATAAAACTCCAGAGGAATGGAAAAGAAAGCAACAGATGACAAATGGTTCAAGGTATACAACCGATGAATTAATTGAAAGAGATGATTTACTACTTACTGCAGATACTAAAGTCAAAGAATTAGAATATAGAATATTCCGTCAACTAAGAGATAAGTGCAGAAGTAATTCTCAACAATTAGCTGAGATAGCAGGGAAAATAGCCTCTATAGACGTACTTCAGTGCTTTGCCATCGTAGCAAAGAGACGTTCTTGGGTAAGGCCCGAAATAATAGATTCCCCTACAATGAAAATCGAACAAGCCAGACATCCTGTTCTAGAACAACAAGGTGGATTTGTTCCCAATGATATAAACCTTGATAATAAGAAAAACTTCCTCCTAATCACTGGACCCAATATGGGTGGAAAATCAACTTATTTACGTACAACTGCACTGATATCGATTCTAGCACAATCCGGTTCTTTTGTACCGGCTTCCAAGGCTAAGATAGGTCTTGTAGACAGAGTATTCACCAGAGTTGGAGCCAGTGATGACCTTAGAAGAGGGAGATCTACATTCATGATGGAAATGATAGAAGTCGCTCACATACTAAAAAGAGCAACTAGTGATTCTTTGATACTTTTAGATGAAGTTGGACGAGGAACTTCAACATTTGATGGCCTGTCTATTGCTTGGTCGATGACTGAAGATATTTGTAACCGAATAGGTGCAAGAAGTCTATTTGCGACTCATTACCATCAATTAATCGGACTTGCTGAAGAAATAAAGACGATTAAGAATGTCCATGTACAAGTTGCTCAAAGCAATGGTGAATTGAAATTCCTTCATACTGTTGGAGAAGGTCCCTGTGATGATTCATATGGCGTACAAGTCGCTGCTTTAGCAGGGCTTCCAAGAAATGTGGTTGAGAGAGCTTCGGACCTTCTAGTGTTCTTAGAAAAGCAAGCTAAAGGGGCAAGGGCTGGGGAATCAGGCGCCCCAATCGCTAGAGATTTAGGCCAAGCCAGTTTGATGGGTTATCTGGCTGCTGCTGCAAATGAAAATACTACTAATAAGTATGAGAAAGTAATTGAAGAATTAGATTATATTTGCTCTAAATTAGATAATTTATCTCCAAAAGATGCACATGATTCTTTGTATCGTTTGAAATCATTAAGAGAGGGGTTATGAGGTGGAAATATGACAGAACCTAATATTATTGTTCAATTAGATGAAAATACAATCGGCCATATTGCCGCTGGTGAGGTCGTGGAAAGGCCTGCACAAGTGGTCAAAGAACTAATTGAAAACAGTCTTGATGCCGGTTCTTCTCAGATTAAAATAACCATAGAAAGGGGTGGTTTCGACCTAATCAAAATAGAAGATAATGGTGGTGGAATTAGAGAACAAGATCTAACCTTATCTTTGGACAGACACGCTACTTCGAAATTGAAGTCGGCTGAAGATTTACAGAAGATAAATACCTTGGGTTTTCGAGGAGAAGCATTAGCAAGTATTGGTATTGTTTCCAAATTAATGGTAGCAAGCAGACCTAATGGTTGCGAAGGTCGTTGTATATCAATGGAATTTGGAAATAAGAAAAAAGTAGAACCTTATGGTATGGCTGAAGGTACAAAAATAGAAGTTAAGTCTCTTTTTGAAAATACTCCTGCCAGACTGTCATTTCAAAGAAGACCTGCAACTGAAAACTCACGTATTGTAGATGTGGTAGTTTCTCATGCAATGGCCAATATAGAAACTGGATTCAAACTTGTTAATGATGAAAGAACAATTCTAGACGTACCGAAAAGTGAAACTTTAGCAGATAGGTTGTATGAGATTCTAGGAAGACAGGCTAACCAATTGATAGAGTTAAAAATACCTAAAATCGATGATGATGCACCTGGTAATGAGAAATGGAAAGGTTGGATCAGTACACCTGATATCACTAGAGGAAAAGGCGATGATATTTACATTCTAATCAATGAAAGGCCAGTCGCATCTGGACCATTTCAACAAGCTATACGAAGAGGTTACCGAACCAGACTAATGCAGGGAAGACATCCAATTGCAGTTTTATCTCTTGAGATTCCACCTGATGAAGTAGATGTAAATGTTCATCCGACTAAGCGAGAAGTTCGTCTAAAGCACTCATGGAGAGTCTTAGAACGATTAGAAAGAGCAATTTCTAATACATTAGAAGAAGTCCCTACTAATCCAGATTCTGCAGGTGGAATTAAAGAATTACAAGGACTAAATTCAGTCGATATTGAGCCTGTTGCTAATTTGTTTAGTAAAAATACACCAATTCCAAATATATCAGAAGCAGCTGGAATTAGCCCTACAATACTTCCATCTATAGAAGTAAAAAGTGACGTTTCGATTCCTTCTTGGGCAATTGCTGCAGGTTCACAATTAAACCTTCATGGAAGTGAGGCTGATACTCCTAAAGATTTGATTAAACCTAGACCTGTATCCTCGTCACAAACACCACAACAGATACTTCCTGGTATGGAAGAAAATCCAATTTCACCAGCCTTATCATCTGCAGAAAGGGAATTGCATAGATATTCTAAGATTGGTAATCAAATTTCACCTAATGATGAAATGCCTCTTGAAAAAGTAATCAATGATTTACCTAAGATGGAGCCTCTCGCACAATTTGCGGATTCATATATTTTAGCTCAAGCAGACGAAGAGTTACTTCTTATCGACCAACATGCACTGCACGAAAGAATACGTTTTGAAAGACTAAGATATAATGAGAAACTTTGGACTAGTCAAAAAAGACTGGAACCAATGGACTTAGATTTTGATGCTAAGCAGCGTACTTTATTGGAATCTTCATTTGAGAGATTAAAGCAAGTTGGTTTTGAATTTGAAATGATTAATGAGTCTTGGAAAATGGTTTGCTCACCAAATCTACTCAAAGGAGAAGATGTGATACCGTTTTTGATAGACCTACTGCAGGATTGTTCGGAAGATGGTGCACCTTTGGAAACTGTTGAGAAAAGGAAAGACCACCTAGCATTCCTAAATGCATGTAGAGGTGCTGTTAAGGCTAATAAAAAACTAACACTTCCTGAGATGAGAAGATTACTAGATGATATGCGTAAAATTCCAAACCCTTGGGCTTGTGTGCATGGAAGACCCACAGCACTTAGGTTGCCAATTCATTCTTTAGACCATCACTTCGGCCGTCATGGATGAATTTAGAATTATAAACGCTCAATGAATAGTTCATCAGCGATCATATGGAGGCCTTTACCTCTAATTTCAGCACCAACTTTAGATGCTAAAATAAATGCACTCATAAATATTCTATGGTCTCCATATGAGTCGACTATTTCTTTGGGAGACTTAGGAGATTGACCACCTGGAATTGAGAGCCCATCTTCAGTAATAGTACAATCCATTCCAAAGCAATGCAATAATGATTGTGTGGAAATAAGCCTATTACTTTCTTTAAACGATGTATGTGAAGCACCTGAAATTATTCCTCCACCTGAGATTGCCATCATAATACTAAGTGGAGTTATAAGATCATTAGAATTCGTAATATCTACCTCTATAGAAGAATGTTTAGAGTGTGGTTTTATTGTTCCATCTTTCCAAGAAAGTCCAAGTTTTGAAGAGATTACTTCCAGCATCTCATGACCTATAGAATCTACTTTATCGGGCCAACCAATGAGATTTATCTCATAGCCTAAACATAATGATGCTAGCATTGCAAAGCTAGCCATTGAAGCGTCTTTCGGCACTTCCACCTCTTCTGGTAAATTGACTTTCCAAGGAGATAGTTTGACAACCGGGCCATTAAGTTCCATTTTAGAACCAAATTGTTTACACATTTGGTAACTTAATTCCCAATGACGGTTAGAAACTGGAGTCCCAAATCTCTCGACCTCCACTTCTTGTTCTAGACCAGAACTGGCTAAAATCCAAGCAGATAATGGCTGACTGGATTTAGATACATCCAGTTGTATTTTGTCTATCTGTTTACTAAACCATGGACCTGTTATTTTTACTGGTAAACGATTACTTTTATCTAAAAAAGATATATCTACTCCTGATTGCTCGATTGAATTCCATAAAACGTGAGTATCTCTACTACGCAATGTTTCATCTCCATCTATTAGTACTGTGAATGGGAATCTCGAACAAAGTATGGCTACCAATCTTAGAGTAGTACCAGAATTCCCTACATTCAATTTATCTTTGGGCCTTGAAAAACCATTTCTACCAACACCATGAACTCTAAAAGAATGTATTTCATTAGATTTAATTCCATCTTCTGTGGTTATAATTTGCCCATCAGAATCAATATCATTAATTGCAACGCCTAATTGAATTAAGCAATTTTTCATTGAATTAACATCTTCACCACTATTGGCTATACCTGAAATAGTTGTGATGTCATCTGATTGAGATGCTAAAATTAGAGTCCTTATTGCATGACTCTTAGATGGAGGTAATTGCCAGTTGACAATTTTTTTATCCTTCGAAATAGGTACTGATATAACAAGATCTCCTACTGAAATTTCATTCGATAGGTTTGACGATGAAGTATTGTCTTCATTGCCCATGAGCATTCCAAGAAATCATATAACATCAAACCTTGTAAAACAATTCAATAACCTACTAACCTTAGTAATACATATGAGATTGGAGGATTCCCTAGGTAGGCCGCTGCGCGACCTAAGAATCTCTGTCACAGATAGGTGTAACTTTAGGTGTGATTATTGCATGCCTAGAGAACATTTTGATTCTAAATATGAATTTCTACCAAAGGAAAAAATAATCTCATATGAAGAAATTATCATGATAGTTAAGTCGATTTTGCCCCTAGGGCTAAAGAAAGTTCGAATCACAGGTGGAGAACCACTTATTCGAAAGGACATTTCTAAATTAATTAAAATGATTAGAGAATTGGATGATGAATTAGATATTGCTATGACTACTAACGGAGTATTGCTTAGAAGAAATATACAACAACTGAAAGAAAGTGGATTGGATAGAGTCACTGTCAGTCTTGATTCATTAGATAATGATTTATTCAAAGAAATTACAGATTCAAATTATGGAGTAGAGGATGTTTTAGATGGTATTGAAGCAGCCATAGAAGCCGGTATCGAGGTTAAAATAAACTCTGTAATTAAAAGGAATCTAAATGAAAATCAGTTAGTACCTCTTATTGAAAAATCAATCATTTACAATGTTCCTATCAGATTTATTGAATTTATGGATGTTGGTTCAACTAATTCATGGAACTTAGATTCAGTAATCACCGGTTCTGAAATGAGGAAAATCATTCAGAATAAGTTTGGACCTGTTATTCAAAAGAATTCTAATTACTATGGCGAGGTCGCTAAACAGTGGATAATTGTAGATAAGAAGTATGAGATGGGATTTATTGAATCTATTAGTTCACCTTTTTGTGGTTCATGCACAAGAGCGAGAATCTCTTCTAATGGTCACTTTTTCACATGCTTATTTTCAGAAAAGGGTAATGATTTATTGAGCCTCATTCGAATGGAGGCTGAAATATCTGATGTTTCACAGGCGGTAACAAAAATTTGGAAAAATAGAAATGACAAGTATTCCGAAGAAAGAAAAGATGCCACTAAGGAAAGAATTCCTGTGGAAATGTCTTATATCGGCGGCTAATAATCAATCGCTGAAAGTTGTGTATCAATCAAGAGAGTGTTAGAACTCAAATCGATTAACTTGAATTTCCATTCTCCGTTATCAGAGCCAATAGATTTAGAGTCAATTACAAAGTAGTCACCTTTAGTGACTGAATATCCTGCATCACGGTCATGGAAAGACACATTTGAACCAATTACACCGTATACGTCGGTGTCATCAACAAAACCAGTTATACCTGCGCCTTGCCCTGATATTGGTAATAATTGAAATTCTAGCCTGGCTGGGTCTAAACTTTGATCTAAACTAGCAAGTCTGACTACATGAAAACCATTGGATAAACCCCGAGTGCTAACCGATGCTTGCGGTTCAGATTTCTCTACAGTTGTCAAAGCACCTTGCATCATAACAAAAACCATACTGGATAGCATTACAGTAATTGCCAAAAGCAAAACTGTAGCAATAACTGGGCTGACTGCTTGGTCATCCTCAACCATAAGTTGCCGGCTCATATATCGCTGTAGACTCCTCAACACTTGAACCAACCGGAAATAATTACTAGAAAATAGAATTTATTATACCACTTTACTATGAGGGAGTTACATTTTTCGCTTGGTAATATATTCAGAAAGAGCAAATAGATGGTTCTTCACTTGGTTGTCAGAAAAGCATTGCAATGACTTAACTGCTCTATCAAAGTGATTTTGAATCAGAATTTCAGTGTAGGTAAAACTATCTGACTTTTCTAAAAGTTCAATTAATTCATCGAATAAATCATAATTGAAATTACTAATAATTTCTGCTAGTCTTTCTCTACTCGGCCCGTGTAATAAGGTCAAAGAATGAATCAGTGGTAATGTCATCTTACCTTCATAGACATCTGAACCACGCGGTTTACCTATTGATTCATCTCCCTTCAAATCTAAGAGGTCGTCAACTAGTTGGTAAGCAATTCCTATTTCCATTCCAAAATTAGAAAGGGCTAACTTATGCTCCTCAGAAGCACCTGCAATTACTGCAGCAGCGTGGCAGCCTCCTGAAAAAGGACCTGCTGTTTTTCCTTTAACAATATTCAAATAATCTTCAGGAGTAGTCCTAAGGTTGTTAATATGTTCAATCTGTGAAAATTCAGAAACTGCGATTTCGGAACAATAATTACCGATTATAGTTACAATTTCTTGGTCATATCTACCGCCAAGTGCGTAGCCTTGGACGAATAACCAGTCTCCAGCAATAATTGCTTTTGCCAATCCATGATTAGTATGTATAGTCGGCACTCCCCTGCGATGTGTAGCTTGGTCATTGATATCATCATGAACTAAGGTCGCTGTGTGTAAGAATTCGAAACCCATTGCTAATGCCATCAATTCTTGTGGGTCTTTTCCACCTGCCAACTCATAAGCCAGGAACATCATTATCGGTCTAAGTCGCTTACCTCCAGCAAGTAACATTTTACCTGCAAGTTCCACTACTTCCCCTGAATGAATCCTTGATGCTATCAGTTCCTCGAGGGATTGCTCAATATCAATTCTCAACTCCTCAAAGCGGTTTAAGTGGCCTTTGGAAATCTGCGACATAATACCTCGTGGTAGGGTGTCCTTCTTAACCAATGGTCTACGCCCATGAAACGCTAGGAGTGATCTTAGCCGAGGTGAAATCATGTCAATAGAGGAGCGGTTAACCATTCTTGCTACTCCTTCTAACGGAGACGGTGTTAGAATTCATGTCGAAAAGATGGTCGAACAAAAATCAAAAGAGTTTGACCTCGTTTTGAAACAATTACCTCATCTTGAACCTGCTATTTCGGAATTGAAATCAGGTAATGCTGATCTTGTTGCTATGAGTGCATGGGATTGGAAAAAACATAGTGATGAAGAACTAATTATTTCTGCAATATTACCTCGAAGAGAGCCAACATGGGTATTAGTTAGTGATGATAAACCCGAATATTTGATTTCTAAAGCCAAGATCGTTTGCGATAACTCGCTAATTGTTAGACAATTAGCTCGCCTCAGAGATGATTTAGAGATTACTTCTTCCAAAGACTTTATTTCTAGTTTTGATAATCCAGAACTAGTAGAAATGGATGATAGAGACACTATATCTTGGCTTGAAGAACGCCGTCAAGAACAATTGATAGATGGATTTGTTACAACAAGAAGTTTCCATAGTTCTTTGAAATTTAAGTCTAGAAGACATACTCTTGGGTTGCATAGAGACCATCCTGAAAGAACCCACTTTATACCACCCCCATTACATGGTTTTACGCTTCTCGTATCCAGAAAAGGTTTCCCAACAAGTAAGATCCTTTCAATGAATGATGAGGCTGCAACTATATGTCATCAACTTGAGTCTAGCCTGTATGAATCCCTTGATGATTATCTTCTACCAATAGTTGGAATATATATCGAGCAAAGAAAAATCGGGACAATTCTAAGAGAGGCAAAGCGAAGTAAAGATGATGCAATAATAGACTCTGTGATTGGAAAAGATGGGAAACCAATTAATTCTCAAATTCGAATTCATATGGCGATAGAGACGCTTAGTAGCGATGGCAAAGTTACTGCTATGTGTGAAAGAATAGTACCTCTAGAAAAAGGTCACATGGGTATGGTAAATCTACTAAAAGAATTCAATTTCCTAATAGAAGTAATGCAAAAGGAGCATGAAGAACTGAACCGAGTAATTCATGGAATGCCTGAAAGTTACAAGGATGCTAGAGGAGCAATCTTGAATCTACAAAATCATTCTGACTCTACACCTGATGAATTAGAACTTTCTTGATTCAGAATTAGTTTATCATAACCTTGTTTTGATATAAAAGACTCTAGTTCAATCAATTCAGAAGGTTCTTGGTCATCACACATTTCACTTATCGACTGATCAATTTCACGACTAATTCGTTCCCAAGAGCCTGCAAATCTTTGTAAATCATATGCTAATTTCTCAACAGCCTCAACTGCTGACATATTAGGGTGTAAAACCATAGAGATAGAGTCTGAAATTTTATCATTAGCTAATCTTAATCGAGATATATCTTTGGCGACCTCTAGTAGAGTAATTCGAAGTTCTTCGACACTATTGTTACGTGAGAATTTTCTTTGGGCTTTTTCGATACTCTTTCGCATAGTGATTATACCAGCGACCATCGCTTCTCTAGCCCTTGATGATTCAATAATAGCATTCTCTGCCTCGCTAAGGCGTGTCCTCAATGACTCTTCGAATGATGCCATATTCGATTTTAGATCATTCCTAACTGTCTCTTGTAATGAATCCATCAATTGATAGGTTTCCTTGATAGAAGATTTAGCAGACTTGACACTTCGACCCATGCACTTCCCCAACGCATCCTGTTAGTTATCACCCTTCAATTAATAGGTATAAAAAAATATAATTTTATCATTTCGAGTGAGACTGCACACTTCGAAACTAAGCAATTTTATCTAATTCGACACCGAAGACACATATACTGGTTTGAACGCATAGAGAAACAAGGTGATATGTTGACTAGCAAAGGTGAACTATTGAACGAACTTTATCAAGCTCGTTTTGACCGCCTAAAAGAGATTGCAACGAGTTACCAAATGCCAAAAAATGGTTCTGTTGAATCATTGAGAGCAAAATTAATTGCAAACCTAATACTTGATGAATGGGAACTGGGTAGAAGTGATATTAAGTCTCTAAAGAATAAAGATATTGGGGCCATATTAGGAATCTTTGGAATCAAAAAATCCGGATCGATAAGAGAACGGAGACAGAGACTTTACTTACACATGCATGAAGACCCAAAACAATTAACCCCCGAAAAACTGGATTCTTTGAATAAGAATCAATTGCATGATTTGTGTAAAGTTCTACAACTACCATTGACTGGAGATAAACAATCTTTATTGGTTAGAGTTGCAGGAGTTCTAGCATCGCAACAAGGCTCTTGGGGTAAGGTCAAAAAGACCCTTAGGAGACCCAAGGATTCCAATAATATCACGACGATACCTTCACCATCTGAAGATAGTGAAGTCGCTGTGGAAACAGAATCACAGGGTTCTATGGAATCATCGGTTGAAGAATTTGTATCACAACATCCCGAAGGATGGACATTTGAACAAGAAACCGAACTAAGAAATGACCTTTCGAGTGATGGATATGATACAACTCGTTCAGATGTGGCCCAGTCCATAGATGAAGCACTAAGGTCAAAACAAAATATAGAAAGCAGTATTGAAAGCCCTTCTATGATTCAAACTGCTGAAGAAACATTACCACAAATCAATAGCCTGGAAGTTGAAGCAGCGTTGATTGAATTAAAATCTAGAATGGCCGAAATTGAAGCATCAGGTAGAGACTTCTTGATGGTCAGTTCCTCAAGTGATGAAGAAGATTTGGAGGCGTTCATCTCTAAATTCTCTGACTATGGCTTTTCAGTGGATGAACCTGTAATAAGGAATGCCATTAGAAATAAAATAATGGAATTAGATTTTCAAACACAGAATGAAAAAGACTCAATTAATTCTATGCCTAACTCTTGGCGAGAAAGAGAGGCAGTCAGGGGATTTGAGAATGCTAGAAGTTCCTTGCGAAATCAGTTAACAAATACCTTAGCACTTCATGAAGGAGACTTGGTGAAGGCTAGAATCGCATTTGAGGAAATCGCAAGAAGCATGAAATTAGATTTACGAATACCAAGTATTTCTGGACGATTACACGCATTATTTGACTTGCATGTTGATATCAACGAGGCTGAAGCCCTTCAAGACCCCAACGTGGCAAGAAGAAATAGAATTTTAAGAATATTACATCATGGTTCAGTACATCTTTCTAGCGGAGAGAGAAGAACTATTGATCGATTGGAAAGAAATATCAAATCATTCGAGGAAGTTGTCGAAACTATACTTGAATCAAGTGAAGGTAATTTCCATGAAGCTCAACAAGCCCTCATTATAAAATTCCTAGAGTCAAGAGGATATGAGGTAAATACCAGTGACCTAAGACCTCGTATCCTAGCCTGTGCTGGTATAATTGGTGCTGAATTAGGACACCTTTCTCCATCGGAAATACCTAGAGTTGCTCCAGGGGTAATGGTATCAGAAACTGAAGTTGATGCTATAGTTATCGAATTGAAATCTCTTGCTCAGGCGTTCAAACCTAAGTCTGAACAAATAATACAAGTTATCGAAGATGATGAAGATATTTCAGATGCCGCAGACAGACTAAAGTCAGCAAGAGAAAAGATAGATCATATCGATGATGTTCTCGCTAGATTACGAGGATAATCATCTACTTGCATAGAAGTTTTGTATTACTTGAGTGACCGTTTGAATATCCCTGATATCGCGCCTCAATAAGTCTTCAATTATCTTTTCCCTTTGGTCAACATGCTTTTCAAAAACATCTGGAGTTACACCTGCTGCTTGACAAATTATTTCTCTCAGTTTGGAAGGTATTCCTGTTTCTTCAATTCTATCATTGGCAGCATTATACTTCCAAATGATATTCAATCTAGGCTTATTTCCTTCCATACCGGCAACCTCTGCCACTTCTGTAATTTTTCTTACAGTATTACCATTGACATGTAATCTGGCTTGTATAATTATCAAATCTAAACCAGATAGCATGATTGGAGGTACACTCATTGGGGGGTTAATCATACGAGTTACTGTCTCTTGAGCGGTATTAGCGTGAAGCGAACCGAATGAACCATCGTGACCTGTATTCATGGCAGTTAGCAAAGTAGCTGCTTCAGGACCTCTTACTTCACCAACAATTATTCGGTCTGGACGCATACGTAGGCTTGATTTTAAACAGTCATTCATGTCTACTTCGGGAGTACCATCTGGCCTCTCTCTTCGTGTTTCCATCCTCAACCAATGGTCGTGATAAACCTGTAATTCAGCAGTATCTTCAACTGTTAATAATCTTCTATGCCAAGGAATATACATCCCTAGACAATTTAGAGTTGTTGTCTTACCTGAACCGGTTCCTCCAGCGATAACAAAGTTTGCAGGTCGACTATCTAATCCTTCAATCCAGACCCACATCATAGCAGCAAGGCGCGAGTTAACTGTACCGAATTTTACTAAGTCTAGCATTGTTAGAGGGTCTTCTCTAAATTTACGGATTGTGAGAGTAGGACCATCTGGAGTGATTGGAGGAATTGTTCCATTTACACGGGAACCATCTGGGAGTCTTCCATCAAAAATCGGAACCATACCCGGGCCATCGCCTAATGGGACATTGGTGAATGAAGCTATATTTTTGGCGATTTGAATTCCTGCATCATCATCAATCCAAACATTAGTCCTACACATTCCGTGTTCTCTATGGGCAACTTTAACGCATTGAGTACCACCGTTATACATTACTTCTTCTAATTCATCATCTTCTAATAATACTGCAATATCTCCATATGGGTTAGGTTCTATAGAACCATCTACATGGTAAATAGGTGATGGGTGATTTGGTTCTAAATAAATTGTAACTCTACCATATTGCGCTAATACTTTTTCTGACATAATCTAACCTCCAATCATCTTTACGGCGCCTAAATAAAGGCCCATTGAGACAGCCATCCAAAACGGTAACCACCAAAGAAAATCTTTCATTCGACCCAGCATCCTGCCGGATACTGAAGCTGCAATCGCCGAAGAGGCTGCAAAGAATAGGGAAAATGTTTGATTAAAATCACCAATCTGATATCCCTTGTTTGCCGGAGCGAATAAACCAACAATAAAAGCGATAAGAACAGGTAGTCCAATACATACAAAAATTATAATCAATATACCTCTACCTTGAAGTTCACTTTCTCTTCGATTCATAAGGTCGTTTAATCTCTCATAATCCATTGATAGGTCTGAAAGAATCCCTTGCAAAGGGGCATCTTGTTCGATTGCTGTTTCAATTAGAACTGTAACTCTCTGCACTTGTGCTGAGCGTGTTTTTGAAGCAAATGCTGAAAGGGCTGCATCAAAAGAGGATGAATGGCTAGATTCCAGAGTTTCAGTCAAAAGTTTACCTAGGACACCCGGAGTGTTTCTTCCTTGCTGCAACATTGCCTCTTGAATACCTCTTCCAGCCCCTACAGCATCGGATAATGATTCAAGTAGACCTGGCAACTGATTCTCAATTTTTCTTCTTCGATTCCTTTCAATTATTGGCGGTATTCCACCTGCTGAAAAGGCTACACCTAGAACGATTAAAATAAGCAATAACATCTGATCATTGAATGCTTCAAGGAAATCAAATATCATACTATCACTACAACCCTGGGTCTTTGGTATGAGCCTTCAAACCAATCATAATCATACCAAAAAGTGTCATGAATAAACCTACATTGACAACTGATTGAATAGTAGATGCTGGAGGTAATTTCATGAAGGCTCCTAAATCTCCACTCATCAATTGAGGAATTAAGCCTACAATTGCTAAAATAATCGGACCTATCATTCCAATAGATAACAATGTTTCAGGAACTCCACCAAGATCTTCGATATATTTCTTCACATCTTCATTACGATCTTCTTCCATCCTCTTACCTTGCTTTCTAAGGGTTTCAACAAGGTCTGTGTTCTGGGTCAAGTTAGTGTACATAGTATTCAGCAAGCGTCGATATCCATCTGATTCAGATTTATTCATTAAGCCCTTGATTTCTTTTTCTAGCCCTTTTGATTTACCAGTACGTAATTTTTCCATAATTGTTGAAAAGTCTGTAGATATGATACCATATCCGCCAGTCCCTATAGTATGAATTGCTGCTTCAAGCCCTACACCTGAAGACATTAATACATCCATGGTACGTATAACGTAGAGAATTTCTCTTTTCTCCTCAAGTGAACGCATAGTAATTCCTCAAACAATATCTTCAATTAATTCAAATTTGAATGATTCATTAGAACCATCGTACTCCATAGATGCAAAAACAACTTTGACGTCTCTTTCTTCAAATGGGTCATGTATGCATGGTTGGCCAGATCTAAACATAGCGAGTATTCTCTTGTATTCGTCCAATTGCATCTCTCCACTGATTGTATAAATCGCAGACTCTGACCCTTCATCATGCAAATTGTCGCCCTCTTCACCACGAACTATTGTACGTGTCAATCTACGTGTCAATCTTACTTTGATATCCGCATCAGGTATGCGAACCCAATCAGCGCTAGTCGTGCCCGTAGCCGGGCGGATGAAAAAATCCATTCCTGCCATATAGTGACCTCTACAACAAGCACACAAGCGAAAGAACTTGAATGTGTTGGGAGAAAATGTTTCAAGAAACGATTCTAAACCATCCAAATGCTGGTTCATGAATTGAACCTTCATCAGATAATACTTCTATTTTCTCTTCCGCTACCGAACGTGAAAAACCTCTTGCTGAAGCATTGGTAATCAATGTTTCAAAGTCGACACCTTCGCCTTGGTCTAATTTCTTGATAATATCAAGTAAGATATCTCCAAGTTCGTCCGAACTATCTTTATTTTCATCGCCATTTTCTTGCACATGTACTATTTGTTGTTGAGGGGGAGTTGATGCAGCCTCTATCTTACCTTCAGCAATATCTAAAGCTTGCATTATGTTAAGATTATAATGCTCTAAATCAATATCGCCATAGTGATTTCTTGAAGCCACTAATCCTTCAACCATATTACTAGCAACCTCTTGCTTAGTTAATGATTCAATAGTAGGCTCGAAATCCAATGAATCAGTAAATATTTTCATTCTTTCCAAAGTATCTTGGCAAGTTTTTGTTAGCCAAGTTGCATACCTATGACTGTCTATTTCACAAGCTTCTTCGGGTCTTAGAGAGGTATATATCGCACCCTCTTCGGTTTGAAATAAGCGCGTCTTAGCAACCATAAGAAGCAGTATAGGCTCTCCGCTTTCCACCTTAGGTGATAATTGTAAAGTAAGTTCGCGCATAGAATCAGAAGCATAATCACCGACTGAGAAATAATGAACTCCCGATGGATCTCTAATTTGCCCTTGGTATAGAACTGAACCATTTGCAGTATCCCTCGGTTCTAATCGTTCAAGAAGGCCTGCGACTATAACACGGTTGACTTTCGAACCTAACTTAGTAATAACATAAGATGGATCAAACTCTCCTGAGCCCTTCTCATTAAGCGTCGATTCTCCAAATTCAGAAGCTAACATATGCCATGCTGGTTGTCTTTTAAAGGAACGAGATGGTTGCATTATTGCACCCCCCATTTGGCTCTTATTTCAGTAGATATTAACCCTGGGTCTTGCTCAACCAATTGAGTACTATCTGCTAGTAACATAGCACCTTGTTCATCTACTATCGTTCTCCCTGAAGCAGACACAAGTTGGCCAAGTAACTTACCCCTTAGATTCTGAACAAACTCCATTTGGCCATTTGATTCAATTTCTACTTTAAGTTCATCCTCAGTCATACCGAGTAGGCTTAGAGATGCTTCTTTGTTAACTAATAATGATGAAGTTGCAATACCGTCATCTAAAACTAGCCTCAATCTAACATCTTGATTTCCTTCATCATCTCCGTGTTCACTACAATTACCATCACGCAAGACTCTTCTGCACTGTGTACAACGCATGATTATCCCGCAATCATCCCTTACACTGGCAACTATCCCTTGAGTAGAAATACCTACTCTACTAGAACCGCTTACCAGTTCATTAAGAGGCACTTCCACAACATGGTTAGAAAGGTCTATAGAACCATCCCATGGAGTCGATTCAAGAATTTCAACTTGCACGGCTTTATCCACTGTTATGTCGGGAATACCTTGCCAAGCACGTACTCGAACTCCTTTGACTTTAATTGTCACTGGTAAATCAGATTCACTGATTGGTAATTCTTCCCAAGCACTCATTCTACATTTCCCTGTAGGGTCAGCAATTTGACCAGACCAAAGGAACTTCTCTTCACCATCACGAACAAAGGAGCGTTTGGACCATTCTGTAATTTGGACTATTGCTTCGACATCTCTAGAGCCATCCCTCAATTGGGAAATTGTAACTACATTCTGTTCCATTAGAGCCTCTGCACCTGCAAAGTTGGAATCATGATATAATTCGACTTTAGTAGTTCTTCCGAAATTTAGTTCCGGTGTATCTCTAAAAGTTCTGACCTGAGCGCCCTCAATCTTCACTAAAACTCCAACCTCATGATCGAAAGGCTCCCAGGAAAGGAAACCTATAGTTCCCGATTCATCGGCCATTCTCCCTCTAACAACGTCTATAGAACCAGAACCGTCTTTCTTGTGGATTTGGTCTGGGCGTGAAGATAAGATTCTCCCCACCACACAAACATAACCATCGTTTGGAATACTATTGATTGCTATAGGTTCACCCGGTGCAACTACTGGTCTAGTTCCTTCCCTAAGTACTGCAATACGGGTACCTTGGTTTATGTTTAGAGACATTCGACCTTGATATTCATTTACTGAAGCCCCTTCAATTCTCACTACTGTCCCTGGAGAGATATTCGAATTAGGCCCCCAGTCTTTGTATTCCCATCGAGTTCTTTGCCCTCCTTCATCCCAGGGGTTATCTTCAAGCAATCCAAAAGCAATTTGCTTTTGTTCACCTCTGATAGTTTGCTCTCTCAGATTATGAGAGATTATTTCCACTTCAATTTCTATATCTCGATCGGCTGCTGAAAGTTCATTTAATCCTGCAACCTTCTTAGAAACCGTTTCTTTTTGAGTACTTGCAACTGTTGAATTTGAAGTTGAAGGAGCCATATCTCCTTTAAATCTACGAATTATCGAACGTAATGCGTCTTGGGGAGGAATATAAAATTCACTTTCATATTTCGCAAAGGCCTCTTTGACCTCTCCTCTATCTGCACTTGGGCATTCTGATAAAACTGCATTAATATGATCATCATATTTATCTTCAGACATTTATCATCACCCCGACAGACGTTGTGTTCATCCATTGTCTGTGCGGAGTACAGACTTCGGGTTTTCGTGCGGATTGGTTTAGACTTGACACTCCCTTTACCTCCATGGTATAGGATACCACAGACGACGGGAAATAAAGAATGCCCTTGAAAATCAAATTGGATTGACTCTTAACCCCTGCATTAGTAAAATATCTGGAATATGCATACTACCGCCAGAGACTCTGACATCATCGCCCAAAAATACATCTTTAGTTAGCGCTTTAGCCATGTTACCCGAAAGACCAGCTTGCTTAATTGCGCCGATTACTTCTCCTTCTTGTACTCTCAAGATAGAACTTGTAGTAACTGAAAAGTCTCCACTCGTTGGGTTGGCTGTATGTGCGCCCATCACGCTATTTACGATATATCCGGAATCCATACGCTCTAGTAACTCATCTATGCTACTTGATTTAGAACTAGAAATTAGTTCCAGGTTGCTACAAGTAGTGACTGGTGGACTTTGATGCCCCCCCCTTGATGCTGAACCTGTTGTTGAAGCTTTGTCGATTTTTCCTTCAGCGACTAATTTAGCAGAATCTCTAGTAGACCATAAGGAGCCAACTAGTTTCCCTGAATCGACTATTACTTGCCTCTGAGTTGGAACTCCTTCACCATCTCTCGAAGAAGATGAACTTCCACCTTCCATCCTGGCATTATCGATCAATGTGAGGTCATTGGCGAGAACTTGCTCTCCTTGTTTACCCGACCAAAATGATTCCATGCGAGTCAAACGTTCCCCTCTAATGGCAGAGGATACCACAATAGAGAATAGTGAACCAAGTCCTTCAGATGTCATCAAAACTGGTAAGTCTTCGGCTCCACTATCGACCTTTATTGGATCTCTCGTTTTTTGCGCCCAGTCAACTGAACTTGCAATACAATTAGGCACCTTATCGATGAGTTTCTTACTAGATTCGCCTTGCCATGAACTTGTCAATTGGTCATTCTCATCTATAGAAACTTGAACTCCAAGTCCATGAGAAGTTGTAATTCCATGGTGGTCTATCCCTTCACTTGAAGTTAAAACTCCCGCAGTTGCACTAACTCCTAGGCCACCACCAGTTACTACTGCTCTTTTATCGAGCGATGAAACTTCACTTAAAATTGAATCTGCTTGTTGTAAAAGTTCTTCAGGGCCTACGGAAAGAATTCTCTTATCAAACAAGCCTTTGACTTCTTCAGTCTCTTGACTGCTTGGTAAGGAAAAACCCTTAATCGAAGGAGATATACGAGCAATGGATAATGCTTGCTTAATTGCATTATCAGCAGATTTCAAATCTACCAAATGAGCATATCCAAATTTACCGTCTTCAATGACTCTAATTCCATATCCACCTTCACCACCGCCTGCAGCTAGTGATATCTTGCCCGCCTCGATATCTAATTGATGACCATAAGATTGCATTGCAATTATTTCCCACTGCTCTATCTTATTTTGACGACACAGATTTGCAATCTGATTACTTCCATCAACAAGTCGATCCAAGGCATCATCAGGTAGCATATTCATCCCACCAGGGCTTCCTTAATTCTCATAATCGGGCCGCCGTCACCTACAGGTACGGTCTGACCTTTACCACAAAAGCCAGGGGCTGCTAATCTTGAATCAGTCGTTAGTCCATCAACATCTTTGAGAATTTGTAAAGTTAATCCACTGACACTGACATCTTTCAACGGAGTAGTAATTGAACCATTTTCAATCAACCATGCTTCTTGGGCAGCAAATTGAAATGAACCTCTACCTGTATCGACTTGTCCGCCTCTGGAACCGCAAGCATATACTCCATACTCGATATCTTCAATCAACTCATCCAGGTCATTGTGGGTACCACCTTTAATCAGAGTATTAGACATTCTAACCAGTGGGTGGTGGAGCCCGTCCTGTGCGCGAGCGCCAGCATTTGGCTCAATACCAAAGTGGTGAGCGGATTCTCTGTGATTCAAATAATCGGTCAAAACTCCATTCTTAATCAAGCATTTTTCTTTGGTATCCAATCCTTCATCATCTATTGGGTGAGCTCCATACCCCCCTCTAATGGTGGGGTCGTCTATGACAGTGACAATATCATTACCAATCTTCTGACCTAATTTACCGTCTAAGCAAGAGTCACCTGCTGCAACTAGATCTGCTTCACAGGGATGGCCTAATGCTTCATGAATGTATACTCCTGTTAAGTCTCTGTCGGCCACTAATGGCAACTTGCCTGAAGGAGACCTCTCAGCCTTTAACAACCGAATAGCTGAAGTCTTAGCATCGCTACCCAAAGTAGCTAAATCGCATTGTTCAATCAATTCCAAACCCCCTTCGCCGCCATGCCTGGTTCGGTATGAAACTACATCTGAACCATCTCTGGCAGTCACTGTAGCATTGATCAAAGACCTTTGGAAAGACCAAACACGATTCATCCCTTCACTAGACATAAATTCTGTATGAATATGTTCATCATGCCAGCCACAAATTACAGATGCTATTTTTTTATCATCTTTTGAATTCTCATAAAGTACGTTTAGAAGATCTAGTTTTTCCTCTAATTCAGTCACTCTAACATCTTTTTCTGGAATCCAATGTACCGAGTCTTCAATGATTGGAACGTCTGCCAGAGAAACTGGTTTATCCTTTGAACTCCTTCTTTCTGCTACAGCCTTAGCCAACCTAACTGTGGATTCTACTTGACTTGGTATCGATTCAATATCAGTAGTTGAATGAACACCCCAAGCACCATTCGCTAAAACCCGCATAGTGGCTCCAACTTCTTGACCTGGAATTGCTCTCTCAAGTTGTCCATCCCTAGTGGCTACGCTTGAATCTGTAATGGATACTAATCTAACTTCAGCATAACTCGCTCCAAAATCAGAGGCTTCCTGTAAAGCAGAACGGATTTTCTCTTCGTCCAAGTACCTACGGGCGTTATCATAAGCGTCTTCGATGGGAGATTTAGCAAGTACCATGCTACTATGTAAGAGACGAGAGTGTTTGAACTCTTCGAATTTATGAGTTAAATTCCGATGATAATATAAATCCAATTAAAGAATCTTCAAAGTTTTCTATTTGTAATTTATTTACGTCCATACCTAATTTAACGGCATTGTCTAAATCAAGTTCAGGAGATTCTTTATTTGCCACTAAATCTAGCGATTCGAGAATATTTAAACAAGTACTTTCAAAAAAGTTGGAATGGTCACTACTAGGCAAAATTGTATCTTCGAGAGATTCATCAAGTTGCCTTTCAGGAAGATAAATCAACCAGCCATTGGTATCTTCGTTGGCGACCCCTGCTCTTTGGAAGGCTTCCGATACGTGATGAGTTCCAGCAATAAATCTAATAAATTCAGCATCTATAGTTCTTGCAAGAGGATTTTTTCGTAAAAACCTCCTCTCACAACAATGCCATGCCGTCCATAATTGAGCATCGCTATGTGCTGCATGAGAGCCTAACATTAACCATCTCTGCGAAGGACGAATGTCAAGAAATTGTTTGACTATTTCCTCCGGTGATGATTCCGTCTTAGACCATGCCATGCAAGGGAAAGAACCTAACTCCATATATCAGGCCAAAAGGTTATTTTTCTTCAATCATCCGATTCTTTTTCATCAAAAAGAGGAATATCGTCATCTCTATGCTTGTGAGGTTTTTGACCTTTAGAATTCTTAGCATTGGATTTAGAAATTATTTTTTCGACTTCGGCAGTTATCTTACTTAGAAGTAAAGGACCCCAACCCCTCAAACTAAGCAAATTATTTCTCTTCGAACTACTCATTGAAATTACTTGTTGAGGAGTCCTTATGCCTAAGTTTGCCAATTCTCTAGCACGTGAACGACCAATATTTCTTATATTTACAAGAGTG
The DNA here is from genome assembly GCA_949372655.1 of Candidatus Poseidoniaceae archaeon. Taxonomy (GTDB): domain Archaea; phylum Thermoplasmatota; class Poseidoniia; order Poseidoniales; family Poseidoniaceae; genus MGIIa-L1. Next base: position 221,038 of record CASIAI010000001.1, read on the forward strand.
AGTAAATCTTCTTTACATCCATGCCTTGTTCTCTGCCTAAGAATATCTACTTTCTTGATAATTTCTGATATTTGGGGCATGTGTTCCTGTGAAAATACATCATCTGCGATTAGGATTTCCTTAGAGCCTAATAATAGCCAAGATGCCAAATCTACCCTATGATGTAAATCACCAGGACTAACATCCAAACTCTGTTCTATAGAACGCATGCTTTCTTCTTCAGACCATTTTTCAATTAGCCATGCAGACTTAACATTTCCAAGTAACCTTTCATCATAAGTGGAATCTGCTAATAATTCACTTTCCACAGAATTAGTCTTCAACCATAGATTAGAATTTATTTCCATATCACTATTTTTAGCCCATAATGATGAGAAGTCGGGGGTTGTAGCTATCAAGTGTAGTAAGCCAAAATTAGTAACTTCTCCACTTTTCCTTACTTCTCTCCTCACAGCCCTTCTTAGTCCAACTCTCAAAAGTGAAGCCGAAAGAGGATCTAAGTAGAGTTGGGTTATTCGTTCACCCATCAATGTCGCTTCATACTTCATTGCCGAAAACTCATTCTTATCATCAGAGTGCCATGCCCCTATATGAGATAGTTCAGTGGCTTTCTTAAATCCAAAACTCGGCTCACTGAAGGCTGACTGAGAGTTATTAACCGGCTTATGAGTATTGGGTGATTGAAATTCAACACCAACAGTAGAATGGGCAATATTCGCCCATACAGGCATACTATCATCCCAATCATCGTCATCATCAATACCTTCATCTGCCCTTTTATTAGCATAGGATTCATCAACACCCAATCTTCTGATAAATCTTTCATCAACCAGCCAATTAAGCATATCATCAACCCTTTCATTTAGTATAGCTTTAGAAATACTAAACCCGAGAAATGTTGATTCCAAAAAATCGCCTATATCTCCACGGTGTTGTAAACCACCGGTTGAAATAATCGATAGTAAATGAGTCCTTAGTGCAGGCTCACTAGCAAGTTTAGAAGAGATTGATTCTATATCTCCAAAGAAATATCTTTCACTGACATCGTCAGCAATTTCCCAACCATCTGTTCCTTTGCAGAGTATCCAAGCCTCTCCATAATCATCATACTTTGGTCGTCCAGCACGCCCTAACATTTGTCTTACTTCCATAACCGGCAGCGGGCGGCTCATACCATCATCCCACCTTTTTACATCTCTAACCAAAACTCTTCTCGCTGGTAGGTTAACTCCTGCGGCAAGAGTTGGAGTTGCTGTCAAAGCCGATAGAAGACCCTCTTTGAATGCCGATTCGATAGATTTCCTCTGACTATGAGTTAGTCCTGCATGGTGAAATGCAACCCCTCCCTTGATGCATTGTTGTAACTTTTCACCCATCGCTGTTTGAGATCTACCTTCGATAGATTCGGAAAAGTCGTTTAGCTTGATTGCTTTTTCAGGATCTTCTTTTTCTAGAAGTTTAGAAAGTCTCTTTGATAATTTCATGGCCTCTGATTCTGCACTTCTTCTAGTTCCAACAAAAATCAGTAATTGTCCTTTCTGCTCAATTGTATCTTTTAGGACTACCCATGTTGGTTGAGTTTTGGGGCCATCTAAATCCCTGGGAGGGTTTAGTATGTCTGGCGAGGTGGAAACTTCCGAAGATTGAACCATTCGAGGTTCAAGGTGTAAATCATGGAATGTACTATATTCCAATGCGACTGGACGCCAATCAGATTGAATTAGATCAGCATCTAACCAATTGGCTAAGTCTTGACAATTGCCGACTGTTGCCGATAATGCAACCAATTGCGCATCTTTTCTTAGAAATCTAAGTTTTGTTAGATTAATCTCTAGTGTTGGACCTCTAGTTGAATCATTCATCAAGTGAAATTCATCGGCTACAACTATGGATACACGTGACATCGTTTGAGAATTATTTCTGATTATTGAGTCTAACTTCTCAGAAGTACAAACTAGAATATCACATTCCTCAATTTTCTTTGCTTCAGAGGTTGAGTCACCAATTCCTAAACCAACCGTCAAATTTAATGAGTCGGCAATCGCCTTCAAATCTTCGAACTTCTCACTCGCTAAGGCTTTCAATGGGACGATATAAATCGCCTTCGTACCTATTTCTTCAACCATTAATTTTCTTAATATTGCAATATATGCTACAAGAGATTTTCCACTTGCTGTAGGGATTGCTAAAAGTACATTCCTACCTTTGAAAATTGAAGGCATAGCCTCAAACTGGGGTGGATGTAATTTTGTTATACCCCACTTAGTGGTTATGAAGTCGATTACTGAATCAGGTAAATCGAGTTCGGAAATATGTCCATTTCCGCTCGCCATGTTTGGTCTGTCGCGCCAACAGTCCAAAAGGACAACGCTTGAACGAGTAATTCCGACACGCATAAGACCCCTCGACTACTCACCTATCAACATGAGCGATGAGATAGACTCAATTATCGAAGATAGACTTTCAGTTTTTGACGATGAACCAGACCTAAACGATTGGGTAGAAGTGATGTGTGGAGCTGCAATGGCGGTCATCGGTATTTTCCATTTAGTTCAGCCAGGAGAATTGGTTGATCCCGATATTATGAGGTGGTTCGCAGCGGCTGTTGTTGCTGCCGGTGCTATTTGGGCTGGACACGGGCTAAAAGATATGGCAGTGAAAGAAGTTAGACGCTCAATTGCAATTCTAGATCTCTCGGATGATGTTACTTCTGACGGACCTGACCATGGACTGATTAGGGATGTATTATTGAATCCTGAAGGTTACAAGAGCTTTCTATTAGAAGCATATAATTCTGCTTGGGATGATGGAATCATTACTGAAGAAGAATTAAATGAACTAAAATCCTTCCAGAGTGCTCTTGGAATTACTGATGAAGAAGCGGCAGAGATGAACGTTGATGCGGCCATTGAGTCTGCTGCTAAAGATGGTGATATCAGTGAAGATGAAGAATCAATGATTAAGAAAATCGCTGAAGATGCTGACATGGACGTGGATGTCAAGGTCGAAGAAGCAAAGACCAAGGCTAAAACAACTAAGTCGAAAAAGAAGTGATTAGATTTTCCGATCTTTAAGAATCGTATCACAATCTCTGCACTTATACCTTCCTTTAGACGGCTTTTTCCTAGGAAACTCTTTGTTACAGTTTTGGCATGTCCAAATCCATTTAGCATTCTTCAATCTTAAAAATTCTGTGAATTCAGAACCATGCTTAACTGCTTTACTTCCAGGCCAAGATTTCTCTAAAAATCTAAATTGTTTATCATGCTCTCTAAACCCAAGTGCATGAATATACTCATGATGTAATACAAAGGCAGCATAAGCACTCCATTTATCATCAAGTAAGAGTGGATGAATATTTATCTCTTCGACATCAGAAGGTTCTAGATTTGAAATATCTGAGCCTTTTTTCCATCTGGTAACTCCATGCCTTTGAGTCGCATTTATTCTAAGAACCCCTAAATTGATTTTTGTCAATATTTCTGTATTAGTCTCATTCCAAATATCCATATCTTGCATTAGATCTAAAACAATTGACCTCAATTGTTCTAATCTAAGTTTCTGGTCAGGCTTTGGTTTGACCATCAGAAACCCTCAATTCCAGCGATGATAAGCAGGATGGCCATCTTTTACAGCAACAAATAATCCATCACCTGTCGCACATACTTTGCCATTCGCCTCGAGAAGAAGTTCGATTTCGACTTTATTTCCATTTATCGATTTTATTTGACTCGTAATACATAATACAGTATCTGTAGGGGTTGGCCTTCTAAGTTGAACTGAATAAGATGCAGTAACTGTACATGGTGGCTGGTCTAATTCGCCATCATCCATCAAAGCAACAGCAGCAGTCCAGTTTCCATGACAATCAAGAAGAGTACCAATTATCCCACCATTTATCATTCCAGGAAAGGCTTGGTGATGCTCCTCTGGTATAAATTCGAGATAGAGACCATTTTCAATCCTTCGACTGACAATTTGTAATCCATTTTCATTTGCCGGTCCGCAACCAAAACAAATTGAATTTGGTGCAAATTCTTGTTGAACACCAATCTCATCCATAATCAGGCTAACAGTATTCCGTCTTTCTTTGTTTGGATTAATAGTTTAGAATAGCATTGTTCTTGATGAATGAACTACTCGCCTGTACATGGGTGAGAAGAAGAAGGTCAAGAAGACCAAGATTAGAGTAGCCCATGAATTACCAAAAAGAAGGCGTATTGCTATTCAAGAAGCCTTGGATGCACACCAAACTGAAGACCGTCCAGAGTGGGACCGTAGTGCTGAATGGGGAAATATTAGACTTTATAGGAAAATAATCAAACCTGGTACAATCAGAACTATCTCAATGCCTCTCTTAGAGGTAGATTTAGGAGACCCATGGCCAATTCCCGTAACAATAATCCATGGGGAAAGACCTGGCCCAACCATTACTATCCTCGGGGGAATTCATGGTGATGAGTTAACTGGACCTTCCGCTTGTACTCATTTACTATCAAATGCCTTCACAGATATTGGTAAAACTCTAGATCCAAAACAAATGGCTGGTACTGTGAGAATTGTTCCAGTGGTTAATCTACCTGGTTATCGTTCAAAGTCGAGGTATTTCCCTGATGGAAGAGACCTAAATCGTAATTTCCCTGGAAATTTCAAAAGTACCACAACCCGCCGTGTTGCAGCACAAGTATGGAAGTACTTACTAAGCGATACAGATGCGATAATAGACCTCCATAGTGCGGCTAAAGGGCGGTCTAATATGCCTCAATTAAGGGCTGATTTAGCTCATGCTGGTTCCAATATTTTGGCAAAAGCGTTTGGAATCGAAATTATTCTAGACTCTAAACCACCTTCGGGTTCACTAAGGAAATGTGCTATTGAAAACGATATTCCATCAATCACTTACGAAGGCGGGGGAGCAAATCTATTGGATAATGAAGCAGTCAAGGTTGCAATTCATGGAGTAACAAATGTGCTTAGATCACTTCGAATGATTCCTGGAAAGCCTCATCGACCAAGGTTTAGAATGTTAGCCAGTGGTTCTTTGTGGCTTAGAGCGAGTGAAGGAGGGCTATTGGATATGTTTGTTACCTCGGGCTCTGTAATGAGAGAAGGAGAAGTTATTGCGACTATTTCCGACCCATCTACACCTGGCCTTACGGTAGATATTGTAGCGCCAGAAGACGGGTTAATAGTCGGTGCTGCAACTAACCCATTTACTGCTAGTGGAATGCCGGTTGCTCATTTCTTACCTGTTTCTAAGCACATAGCACTACTTGAAGAACAGATTGATGAAATGGGTAATTTTATTGTTTGCGGCTCCGAAGAGGAAGCGGCTTGGAGAGAAGAACAAGATGTTGATGAAGTGAATGTCGAGGGAAAATGGAGTGGTGGTGGAGTCGATACTGAATGGATGATAGGACGCTCAAATCAACAAAAGTCAAACCCATTCTCCGATGATGAAGAAGCTGGTGCTTAAGATTTATTTAGAAACTGGCTCACTGCTGCTTCTACTTCTGAATCTTCCATATTTCTTCTTTGACTTTTAGCGACTTCAAAAATGTGGGCTACTAACTCATCTTCTGCTTCATAGCCATTTTGCTCAAGCCACCATATTATATTGGAACGACCAGCCATATGGCCAATTCTGATTACTTGTTTTAATCCAAAATCACCAGCAGGCACTCCAGAGTATACTCTATCGGCTAACCAATTATCGCCTTTTTTCATGGCTTTGATAACTGCAGATGCATGAACTCCTGTTCCTGTTTCAAATGCATCCTCTCCAAATACTGGATAATTTCTAGGAAGTGGAACTTCTATGTACTTATTTGCTAATCTAGTATATTGGTCTAGGTGAGTCAAGTCATTATCAATAACCCCCATTAGTTTTAGATTGACTAAAGTTTGATCCAATGGCGCATTACCTGCCCTTTCCCCAACTCCTAAAGCGGTTCCATGAATTACATCAGCACCTGCTTCAACTGCAGCAATATTATTGGCAACTCCAAGTCCTCTGTCTTGATGGCCATGCCAGTTCACTTCAATATCACTTCTATGGTAACCACCATCTTTGATTACTTCTTCATCAATGAAATTTAATAATTTCTTGACACCATTAGGAGTTACGTGCCCGCATGTATCGCAAATACATAATCTGCGAACACCCAATTCCATGGCTCTTTGATAAATTTTCTTAACATCTTCAGGTTTTGACCTAGTTGTGTCTTCGGTAACAAACATCACTTGAACATCACTTTCAACAGCAAAACTCACTGCCTTTTCCATAGTAGAAATCAACTTATCCATAGTCCAACCTTCAGTATATTGACGAATCGGACTAGTTCCTAAGAAAGCAGATGCTTGAATCGGAATTCCATGCTTATTCTGCATTTCAACTAGAGGTTCAATATCATTCATCAGTGTCCTTACTGCAGCGCCGGGTCTAATTTTGAAATCATTTTCAGTTATATGCGAAAGTAATGCATTGATATGTTCTAGATGAAATGGACCTGCACCTGGGAGACCTAAGTCGACTTTTTGAATTCCTAATTTCTCCATATAACTTAGTAACTCTTTCTTTTCTTCGATTGTCGGATTCCTTGCACTAGGACTCTGTAAACCATCCCTAAGTGTTTCATCATCAAACCAAACTCCATGTGGATGATTAGATGGGTTCCTGTTAAATTCATACTCAATAGTATTCCAATCATATATCAAAGAACGCTCTTCCATAGTAATCACCTTGGCCAGAAAATAAATTCCGCCCTATACACGACAAACCGTAATCATGTTTGAAGTCGTCGATAGTCGAAATCACTCTTCTTCATTCAAACTCTTCAATTCGAGTGCGGCTTCGAACTCTTTACGATCGATTACACCATCTTGATTTGTGTCCATCTCATCAAAGTCCTCGTCGTCGTCGTCCATCAATTCTGCAGGTAGTCTCGCCACGAAAATGATTTCATCACTGAATCCAGATTTACCCTTATTTCTAAGTTCCATAATTCTTGTACCTTTAGATTTCTTAGATTTTGTCTCTTTGGTTTGATTGGCTCTGAGTCTAATCATCATACCTTTCTTAGTTAAGACAAATAGGTTGTCATCAAGGTTTGGAATATGCCTTGCAGCAATAATTTCATCCCCCTCTAGTTTATCGACATTCATAGTGAAAGCACCTTTAGCACCAGGGTTTGTTTTTCTGTAACCATCGGTTCGCTCCATCAAATCACCAGTATCTTTGTCCACTTTTTGAACACCCTCAGCGTCAAGGTAAGGAATCTTTTCAGCAGTACCGAGTCTGCTTCTCTTTGCCATACCATTCTTTGAAATTGTCAAAATTTGAGTTTCGGTATTGTCTGTTGCAATCATTCCTACAACATGACCTCCATCAGCACCCTTTCTGCTACCTGTTTTGATACCATAAACTCCAGCGGAAACTCTTCCTGATGACCTGATTTTATGGCAAGAGAAACGACTTGCAAGTCCTGTACTAGAGATCATTACAATATCCGAACCATCCGTTCCACATCTAACATTTACCAAACTATCTCCATCAAGTTTGAATCTGAGTGCATATTTCCCATTACGGTTTATCCTTACATACTCTTCTAAACGAGTTTTCTTGATTAGACCTAGTTTTGTTGCAAATAATAGATAATTACCTTCAGGTGTTTCGAGTAGGTCTCTAGAAATTGGTAAAATTGTAACTATATTCTCGTCCTCCCTGAGACTTTCAAGTAAGTTTCTGATATGCCCTCCACGGGAATGTCTACTTCCCAAAGGAGTTTCCCAAGCCTTCAAGCCGTATACTCTTCCTTGGTCTGTAAAAATTAATAGCCTATCTTTACTAAAACATGTAACAATTAGTTGGGGAGTATCTTCAGCCTTTGTAGCGACACCTTTGAGACCCTTACCTCCTCTGTTTTGAACTCTAAATGATTCTACTGGCAAGTGGCGGATATAATTGTCTTCACTAAGAGTGATTGCAATTGCACGTTCTTCAATCAGGTCTTCTCTATCCATCGAAAGTGGCATTGGGTCAATATAAGATCGTCTTTCGTCACCATGCTTCTCAACCATTTCATTAAGTTCTGAAAGTAGAATATCTAATCTTCTAATTCTTGAAGAAATAATGTCACTTAAATCTGCAATCTTTACCTGTAGTTCAGAGTATTCCTTCTGAACCTTATCAACATCAAGACGGCTTAATTGATATAATCTCCTTTCAGCAATTGCCTTAGCTTGTGGCTCTGTAAAGTCAAATACAGCGATTGAACCAATTGTTTCATCACCACGAAGTACAGACTCAAACTGTTCACGGCTAGCACTAGCTTTACCTGCTGCGATAACATCATCAATTCTATCCTGTGCTTTGACTAAACCTTCCAAAATATGAGCTCGTGATTCTGCTTTTAATAATTCAAACGCAGCACGTCTTTCAATTACTGATTCTCTATGGTCGACATAGGTATGTAGAATAACTGGTAATGTTAGTAAAACCGGCCTACCATCTAGGATCCCCATCATATTTGCTGAATATGACTCTTGAAGACGGCTCGATTTGTATAGTTGATTCAATACTGCATGAGGGTCAGCATTGTTTTTAACTTCAATTACTACTCTAATTCCCTCTTTAGAGGATTCATCTCTAATATCTCGAATTCCAACAACTGTACCTTTACTGACCAATTCAGCGATATGGACTAGCATATCGGCTTTTTTAACTTGATAAGGAATTTCATGAATGATAATTCTCTTTCCATTCTGGTCATCTAGTACATCACACTTTGAGCGAACATGGAATCTTCCCTTTCCTGTTGAATACATATCGAATATGCCGTCCACACCATGAATCCCAGCACCTGTTGGGAAATCCGGACCTTTTATATGCTCCATGTAATTTTCTATAGAAAGATTAGGCATGTTATATTCATCTACACCTTCTTCGATAATTGTCTTGACGTGAAGATCTATTGCACCAGCAACTTCAGTGAGATTATGAGGAGGAATACGAGTTGCCATTCCTACAGCAATACCATCACTACCATTCAAAATCAAATTAGGAAGTCTCGAAGGAAGAACTGTAGGTTCTTGCTCGGAATCATCAAAATTAGATTGGAAGTCAACTGTATTCTTGTCTATATCCTCCAACATGTGCTTGGAAATTTTGTCTAACCTGCTTTCAGTATAACGCATTGCTGCGGGGGGGTCGCCATCGATAGAACCAAAATTACCTTGCCCATCTACTAGCGGATATCTAAGAGAGAAATCCTGAGCCATTCTAACCATTGTATCGTATATCGATTGGTCACCGTGGGGGTGATATTTACCCATTACTTCTCCGACAGAACGTGCTGATTTACTGAATTTCTTTTCAGATGTGTGTCCACCCTCATACATACCATAAAGTACTCTTCTATGGACTGGTTTTAGACCATCACGTGCATCAGGTAAAGCCCTACCAATTATCACAGACATAGCATAATTGATGTAAGAAGTTTTCATTTCTTCTTCAAGTGGTTGGTTCAAGATATTCCCTTGGGGAATAATTTTTTCTTCTTCTTCATTGTCGTCAATGTTTTCTTCTTCAGATGTCAAGGTTAGTCACCTCCTTTGCGTACTTCTCGATAAATGCCCTTCTATCTGGAACATCTTCTCCCATTAGAATCTCGAATAATCTATCTGATTCTTCTGCATCCCTAATGGTAACTTTAAGCATCGTTCTAGTCTCTGGATTCATCGTAGTTTCCCAAAGTTGGTCGGGATTCATTTCACCAAGACCTTTGTATCTTTGAACTCCAATTTTAGCCGAGGGGTTTCCTGCTCTTAATTCATCCATAATCAAATCCCTCTCTTCATCACTAAAAGCATACTTGTTTACTCTGCCTTTAGAAAGTTGGTAAAGTGGTGGTTGGGCTATATATACGTGCCCTTCTGTTATTGCCGGTCTCATAAATCGCCAGATAAATGTCAGCATCAAAGTCCTAATGTGAGCTCCATCTACGTCAGCGTCAGTCATGATTATAATTTTGGAATATCTTAACTTTTCAGGGTTAAAGGAGCCTTCATCCTCAGGATTATTACCGACCCCAGCACCTAATGCTCTTACCATAGTTTGAATTTCCTGATTTTGGAATACTTTGACTATGTTTCTCAGTTGCCTTTGCACATTCAGAATTTTACCTCTAAGTGGCAAAATCGCTTGTATTCTACGGTCTCTACCAGTCTTAGCAGAACCTCCAGCAGAATCACCTTCTACAAGATATACTTCACATTCGGATGGATCACGTGATTGACAATCAGCGAGTTTACCAGGTAATCCACCTCCTTCAAGGACGCCTTTTCTCCTGGTTAGTTCTCTTGCTTTTTGTGCGGCTTTCCTAGCCTTAGAGGCAAGTAGCGCCTTTTCTATAACAATCTTAGCAACAGATGGGTTCTCCTCAAAGAATTCCCCTAATTTCTCATAGACTACAGTTTGAACAATGCCAGTAACTTCGCTACTTACAAGTTTATCCTTTGTCTGTGAAGAAAACGATGGGTCGGGGTGTTTGACGCTTACTATTGCAGTAAGGCCTTCTCTTACATCATCTCCAGACAGACTTTCTCCCTTGAGTAGATTCTTTTTCTTCGCATAAGAATTCAAACTGCTCGTCAAAGCAGTCCTAAGTCCTGACATGTGAGTACCTCCGTCTTTGTTACGGATTATGTTGGTATAGCATCTAATCGATTCACTAAATGCACTAGACCATTGTAGAGCCAAATCGACGGTGACTGTGCCAATTTCTAATTCTTTATCGCCTGAAATAACAATTACTTCTTGGTGCATTGCTTCCCTCGAGATATTAAGTTGTGATACGAATTCACTAATCCCACCTTGGTAAAGGTGCGTACTGGAATGGACATCCTCTCCCCTTTCATCGGAAATTACAATTTCAAGACCAGCATTAAGAAACGCTGTTTCTTTTAGCCTAGTATCGATTTGCCCGAATTCAAATTCTAAGACTTCAGTGAAAATTGTCAGGTCCGGCTTAAATGAAATTATTGTCCCCGTGTCGTCGCATTCTCCTATGACTGCCAAAGGAGATTCTGGAACTCCAGCATGAAATCTTTGAAAGTGAACTTTTCCAGCTCGGTGAATTGTAACATCCATCCATTCAGATACAGCATTAACGGCAGAAACTCCTACTCCGTGAAGCCCTCCGGATACTTTGTATGAACTATTGTCAAATTTACCTCCAGCGTGCAGTTTCGTCATTATGACTTCAGCCGCTGAAACTCCGAATTCATCGTGCAAACCTACTGGAATCCCACGTCCGAAGTCCCTCACGGCAAGAGAGCCATCTGAGTTTAGAGTTACTTCGATCCTATTATTATAGCCGGCCAAGTGTTCGTCGACTGAGTTATCGACTACTTCCCAAATACAGTGATGCAAGGCGGAACCATCGTGCGGGTCTCCTATATACATCCCGGGTCTTTTTCTTACTGCCTCTAAGCCTTCCAGTACTTGGATACTAGATGCACTATAATCATCACTCATTTCATTCACTCCAATTAGGGGGGTTTAAATTCTTAAATCATCGAATTTAGTTATACGAGATAGGCATTTTTTGACTAATGTGCACGCCGATGCAGAAGGTCTGGAATCGGCCGCTATGCACTGAATTTCTGCCTGTCACTCCCCTACCATTAGCAACCATCCGTGAAGGTGTTTAAAGGTAGTGCAAAACAAGGCAGGAATATGACCTATTAGGGGGTAAAATTAGACTCTCAAAAAGCCATAATTTTCACGAATATAGAAAATCTAAGAATCATCTTTCAGCCGTGAGCGTTAATAACACTCCCTATTTGGACGGAATATGGCAGAGCCGAAGATATGCGTATCCCTAGAAGGGATTTCGGTAGATGAGATGATTGATGAAGCTAATAGAGCAAATATTGCTGGAGCAGATTATGTTGAAGTCCGCTTCGATAAATTATACCTCATCAAACCCGAACCGACCGTTACTGAAAACGAAGATGGTGAAAAAATTAGTAAAATGTCACCGGAAAAAGAATGGGCAGTCAAAGATTTCAAAGAGATAGACGTTGAAAGTTCGATTTCTTCTTTGAAAGAAGGAATCCCTGTACCAGTAATATTTACAGTGAGACCCGTTAGAGAAGGCGGGTTCTTTGCTGGAACTGAGAAGCAAAGACTCGATATATTAGACAAAGCAATAAAATCAAATGTTAGTTTTGTTGACCTAGAGCTATCAATTGAAGATAAAGAGAGAGATAAACTTTCTTCAAAGGCAACTAAATCAGATTGTAAAATTATCGCATCTTATCATGATGCAAGTTCAACACCTAATGCAGAAAAGATAGTAGAGATGGTAAGGTCAAATTATGGAAAGGGCGACATAGTGAAGTTCTGCTCATCTGTAGTCAACCATCAAGACTCATTACAAATTATTGAGGCTGCTCATTCTCTTAAAGACGATGAAGAACCGCACTGTTTAATGGGTCTTGGAAATGGTGGAGATTGGGTAAGACTACATGCACCTATACTCGGACAAAGCCTAGTATATGCAACCATGCTCAATCATTTCAGACTTTCCGATAGAGGCCTGATTAACGTTAGAGACCTAAGAGATGCTTGGGCATTATTAGAATATTAAGTTCTAAAAATTACTCTGGCAAGTTGGGTATTTGCTTATTTTCGTTTTCTAATTGCAGAATTTCGGCATCATTAGCATCTAAGGCCGTATTCGGCTCCATCAAACTTTGATTGAAAGGAAGGGGTATTTCTGGGGCTGTATTCAACGAAGGTACAACACCTGTTGACTGTTGTTCTGTAGCTAGACCCGCCCTCATATACCTAGCATTGACGATAAATGGTGCTATAGCCAAACCTATTATCAAAACTAAGAATACTAGAGATACTGTGAAGTTAGGCAGAATCAATGTTCTTTCCGTAGTAATTATTGTCACATCTGCAGCAATAATTGCTTCTGGAGGCAATTCATCATCATCATGAACATTATCCCAAGTGTCAATTACGATATAGAAGTCTTGCCAGTCAGAAGCTCCAAAAATACCATTATATACCTCTGGACCATCTAGGCTTAAAGCAAAATTAACGCCATCTACACCTTCATACTGATGAGCATCCCTATAGGTTTTCCAACCAAGGAAATTAAAACTCCTCCACTCGGGAGGAATATCGCTCAATGATTCTTCAACATCGGAGTACCAACGATCATCGGAGTGAGATGAAAAGTAACTTTCCTCATACTTTTCATACTCACCAGAAGTCATTAGATAAATGTCGGCACTAATACTAGAGTCGCTTGTTTGATCTAAGCCTTGCAAAGTGATACAGACTGTAGTTCTATGATTCGCAGACAGATTAACTTTTATCGCACCAACGCTATCATTACCCACCAAAAGGGTAGAGTGATGGTTAGAAACTAAAGGTTCCAAAGAAGGGGACCCCGAATAATCATACATCCAACTAGGCTCAGGACTTAGAGACATATCAACGGCTTGTTCTTCTTGTTGGTTAGAATCATCATTATCTGAATTTTTATTATTCCTTTTGCCACGGCCATCATCCTCAGAATCCCAAAAACCCCACCAATCATCATATGGATTATAGTGAGGCACCATCGCAGTTCTTTGTAGAGTTTCATTCCACCTAACCGGTTCAAGATCACCTGAACAGGCATCTGCTGCTGATGCATTTCTAGCAATTGATAGCGATGAATCAGAAGGAGACATCAGAAGAGGCACCATGAATACAAAAAGTACGAAAAGTACGAATCTGGATTTCATATTCTTTCCCCTCACTTATTCTAAGACATAGGCAGTTCAAGATTGTAGCGATTAGATTCTTCTACGCAAAGGCCTGATGTATCCACTATCATCATTTCGACGTTCATCTTTTGATAGAATCCCCGGCGCAGGCGGAGGAGTGTGTTGGTCCATTCCAAGAAGGCCGCCTTGAACCTCTACATGCTCGACATCAGTATATGTTTCAGCTGCTTGTTTTGCTTCGTCTTCCAAATCGCTTGAATCACGCATGACCAACCAACCAAGTATCAAAGCCACCGTTATTAGTGCAACAAAAGTTGCTAAGTCAGAGCCCGCCTCCTTTGTCCAACTCATCCAATCTTCAAATTCAAAGTCTGAAAGAGATGGTGGGTCATCTGGTGTTGGAACGACACTAATCTCCTCAGTCAAGTATGCACACATACCAAGACCATCACACGCTTGAAGTCCAATTGTATACTTACCTGATTCATTCCATGTAGGAGATATACGATATATCGGCGAATTTTCAGGGACTATGTAGTCGTCAGTTAGATCACCATTACCATCTTCATCGAATTCTAGGTTGATATCCCATTTGACAATAAGTTCAGACTCTATGGACTCATCTTTATCAAATAATGAGCCATCATCGATATTCAAATCCCTATATATCAATTTATTTTGATCTAATTCTATATCAGAAATATTAGCAGAAATATAGATTGACTCTTCTATGATTATTTCTTCAGGAATAGAAATGTCGATAATTACCGGAGGGTTATCCACTATTATGGTGAAAGATTCTCTACTCACATCGCCTGTGCCAAAAGCATCCCTTACGGTCAAAGTCACAGTGTATTGTCCCGGAGTTGAGTACGAATGCCAAGGAGATGATTCATGATTAAGTGGAGAAGCATCTCCAAAATCCCAAGTATACTCAACTAAACCATTCCAATCATCTAACAATACATCAAGTGGGGCAAATTTACCTTCAAACCTTCTGTCACCATCTCTAGTCCCATCAGAATCAAAGTATAGCATCAAATCAGGAGCTGTGAAGGTATTATCATTCTCATCAAAAGTATGAGACCATGCATCTGGAATGAAACCTTCAGGCCTTGGTGTTGTATCTGTCACCTGTTGGCCAGAAACCCAGGCATCGAGAATTTTGACCGAAATTATAGGTAGAGGATTAGCAATTCTAATCGTAAGAGTACGTGTTGAACTTTGAGCTCCATCTTCATCGATAACAAATAAACTAACAATATGAATTCCTGGCTCAGTGAATGTGAAAGTCGTTTGAGGTTTATCGCCAAAGTTATCACTGCCAAATGACCAATTGAAAGATAAGTCACTGGAATCACCCATAGTTCCATCGATATCAAAGGAATTTCTACCATCAAATGTGTAAGGTATGTCAACTAGACCATCATCAGCCCTAAAGTCAATCTGTGAGTTTACTCCATCCTCGCTTACCCTGACAAGGAAATCTGCCACTGGAACTTGGTTTAGTACATTAATGAATATTTGAGTTGAAGATTCACTTCCATCATCGTCTGTAACAGTTAGAATTGCAGTTTTCAATCCTGGTGAATCCCACGAAGGGTTAGGATAAGGTATAGTTGATGTTGTTTCTACAAAATCATCACTCTTATCAGTAATACCGCCACCGAGATTGACACCTTCTGGGAAACTCCATTCATATTGAACTATTATCCCATCGTCGTCAGTAAAAACATCTGGCATCAAAACCGAGGTATATGTGTAAGTGGTTAGGTTCTCTGAAAAGATTTGATATGGAACTCTATTATTAACGTAAACAAGAATACTCTTTTGTCCTGTATTAATCCCATCAAATATAGACAAAGTAAGGTTAAATGTCACATTTTCACCAATGATATCTCCCCATTCATGCTGAGCGAGATACATCCCAACCCCTGCGTCAATCTCCCCATCTCCCCAATCCCATTGGTACTGTAGGTTTTCAACTGGGACGTTATCTGATGACCTTGAACCTGAAAATTGTATCAGTTGATCTGTAAAAATACTAATTTCACTATCAATTACTAAGTTATTGACCGAAATCACTGGAACTGGAAGTGAATCATCTGTTACGTTGACTTGGTGTATTTCAGATTCCGACCAAGTATTTCCTTGGTCCATTATCCTCAAAGTTGCATTGTAAACTCCGATAGATTGGTAAGACCTGGTTGGAGATTTCAATGATGAGTTCACTCCATCGTCAAAGTCCCAAGCATAAGAAATTGGAGAATCCAAATAAGGTAGTGAATTATTGTCAAATGATAGCCCCCATGCATCAAATCCGCCGCCACTAAACTCAATATTCTCCCATGTTTGTGTTTGATTAGAAGAGATAGTTCCGTTGGCAGTTGGACGCATATTGGAAAGAGCAAAAGAAGATGTCGAAGCTGTGTCCACTAAAGTTCCAATCATATCATACATATCGAACTGGAATGAGTAAGTTCCGTCAAGAGGAGTTGTGAACCATACATCACTATTGGAGTCTTGACCACCTCCAGCAGAGATTCTATTGGATATTGAATCTACTACTTCTCCAGAGGAATCAACTACACTAATATCTACATCTAAGTCTTCAAAGAAAGCATTTGAGAATACATCAAAATTGATGTGAGATGTATCATCGTCCCCATCGCCATCTCTATCGGATGATTCAGTAGTATTAATTGTAAGAGTAGCGGGTGAAGTTATTCTTGCTGCTTCGATATCGACTGTACCTTGAGGATATGAGGTGCCGCATGAAGTATAATCACAATCTGCAACAGTACTAGCATACCAAGTAATCGCCCATACTTCATCAGTCAAATTTCCAAATCCTGGGACTAGAGCTGTTGCTACGTTACTTTGGAAATCAAGGTCGGTTACCGTCAACAAACCATCGACAGTTGATTTTGATACTACAACACCGTCAAACTGGCTAACATCTGCTGTAAGTCGAATTGTAAGAGGTGCTGGGGAAGACGAACCCGGAGTAAATTTGAATGCTCTGACTCCCCACCCTTCAACAGTATTACCAGTAGAAGACCAAGGAGAACTCCAGTCACTATTGGTTGCCGCTGGTTGAACTCTACAGAAAGATGCTGAAGAACACGTTGGAGTCAAGTCTAGATTCGAGAAGCCATATACTCCTTGACTAGAATCCAAAACTGCTGCTATAGAGAAATTCGCAAAAATTTGGTTCATAGTCCTACCAATCGAACCACTTTGCCCTGAGGGTGGTGAAAGTGCTAATTTTTCAACGCTGACTCCACCTGTAGCAGAATCTTGTACTAGTTGTCTAACGGCAGGCCCTCCCCCAAGGTGATCCGCCAAATACATAGTAAACATGAATCCGGCACCGTAATCAGCAAATCTTTGATTCCACCAACGGACGGAAATTTCAGATGCTTCAGTCCATTGGTTCAAATGACTCACTAAAGTAGAATCGGCGCCGAAACAAAGGTATATCGCCACGTCTGCATTCCCTTCATCAATCCATAAATTTTCATATGGGTCTTGTGCATTGTGAAGTAAGTGTTGTAATTCGTGGGCAATGATCGATTTACCCCAATTTAGAGTAATATCTGCATAATCGACAAACACCGACTCCCTAGCACTGGCAAAAGAAGGAGAAAAGTAACCTCCGATATTGAAGGCTCCATCTATGTCATGAACTATTATTTGAACTTGACAATTTTGATCTATATCAGGTGGGGCAAGTCCTCTTCCATCCTGGTAGTCTTTACCGTAATAGGTAGTCATAGTTGGATAAATCGTACTATCCCAAGAAGAAGCTAGGTTGTTCAAAACTGTTGAAGAAAGCGTCCTTCCCGATTCGACTATGAAAGCAACTGTATTCGTAGTTTTAGCGACATAAGCATTGATTGAACCACCTGATGTCGGCACGGTTAATTCATCTCCAACCAAGTGAGGATTGCAAACTCTTCCGCTGGCTCTACCATGAGTCACTGGCTGATATTTCATATCATCAACTCCTGGCCTTCCTGCATCAATCCAAGCTTGCTTCATGAATCCATACGCTGAGACTACTGGCTGTTCTTCTTCAATAAGCAAGTATTGCGAACCATTGGTTGTGTCAAAATCTTTCAAATCCCCGATTATTACGCCTCCTGCATTGTAAGGGATTCTCTCGGTTTCTTCAACTGAATCTGCTCCAGCAGAACTAAGTAATGGAGAAACAAGGGATATGAAAAATAGAGCAACTAAAAATAAGGCTTTATTGGAACGATTTTCCGACATAATAAACATCTCAAACAATTGCGATACTGCTATCTATTTGACCGAGTCGAAAAGAGGTATTTAAGGGTCAGTCTGCTAGGAGTCAATAATGCTCATGGATAGAACTACTGAAAAAGTGTTCAAGAAGCAACTTCTAGTGTTCGCTTCAATTTTGTGTATAATCTCACATAGCACTCTTGTTTTAGCACTTGAAGACGGCCAAAAACCAAAGTACCAATCTTCTGAACCGTGCGATTATTATGATGACTTAATATTCAATTCAACAGCCGCCAACTCATCGATAAAATGGCAAGTCGACCTCGGTCACAGATTACCCGGATCGAATGCCTCCTACAATCTAAGAGAGTCTATCAAAGAAAACCTAACGGAATGGCAATTTCGTGAAGAAGTGCACTCAAGAGAAGATTTTAATCTTACAAACCTCATAGCCACTTATCAACCTGAAAATTCATCAGGTCAAGAAATATTCTTTGTCGCTCACTATGATTCAAGAGACCGCGCTGAAAGAGACGATAATGAAAGTATGCGGGATATGCCAATAGATGGTGCTAATGATGGTGCTAGTGGAGTTGCAGTTTTGATTGAATTAGCCAAAATCATACCTACTATGAATCTAAATCATACCGTAAGGCTACTATTCACTGATGGTGAAGACCAAGGTGTAAGACCTGGCATTTATGGCTCTAAAGCGTGGGCAGAAAATAAATCTGATTCAGATTTGAATAACATTTCAGCATTTATTGTGATTGATATGATTGGAGACTATGACCTACACTTCACCCATGTATGGCCGGGTTCTTCCGAGTTGTGGCTAACGATATTACCACTTGCTGAAGGATTAGGTCTTGTAGAAGGTGAAGCTGATTGTAAAGGAAATGATGGAGAAGATATTTTTGATATTGAAACCTCAAATGGAGTAATCGACGACCATGTGGCTGCCCATGAAAGAGGCGTTCCTGCTATCGATATCATCGACATTCAATCCGGCGAAGGCGCTGAAAACTGGAAGGGCTATTGGCACACTCATAACGACACCATAGACAAGGTTAGTGCTGAATCTTTAGGAAAAATTGGAAGATTGCTTGAACTCGGTTTGAGAAGTTCTTCCTGGATAATAGAAAATGATACTTCACAAGAAATTCCATCTAATCTCTCTAAAGATGATTCAAATACAGAAGATTCTTCGTCTTTCGAAACATATGAAAGTGTAGTCTTAATCTCCATAGCAATCATTTTTTGTTTGTTTACTATTATTTTTATCTTCGGCTACCTGGTTAAAAAAGATTTGAAATAGCGCGGACTATTAGGCGAAGGGGTATTATCCGCGCACCTTCACACATCAAATGAGCGGAGGAGTAAGTTATGTCAGAGAAGAGTTTTGACGAACGCCGAGAGGCTCTCAAGGCTCGAGTAAAAAAACAACTCGAGGAGTCTGCATCAAAACAGTTAGAACCAGACATTATAGTTTCACAGACTGAATTGATAGTCGAAGAGGATGTTTTTGACACAATGCTAGACTTAGAGTATGACGATAAAGCGAGACTTAGGAAACTCGCCTCAGTATTGATATTGATCGGAAGTTTACTTGGAATCTTTAGTGGAGGAATAATATTGCAAGGTAATCCTTCTGAATTACTTAGTTCATCATTATTTGAGCAGACTCAAAGCGTCGATATCACAGGTCAAACATTAGATATCGAAGGACAAGCGCTGTTCAATGTTAGCATCGAATTAGTAGATTATGACACCTCGGAGACTTTACAAGTTACCTTTACCAATGATAATGGATATTTTCAATTAAAGAATGTTAAATCAGATACTATGTTACTGCGAGTATCTCTACAAGGGTACAATACAATTGAACGGACATTCGATGCAGTAGATGGTATTATGCAACCATTTACAATGAAAAATGGAAGTGAAACAACCGAAGAATTATTCGAAACGGAAGATTCTGGTTGGTCTTTAGAAGCAGCAGTAGGGTTATCTACTTTTATTGGAGTTATGACTGTCTTAACAGGGATTGTAGGTATTCAAGCATCGGTTGAAGTTCGACGTGCAAAAAGATACCGAAGGACTCAATACCTTGCTGGAATCAGTTTATTCAGCAGAGGTCTGATTTTATTCGGCCCTATTCTAATCTTGGTTGGAATGGGATTATTGGCACTCTCCAAGGAACAATTCGAAGATTCTGAAGAGGTATGAGTATGTATCTTATTTCCATCGAAGGGGGAGATGGTTCTGGTAAGGGTGAAGCGGCTAGAATCATTCTTGAGTTGGTAAACGAATACCCTTTCCCGCAGGTACATCCTACTCATGAGCCTAGAAGGCATAGTGAACTAGGCAAATTAGCCCTTGACTCTGTAAAATTAGGTGATAGAACCCCCCTCCAAGAGGCTGGGTTATTCGCAGCTGATAGACTCGACCATTCCCACACATGGATAAAGCCATTATTGGAACAAGGACATATTGTAATTTCGGACAGGAATATTCATTCATCACTTATCTATCAAGGGATAGTAGGTAAACTCGGCATAGATCAAGTTTGTAGAATGAATTCTGCAGCAATGATCCCCGACTTGGTCATATGGATTGACTGTGACCCTGAAAAAGCAATAAAAAGAATTCAGTCTGGAACATTGAGAATGACGAGCCAAAAACAAGAGTATTTTGAAACAACCGACATTCAAAAGAAAATACGTAAGGGATTCAATGATTTACTATCAGGAGCAATACTGGTATCAAGTCCATTTGACAAGTGTTGTGTAGTGGGACCAATTCTTAATGAAGGTGGGTTGGATGAGTTAAGAAGGAAACTTAGAGATGAACTTCGAACGTTTTTCAATAGAAAGCCGGCACCATTGAATGTTGATTCCGACCAAGTGGATAGGTTCCTTCTCAGTAGTTTAGTTAGAGATGTCAAAAAGCAAACTCGATTGCCTGGCGCCCCTGAAATGAAAACTGCTATTCACATTGGTTGGTTATCGGGAATGAGCCCCAGTCAATGGATGAAACAAGGTGAAGATACATGGCCGAAGCAGAGTGCGAAGGAATTTGATGTTCCTGCAACATCATACTCGCAATCTTGCTGGTCTATTTTGGGGACATTATCATTGATTGTCGGTTCAACAGAAGTTCCAAGATTACATAAGTCCTTAGGACCGCATAGAATGGTAACTCAAAGGCATACTCAAAGACTAGTGAAATGGCTCGAACATGAAAGGTGGATTCACAAACAACAGTCACATGTACCTTTCTCAGAAGCTAAGGTTTTCAAGTTAAGAGATGAGAAATTGGGGTATGGTAGATTAGCGCTTGCAATGTGGCCTTTGAGATCTGCTATCGCTTCTTGGAGAAGAATTAATCCTAATTTAGATTGGGGAAATGCACTCTCAGATATTTTGATGGTGAAGGAAGAAAAAAATCCATCACTATCGATTAGAAAGGCAGTCAAGAATGTACTTAGCAGGCTTGAGATGTTAACAAGTGGACATGAAGATTGCCCTACTCCAACTAACATCGAGGAATTGATAATTTGGTGGAAAACGTCCCCACCAAAATAAGTTCACTCTTCTTCTTTTGTAACTAATTCGAACTTAGTGCCACTTGGTAAAGATACCTCGGATGCTGATTTGAAAAATTTCGGCCGTGCAGAGTATGCAGCACCAATCAAAACACCAAAACCTATTCCAAAAGCAATTCCAGTTAGAGGTCTAGTGAAATTATTTGATTCATAGGAAGATAGTAATTGAGTAAAACCATCCAGTATAAGAGGCAAACAGAATAAGGTACCTATAATCAGCCAAGCATATGTCCTGTTATTTTTTCTATAGATTCCCTCTAACCAATTATCAGGGAATATTGAGAGACAAGTATCTTTTACAGTCCATCGATTGTATCCTCTTCGTGAAAATACTAAACCACCTATTGCTATTCCAAAAAACATACCTACATCGCGAGTGCAAACAGGCATTTGGTTTTCGTTCAACTCCCATGACCTCTCGCTTTTCATATGGCAATTGAAATCTCCAAAGGCATAGATGAATCCGTTGTAAGGATCTAATTCATTCCAAGCGAACTTTTCCTCTTGTCCATTATTTCCCGAAGAGTATTTACCATCTTCAGAAAAGTAATCAAATGCATTGGCTCTTCCCTCTAACTCTGGTACTGAACCCGTAGGTAGAAGAGTTGGTGAAAGAAAGAAAGAAATAAAGAAGAAGATAAAAATCCCGAAAATCCACATACCGACTTTCTTTTCCCTACCTCTATTTGGCAAACCATTCTTCTCCATAACGCAAGGCTAACAAGGACATTTTTAACCATTGCCACAATAAGAGTCTTGATGTGTCATGGCTATTTGGTCAGTATGTGACAGAGCAAAAGGGAGACCCTGTTGGCCTTTGGATGGGTCTTCAAGCCGGCGCTTTGATCGGCTTATACCTAGGTTTCTCATTAGCTACTATTTCTGTACTGACTGACGCTGAAGAAATTAAAAGAACTGTTTATCTAATTTGTTTACCGCCATTTATTGTTTCACTATTAATTGGACCGTTTTTAGCAAAGAGAAGGCGTCCGGTTAAATTATCTAAAAAGCCTCTTGAAGAAGCAAGAGAGATTCTAACTCCTTACAATGAAGGTCAAGGTAATTGGAGAGTTTTAAGCCATGTTTCCAGTGATGGTATGAATCTTAGAATTGATATGCATAATCTGAAAAATGTTGAAGGTGTTGTGGAAGCTGCCTTGCAGTTGGCTGATCACACTACTGTTAAATTCATTGTCGGAAAAGGTAATTCGAAAAGTACATCTCCTGAACTAAGAAATAGAGTACTTACTGTTGTCGAATCTAGAGTGAGCCTTCTAAGAAGGACTAGAAAAGCCAAATCTGTTGAAGTAAATCCTGAAAAAACAAGAGAGTACAATGCATATCAAAATAAATTAAACAAAGTATTATTCGCCTTGCTTCCGATTGTTTCATTCCTAGCATGGCTGGAAATGAAGAAATGAAAAATCATTTATCAAGATATCTTATCATCTAAGATTACAAGGGCTAACCATGCGCGAAGTCACTCTGTTTTGGAAGAGGGCTAGGCTCAAGGGTTTAGATATCAGCGAAATCATTGATATTTTCAAGTATTTAGAGTTTTTATCATATGTAAAGAGAGTCCCTAAAGATGTAAGGATCGTGGTAAAAGCTAATTTTTGTGAAGGTAAATCAGTATCAGATATAAACGAACTATATTTCCTTGACTTATTAGAAGTCATTTTAGAGCCTAAAGATTCAAATGATTCATATATACTACTAGTTAGAATAAATCACTCCGTGTCTAATTTGAATGCTCGTACCAATGGAACCAGTGCTGCTCCAGGAAGCAGGCTAGACGGTGAAGGTTTTACTTACATCCTCCAAGGACCCCCAATGAAACTTAGAATTGTAACTACATTGGCTAGAATCATGTCCAAACCGGATAGAACCAGCGCTAGAAGTTTAGATTTTAATTTAACTTCTGATAACTCTTTATTGAGTCCTAAACAACTAAAATTGGCTAAATTTGCCTATGACAAAGGATTCTTCGATGTTCCTAAGAGAATTAGAGTTAGTGACCTAGCAGAGCAAGTGGGCTTGGCAAGAGCAACTATATCTGAACATCTTGCGAGAATCGAAGCGATAATTATGGATGATATGTTTTCATCTTTTGATACTCCTTATGTACCCCCGGAAGTGATAAAACTGATGCTTGAGGCCATAGAATTAGACTATCAAAATTCACCTACTGATCAAAAGAGAGGTATGACATCCATGCTCTTAAACATTAGAGACAATATTAAACATGAAATGTCTTCAAAGGTTCTTCATGATGATGGTGAGGCTAGTTCGCACGATGAGATGGTCGAATTTGGTATTCAAGAACACCAACAACATCTCAGTCAAATTAACCAGATTTTAGAAGGAAACCTCTCATCTTTAAACTAATTCTATGGTATTGTTTACATGATACCCCGTCATACCAGCGTTATGACCCGGATATCCGACCTACTCAAGAGGTTAGAGCAGAGCGGGATTCAAGTTCCAAAAGAAATTAAAGATGTCATGGAAAATACTGATATTGATATATTTTCAGATTATGATAGTGAACCTTTTTTTTCTGACCGGCCAATACCTTTCATGGAGACATATAATGGTAATATCAAAACAATTTCTGCTCCTCATATGATAGTTACTTTACTCCATAATTTAGAATTGGATAAAGGTCAGGAAGTTGTATTGATTGGTTCCAAAGGGGGGTATCTCGCTGCCTTAATCGCTCAAATAATTGGTGAAAACGGAAATGTTAGAGTCTTAGACTCATGCAGTGAATCAATTTTACATGCTAAAGAGAGGCTGACTCATTGGCCAACTATTGAATTAAGAGATCTCGAATCTATAGATGTATCTCCTGTGGCTTTCCCAGGCGAATTCAATCGAGTATTAATTACTGGGCACATTGAAGACTTGCCAGAATGGATCAAATCTAGGGTTTCTGAAGGCGGATTTGTTATTGCTCCCTTGGGTCCAGTGCAACATCAGCAACTGATGAAGATGGAAAAACAAGACAATGAACTTCTTCCGACCGACTTAGGACCTGTATGTTTTGGGCCTCTAAATGATGAAATTATACCTCATGAAATGATATCTCCTGTTGAATTGGCAGATTTACTACAACTCGTTATAGAAACATGTCAAGATATGGATATTATTGATGAGCAGGAAATAAATTGTCTTCAAGATATAATTGCTGAACTTCACTTTCTACCAGAGGACTTACCTCCTCTTGGTGAAGGTAATATGACGCCAGCACAACATCCAATGTTTAAGTCTCTAATTGAGAAAGCTGATACTTTTGTAAGGTTTTGGCCTATCCTACAAGTAATTTTACACCCAGTTTTATCTGAGATTGGATTTGAAAATTGGGTATTTGATGACTTTGAAGGCCTAGAGTGACATATATTGGTTGGTGAAGAAGTGTCTAAATCAACAGGTGCCTATATTTCTCAACTATCTCATAAAGATATTCGTATTAGAAGGAGAGCATTAAGGGCGTTGTTTGAGATTGACTCCCCAAATAACCTTGAAGCTTTCATACCATTACTTGACGATAAGGATTCATGGTTTAGGTCTAAAGCATTGGAAGCTCATAGGATGTGGGCGCCTCGAATTGGTATCGAATCATTAGAAACTTTAGCATCTCATAAATCGATTGATGCAAGAAGATGTGCTGCCAACTTACTTGAGAAGTTTGATGGAGATACCAGCTCGGTTGCTAAGGTTCTTTACCTGGATGATGATAACCTCTGTAAAATAAAGGCGAGTAAGGCACTGATTAAATGTGATCACAAGGGAGAATTTACCAGCGATTTAATCAGTTCAGAAAATGATAAAGTAAAGATTATCGCTCTCTCTAGTGAACATATTTCTAAAAAGCAATTACTTTCTACTCTTGAAGGTTCTTCTCTCTCTGTTAAAGAAAAGGCTCTAAATCAACTAAGTATTATGAGTCAAACTATTTCTGAGAAGAAGTTATCTGAACTATTGTTAGAAGGGGTTAATCCTATTGCCATAGTCCCTTTTTCTATCGATAATGGAGGAAAAACTATGATTGAGTTGGCGGAAAATAAAGATTCCAAAGTTCGGAAAAGTTTGGTAAATAAAATCAAGCATAAATGTGAATCTACCGATGATGACCTAATCAAATTACTAATCGAAAACCGATGTTTTGCTGTTATTGGTAGATGGTTACAGGGGAAGAAAGACAAGTCTAGTGATGAGCTGCGATGGCAAATTATCGAAAATGAGGAATTAGATGAAATTGAAAGGTCTCGTTTACTTGAACGATTAATTGGTAGATGTAATGAACCTGAAATAGTAAGGAAGTCAGAAGATTTAATTCAATCTACAAGTAGTGAATTATTAAGAATTACAGCACAGAACCTTTCAACCGCCGGCAACTCAAGAGAATTATGAGAGAAGGATATTCAGGCATCAAGTTTCTTTTTGACGCCACAGAAGGTAGCTCTAGGCACCTACATGTTGGTTTGGAAATAGAAGGGCCGTTCACTGGTAATAGTTTGGTTCTTAGTTTCCCAAGATGGGTTCCTGGGTCTTATTTTATTCGTGAGCCTATACAATATATGTTTGATTTTGAAGCCCATGATAATAATGGGAAAATTCTTCCAAGTAAGAGAAAGAATGTCGACTCAATGAAAATTAATATCAATGATAGTACTAATTTGGTTAAGGTAAAATATAAAATCTTAGCAAGAGAACTTTCCTGCAGATCGACTCACATAGATAATTCACATATACACGTTATGCCGCCATTTACATGGTTCCTTCCAGTATCAGGTGTCGAAGTAGAAAGAATTGATAAAACGCATATCATAGAAGCGCACATACCATCTCATTGGACGCCTGCCACACAATATCTTCAAGTATCTAAGGAGTCAAGTAAAGGACAACTTACTAATAATGCTGGAGACACTTATAGGTTTGAAGCACCAAATAGAGACGAATTATTAGATGGTATTCTAGAGGCAAACCATAATGAAACAATTTCATGGGATGTTGAAGGAAGAACACATCATTTGAAAATTTGGGATAGTGGAGGATATAAGCCGAGTCAAAGTATGCTTGATAGATTAAGAATTGATATGGACAAAATAATCATGGAGCATCACGCCCTTTTCGGAATACCTAAGTGGGATAATTATGTCACAGTACTTCATTTTACCGAGAAGTCTAGAGGTGGACTAGAACATTTAAACTCTCAAACCTCTATGCTCCCAAGACAATGCTTGATGCCAGGTTTTGAAGATGAATACCTAGACTTAGTGAGTTTATTTAGCCATGAATATTTACATCAATGGAATGTAAAGAGGTTGAGACCTAGGAATTTCTTGGATTATGACCTGCAACAGGAAACACATTCAGACTTGCTTTGGTGGTTTGAAGGAGCAACATCATGGTTAGGTGATGTACTATGTGTTAGGTCTGGTGCATGGAGTGAAGCAGATTGGCGCAAAGATTTCCTGCGTAAAATGAAGAGGCATACTTTGAGGAATGGAATGGAAAAAGAATCTTTAGCAGAATCTAGTCATGATGCTTGGGTTCACCTTTATAGGAGCCATGAATTTTCTAGAGAATCACAAATATCATATTACTTAGAAGGAGAATTGGCTATTTTTTGTTTAGATGCGGAATTAAGGAAGCGTTCAAAGGGCGAATCGGGGCTATGTCAGTTGATGGCAATTCTTTGTGAAAAGCATGCAATTGGCTATTCTAATACCGAAAAGTTAGGTGTTACTCACAAAGATATCCGCTCATCCCTTACCGCAATGAAAGGTGGCCTTAGACTTGGTAAAATGTTAGATGAATTAGTATTTGAGCGTAAAGTACCGGATGTCGAAAAGGCATTGCAATATTTCGCTCTTGATTTAATTCCTGAAAAGGTACCAAAAGAAGGTGAAACGAAATCTGCATGGCTAGGGCTTCAGATTAGAGAAGTTAACAAGCAACTGAGAGTAACTTCGCACCAACAGGGTTCCCCACTCAGAGAGGTAATAATGCCGGGTGATGAAATTATTGCGATAAATGGATTTAGAGTTAATAATTCTAATAATTTAAATAAATTCTTGAAAGGTATGGTAGATACTGAAACAGAAATAACCTTCAGCCATGAAGGAATTATTCAAACCTATAATGTAATCTTACCTGTTCATCCAAATAGAAAGGTAAAACTAGATGGTAAAGGAAACAAGAAATGGCAAGATTACATTACTACTAGACAAATTATCTTAGAGCATCAAGAGAAATAAAAATTGGTGGAATGTCATAAGGGAATAGATGCCTACTTGTTTTTGGAGGAAATAATTCACTCGATAGAGACATTTCGACTACATCCTTTTTCGAAATTTCATCATACTCAGAATTAGGCCATGTTTCGACTACAATACTCTCATCGGAAAAATAGTCTACACATATTGCAGGGACACTCTTCAGATTTAGTAAACAAGCCACAGAGTAGCGATGATGGCCATCGAGTAATGAACCTGTATTTCTATCAACAACTAATGGCTTAGTGAACCCACCCCATTTTTTAGTCATCTCGAGTAACTTATCCCTGGCTCGAACTTTTATCTCTTCATGGGCTTTGAGCCACTCGACCGGTACCAAAGACACTGAATCGTCTCCCCACATAGTCAAATCGAAGATGGTTTCAAGCATAATGCTTTGGTGCAATTGACTATAGCGGACAAGGGGTGATTAATTGAATAAAATTGTTGAAGGACGAAAAGCAGATTTAGATGGCATAAAATGCTCTGAACAAACAAATCATTTTTTAGATAATTTACCCAAAGACCTTATTGAAATAATCAATAAGGTCTCACAAAAAAATGGTGGAGTATGGATTGTAGGAGGTGCTGTAAGAGATTGGATGTTAGGTCAAAACCCTGGAGATATTGACTTGGCTGTTGATTTAATCCCTGAAGAGATGTTAGAAATATTCAATGATGCAATCTTGACGGGGGAAGAATTTGGAACTGTTTCCATTCGAGGTGAGAATTGTTTATATCAAGCTACTACTCTAAGGACAGATGGAGAATATTCCGATGGAAGGAGACCTGAGAACGTTACTTGGGGTATGTCATTAAAGCAAGACCTCGAACGTAGAGATTTCACAATTAATGCGATGGCCCTAGATGTTGGCAGAAGACTTCTTTACGACCCTCATAATGGTAGAATAGACCTCTCTAGAGGAATTATTAGAGCAGTAGGGAATGCTCATCAAAGGTTAGCAGAAGACGGGTTAAGAATTATGAGAGCATACCGATTTGCCGACAGGAAAGAGAGTGGAGTTTGGGAGATTGAAAAAAGTCTGAAACAATCTATATCTCAACAAAAACATATGCTAGATTCAGTATCTAGAGAAAGAATTTGGATCGAATGGAAAAAAATACTCACCGGTCCAAATTCGGGTCCCATTATTGAAATAATGGCTATTGATGGTGTATTAGACCGCTTTTTACTTGGCGAATGGAGCAATAAGTTTGCTATTATCGATATTATGAAAAAAGATTTAGGAATATTTACTGGATTAGAGAAATTTGCGTTACTTCTATGCGATTGTACAAAGGAAGATGTCAAAACTATCTGCAATAAACTGAAACTTTCGAGAAAAGAAAGAGAAACCATTCAAAAAATTCATCAAATGTTTGGATTTATACCACGGCCATCAAAGCAAGAAATGCGAAAATATAGATTTGTCTTACAAGAATTCGCAGAAAAACACTTGATTATGGCAAAGATTATTTTAGAAAATAATGTCATTGTGAACCAAAATAAAAATATTCCCTCTTCTATTGATGATGTCGAAGAGACCCTACGGTTTTTAGCAGAAATGGATAGTTTAAAGACCCAATTTGAACCTCTAGTAGATGGAAATTGGATTATGTACCAAACTGGACTAACCAAAGGAATACGGCTAGGACGATTGAAGTCATGGCTACATACGATACAAATTGAAAGGGACCTCACCGAAATTTCTCAAATCGAAAAGGTACTATCCACGCTATCATGGGAAAACAGTGATTTTGATGATTGGCCACAATTAAAGTTTCCTTAATGATACACTAGGTTGAATACTTAGATTAGATAGCCCTATACAATTAGGGTGTCTTAAATATGAGTATTGAACATTTAGAAAGTAAGATTTTATCTGGAAATGGACTTAATTCGTTAAGTGATAATGAACTTTATGAATTAGCGATTCATTTTGTCGGTGACGCACCTCCATCTAATATTCCTAGAGAGACCATAATAAACATCCTATCTGAGCAAAGTTCAATTAAGGACTGGCAAGATAATGTCAAGGCAAAGGCTGCTAAAATAGCAACTGAAAGAATATCACAAACTGTACAGAATGTACAATCCAAGGTTGAAGAAAAGTCGGATGACCCAATGGTTGTAATGATTAAAGATAGATTTGGTAAATGGCTACAAGAATCTGGATATAGTGTCCAAGAATTAACTATCAAGTTAGATGCTAATAGTGATGGAGTAATATCTATTGAAGAAATATCGGACTTTATTGTTGAATTAACAGGAAGCCAGCCTCCAGGTTGGGTTCTTACACACATCTCATCAATACTAGATGGAAACAACGATGGAGTCATTATGGTCTCGGAACTATGGGAGTACTTGGAAGAAATTGGTTTTACTATGCCGGTAATTGAGGAGCCAAAAATAGAGACTCTAGAGGAAAATCAGCCTGTAATAAATGAGGAGGAAATGGATGATTTTGAAAAAGAATTTGAAAATGATTCTACTGAATTAGAGATTGACGAGGAAGTGGTTGAGCAAGAGATTATTGAAGTTGAGGACAGTCCTTCAGAACCAATTATTGAAGAAGTTATTGAAGATGTTAGTATCTCTACTACCATTGAGATAACTATTGAGATGTTAGGCAATTCAAGGCTTCATAGTGATGCAAATAAAATAATTGCTAATTCAAAGAGTGGTAATTGTAACCTTAAGGTTGAACGAATAGAACAGAATTTGATGGTCAGTGATAGTTATAGAGGTGGTAAAACTCTAGTTGGAGTTCTAGATGGCGGCCCTTTTAGCGTGTCTGTATTATTTGAACCTGAATTCAATGATTTAATCGAACAAAAGATTTCTAAAAACAATACAGTATCTTTTGTTGCCTCGCTATATGAATGGTCTAGTGGACTTAGGCGAGCCAAACTAAAAGGGAATTCACTTACTCTAAAAGATTAGAGTAAAGAGCGCGCTATTACAATTCTCTGGACTTCCTGAGTCCCCTCATAGATTTGAGTTATTTTAGCATCTCTAAAGAATCTCTCAACAGGGAATTCTTTGGTATATCCATAGCCACCAAGAACTTGTATTGCTCTTTCAGAAACCCACATTGCGGTATCTCCTGCGTATAATTTAGCCATACTAGCTTCCTTGGTATGTCTTGGCCCACCATGCTCGTAGTGCTGTTGTTTAGCCCATGAGGCTTTGTACACTAACAGGCGTGCTGCATCGATTTTAGTAGCCATATCCGAAAGATATGACATTATCATTTGGTGATGAGCGATCGGTTTACCGAATGCTTCTCTTTCATGAGAATATTTCAAGGCTGCTTCGTAAGAACCTTGAGCAATTCCTAGAGCTTGGGCTGCAATACCGATTCTACTATTGTCAAGGGCATTCATAGCGATTGGGAAACCTTTTCCTACCCCCTTTAGCACGTTTTCAACCGGAACTTTACAATTTTCCAGAATTAATGTGCATGTATCTGAAGAGCGTATTCCTAACTTATCTTCTTTTTTACCTACTTTGAATCCTTCAAAGGTTGAATCGATTATAAAGGCAGTAGTACCTCCATGCCTCTTTACTCCATAATCCGGATGATCGACATCTTTTGCAAAAAGGACAATAATATTAGCTTGTGCTCCATTTGTAACCCACATTTTTTCTCCATTCAAGATGTAGTGTTTACCGTCATCTGAAAGTTTAGCCTTACAAATCATTGCCGCAGCATCTGTACCTGCCCCAGCTTCAGAAAGTGAATATGCACCTACTTCTCCGGCTGCAAGCCTAGTAAGGTATTTTTGCTTCTGTTGTTCATTGCCATGAATCGAAATTGTTTTTGAGCAAAGTCCAACATGAACACAAAACATTACGCCAAATGAGGGATCAACTCTAGAAAGTTCCTCTACGATTATTGATTCTGATATATCATCGACAGGAGAACCACCATATTCTTCAGGTATTGTGACCCCTTGAAGACCATACTCTAGGAATGATTTCCACTCCTCGGAAGGTGGAATCTGATTCTGGTCCCTATGCTCCGCAGTTGGACCTAACACGGTTTCTGCAAAGTCACGAACTAGTTCTCTTATCATTTGCTGCTCATCGTTTTCTGCAAAGTTCATATTGCTCCCGATACAACCCAAAAGGCCGTGTTTCTTAACCCGTTTGTATGAAGTTCAAATTGTCATTTCCCCAAATTATTCATATATAATGTGCTTGAGGCGCGTTAAGGAGGAAATTAGATGGATGAAGAAACCGTTCAATTTAAAGTTGCACACAATAGAAAATATTCTACTGAACACTTGTGGTATCAAGAAAAGGATGACAGGCTAATGATAGGAGTAAGTGAATTTTTGAAATTCGAAATTGGAGAAGTACTTCGAGTTATTCTGCCACAAGCAGAGACCGAAGTAGATGAGGGAGATGGTATGTTCTCAATTTGGACAGCCGATGAAAAGCTGCCATTTGCAGCACCTTTTTCTGGACTTATTACCGATGTCAATGGAGAGGTTGAATACAGCCCTCACCTAGCTAATGAGTCTCCTTATGACCTTGGCTGGATCATTATTCTTGAGCCCCATAACCTAGACCTTGAACTATTATTAGATCCTGATGAATACGTTGATTACTTGGCTGAACTCTGAATCCTGGAGTTACCAATTATGGATTCTATCAAACTTCTGAGAGAAAGTTTAGTCAATGCCCCCGTTATTTGGAAAGGGGATTATCCTTACTTTATCCACCCTATCACCGATGGGGTTCCAAGGTTAGATCCAAAAGTACTTTCTGCAGTTACTGATTTAGCAATTGAGGCAATTGATTGGTCTAAAGTAGACTTGATCCTAGGGATCGAGGCAATGGGGCTTCCTCTTACCTCTCCTGTAAGCATAAAAACCGGAATTCCCCTAGTTATTGCTAGAAAAAGGGAATATGGGTTAGAAGGAGAAGTTGTGATAGATCAAAATACAGGTTACTCCAAGGGTGCAATGTATCTAAATGATATCAAAACCGGTGAAAGAGTTGTTATAATAGATGATGTATTATCCACTGGTGGCACACTCAAATCAGTCATTGAAGGTGTAAAAAAGACTGGAGCACAAATACAAGATATTCTCGTTGTTGTAGAAAAAGGAGATGGCTTGCAAATGTTAAAGTCACATTATCCTGAAATTAATATCGAATCTCTTGTGAAATTAGAAATGGAAGGAGAGAAAATTATTCTCTTGAATTAAATGGTGATATTATGGATTTAGACAGACACGACTTTGAATTAGATGAATTGGTCGAAAGAATAAAAGAAAACGATAATCGTTTAATTGCTCTACAGGTACCTGAAGGTTTGAAGATGCAGGCATTAGAAATGATGGATGAAATCGAATCAGAAACCAGTGCTAAAGTTATTCTAGCAGCTGATCCATGCTATGGTGCATGTGATTTAGTGCATGACAAAATGAGTATGATGGGCGTTGAATTAGTAGCCCATATGGGGCACTCACAAATGAATATTGATTCGGGAATGCCCACTCAGTTCATCGATGTCACCTATGATGGCGACCCTGAATTAACTCCAATTCTACCATTTCTAGAAGCGCATAGGAATATGGCCCTAAAGAGAAAGCAAGATCAAAATTCAGAAAGTGATATGTCTGATGAACAAGCAAAAGAGCGCTTCTTAGATGCTGTTGGTAGATTGTCTCCCCTAACCGATACTAAACTTGGTCTGGTAGGCTCTATTCAGCACTTACATCTTCTACCTGAATTCCATGATCGTTTAGAAAAAGCAGGTTTTGATGTAACAATCCCAATAGGAGGAGCAAGATTATCATTTCCAGGGCAAGTTTTAGGTTGTAACTACTCCGGAGATGACCCTTCTATAGGACATTATTTGTTCTTAGGTTCTGGAGATTTCCATCCGATTGGACTTGTTCTACACACAGGAAAGCCGTTAGCTATGTTGGATCCTTATACTGGAGATGCCAAAGAGATGTCTTTAGAAAGAATAGAAAGAATTCTAAGACAAAGATTTGGTCTGATAATGTCTTGTGGAGATGCTCAATCATTTGGTATTCTAATTGGAGAAAAGCCTGGTCAAATGCGTCGAAGTTTAGCGCTTAAGATGAAAAGATTGTTAGAAAAACATGGTAAGAAGGGATACTTATTAGCTCTCGAGCACGTTGGTCCTGATTTGATTGACTTCTATCCAGTAGATGCCTTTGTTAATACGGCATGTCCTAGAATTGCTATCGATGATGCCATCAGGTACCGTAAGCCTTTGATTACTCCTTTTGAATTGGAAGTAGCCCTTGGTGAAAAGAAATGGGAAGCAGGCTATATGTTTGACGAGATTCCTTGAAAGGTTGATTTTTCAATAAATTCTTTTGATTATAATCCGTATATTCAATAACGGTTGGCGTAAGGCTTCCCATGTTATGAGTAGTTACCTTGACAGAATCGGTGCTGGGTTTGTTATATCAAATCCTGAAGCACTAGACTTTGATTTTATTCCAAATGAAATTGTTGGTCGCGAACTTATTCAATCAGAGTTAGCAAATAAATTTGCCACCATCGATAGGCTTGACTCGAGTTGTAGGGCGATAATTACTGGACCTGTTGGTAGTGGAAAAACAGTTCTAGCCAAAACCTTCTGCCGAGATTTACAACGCCACTTGGCCAATAAACGAGAAATTATGATTGCTCATGTAAACTGTAGAAATGCTTCAACAAGTACTCGAGTAGTTCAAAGAATACTACATGAAATCGACCCTGGGCACCCAGACAGAGGGTTGTCAATGGGGGAATTACTCTTGAGTTTAAGAAAACTAACCCGTAAAAATTCAGCTCACCTCATTGTTGTATTAGATGAAGTAGACCATATGCTTAGAAAGTCAGGAGATGATTTACTCTACCAATTGCTTAGAATAGATGAAGACCAGCAAGGAAAAGGAACACTATCTTTGATACTGATAAGTCAAGAACAAGTATTAGATGTTCTTGAAACTGCTGTAATTTCTAGGATGGGCAAAACAAATTTATTAAGAATACCTCCTTATGATTTTGAAGGACTTGGTAAAATTGCTAGGCAAAGAGCAGCAATGGCGCTTAATGAGGGTACTTATTCGGAGGAAATTATAGATTTAATTGCTGAAAAGGCAGTTCAAAGTGGAGACGCTAGACTAGTAATCGAGTTGATCAAGGCTGCTGGTGAAGCAAGTGAATTTAGGCAAGATTCGCATACTGAAAGGAGAATTACTATTCAAGATGTATATTCTCAGGATGAAACTCTAGCAATCGATACTATTAGCGAAATTCAAGCTATTGAGGATTTAAGGCCACATTCAATGTTAGTTTTGTTAAGTATTTGTCGAAGACTTCGCAAGGAAGAGTCGATGACTACTGGGGATGTAGAACAATTATACGCGGTTGTATGTGAAGAATATGGTCAAAAAATGAAGAGCCATACCACTATTTGGAAATACCTCAAGGAACTTGAGAAGCGACAAATAATTTCTTCAAGAATAGCCTCAATCTCTGATGGAAGAGGTAGAACTACTCATCTTAGTATGCCCCATTTCCTTCCAACTGACCTAGCAAATAGAGTTGAAATGCTTCTAAAAAAGCGATTGAAATAAAATTATTACTTAGTCTATCCATGCGGTGGGCATAAATACGGGTCGTTGTTGGGCAAGATGTCTAAGAGGGATTACTATGGCTGTTGGTCAACAAGGAGAATTTGTAGCTGTCGTTAACGACACAAACCCAAAGAGTAGCGGTAAAGCCTACTCACTGAAAATCAGTGGTAATAATCACGCCCAATTACTTGGAAAGAAGATTGGTGACGAAATAGATGGAATGTTTATCGGCGAAGGTGAATCAATCCTTAGTGGATATAAACTTGTAATCACAGGTGGTTCAGACAAAACTGGCACTCCACTTAGAAGAGACCTATCTGGCGGTTCAAGACAATCTATTCTAGTTACACGCTCTACTGGATTCAAGGGACATAACCTTGTGTTCAAAACCAAGAGTGGAGAAAAGAAGCGTTTCCGATACAAGCCTGATGGCCTAAGAAAGAGAAGATTCTTTAGAGGAAACACAATTAATCAAGATACTCGCCAAATCAATCTAAAAGTGATTGAGGCTGGAAAGAAATCTCTTTCCGACATTATATCTTCGAAAACTGAGGAATCATCGGAGTGAATCCCGAGAGGGTAATCGTAGATTAGGAGGGAGCAGATGTCTAGAAAGCTTCCTTCACAACCAACTGTCAATATAGGATTAGTTGGTCATGTTGACCATGGAAAAACAACACTCACTAAAGCTCTTTCAGGAATCTGGACCGATACCCACTCTGAAGAAAGAAAGCGTGGTATTTCGATTAAACTAGGATATGCAGATACTGCATTTTACAAAACAAACGATGGGATTTTCTACCCATCAGGAAGACATCCTGAGGGGAAAAAGGATTCTGATGATGATTTACAAAGAGTAGTTTCCTTTGTTGATGCTCCTGGCCACGAGACTTTGATGGCGATAATGATAACTGGCGCATCGATAATGGATGGAGCACTACTGATGGTAGCCGCTAACGAAACATGCCCTCAACCTCAAACGAGAGAACATTTGATGGCGCTAAATATTTCTGGAATTAAAAATATTATAGTTGTTCAAAATAAAATTGACTTGGTGAGTAAGGAAAGGGCAATGGAATCTTATAATGAAATAAAGGAATTCATTAAGGATACGGTTGCTGAGGACTCTCCAGTAATTCCTGTTTCAGCACACCACGATGTAAATCTTGATGCCCTTATCGAAGCGATTGAAAGTACAATCCCTACACCTGACCGAAGTTCTGATACACGTTCAGTAATGCATGTTGCTCGTTCTTTTGATATCAATAGACCAGGTACACGTCCTGCAAAAATGCGAGGTGGAGTTATCGGTGGAAGTATTGTTGAAGGGGAATTTAAGATCGGAGATGAAATTGAAATAGGCCCTGGTCGTAAGATCGAGAAGGGTTCAAAGACCCATTGGGAACCTATTTCTGCTACAGTAAGTAGTATGCAAGGTGGAGGAAACAACCTTGAAACAATGCATGCTGGAGGATTGTGTGGAATGGCTACCGAACTAGACCCTTCAATCACTAACTCAGATAATCTATCTGGCCAAGTGGTAGCTTTGAAAGGGAATCTTCCGGAAGTTCGCTCAAACGTAAAAATATCTGTTAATTTGATGGAGCACATGGTTGGAGGCAACTCCAGTAATCCCGATAAGATTCAACCTCTAAGAAATAATGAGATGCTGATGATTAATGTAGCAACTGCTACCTCAGTTGGAGTAACCAGGAATGCGGAGAAAAAGAGAACTAATTTAGAACTTAGACTGCCTATTTGTGTAGATTCTGGTCAACGTGTTTCATTGTCTAGAAGAATCGGTTCTCGATGGCGACTAATTGGTTATGGAATAATCCAATAGGTGCTCTTCATGTCTCAAAGCATTATTATTGATGCTTGTGGCTGGGTTGCCGTTATTGATTCTGGTATGAATTTTGATTTAGAATTAGAAAGAACAATCGGTACTTTTGAATTAATCCTAATAGATTCTGTTTTACAAGAATTAAAGGAACTTGATAAGACTAGGACTAAGAGAAAATCACTATTAATATCGATGCTTGAAAGCAAGTCAACATTTACTGATTTTGAAAGTGATTTTAGCCATACTGATGATAAAATATTTGAGATTGCCGAAAAAGAACAATATGCTGTTTTGACCGTCGATAAGGATTTAAAAAAGCGATTATTTAAATCCTCAATTAAGGTTATTGAAGTAAGTAAAAATAATCATTTTAAAGTTCTTGAAAATCTATAGAGTCTAGGGTAGCGTGAATAATACGTCGTCACCATGACCATTTAATAAGCCCAATTTGACACCGGCATCAATCCATGCGTGGGCATAATTTATCGCCCCAAAAGCTCTAACATGATCTCCAATTTTCAAGAAGTGTCGAGCATCAAAAGCATAATCATCAGCCATTTTTAGTAATGTAGCCAAACGTACTCCATCTGATGAATTATCTTCAACTAATGGAGTTGCTTTATCTCTAGCTCTTTTTGTAATATCCAGATATTTCTCAACACGCTGAATAGTGACATTTACCAAATCATCACTCATTCTCCTCCCTCCTTTTGTCTCTTCAATAGCCTTCTTACATCCTCACTTCTGCCTAGAGCCTGGTATAATTCAACTGCTAAAGATAATCGTCCTTCATCCTCAGCATCTCTTGCTCTTTGGAAAAGAGTCGTTCTTTCGTCCCAATTCCTTGCTAATGCTGCGTCTGCTGCTGCCTTAAATCTGCCTTCTCTCTCTGATTGTGCTAGATGAGGTGCAGTCCAAAATCGTATTAATCCTTGACGAGTAGAGGAAACCATTGAATCTGCAGTTAACCCTTCAAGCATATCGCCTAAATCCATACCTTTACCCAGCTCTGTTAGACTTTCTTCTTTGATTTCGGTCGAAATATGAGTTAAGTGTCCTTCAATACCAAGTATCCACCAACCATCACCACATCTTATACCCTCCATCGGTTCGAGAGAATCGGTTTGAAGACGCTCCATATTATCCCATCCAAACGGATGAGGTATTCCTTCCCAAACTTCTCCACCACTAGCTTGTAATAACAATCTTCCAGCAGATATCTTTGTCACCCAACTCCAAACTCTATCCTCTAAGATTCTCTTTTGGTACTTCTGCGCTAACCTTCCACACCATAACTTTCCATCTCCGGATTGCCAAAGTAGGTGCTCTCTATCTAACCAACCGACTAATCGTCGAACTTTACCACTGTCAAAGCGACGTATTCCTTTACCTTCATGCGTAAATAAGTGTAATTGCCCTTCTCGACCTGATAATATCCATCCACCTCCAGGACGAGAGGCTATATCTGTAAAACCACCATAAGTCGATCTACCCTCATGGAGCATACTACCATCTGTAGTCGAAATAACGTAGAATCCATGAGCCGCTAAAACTGCTAGAATACCATTATTAGCATCCATCGCATGTACCTTGAATGGCATATCGACTTTCCATCTAATATCACCATTAGATTCCATGAGTATGAGTTCAAGTCCACTACTAACCGCAATACCACCTTCAACCGATGCGATACAGGCGATTCTAGAAGGGGCTTGCCAAGACCAAGAAATTGACCAAGACATTAGTTGACACCCCCTATTAGTCCCCATGCTATTAATTGAGCCCTAGCATCTTGCGTTAGTTGAAAGAATCGACTACGACCCAGTGTCCTAACATTCAAAATCCCCGCTTTCAATAAGTGATTGCTGATTTGTGATAATCTTGGCCTCTTGATATTAAGTTCATCTAAGATTTCTTTATCAGAAGGAGAGTACTTTCTTTCCTTCGCAATTGAAACAACATAGGATTCGCTATGAGATAGTGAAGAGAGAATTGCAGAGTTAAGAGGAAAGTCATGTTTCTCTCCTTGTTTCTCTCTCCTCATACCAGATAATGCCTCTGCTAACTTACGATGGCTTCCGGAATTATTAGAAGGGCTTTTATTGTGTATCAGAAGTTCTTGCAGTGCCTGTAAAATAGGTGAAAGATAATTCATGTCAGTGCTGTTAATGACCTTGTGTCCACCATGATTGGTTATTTCTTCAAACTCCTCTGTAGTGGAATCTTCTAATTCTTCTAAAACTTCACGATTTATGCCTGGTAGCCCTATTTCATCATAGATTAAAGTTGCAGATTCTTCTTCTGAAATATCTAAATCTAATTCAACAGGCGTAATCAATTCTTCAGAAACCCATAATTCTGCGCCAGATGATTCTTCATCCATAACCATCGTTTCAGGCTCTTCATTAGTGGTTTTATAATCTCTAGTTCTACCAAGTAATGCGTTGAAAGTCCCCGCATGGATAGATGGCTGAGGATTTGATTCAGCGATTAATAGCTCCTCATTTTCTGGAGTTGCAGAGTATGTGAAAGTATCAATCGGTTCGTCATCTAATTTAGAATCTGATAACTTTTCTAAATTCAAATCAAAACCAAAAATATCACTTATTGCATCATTAGATTCCAAATCTTCAGATACAGAATCTCTTTCTTGCCATGGCACCGATGCATCGATAATCTCGGATTCTTGTTCTATCGCTACATCTTCTACTGACTCCGAATCTAAAGTATCTATGAACTCCTCTTGCACAATTTGGTCTAACGAATCAGCCTCTTCTAAATCATATATGCTTATGGTTTTAGGAATTGGTATAGTTTCTGTTGAAGAGCCCGAATGTAGCGATACATCAATTGAATCCCTCATGAATCGTATTACCTCTGAAGGTTTACCACTACTCAAGGAATGGATATATTGGGCGTCTTTTGTCGATAGTTTGAATTCTGTTGAAGTGGCAGAAGATACCCTTCTCTCGATTAGTACCTTAACTTCATCAACAGTCAATGGCTCCAGTGTTTCAATACTGGCAAAACTGTGTAGTATGCTATCAGGGAGATTACTACGCTGCTTTGGTTCAACAACAACTACTACCACTGCCTTAAGCCTCTCCAAGAGGGGTAGAGCATCTCGTAGAGCAACTGTCATCACTGAAGTCTCTACAGTAGGCATATCTATCACAATAAGTGGTATTTTAGAAGTATAAGTATGAGACGCCTCGACAATCTTGTGAGCTAGTTCAGCCCTACTTTGGGGGATATTATAGTCAATCAACTCAGAATATAAGTTTTCTAACAAACTATGAGCAGGTTTAGTCGCTGATATGTGATCGATATGGACGTATACAGGGGCTTCACTAGCCGAACACCTGAGTAGTGAAGTCCTACCTGACCCCATTTCTCCAACAATTAACAGTCTTCTATTCGACCTGAAATTTATATGCTTTGATATTCTTCCTCGGACATCTAAACGCCCCACATAGAGGGATTCTTGTCCTGTTTCCAATGGACTTGTAGAAAAAGGGTTCTCTGTTAAAGTGGGAAAGTCAATCTGTAAACCTTCTACTCGCATAAATCTTCAACTTCGAGTGGGTATTTGATGTTTGACCTAATTGGTGATTGGAAAGTACCCGTTAGGAAGCGTCAATGAGGCCGCCATCACTCCTTAAATGAACGAAAAGATGGCAAATAACGCATAGTTAACGTATGGCTAACGCGTTAATTAAACCGTTAAACCCGTTAATAGCCTCGCCCATAGCAATCAATCAAATCTAGCGTTTAACTCAAAAAACAACTACATGTATCCGATTACTTATGTGTCTGGGATGCTTGGATAAGTATGAGGAGAACTGATGCCGATAGAAAATAGTCGATTAAGTGGTTTTTTCCGCCATAGCGTCGCTGAAAGGCGCAACTTAGTTCAAAAACTGGCAGGATTGACTGATGAACAAGTCAGTGCCCTTGCAGCCAATGGGGAATTAGAAGACGACGCAGCAGATAGAATGATTGAGAACGTAATAGGCACTATGTCTCTACCTGTGGGTATAGCAACTAACTTCGTAATTGATAAAAAGCATTACCTAATTCCATTTTGCCTAGAAGAATCAAGTGTAGTTGCTGCTGCTTCAAACATGGCAAAGCGTTGCCTGGAAAAAGGTGGCTTTCGAACACAAAATGACGCTCCAATGATGATCGGGCAAATACAAATATTAGACTGCCCTGATATTAATCAATCACAGTTAGCCCTACACCAGGCAAAAGACGAGCTTATCGATTTGTGTAATAGTCTACCTTCCACTATGGTTAGACTAGGCGGAGGCTGTAAAAGGATAGAAACTAGAATTATTGAATCTCTCTCTGGTCCAATGCTCGTACTGCACATAATCGTTGACTGTCGTGACGCTATGGGTGCAAATGCCGTAAATACAATGGCAGAACTTATCGCACCAGAGGTGGAAAGACTAACCTTAGGTAGAGTCCATTTGAAGATATTATCCAATTTAGCAGCCCATAGACTTGCCCGTGTTGAAGCCACTTTCACACCTGTAGAACTGTCTAATGATGGCTCAAAGGAGAATGGTGACAAAATTATCCAAGGAATACTTGAGGCACATCATTTTGCCTTAGCAGACCCGTTTAGAGCAGTGACACACAATAAAGGAGTCATGAATGCAATAAGTAGCGTTGCTGTGGCATGTGGCCAAGATTGGAGAGCAATAGAAGCAGGTTGTCATTCTTGGGCTTCTTTTTCAAATGATAACTATTCTTCGATGACAGAATGGGAAATAACAGATGAAGGTTGTTTAGTAGGCAGTATAGAAACACCAATGGCTGTAGGTATAGTTGGAGGAGCATCCAGAGTACATCCTGTAGCAAAAGCCAATTTAGCAATACTAGGAGTAACTTCAGCAAGTGAATTAGCAGGAATTATCTGCGCAGCAGGGCTTGCTCAAAACCTTGGAGCGCTTAGAGCCCTTGCAACAAATGGAATTCAAGCAGGCCATATGAAACTGCATTCAAGAAATATGGCTGTTAGTGCAGGGGCAGAAGGTGAAGAGATAGAATTGGTAGCTGCAAAACTACAATCACACATCGGTCCAAAAACACAAACGGTTGTACAGAAAATCCTTGAAGAGTTAAGAAACTCTTAATTCACTCTTCTTCGAAACTCAAGGTTGACTGCACTGAACCTTCAGCTTCACCTTCTTCTTTGAGAACTTCTTTACCAACTAAGTCATCTAGTAGCCCAGTATTTTGAACCTGTTCTCTAAACCAAGCCTTCACTTTCTTTCTGTCTGTATAAGGACAACCAAAGGCTTCTGAAAAGCGCCTAGTAGTAGTTAATCTCCTAGTATTGCCATCTTTTCGGCGATCTATCATACCGTATTGAGCAAGTTCCCTGACATAGTCATATGCTTTTTGACCTAGAAATTCTATCAATCTGGATTGGGGCATAGGTTGGTGATAGGCAATTAGTGATGCTGCTTTGAGAAGTTTCTTTGGAATCTCTGTCTTAGCTTCTTTTGGAAGATGGTCAGCTATATCGGGCTTCACTTCAATAGCCCAACGGTCACCAACTTCTGCTATCTGTAATGCTCCACCTCTTCTCCTCTTGAGGGTCGCCCTCAAAGAATATAATGAGTCTAACATTTCATCCTCATCATAACCTAATGAGGCGCTCAACTGTGAAAGAGTCATAGAACGTCCAGCGCCAAAAAGGGTCGCTTCCAAAAGTGTATCTAATTGTATTTCAGTAATGTCAACAACCCCTTACTCGACCAACCATTCATGGTTTTGGAAATCTTCTTCTTTATCAGTAGCCTCTATTATTGGAATTCCCTGAGGTTCTTCACTTTCTAATTCAAGTTCTTTTGCCTTTCTTTCAGTTTCTTCTATTAGCCTAATTTTCTCTGCCCTTTTCTTGGCAAATTGTACTGAACCTGAATCTTCATTTTGTGAATCAATACTTTGCTTTTCATCCAATTCATCAATCGCATCTTTTACCTGTTGGAAGTCCTCTAATTCCGGCCATAAGTCCTCAAGCATAATATCGCCCTCTGGAGCAACTTCTTGACTGATAGAAGCAAAACCTCTATGAGTCAAAAATAACCCAGCAATAAAAGAAGTAACTTTTGCTTCATCTTGATAACCTTCGGGGATTACTCCAAACTTTTCTTCCAATATAGTTCTTAGATGAAGTTTAACATTTTGAACAGGTACTTTGTGACTTTCACTCTCAATACATGCTCTTCTTAGAGCAGACCAGCATCTTCCAATGTCACCTTCTAAATCTTCGTTATGCATTCTTCCGCCAATATTCTCTAAATAATCTTTTAATTCTTCTTGGTGGGCAATCCTATTCTCTTCTCTTAGCCTAAGGCCTTCTGCATCATCAGCAGCGTCTTTGAAAGCAGAAAGTAACTCGCCTAGGGTTACAGGCCTTCCTTCCTCTCTTCGAACTCTTTCACCAAATAATGAGGGCAAGATGTCATCTGCATCTCCT
The DNA here is from genome assembly GCA_949372655.1 of Candidatus Poseidoniaceae archaeon. Classification (GTDB taxonomy): domain Archaea; phylum Thermoplasmatota; class Poseidoniia; order Poseidoniales; family Poseidoniaceae; genus MGIIa-L1. The sequence continues at coordinate 264,927 of CASIAI010000001.1, forward strand.
TGAAGAATAGAATTAGTGAATAAGAACGCTTCATCATCGTATTCAGACTCCCATCCAAAGTCAAATCCTTCATCCCACTCTTCTTCCTCATCAGTCCTTTGAACTCTGTCAAAAAGGTCTATGGCTTGATGGTGTAAAACTTCCCAAGAAAGGCGGATTAATCTACCACATGCTGGGAGGTCGAGGTTGTTAGAATTATTCTTGACACGCTGTGTGAAGAATTTTAAAAATTTAGATAGATCGATATTCCAAGCATCCAAGTCTTCTTCTCTAACAAGCGATAAAACAAGGGCTACAGAGCGGTCGAAAGGGTCCGACAAAGACCTAAACTCAGCTTCTTCTGTTTCTGCAATCGAAAGAATCCTATCTGCAAACAATTGTGCTTCAGCGGTCTCTTCTCCGGATTCAATTAGTTGATTAATAACATCCTGCCTAAGGAACCATTTGTCCAAAACTGCTTGTTGTTCAGCCAAAATACCACCTCAAAGTTCCTCTTCTGAATCTAATATCTCCGGCAAATCAATCTCTTCTTCAAGTATTTCTTCGGATAATGCTTCTTTCAAGTCTTGCAGTTCTTGAATGTCTTCTGTCAGTTCAGCAGTTCTTTCTCCAAGCCCTTGCATAGTAGAATCTTCGTTCTCTTGAGGCTGGTCATCGATGATGTGATTCAGTAATCCACCTAGACTCTTTGGCGGAGATAATGCTTCAGGAACGGTCGGCATATCAAACTCGACTTGTTGAACTTCATCTCTCCTCAATGCATTCATTTTAGCAATCTTCTCAGCTTCTTCTTCCGCCTCAGCACCTAACTTTATGGCTCTTTCTCTATCGAAATCGACAATTCTACGACTACAACCATCGCCACCATGAGTGATGCCAATGTGATGGTCTGCAAGTCGAAGAGATACTTTTCTTAGAGTGACCATGATAAATTGTGCATTCTTACTTCTTTGCCTGCACATCTCGGCAATTCTTTCGGCGTTTGTAGCGTCTAGATTTTGATCAACTTCATCGAAGTAATAGAAAGGACTTGGGTCATAATCTTGAATTGCGAAGATAAGAGCCAAAGCAGCCATAGATTGTTCTCCCCCTGAGAGTTGAAGTCTACTTACCTTGGAAGACTTTCCTTTTGGCTTGGCCCATAACTCCAAACCACCCTTGAATGGCTCATCGATATTCTCTAGATATAGTTCACCTCTGCCTCCATCGCTAAGTACATTATATGAAACCTTGAAATTCTCATTTACTTTATCGAGGACTTTTAGTAGCCTCTCTTTTCTTTGAGTTTCTAATTTTTCCGTGACGTCGATAAGAGATGACCTACGCTTCTGTAATGTCTTGAAATCATCTTTCATTTCATTCAGCCTAGATTCGCAAGTCTCAAACTGTTCAATCGCTAACATATTCACTGGCCCGTAAGCTTCCATTCTTCTTTCGAGGGAACGAACCTTCTTTTCTGATTCACCGACTGAAGGCAGAGTAATATTTACCTCAGCAGGCTGAATTCCCGCATCATTCATCTCATACAGTAATTCTGAGAGTGCTGTTTCCTTAGTAATTAGAGAACGCCCTACTTCATCACTCATTCTACGCCTCGACTGAGCATCGGTGGCTTTCTGAGTAAGTGAAGTTCTAAGACTCGCTCTTTCATCGACTAGTTCTAGCCTTTCATCCTCTAAACCTTTGTTCTCTTCCAAAAATTCTGAGAGTTCTTCTTGCCTCTCTTTTAATTCTATAGAGTCAGTGCTAATAGACGATTTTAATTCTCCGACCAGTTCGGTTCTTTTACTAATAGACGTCTCAATGGAGCCGATTCTAGAACGATTCTCCTCAACTCTTTGGCTTAATAAATCTTGATGACTACTACCGCTTTCCAAAGCGGCTTCAGCCTTAGACTTGAGACCTTCAGCATCTAATCTCTTCATTTGTGCCGAGTGCATTCTATCTTTCAGATGACTTGGACTTGCTAATTCTACTGCCTCTCTAGCGGATATGCAATTGGCTTCCATTATCTCAAATTGGTTTTGTGAATTATCTAATTCACCGAGATTGGCTCTAGCCAGCATCTCAAGTTCATTCAATTTTTTCTCAATATCTGCAACTGCACCTAGAGATTTATTATGCGCTGATTTGGCTTGCTTCATCTCAGCACGCCATTCTTGTAGTTTCACTGCATCGTCGCCATCGGAAAGTTCGTTGATATTTACACGAATAATTTGTTGTTGCCTTCTAGACTCTATAAGTGCTGCAGAAACTGTATCTGACATCAATCTAAGTTTCTCGACTTCTCCAGAAAGTTTCTCAACTTCAGAAGCGCCCTTTATTCGGCCACCAAAGGACACTGACATCTTTCGCTTTGAGCCTCCGACCATGGCACCTCCTGCTTCGGTTACATCCCCTCTTAGAGTCACTAAACGAATACCGCCCATGTGAGACCTAGCAGTAGACATCGAATCTACAATCAAAGTATTTCTCAAAACAAACCTTATCGCTATATCGATTTTAGGATCATAATCTAATAATTCATGGGCAAAACCAATGACTCCAGGTTTCTTGGAAACCATCACTGCTTTACCAGCAGCTCTTGTATTTGTCAATTTATTTAGTGGAAGGAATGTTGCCCTTCCAGCTCGATTTTCTGCTAACCATCTAATCGCTTGAGCTGCGACTTCATCACTTTCTACAACTAGGGAAGTCATACCTCCGCCGATTGCGGTTGATAATGCTGATTCATGAGAGTCGTCTACAGGAGCACATAGCTCTGCTATAGAGCCGATAATACCTCTCAGTTCACCTCTATCTCTCGCTGCAATAATAGCAGCAGCCCCTCCAGCCATTCCCTTTGAACCACTAGAAGTCTCCATCTCTGACCTTGTTCTCTCAAGTTTTCTTTCTGTCTCTCTAAGTTTAGATTCTATTACTTGAGACTCCTCAACTAGATTTTGTTCGGAATTCTGAGCGGCCATGAGCCTTCTAGATAGTTCACCACGGTCTTTATCTGCAGATTTGCCTGACAGTTCTTCCCCTTGAATTTCTAGTTCTCCCAAGGCCAGTCTTGCTTCTTCAGACGAATCTTGAACTTGAGATAATTGTTCTGAAATCACTTCGGCTTGTGCGGCTGTTCTATCGACTTCACTTTGTGATTCTGCTAGTTTACCTCGTGCATCTTCAAGTTGTTTAATCGCCTTAGAGAGAGACCTAGATAATTCTGCACTTTCATCATTTGATGATTCCATGATCTTGGTAATCTCTATCTCTTCAGATTCGGCTTCTTTGAGGGCTTTTCGAGAATCTTCTAAGTCTTGCTTTGCCGATTCTAGAGAAGCGGTGAATTCTTCCAGTGAAATAATGGCGGACTCCAACTGAGACTTCAATGATTCAAGTTCCAATTTATCCTCAGAGTTATTCGTAATAGCATCTTCCACCTTATCCTTATTGCCGTCTATCTTAAGATGTAAATCGTAAATTTGTTTGTTAAGGCCATTAGAATCGCCCCCCATTAATTCTTCAATTTGCTTCTGAAGAACGCCTATTTGATCTTCCAAGGCCATCAATACTTTGGCCCCTTCCTTAACTTCTGATTCCAGTAAGTTGGCTTCTTCCAAATACCGAGTTTGTTCACCTAGTTGGTACTCTTTCTCTGCCAGTTGACTGGCATAATTAGATTGGTAAGCAGTAACCCTTGCTTGGTTTAATTCATCAGCTAAATCTTTTGCCTTGAGCGCAATATCCTTTTCTTTTCTGAGATCTTTTAGTCGAACTTTCTGCTCTTCTTCAAGTAGCCCAATTCTTTCAATATAATTTTCTACATTTTCTTTTTGCTTGTCTGCTTTTCTAATCTCCTCATCATATGAGGTGACACCTGCGACGCTATCGAGAACTTTCCTTCTCTCCTTAGAAGTCATTTTTGCAAGGCTAGCAACGTCTCCTTGTAGCACTATATTGTAACCGTCAGGCCTAGCATTTGCTGCTCCTAGAATCCGGTGGAATGACTTCTGAGTACTCTCTTCCCCATCTAGAAGATACTGCGTAACAACATTGTTAGACTTGGTCAATCTAATAGAACGAGTCATTCTAACTTCATCAGAATCAATTGGCAATCTCCTCCTGCTAGTCGAGAGCACTGGATTTGCAAAAATAAGCGTCACTTCACAGGCACGAGCTGGTTTGGAATTCTTCCCTCCATTGAAGATTAAATCCTTAGAATTTTGTGCTCTAATCGTCTTATTAGAACGTGGACCTAGAACGAATTGAATCGCATCGCCACAATTGGATTTACCTGAGCCATTAGGCCCTGTAATAGCAGTGAATCCTCGGTCCAGAGGAATCATCACTTCCCCCTTGAATGACTTAAAATTAGATATCTCAATTGCTTTTAGGTACATTACCATCCCTCATTCGGAAAAATATCTCCGACCTTATCAGGGTCATCGGGAATCTAGGGGTATTAAACTATGCGAGGCATTAGAACTCAATACCCCGTTTTTGATAGGCCTTGAAAGTAGCCGAAATGGGTGAATCAAATGATTCCTGTAAAGCCGCATTTCTTACAACCCCCGCCTTTACAATAGGGGCAAGTAGCTTTTACCTTGATATTACTTTTACTTCTTGACATTGAAAGTCTTGAATCTCTATTCATTAATGGAGACCTGGCCACTCTTTTTTGTTTACCTTGGAGCTCCTCTAACGGTCTAGCGGTTGTTCCGAATGTCGACCGGAATTTTTCTGCAACTTCACGTCTGTTTTCTAATCTATCATGAGTTTGTTCGATGGCTTCAGCCTCCCAATATTTAGGCCCCCGCATCAAAAACGCTCCAAGGACTGCAAGTCCAATCTGGACTAACATTGGTGATACGTCAAAAGGAATTAGAGTTGCTATTCCTTCTGAACCCACTGCAGTTGGGAGTAACTTCAATCTATCAATAATGGCCAAGCCAAAGAATGCACACCCGGTGGCAAACATTATTTTTCTAATTCTTTGCGCCCAAATACCTTTTTGTGGTAATTTTAACTTTCCAACCATCAAAATGAATATCCCTTCACCGAGAAGCAAGAAATCGGCCCCATTCCATTCACCTACAGGCCCTAAGCAAAAACTATCATTGCCATCTGCAAGTTCTTTTTCTATTTCAGATAGAGCACAATGCGGCTCCAACATCTTCATAACATCTAATTTCGAAGGTTCTGCACCATCGATTATTTCAGGAGCGATTAGTCCAAATTGAACGTTGACAAAGACAAATAAGGCCATAGAAAGGCCGATTATTGTTGCCAAATTACGCCTAATAGCCCCCATATTACAACGACAATGAGGGTACATGATAGTGATATCGCTTCACAATAGTTCAAATGAGGGAATCTTTACCGCCTATTAGAGGGGTTTTATGGCTCACATAATCATCATCGGAAGCGGCATTGCTGGATTATTTGCTGCTTTGAAGATAGCCGACTCAGGTAACGAGGTAACTGTAATCACTAAACAGAGACTCAAAGACTCATCAACAAATTGGGCTCAAGGCGGAATTGCAGGAATTCTTGATAAAACAGACATAGCAGGAATAGATTCTCACATTCAAGACACCCTAAATAGTGGGGATGGAATGTGTGATGTGAACGTCGTAAATGAAGTTATTAATCGGGCTAGTGAATGTATTCACGAATTATTAAAAATTGGAGTACGTTTTGAAAAGAACGATTCCGGGAATTTTCGATTAGCGAAGGAGGGAGGACATTCTTCAAGACGAATTCTTCACTCAAAAGACGCTACTGGGAAAGAAATTGAAAGAGCTTTAAGCAATGCAGCTAAAAAGCATCCCAATGTTAGTTTGAATCCAAATATGCTCGCAATTGATTTAATTCAAAAAGAACATCAAAATCCAAGTGCTGGGATTTCAGGAGTATGGTGTTTAAATCAAGAAACCAATAAAGTGGAAACCTTTTCGGCAGACTCAATAATTTTAGCGACGGGAGGAGTTGGTCAATTATGGACACAGACAACAAATCCAAGTGTGGCAACTGGAGATGGACTTGCCATGGCTTGGAGAGCGGGAGCGAATGTTAAAGATATGGCATTTATTCAATTTCATCCAACCGCACTATCTATCTCAAAAGACAGACCATTCTTGATAACTGAGGCTTTACGAGGAGAAGGTGGAGTCATTCTAGACAAAAGTGGACTAAAGAAATGGATAGATGATTGTGATGAATGTATTAAAAATAATATTGACTCACCATTACCGGATAAATATTCTTTCATCTTGGAATTCTCTCCACTAGGTTCAATGGCTACAAGAGATATTGTCGCCAGGTCGATAGATATAAATCTCAAAAAAACTGGAGATAATAGTGTGTTCTTAGTCACTTCACACCTCGATAGTAAGCATTTACAAGAAGAGTTCCCAAATATACAATCCCGATTAAACCGCCATAATCTGAAATTAGGAATCGACCACCTACCAATCGCTCCTGCAGCACATTACATAGTCGGAGGTCTGGATGTTGATAATTTTGGAAGACCTATGCTAAGAGAAGAAAACAAGATAATACCATCACTTTATGCCATTGGAGAAGTGGCTTGTACCGGTATGCATGGAGCAAATAGACTGGCGTCTAACAGTTTACTTGAAGCGGTTGTGTATGCAGATAAAGCCGCCAACCATATAATTGAAAATACCCCTATTTATGAAGAAAAAGAATCACCTGAATGGAGAGAAGAAGGGTTAGATTCCTTAGTTGAGCATGCTCCAATTGTCAATGATTTGATGTTACTCCGCTCTACTATGTCTCAAGAGGTTGGAGTTGTTAGAAGGTTTCAACGTCTAGAAAGAGCCTCAAGAAGGTTAGAACTTCTTGGTCAAGAAGTTGATCTAATCTGGAGAAGTTCCCTAGCGAGTAGAGAGATAGTCGAATTAAGAAATTTAATCTTAGTTGGTCAATTAATCACTTTTGATGCACTAGCAAGGACTGAAAACAGAGGCTTGCACTATAATTCCGACTTATCATGAATTAATAGATTTGATTAATTCAGTCAACATATTATTTCTTGGAGTTGCAATTCCGTACCTTTCTGCTCTTTGTACAACTACTTGGTTTAGAAACTCTATTTCAGTAGACCTGCCTTTCTTTACATCTTGTAACATACTACAGAAGTTATTTGATGTTGATTTAATAACTTCATGTAATCTAGAGTTCAGTTCTTCATCCGAAGGTAGATTTACTCTTTCCTGCCTTGCAATATTAGCCCCTTCTATCATTATCGAGGAACATAATTCGAATAGATTAGATTGTAATAGAAATCCATTTTCGCATCCTATCAAAGCAGCCACAGGGTTAATTGCAATGTTTAGTAAGACTTTGCTCCACACTAATTTTCTTCCATCATCTTCCCATTTAGGGTTCAATCCTGACTCTGAAAGAAGATTCATTACTAATTTTGCTTCGTTTAATCCTGGTCCTTCACCAAATTGACCTATCGAGATATTACCTCTACCTGCCCAATTTACAATTCCTGGTGCAGGCCTCCAAGCGCCATGTGATATCGATGCTGCAAATACTCGATGAGGTCCGAAGAAATCCATACACACCTCTACATGCCCAAGTCCATTACTTAAACAAATCACTTTAGAATTTTCATTCAATAAATTTATTGATTTCTCCATAAGAGATACTACGTCATTAGCCTTACAGGTAATGAATAAAATATCAATTTGTTTTTCCAAGCCGGTGTAAAAACCCACTTCATCTAAAGAAATAATCATTGATTCATCTTTGATAGTAAATGAATCTAAGCCTTCAACCTCAATGCCATTTAGTGCCATTGCAGAACCATGCTCCCCTCTGGCATGTATCAAAATATTATCAACACCATAATTAGAAATCTTAGCAGCAATCAAAGAGCCGATTGAACCGGCTCCCAATATAGCTACATTCAATTTATCAACCTCACATATAACTTCCAAGATAAATGTATACTTGGCCATCTTGATGGTCCAGTCGCATTGTTGAAAAGGTACTATTAGATGGTGAAAAGTCGAAATTATTGACACCTTGTTTGAGGGTCGAGGTTGATTCTAGTAGCATCCATTCCTCTGCCCCATCCCCTAAAGTAGTCTGGATAATATTAATTGGAATCGATTCATTGGAGGGGTTATAAATCTCAAAGTCTGCCATTTCTGGATGTAATAAAGTCCCATTCATTGCCGCAGCCCAAATATTTGTCCATAACCGATGCATAACTCCTTCACGAATCAAAACCAATTCAGGTCCCCTTTCTACTGATACATTAGTTTGAGGAAGTGGGTGATTTGGATTTGCACATATTGAGAGTTCATTAGAATCTGGAACCTTTAGAATAATCGAAGTATTTTCTTTGATGCTAGGGATCTGTGCAATATCTCTATATTCCATATCCCAAATCCATGACTCATTTTCACTTGATGGCTTAGCAGGAGTACTTACTTTTGGATCTAGAGCGCAATACTCTGTCGAAGTCGATAATATTTGGCCAGGACTCATTACTATACCCCAGCCTGAGACATTCGAGTCAGATATTTCCCACCCAGTTGAAGGAATTATGGCTCTGTTAGAAAGGCTCGGCTGACCTGGGAGGAAAATCGATTCACCCAGTTTAATTGTATTCAATTCGGTTGACCTCATCAAAATTATAGCGTCTTGACCACGTATACAAAGGGAATGAACTCCAGACTCTAATACGGTCTCTAGGCCTTGTTGCCCCTCAATCCAGTACATACGGGTTTGGAATTGAATTGATGAAGATTGAGGGAAAGACACATTTACTGGTTCGTCAGAATCTATAGAAAAAGATGCACATCTTTTAATTTCCCCATTGGAATTTATTAATTCCCAATCAGACAAAGGATATGCCGGTAAGTCTGGATAAGCAAGTATAGTATCAAATTTAGCAACTGAATCAATGTATGTGATTAGATAGAATTCTTCTGCCACCGGCTCAAAGTTGGAAATATTCCATGTTAAGTTAAGATAGACTGAAGAGCTTTTTCCAGGTAATATATCATCACCACAACCTAATTGTTCAATAGAAATAGAATCGTCATCACTACAAATCCAATTAACTTCCCAATTATTGGAAACAACCCCATCTAGCCTTGCTAAATCAAGCGACCAATGTTGGGTTATCGCTGAAGGATTAATCACTTCAACTTCCAAGTTACCGTACCAGGCACCTTCTTCTTCTATTATCTCAAATTGATCATCGAACTTATATTCAATTGATTCATCCCAGTTTTCATCCATAGTAAAAGGCGTCTGACTTGGTAAAGAAATCATAAAAATTAGGAATAAAACCATGCCTATTCTAGAAACAGAGGTTGGCTCTATCCCTTTAGCTTCATCCAGAACTATTGGTACTCTTTTATCCGAACCCATAAATAAAAGTAAAGGGATTATTACACCTAATATTGGCAACCAAATAGTAAATCCTTCAAATGCTCCAAACATCCACGCAAATACTAGAATAATCATGAATAGGAAGAATTGGTTAGATGAGTTACGAGCATTATCTAAACCAACTCGAGCTACGAGTATACGACCTCCTGGGAATGTCGGTATTGGAAGAAGTGATATCCATCCATAGAAACACAGTAGAGTTCCTGCTTTAGTAAATGGATGAGCCCATAATAGCCTTACCGACATATCGTCAAAAGAGGCTATGCTGATTAAATTGACTAATAATGGGGAATCTGAAACATATTGCATCGAGGTTATTTCTACAAACTCTGGAGTCATGAATAGCCCCCATATCCACAAGATTGTTCCAAAAGAAATGAAAATTAAAGGTACTGATAAGGATACCCAACCTAGAGACTGACGGTTCTTCCATGGCCTTGCATCCATCCGAGGTAGTGATGGAATAAGTAGTAAGCCAAAAGGCCAAATCAAGTATGATTTAGATAAAACTCCTAAACTGAATAGGGCAATTGTTGGCTCTGGAAGCGGAAATAGATGACCTACACGAATTCCATAACTTTCGGCCCATTTCTTTTGAATAAAGGAAGCAGCCAGCATAATTGAGATTACTGGCAAGGCATATCCAATAATAGCATCAATCAAAAGAGACTCATGGAACCATCCGCCGTTTGGAATTGCTCCTTCCATCCAATACATCCCTGCCAAGGTCAGAGATATCGCAGTCAATGACCACATAGTCAGCAAACTCTTGGCCGATGGGAATTGCCTCTCGGGAAGAGGTAGAACCTGTAAAATCCAAGGATCTCCAAAATCTAATTTTATCATCCAACCTAACTTTTGCAAGTACCCATTGGCCTCATCTACAGATTCATGAACATCTTGCTCTTCTTTTGCATCTGCTTTCCAAACAGGCCACCGACTCCCACCTATTTCTCCATAAAGGTGGAAATATCTCTTGAGAATTGATTCTAATAGTTGCTTTTGATTCCAAGATTTCTTTTGGGCAATCAATTGTTCGACATCTTTCGAATCGTCGTTCGCGGCATCACTAAGACTTGACATACGACTTCCTCGGTATCAACCTGTGAGTCCTTCCCTACTTTAACCATCGGCGGATAAATGATTAAAATTATAATCACTTGTTCTTGAAACGCTTTAAACGGAATGTCTCTTCTCTTTCCATTTCTTCAAGACGTAGTTGTATAAACACTCTCGCCTCTTCAAGTTCTGGTATCACTTTGAATTCAAGGGCATTTACACGCCTCTTCGTTGCTTCTATTTCTTCTAAAAGCCTCTTCAGTGTGGCTTCCATCTCAGAAGCAGTTACGATTTTCCCAATCAAGTTACTAAAGGATTCTCCAGCCTCATCGATATAAGGAGAAGAACCTATGTAACCTACTCCTCTTTCTTTGAATGTCGATTTCAAATTAGAACCGCTAACGCTAGGAACAACAACTCCCATGATATTTCGTCTTTCTACCTCTACTTCAGGGTGGGCACTATTGGCTATTGCCGTTGCTCTGACTGCCAATCCACCTTCGATAGCATTTGCCAAATCGATTCTTTGCTTAGCCAAACGATAAGATTCTGTCAAATCACGCTTTGCTTCAATCATCTTTGACAATAATTGACGGAATTCATGAAACAAACCATCTCTCTTCATTTTCAGAAGTTTATATCCATTCTTGGTTTGTTTAATCCTAGCCTTGAGCTTGATTAGTTCACTTCTTGTTGGTTTAATGTCCAAAGCCATGAAAAATCACCTCAATTATCGTATTCACTCTCTGTTCTCGGGATGATACTTTTCAATCCACTTTTGGTCAAGACGTACTAGATACTTGGTATCAATAGATGACATCAAAGACCAGCAAAGGTCTAGTGTTTCTTCTATAGAACGGTCTTCATCTCTAGTTTGCCTTAGGAACTTATCTTCAAAGACACCGGAGAAAACAAGTAATTGCTTGTCACGCTCATTCAAAGCATCTTCACCAACAATGGCAACAAGTCCTCTCAGTTCACGACCCTGAGCATAAGCTGCATACATTTGGTCAGATACTGATTTGTGGTCTTCTCTAGTAGTTTTCTCACCAATACAGGAACCCATCAAACGAGACAATGAAGGTAATACATTGATCGGTGGATAAATTCCTTGTTGGTGCAATTCACGAGAAATTACAATCTGTCCTTCAGTAATATATCCTGAAAGATCAGGGATTGGGTGAGTAATATCATCACCAGGCATTGTTAAAATCGGGAATTGAGTAATTGAACCCTTCTTACCCTTAACAATTCCAGCACGCTCGTAAAGCATTGCCAAATCTGTGTACATATATCCTGGGTAACCTCTCCTACCTGGAACTTCTTCACGTGCTGCCCCAATTTGCCTCAAAGCATCACAGTAGTTTGTCATATCAGTATAGATGACCAAAACGTGGTAATCTTTCTCGAAAGCCAAGTACTCTGCTGCTGTCAAAGCAAGACGTGGAGTAATAATCCTCTCAACCGCAGGGTCGTCTGCAAGGTTAACAAACAGTACTGCATTCTCTAGAGCGCCGGTTCTTTCCAAATCAGAACGGAAGAAATTATATTCTTCAGCAGTAATTCCCATAGCACAGAATACTACAATAAATTCTTCATCTGAACCCTTTAGTTTTGCTTGACGTGCAATTTGTAGAGCGATATCATTGTGAGGAAGTCCTGATGCGGAGAAAATTGGAAGTTTCTGTCCACGAACAAGTGTTGTACAACAGTCGATTGCTGAAATTCCTGTTTGGATGAAATCGTGAGGACTTTGACGGCTATATGGATTGATAGCTGCCCCAATAATATCTGCCTTTTCATCAGCAACAATTTGTGGTCCACCATCTCTTGGTCTACCTGCTCCATCGAGGATTCTTCCTACAAGTTCAGTACTAACTGGAAGTTTAAACACATCCCCCATGAAAGTAACTCCTGCTTCTCTGTCAATCTTTGCAGTACCTTCGAAAACTTGAACGATGACTAAGTCATCTGAGGTATCGAGTACTTGTCCGTTCTTGATTGTACCATTGGATAATCTCAAAGTAACAATTTCACCAAATGCTACAGGCTCAGTTTTATTCAAAAAGACCAATGGTCCCTTAACGTCAGTAATTGTTCTGTATTCTTTTCCACTCATGTTTATCCCTCCTAGTTCTCCTCTACCGTATTGGCGATTTCTTCATTCATTGATTTTATCATTCCTTCGATGGTATCGATATATCCTTTCTCGAACCTTCCTCTCATCAAGTCGGTTCTTGCTGGGATGTTTACGACATCGTTTAGTTGTCCGCCATTAGCCATTGCAGACTTAGCAGCATCTTGGAAAGATAGGATGGCTTTAGCCATCTTATATTGCAAATGGATGTCACAGTATGCATCGACTTCGTGGAAACCATTCTGTTGTAAGAAGAATTCACGAATCATTCTTGCGACTTCAAGAGTTAATTGCTGGTCGACTGGTAGAGCATCAGAACCGACCAATTGTACAATCTCTTGTAATTCAGCCTCAACCTGTAATAGACCGCTAATCTGTGTTCTTACTTCAGGGAAGTCTTGGGCTATGTTATCTCTAAACCACTGGTCAAGACTCTGTGGATAGAGTGAATAAGAATTCAGCCAGTTAATCGCAGGGAAGTGTCTCTGTCTTGCAAGACCTGCATCCAGACCCCAGAATACCTTGACAATTCTCAATGTTCCTTGAGAAACTGGTTCAGATATATCTCCACCTGGTGGAGATACTGCACCAATAACTGTTACTGATCCATCATCACCATTCAAAGTTTCAACACGACCTGCTCTTTCGTAGAATTCTGCAATTCTTGAAGATAAGTAAGCAGGATATCCTTCTTCACCAGGCATTTCTTCAAGACGTGATGAAATTTCACGCATTGCTTCTGCCCATCTGGAAGTTGAGTCAGCCATCAAAGCCACATCATATCCCATATCACGGAAATACTCAGCGATGGTAATTCCAGTGTACACAGATGCCTCACGAGCAGCAACAGGCATATTGGAAGTATTAGCAATCATAACGGTTCGTTCCATCAATGGCTTGCCGGTGTTCGGGTCAATCAGGTGAGGGAACTCATCAAGAACTTCAGTCATCTCGTTTCCTCTCTCACCACATCCAATATAGACAACAAGTTGTGCATCGGAATATTTTGCTAACGATTGTTGTGTAACTGTCTTACCAGACCCAAATGGACCAGGGATTCCAGCTGCTCCACCTTTAGCAAGTGGGAACAGGAAATCAAGAATCCTCATACCAGTAACTAGTGGTGTGTCAGGAGCATACTTTTGTCGATAAGGACGAGGAGTTCTGACCGGCCACTTCTGCATCATTTGTAATTCAGAACCATCATCGAGTACACAAACGGTTTGAGTTACATTGAAATCTCCTGATTCAATTGACTTTACTTTTCCGCTCATGCCTGGAGGTACCATAATTTTGTGAACTATAGTCTCTGTCTCTTGGACATTTCCGATTACTTGTCCGCTTTCTAACGAGTCACCTTTTGCGACTATAGGTTCAAACTTCCAAGTTCTTTCTAAGTCGAAAGCGTCTGCATCGACTCCTCTAGTAATGAATACTCCCATTACTTCTTCAAGAGTTGCCAGTGGTCTTTGGATTCCATCATAAATCTGGGTCAAAAGACCTGGACCCAAAGATACTGAAAGTGTTTCTTCAGTATTCAAAACGGGTTCACCTGGTCTAATTCCTGACGTATCTTCGTATACTTGAATTACCGCTTTATCACCGTGTAATTCAATTACTTCGCCCATTAGTCCTTCTTCGCCAACTCTAACGACGTCGTACATCGCTGCTTTCATTCCAGTTGCGGTCACAACAGGACCGGATATTCGATATATTACTCCTTCATTACTCATATTTTTTCCTCCATTTTTTGTTGGAATATCATTTCCATAAGTCGACTCCTATTGCCTTACGAATTGTATCACGCAAGGTTGTATCCTCTTCTGTACCAATTCCAAGTACAGTAGGGGTTACTGATGCCGAAAGCCTGTTTCTTAAGCGATCTGGCAATGCTGCAAGTATTGCGGAGTCGATAACCACAATACCTACATTTTTATCATTGAGAAGAGATTTCAGGGATGAAGCCATTTCATCATCATTCTCAGGATTAGTTATATTTGAGATTCCAGCAAGCTGGAATCCTAAAGTGAATTCTGGTGAACCTATTACTGCTAAATCCATAATTCCACCTTCACATTATATGTGCCTCTAACACATCTTCAGGTAGACCAGCAAGCCTACCTCTAACTATAATTCTTAAATCTGCAACCTCTTGAACTTTCATACAAATGTAGTGAATAATCGGTAATGCGGATACAGGATGTAAATAACTCATTCTTTGCATGAAATTATGCTCTTGGTTCTTGAACCAAGTGATCACAGGATCTAAGCTTCTAACTGACTTAGACTTCGAAATAAGTTGTTCGAATTCGGCAAAGTCAAACTTACTAGAAGCCCTCAATATATCCATCATAGAGTCCTTTCCACCGGCAGCAATGGATGAAAAGGCGCTACTAGGTATTAGTTTGCCACCAGAAATTAATAATTCGGAAATTTCTTCCGAATCTATACCTACTGATTCAGCTTCTAATATATTCAAGATATTTCGATGGTCAATTTCCATACCAAGATAATTCCTAAGATATCTGGTTGAAGGTTTAGTTGACGATAGTGACTTGATTGCATGTATGAAGTAGTGCCTATCCAAGGCATCTTCATACTCGGAAAGTCTGGCATCCTCTGGCAGAGCCATCAAGGAAGAGCCAAACGACTTCCTACGCATTTGAGTGACTGCAGAGCGTAAATCATCGGAATTCTCGATTATCTTAAGCCAAGGGGTATTAATTTGGTTTAGTTCAGGTAATATTGAGTGTGAGACTTTATCCAAGTCTACATCATTCATTACCGCTCGTAAAACTACCTTTGCATTTTGATATTCAAATCTGGAAGTATAAACTTCTACCAGTGATTTAACTTTGCCAGTACACATCGAAACTATCTCTTTAAGTTCCGCCTCAAGGTTATGAGTCAGTGCGGCTTCAACTAAGTCTCCACCGTTAAATTTACCAGCATACAAGTTTATTTCATCGGCATAACCAATGTTACTTACAGCTACAGTCAACTGATCTGGTGATTGGTGAATCAATTGACGCATACGCGTCAGATCTGCAAGTTTATTTCGACGGGATTTAGCCCTCGAAGCAACATAAGCAGTATTACCAAGCACAATAATCACCTAACCAAACAATATCGAGTTCACTGAAGACAGTGAATCATTCCAAGCATTTTCTAAAAGGGTATCAAATCTCATATCATATGAAATCGAACCATCAGGTGCTTCAAGGATAAAACCTCCAAGTCCATCAACTGATTCTCCAACTTTTCTTTTGCCGCTAAGCCCATCTAGAGCTTTACGGTCAACTTCTACTGGTCTTATGATATAATCAGCACCAGCCATTTTTCCAGCATTGGTCATCATAGATTTTAGCATACTAGCCCTGCCTTTGAAGCCAGGGTCTGCTAATTGTTCTCTAACAGAATCATGAGTAGCATCCAAGACTTTACGCCTAGCGATCAAAATTTCTTTTTGATTTGCTTGGCGAGCGCTCGCGACTACTTCTCTTGCGATTTGAACAGATTCTCTTTCTGCTCTAACATCTGCTTCACTACGAATACTCTCTGCTTTACTTTCTGCCTCAGATAAAATCTCATCGGCTTCGGCTTTAGCTTTCTTGATTATCGCTTTCGCTTCAGCAGATGCTGAAGCTGCGATATCCTTTGCTAATGTTTCTAGTGTCATCTTAATTTCCTCCAAATACCTTTCGAGACCCTACCTTAAGTAGGGTTTCGAAGGAACTTCCTCATTGAAGGAAGAGCGGCAATGCACCAAGAATCACGATTGATTCTGGCAACGCTGTAAAGATAAGCGCGACACCGAACTTGCTTCCATCTTCAGCAAGCATTCCGACAGCAGCGCTACCAATAGCAGCTTGGGAGAAACCAGCGCCAATGGCCGCAAGACCAAGTGCTAGTCCAACACCGATCATGCCGATGTCTCCGTTTATGTCGTTCGAATCGTCGTCGGTTGCTGCATCTTGTGCAGCGGCACCTTGTGCGACCAAGGTAAGTACCAACAGTACGATCAGTGTTCTTAGGCTCATTTTCAGGGTATTATTATTCATTTTTGCTACCTCCATTTATTGTCCAGTGGACTATGATTTACCCTCAACGTGTAGGGTGCGGCCGCCAAGCGGCGCAAAAGCGCTGCCCGAGCCATCGTAAAATTTGCCCATCCATTCTACAAAGTGTAGACGGACGGCGTGAATAGTAGGGGAAAGTATCCCGAGTGCTATAGCGAATAACTGAATTAGAATAAATAAAACGACGCCTAAGAGTAAAGATATTATGTCACCAGAATCAATTGCGGGGCCTATTTTATCCCAGCCCATGGTTATGGAAACTTCTGCAATTTTAACACCAGCAACACCGACTCCCATTATCCTGAGGTATGAAAGCGTGTTAGCAAGTAGGCCAAACGTTTCTATTGGCCCCATGATAAGTCCTCCAACCCATCCAAACTTCTCGTAGACAGCAAGACCAACTATCAGACTTGCAAGTCCAATAATAATTAAGAAAGTCCAAATTTGTATCTCGAACAACCCATTATAGTCCATAACCATGTTTCTAGCCTGTATTGAACCACCGGTTAGAATCAGTATCCAAGAGCCTTTCTCAAAGTATGCCGCTGCTGCGCCATGTGCATTGTAAACAGTCACAAGTCCGATTACTAGACCGAGGAAAATATGTGCAATTCCTATGTATACTGACAGGACTACATACTCTTGTAAGCCATGGCCAGGGCTTGCTCTATGGAATGGCATATGCAAGCCACCTAGATTGAGCACATCTGCAATTGCATGAGGGACATGTACGTTAGCATAAGTCCAATCATAGAAGAAATCGAATGGGGAAGAATTACCTAGCCGACCAGTATCATCCCAAACGAATCCAAATCCTTCAGCGAAAATAATTCCCCAAATAATACACCATACACCCATCCACTTGAGTATAGTGATACCATTTTGCGCCAATGGGTCTTTTGCGAATGGTTTGGAGCCCAAGAACGCGGCTAGTAGGTAAATTAGTAGACCATACCCCCAATCTCCTAAAATCATGCCATAGAAAAGAGGGAAAGTCATCATCAAAAGCATTGAAGGATCATATGTACCGTATTTCGGCCTTCCAACTAAGTCGACCAAAAGTTCGAATGGTTCAGTCGCCTTTCCGTTAACGAATTCAATCGGTGGGACTGCGTCATCATGATGTGAATGAGAGGTTGAAGAAGAAACACCTGCTAGGGCAATGTCTAATTCAGGTAAGTTGATTTTTCCATCCTTATTTAAGTCTATAACTGAGAGGAACTTTGCCAAATTCCAAGGAGGTAAGTCCTCTATATTTGCTGCTTTCAAGGCACTTTCGATTTCTTTATACTCTAGGTGCCCTGAATCATCAAGGTCCATCGATTTGAAAAATTGGAAGACCGTCTGATTTGAAGATTCGAGATAATCGGAAAGCATTACCAATTCTTCGGGATGCTTTTCCTCTTCCTGCTCTTCTTCATGGTGGTGGTGGGAATCTACGTACTCTTCTATGGAAACGTGAGATGCACATTCAGAAAGTGCTGCTCTAACTTCATCTTCCTTATTCTTTGGAATCCATGCATCGAGAGCAAAAGCTTGATTACTGACTGCTACCAAAGTCGGTGCAGTGAATATTTGTTCTTCTCTTTCGAGGTGCTCCTTGACTCTAACAAGGTCTGACCCCTGTGAGTTTGTCCAGGTTTCAAGAGACTCGGATGCACTATCTCTCTTAGAGTGAAGTCCTGAAATGGAAGTATTAATTTCTCTAATTCTCTGACTAGGAGTCCCTTCGCCGCTAGGAATCTGAACTGCTTTAGACCCTAGTTCTGCCAGAGCAATTTGAACTGCTGCGCCATCTTTTGGCTGACATGCAACTGCGATTATACCCTTGGAAACTTTAAGTTCAATATCTTTGATTATATCACTGAATACTGCTTGGGCTTTAGAAGCCTTACTCGTTTCCGACAAGTAGATTTCCACACCCTCATACCCAGACATCAATTCTAGAGGGATGTCTAGAGGAGCAACTCTTGAAAGCGCCTTAAGTTGCTCTTCAAGAGAGGTTATCTCAGAATCACAATCTCTCATGAGTTCAATAAATCCAAGAGCTTCATCTACTTTAGATTCAAACCCAGCAACCATACCAATGATATTTTCACGAGAGGTTGGCCCATCCATGTTTATGGCATTAACTTCGGATTGAAGTGATCTAACCTTTGTAAGTAATCTACTGACTATCTCGGAATTATCGCTTTTTATTGAAGAACCAATCCCGATGCCATCTTCGAAGTTACTGTATTCTTCAATATGGACGCAACCGAGATTGGTGCATTGGCGAATAACTTCTTCCAATTTACCGACTGGTGCAGCGACGGTTAATCGGGACATTTCAAGCATAATTACACCTCAAAATGTGGTCATCGTATCTAAAATTGATTTTACTGCTTTATCTAAATTCTTAGATGCATTGGACTCTATGTTCTCAACTTCCTTTGAACCAGTCTTTTGGACTTTACTAGCCTCTTTATCGGCTCCTTCTCTTGCCGTATCAAGCTTCACTTGTGTATTTGATAAAGAATCGTCTGCTGCACTTGCAACAATTTCGCTAGATTTCTTCCTAGCATCTGATAAAATTTTGGATGATTCACTTTGCGCATCAGCCAGTTGCTTCGCTGCTTCGCGCTCGGTTTGCTTGATTTTACGAAGAACGTCGGACATACCCAAGTAAATCACCTATATTTCTCCGTATTATAGGGGGTTTATCAGTGTAGTGATTGAACAACCTTTCATTTCCAATCCAAATATTGGCATATTAAGTCCTCAAAGTTACTGTTTTGGCTTGAAAGCCCTGAACCTACTCGACATACCAAATGGAAGAAGTAATCTCCCTTGAACGTCTTCGAAGCCCACTTCTCTCATCACTTTCCTGTAATATCCATTTGTCCCATAATGAGAATATGTACGAGCCAGACCTTTCCAAGGGTGGTCTTTCTCTTTAGTGATTACCCGAGCGATGAGTTGCACTATTGTCGCCATCCATATTCTGCCAGCTAACCCATGGAACCAATTGGCTTTCCCAGCATCACAAATCACTAACCGACCGCCTGGTTTTAGTACTCTGAAAATTTCTTCAAGGCCTTTCTTCTTATCTTGGAAGTCTCTAAAAGAAAATAAACAAAATACACGATCAAAGGTATCATCCGGAAGAGGTATTGATTCTGCAATAGCCTCAACATACTGAGCCGGCTCTTCACCCCTGGCTTTCCTAGCAGAATCAACTCGTTTCTTAGCCACCCTTAGCATTTCTGCTGATGGGTCTAAACAAGTGACATCCAAACCGACTAGATCTTCAGCAAAAGAACCAGGCCCGCATCCTACTTCTAGAACCTTCATTCCATCTTCAGCATGACCTCGAACGTTTCTCCTCCAGACTTTGTCTTGCCCGAAAGTCATCCATCGGTTCACCCTATCATAGTGCGGAATTGATTGCTCTAACTGCTCTTCTAATTTTGTCCAAGCACCTAAATCAATGCCTGAAGGGTCGTATCCGCCCGTAGAACTCCTATCCGACATATTGAGTCCTCAAGGCTGACCTCTTTGGACATATCGTTTTCCAAGCAACTCTTAATCAAGCGATACGCTCGACTGTTTCTGGAGTAATACCTTCTTCTGGAGTCACTCTGAAAACTAGGATCTTCAAATTTTCAGGAGCATTTCTGAACTTCGAGACAATCATAGATGTTTCAAAGTCAGTACCTATAGTCCTAACTTGGAAAGATAGCACCATATCAGCAATAGATGCAAGTTCTTGCTTTATCAAGGGTGAAAGACCATCTGTAGAAACCGAAATCAGAATTAGACCCCTGTATAATTGTGCATGTGCTTGTAGCATCCTTACCATTGCAACTACCCTAGCAGGGTCTTCTCTTTGAAGGAAGAAATCAAGACTGTCAATTACTGCTCTAAAGTAAGGCCCCAAAGCCATAACTTCATTTGTCACTTCGGTCAGATAATCTTGCGTCACATCATCGACAAATCTTGTTTGAGCTAATCTTTGTATGTCTTCAAGTCTGAAACCTTCTAATCTATACCTACTAGCGAGTAATTCTTTTTCTAAAACATTGGAATTATATTCTTCACCGATAGTCCTAACATTGATGTCTAAAGGCCAACTATATTTTTGGAAAATCCTAACAATTTCCGCTTGACCCTCGTTGGTTGAAATATATAGGGTGTTTTCTGACTCTTCTGCAGGTGAAACGAATTGTTTAGCAAAAAGTTCACTTCCAGAACCCGTGTCAGTAAATGCGATCATTGTGAACCCTCTAGGAACTCCACCATGCATTTCATTATCGAACTTTGGAACACCGAATGAGCCCACTGAGCCAAAGAACTTTTCATCTTCTTTATCGAACTTGAATTCTGTTGCCATAAATTTCACCTCAATGTATTACGACTTGCCCTCTGTCAATTAGGTCAGTACAATATAAATCTAAATTTGATAATACTAATGGAGGCGTTTGATCTGGTACATTGAGAATAACAGTTAGTACTTCTTGTTGCCTAAATGTGTTAATGAAAGTATGAAGATATTCTGCTAACATTCTATCCTCATTGTAAATCGCTAAAGAATTAACACTGTCTAGGAATATGAAATTACGCTCGCTATCTGTTGTTTTAAGAATATATAATGTCCTTAGAAGTACGGATTCTAGCATAATTGGGCTATCTACAAAATGAATATTCGAATAAGGCACAGTAGTACCACCTAAAATTCCTGATGAAACCAAATCAATAAATTGGATATGAGATACATCGACGCCAATTGCTTCGAATCCTTTGATAACTTCAGCAGCGCCTCTACTGGCACTAATGTAAACTCCGCTCATCTCAAACATTTGAAGCAAAGGGATCATTGTACTTGCTGTGACCATGAAGGCATTCGAATTGCCACAACGGACTTGGACTGCGCTATTTAGTGAAACTTCAGTCAATTGGTCGGCAATACCTTGATCTAAATCGAACATATTCATGCACCCCATCTATTGTGAGTATCGCTTACTGCGCCCCACTTGAGCATTGGTGTCAACATGACTCCTAAAGGAGTAAGTTCAATGGCATGCTTAGCCCTACTGTGAGAAGTACCTCTCATCTTAACTACCTGCAAGAACCGTAGCAAGTGACCCATCCTTTCGACATCGCCAAGAACGATAATACCATCCGCAATCGCCTCTTCCACCCCAAAAGAAGACCAGTGAGCATTCTCTGTAGCGGAGGTGATTTCTGCAATCAAAATTGTTGTACACCCTAATGTCGCTAATTTCTTACCTAATGTGAACAAAAAGTCTCTAATCAATTGTTCAGATTTAATCTTATAACAAAGAGTAGTTACAGAATCAATAACCAACCTCGTAACTCCGATTGTGTTTACGATATCTACAATTGCTTTGATTAATGAGTGGACATCGTCTAAATCGAAAGAAGATTTTTCTAGGCCAAGCCATGAATATAGTACGTCCATATCGAATACATTTATCAATCCCGAATCTACCATTTTTACATCGAAGAATTTGAATTGCCTGATATTCTCAAGTAACTTAACCGACGGCTCTGTTGCTGTAAAATGAGCACATGCCTCGCCTGAATCAGCACCTCGAACTAAGAATTCCATACCCAGTGTTGTTTTACCTGAACCACAAGTTCCAGATGCCAAAACGGTTGAACCATATGGAATTCCACCCCTTAGAATTTCATCTAAACCATGCACACCTGTTATGCATCGGTCTCTGGAATATTGGCCGGCTGGTTGCATGGGGAACAGTTAGGCTAAATCGCTTAGGTTCATGAAGCATGCGCCCGAGTCCAAAGTCAACTATACTCTTAAAAAATATTAGTTTGCCTAATTCCCAGGGCTGGATTGATCAGGAATTGACCAATCATTAGAAGAAGCTGGCAAGTCACCATTCCACTCCAATGTTTGCCCTGGAGTCAAGAAAAACCCGGTATCTCCGCCCCATTCGACTCTAAACATTTCCACAGGACGATATTCGGATAATTGAGTATAACTCAATTTTACAATCCCAGCGCCATCATCGAGAGCATTTATCATCCCCACGCCTAAAAACCCAGATTGCCCTAAATCTATAATATGTGTAGCATTACCTATTTGTTGAGATATCTCATCCCCTGTAAAGATTGTAGTAGAATGACCAACTAATACCCCCTCCTTAAGCAAAAGATTAGAATCCGCTGAAGGTGATGTATGAGTAAAACTCCAACCTTCAAGAGAGATTGCAAAATCATTTGGATTTGAGACTTCAATCCATTCCGGACTGCCTGAAACCGACCTTGGACTTATCTCTGTAATATACAAGGCATTAGATTTCCTACCACCATCATGTACTTCTAAAATCAACTGTATCTTTTCCGAGCCATCTTGGAAAGTAACTGAGGCGCTAGAAGAAGTTTGAGCTGTATTCCGAGGAGTACCCCCCTCGAATAATATCAAATTAATTCTCGAAGAATTATCACTTTCTGTAACCTTAATTTGAACATATAAACTTAATCCTTCATCCAAGCCTAAACCTTTAGCCATCCCATCCTCAGTTACTTTAGAAAGTGAACTAACTCTATCAAAATCGAGCATCCCGTCCTGCATTAGGCCAACTTGAACTACTCCTTTATCCAAATCACTTGCGTCTATCTCATGCCAGTCTGATGTTGCATTTTGATAATCTAAATTTAACCCCAATATCGGAACAAACCAACCGCTATTGGAGGTCATCCGGTCTAAACCATTGTATGCTGCACGGTCTATTCGATCTACTGAAGTGTCATTAGAGCCCATTTCTAGCTGAGCCAATGATAGAAAAGCAGTTAGTATCATCAGAAATAGAGTGAAGGCGGAAAGAAATTCAATTACTGCTGTTAAGCCACCCTCATTTCTTTGAAGAGAATGAGTAGCCTGCTTGCGCATGTCAATGGTAAGCGAGAGTAATTGAAGAGGTTGCCGATTGACATATAGGATTGGGTATGATTTTGAGCGTTTTTTGCTAATTGGAAGCGATGAGTCTTTGAATGTTCAATGAGAGGAAGGTGTATGAGTGCGAACTCTAATCGTGAAAGTGGCAACGGAAAAAGTTGCTTCACATTCGTATTTTTACTACTATTTAGTTCTCTATCAAGTATAGCCATGGTGCCAAACAGCGAGGCTGCTGCCGGTGGAGATTTAGCAATTTTAGGAACTGTTTATCCTCCAGAAAATACTTGGATAGCCGCATATGATTCCATTCTGTTTGAAATAGAAATTGAAAATCGACATGCATCACCTTCACAGTCTGGAAGAGTATTAGACTGGTATGTTTGTGAAGGCATGAAGAATTCGAATGTTTGTATAAGTACGAGCGTGGATGATGGTAGTATTACTGTGACTTCAATTTTACCAGGCTTGGTGGAAACATTCGTATCCTCTACTTACTTCAACCCTAACGGGTATGATGGTAACATGACTATCGTCTATAAATTTGACCAATTTGATTTTGATTCAAACAATGACGAATATAGCTTCATAGTAAACTCAACTACCAAATATATGGATATTAAAATAGACAGCGATACAACCATTCTAGGTCAAATAGAAAATCCGGCAATTTATGAAGACCAAATAGTGATTAATTCAAATAAAACTTATTCCTTTGACTTTGAAGGGTTTTCTCATTTATGCGGCACATGTCAAATTAACACTAGTTTAGGATGGGAGTTATGGGACTTGACCTTGGAGAATAAAATATCAGAATCATACATCAATTACTCATCCTTCCCAAAGTATGGATATTACAAACCTTTCACTACAGACTTACCAGATTTCACGCATAACGGTACTGGTGAATTCATAATAAATTATGGAGTATTTAACTCATCAGGATCACCGAATAATGATATGATTTTAGAAAATAATCTAAACCAAGAATATATCGTAATTAACGATGAGATTGATTTACAAGTCACTCAAATGAATCCATCACACAATCCTTCCTCTGCTGAATATTACTTTGGAGAAAGTATGGTCACTTCAATAATACTTAATAATGGTAATAAATCAATTCATAATTTGACTGTTTCAATGGAAGTTTATGATGCAGTAAGCGAGTTACAATTCAACGATAGTTGTAATATTGAAGTAATTCACCCTGGGAATTCATTAACCTGCTATTTCGATATCTATACTAGCGGAGATTTCCTTGATATAGTAATTTTAATCCCAACTATTACCGAAGATGGTACTGATTATGATTCTACAAATAATTTTCTTTCTGAAAATACAGAAATTATAATCCCTTCTCTTAGTGGGTACATTGTTAATAATGATGCCAAGCCTTGGTACACAAACATAGACCAGATTAGTCTGACTGGTAGTGCTAATTTATTTGCCCCGGGGCCTATTAATTATTCTTGGTGGTATGCCGGGATTATTAATCTAGGATATGGTAAAAATATCACTCTAGATACTAGCCAACTGGGGTTAGGAGAGCATGTGATAAGGTTGACTGTTCGTGATATATTTGGCAATACTGAGAATATATTTGAAGTAATAAATGTATATTTTTACTCTGAAGAAGATAAGTCTCCTCAATATATTTCGTCGGGAGTTACTACAGAAGAATCCATAGTAGTAACAAATTCAATGCTACCTATAATTGGAGAATCATATGGAGTAGGGAATGGAAAGTCTCCGCTTCTTATTATCTCATTTGATATGATAAGAGAAAGTGATAATCAGACCCTTTTCACCGGTTCAAACTGGATGGATATTGAGCTAAATACTTCTTATCTGCTACTTGACTCAATCCCGTTTAATTCCTTAGAAATACGAGTATTAGATAACTTTGAAGATACATCATGGGACCAGTTTGAAGGTATGCCACCTGTACTAAACTCTGAAGAAGAAAATATTTCTTTAAGAATCTTTACATCCCTTACTATACTTATCATAGGAGAAATGAATACTCCTGAAGTTGAAGCAAATAACTTCACGACGTCACTGGCAGAAGGTGGCAAATTTAGATTGGACTGGACACCATCTGGCGATATTAATAATGATTACATTGGGGGATGGAACATCTATCAATTAGAACTACCTGAAACAGGAGGGACTGTGTTTCCTTCATCTAATCAAGCATTCAACCAGTTGGTTTGGGATGATTTGATAGCTAACTCCTTTAGAATATACCTACCAATCTCAGAGAACCATTGGAACGACCCTACAAGACTAGAAGATGGTTTATGTTCATCATATGCGATTGTACCAGTAGATAGGCAGGGAAATGCCTATTTTGAAAATGCTAATGTTACTAATGATGAAGAAGGTAACGGTACATATATTTGCGGCGATAACAACCCTCCTTCCTCTTCTATTATTCAATTCAATAATAATTGGGAGTTTACTAATAGTAGCGACTGTTTCAAGATAGAAAATGATTGGTCAATGTGTTATTCAGTAGGACTTACATGGACCTGGCCTGAACATGAAATCGATGGAAATATTACATGGAACCTATACAGAATTGAACAAGATCCAAATGGTATTGATATTTCCTTGATAACTCCAATTTGGGCAAATATTGAAGCCATTCCAATGCAATCCGCCAACTTTACTCAGCATGGTTGGGAGGATAATGGAATTAGACCACAAAGGACTTACTATTACATTCTAACACCAGTAGATTGGGTCGGCAATGAAAAAAGTATCATACAATATCCCTCGCCAAATGTTGAAAGAGTTTACATTGAAGATGACTGGTGGTCTTACTACCAACATCTAATTCCTCTACCACCTGAATTAGAAGACCCACCCCTTGGAAACGAGTGGCTAGGAAACTTCAGTGAGAGTTTAGAACAAGATGAATTCAAATATGCAGGAATTGTTGTTTTAGCAACTCTTTGTATGAGCATGATATTGCTTCCACTAATATTGAAGAAGCGTAAGCGATTAAACCGAATTATTAAGTCTAGAAATAGACAAAAATTGGCTAACTCTATGGCCGATGAATTTGATGACTTCTTCGACTAACTGAATGGCGCGGCAGGGGAGATTCGAACTCCCGAGGTGAAACACCACTGGATTAGCAATCCAGCGCAATGGCCAGGCTATGCGACTGCCGCAGTAAACCTCGCCACTTTCGATTAAGTCATGAATATGACGGTCGAGACTTTTTAACTTTTCAGAGGTCTAATGGACCGAGCCAACCCAATAAATCGGGTGGAATGATACAAATTATGACTAAAAGAATGAACATCCAACCAAGATAATACAGTGAACGGAAAAACGATTTAGCGGCCTTGGGCATTCTACCGTTATTATCGAACTCTTCAGTAGGGTCTATTTGCCAAACTGAAATAGAATACCAAATAGTTAGGCCTCCTGCGATAAATGACCAGAGTAGAGGGAGGCCAGATTCAGGCCAAAAACAAGGCACTGAACCTAATAGTAATAATAATAAACAATATATTTTTGATTGGAAAATTGTATATTCAGCCCCTTTTACTTCATTCATCATAGGAACTTTTGCTTTCCCATATTCTCCTGAACGATATAAGGCAAGGGCCCAAAAGTGCGGTGGAGTCCACAAGAAAATCAGTGCAAAAAGCATCCATGGTATCGCCGAGCCTAAATCGAAGGGGTTTAGGTTATTCAATGAATCACCGGCTGCACCTGCCCACCCGATCAAAGGAGGAGTAGCCCCTGCAATTCCCCCTATTACGATATTTTGTGGAGTTCTTCTCTTCAACCACATTGAATAAATGAATACATAAAAAAATACAGAGAAAAACGACCAAAATGCTGCTTTCCAGTGTAATAAAAAGAATACTGAAGAACCTGTCACTGAGATTATTATCCCGAATATGAGTGCCCCAACAGGAGAGATATGGCCCTTAGGTATCGGTCTGTTCTGAGTTCTTCTCATCAGGACATCAATATCTGCATCATACCACATGTTAATCGAATTTGAACCTCCGGCGGATAACGTACCTCCGATTAACGTGATAAAAATGGTAATTGAAGTATCAGTCCAAGTTCTATCTATTTCGAGCAAACCATGCCGAGATAATAGGTCGTGTACTAAGATAGCACAAACCGCAGTAATCTGTAGTAAAACAATCACTCTTAGCTTCATCAATTGGATAAATACTGTTATCCATCCAGGGTGAATATCGGCATCCGAACTTGGAGTGATATCCTCAGCCATAAAGTTCACTCCTCGACTAAGTTTATATTATTTGATAACAATGATAGTCTAATCATGAAGGTACAAACTAGAGACATAAAGAAACAACTAACTCCGCCAACTAAATGTAAGAGAGAAATCCATTCAGGGAAGTCACCAGATTTTGCAAAAATCAAATAACTGGCACCTATCATTAGATTTAGAACCCAAAGTCCACCGGTGTAGAATAAGAATTTTACATAAACTTCGGATTCTGGTGAATCTTGATTATCCTTCTTAACCTTCAGAATTGAAGCGATTAAGATTAATCCAATAACTAAAGCCCCTATTCTGTGAATCATCTGTATAAGAACTCCTGGCTCCTCCAATGAAGGCACTACTGAACCATTACATTTGGGCCATCCATTTGGGAAGCCGACTGAACATGATTGATTATACTGGCCTCCTGCTGTCGAAGAAACCCATGCCCCTAAAATGAGTAAAAATAATACTGATCCTGCAATTGCATCGAACCTCTTTTTGTTATTATCAATAAAATGTTTAGATGTTGAAAGAAAGCCCCATCTAGCGCCTTCTTTAACCTTCATAAGTAAAAATTGCCAGATGATTGATACTGAGAAAATACAAGCCAAAGAAAGGTGTAAAGCGACTGTCCAATCAGCATTATCAAAGTACACTGTAGTTGCTCCTGCTGTTGCTTGTATAAGCAATAATGTTGCAATAAAAATAGAAGAATGATAATTTGATTGGCCATAAATATCTTTCTTCTTCTTTGCAATGAATATATTAGCGACTATGGGAACTGCAATTATTGCTACCAGTAAGCGGTGAACCCATTCTAAAAATATTTCAAAAACAGTATATCTGTGAAATTCACCTCTTGAATCAATTTCATCAGGGTTTTCGTCCCAATACTGTTCCTGTTCATCTGGAGATACATCAAACCCATATGTACCAAAGCACTTAGGCCAATCAGGACAAGATTCTCCTGCATCATTTATTCTAATGGCGCCTCCAGCAACTATAATCAATAATGCCATTGATAAAATAACCAACGGTAATGTTGATGGGCGTCGCCACCAAGCAGTGTCCATGGGTAGACGGGAGGGTACACCCCTTTTCAACACATGCCCGCATGCATATGGATTTGCTAAACTTAATTTTTCAACGAAAATATTAGCCATATTTCTAATTCTTACGATGATGCCTATTGTTGGAACTGCAGAGGACGCCATCAATACAGAAGAAGAAGTGTTACTAGACGTACACATACTTGATTCGACATGCTTGACTGAAGGATCTTGTAATTCGTGGAGGGCGATAAATCTAATCGAATATTTTGGGGCTGACTGGTGTGAACCATGTAAAGAAGTCGAGGATGAGATAAGTAAAATAAACTCGAATCAATCAGTAATAATTCAACATCACCCTTCACCTAGTGACAACACTTTCTTCAAACAATCCAATATGAAATTTGAGAACCAATACAGATTACTATTTATTCCGTCTATTGTGATAAATGGTAATTCTTTACTAACTGGCTCTAGTCAAGCCCTAGAGATAAATCAAGCTCTTGAAGAGCAGAATCATACCTTTAGCGGGATTTCAAACATAAATTATCAGAATGGAACTTTATTCTGGAACGCTACTGGAGGGTATAACCTTAATATCTGGAAATTACAAGAAACAAAGCATGAATTTGAAAATTATTCACATACTAATTTAGCGACTTCTCTTCTATCATTTAAATCCGAAAACAACTCTGCCAATATTTCTGAATGGTTAGAAAACTGGGACGGCCGTTTAGTGTTCATGTTAGAAGATATTGGGCCGGCTAAATTAGTATCAGCATCATCGCAGCCCACCGGTAATTTTGATTTCAATGATGATGAAAATAAGCAACTCAATGAATCAATAATAGAAAATATTAATCCATCAACAATCGCTATAATAACCGGCTTAATTCTATTTGCGATACTTCTTCCAGCCCTAATTATGTTCCAGGGATTACGAAAGTTCGAATCGGATAAAACTCTTGATGAACAAGAATAATCATACTCCAAGGTATGGGGTAGGTTCAAAAACAGTTGATATCACGGTTGCATGCGACTAACACTCGCAGGTGTCAAATTATGGTTAAACCAGCTAGACTACATACCCGCTTCGAACGTGCCAGAATCATTGGAGCAAGAGCCTTACAAATTGGAATGGGAGCACCTCTATATGCTGGAGAAGACGACCTTCGCAATGCCTTCAAAGAAGAATTAATTTCCCTTTATGGATTTGAGGAAGCATCTGTTAGATATGTTTTGGATCCTCTAAAAATTGCTCTATACGAGTATGAGCATGAGTTGATACCAATTGATATCGACCCACATGAAGATTAAATTACTTATTAGAATTAAATCCATAGTATTCTGGATTTATCAAATCAGGTAGATTCTCTCTTTTGACCAAGATAGTTCTTACAGCCCATAAGTCTACAAAAATTCTGTACTTTAGAGTTGCATCAAGGTAATCTACACCACTCGAGCCACCAGTCCCCATTCTTCTTCCAATCATACGCTCAACCATTCTAGCGTGCGAGTTTCTAAACAATAACATAGATTGTTCAAGTTCCACAAAAGAGTCAATTAAGGTTCTAGGCCATGAGAGTAATGGTAACTCTCTGTAAGATTCAATAAACAATAGACCAGCTCTAGAGCGATTAACTAAACCTTCAGGTCTTAGGAAACTTTCTGCTTGAATTAAGGATGCTTCCATTCTTGGCCTAACTTGTGATTCGACACCATGACCAATCTCGACAATATGAGAAATTACTGACTCTGTATGTTCTTTCATTGCAGAAATATGGCTATCTACGAATTTTGATACGACTTCCGAATCATGTTCATCATTTTGCATAGAACCGTTAATAGGAGTTCTAGATAACCAATCATCCAAAGATTCTCTAATTGAAGGTTGGTTGGAAACCATTTCAAAGTTTTCAAGAGCATCTGTTGAGATTTTACCTTCTTCAGCAAGTTTCCTCATATGCTTTAGTGGGTTCATACCCCCATGTGTCTCGTGTTCTAAACCTAAGAGCACTTCTAGTTCTCTCATTTGCCAAGATTCGAAACCTGAAGAAGTACCCAGACGATCTCTAAACGATAAAAACTCTTGAGGAGCAAGCGTTTCCATCACTTTCCATTGTTGAGACATCAAATTGAAAATTGAAGTGACTCTCTCTAAGTGGTGTACAAGTTTTGGCATAACCTTTTCTTCTACCCCATCCGAATTCAAAATAGCATGAGCATGCTTCAATTCCGACAAAATAAGTTTGAACCATAATTCAAATGCTTGATGAACAATTATGAAATGCGTTTCATCATTGCATGGTTCTGGAAGATAACCATCTGGGCCTTCTTGTAACTGCAATAATTCCTCGAGTCTTAGATACCCTCCATAGGTCATCCTCTGCCCTGATGGTACTTCTGCCATGACACGGCATCGGCTCCTAAGACTTGAACTCTTCACTACAAAACATCTATTGCCGCTGATTAATAACTCATCAAATTTATTCAAAAAAGGAAAAAAAATACATAATGCTCATAGGGGTAATACAAAACCCCTCGACATGGGCGTAGATACTGACTTATTGGCAAGTTGGCTTGCTGGCTACGACAAAGACAATCTCACAATAGGGGTTGTTGCTTCCCATTCTTCACTACAAATCTTACATGGGGCTAGAAAAGAGGGTTTTCGTACTCTTGGTATCGCAGTTGGAGAGAATCGAAGAAGATTCTACAAAGCCTTCCCCGGAGCAGAACCAGATGAATGGCTAATGCTAGAAAATTATAGAGAAATGCTGGACTATGCAGAATGGTTTAGAGAGAGGAATGTGATAATCATACCTCACGGCTCTTTGGTAGAGTATTTGGGAGCTACAAATTATAAAAGTCTCCAAGTCCCAACATTCGGCAATAGAGGTATTTTACATTGGGAAAGTAGTAGACATCGACAGAGACTATGGTTAGAAGATGGGGGCTGTGATATGCCTAAAGTTTTAGAAGACCCTCACGATATAGACGGGCCAGTTATTGTCAAATATGCAGGAGCTAAAGGAGGTAGGGGCTACTTCATTGCCAGAGACTATCGAGATTTTAGAAGAAACGTGGATATCGAAGAAGAATTCACCATACAGGAATATGTTCTAGGGTGTAGATATTATCTGCACTTTTTCTTTGACCCTACGGCGGATGATGGTTTTCAAGTCCAAGGGAAGAAATCAAATGCTGGTAAGAACTTAGGTCGCTTAGAATTATTATCGATGGATAGGCGTGATGAGTCAAATGTCGATGAATTTTACAAACTAGGTTCATTAAGGGACTTAAGAGAAATGAATTTGGAGCCTTCTTTTGTTGTTACTGGCAACCAACCTGTAGTAATCAGGGAATCACTATTGCCCAGAGCTTTTGAAATGGCTGAAGGAACTATCGCTGCCTCTTATGAATTAGAAGAAGGAAGCCGAGGAATGATCGGTCCATTCTGTTTAGAAACAATCGTTACAGATAAATTAGAATTCAAGGTTTTTGAGATAAGTGCTAGGATAGTAGCTGGCTCAAATCCATTTGTTGGAGGTTCTCCATATTCAGATATCAATGAAGAAAGGATGTCTACTGGAAGAAGAATTGCTCGTTCGATTAAGAAGGCATGTGACAGCGACAGACTTGATGAGATTCTATCTTAAACTAGACTAGATTAATCCTCTTCGCCCAATTCTTCTGCTTTCACTTCTTGTAGTTCAACTGCTGGTTCAGTCTCATCGCTAGATGAAAGTAATTCTTCTAGGGAGACAGAACCATCTCCATCTACATCCGCTTTTTGGTGGATTTGAGTTGCTTCTTCCAATGACACGCCTATGGCTTGTGCGACATCTTCAATCGAAAGTTCATTACTACCTTCTGGACCTTCAAAGGCTTGTGAAAGCGCCTTCATTTGTTGTTTAAGTTCTTCCACTTTATCATTTCTCTCCTCAATAGTTGGGACATAAAATTGAGCTATGAGTTTGATAGAGTCTCCATGAGACAACTCACCATTAAATTCAAGCATATCTCCAATATTATTTACAATCACTTGGAACTTAGTAGGGTCTTTGGCTCTTCTCTTATTGTGCTTTTTATAATGATGAACGTAGACCTGATATTCACCAGGTTGAGCTGTATTATCATCCCAAACAATGTTCTCTACAGGTTTCTTGGTTTCTGGCCTTACATTAGCATCAACATCTAATTCACCACCACACGCAGATATCTTATTTCCGCCATGAATCCTCTCACCTGAAGGGCAAACAACGTGTAAATCTAAGTCGTTATAATTATTCCACATCAATGAAACTTGAACATCCCCTGAACGAGCACCTTCTCTTTCGAGTCTTTGCTGTAATTCTGACATTGCATTTTCTGCTGCCTGCCTAGATTCCATTTCTTCTTGTTGCCTAGCCGACTCTACTTCAGCCATTCTTTGAGTTTCAACGTCTGCCAATTCAGATTGTCTTTGATTTTCTTCTTCAGCCCGTTGATTCTCTAACTTCTCAGATTCTTGTGCTTCTTCTCGCATTTTTAATTCCATTTGGTTTTTAGCATAATCCTCTCGCTCTCCTCTTTCTGGAACCTCAAATTGACAAACCAACTTAATCGGGTCGCCATGAGTTAATTCGCCATGGTATTCTCTAAAGTCACCAACATTATTGATAATAATTTGGAATTTAGTTGGATCACGAGTTCTTCGCTTTTTATGCTTCTTATAGTGATGCGCGTACACTTGATATGTACCCGGTGTGGCTGAAACTCCCGGCCAAACAACATTCTCGACCGGTTTCTTAGTCTCTGCCCTAACATTTGCATCTACGTCTAATTCTCCGCCACATCCTGAGATTTTATTTCCACCATGGATTCTTTCTCCTGAAGGACAGACTACGTGAAGGTCCAAATCATTATAATTCTCCCACATAAGCGAAATTTGTACATCTCCACTCATTGCTCCTTCTCGAGAGAGTCTCTCTTGTAATTCGGCCATAGCCGACTCAGCAGCCGCTCTTGATTCCATTTCTTCTTGTAATCGGGCTGATTCTAATTCTGCAAGTCTGTGTTCTTCTAATGCAGTCATTTCAAGTTGGCGGAGTTCTTCTTTTTCAGTCTCCAAACGAGCTTCTTCTTCTTCTCTATTACGAGCGACTCTTGCATCTTCTTCGAGACGTTGCCGCTCCGCTTCTTCCTCTTCAATCCGCTTACGATTCTCATCTTCTATTCGACGAGCTTCTTCATCTTTAGACCTTCTACGATCTTCTTCACGGCGAAGAGTTTCTCTTTCTGCTTCTTCCTCGATTAGGCGTGCTTGTTCAGCAGCCATTCTTTCGGCATCTTGAACCGCTAGACGAGAATCGATTATTTGTTGGCGCCGCTTCCGATTTTCAACAACCGCTAGTTTACGGTCAATCTCTTGCTTAGTTTGTCCAAAACTAGGACTACCTGTGCCCTGTCTAAGTCCTTCTGCAGACATCCCTGGACGCATGTTCAGTTTGGCATCTGTTCTAACTAGAATGTACCACATACCTAGTAAAAAACCGCCTCCCATGAGAGCCATTACACCCAAAGAAGCCGTATCCATGACAACCCCAAGCCGAACATGTCTATTGAAGCATCGGTCAAAAGTATAGATTTTCAACTCCTAAAAAGTAATAATCTAGTAGTTTGAAAAGAAATTCTATTGTAATTTACACTGATTCAAAGCAAAGCATTGAGAGGGAGGAACTGTTCGCATTATCATGAGCAAAGGGGAACTATTGTCAAAGATACTACCTAATGGGCGTGGAGTTTGGATACCTATAGACCACGGTGTTTCAGATTATCCAGTTGAGGGTTTAGTAGATTTGGAGTCTACAATAAAGTCACTTATTTCTGCTGGAGTTGATGCAATTATCGCACATAAAGGATTAGTAGATTATTATAGTAAGCTATGCGAAAACTCGAACACAAGTATGGTCATTCACCTCTCAGCATCAACTAGGCATGGAGGAAAGGAGTCAACAAATAAAGTCTTAGTCGGTGGAGTTGATGAAGTTCGGCAAAGAGGTGGAATCGGCGTTTCCTGCCAAGTTAATATGGGTAGTGAAAAAGAACCTGAGATGATGGAGAGAATGGGTGAAATTAGTCGACAAGCACTGCTTCACGGACTTCCGATGTTTGGCATGGTCTATGCAAGAGGCCCAAACTTGAATGTTATGAAAGATGATTCAACAAAAGGTAATGCTCATGCTGCCAGGTTAGCATTTGAACTCGGTTGCGATGCTGCCAAGACAGTTTGGACTGGCGATAAAAAAAGTTTCGCAAAAATAACAAATGCAGTACCAATCCCTCTTCTAGTAGCAGGAGGCCCATCTACAGGAGATAGTCGGGCAATCTTAACAATGATTCGGGATGCATTGGACGCTGGTGCTTCTGGAGTTTGTATGGGAAGGCAGGTATTTGGACATCCTCAAGTCGAATCTATTGCTAGAGCAATAGTTATGTTAGTACACCAAGATGCTTCGGTTGAGGAAGCAATAAGGGAATGTTCTTTGTGAGGTGGTTTTATGGAAGTTTGGCTTGATTACCGCCAATCAAAAGAAGGCAGTATTCTATTTAGCGAAAAATTTGATAAAGTAATATCTGAAACTCCACACAGCGATTTGGCGACCCTCGTTTTTTCTAATAATTCTGTTTATTTGGATAGTAAACTAATCGGTACTGCTGTCCTAATCTCGGATTTAGAAAGTCAAAATGAGGCAAGGAAATTTGTAGGTAGTGTTGCTTGGATTGTTTTAGAATTTGAAGATTGGTCGATGATTCCAATCGAGAACTTAATTGCTGCATGTCAAGGTACTCCAACAAAAATCGCTGCTAAAATTAGAACTCCTGAAGAAGCACAGGGTGCTGGTTTTGCACTAGAAACAGGAGTAGATGCATTGATTGTTGACGACCAACAAGATATGATTGATGCAGCCTTTATAATCAAATCACAAAGAGGTGAGATAAACTTTAATCAAATGGTGGAGAAAAAGGAATCAGATACCTTAGAAATAATATCTCATCAAATTATGTCGATAGAACAAGGAGGGATTGGTGAGAGATATTGTATTGATTTGACTTCTTTACTTTCGGTTGGAGAAGGCATGTTAATTGGTTCTTCGGCCTCAAGTTTAGTTTTAGTACATGGTGAAACATTAGATTCAGAATTCGTACCTCAAAGGCCATTTAGAGTAAATGCTGGACCTCCTCACTCCTATGTAATGATGGCTGATAGAACTACCAAATATATTTCAGAGTTAAAAACTAATGATTCTGTTCTGATTTCCAATCCTAATGGAACTACAAGAATAGCAACTATTGGGCGGCTGAAAATTGAAAGAAGACCGTTTTTAGCCCTATATTGGCATAACCTTTTTGATAAACCGTCTTCCATATTCCTTCAACAGGCGGAGACCGTGCGATTGATTAATTCCTCTGGAAACATGAAATCTGTCACTTCACTGAAAATAGGTGACACAATTCTTGGCTGGAACGGAAAAGGTTCTAGACATATAGGAGAATCGATTAACAGCAAAGTAGAAGAGAGGTGATATGATTGACGATACTTGGCAGTGGACAATCTCATGGAGCATGTAGTTTACTTCATGCTGCAGGTACTGGCTATGGCTCAAGTATGGCTCTAGATTTACCTGTGGCAGTTAGATTGTTAGATAGGCCGAGTAAGAGAGACTTAGAAGACCCTGATGGTCTTCTGGATTCTGTTATGAAAATATGGGTTTCAAGTGGTTATGATTTACCAAATGGATTAGAGCCAGAACAACTTTTCTGGGCAGTAGCATCAAAGATTCCCCCCAAACAAGGACTGAAATCTAGTGCTGCGGTATCTATTGCTGCATTGAGAAGTTTGTGTGATGCTACTGGGATAGAATTGGAAGTTCATCGATTAGTAGAGTTATGCGCTCAATCTCAATTTGATGCTGGTGTATCTCTGACAGGCTCTATCGATGATGCATGGGCATGTGCTACAAAAGGGTGGAAACTTATTGATGTCAATGCTGAATCCATAGAAAGTGGCGTCATAATGGAAGGAAAGGGGCCTGAAAGTGACGATTGGTTCGTAACAATAGTAGTTAGAGAGAGGCGAACTAAATCTCCTACTCTTGAAGACTTTCAACCCTTTTTTAATGACTTCCAACAAGCACTTAGTGCAATACAAGAAGGAGACTTACTCAATGCAATTACTTGGAATGGCCGAGCAATGAGTGGTGTTCTAGAGGATTTTGATGGTAGAAGAATTTCTAATGATGCATTTGTTAACGGTGCAAGATCTTCAGGTATCAGTGGCTCAGGACCTGCTGTGGTAATACTCTCACCATCTATTACTCCTCAGACAGTAAATAGGCTCAAGAGGATTTTCGATAATAAGCAGAAGAAATTAACAATTATTGAAACTAAGTTTCTTAATTCTGAAGGTGAAGATGTAGATTCTGACTGATTTGCACAACTTCATCAATGAATAGCACTTGGGATGTTTGATACACATGCAGATGAGGTTGGGGGAACACCTACAATTAACTCTGTTTGGAACAAGTCATGGACCTTTAGTTGGGGCGTACCTTGAAGGAGTACCAAAAGGAATCAGTATCGATAGAATTGAGATTCAAAAAGCCATGGACTTAAGAAAGCCTGGTGGTAAATATGCTAGTAAACGTAAGGAAGCGGACAACGTAGAACTATTGTCTGGAATTTCAGAAGAAATCACAACAGGTGAAAAAATAGAGATTTCAATAAAAAATAAAGATGCACGTTCATCGGATTATTCATTTATTCCAGACCATCCAAGGCCAGGCCATCAAGATATGGTAATGCTAAAGAGAACAAATGGTGAAGCAGACCTTAGAGGTGGTGGAACTTCTAGTGCTAGATTAACTGCACCTATTGTCGCAGCAGCAGCAATCATTGAGCCAATACTATCTCGACTAGCAATAAATATCCAAGCACATGTAAGAGCGATTGGAAATATCGAAGCCCGAAGTATTAACCAATGCCCAGAAAAATGGGCTAATGAAAGTTGTAAGGAAATAAGATGTAGAGATCCTGATGTTGCTGAGTCGATGATAGAATTAATTCAGCGACAAAGAAAAAACCGCGACTCCATTGGCAGTAAAGTTGAACTTTGTATCTCAGGACTTCCCTTAGGACTTGGTGAACCTTGGTTTGACGGGATTGAACCCGCACTATCTCGAGCCATGATGTCAATTCCTGCAGCAAGAGGTGTTTCTTTCGGACATGGTTTTGAAGTTGTGAAAATGAGTGGTAGTGAGCATAATAGTCCATGGGGTGGAACAAGTAAAAATCCAATATTGGAAGGTAAAAAGCCTGATGGCGCACTAGCAGGTCTTTCCACAGGTTCCGATTTATTATGCTGTGTAGCCTTTAAGCCCCCATCTAGTATTGCCAAAGAACAATTGACACTAAATCTAAAAACAAATCAAAAAGAAGTTTTAGCTGTAAAAGGGCGCCATGACCCTGTTTTAGGACCAAGAGCAGTTTCAGTTGTCGAAGCGATGGCTAAATTAATTATTTGTGATTTAGTAATGAGGGGCGGTTTTTTAAATGAATAAATCGACTATTGTTCATAAATTTGGAGGCTCATGCCTAAGAGATAATGCGGACTTAGAACAAATCTCTAAAATTATTAGAAACTTTTCAGGTCGTCCAGTGATAGTAGTGTCTGCACTATGGGGCACTACTGACCGATTAATGAGAGCCTCAAATGAACCAAAGTATGCTACTCGTTTAGTTGATGACCTTAGGAGGCAACATATTAGATTTGCACCCGATATTGAAAAGTCGGATTTAGGTGGACTGTTTGAATCTGTATTATCCGGAATAGAAAAGTCTCTGACTGAAATTTCCAAAAAACTTGACTTACACTATCATACTAATACCCTTTTAGCAGCCGGGGAAAGACTTTCTGCATTAGTCGTATCATATCATCTTAGGAAATCTGGTATTGATGCCCACCCTGTCGGTTCTGAAGATATTGGCCTACACCTTGACGGAATCGGACATGCACAATCTGTTGATATTGAATATTCAAGTAAAAACTTAGACTATGATTCACTAAATGGTATTCCTGTCATAACAGGATGGTTTGGAGAAGGAAAAGATGGAGAGATCGCTTTGCTCAGTAGAGGTGGTAGTGATCATTCTGCCACTGCTATAGCTAGATTACTGGATGCTCAAAAAGTAATTCTTTGGAAAGATATTGAAGGTGTTTTAGCAATTAACCCTAGATGGGGAATTGAAACCAAGGCAATTTCATACCTCGGTTATGAGGAAGCCAAGGAACTGACTAGAATGGATGCTCCAATTATTCACCCTTCGACAATGGAGCCAATCTTGGAACTTGGCATTCCAATTGAAATAAGACATTTATATCAAAATGAAAGTGGAACTGCCCCTACTACTATTGGTCCTGATATTGTTCAGGGAGATGATATCAAGGCGATAGGATGTTTACGAAGTGTCTCTAGAATCGAAATTAATACTGATAAAATGGTTGATTCGAGTAAATCATTAGGAGAATTATTAATTCTATTAAATGAGCATGATATCACTTGTTGGTCACTTAATTACCAACCAGGTAATATCGAAATTGTAATATCACAAAATGATTTCAATGCAGCCAATAAAATAATTTCAGTACTTTTTGAACAGATTGCAGTTGAGGATTTCCCTGCACTTATTTCGCTAATTGGGAATCTGAAGGTAGAACAATTCAAGAATAATTTAAACTCAAGTGCTTTTCTTGAAAGAGACATTTCAGTTCTTTCTCAAACACCGCATTCAATACAACTATTGTGTGTGAATGAAAATATTTCAGACGTATTAGACCAACTCTCAAATGTAGTTGACTCTAAAAATATCAGATTATAAATTCAATCTGCTCTCTTTTCACGGAACCTTTGAAGGTGATTTGGAAGGTTTAGAGCAAATAATCCACCTACTATGCAGAATACAAAGAAGGTACCTAATGCAACTCCATAAACTGAAATCAACTCAACTGATTCTTCCATCCTAAGGGCAGTATCCGAGGAGAATATACCTACGATTAATGGTAGAATTGTATTTGCTGAAAGAACAATTATTGCTAGTATTCCTGCTACTATTGGGTTGATAATTAGTGAACGATGATACTTACTAACGATTTTCTTAGGATTCATGACATAGACTTCATTGGTTCTAATACTAGTATCTAGCATAGAATACCTAATTACGCCGTTAGCTAATTCAAAGTACATTACCAACAAGACTGCATAAACTACAACTAAAATGTTGAGCATTGTTGCGCTATCTTGTAATCCAAATGGATCGCTTGCCAAAGATACTTTGGATGCAGCAAATCTAAGAATCGCTAAAATGAATAATAAATTACTGACAAGAGTGTATCTACCATCTCTCTGGAACGTACCCCAGAAGCCAGTACCTGCTGCGGCTGCAATTATCAATAATTGCATGAAAAATGCAAGCGCTAAGTTTCCTGTAACCATGTACCAAATGGTTCCTTCCGGAGGAGAGACCATGTAGGTCATCAGTGATAAGGCAACTAGAACTCCATAAACTGCTAATTGCAGGTTCTGTACCATCCTGTCAGGAGCGAGAAACTTCATTTTTGTAACTAAAGGCCCACCTAATAAGCTCTCAACAAAACTAGGAATTTCCACCTTAGGAATCGCATCTTTCGGTATGTCAGTACCACTGCCTGATTGACCAGCAAGCTTCTTTCTTGAAGGGGCTGATGAACGAACAGTCTTTCCGTCATATAGGTGACTTGTATCTCCTGATGGTTTATTTACAGTCATAGATAATCACCTCAAAATCCTCTTGCTCCTGCAAGTGCGGTGGAAAGAAGCATATCAGGCTCCCAATCCATTATGTTCACTCCTAAACCACGAAGTTCTCCAATCAAAACATCTCTTTCTGTTTTCATTACTTCATAACCGGTTCTATCGATCCTCTTAGCATCAAACTCAAACTCTAGAGATGAAGGAGAAAGAACTGTAACATCGAAGTCTCTTGCTCTAAAGTCTCTTAGAGCATTAACAATAGTCGGGTCATCTTCTAGATTCGATAAGAATATTATTGGACTACCTTTATTGATATGTGGAAGAATTCTGTTTACAACTACTTGAAGAGGAATATTTCCTCTAGCGACTGCTCCAGCAAGTTTGGTTAGAATGACATATAGTTGCTTCTTACCAGTATCTCTGTCAACGCTAACAACTTCATCTCCATAGACAACCACACCTACAGAGTCACGGCGGCCTAGGAAAAATTTGGCCAATGAGGCTGCTGCTCTAGTTGAATAAACCAAAGCATTTCTAGAAACAGGGCCTGTTTCAGCAACTGCTCTAGAGTCTACAATTATTATCACATCGGAAACAGCATCTCTTTCTCTTTCATTAACCATTAATTTACCAGACCTTGCATAAGCAGACCAGTTGATTGCTCTAAATGAATCTCCATCAAAATATTCTCTAAGAGAATAGAATTCTGAACCGGGACCAGGTTGACGTATATTCACTGCACCAGTGAAAATCTTAGGAACTCTAGATTTAACAAAGGTATCTTTCAAATCTTCCATCTTAGGGAATACAAGGAAATCGTCATAGACATGCATTTCTTTTTCCTTGTGAAATAAACCGAATGGGTCTTGAATTCTAACCGCAACTGGTCCAATACTGTAAAATCCTCTGAGTGGACATTCTAATGTATATTCAATGAATGTCTCTCTTCTAGGTCCAAGTTCCATTAGAATGTAATTCGAACCTT
Source organism: Candidatus Poseidoniaceae archaeon (assembly GCA_949372655.1). GTDB lineage: Archaea > Thermoplasmatota > Poseidoniia > Poseidoniales > Poseidoniaceae > MGIIa-L1. The sequence continues at coordinate 306,679 of CASIAI010000001.1, forward strand.
CCTTGATTCTCATTACTTCTGGAACTCTATCTCTCACTTCTAAAATCTTAGGTAATGGTGATTCGTTCTGCATTCGCAATGTAACATTTAGTTCACCATCTTCGAAAAGTCTTGCACTTGATAATTTCCTCATTGCTGAGACACTACTCAGTGCAAGCCCTTCTTCACCGCTCCATTCTTCAGCTCTTCGACCAGATGATGCAACATCAGCATGGCCGCCAAATAGTGCAGCCCAAGTCAAGAACACAAATACAACAACTGCAATTGTTACCAACTGCTCATTACGTAGAGTTAGACCTAGCAAATACATTGCTACGGCCAAACTACCCAACATCGCTGATTTACGGCTCCACATAGGCTAAAACTCCTGAAATTCGTCTCAAACGGTTGGAACTGGTACTTCACGAAGAATTGTTTGAATAACTTCTCCGGATTCTAGTCCCTTAATTTGATGTTCTGGCTTTAGGATTATTCTGTGAGCAAGTGCAAGTTCTGCAACTTGTTTAACATCATCTGGTGTGATGAAGTCACGACCTCTTAGGGCAGCAGCAGCACGTGATGTCTTAAGTAACGCTTGTGAACCACGAGGAGAAGAACCAACAAGAACACGTGGGTCTTCTCTTGTACGGGATACAACTTCTACCATGTACATTCTAATTGCTGGGTCGACGTATACATCTTCACAAGCTTGTTGCATTGCAATAACTCTCTGAGGGTCAGTAATTACATCTACATCAACAGCGTCTTTTCCACGGGTAATACGACGGGATAGAATCTCGTCTTCATCCGCTCTGTCAGGATATCCTACAGACATCTTGAACATAAATCTGTCAAGTTGTGCTTCAGGAAGTGGATAAGTACCTTCTTGTTCAACAGGGTTTTGTGTTGCCATTACGAGAAATGGTGCTGGTAACTTGTGGGTAACTGTACCAATTGTTACTTGCTTCTCTTGCATAGCCTCAAGCAAAGCAGCTTGAGTCTTTGGTGGAGCACGGTTAATCTCGTCAGCTAGTAGCAAATTACAGAACAAGGGTCCTGGCTTGAAAGTAAATTCTCCTTTCTTAGCATCATAGATGTTTGTACCGGTGATATCCGCAGGTAGCAAGTCAGGCGTAAATTGAACACGCTTGAAATCGCAACCGAGGGCATCGGCAAAGGTGTTGGTCATCAGAGTCTTAGCCAAACCTGGGTAATCTTCGAAAAGAAGGTTACCACCGGAAAGGATGTTGATCATCACGTTTTCAATAACGTGGACCTTACCGATAATTACTTTCTGAACCTCAGCACTGATTGCTTGAGCAATAGCGCCTACGGCGGAAAGTCGTTCTCGGACTTCGGGTGTACTCTGGTGCTTCGGCTGGGCCGGAGCGGCCGGTGCTACAGGTGCTGCTGGCATTGGTGCTGCTGGCATTGGTGCTGCTGGCATTGGTGCTGCTGGCATTGGTGCTGCTGGCATTGGTGCTGCTGGCATTGGTGCTGCTGGCATTCCTGGGTGCGCTGGCGCGGGCTGGGGTGGGGGGGCTGGTTGCATGTATTTTTCCTCCTATATTTTTTCAATTACCCCAACGTCGAATCTGGGGGATAATATCCCTCAATTCATCGTTGGAGTAGGAACGGTTCGAACTAATCAGTTCGACAAGTCGCGGGTCACGCACCATGTGCATTATTTCCGCTGGGGTTTTTCTAACAAATTCATCTCTCGTTAAATCATTAAATTGACGAACTTTTGATAAAAATGCTTCTTTAATTCTAATCTGATACTGTGAGGAATCAATTTTCTTAGGCCTTTCTCTAAAGCGTGTCAAATCAAATATATGGCGCCAGTTTTCTTTTTCTGGTACAACCATTATCGCTATTGCCAATAATGCAAAGAGGTTGAGAATGATCAGCCACTTCAATACATTATCACTAGTTAACAAAACAATGGCACCAATCGCTTCTGTAAATGGAGAAGATAGTGCACTTGAAACGTGTCTGCTCTCATCAAATACCAAGTTGAATTCTGATGGGAATCTAGTGACAGTTGTAGAAATCTCTTTATTATCAAATTCCATCATATCGTAAATTAATGCTGAAAAATATTGACTGTTACCTCTCCAAGTAGTATCACCATAAGCGGATGAAAGACCGTCTGAAGAATCCCAGCATGAGTGTGATTCTTCAATCTTATTAGATGAATAGTACTGAGATGTACATTGTTGCTTACCTGTTTCTTTACCTAACTGCTCATCCCAAAGGTGATTTGCTAAGACAGAATGGTCGGAAACGAATACAATTGAACCTGTAACATCAACTTTACCATAGTCATTATTTGGTTGTTCGTCCAGTACATCTTCTACTGGGTAGTCGATTCTGATAATTAGCCCAGTCTTACCTTCTCCAAGAACTGGATTGTTTCGGTTATTGACATCCATATCATACCTTGCTACAAATGCAGGTGTTGATGCATGTGCTAGAACTTTGACATCTCTATCCTCATCAACATCATCATCCAATACTTGGATGGCGGTTGCTCTGTGGAAAAGTACCGGCATTCTACAGTTCTCAACTTGTGAATTATCTATATTATTTTCAGAACATGGAATTAATCTTTCATCACCCATTGTGGTGACATCTCTATTGATACTGGCAGCAGCCCAAAGTTTCCTTTGATCGGGCATTATAACCTCTTCATTTTCATCAGTGACTTCGTAATATTGGAATGGGTCGACTACAGGAGCGTCGAAATATTTGACGCCAAACTCGGATGCTACTAGTTGAGCATTGGTCGAATTGGCCGCTAATATTACTTTACCGCCTTTGTTGGTGACAAAATCAAAGATTGCAGATGCTTCAGCCGCATCGAATGGTTTCTCAGGGGCTGCTATAATTAGGATGGTTCGGTGAGGGTCTTTCCAATCATTCACCAACATGGGTGTTGACATTGTATTAGCAATTGAGTAGCCTTCTCCATCAGAACCTAGTGTATTTCGCATTTCAGTTAATTGTTGATTAGAAAGTTCCAAACCTTCTTCATATGGAGAGAAAACTGTATCTTTGTTAAAACTAACCAAACTAATGACAATTATTGAGAGTAAAAGGGAAGAAACGAAACCAACTTTCAGCCATGTTTCAAGACTGATTTTGGTTTTTATTTCCTCTGCCATAACTAATCCTTTCCCTTACTAAGCGCTACTAAGACACACCAATAAACGGCGGAACTTCTCTCTACTCATAATGCTTGTCCATCAATGAGCGAACTAATACAACGGTTTTTAAGAAACGAGCCGTTTGGCTCGGAGGCTAAAACATGCCCAAAATAGGCTGAAAAAGCATAAAATAACACTTACTTATTTTCGACGGAAATACATTGAATTTGCCATAAACAGTACAACTATAATTTCTACAAAGGAAAGGTAAGGAAGAGAACTAGATTCAGTAAGTTCGATAGAATCATCATCGGATTGTGAATCTTGTGAATTATCTTGGTTGCTATCTTCTGATGAATCCTCAACCGCACTGACTGCGATTTCAATAATCACGCTGGTAGTTTTTTGATTACCTGATGAATCTACTGAAAGAGTGACTTCGCAAGTTCTATCTGGATGTGCTGAAGATGCAGTTATTTTCAATTGGGTTTGGAAGTTTTGGCCGACTGTAACTACCTGACCGTCTAACTGGTCAAAGCCTTCAATATCTAAATGAGGGCATGACCTAATACTAAACACTGGGCTATCAACTGCATCGTCTGAATTTCCCTTGTTTTCTATATTGAAATCATACTCGATAGAGGAACCTGCAAACAGTTTCTCCCCTCTGCTAGTTGCACCAACAACTAACTCATATACTTCAGGAACTGCTATATCTGCTTCGATATTCTGATTGCTTGTACTTTGTTCAAATGAGACTTCATCTGCGTTAACTGATATCACCATAGTGCTATTAGGTGAGGTCTGAAATACATACCCATTCTCATTTTTCAATTTTATACTTATTGTTTCATTTGTCGAGGCACTTATTGTAATACTCTCCTCATAATCTAAATCGATAGGAATATCATCAGAATCCCATTCCACAGTTAATTCTATATTGAGATCTGACATTCTTTGATTATCGATGAAAATGATTAATTCATCCTCGATATCTTCGCCGTTCACTAAAGCTAGAGTATGGGTTCCATCCATATCTTCATCCCATCCTAATTCCCACGAGGGCATTTCTAAGTCACCTTGAGCGCCAACGTTTGCACAGCATAAAGGCAAAAGAAACAACAATATAATCAATCCAACTTTAACTCTCATATAATCAACTCATTTAATTTGCGAAAATGCCCTCTTCACCAAAACTTGTACAACTGAACGACGATAATTAGGTGGAAGTGCTGTATTGTTAACAGGTTTGACGCTTTTTCTTATCGCACCTGCTAATGCTTTGACCGATTTATCATCCCATCCCTCAGCTATTATTTGGCTTACTTCCTCTTTGTGTTCCCTTGGAATAGATTCAAGCGCAGTTGTTGCAACCTTAATCGAACCCTTATCTCCTTCCAGCCATGACACTGCAACCCCTGCTTCGGGGAAATCCCAAGAGTCTCTTACCCTCAACTTCTGATAAGAACCAATTCTTTTCATCGAATCCTTAGGTAGTGTAACTTTAAGCAGAAACTCTCCTTTCTCAAGTACATTTTTCTTCATACCATCCAACTGATAGAATTCAGATAGTGGCATTACTCTCTCCCCATTTGGCCCAATCAGGTGAACTGATGCTCCTAGAACCATAAGAACTGGCGCTATGTCTCCTTGATAAGTAGCCACACATAATGTGTTTTGATTAGGGATTACTCTGCAATCTGAGCCTGTTCCACAATCAGCTTTGTGGCACCAGTCTATCGAACGGCGCCAGTCTTCGCTTTGATTATACCAGAAACACCTTGTATCTAGACATAGGTTACCTCCCAATGTTGCACTTTTACGGATAAGTGATGATGCTACTTTTCCAGCAGCCTCTGCAATCATGGGATGTACATTTGAACCTTCTAGACTTGAAAGTCTAGCCATACAGCCAATCTCTAGGTTTGAAACTGAGTCTATACCTGGAATATTTGATAGAGATATAACATGCGGCTTAGTATTAATTCGCCACTTATAGTTCGCTAACAAATCGGTTCCACCAGAGACCCAATCGAAGTCCTCACCCTTCTTGATTAATTCAGCCGATATTTTACAAGCCTCTTCCACGGTACTGGGGTGGTGTAGGATAAAAGGAGGCATCAGCATTACTTTTCACTCTCCATTTGCCTTTGCTCTTTCTTCAACCATGCTCTCCCAGCAAGTCCTAACTCTGCTAGTTGTTCTGGGTCTGGCTCTGTAGCCATTCGCCACCCTTCAACTTGGTCTTCCAATGGAATATTTGGGTCAAAGCCAAACAGAACCCCATTTACGTAAGGAGAAGTATCTTCAGTTTTCTGCCTAGCTAAATCCCGCTTCTTATGTTCTTGAGAGCGCTTCATCAGTGACTTTTGTAGTTCTATACTCTTGGGTCCATGGGTGAAACGAGGGGATGGAAGTTCCGTTGCCTCCTCTAATTTCAATTTCTTTCTTTTCTTTTCGACGCCTTTGAAAATAATATCTGGGGTCAATGGCAAATCATTATACCTAATTCCAATAGCATCGTAAACAGCATTTACAACTGCTGGTAAAATAGGCAATAGAGGTCCTTCACCGGCCTCTTTAGCTCCAAATGGCCCTTCAGGGTCACTTGATTCTACGATAATAGGTTCAACATGAGGCATTTCATGGATTGAAGGTATCTTATATTCAAGTAGATTGGCATTTTGTAAATGACCAGTCCTTCCATAAACCATCTTTTCTGAAAGAACTTGTCCTAGCCCCATGTGGCATGAGCCGATGATTTGTCCTTTCACTGCAAGTGGATTAAGTGCTTTACCACAATCGTGTGCTGCCCAAACATTAGTACATTTTATCAAACCTAGTTCGATATCTACGTCTACTTCAGCAACATATGCGGAGAACGAGTAAGCAGGGGCAAGACCGGCAGCAGCACCCTTGTGAACACCACCCATTGGCGGTGAACGATAAGAACCACTCGATATCAATGCCCCTTTATCTTCCTGCGCTTTATGTAATGCTTGTAAATAAGATACACCGATAGCAGGGTCGTGTTTGTAGTAAATCCTTCTATCGTTAATAATAAGGGTATTAGGATGGTAACCTAAGATGTCCCAAGCAGCATCGAGGAGTTTCTCTCTTATGTCTAAAGCTGCTCTTATCGCTGCGTTAGCATTCATGAAAGTGACACGGCTAGAATAAGAGCCCAGATCAACAGGAGATGTATCGCTTTCATGGCTTCTAACATGAATCATTTCGATTGGTAATGCTAATACTTCTGAAACTACTTGTGCAACCGCCGTCGTAGAGCCTTGTCCAATATCGGCAGCACCTGTATGAACGGTCACTCCACCATCCATATCGACTTGAATGTGAACTGTAGCATGAGGGAATCGGTTTGGATCCCAATGAATAGGTAAACCTGAACCAGATATGAAAAATCCACATCCAATTCCAATCCCTTTGCCAAGAGGTAACTTACGGAACTTTTCATCCCAATTTGAACCCTCTCTCACTCGTTCAAGTGCTTCTCTCATTCCATTGGAGGTTATTCTAAATCCAGTAATTGTTCTACTATGGGGTGGTAAAAGATTAGCTAATCTAAGGTCGATAGGGTCGACATTCATTTCTTCAGCCATCTCATCAAGACCTACTTCTACAGCACACCGTGTATTGACTGCACCATGGCCTCTCATTGCCCCTGAAGCCGGTTTATTAGTCCAAACTCTCGCACCAGTATAGTGGAATGAACCTAATTCATATGGTGCAGTGGCTAGCACTCCGTTGTAATAGGAAGTAACGTGTCCAAATGAGGCAAATCCTCCACCGTCTATCAAAGCGTCGATATCAAAACCTGAAATTCTACCTTCATCATCAGCGGTCATCTTGACTTCGATGTTACTTGGGTGACGTCCACGGTTTATCCAATAAACTTCTTCACGGTCAAAGGTAATTCGTACCGGTCTGCCTGATTTTCTTGCGAGAATTGCAGCACACATCTCATGGGGGAAGGGGTCTGACTTACCCCCAAAACCACCACCAACAAAGGTTCTAATGACATTTATTTGATGCATTGGAACATCTAAAACAGTAGAAAGTGCTCTGTGAGTATAATGTGGAACTTGTTGCGGGGTATACAACTGCAAACGACCATTCGGGTCCCAGTGAGCAACTACAGCGTGAGGCTCTGTAAATCCATGATGAACTCCTGCCATGGTCCATTTACCGTGAGATGAAGAAAATGGGTTTTCCACTAATGAACGGTCACCAAATTCTTGGAAGACTCTCTTTTGGACATTGGTTTTAGCAAGGTGGTATTTACCTCTCCAGTGAATTGGGTCATCGTGATCTTCAAGTCCTTTCTTTGGATCGAATACTGGCTCTAAGAGCTCCCATTCGATTTCAAATAATCCTAGCGCCTCTATTGCAGTAGCCTCATCTACAGCGCTAACACATGCTACTAAATCACCCATGTGACGTACTTTCTCAACAGCCATTGCATGCTCATCTTTGGTAACTGGCAAAACCCCAAAACTATGAGGTGAATCTGCTCCTGTTGCAACAGCAATGACACCTGGAAGTGCTTCTACTTTCGAGGTATCAATCGAGATAATTTTGGCATAATGGTGAGGTGAACGTAAAATCTTGCCTATTGATTCATTGGCTAATCTAACATCGTCACCATACCATGCTTGCCCTGTAACCTTAGCATTAGAATCAACAAGCGGTAGAGGCTTTCCAATCACGGTTCCTGTTCTAATTCTATCATGTATATGAGAACCAGCCGGTTGTGGCTCTTTACCACCTACAGACTCTGGGATGAAATTCAAATCTCGTTCTTTCATCACTGGATCTGAACCACCAGACCCAGGCGGAGGGAATACCTGCTTACCTGCAACGCGCTTACCGTCTTTACGCGCTGAATTTGGTTGTTGACGGTATCCTGCAGACATAATATCACCTAGCATGACCCGGAGGCATCGATGGTTGATCAGGACCTTCAGGGTGAGGGTTAGGATGAGGGTTACTCGCAGGTTGAACCGGTTCTGCTTCTCCTCTATGTATCTCAGCAGCAGCCTTGATTGAATCTACGATTTGTTGATACCCAGTACAGCGACATAAGTTACCTTCAATCGCACATGAGATTTCTTTATCGGACGGTGAATCATTTTCAGTAAGTAATGCTTGGGCACTGAGTAAAAATCCAGGAGTGCAGAAACCACACTGTGAGCCTCCATGTTCAGCAAAGCATGATTGGATAGGTGCTAGGTGAGCACCCTCTGAAAGACCTTCAACTGTAGTAATTTCACTACCGGCAACCTGTCCTGCAAGGCATAGGCAAGAAAGTCGCGCATCGCCATCGATGATTACAGTACAACAGCCGCAAGTTCCTAAATCACAACCTCTCTTGACTCCTAAGGTACCAACTTGGTCTCTAAGAACATCAAGTAGGATCGCATTAGATGTAATCAACTCTTCAACAGACTCTCCATTGACCTTTGCAGACCAAATTTCTTTGGCCGCTTTAGGAGTCATTGGAACATATTCTGTACCTACCATGGTTCTCGCCAATCTCGACGTAGGGAAAGATGCATATCAATATAGGGTTCAGTTGGCCCATTTTCAAGACCTATATTTCACACTTAAAATATCATCTGAGCCAGTATTAGGTTCTACCCAATCCGGGTCGCCTGGAAGCACCAAACTATCACCTAAACTGATTAACTGCTCCCCTATCGAGTTCTGCTTTTGTTGAAGAGAGTTCCAATCATGCTTGTCGTCTCTCCATATCTTCCATCGCTTTAGCATCCTCCAACTTTGAACCAATTTAGAATAAAGTTTCAAATGCATTTTTCCAGATATCGGCCACCATACTAGAAATATTAGGAAAACCAATATAGGATTCAATAAGGTTAATTTAGCCAATAACCAATGCATATTGAGCAATGAATATACTGGGCTAGAACTAGAAAGTAGAAGCCATGTTAGAGATAATGAAGCAATTATCCACCACAGGGGGAATAAAATTATTGAAGACATCACTTTCATTGTACCTAGTATAGATTCTGAAATTTTACCCTTTTTTAGATACCACATTAGTAAATAATTGGCTTGATACGGTGGCACATTTCCAATAACTGCGCTCCAAGTTACCAATCCTAACATCCAAGCAGCAGACCATATCCAAATAGAGATGGCTTTGATGTATCCTAACAGGGATGGCTTCTCAGGTTTTGCTGCAACATCAAATGGAGTCAATCCGATAGATTCTAACTCTGAGAAGTGTTCTATAGAATCCTTGACAATGCGATCAGACTTCTCCGGTTCGTTCTTGGAAACAAATTCCCAACCTGCACGCATTCTTCTAGCTCCATATACAGACTCTGAATAACTTGGCTTCTTCAATTTGCCACCACTCTGCTTTATTCTTTCAGCATAAACAACGCTCCTTGCTTTCCAAATCAAATGTCGGTCTTTCCACGAAGTCTTTGAGTGGCTGGCTCTATTCAATTCTGAATCTATTGAGTTTGTGACCTCTTTAATCCATTCTCTGTCATTAGAATCTTGAACTTCAGAATCTTCGACAAGTTGAGGAATAGTTGGAAGTTCCATTGGGCGTTCTAAAATAACCGCACCTCTTTCTCTGAACTTATTTGAGTTAGAATAGTGGAGGCCAACTGGAATTACTTTTGGCTTTGCATTTCCGTATTCCTCTGCTTTTCTTATTGCATCAAGCATGATTCTTGCTGCTCCCGAACGGGCTCTTGACACTGCTGAGCCAGCATGAGTTTTCCCTTCAGGGAAAAGTAGTAATCTCCCTCCTTGGGCGATTTCGCCACCCACTCTCGAGACCATCTGAGCGTTTTTCTTACGGGATTCCTCCTTGTCCGAGCTATCTTTAGAACGCTCAATTGGTAAACCACCAGCGGAGCGAATAAGTCTTCCAAGAAGAGGTATTTTGAACAGGGTATGTTTTGCCAACATCGATAATTTACCAGGCAGTGATGCATGTAGTAACATTGGGTCAATAAGGCCACTTGGATGCCAGGCAATAAACATCAATCCTCCTTCGGGAGGTAAATTTTCATTATCGACAATGTCTAATTCTCTGAACCAAACACTCATCAAAGAACGGGTGAACCTTCTCATCAATCGATAAGTAAATCCCATTTTAGGGTGGCTTTTACCTATTGGGTCTTTCAACCATCCCATGTTCGACGGTCGATGTTCTCATTGATTACTACACCGCCTACATATGGCGTTAAAACTACTTTTCTTTGTCTGAAGTACTTGGAATGTCTGCTTCTAATAACTCTGAACCAGATTCTAAAGGTTGGTCATCAAATAAAATTCCTGTTTTAATAGATTGATTATTCGAGTTGTAAAGAGTAAATACTAGCACCAATAAGAATATGATGATCAATGCACTAACTCCTATAATAACGGTTTTAGCATCGATACTTGAAGTGGTTTCATCAGTCACTTCAAAAGCACTTTCTGTATCCATTAACATGATGTTAGTAGTAATCAAGGGCGAAGAAGAAAATCCACCAGAGGAATTTGACTTTAAGGCTCTAAACGAGACTGTGTGGTTTCCGTCTAGTGTAATTCCTGGAAGGTGTTCAAGTTGATGAATAATATCTATAGCTGAAAGAGAGCCGCTATCTGCTCCATGTTCATAACTATGGATATTAGACCAATCATCTCTTAGGTGATTACTTCTCCACTGAATTGTATGAATACTACTTGCAGATGAACCAGATAGGCCGAAACCTAGACCATCATCCGGGGACATATGGATTCGATTGTCAAGCCCGATTTCAGTAGTAAAATTTAATTCGATAGTATTATCGAATTTATAATCTCTTTCTGCCGCTTCATATACGGAATCAAGGGCTCGTACTTCCCCATGCCCATAGACGTTATTTTGACGATTCTTAGGGACTAAATCTTCTATGCAAGGTTCATTTGCCAGCATATACTCACATCGTCTATATGTTGCTGTTTCTTGCATAATATTTCTAATATCAAATGGAGAAAGGTCAGGGTTTGCTTGTAGCATTAATGCACCAACTCCAGCAGCACCAGGAGTTGCCATAGAAGTGCCTGACATGTCAGTATATCCATTACCGGTATTGAATGCGACAGACATTACATTTGACCCAACATAAGCGACATTTGGTTTCACTCTACCTTCTTCTGTTGGCCCTTGGCTAGAATATACTGCGATTGCAGAATTCTTATCCAACGCACCTACAGTTATGGCATCCTCAGCAGAACCAGGGGTTCCAATTTGTGCAGAAACTGCGGTATTTCCTGCTGCAATGAATATAGCGATACCTGACGCCATCATTTCATTAGCATATCGATTAACACTATCTTCCTCAGATGAAGTCCATTCGATTGCCCCAGGACCTCCGAGACTCATGGAAGCAGCTCGAATATTGAATTTAAACCGATTTTCTACAGTCCATTCCATTCCCGCCATAACTGTGGCAAAAGAACCCGAACCACCTGCATCCAATACTTTAACACCGACTAAGAATGCTTGAGGAGCCATTCCTATGTGCTCATAAGTTGGTGCTCCAGTACCGGCAGTTGTTCCGGCACAATGTGAACCATGTCCTTGGTCATCATAAGGAAATACTTCGGTTCCATTTATCTTATCAGCGTTATTTACCGGGTCATAAAAACCAATTATCTTGGTATCATTGGTTGAATTATCATCGTCTAAGTCATCCAATCCAGCGTGTGAGCCATCAATTCCAGTATCAATAATAGCAACGGTTGTACCTGCACCATCATAACCAGTTTCTTGCCAAACGGAATCTACTCCATGAAGAACTGATGCATCCCCATTTGAGACTGTAAGTAATCCGTCTAGTTCGATCATTACTACGCCTTGTAGTTCAGCAGTATCCCATATCTTATTAACTGGGATTCTTCCTGCCAAAGCATCAATTCCTTCCAAAGTCCATTGGTGCTGAAAATTTACTTCTCTTTCAAGTAGAGCAATTTCATCTGCACCAGGGGTATGGTCAAAATCGATGATTAGGGGTAATGTATTTTCGTCGTCAAGGAAAATCGGATTATCCTTGTGTAATTCTACCATATCGCCTATTCCATTTCCGTTTTTATCGACGGTGGTATCAACCCACCAGCCTTCAGAATCATCAGTATCTTGTGACAATGGAGCAGGGGCTGCAAATGCGAGCATTGGTAAAACAAGTATGGTCAAACAAAACATTGACATTGTTGCACGGTTGATAATCATCATTAGGGCCTCATCCTATGCAGAGAGCACTAGTTTTTGAATCCATTGTGACAATGTGAAGTCTGGAAAAAAGAAATTAGTCTCTAATTAAAGTTCCTTCTATACCGAAAACTGAATTACTCTGTATGGTATTTAGACTTGGATAGGCACCCCAATATGCTTCTCTAGCATCTTGATTAAACTGCATACAAGCCTCTACATCAGCAGCTCTTTGTGGTAGACTTTCTGTCCCGTTAAGGTGTTTAAGCATTGGCTCAATATTCGACAGGTTAACTAGACCCCATCCAGTTTGAGTACAAGGTAAAACTGGAGATATTGGCATAGTGCCAGAAGTTGGGTCCCAACCTAAATCAGGATACCAAGCCGAGAGGTTTAGTGCCTCTCTAACTTGAGAATTAGTTATCGACATGTTAGTTCCGTTTACCAAGAACCCTCCTCTTTCCGCTGATGCACCCGAGCCAGAGTCTCCAAATTCGCCCCTAAGGTTTTCAAGTACAAACGAAATTAATCCTGCAGTTCTAGGGGTTGCAAATGAAGTTCCTGAAGTTTCATGATATCCATCGATATCATCATGATTTGGTAGTACTTGAGTCCAATCAGCAGAAATATCAGGATAAGAACCCGACATGATCTCTTTTTGGTCATCTCCCTCTTCAGCATAACCTGCGATTCCAATAGACCATGGAGGCCCAGCAGTAGCATCTTGAACTGCAGGTGAAGGGGAATTATCTGCTGCACCGGTATGTAATTTATTTTTCTCTGTCACCGCTACTTTAGTCGCATCTTCAATTCCAGGAACTGGAATTGAACCTATTGCACCAAATGAAGTGGTAATAACATCTACTAGTGGTTGGTTAGCAGCCGCTAAAACCGCTTCTGAACTAAACCCCTCAACAAAGAATATGATAGCATTTGGATTGGCGTTTAGAACTGCTCCAGTTACCGCTGAGCCATGACCATCATTAGGGTCATCAAGAATGAGAATATCACTATCGCCATCAGGTGATGCACCGATAATTTTAGTGCCGGGGAAATAGACGATATCACTAGCATTTAATGTGTCCCAGCATGTAGTTTTATCAGCATCATACCTCTCTTGCCATGAACCATTGAAAGTTAGTTCACATACCTTATTGACACCTAACTCATCAAGTAGCCATTGTGGATATGTTTCATTGGTTCTAAAGTGGTCATGATAGACATTTATCCCTGTATCAATTGGAGCAATTACCGAAAATGGCCGCCAGCCTGAATCGATGCTAGCCTCCAAAACAACCTCTTCACTTACTTCATCATTATTGATAATAACAAAGAAAATAGCACCTATAATTAATAATGAAATTGAAACAGCAATAGCCGTCTTAGCATTGCTAATTGGTGGCATCAACTCAGCCTCCAACACCTCGGACATGTTGTCTCCTCGGGGGGATAATACATCAACACTACGCCCATTTGAAAAGATAATAACCTCTGGATGGTACATGGCAGAGAGAGAACAGCGAATGGTTTGGATTGACCTTGAGATGACTGGACTGGATATTGAAAAGGAATCTATTATTGAAATTGCTACAATTATTACCGATGGAGAATTAAATATTCTTGCACACGGGCCCAACGTTGCCATAACTGTCGATGAAATACTTATTGAAGGGATGGATGAATGGAATACTGCGCACCATTTCGGCAGCGGATTAGTCAATAGAATTAGAGAAAATGGAGTAGATTTAGCGGACGCTGAACAGATGACTCTAGAATTCTTGAAAAAGTGGGTCGACCCAAATACAGCACCTCTTTGTGGGAATAGTGTATGGAATGATAGAAGGTTTCTAGAAAAAGAGATGCCAAAAGTAGCAGAATATTTACATTACCGAATGATAGATGTTTCAACAGTTAAAGAGTTAGCCAGAAGATGGTATCCTGAAGTCGATAAATATCCAAAAAAGGGCGCTCACTTAGCATTAGATGATATCATCGAATCCGTTGAAGAATTGGAATATTTTAGAAATAAAATATTTAGATGAACTAACGCCAATTAGGTTTACTTGGATCTATATCCTTGAAATTGGACATTATTTGAGCCAGCACTGCAACTGCTATTTCTTCTGGCGACTGTGCCCCTATGTTTAGGCCAATAGGACAGATAACAGAATCAAGCATTTCTTGACCAATCCCGATTGCTAATCCCTGCTTCTCAAACTCCTGCCACTTAGAACGGCTACCAATCACGCCAATTCTTGGGGCTGATATACCATCTAATTCGATTTTAAGGTTGGAGTATATTTTCAATAAGCCGAGTAATCTTTGTTGGTCTTCACTCCAGTCATGGCCCAGTAAAAGAATATCCGAGAATTTAGAGGAATCTTCGCTTATCATCGACTCTAGAAAATCATCAACTTCCGAATGATATAGTTGGATAGCCGAAGGGAATTGTTCACTATTACAGAATTCTTGACGAGTATCGTGAACAGAATATGACCAGCCGAGTAAATCCAGACTATCGGCTAGAGCCTGGGCACAATGCCCTCCACCGATTAAAAGAATATGTGGCATAGGAATCATCACTTCGATAGACAGAGTTACTCTGCCCCCGCATAATGAATCAAGTGGTTGTACTTCATAGCCCTTCGCACCTTTGTTAAGGCCGAATGTTTTCACTTCGCCATATGGATTAGAATATCGGTTAATGAGTTCTTTACAGCGGTCTAAGACTTTCAATTCAAGACCTGCACCTCCAACGGTACCTACCCACATTGAACCTAAATCACTCATCGCAATTCTAGCGCCGACTTTACCCGGGACGCTTCCAGATGTCTCAATGACTGTTGCTAAAACTACCGATTTACGGTTATCGAGGCAATCCAATGCCCAGCGCATAACAGCTGCAGTCATGGTGAGGGCAAAGGCTCTTCACACATACTTTTTCCGATTAAACGGACTCAAAGAATTTAGAATTCAGATTAAGTTTAATCAAATCTTCTTCTGTATCAATATTCAACCCTAGAAGTGGTTCATCAACTTCAACCTTTTCAAATGAAATTATATCTCGTAAAGGAGTTACTTTTGAAGTGACTAATAGTTTATGTAAGTCACTACCCACTAAAGTTACTGGATGCCCTTTAATCCCTTTAGACGATAGACAAGAACTAGTTTCACTATTCAATAATTGAACTATGCTTTCTGCTCTCCAACCTGGTCTGTCCACAGGCGCTAATACAACTTTCTTGGGCATCCTACCAAGTTCATCTAAAATTGCAGAAAGACCTATTTGAATCGTTCCAGTTCTCCCTTCATTAGGATTAGGGTTTAGAGAAACTTTGGCCCCATTTGACTCGACAGTGGCCTGGAAAAGGCAATTTTGATTTGTAACAATTACAATCGGTTCACAATTTAATGACTGTAGTTTTAATATGGCATGTTGCAATAAGGTCTTGCCAGCGATTTGAACAAAGGCTTTGTCCCTACCTAGCCTCTTACTATAGCCCGCTGCAATTATTATTGCTGGATTTTTAGTGGCCACAAATCCGTTAGGCAGTGCTCGGCTTTTTTGTTTATCGTTAATGATTAATATAGTGTTGAAAGATTCAAGCCCTATGTCTAAACAAGACCCTGAAAAGCGTTCGATTGAATTACTGAAAGATATCGCCCAAGGGAATGATTGGTTAGAGGTTCACTTCAGCCTTCCAAACTATATTTCTATGAAAATAAATGGTGAATCTAGGCGATGGTATCACGCATCAGCTAGGGTAAGAGATGAGACTATGTTCAGCCCCTTTGAAACAGAAATTTGGCATATTGAAGTAAGAGGTGCTGCAAATAAGAGCGATTTAATCAGAAATAACAAGTATAATGCTGATATTTGTATCAATACAAACGGCCGAGGAAATAAAATGCCTATTGGAGACAGACTTGCAGCATTAGCATTATCGTTAAGAAACGATAGAAGAACCGCAATGAGTGTACCTTTATTGGCTCAATTCTTGGTTTGTAAGAGAGATTTTCTACAAGAGGTTATTGTATTTCAGGAAGAAGGAATTATGACTGAAATAGAAATCGATTCGCAGGCAGAATATTATCAAAGTATTGAAGATGAGAGATATGAAGAAGAAGTTAATGGTGAGCAAGAACAATATATTTGTGAAAATCCTCCTTTCAGTAATTTTGATGAGCATTACTTAGACCAACCAGACATAGATGAACAAATGTGGCATGATTGGCAAAATAGGTTAGAAAAGGCGAAACAAGAATTAGATCTTCCAAATAATTTAGATATCGATGATATCGTTCATACATGGGAAAGGCAAGATGATAAGCGTCATGAGGACAAAAAAGACTAGAAGTGTTTAGTAATCTCTCTTCCAATTATCATCTTCTGTACCTGAGATGAGCCTTCATAAATTTGCATAACTTTAGCACCCCTCATCAATCTCGAAACGGGGTATTCTTCAGAGTAACCATACCCTCCAAAGACCTGTACTGCATCTGTTGAAACCTCCATTGCAGTATCTGCAGCGAATCTCTTTGCATGTGCTGCTGATTCGGTATTCTTGATTCCTGAATCCGATTGTGATGCAGACAACCAAGTCAACATTCTGGAGGCTTCAATCTTAGTCTTCATATCTGCCAGCATGAATTGTATTGCTTGATGCTTGTGTAAAGGCTTTCCAAAGGTCGTCCTCTCATTCGAATATTGAAGGGCATGTTCGTAAGATGCACGAGACAAACCAGTAGCATGAGCAGCAATATTGGGTCTACTCAAATCAAATGCTTTCATTGCATTCATCCAACCGCCTGATTCTGTCTCTCCAATCAATTGATTCGCTGGAACTCTAACGTTATCAAAAATAATTGACCTAGTATCAGAACAACGCTGACCCATATTCATCTCCTTTTTACCTAGCGAGAAGCCTTCTGCGTCTTTTTCCACAATGAATCCAGACATACCTCGGTAACCGGCTTCAGGGTCAGTTTTAGCGAGTACGAAAAAGAAGTCTGAATATCCAGCCCCAGTAATCCACATCTTTTCACCATTGATTATGTAGTCCTCTCCGTCTTTGATGGCTGTCGTCTTACACGCTGCAACATCTGAACCTGCTCCTGGCTCAGTAACTGCATATGATGCTAAAGCACCATCCTTTGCTACCATTCCTAACCATTTCTGTTTCTGACTTTCTGTACCACCTGTAATTATTGGAGCGCAAGCCAGAGAGGTTGCATATGCTGCTGTAGCAAAGCCAGGGTCGCCCCAAGCTAGTTCTTCATTGACAATTACTTCTTCCATACAACCTAAACCAGGCCCACCATATGCTTCTGGGATGTGTAAATTCAACAATCCCATCTCATGGGCTTTCATTATTGCCTCTTTAGGGTATAATGCCTCATTATCCCAGTGTTCAGCACTAGGTCTAACCTCTTCAACTGAAAATTCATGAGCAAGTTCCTTCAACATCTCTTGCATCTCATCTAACTGAAAGTTGACCATGTAATGCCGAAGGGGAAGTAGGTTAAGATTTAATGGTTGGAAAAACTATTTCAAAAACCAGTGCGTCTTAGATACTCACATATCATTAGGAATACTAGGTATAATGAGATAAGTAAGAGTCCTTCCCATCTTTGAAACTTATACGATGTACGCATTAACATTAGTGCTGCTAAAGTACTGATTACTGTTGAAGGAAGTATGAAATAAATAATCATATTTACTCCCTCGGGAGTTATTGTCAAAGGACTTATGATTGCTGCTGAACCTATGGAAAGTAAGGGGTCTGTAATATTTGAACCGATTAATGTCCCTATCGCAACTCCTTGACTTTTTCGAGCTGCCATCAATGCAATAGTCAACTCAGGTAGGGAAGTTCCAAGACCTGAAACAGTAGTTCCTATGACTGAATGAGGAACATTGAGTTTGTAAGCAATATCGCTAGCATAATTTACTAAGTGATGTGCTGCAAAAACGGCTAAGGATAATCCAATTAAAATCATAACAAAATATGCAGTTCCAGTCCAACTAATACCCTTTAAATCGTTTACATTGCTATCATCTTCTTCCTTTTGTATTACTTTTCTGTTATACAATAGCCAAGTGATATAGAATAAGTAACTGAAAGATAAGAAGATCCCTTCTAAGCGTGATAAACTATAATCTGTTAGTAAGAATAGAGATAATAGTAATATGGACAACATCATGACTTGCCCATCTCTTCTTAGCCAAGAAGGTCTTATCTCAAGGCCCCTTGATAGAGCCACAATACCGAGAATTAGGGTTATTTGGACTAAAATCGAACCAAGAATCCCGCCTATTGCAAAATCTGCAATTTCTGGGTTCGAAGAAGAATCCATCGCCGCTGTACTAGTTACTAAAATCTCAGGCAAAGAGGTACCGATAGAAACAATGGTTAATCCAATAACAACTTCTGGAATTCCACCCCTTCTAGCTAAACCTTTAGCTCCTTCAATAAAGAAGTCTGCAGAAACGACTAGTAAACCTAATGCTAAAGCCAAAATAAACAATGTGATTGGGAAACTGTTGGAACCAAAATTAGAAGATAGAGCTTGACTAGCAATTATTCCGATGAATAATGCGCCTAAGATAAGTAGGGTATTGAATTGTAAAAGTTGAGGGATACCCATCTCTTTTCTACCCTCTCCCATAACTCACACGAGGTAGGCTTACTTATTCACGGTTATCATTGAATATATATTATTTTTAGAAAAAAGCATTAACCGGAATGAACTCGCGAAGGCATGCTCAAACGCATGAGTGCTGAATTTTTTGGAACGACTATTATGGTTTCATTAGGTTGCCTAAGTATCAAGGCTGGGTGGTCTAACTTTATGATCGCCTCGACATTTGGAATCGCTGTATTCATCGCAATTCTTTTTTTACGAAATACTAGTGGCGCACACATAAACCCAGCCGTTAGCATTGCATTCTATAGAACTAATCACCTTGAGAAAAAAGCCCTAGTACCATATATTTCAGCACAGTTAGCAGGAGCGCTAGTAGGTGCTGTTATAGTTGGGCAATATGGATTTACAAGTTTTAATATCAATATTGGAATAGGTATCTTAATAGAAATTCTAATCACGTTCTTACTAATGCTGGGAATTTATTTTATAATTTCTAAAACCGACGATACAAGAATTGTTGCTATATGGGTTGGACTAGTCGTTGCCATACTAGCATTCATATTTGGACAATATACAGGAGCCTCAATGAATCCGGCGAGAACTTTTGGGCCAAATCTTATTTCAGGGGAAATCAGCTCGATTCCGATTTATTTCATATCGACTATTATTGGCGCAGTACTTGCTTCATATTGTAATGACATGTTTAAAAAGTCTCGAGAAGAGTGAAAAATAGGAAAGGCATCAATTGATAACTAAGATAATGTTAGCAATTTTATGTCCGAGAAGCGTATCTTGAGAAAGATGAAAAAACTCGCTTCAAGAATTAACGGCCAGATGGAAACTGTTCGTGACATCATGGATGACCTAGAAATTGAATTCGAACTTCTTCAAACACAAATCTCAAAACTGGAATCAAAGAAAGTTAGCAGTGGGCAAGAAGAAGAGTTAGAAGTGGTAGTTGAAGAAGAAGAAATCGATTTAGAGAATACTTCTTCTGTAACAATTAAGCGAAAGTTCTAGATAGAACTTTGACATCAAAGTTCGGATAACTTTTGTTCTAGTTTAGACGCTATAGCGTCTCCAACAGCACTGCATGAAGCAGTTCCGCCCAAATCATAGGTCAGCAATTTACCTTCCTTAAGATGGTCTTCAACACTTAGTTCGATCAATTTAGAAATTTCCAACAATTCTTCATCTTGATTTCTACGACCCAACCAATCAGTCATCATCTGAACAGAATTGATAGATGCTATAGGATTGACCTTGTTCATACCAGCATACTTTGGAGAAGAACCGTGTACTGGTTCGAAGAAAGCATGGTCATCTCCTATGTTTCCTGAACCAGCCATACCCATTCCGCCTTGTAAAATAGATGCTAAATCAGTTGCAATATCTCCAAACATATTCGAAGTAACTACAACATCATAGTGCTCTGGATTTCTAGTGATCCATTGAGTGAAAGCATCAATATATCCGTAATCAGTACTTATTGATGGGTACTTGCTAGCCACTTGGTCAAATGTTCTTCTGAATAACTGACAGCCGCGGGTTACATTGCTTTTATCGATGCATGAAACCCTACTGACTCCATCGGAGGGGGCTCCGTTCCTTGTCTGCGCAATATCAAATCCCATTTTGACTAATCTTTCAGTACCATGTGATGAAATTGGTCTAGGGTCATACGCTACTTCTCCTTTCAGATCAGGGAACTCAAGTTCTGGTATTACATAATCTTCTAATCCTTGAGCACGATTTGAGGCTCTCTTTAACAATGAATAATACAATCCTTCAGTATTTTCCCTTAATATGGTCATGTCAACCATATCTGGTTGCCATATTTGAGTAAATCTTCCATGAACTTTGTGAAGTACTCCTTGGAAAAGTTTCACAGGCCTTACATTTGCATATAGGTCTAGACCACTTCTCATACCTAGAATAACTGAACCACCAGCTAAATCTCCATTGGGTAAATATGAACCAGGATGACCTATTGCTCCAAGGAAAATCGCGTCTGCTTCATCACGGCATAACTCAAAAGAGCCTTCTTCCCATTCTTTCCCTGTTTCTTTGTATAACTGACCACCACATGCAATGTCCATTTGTTCAAATCCAAAATTAGAATTTGAGGAGATTGTATTCAGAATCTTAACAGCCTCTAAAGCAACTTCCCGTCCTGTTCCATCACCGGGCAAAATCGCAATACGGTAGTCGCTCATGGACTCTGCCAAAGGTCACAGGTAAATGAATAAAACCCCCTATGTTTTGGTACTTTACTTTCAGATTAAATCTTTATAATACCTCGATATAATTAGAGCCCATGACTGTAAAGAGAGAGTTTCGAACAGTGCCCGCAACAGAAGAGAATTTATCACTAGAGGATGACATCCATCCATTCGATGAAAACCCACCAAAGCAACTATCACCAAGACACCCAGTGCTAGTTGATGGAATCAAAGGAGTGGCCTGTGTTGGTAGCCTTAGAGGATATAGTACACGAATAAATGTAGAATTAGAACAAGAACATCCGGAATTAGGAAAGGAATTTCAAACTAAATACTTCATATTCACAGAACCTGGCTCAGTTAATTGGGGTCATTATGGACAGAGTTTCAAAATACAAAGAATTGTAGAAGATTAAGAATTTACAACTGCCTTCAATACTTCTATAATATGCTCTATTGAAGGAATTGTATAATTTTCCAATGGAGGAGAAAAGGGCACTGGAGTATCTAGCGCTCCAATTACTGCTGGAGTGGATTCTAAAGCATAGAAACATGACTCTAAAATTCGACTTTGAATCGTGTGTCCAAGGCCACCATTCCATTGACCTTCTTGAAGTACTACTAATCGACCTGTTCGAACAACTGAATCTATACAGGTTTGAGAATCAAATGGTAGAAGAGTCCTTAAATCAATAATTTCAATCTCGATTCCTTGTTTACTAATTTCTTCTGCTGCCTGTATCGCCACATGCAGCATTGCACCCCAAGTAACCAAAGTAACGTCACGTCCACCTCGAATTACTTCCGCTTTACCAATCTTGTACCTTTCCTTATTTTCAATAAAATTATTCACTGTTTTAGTATCAACTTTCTGATTGATATTTTGACCCCATCCTGTTAATCCACCTCTAAGGCCGTATAATCCAATGTGTTCTAACATAATTACTGGGTCATTTAATTCAGCAGCCTCGACAAGTAAGTCATAAGCATCTTGAGGAGTACCAGGGGCCAAAACAACTAATCCCGGGTCATTTGCAAACCATGATTCAATCATATTAGCATGGAAAGGCCCTGAGCGAGTTTTACCACCTAAGGGAATTCTAATTGTCATAGGACAGTCTGCACCCCAACGCCATCTAAGCATTGCAGCGTTATTTATCAAAGCATTATATCCTAAAGCGGCAAAGCCACCAAACTGAATTTCAACCATAGGACGCATTCCTGATAATGCTGCACCTGTACCTGTGTGTACAATCACTGCCTCACAAAGGGGCATATCGACTAATTTATCAGAATGCCCTGCATTCTTCAATGAAATATTCATTCCAAATGCTCCAGCGACTTCCATATCTTCCCCAATAAAGACACAATCATCACCATATCTATCTGCAACATCAGCCATAGCTTGCTGTATCGCTCTGGCATATGTCCAACCACCTGATTCAGCGTATTGCACAATTAATTGGCCTATATCAAGCGGTGAAGAGGATATCTGATGCTCTTGTCCTTTGAGCCGGTCAAGGTGTTGAGAATGAGTATCAGCATCATTCAGGGTAGTTACGCCCTTAGTGACTGTCTCTGGTTTAGGCCAATCCATTTCTATCAAAGTTTCATAGTCTTGTTCAATCAAAGACTTTTCTTCTAGTTCTATGTCAGCAATTATCTGTTCATCAACTCCGAGATTGATCAGTAAATCTCTATGTGTTGGAATCGGGTCTTTAGCTTCCCAGTAACTAAGTAAGTCTCTATCCACATAGCCTGGGGGAGTACCTGATTGACTACCCAAATACAGATCATCATGGTGATGAGCATGGCCACAACCTCTCATTGTTTCAACATGAATTAATGTTGGGCCTCCGCCTTCTAAAGAAAATTCTCGGGCACAAGCCACACTTGCGTGCCATGCAGCGGGGTCTGAGCCATCGATTGTCCAACTCGGGAATCCCATTGCTACCGCCTTATCTGCCCAGACTTCAACACCAGATTGGTTCTTAGTAGAAGTGTCTAAGGCAATTTGATTATTTTGAAGAATATAAGTTATTGGAAGTCCTCTAGTACCTGCAAAGTTCATCGCTTCCCAAAACTCTCCTGAAGATGATGCCCCTTCTCCTATGCAAGCGACATGAAATCTATCCTGCTTCTTCCGCCATGCTGCAAATGCAAGACCTGTCATAGTAACACTAGCAATTGGTAGAGGCGCAGTAGGAGGTAAAACCCCTACATTCCAAGCACCGATATGTAAATCTCTACCACCTGCATCTTCCCAACCACCATTTTGATTAGAACCAACCTTTCCTAGATTAGCTGACATCACTCCAATTGGAGTATCACCCATAGCCAAAGCGAGCCCTACGTCTCTAATCATTGGAGCAACTAAGTCTCCATCATATCCCTTTGCTGGGGTTGCATCAGCGTCTGAATTCGGTCTTCTTTGCAGAGCAGTTGCTACCGCGACAACTCCTTCTTGCCATGTAGAACGAAAACCCTTTCCACCAAATTTAGAGCCATCAGGAGTGTCCAAACCTTCAGAGTAGATTTCTTTCAAGGCCTCGTCTAAGTATCTT
The DNA here is from genome assembly GCA_949372655.1 of Candidatus Poseidoniaceae archaeon. Taxonomy (GTDB): domain Archaea; phylum Thermoplasmatota; class Poseidoniia; order Poseidoniales; family Poseidoniaceae; genus MGIIa-L1. The sequence goes on from CASIAI010000001.1 coordinate 330,473, forward strand.
GTTCTTGTCATCAACCGTTGCCATTCTAATCTCTGTTCAATAGTAACTGACATGTAATGGGCCAGTCTCCTAAGCATTAACTTGACATCAATGATAAAGTGGGATGCTCTTCGTTGAACATACTGAGACAGATTCCGACGAGGAATTACTTCCATATCTTTTTCTTTTTCCATTTTCTCTTCAATTTGAGCAATTACTGCTCTTTCTAATGATTCTAGTAGTCTAGAACTAAATTTATCCCATGATGGCCCTTCGAACTGTTTAGGTTCAGATTCTATCATATGGTCCCATATATCACAAACTAATGCGATACGTGATTCATGTCTTTGAGCAATGAAGAGAAGGAACTCTTGACGCGCAGCGTCGCTATGTAGCGGTTGTACAAACTTCAAAGGCCCACTAGGAGACCAGTCTAATCCGAAAATTTCAGGAACTGCACCTTGGGCCATGGCACCCCCACAAGTAGCCTACATACAAACGCAACGGGAGAAAAAAATATTCATTATTCTTCAATCGCATCATTTAGACCCTTCATTGTGACCCTAGTCACAATTATTGTCGCTAATATAGTCGCCATAAGTCCTAGAAACAATAGTGACATTCCTAAAGGAGATTGCTTGAAACCACCCATTCCATCAGAACTTAGTGCAATTTCACCTATTGTATGACCAAAGTAGGCATAAGCCAATGAATATATTATACTCGAAAGATTAGATATGAAGAAAACTCGAGTAGTAACTGGACCTGAGGACATTATGTAATTTAGCCATTCATCAGGAATCAGTGGAGATAGTCTAACCAAAACTGAAATCTTCATGGCTTCTTCGCCGATAGCAGTTTCAATACTTTGCAAACGCCTATCACTTGCTACTGTTTTGGCAATCGTATCTCTAAACAACCACCTTCCAAGAAGGAAAGCCAGCAACCCTCCAACTATGGATGCTGTGAAATTTATTATAACTGCAATCCAATATGGGAATAGGGCTCCAGCAGTCACCTTTATTATTGGTGTGGGGGCAAGAATAACGACGCCAATTATTAACATCAATGTGAAAAGAATAGGAGCTAAAGCACCAAGTTCCTCAAACCAATCTAAGAAAAAAGATATATCTTTGAAAATCCAAAAAATTATCAACGACCAAATTATAAAAATACTAATACTGAGGGCAAGTCTGAACTTTACAACTTTACTATCCTCGATTACAATCTTTTCTTGCTTAAGTAAAGACATCGTCTTCACTCCTCTTCAGAATTAGTCTCTTCATCACTGTTTTCTTCTTCAATTACAGGTAAAGCCCCTAAAACATCGGATAGCATTTGTGCTGCATCTTCAATTTGAGTGATTAGAGTGACATCAGAAACAGCCCCTGGTCTGCCAAGACTCCACATCAAATCATGTACTACTTCGGTTGTTAATTTTGTTAATTTTAATACTTCCAAGTCAATACCAAATAAGTCTTCATCTCTTTTTATTGCCACCAATTCAGGCATCTCATCTAGTATTTCATCCATCTTGGAAACTACTTCATCTCCAAGAGAATCCGCTTGTTTTTCTAAAATCTCTTCCATCGAAGTCATTCTAGGTTTTCGGGGTATTGAAGGACCTGCGCCACTTCCAAGGGTATTCCCTCGAGACATATCCCCATAGGATTGGACCTCTTCTTGCTGTTGTGATGGGTCTAAGTTCGCTTTTGGTAAATCTTCTGGAGAAACATCTTGAACAAGATGATTGAGTGCGATTCTAAGCATATTAGCCATCATCGACGTATCTACAGTCTCGCTAACTTCTAACCCTTCCTCGTTCATTTGAACAAGTATTTCATCAATAAAACCTGGATTGATCTTTTCTGGACTAACCAAACCCTTCAGCATAGGTAATGCCCAAGTAGAATCACCCATAAGCATGGAAACATCAAAGCTACCTCCACCACCACCGGACCCTGCTACTTCTGCTGGAGGCTTTACAAACTGTTTACGAGCATGCTTATTCAATTGCTCAATCAACAAAGACATGTCAATAGGTTTGGCTATGACTTCTGAGACTCCAGCTTGTGCTGCCGATGTGAGATATTCTGGACCTGAATTCCTTGAAAGGATAACTACTCGACACTTGAAAGCGAATTCAGGGTCTGACATAAGTCGTTGTGAAGCATCAATAGCATCTCCCGATTTCCAATCTCCATCCATTAGAACTATTTCAGGCATTATTGCTAGTGCAGTACCTTCTGCTTGTCTCAAAGTTCCGGCTCGAGTGATATCAAAGCCTTCTCTTTCCAATGTATTTGCCAATAAAGTACGTCTACCTTCGTTCTCATCTGCAACTATTACCTTGGCCATGATTTCCCCCCCCCGATAAATGTCATAAATACCTTAAACATTTGAACCTCATGTATAATTCCAACCTCCAAGGCCGTAAAATTAGGAGTCTTTTGGATAACGGTTTATTCAATATCTTCTGGTGAAGTTTGATTCCAAGATAGAATACCACCATCAATATTGAATAATTTATTACTATCAAATCCAGAATCAATCAAGTCTAATGCAGCTATTTGAGACCTCATCCCACTTCGGCACAATATCAAAATTTCACGATCTTTAGGTAGCGTTTGTGTAACTGATAAAATCTCTTCGTGGCTAACCTGTAAATCTGTAAAAGAAATTCTTACCTGTTGATATTCTTGATTAGACCGGACATCCAAAAGAAACGGTTTCCAACCTTCTTTACGTCTCTTAATACATTCAGCAGGGGTAATATGTTGGAACATACTCTTGTGGTCAACATAACTTAGTTCTTTAATTTCTCGGTCACTAGGGTTGGATTTACTTTGACACCATCCTTCATCTATGAACATCTCCATGACTAAAGACAAATTTTCAACCTGTACTCTAGATTCATTTTTAGAAAAATTGAGCCTATTGAATTCCATTCTTTCAGCATCATAAATAAGTAATTTCCCAGATAGTAATTCTCCAATACCTGTCATTATTTTTATCGCCTCTGTAGCCTGAATCGAGCCAATTACTCCAGGTAAAACTCCCAATACACCGCCCTCTGCACAAGAAGGAACACTTTCGGAAGGAGGTGGTTCTGGAAATAGGTCTCTATAACTTGGTCCTCCAAGTAAATTAAAAACGCTGACCTGTCCTTCAAATCGGTATATTGAACCATAAATCCATGGTAGATCTAAGATACTACATAAATCATCAATTAGATATCTAGTGGGTAAATTATCGGTGCCATCTATCACAATATCCCAATCGTTCTGAAAAATTTCCATACCATTCTCTGGAGTGAGGCGTTCTTTCCAAATTTCAACTTCTACCTCCGGATTAAGTTGTTTAATTCGTGATTTGGCTGATTCTGCTTTATTTCGTCCAACTTCCGAGTTAGAATGTATTACCTGCCTTTGAAGATTAGAAACATCAATATCATCAAAATCAATAATTCCCATCTTTCCAACTCCTGCAGCAGCAAGGTACAAGATTACTGGACTACCTAATCCTCCAGCCCCGATAACTAATATTTTAGAACTGGAAATAGCCTTTTGACCTTCTAAACCAATCTGCGGCAACGAAATGTGCCTAGCATATCGATTAATGTCGACCATGTACAGGCCAAAGAGCGCTATTTCATCAAAGCGCCGGCTTGTTTAGAATATCAATGGGCATTTTCTTCAAGCCACTTTTCAGCATCCATTGCTGCCTGGCAGCCCATTCCAGCCGCTGTAATCGCTTGTTTATACCTTGTATCAACAACGTCTCCGGCGGCAAAAACTCCTTCAACTGAAGTCATGGTATGTTTTCTGTGAACTATATAACCTTCTACATCGGTTTCAATTTGCCCTCCAAGGAATGAAGTTATCGGCTTATGACCAATTGCTATGAAAGCTCCTGTTGCCTTAATTTCTTCAGTAGAACCATCTCTTGGATCTTCTAAAATCGCTCCTGTCAGACCTTTATCATCAGATAGCCATTTCTTAATTTGGCGAAACGTTTTGATCTCAATTTTATCATTTTTTACTGCTCTATCATACATAATTGTAGATGCTTTGAAAACATCTCTTCGATGCAATAAAGTAACTTTTGAAGCAAATCTGGTGAGGAATGTCGCTTCTTCACAGGCTGAGTCTCCGCCCCCAATAACTAGAACTTCTTCATCCCGGAAGAATGCCCCGTCACAGGTAGCGCATGTAGAAATCCCACGCCCTTTCTGCTCCGCTTCACCTTCTGCGTTCAGCCAAATAGATTCAGCACCGGTTGAAATAATAATTGAATGAGTTAGAAACTCTTCTCCTTCCAAACTTACTTTGTAAGGTCTTTGTGATAAGTCGACAGATTCTACATTTCTGTCTTGGACTTCTAAGCCGAACCTTTCGGCTTGCTCCCTAAGTTGTATCATCATCTCTGGGCCGCCAATTCCTTGAGGATATCCTGGAAAGTTTTCTACATCCGAAGTTAGCATTAACTGTCCACCTGACATGTATCCTGCAAACATTAGTGGTTCAAGCATAGCTCTGGCTGCATATAGGCCTGCGGTATAACCTGCTGGGCCTGAACCAATTATTATCACATTACGTACATCTGACATTTTATCGCCCACATCCTAAACAGGAAGGACAAGACTCTTGAACATTTACCTGAGATTATGACAAAAAAGACAATAATTGCATAAATCAAAGCATTTTTGCAACGGCCGAAACAGCTGCTCTAGCATGTGGCTCGAGCCGAGGTAGGATATGTCTTGATTCTGCACCTGGTCCGATAATTCCTAAACCAATTGGCTTGTTATGCTTCAACTGAAGTTCTAGAATAGTCTTAATCACAGCTTGACCCATCGCTAAGCCATGTTTGGTCTCTCCTTTCTCGATAATTCCAAGACAAATAGCACCATCGACATCGGCTAAACTCATACTCCTTTCCAGTGCAAGCGGCACTTCCATTGAACCTGGAACCCAAACCTCCTCTAGTAATTCGAGTGAGTGTTTCTCAGCCTCTTCTTTAGCCCAAGAGAGCATTTGTCCTATTTCTTGTTCATGAAATGAGCCACATATTACCGCTATTTTACTTGTCATATTATCACCTTAAGTTCAATCTTTTCCATTCAACCTTTCTACGGTTGCCACTATTGTTTGTGTTGTGGAATCAATTTCAATATTTACTGCATCGCCTACCTGTTTTGAAGATATTTTAGTTTGGCGCATTGTTTCGGGAATAATGTGTAGGTTGAACCTTGAATTACTAACTTCACCGAGAGTTAGAGAAATACCGTCGATGGCTACATAGCCTTTTTCAATTAAGTATTTTTCTATAGATGGTGGTGCAATAATGGATAAGTTCATTCCTTCTCCAGAGTTTAACACTTCATTGACAAGTCCTGTTGCCATTATATGCCCTGATAATAAATGACCTCCTATTTCATCACCAAATTTTAGCGAGCGTTCGATATTAACCGTATCTCCTGATTCTAGTTGACCTAAAGTGGTCCTTGTCAAAGTTTCCTGAATCACATCAAAAGAAACTATATTATTTTCAATTACGACTGCAGTCAAACAAACTCCATCAACTGAAACACTGGCTCCAATCTGAAGAGACTCTACATTTGGTATTTCTATTTTGAAACTCTTAATGGTTTCACCCTGAATCACTTCGACAATGTTGCCGACGCCTTGAATAATTCCAGTAAACATTAAAACAACTCACTTTTTCTGTGACAGATCAAGAATTCTAGCAATTATTTTTCTTGTACCATCTAAGTCTTCTGATAATCCTTCAACCCTTACCACTTCAATATCATTATGTCCCAATTCTCTGAGTTTACGATTAATAGACTCTTCTGCATGTTCTTGATCATAACCAAGGGCGATTATATGTGGTTTTACAATTGGTAAAATATCAAAGATTGGAACTTCGGGTGGGTTTCCTATAATCGCATCATCTACTGGTTTTAGGCCTTCAACCATACGTCTTCTTAAATCATGATTCGTGACTGGTTCATGCTTTCTTACTCGAACTGTATCATCATGAGCAATTACTACTGTCAAATGTGTTCCAAGAGATTTAGCCTGTTCAAGATAATGAAGATGTCCAGCATGAAGTAAATCAAAAACTCCAACTGCCATAATGCGTTTCATATCCTCGCCTCAAATCTCTGTAATCGATATAACACATCATGTTGTCGGAAATTAAGTCTTATTTTTCAGAGCATCGATAATATCTATCCCATGTAAAAATGGAATCCCTCTTTGTTCAGCCCAAAGTCTGGCATCTTCCACTGAAAGTGCATTATCGCCATTTGATTGAAGCATTTCGGCTCCAATCACAACTGGAGTGGTTCCTGAAAGTCTTGCTAGTCCAACTGCAAGTTCAGTATGACCTTGTCGTACGCTAAGTCCGCCTTTGGCTTCTCTACATACAGGTATGTGACCAGGAGTTCTAAATTCTTCACCTAGAGCCTTCTGGGCCATTTTTAAATCGACTTTTGAAGTTGATAGTTCATTGGTTAGTTCAGCGAACCTTCTGGTTGTCAATGCTCTGTCTTTGTCTGTGATTCCAGTATAAGTATCTCTATGATTGATTGATAAGGTAAAAGCAGAGCGGTTATCATAAAGTAAATCATCAGTGATTAGATGCTTCAAAACAGAATATTGTTTGGTCAATTCCGGGTGAGTGTGTAAATCTTGTAGAAACGGAAGAGAGAATAGTTCTCCGACTTCATCTCCAATCGCCAGAAAAAGTAAACCTCCACAATCTTGCCTTAGTTGCCTCATTGTACTAGGTTGAACGTATTGTGCTGAGAAGAGAAGGTCTGTCTCTCCCTCCCTTTTTTCGGAATCAAATAAACAAACTGGAAGACCCTTAGAAAAAGCCTTGATTGCAACAGAAATCACATCGCTCATGTTAATCGGTTGTATAACTTCTTCATGAACTGTCGCATATATTCACAATACGAAAATAATAGAAATGGGCGGTTATTTTGAGCATTCGACGGAAAGGTGTTATGATAGGACGACCCTTGGGTTGAACCTGCGGGGGGTTGAGAATGCCAGTTAAATTAGGTCCAGCCGGTATTCCTTTATCTTGTAAAGGAAGAACGATTGTAGAAGGAATGGACGATATTATTTCTCTAGGATTAGAAACTATGGAAGTTCAAACAGTCCGTATGATTGCGCCTCAGCATTTTGAACAATACTGGCAAGCAGGTGTTTTAGCCAACAAGACTAATTTTGAAATGAATATTCACGGCCCTTACTACTCCGAACTACTAGGAGATAAGATAGAAAGGGGACGCTCCCTAACTAAAATTGAAGCAACTCTACAAGCTGCTAAAACAATCAATGCAAGACATATAACTCTGCATGCTGGTCATTACGGCGAAATGGGTCGTGGTCGAGAAGCAAATGAGCAATTAGCGAATGTATTTTCAGGAATTGTAGACCGAGTCGCTGAAATTTGGCATGATGATGAGGACATATACCCTGTTTTCCCTTGGCTAAAGGATGGAACTCCTTCCAAGATAGGTATCGAAACATCAGGCCGACAAGAATTATGGGGGAGTCTTGAGGAGGTTCTAGAAGTTGTAAATCACGTTGAAGGTACAATTCCAGTACTGAACATTGCTCATATTCACTCTAGAGGACATGGAAGAATGCGTACTTCGGAAGATTATGGAGAATTATTTGACCAAGTAAGAGAAACAATTGGTACAAAAGAATTCTACTGTCACTTTTCAGGTGTTGAACACAGGACTGGTAATGCAATGCATTATACACAAATTAAGAAATCAGATTTGAATTTTGAACCATTGGCTGAATTCATTGTAGAAGATGGTGGCTGGTTAGATATTACTCTAATTTCAGATTCTCCTCTTCTTGAACACGATGCAATGTACATGTTGCAAAACATTGAGAAGGCTCGACATAAGCAACTTGAACGTAAAGCCCGAGAAGATCGTAGAAGAGCATTATCTGCTCAAACAGGTAAATCCTTTGAAGAAATTGCTGACAGTGATTTAGATGAGGCTGAACTTCGTGAAGATACTGAAGCTGAGCAAGAAGTAGTCAAGGAAACTCCAAAGACTGAGGAAAAGGTCGAGGAAACTCCAAAACCTGAGGAAAAGGTCAAAGAAAAACCTGCTAAGAAGGAAACTAAATCTAAGAAAAAGGCTGATGGCAAGAAAAAGGAAGAAAGTAACGATGTCTTTGAATTCGAAGAAGACGATGATGACTTATTTTGAGTGCCGTGCTACCAGCTAAACCACCAAACTGCGTATATTTGCTTCTAATCATCGGCAACTAACATAAGTGAAGGGTTTAGCGTAAGGCTTGGTCATATGGCACATATTGCGATTTTGGGATTAGGCAACTGGGGTACTGCGGTTGCTAGGATGTGGTTACTTGATGGCCACAAAGTGAAAGGTTGGACTATCGAGCAAGAAGTTTATGAATCGATAACAATGGACCAAGTAAATAAAAAATATCTTCCGGAGCACTCAGTTGAAGGCCTTGAAGTCACCATGCACCTCAATGAAGCTCTCGAAGGAGTAGAAATAGTTGTTCTAGCCGTACCTTCATCTGTAATTTTAGATGTTGTTGATGATATTTTACCACACTTAAGGCCCGGGCATGTACTAATCGACTTGGCTAAAGGATTAGCCCCCGGTAAGAGATTGATTTCAGAAGCAATCCATACTAAATTGAAAGAGGCAAATATGAATAATCCACTTGCTGTTGTAACTGGACCGACAATTGCACCTGAAGCGGCAAGTGGCGTTATGACCACAGCACTGGTTGCTAGTGAAGACGAATCAGTCGCCAAGAAGTTGGCTGAAACACTAACCACTCAAACTTTCATTCTTCATCCAGCATCTGACCCTGCTGGTGCAGAGTTATGGGGCGCTTTCAAGAATGTAGTGGCTTTAACTTGCGGTTTAGTAGACGGACTGAAACTTAAGGGAACTCTTGGAGGTGATAATTTGAAAGCTGCTATATTCATGGCTGGATTCAAAGAAGGTTGCATATTATTACCTCTCTTAGGAGCAAAGGCAGAAGTTGCATTTGGACCTGCTGGACTTGGAGATCTCTACGTTACTGCAACTTCACCATATGGAAGGAATAGAAGCATGGGGGAAAAATTAGGAACTGGCCTAACACTCGAACAGGCGTTAGAAGAAATGCACATGGTTGCTGAAGGAGTTCGTGCTGCTAGAATGTTTATTCGCCGTGCTGAAGATGAAAATATCAATACACCATTCACTAAAGCCATCAATACTTTACTCGATGGAGACATCGATGCTGAAGAGTGTTGTAGAAGAATTGTCGCCCTAAATTAGAATTTATTCAGTCGGTGTTATTTTGAGGGGGAACTATATCCCCACTAACATGGCGGATGATTTAAGCGAACTAGAGGCACGCTTATTCGAATGGATTAGACAATCCGATTTCCATACAATGCCTTGGTCAACATCTAATGCCGCAAAAGCATTCAAAGTTAACAAAGATGAAATTTATGAAGCGGTCGCTGCTCTAACAAAAAAGGTACCAGACCGAATCCAAGTATTCTACAAAGAAGGTACTCTGCATATCGCTGCAGAATAGTTATTTACTCTTCTTCGGGTTTAGTGTACATCTCTACAGCCATAGAAGGTGGCAGTACTACGCTCCACCACTTAGGCCTCTTCACATCCCCTTCTTCAGTTACGAAGGAACGAATCAACATAGAAATTAGGTCAATTATTACAACTACTACAAATACTACTATTAGTAGTGCAAATGCCTTATTATAATCGAATGGAGGATTGATATAATTATCGATATACATCCCTATTCCGCCAGCACCAACGAGTCCCAATACGGCTCCATGCCTTACATTATATTCGAACATGAATAATAATTGACTCAGCAAGTGATTACTTGACTCGGGAATTACAATATGAAATAGTTGTTCTGAATGTGAAAGACCCATGGCTAATCCCGATTCTAATGGTGCATTATGCACTCCTTCCATCGCTTCATATTGTAATTTACCCAAGTACCCAATCGTATACAAAGTCATTGCTAAAATTCCTGGCAGTGGTCCAAAACCAAGTGCGATTGCAAATAATAAAGCCCAAATTATACTCGGCAAACTTCTCAATCCAGCCAATATCACTCTAGCAGGTATTGCTATTGGAAGTGGAGCCATATTATTAGCAGCTAGTGATGCCAAAGGAACGGAAAAGAAGAAACCTATAAGTGTTGCAACAAATGCCATTTTTACTGTTATCACCATACCAGTCCAAGCCTTGGAGCAGAAGAATTCTACTGTTTCATCACAAATATCTCCATTTGGTTTGTGTAAAGAACCATCTGACCAAGTTTCGGCCTCTAATACTGACCAATCTGGGGGCCAAAGGTCTTCACTGAAGAATATCTGTAACTTTTCAGGAGCGCCTTCAATTTGACCCCAGTCCTCTACTAAGTCATCTAGTGACCACCAAGCAATAAGGATCAATATAATCCCCGATAATAATAACTTCCTATTGATTGGAATCACCTTCCTCAATCAATTTATTATCGATAATTCGCCAAATCCTATCAGCTAATTCTATGGCTCTTTCTTCATGGTGTTCAATCAATATCAAAGTGGCTCCAATCTCATCAACTATTTCCTTAGTGGCAGCAATAATCGAGTTAACATTATCTTTATCCAACTCACCCAAGAATTCATCAGCAAGTATTATTTTAGGTCTTTGAACAAGTGTTCTAGCAATAGCAACTCGCCTCTGTTGGCCGCCTGACAATATCCTAACTGGTTCATCTGCAATATCTAAAATTTTCAATGCCCTCATAGCATTATCTACATCGTCTTTGAGTTTCTTATCCAGAGGGAACCAAAATGGATACCATCTTGATCTTCTTGTTCTGGCCCCTAATGAGACATTGCTTCGTACTGAAGAATGCCTAATTAGCCCTAGTCGTTGTGGAATATAGCCGATTCCTCCTCTCTTGGGATAATTATGTGATATTTCGCCTGAAAGCGGCCTTATTAAACCAGCTATTGTTCTCATCAAAGTGGTTTTTCCAATACCCGATGCACCCAATATTGCTATTGTATCTCCAGGATATATTATTTGATTAATATTTGAGACCAATGGTACATCATAGCCGACAGATAGGCTCCTCAGAGTAATACTCTCAGAATCTATCTGTTGAACTTCATCACTGCCCTGAGGGGAGGGTTTGTCGACTACCAAGTAACCATCACCATGACTCCGTAGAATTATTGTATTTAGAGCAAGTAGGTCATTCTTGTTCAGAAGTCTCTGCCTCAGTGATACCGTACTTATCTGAAGAATGATAATACTCGGAAAGTCCCGGTACTGAGCCTAGAAGGTCAGAATAACTTGCAAGATGATTCTGACTGTTTCCTGCTTTCAATCCATACCCCTTAGAGGTGACTGAAGACATAATTTCTCCACCACATTGATTCATAGGAATATCGGCAACTTGATGGGTGACAATGTTGTAGCATCCTGTATAATTCTGACCGCCCATTGGATAGTCAACGATCCACATTTCATCATTCCAACTTAGCATTGCATTCAATATTGCATTACGAGTATGTACGTCTAGGTGTTCAGGATTATACATTACCGGATGGCTTGGCGATTGGCCAAATGAGGGCAACTGAATGTATTGATCCATTGAAAGGCACCAGTCTTCATTTTCAGAGGCATTGTCTGCACCACAGTACTTTTCAGGGGTACTGAAATCATCACCTTTGGCAAAAGCAACATCTCCGTATCCTTCACTCAGGCACTCAATAGCACCACTATATCCAGAATACAAGGCACCAGAATCAGGGATTGATGCTGGATTTCCATTACTGGTTGAGCCATCGAAGTGGTTGTCAATAGTCGTTCTAAGTGAGTTTACATCCGTACTATCTCCTACAGGAGTAACATATCCGTTCTTTATCAGATATCCCATTGGCATCAACATTCCAGCAGATTTTAACCATCCTGTGTGACATGAGGTCTTACCTGCCATTACTGCGAATGGGTCAGTTGAATCGTCTCCATCTAAGTGGGCATTGGCAATATCTGAGCCATTAAGAGCCCATGCAGATGCATTGTAGTGTGTTGCTCCTTCCATTGTTGTGGTTTCAACAGCTAATACAGAAAGGCCGTATTGTTTCCATCCAATCCAAGCAGGACCGCCTTCCATGAAACCAATATCGGCATTTCCGAATCTTAGTGCTTGAATAATCATCCCTTCCGAAGATACATCATACAGATTAACATTAACTCCAAGGTCAGATGCTAGTCTGTCTGCCATTCCTTGTGCATTTGCATTTGAACTAGCATCATCTGCCAAATAATATGCAATATTAATTGTGGATTTTAGTGGAGCGGTTTGTGAACCATTTGTGAAAGCATTTCCATACTTACTGGAAATACCTGGGATGTTTTGAAGCGCTGCTCCATATGTTCCCAGATGTGTTTCAGCATCGGTAACAATCATAGCATCTGTACCTAGGACATTGTTTAGAATTTCTAGGCCATTGGTATCATCTTTCATTGCTACAAGTGCATCTTGAATCAAGGTCACTTTGTCTGCTGCGAGGACATCACTGTTATACATGACAGAGTGACTAGGAGAAGAACCAAATTTCGGTAGAGCGACATATTGGGTCATGTCTAAACACCATGCTTGGTTCAAGGTTGTATCCTCATTAGCACAATATGAAGCAACTGTCGAATCCTTAGCAAACGCTACATCTCCATATCCAGTACTCAAACATTCAACAGCCCCACTATATCCTGAGTACAATGCGCCACTTTCTGGAATAGATGCTGGATTTCCAGCACCTGTACTTCCATCAAAATAATTGTTGATAGTTGTCCTAAGAGTCTCTGTATCAGACATATCTCCCTGTACGGTTACATATCCGTTACCTATCATGTAACCCATCGGCATTAGCATACCTGCTGATTTTAGCCATCCGGTGTGACAAGATGTTTTTCCAGCAAGTAGAGAGAAAGGATCGGTTGAATCATCATTGTCTAGATGAGCTGTTGCCATTTCTGAATCTGCTTTTACCCAAGCATGTGCATCATAATAGGCGCGTCCATCACTTTTTGTGTCAGCCGCCATAACATCTAGTTCATATGCATTCCAGCCAACCCAAGCAGGTCCGCCATCAATATTCATTGCAATATCAGCGTTTCCAAATCTAAGTGCTTCCATAGCAATTCCTGAACTTCCAACATCGTATAGTGAAACATCCATATCTAACTTATCACAGAGATAATCTGCAATCTGTTGAGGATTGGACAGATCTGTATCTGTCAAATCTTCTTTTATTTCATAGGCTATTTTTAATTCATCTCCGCTACAATTATCTGTAGAAGATGTAGAATCATCATCACTACCAATACAACCTGCCATAGCAGTAGTCACCATTAGTAGTATCATTAGGCTCGATTTCGCAATTTTTGTTTTCCACATTTCCATCACTCTTTTAGGGCGACCGAAAAGCAACCGATATATATATTTTAGGACGCCCTAAAAAATCAAAAGTGAGTATAATCATTCAACTTTGATTTCACTAATACCTTTCAGTAATTGGGTTAAATATCTTACTTCTACTTCTAGGATACAAATAGATTCGCATATATCATAACCATTCTCGGAAATAAAAATAGTCTCATCAAATTTCCAAATACTCTCGTTATTAGATGATATGATACAATGGGCTTCTTTGGTTAAATCTTCATTACTCAAGGCGGGTACTTCAAAATCGGTTAGAGAAGAAATGATGAATGAGATATATCTTGAATCATCTTCGGAATTATAGTAACTTAAAAATTGAATCTTGTAAAGTATGTCGCTTTCGTTGACGATGTATGTGATTTCTTTCGGTATTACTCGGTGGACTGAGAGATCATAATCATACCATTCTAACCTAGAATCTGAGGTTTCAGTAGGTTCACCGTCAGGAATTGTATCCACATTTTGAAACTCTTCCTCGGTAGAATAACCCGACACATTCTCCCCCAGTATGATGTCTGTCTTTGAAAAACTAATACTGTAATTACTATCATTGGTCTGTTGCATATTAGAGAAACTCAAGTAAATGAAATCATCCGATTCTGAATTAGCCTCAATCGTAAAACTATTTCCATCAGAGTTGAGTTTGGTTTGTATCGGTCCGTCATGAGCAATACTTGAGGTTAGTCCACTCTTAGTACAGTCATATCGAGAATCATCTTGAGTAATTGACATTACCAACTTAGACCAGTCAAGATTATCTTCGCCATGGGAAAAGGAAAGAGATAATAATTCATCACTAGACTGGTTTGAGACATTTGTGGGAAAATCTTCAACCAAAATCTCATTCTCAGTTGCCAATTCTATTGAATAAGAGGATATGAGAAAATACCAGCCTCCTGCGCCTAAGACTAGAGTGACTAGAACACCAGCTAGAAGTCGCTTAAACCAATTAGACATGATGAGTGCCTCCTACTATCAAATATAAATTTTGGTAGCCCTAAAAGGTTCAACTAACAGATTAAACTGTGCGTGTATTAACGAAATATCGTACGTAGATCATGCCTAAAAAACCAACAAATATGATTGTTATAGAGCCCATAGCATAACTATCTGCACCATTCCAGGAATCTAAATCAAATAAATCACCATCACCTTTAGTAGATAAATACCATACCAAGTAAGCAGAAATGGAAGTCATTACCCCCACCATTGCCATTATTATATATTTTACATGCTTAGGGAGAGATTTACCTGTTGAATAATAATCAAACATTTGCGCTCCAAAGAATTTATTGGTGAGAGTCCATCTAAATAGCCTCTCGTTTGATAAAGAAAACATAAACGCTGCAGGTACTGCCCAAGAGACAGTTGGCCACCCAGGAATAAATATCCCTATTAATGCAAATAAAGTAAATAATGAACCAAGGGATTGAAAGATAATACTCTTTACCTTACTGTTAGAAACACAATATCTTTCGACTACCAATTCGATATTGGAAAGTGGTTCGCCCATAGATACCGGTTTAATTATTCATTATCAATAATAGGTATCCCAAATTATTTCAATTTCTGACTATTTGGAAGATATCCACTGTGAGACAAGGCTTTCTGCAAATCGGTCTTGTTGAATACCAGTGTGGCTTATTGGTCTTACTACGACCAACATGTCAATTTCTCCACCCCATGTTCCGGATGCTGCACAAAGTACTTCTCCGACCTTAAATCCATCAGCATCAGAACTCAATGTTAGACTTCTTAATTCATAAAGCCGAACATCTAAATTATACTCATCTCCAGAGCCAGAAGCAGCGTATGTATGTTTGTCGGCCGCAATTATCTCTACAAGGTTCATTTCGTCTGAATCTAAGTTTAGAACAATCTGCTCATCTAATAATTCAACCGCTTGTTTTAACCTAGACTGTTCCATATTGAAAATATCAGCTAAATCAAGAGATGTAGATGCTGATCCAAATTGGCTAAATTGATGAGGAAGGCGCAACTTCATCGACTGAACTACTTCGACATTTAATCCGCCGTCAGATGGAATCATAACCCAAGTATACTGACTTCCAGAAGGAAAAATCGGGGCATTAGGGTTCTCTTTGAGTAGTGGCTCTCCCCACTCTGAAGGAGATATCGGCTCAGAGGCAGGAACAAAACCCCCGGCAAATAAAATCATACATAGTGAAATAACGACATAAATCCTTAATCTAGTGAACTGTTGCCAAGAAACTCTACCTGCTGGACTTACCAATGAAATGAGCAATATCACTGGTAAAATAATCAATATACCCCAAGGTACTATCCATAATAGCAGAATACAAATGACTAGTGTTTCAATTCCGTATTCACCAATAATATCATTTCTATCAAAGTCTTGACCATTTGATTCGGATTTTTTCTTGTTGAATAGTACCAAGCCTACTATTGCTACCAAAAGTAGGAGCGTTGTAATCACACCACCAAGCATTTCGACCCTCAACACTGCACATATGTTCTATTGAAAGAGGCTTTCGTAATTTCTAGCATTGAACGGTAGATTGTCAAATGATAACTTCAAGGCCAAACCATGTCGGAAGTAGTGCTAGAGTTGGAGGATGCTGCTTTTAGGCATTCAATATCTTCTAGAAGTATATCCAAACCTTTCGGTAAAAAACAAGGCTCAGGTATATTTTCAATCAATCTTAAGATTCGCGAAGGGCAGATTTTAGGCTTGGTTGGCCCTAATGGTGCAGGAAAAACAACGTTGATGCGGATTCTAGCTGGTATTTTTCCAATTCAGAAAGGTAAGATAATGATTAAAGATTCCAAATCTAATGATTTATCTCCAATTTCCGAAATGGAACTCCGTTCCGTAGTTGGCCATATGCCTGAGCAAGTTCGGTGGCAAGGAAAAGTTTCTGTCAAAAGAACTTTACAAGATATTGCTGAAATGCGTGGTGTATCTTATCGCGTAGATGGAATTATTGCAATGGTTGGACTATCCGAAATTAAAGACTCGCCACTAGACCAACTCAGCCAAGGAATGAGACAACGATTAACTTTAGCCAGCGCCCTATTAGGTTCTCCAAAAATTCTCTTACTAGATGAGCCCTTCAACGGCTTAGACCCGGTAGCAATAAGAGCATTTGAGAAATTATTAGTTGAACTAGCAAAAAAAGGAGTTTCAATAATAATATCCTCCCATAGAGTCGCTGGAATGGCCCACCTAGTTGACAGATTAGCATTACTCCATAGAGGTCAGCTACTAATCGAAGGAACTCTAAAAGACATTGAAACGGAATTCGGATTAGATGACAGAATAGAAATCCAAGGAATTGGAGAATTACCTGACTTTAACAAAATATTAACATCAGCGGAATCTATTTTGGAAAGTCGAAAGTCGGAAGAAGGATGGAGTGTAGTAATTCGAAATCAAGACGAGAGTTTACTAAAAAAATTAGTCTCCTCGAATGTAGAAATTACTACATGGAAAACCAAAGATACAGATATCTTAGAAATGATATGCTCTGCAACTGGCCAAGAATTAGATGAGATTGGTTTTGGAGTCATAGATTCTACTATGATGCCTTACAAAAATAGAGGTGAGGAAGAATGAATGACCTCCAAAAAGTTAGAACTGTTGCATTAAGGCATCTTTCGAACAAGTTATTCTCCACCAGAATGGCAATCATGTTACCGATTTTGATTCTTTTCATCCCAGGAATGGCTTGGGGTTTTTCAGATCCAAAGGTGATGCTACCGGGAGGGATTACTCCTTCATCTGCAACCGAAGTTATGTTCTATACTAGCCTTGGAATTGTCTTTGGAGCAACTATGTGCTCGGTTTTACTATCCTTTGATGGTGTGAGTAAAGATAGAGCAAGTGGAGTTTTAGAAATAAAACTCTCACAACCAATGGCTCGCTCATATCAGTCAACAGCACTAGTGATAGGTCATTGGTTTGCAATACTGATACCGACATGGCTTTTGTGGGCTATATCATTCATCATTGTAAATTACAGAATGGGTGATTGGCCAAGTATTGTAGATACTTTGACTTCTTTTATCTCTGTAGCCTTGATATTATTATGGTATGTTTTATTTTCTCTAATCGCATCAACTCATGCTAAAGAGCAAGGAACATCAATAGCATTTGGAGTAGGTGTTTGGTTTCTATTTACCTTCCTATGGGCACTTGTAACCACTATGGTAGCATTCGCTTCTGGCGTATCGATAGGAGAGGAAAATAACCCACAATGGATTGACTTAGAAGGAATATTAGATTTATTTTCTCCTAATGGGGTTTTTCATCACTTACTTGAAACCCGCCTAACCGATGTTGAAAGAGGAGTTTCTCCAGTTATTTCATGGATTGCTGCTCTAATTTGGAGTATTATACCTTGGTATTGGTTTAATTCTAGGATGAAGTCTATACAACCATAAACTGAAAATTGGCATTCATTAAGGCCGAAGAGTATTAGGCAAGCATAGAATAGGCGATAGCATGGCAGGAAACCGTTTCGCTGTACATTCGACTGCAATTGGACTAATTATTCTTATGATTATGATGACTCTTACCCCTCTAGCGGAAGATTCTCAACTAGAAGAAAAAGAATCTTTTGAAACTAGTGGAAGGCAACTGGATGACATAGATTGCTCTGGATATACATTCGAAGATCTGTTCGATTACAACTTCGCTTTATTCCAAATTGATATTGGAGATGATTGGGCTACCTCGAGTATGGCTGCAACTGCGTATGTCAACGGTAGTAACTCCGCAACGGTTAGAGAAAATTTAGATGGTCTCTTTGATGGTGCACCCGGAGGAAATAACTCTTGGATAAGTACCGATGAAAGAGAAGCGGTTAGAGAAATTGGCCCGAAATGTATTGTTGATATGGATACGCGACTTGGAATGCGTGAAGGAATTTCTCATCGTGGGGGAGTTGACTGGAACGACTTTGAATTCGTAGAAGAGGGTATAGCACTTGATGAAGTTGACTTGGTTCCTACCGGGCACTCCGAACAACGTAATTGTCAAAACCTACTAGCAGCAGCTAACTGCACAGAAGTTCCGGTAACTGTTACAGACGACCTTCAAATCATATTATTTGTGGCTAATGGCCAAGATAGTAATGTGAGATTTGACCAATTACCAAATCAAGGAGCCTCAGACTTCACCCTAGCCCTCAACGTAACAAATATGACAAATGCTGACCTAATGCTAACATTCCCAGTCCTTCAAGGACTTAGGATTGCAAACTTTAGCATGCGTGATGATGGAGTTGAAATTAATTCTTTTGAGCCAGAAGAAATCTATCTTCCTGATGGACGACTTAGAGTTAATCAACAAGTCAATTATGATAAAGCAGATTGGCCTGTTGGAAGGAATCTATTTATTGATTTCACTACTTCAGCACCTGAATCTAATGATATCCCTCAATGGACTGGCGCTGCCCCTACTAACAACTCAATCGTTCCAATAGTGAATGGTGCAGAATACTCTGCAGTCCTGGGTGAAGATGTATCCACATGGGCAACTGACTCAAATGGTTGGAGCCTAGAATGTACATTCGCAGATATGGGATGGTCTTCGAGACAAAACCAAGATGGAGACTTGTTAGTCACCTCCCCATCCGGAACTGCCACCACTACTGCTGAATGTGCCATTAAAGACCCATTCGGTGCACAAAACAACGATACTCTAACATTCACATTTGGCCAACCATTCACTGCTACTGCAGAGATTAATGATGGCGAAAACATTGATTTCACTGTAACTTCAACTGGAATGGTTAGCGAACTTAGTATTGCAGCACATGCTCATCAAATGCAAATCATGGGTACAATGAGGTCTGTTTCTCTAACTTCTGCCCCAGTAACCATTTCCCTGCCTATGGAAGGTCTAAGACCTGGAGGTGTTATGGTGATGGGAAGTGCTCAAAATAGTAATATGCTGGACTTCGATTTCATGCTAGAC
Organism: Candidatus Poseidoniaceae archaeon; assembly: GCA_949372655.1. GTDB lineage: Archaea > Thermoplasmatota > Poseidoniia > Poseidoniales > Poseidoniaceae > MGIIa-L1. The sequence continues at coordinate 349,967 of CASIAI010000001.1, forward strand.
TTTGGATTAGAAAAGGTTAGTTTGCCTCCTGTCCTCGAAATTAAAGTAAACTTTGAAGGGGATAATGGAACATGGGATGCAAGTGGATTGAAGTTTACTTTGAAAGGCGAAGTAATTGACCCAGACGGTGAAACTGTTTCTCTATCCCTAACACTATGCGGTTCACAGGCTACTGACTTTACCAAAGTTGGAAAGAATTGGGAGATTGATGTTTCTATCGCAACCTGTGTCCAACAAGGAATTACAAACTTCGATGTATCTATCTCAGCAACAGATGAGTCAGGTGTTGTAAGCACTCTTAGTGTCGTAGTCAAAGATCCTTATGCCAATGAGGATAACTCACAAACTAATGATGGAGATAATACTGATTCTGAAAGCTCAGGATTACCTAGCGTTTCATTGATAGCCACTCTTTCTGTTACTCTTCTAGGGGCAGCCTTCGCTCGGAGAAAGCAGGAATAAACAACTACAATTCAACAACAAAGTGATTTACATGTTCTCAGGTACAATTAATTCAATGAGTCACGAAGGTGGCTTACTCCTCTCCTTTAGTGGGTCGTCTCCTGCTCTTGAATCAATTATCATTCGAGCTTCTGACGGTATATATATCGGTAAAATAGATGGTGTTCTAGGAAATTCTGAATCGCCAATTGCCCACGTTGGCCATATCGATCGTAAGTTAGACTTGGATTCGCTTATTGGTGAACAAGTTACTATTCGACCAAAAAAGCCTCGTGAAGAGCGTTACCCCTCTCGTGATAGAGACGGTGGCGGCAGGAGAGAATTCGATAGAGGTTCTAGGGATGGCGGTCGTGGAAACTTCGATAGAGGTTCCAGGGATGGCGGTCGCGGAAACTTCGATAGAGGTTCCAGAGATAGAAGAAATGATTCGAATGATGGTGACTGGGATTGTCCAAAGTGCAATAATTCCAACTTTGCTAGACGTACTGAGTGTAACAGGTGCGGCGAGCCTCGTGGCGCTGGTGGCGGCCGAAGAGACGGCGGTCGTGGGAATTTCGACAGAAGGTCCAGAGATGGCGGTCGTAGAGACGGTGGTCGTGGAAACTTCGATAGAGGTTCCAGAGATAGAAGAAATGATTCAAATGATGGTGACTGGGATTGTCCAAAGTGCAATAATTCCAACTTTGCTAGACGTACTGAGTGTAACAGGTGCGGCGAGCCTCGTGGCGCTGGTGGCGGCCGAAGAGGCGGCGGTCGTGGAAACTTCGATAGAGGTTCCAGAGATGGCGGTCGTAGAGACGGTGGTCGTGGAAACTTCGATAGAGGTTCCAGAGATGGCGGCCGAAGAGATGGCGGTCGTGGAAACTTCGACAGAGGTTCTAGAGATAGTGGGAAAACTTTCGCTCATAATGACTGGGACTGTCCTAAATGTAACAATTCTAACTTTTCTTTCCGTAGAGACTGTAATCGCTGTGGTGAACCACGACCTGCGCGGCGGCGGCGGCGGTCGTAGAGACGGTGGCCGAGGAAATTTCGACAGAGGTTCTAGAGATGGCGGCCGTAGAGACGGCGGCGGTGGCGGTGGCCGTAGAGACGGTGGCCGAGGAAATTTCGATAGAGGTTCCAGAGATGGCGGCCGTAGAGACGGCGGCGGTGGCGGTGACCGCAGAGACGGTGGCCGAGGAAATTTCGACAGAGGGTCCAGAGATGGCGGCCGTAGAGACGGCGGCGGTGGCGGTGACCGCAGAGACGGTGGCCGAGGAAACTTCGATAGAGGTTCTCGAGAAGGAAGAGATTCTGGCCGTGGAGAGCGAAGAGAATTCTCTAATCGGGATGATAGTAGAACAAAGCCGGAAGAGAATAATTTCCGTAAGTCAAGGGGTAAAAGAGCAGGACATGCCCATAATAATGCCCCAAAGCCAATTGTTCCTCGTAAATTTAATCGAAATAGTGATGATTAAATGATTCCCTCATAGAGCGGTACATATGAGCGCAGAAGAACATTACCTAAATGCTATCGAAGCATTGGAATTGGGCGATAGAGAGACTGCACAAAAAGAAGCTAAGGCTGCAACTAAAATCGACCCTGAACATGTCGAAGCCTGGCAACTATACTCTGATGTTACCCTGCCTCTTCCGGGAGAGCCTGTCTCTCTAATGGACGCCTCCAAATCACTATCAGCGGTAAGAAAAGTGGTCGAATTAGAACCAACTCGCATAGATATGTGGGTAAGGGGAGGAAGACTTCTAGCCGATGAGTTAGGACTTCTAACCGATGCACTACAATGGTGGCAAGATGTACGGCACTATGCTCCAAATGAAGTCACTCCATTAATTGAGCAAGCTACAATTCTTGCTGATATGGGACTATATGAAGAATCAAGACAACGACTTGAGACGATTATTGACGAGAACATGGATGTTGCTACTACTCAATATGGCCGTATTCATCAGTTACTAGGACTTGTTAGAGCTGCAGCAAGTCAAGATGCTGCAATTCACTTCAAGCCGTGGGAAAAACGCCATGCTGGATGGTCAGCGATCGAAACAAAAATGAAGAAGCAACCTGCATCTGAAACTTTTATTTTTATGTTGACTACTGTACCGATTCTTTTTGCTGTTATTCTTCTGTCAAATGCCTTAGCAGGTCAAGGATGGGGTGCCTTTTGTCTAACTTCATTAGTTATTTTTGCCACCGTATTATTCGGTATGCGAATTGCCAAAAACCTATTCCGTTCAGTAAATAGGCCGGCTTTTAATCTTCTTAGAGCAATGAATTTTGAGTCTTCAACCGGCTTTTCAGTTATTCCCGAACATGTTAGAACCTCTGTTCTATGTATGTACATAATGCAGAGAAAACCCCTTGCTTGGCAAGAACGTATGTTGATGATAATAGAAGAGAAAAATAAAATTCCTAAAAACTGGCAACTAACAATGCCTGACTTTGAATCACACTACGACGATCTTGGATATATCGAAGAAGAGGAAGAAGAAAATTCTGCTTCCAAATTCTGGGAAGAAGAATAACTTCATGTTCCAGCAGTATAATCACTGAGATAGGCAACTTGGTCTGTTGTTAATACGTCAATCTTGAAACCAAGAGTTGCCAGTTTGGTCTTTGCCAATCCTTGGTCTTGTTCTAGAGATATATCATAAACAACTGGTCCAAGTGACTCTCCTTCTTCAGCAAGGCGACATAGTGCAAGATATTGATTAGCAAATGACATATCCATTACCTCTGAAGGGTGCCCCTCAGCTGCTGCTAAATTGACAAGTCTTCCATCTGCTAAGATGAAAATTCTACGACCATCTGAAAGAGTATATTCAATATTATTCTCTCTTATAGTGCGGTTACTGACGCTCATTTCTTGAAGTTGTCCGATGTTAATTTCACAATCGTAGTGCCCTGTATTAGAAATAATTGCTCCTTCTTTCATAGAGGCAAAGTGGTGCTCGACTATTACATCCTTCATTCCGGTTGCAGTACAGAAAATATCTCCAAGTTTTGCAGCTTCGTCCATAGGCATTACTCTAAATCCATCCATGACTGCTCTGAGTGCTGGAAGTGGGTCAATTTCAGTAATAATTACATTAGCGCCCATTCCTCTAGCACGCATTGCCACTCCTCTACCGCAATGACCATATCCTGCAACAACAAATGTCTTACCTGCAATAAGAACTGAAGTTGCTCTTAGAATCCCATCAATAGTAGATTGTCCTGTTCCATATACATTATCAAAATCCCACTTAGTAATTGCATCATTAACTGCTATTACTGGATACTTCAGGTCTCCTGCTTCACCCATTGCTCTTAGCCTATGCACACCTGTTGTTGTTTCCTCGGTTCCACCAATAACACCTGCAGCATATTCACTCTTTTCGCCATGAACCCTAACAATCAAGTCTGCTCCATCATCAAGTGTCAAAGTAGGTTTGAATTCTAGAGTCTTATCGATGCACCAATAGAAGTCTTCATTGGATTGTCCATGCCAAGCGTGAACAGAATATCCTTCAGAAGCAAGCCATGCTGCTACATCATCTTGAGTTGATAGAGGGTTACATCCAGACCAGGAGATTTCTGCTCCTGCTGCAGCGATAGTCTCGATTAAAACTGCAGTTTCTTTAGTTACGTGTAAACATCCAGCAACACGCATTCCTGCTAATGGTTTTGTCTTCAAAGCTTCTTCTTGAAGAGCAGCTAATACTGGCATTCGGGCTCTCGCCCAGTCTACTCTAAGAGAACCACTCTCAGCAAGTTTGATATCGGCAACCGTGTAGGTGTCTGTCTTGTCCATGATGTCGCCGACCAATAGTTACTTTTGAACCCATTGATGCTACTCGCCATACAATATTAGCGAGATTAACAAAATTAGTGCTACTATCCTTGTTGCTGTATGTAAGCGGCTGCATATTGCTGAGCATATGCTGCTGCTGTTTGTTGGTCATACCCTTGGGAAATGAACTGTTGGTAGTATTGCTGATAGGCTGCATCCATTGCTGGATTAGAAGCAGTAGCTGGTTGAGCAGTAGCCACAGCAGCAGTTGTTGAAGCACCGCCCGCTTGGTCAGCATACTGAGAAGCATAGGCTCTTGCAGTTTCTTCAGGGTAACCTTGAGCGATCAATTGTTGGACATATTGTTCAACAGGGTCTTGTTGATACGCACCTGCTGCACTGAAGTCTTTGACCATTCCATCCATTCCTTCAGAATCACTTCTCTTCAAGAAGAGGAAAGTTAGCGAAAGTATCACGATGAGAATTAGAGCCCCGCCACCAAGTAATAGAGCACTTGAACCGCTTTCTGCTGAATCTCCTGAGTTATCAGAAGAAGGTTCAATCCATTGTCCGTTTTCAAACTTCCAATCACCTTCATACTGGCATTGTCCGCCTATGAAAATCCATCTACCGTCAGCATCATCGAGTAGAACTTCATTTGGAATTGTTTCACCTCTACATATCGGTAAAGTTAATTTTATACTTGTAGGAATTCCATAATCATTATCAGTCCATCGCTTTTCATTACCATACTTAGTATCAAATTCATAGATAAATATGTAAACTGTGATTACCTCAGATTGGTTAGTATAATAACTATCCATATTCAAATTAAGTTCGAATGTATCACTATTGGATAATTCGCTGACCACAATTAAGGTTTTATCTGTTTTAGCAGAAATTCTATCTGAACCAGATGCAGTGAATAAGTCGTTATTGAGGGCGATTTCTACAAACACATCGCCATCAGAGCCAGAAAGAATACTTCCAGTAAGGGTGAAATTAGATTCATTGAATCCATCTACATTCTCCCAGCCGTTTAACTGTATTTCAGGTGCAATATCTCCAAACCCTTGAGGTAATACTTCAAAGTAAATCTCCATATCATCATCCCAATTTCCAGCCTCATCAAATACTGTTAGTTTGACCTTGATTGGTTGAGTAATTGCTCCAGTAGTTTCGTCCACTGTTAAATTCTCTCCAGCATATGAGACTCCATCACTATCAACTCCAAACCCACCAAAGGTGTATGTCCAAATACCTTGACTAGCCGCAGACTGCGTGTAAGTATTAGCATTGGTTGAGAAGACTGCATCTTGAGCCTTATCATAGAATACTTCCCATTTGTAAGTCTTGATTCCTGTACTTCCCTCAGGGGCATCTTCGTCATAAGACCCTGATGCATTAAAGTAAATTGGAACTTGTCCATCTTCATCAAGAACTATTCTATACTTATCCCATTCGTTGTTTGAACCAGAACTTCCAATCAGATCAATATTATCCGAGTACTCTGCCCTCATTTCAACAAAGGCATCAGAGACTGGTTCGAATTCGTCTGCATTAGAATCATCAGTTTCGACTACAACTGATAATTGCCTCGAATGTCCATCTTCATCATGGAGCCAGAGGGTAACTGTCCATTGGACATCTTGCTTGCAAGCACCTTGAGTTCCAATGGATTTACAGAAATTGACAACTGGTGAAATCTCTGTATCAAAAGGAACTGTTCCTACATCTGGAATAAAGTGTTCCTTTTGTCCAGCCGCAAGGGATGAACCATCCCAAGAAGTTGGTCCTTCAATGACCCAATCAGTTACTAAACTAACTGTGGCATCTGACTGATAACTGAATGTTACTTCTGCATTACTCTTCATGTAATGGGTAAGATAACCTTGTCCTAGAGAATCCAATGGCTTTTGGCCGTTGATTAGAATATCTGTACCCTCTCTTTGTTTAGAGAATGGATTAGGATAATCATTAACCTGGTGCAGAAGCATATTCTTCAGTAATGGGAATGTAGAGCTTGTAGCATTCTCTGAATTAAATTCAACGTCAATAGTAGATATAATCATTCCACCTTGACCATAACTGCATAGCCCAACAAGTACATCTCCCGGACTATCTGAAACTTGAATTATCGGCTGGAACTCCGCATTACCTAAATTACCAGTACAAACCGAAGCCCAATCTGCCTGTTCAGTGGCTAAACCTGCTTCTAAAGCAGATGTTGCTACAGCATTTCCGCTGTTGATTCCTTCGAATATTGCAAAATTATTTAGTTCAGAAATATCGTTCATTATAGGGTGGTACGGGTCATAAACTTCCGTGTTACTGTAAGTGATTTGAGTTGACTGCGTCTTTCTATCACCAATTGTTAAGTCGAGAGGCAATCTATTTCCAACTGAACTGGATGAGCCATAAATTTGACTTCCATGAGGGGCTAAGTGTGCTTGTATAGTTCCACCACTCTGCATGAATGCAGTTAAGATTTGCTTTCTATCAATAGTACTATCATCATTCTCAGAAAGTCTCAGATAATATTTGTCATCCCCTGAATCACTAGCTGCGGAAGTGTCTTGCCAAGGCAAAACAATTTTATCATAATGAGTAAACCAGTTTCCTTTGAAGTAATCATCCCAATCATTAATTGAAAATCGTGTATATGATTTACCAAGGATCATCAGGTCTTCTACAATTCTAGAGGTACCATCTGTCTTATCGGAAAGTATTGCTATATCGATATTATTTGCAAATGTTGCATGGAAGTATCTTGGAGTCCCGGACGATGTTCCGTCTTCTAATTCGGCACGATAACTGATATTGTATGTGTGTCCATCTTGGTATCCATTCCAAGGCGTGAATGAAAGGTCAACAACTTGGCTTGCAATCAATTCTTGAGCAGGTCCTGCAGTTACAGTGTGAGCCAGTGAATTGGTGGTTTCATCGTAAATTTCCATGTAGAATATATATTCACCTTCTAGTACACCATTGGTTGCTCTAACATCCCATGAATGGGTTAATGATTGGTCAATAGGTAGTACACAGTTCATCTTAGAATCAGATAAACAATCGAGAACACCGATAGGCTTACTCAAAGAAATATCAACAGACCTAACATCGAAGATTACTCTCTTGATATTATTTGCAGTATTGATTTCATTGCCATTAAACCAAGGCTTTCCAACAGTAGAGTTATCGAATACTGTTTCCACCTCAATCATGTAAACTCCAGAGAAGAATTCATGCTCGGAAATCAAATCTGTAGAAACATCTCCTGCATCAACATCAGTTCTAGAGATTGTGTAGCTATTATCCTCTACGAAAGTAAATTCTTTCATTGTGATATTGTTTATACCAACTCCTCTAAATCCATCATTAATACCATTTCTTCCATCATCATCAGAAAAGAAATCGAATTTCAAATCCACTTGGTTCCCAGATAGAGAAAGACATTCTACTCCCCAATCGGAAGAATCTGCTGATGTTGTATTATAGACATACAGGTGAGTTAAATCTATACTTACTGTCTTTTTCAATTCATCAGAATTGAAGAATAATGGCCAGTTGCCAGATAGACCATCTGTATTACGTGAATCTCCAATTAAAGAAATCTCTGCATTATCTATTGGTTCTGAAGCATTAACTATTCCGTTATTATCTTGGTCAACTTGACAAGTTCCGTCTTCATTATAATCATTCCATTGACCATAAATTACCGCTTCGTTAGTTTTACCATTATTCGTATAATCCACAATTAGAGCCATGTAATCACTTGGATCTATGTTTCCTTGCGAATCAACTTCATAGAAGGTATCTGCATAATATTCGAAATTCAAAGAGACGAAATCACCAGAAAGGTTCTCCATATCAATATTGGTTACTGTCAATGTTTCATTCTCCCAAGCATCGCCATATCCATTAACTCCAGTGCTGGAGGAACATGGATGTCCAAACCAATATGCATCATTGTTGAAAGTCAACTCACTAGGACAGAGTTGTGAATCATTATATTTTTGACCCTTTGGATTATTACTCTCAGTATATCGAGTTCCATCTGTACTGTTATCGAATGTAATTGTACATACCGATGATGGGGTACCACAATTAACATCAGAAGGGTCAGCAGTGAATACTGTCGCTGTAACATCGAAATCTACTGCAGTATTACCCCAGTTGTTGGTAGTTGCTGAAATTGGGAATGTTCCTTGAGCATACAACCCACCTGGTGAGAAGTAATCGATAGATTCCAAAGTCGGGTCATAGAGATTGAACGGCGTCACATAAGTGACAATTTCATCATTGATATTCTGTTCATCCCAAGCGTTATTGGACAAAGTAGCAGATATTCTGTAAGTAGTATCATTCAAGAAATCAGCTTGAATAGATGTAGTGTATTCTTGACCGGGACCTAAGTTTTGTAGATTAATTTGAGTTTGTTGCGTCTGAGCATTTGGACGGAAAGCAGTATTTTGTTTAGTAATCGTCAAATTATCAACAGCATATCCGTCGTTGCCAGTCCAAAGACTTTCATTATCATCGGAAATCGAACCTTCAAAGCCAGTTCTAAATCTAAATCTAATATCAACTGTTTCTCCAGCCCAAGGACTCAAATCAAAAGTTCCAAATCCTTCATCTGTAAAGTTATTCCATCCATAATAGGTATTGAAAGAATAAATTCCATAGTAGTACAACCCTTCAGCATATGCGCCTAAAGCATTTTCTTTGTAAGCTCTATCCAAGTCAAAGCCACCCCATATTGAGTCGCCAGAAAGACATGCTCCGTTTAGATAAGCGGTTACAGGACAACTAATTACGTCCCAACCATTTTCTTCACTGCCAACTTCAATCATTGCCATATCATCCCAGACATTTCCGACAACAAAGCCATTAGTATCTGCACTACCAAGTGCTCCAAAACCTAGGTCTTGATATAATTCAACACTCATGAAAGCACGGTCTGAACCGGACAAGTCAACATCTGTCAAGACCATTGCTTCGTCCCAGTTCTTTCCATATCCAGTCCATTCTCCACCAGTACTGTTGGTCTTAGTTTCTCCAGACCACATGAAATCAGTTGGATTTAGGTAACTTGGTGAAAATTCAGATTGTGATTCATCAGGGTCTGTTCCTGTTCCAGAAGAATGATTTGTTTCTTCAAACCAGTGATGAGTTCCATCAACATAGTCATCATACTCCCAATTACATCCACCGCAACCGGCTTTATTCTCTGGAGAATCCCAATCCATAGCATAAACTGTTTGATTTGTTGAATTTAATTGGTCAACTACCTTCAGTTCAACGTCTAGTTGAGCACTCTGACCGTTCAGAATATCCATTCCAGTATTAGTGACTGTTACATTCAGATCTCTTGTTCCTTCACCGACAATACCGAAGTATCGGTCAACAGGGTCGATTTCGATTCCAGATACTGACAAGTCTCTACTATCCATTTCAATTACTGAAATTGTATCATACTGCCCTTCCCATCCGAAATTATCTCTCCATCCGCCGAAAGCCCAATTCTTGTGAGCTACAACAATATCAGGTGCAGAATTAGCCGCTCCTGCCATTTGAGCAACTTCAGCGATGTGGGGTCTTCTTCCAGCTGCATATGATAGCGGACTCAAATGGCCACCATTTCCATCAGAAAGAGTTACTTGAATAGAAGTTGGATAGTTCAAGAAGAAATTAGAACTAGAACCACCAGCAGAGTCGGTTGAATTCTGTTGGTAAGCAATTGTAGGGTTGACAAAGTCAGGCTCATTGTCGCCGTTAAGGTCAGCGACTGTCACAGTCCATGAGATGTAAGGACCAAAGTATGCCAGTTGAGGATTACTCCACGTACCAACTGCAGAAGAGGTCACATAAGTTACATTCTCGATATTCTCGTCATTTAGAGCAAGAACGTCAATCACTCCATCACCGTCCATATCACCTACACTCAGTGCTTGAGAAGAAGGTGTTTGCATGTTAACAACGTGCTCACCTGGCCCAGGTGTTGTACTGAATGTGTAGGTTAAGGGGAATGAATTGGTTTGACAATTAAATTCAATTATTGAAACGTTGTCATCATTACCAGGGTTTGTAACTTGGCCCGTACTGTAATCTAGTCCTTCAGTACGCAGTAGCCAAACGTCGTTATCCAAACATTGGCCGCCACCGCCTATTCCTCCACCAACTTGGGATTCTCCCCAGTCACCAGAAGTAAAAATTCTGTAAGTATTTTGTTGAGAAGGGCCTAGGTTTGTAATTACACCTTGAGTGCTTGAAGTGATCGGGCCCAAGTAGGAAACTACTCTTTGTGTAGTAATATCTGCTTGAAGGTCAAGAACCATAACATCATCATTACCATCTTGATTAAGATCGCTAACTTCTAAATCCCATGCCCAAAAGTGAGTGAAACGTGCACCAATGTCCCATGTCTTCTCATTACATCCACCATTCTCGATAATGGTGACGTTACCAGGTTGTCCATCAGGAGCGCCATTGTCGTCTGTTCTAAACGGATTATTTCTTTGGAAGATTACGATATCTGTTGCACCGTCTCCAGTAAATTCCCCAACTTCAATAAATTGAACATTCGAAAATTCATCCCAGTCAGCATTTCTACTTTGATTTGCAGTAACCCAAATGTCTTGGCGCTCACTGAAATCACCAAAACCGTCATTCCAAAGAATGGAAATCGTGTGAGTTCCATCGGTTGCAACGGCTATATCATTGAATCCATCACAATTGAAATCGCCGATAGCGACATCATGAGGGTCACGATTTGTAGTATACGACCTTGCTTGAGATGCACTGGCAGTTGATGCAATTGCAGCGGTTGTTGATAAAACCATTAGCATACATAGAAACATGCTTCGGGCGCGGGCTTTGAAGAGATTGCTTTCGTTTAACATCATCATCACTCTCCGTGCCAAGTTTACTTGCACTTTAATTCCTTTGCTCTTAGGTTTAGAACAAAATATCGCGGTAGCCCCGCAGTAGCGTGATTTGGTTAATTAAAATAAACGCCAAGAGAAAAACGGGAAAAAAAGGTTCAAGTTATATTTTTCCAATGAGCCATCTAGGAGAAGGACCCCAAGCAATAGCATCAGGACCGTGAACTTTTACTAGTTTTCCTGCAGAGAATAAAGAGTCCAACCAGACCTCTAGAGAAGTACCTTCCCGATTACCTAGTTTTTTACTTGCAATTTCCTCGATATCTTGGGTCTTTAGAGCCGTTGTACCATACTCCCTAACAACAACTGTCAATAACTCACGAAGCCAAGCTTCCGCCATAGGATCTACACTCATTGGACCTTGAACCGGCCTTGGTGTATCCATGTTAGAAAAAATTTCCATCAATTCAATTATATCAGGTCGTATTGGCTTCTCTATCCCTAGCATACGCAATTCCTTACTCAAATCCAATTGGCCTATAGGACGTCTAACAACTGGTATTCTACTTGGGTCGGGAGTTGGACCCATATCAGAAGGCTTGTCTCCAAGAGGTTCTTCTTCTATCGAAATATTAGCTTTAGACTTGGTCTTAGTAGAACTACTTGGTTTGCTCTCGGTCGAATCTTGCCCATATGGCATTGTCCAACCCAAACCGGTCAAACCTAACTCGTCTACCTTTCGACTGACCCATTCGGCCTCGCCTCTAAGTAAAATATTGGTATCCTGCTCATCCGACCTAAATCGGTATTGAACATAACCTGTTAGACCCGCCATAAAGAGTGGTAAGAACTCTTAAACTTCAAGGTGACGATTCATCACTGGGCAAGTTGCCTTAGGACTGTGTGGAGGATTCCGCCGTTACGGTAATATTCTACTTCCACTGGAGTGTCCAAGCGTACTTGTGCTTCAAATTGAATTGCCGTTCCGTCGCTGCGAGTTGCAGTCACAGTAAGCATTTCTAGCGGTTTAACGTCATCATTGACTGGTATCGAAAATAACTCGGTTCCATCTAACTTCAATGATTCATGAGATTCGCCTTCTTTGAAAGTCATCGGTAGCACTCCCATCCCTACAAGGTTTGAGCGATGTATTCTCTCAAAAGAGGTTGCTATTACCGCCTTTACCCCCAGTAAGTAAGTACCTTTAGCCGCCCAATCTCTAGACGAACCTGTTCCATATTGGGAGCCTGCTAGAACGACTTTAGCACCAAGATAGGCTTGTGCTGCTTCGTAAACTGATGTCACTTCCCCCGTATCTGGATGAATAGCATATCCCCCTTCTGTACCTGGAGCCATCTGATTTCTTATCCTTACATTAGCGAATGTACCCCTCATCATGATTTCATGGTTACCTCTTCTACTTCCAAAGGAATTGAAGTCCTCTTTTTCTACACCTCTTTCCACTAACCATCTACCTGCCGGACCATCTTCAGGGAAAGAACCAGCTGGAGAAATATGGTCTGTTGTAATCGAGTCTCCGAGTTTGAGTAAAACTCTAGCATCAGAAATAGATGAAATCGGGTCAGGATTGGTTGAAAGTTGAGAGAAAAAGGTAGGTAGGCGGATGTATGTAGAATCGTCTTGCCAAGAATAAAGTGGGCTTGGTTCAGAAGGTATTCCATCCCACCTAGGTTCATTCATGGCATCGGAATATCGCTGGATAAACATATCAGGAGTAATCACCGAAAGAGCTTCTTTTATTTCTTCTTCAGATGGCCAAATATCGCTCAACATAACAGCAGAACCATCACTCGAGAATCCAAGCGGCTCGTTATCCAAATCGATTTCTAAATTACCTGCTATAGCATAGGCCACAACCAAAGGTGGACTCGCAAGATATGATGCCTTCACTTTACTATGAACCCTGCCTTCGAAATTCCTATTACCTGAAATCACTGAGCCTACGATCAAACCTGACTCGTCAATAGCATTGTCAATTTCTTCTGGAAGTGGTCCTGAATTCCCTATACAAGTGGTACATCCATAGCCTACAACATTGAAGCCCATCGCATTGAGGTCTTCTTCTAGACCTGTAGCCTGATAGTATTCAGTCACAACTCGGCTTCCAGGAGCGAGTGAGGTCTTAACCCAAGGCTTCACTGTCAAGCCTTTTGCCCTTGCCTTTCTTGCCAATAATCCTGCAGAAAGCATTACTCCGGGGTTTGAAGTATTGGTGCAAGAAGTAATTGCTGCAATTACAACATCACCATGGTTCAAATCATATTTATTTCCATCATTCTCGATAATAGCACTATTTGACAAATCTTGCTGCTTCAAGCCGTGGCCTTGATGCCCAAGTGGAGAGGTTAATGAATCGATAAAATGTGATTTCATATTCGATAAATCCACTCTATCTTGTGGCCTCTTTGGCCCAGCTAGTGCGGGTTTTACTGTAGATAAGTCCAACTCTAATAATGCAGTATAAGATTTCTCTTCATCTTGTGCCGAGTACCAAATTCCTTGGGCCTTACTGTATGCTTCAACCCCTTGAACGTGAGTTTCTTCACGACCAGTCAGCCTTAGGTACTCTAATGTCCGATCGTCTATAGGGAAGAAACCGCATGTGGCTCCATATTCAGGAGCCATATTGGCAATAGTTGCACGGTCTGCTAAGGATAATGCAATCATCCCTTGACCGAAAAATTCTACGAATTTACCTACAACTCCGTGCTCTCTAAGAATTTCAACAATTCTAAGAGTCATATCTGTTGCTGTAACTCCTGGATTTAATTTACCAACCAGTCTAACACCTACAACATCTGGAGCAAGCATGTAAATCGGCTGTCCAAGCATTACTGCTTCTGCCTCAATACCTCCAACTCCCCAACCTAGTACGCCCAAACCATTGACCATAGTAGTGTGTGAATCTGTACCGACCAAGGTGTCAGCCAGCCATATTCCACCTTCTTGGCGTGAAACGCTTGCTAAGAATTCTAAGTTGACTTGGTGTACAATTCCTCTTGAAGGTGGCACTGCTTGAAAATCTTTCAACGATTTTTGACCCCATTTTAGGAATGTATATCTTTCCATATTACGGTGATATTCAATATCTAAATTCAATTCCAGTGCATCACTATGTGAACCCGATACATCGACTTGTACAGAATGGTCAATTACAAGGTCGACTGGAACTTGTGGATTTACTTTCTCAGGGTCACCACCCATTTCGACCATAGCATCTCTAAGAGCAGCGAGGTCTACAACCGCTGGTACGCCAGTAAAGTCTTGTAATATCACTCTAGATGGTCTAAATGGTATTTCTCCACGCTCACCATCAGGTTGCCAATTAGCAATATTTCGAATGTCTTTTTCACTTACTAAAAATCCGTCATTACCTCTTAGAGCACCTTCGAGAAGAATTCTAATTGAATAAGGTAGTTTACTTGTATCAATTCCATTTTCATCCAAGCCATCTAAAGAATAATAATGCCCACCAACTGATAATTCTCTTTTTGAATTAAAAGGGTCTAATGTCGCCATATCTTAGCCGAGTAGCCGCATGTCTATGAATAAAACCCTTGGGGGCAAATTCATCATTACCAGAATTTCCACCAAGAATCATTTTCCAGATTAGTGGTTACGCTTTCTAGTACAACATCTTGAGGAGTTTTATCATTTTGACAGTTTTGACTGTTATCACAGAGTGCGGTTATAGCATCAATATGCTCAAAGCCACTGGTAACTTCACCAAATACTGTGTGAACTCCGTATCTAGATGAGGAGTTCCTGGCGAACCATCTTGGCCAACTGCCTCAGGATCTACAATGAAAAATTGTGAACCACCTGTGTGTGGATTATTTGTTTTAGCCATTGAAAGAGCATAAGGAGCATGAGTACGACCATTATCTGCTTCATCTGGCACTGTATAGTCTTTCATAAGACAATCACCCGCAGAATCTGCTTCTTGACCATTACAATAGCCAAAGAATTTACCAGCATGTCCTCCAGAACCATCACCATTCGTGAAATCGCCACCTTGCATCATGAAGTTCGAAATTATACGATGAAATACTGTTCCATCATAATTACCTTCTTCGGCTAGTATACCAAAATTTTCAACATGCATTGGAGCATCTTCGGAGTATAATTCAACTACAACAGTCCCAGTACTTTGAGTGCCGTCGGTATTGGTCCATGACAATTCTAATGTTGCTTCTGTCGCTAAGTCAGAGGTTGTTGTAGAAGCAGCTTTGACTACAAGTAATACTAGAATAATCGACGCAAATAAAGCGATAATACCAGCAAAAGTAGGTGTCCCATCATTCACCAATCGAGGAAGTGTTGTTTCCTTGATTCTTTTATCTTGCATCTCATTTAGTATGGAGTTATATGAATTATTTGCCTTTTTATCCCTTGGATCTTTCTTGACCGAGTCCCTCAGTAACGAAGCCGCTTTACGATATTCAGACTTTGAAGAACTTGCACTAGCAAGCGACCATGTTGCTTCTCCAGCAATTCTAAGAGTGGTAGCATTTTCTCCATCAGGGTCTATGTCACGAAGAATCTTCAGTGAATCTTTTGCATTTCCTTTGGCTAAGACCTTCTCAGACTTAGTCCAAGCGTCTCTTAATTTTTCATCGGCCATGACCCTGCGAGTACCAATCCTTTTTTGAGTTTCACTATCTAAAAATGAACTCAATATTCTAAGAAATGAATCAACATGTTCAAAGAGTGTATGCGAAACGCAAAGAACATAGGGCCGGAATAGACACCAAATAACCCTAGGAGAAAAACACAATGGAAGCCATTGCCAATGATTTCACCATCAATATAGCCACAGCAAACGGGACAGGTTCACAATCTGCAAATTTAATTCTACTTCAATCAATATTTGATATGGGAGTACCTGCAAGCGGAAAGAATCTATTTCCTTCAAATATCTCCGGACTACCGACTTGGTATATCGTTAGATTATCAGATATGGGGTATCAAGCACCTGGAGATAGAAATCACATCCAAGTTCTTGTCAATCCAGCGACTTGGGACGAAGACTTAGCGTCTTTAGAGCCCGGAAGTGTTGTCATATGGAACGAGAATGCGAAGAAAGAGATGACAAGAGAAGATGTAGTTTCTTATCCAATACCTATGTCTGCTTTAGCAAGAAAAATAAATCCTAAAATTGCTAAATTAGTTACAAATATCATCTATGTTGGCGCATTAGCAGAGGTTCTTGGAATCGATCAAGAGGTTTTAGAAGCCTCGGTAGCTAAACAATTCAAAGGTAAAGATACCGCTATTGAACTTAATATTACTGCCCTAGGACTTGGGAGAGATTATTTTCGAGAGAATCTAGAAAAGAAAGACCCTTACACAATAGAAGCACGTGAAAGGAAATCAAAACAATTCTTTATTGATGGAAATGAAGCAGTTGCTTTAGGTTCGCATTTTGGCGGTGTTCAAATGTTGGCTTGGTACCCAATTACTCCCTCCTCATCAATCGCTGAAGGAATTATTGCTTGGAGTCCAAAACTTCGAACTGATGAAGAAGGTTCAACAAACTGTTCTATAATTCAAGCAGAAGACGAACTAGCTGCTGCTGGAATGGTACTTGGAGCAGGTTGGGCTGGAGGTAGAGGTATGACTGCAACATCCGGACCCGGTATCTCTCTAATGCAAGAATTCATTGGACTAGGGTACTTTGCTGAAATCCCATCGGTGTTTTGGGACGTTACTAGAGTTGGACCGTCAACTGGTTTGCCAACTCGTACTCAACAATCAGATATTGCAATGCTCTATGAAGGAAGTCATGGAGATACCCAACATATTGTATTGATTCCTGGAACTGTCGAAGAGTGTTTTGAATTTGGTTGGAGAATTTTTGACTATGCTGAAAGATATCAAACACCTGTCTTTGGAATGAGTGACCTTGATTTAGGTATGAATCGTTGGGCCTGTAATGGGTTTGAGTATCCTAGCGAACCGATGGATAGAGGCAAGGTTGTAAGAGACCAGAAAACTTTTGATGCGTTTGAAGACTTTGGCCGATACCTCGATGTTGATGGTGACGGAATCCCTTACAGAACATTGCCTGGCTCGGGAATGGCACCTATTCTTTACAGAGGAACTGGCCACAATACAAAAGGGGTTTATTCTGAAAAGCCTGAAGATTATTTGGCCCTCATGACCCGTCTAAAGAATAAAATCGAGGGAGCAAGAGATAATCTCCCTGCGCCAATTTTGAGAGAAGAGAAAGAATGCGAAATTGGAATCATATACCTTGGAAGTATGGAAAATACAATACAAGAAATCGATGATTTATTGGAAAGTACAGGATTAAAAGTTAGTCAGTGTCGTATTCGAGCACTACCAGCTCACAGCGAAATAGTAAACTTCGTCGAAAGACATGAGCACACAATTATTCTTGAGATAAATAGAGATGGACAACTATATGGAATACTTCGTAAGGAATTACCAAACAACCTTGTATCTCGTGTTCATTCTGTTGCGTACAGTGATGGAATGCCACCACGAGCTAGAATCTATGCAGATAGAATTCTTGCTAAACTAGAGGAGGTGAACCAATGAGCGATAAACCCGAACGCCCTGCAAGAGCAGTGAAACTCAATGTCATTAATGAACCGAAAGACAGTTACACTGGTGGAAAATCTTCACTCTGCCCTGGTTGTGGTCACGACCAAGTTTCTAACGTGATAGTAACTGCTGCTTGGGAAAGCGGCATTGAGCCTCACAGAATCGCTAAGATGTCTGGAATTGGTTGCTCTTCGAAAACACCTGCATATTACTTAGGGAAGTCACATGGATTCAATACAGTACACGGAAGAATGCCATCGGTAACCACTGGCGCATATGCTGTCAACAAGGATTTACTCTACATTGGAGTTTCAGGTGATGGAGATTCGGCATCTATAGGAATTGGACAACTTATTCATGCAATTAGAAGAAATATGGATATGGTTTATATTATCGAAAATAATGGTGTTTATGGATTGACAAAAGGACAATATTCTGCAACTGCAGATATTGGTTCTAAAAAGAAGAAAGGCCCAATCAATAAGACTCAGCCTATCGACCTTTGTGCTTTGGCAATAAATCTGGGATGTACATTTGTTGCTCGCTCTTTCTCCGGCTCTAAGAAACAATTGAATTCATTGATTAAGGCTGCTATGTCGCATAAAGGATTTGCACTTATCGATGTAATTAGCCCTTGTGTCACTTTCAATAATAACGATGAATCTATGAAGTCTTATGGATATGTAAAAGAAAATGAGATCACTCTCCACATGGCTGACTATATACCTCACTTCAACCCAATCACAGAGGTTGAAGTTCCCGAAGGCCATTACCGAGATATCACTTTACATGACGGTTCTACAATTAGACTAGAAACCATCTCAGAGGAACATGACCCAGCAGATGCCGTGGCGGCTCTGACGGCTCTTCACAATGCAGAATCTGACGCAAAGCACGTAACTGGGCTACTGTATTTTGATAATACTAAGGCATCACTAGCAGAAGACCTCGGGTTAATTGAGAAAGCCCTTATCGATGTACCTGATGAAGAATTGAGGCCTAGTCAAAGCGTATTGGATGAAATAAACTCAGCCTTTATGGGATAATTACGGGATTTTCACCCAATGTCCAATAAAGGAGAACTGATTCAATTTACCCATGGAGCCGGGAGTCTTGGCTATTTCTAGCATAAGTGCTGGAAGTTTGGCTTTCGTTCTATATCGATTAGTTAAACGTCGTAATCAAAGATTACTTCGTGAAGCATTGAGGAAAAAATATGCGCCAGATTTGCCTGTTTTGAAAAATCACGATACTACAACGGTAGTTCATTCGAAAACCAGAGTCTTCCATGAAGGAGATTCCAAAATACCACCGGTAATTAGAACAAAGCAGATAGAAGAAATAACTGAGAAGGATTATGGCGAGTGGGAGACTCGAGATAACTCAAGAAATGAGAATATTATTGAATTAAAATTAATTGATGATGAACTACTCGTCGAACACCCAGGGAGGGGAGACGAATTTGACGAAGATGAACGAGTTATGGAACTCGGAATCAGAGAATCATGGATTGAAGAAAACGATGAAGAATTAGAGGAGCATGCTACCTTTGTTGAAAGGGAAATGATTGGTTCAGGGATAATTGTTGAAGATTCTCCACCTGAGGACGATGACTTAGACCAACGTCTTGAACGTGAGGGTGGAAAAAGTGGTTCGGTTCAAGTCTCGCTTGCTTGGGATGATTATAATGACCTTGATTTGCATCTATTTTGTCCATCTGGGGAAAGAATATATTTCAATAATAAAAATAGTGAATGTGGAGGCGAATTAGACGTGGACATGAATGTGAAGCCAGTTAGCAAAACACCTGTAGAGAATGTTGTTTGGACTTCTAATCCACCTATTGGCACTTACAAAGTAGGAGTTCATTTCTACAAACATCACAGGAAAAGAAAAACTAAGAGGTCTTGTAAATTTAGGATAAGGGTTTGTCTTTATGGGAAAATTCAAGAATACTCCGGCATAATAAATTATGGAAAAGCTATGCAAATGGTGACTGGTTTTACAATTGGAACTGAAGAAGAAGTGTCTAAAAAATACGAAAGTCACGAATTTTAATAGTAGTCCCACTCGGATTTGAACCGATCGAGGTGATAACTTCAATTATGGGCCGCTAAATTAACAAATCTAGACATCAATGATTTGTTTTCTTCCAATTTAAAGCATTTTTAGCATTAATAATTAGGAACAATTGGTTTATTAGCCGACGGTTCAAGGGATAGACGATGAAGAAAATATTAGCAGTGCTTTTCGCATGTTCGATTGTTCTAGCTGGATGTATGGATTTAACCGATGATGAAGTCGAAAAAATCGTCGATGAAATCGTTGAAATCCCTGGCTGCAATGCAGACGAAACAGCCTACAATTATGATAAAGATGCTTCAAATAATAATGCCTGTTTGACTGAAATGGTTCTGAAAGATTCGGTTACTAATTTTATCAACCTGCTGGATAATGGACCTGGACCAGATGAAATGATGGGAATGTCAATGGAAGGTTCAGGAAGCATGGAAGGCCAAAATTTAGACTGGACTTCTGTTAGAGTTTCTAGCCCAACTGGCCAATACATGAGTATGGAACTAAACATGGAGATACCAGTGTGGTCACAGTCTCAACTCATCACCTCTGCATCTGACGGAACTACTTTGATGCAGGTCGACTACAATGGAGCCCAAATGCTAATGAACAGTGCTACAGATTTCACTTCGTTTAACAGCATTGACATGAACGACGATGATGGCAATGATGACACTTCAGATGATATTTCCGATAATGATGTAGACTGGAATACTTTTTCATACTGTGAATGGGAAGGAGAGGATACTGACACACGATGGTATTGCTCCGAGTATAATCAAGATGGAACTGACGGATTTGACGATTGGTGGTACTTGTGCGAACTAGATTCACAAAACGGAATGTGGTATTGTTCTGATGATTTTGGAGAATCTCCAAATTGGGCAAATACTGCTAATGATACACGTCATTTAGGTGCGGTAATCGATGACGATAGTGATATGGGCGATGATGGCACTGGCGACATGGATTTACCTAGCGTTGAAATCCCTGACGGTTTTGACCCTTCTACTGCATTATTTGAAGCAGGCTTGGCCACCGATAGCGGATACTCTTTCTCAACAACGTTGAACGATGGAATGGGATACTCACTGACTATGACCTTTGCTCTTGGAATGGACTTTAAGGTCAAATCATTGAATATGATCGAAACTATGGGTGAAGAAACCACAACTTCATCAGTTACTATTCTTGATGATGTCACCTCAATGAAATATCTTGATATTGACTATACTCTACCATACCATGCTCTTCCATTTACTGTTTCCCTAATTGACCAAAATTATGGTGAAGTAATGTGGATGTGTGATGATGGTCAAGAAATTCAAGAAGATTGGGTCAATGATGGATATGAGGACTGTCAAGACGGATCTGATGAATTCAGCCATGATGATGGTGACATGAGTGGTGAAGAAGGAAATGGTAATGACGGCTCAGATGACCAAAGTGACCATCCAAATAACCAAGACGATTGTGAAGCTGCTGGTGGCCTATGGATGACAGAAGAGTGGGAGTCAGAAGATGATATGGAAAGTGGGTCAGATGGAACCACAATGAACTCAGAAAGTTACTGTGATTTAAGCGGCAACGATATTGCTTCCGAGGAAGATATGTTTGCTGGTATGGATGTTAGCCTAGACTGGTATGATTTGATGTTATCAAATATAACCTCTTGGGTCACTGACTCAGATAGTCCAGCTGATGACATGGTTGCTTTGAATCACTACTGGATGAATAACAGTTTATACCACGTTGAAGAAATGGAAGTTGATTCAGATTGTGATGGAATTCATAACTCAGAAGACAATACTTGTACTACAGCAATCGGAATCAATGTCACTGAAAGTGATAGCAATATGATGATTTGGTCATATGATGAAAGTTTTGAAATCTCCGACATAAAAGTCCTTTATGCATACAACCATGACACTAGCAGTGGCATAATGGTTGGAATAGTCTTGAGTGATACAGATGATGATATGTTTTTGTGTGACAATGGCAATGAAATCGACTACGAATATTATGATGATGGATATGACGACTGTGGAGACTGGTCTGATGAGCCTAACCATGAAGATGATGGTCCTGATGACCATGGTGATGAAGTATCGGAAGATACTGAAAACTTCATGGATACTGCTGATGATGATGCAGACGGAATGTTGAGTCTAGACGAATGGATAGATTTTTGGAATGAAACAAGTAATGACGAAATTGGTGAAGGATTGAGTCAAGATGAGATAGATTCCTTTACCGAATTATTCGAAGATTATGATTATGATGATACTGATGAACTTGACTTAGATGAACTTGAAGATTTACTTACTTACCTCATGGATAGTGATCATGATGACCATGAAAGCAGTTCTACAGGTACGAATGCTGAAGCTTTGATGTTTGCTCAAGATTATGTTGATGCTGAATCTGGTTATCACAACCAACCTGGTTTTGATCTTGCCAACGTGTTTAACTTAGCTGTCGAAAGCGATGGAGAAAATGTGACTGGCGGACTTGGAGGGGATTCAACCGATGAATGCGGAATGAATTGGCCTTCTGATAGTTACCATGTCGCGATATATTCTTTCGTTTCGGAATATGTTTTGGTTGAGGCTGGTGCAATTGGATGTTTCTTAGACGATGCTAATTTGAACCAAACCTACGGATATGTTGCAGAGGATATGGAAAATGAGTGGTTCAATGCCGATGTTGAGCGTACTTTTACCTGTGATAACGGTGATGAAATCCTCTTTTCTGACGTGAATAATGGATTTCAAGATTGTTATGAAGACGGTGCTGACGAACAGCAGTATGACAGCAATAACAATCCAATTAACTCGTTTGATTGCGATGATGGAAGCCAAGTGTGGATATATCAGGTGAACGACGGCGTTGAAGACTGCTCAATGGGAGAAGACGAGAGCATCGAAGATAGTGATGATGATCCCGAAGAGCCAGAAAATTTTGCCTGCTATGACACAATAATGGAAGAATACGACTATGTTCGAAACCAAACCGATTGTGAAGATAATGGTTTTATCTGGATGGATTTGAATGATGACCATAATGAAAATGGAATTGTAGATGATGAGGAATTCGTTTGTGACAATGGTAATATAATACATAACGATCTAGTCAATAATGAAAATGACGACTGCGGAGATGGTTCAGACGAATACTCCGATGATGGCAATGGTGATGATGACCAAAGTGACAATCAATCTGAGGAGTGGATATATGAATGTGCTTACTTTGTAGATGCCGGCAGTACAGTCTATGACGATAATGGTAATGCGTCTTTCAATGATTCATGGATTTCTGATGAACTAAACTATCTTTCTACCCTTTGTGGAACAGTTGTTGAAGAACCTGATATGTATCAAATCAATGAAGATGAGGCTGGAGATGGCAACATCACTTTGACTGAAGCAACAGATTATTTTGGATCTGGAGATGATGATTGGATGACCTTTATTGACTCCGCTTTCATGTGTTCTGATTACAACGCAGACTCTATACTTGATTTAGTCGAATTTAGTTCCTTCTACAGCATTATATCTCCCGAAGGAAATATTGCTATGCTACTTTGCGAGATGGACTTAGATCAATCCGGCGAAGTAAGCCCTAGTGAATTTGGTCTTTGGAAAAATCAATCTCATCAAATGTCTGATGAAGATTGGAATGGCTTCCTCTCTGGATGGTACACAATCGACACTGACAATAGTGGTGGATTAAATACTGTTGAACTTGCAGAAATGCTTTCCAATGATGAGGAGGATGATGATGACATCAACGAGGAGAATGGAGGCGATGTAGAAAATGATCGTGAAGGTTTGTATGGATGGATTATTACTAGTTCACAGGATATGCCTATGGAAGGAACATTTAGCGATTACTCAATCGTACTTGCACAATGCACTATGGAAGATACTGAAGACTCTGACAGTATGGACATGGACCTCAGTAATACTCCAACGATGGACTGCGGTGAAGATGTCATGAAACTCTCAATTGCTGATGCAATGGTAGATAATGTAGCAATTACCTTCTATGATGCAGATGAATCTGGTACTGTTTCAGAGGGTGACGTGATTATGGTCAACAATGATACTGGTGATTGGAATACGGTTAGACTACACTCATCATCTGCTAACTCTTATTCTGACGAAAACCCGATGATGACTCCAGGTTTCACCGGAGCTTTAGGAATGCTTGCTCTACTTGGAGCGGCTTTGCTAACTCGCAGAGATTGAATTCAGCCAACATATGACAACCACTGGGGATATCCTTCAATGCTTGGAGGATGATTTCTGCTGTCTTAGCCGAACCATTCTTAATCTCTGACAATGCTGTTTCAATATGTGGAACTGCTGTCTTTAGATGTTGAACTAAAGTAGTCCCTCTCGGATTTGAACCGAGGTCGGGGGAACCAGAATCCTCCATGATGGACCGCTACACTAAGGGACTATGTAGGCCGCTAATGGCCAATGTTTTTCAAATAGAGGGTAAAAAATAAAAAAAAACGCTTGAATCGGTCATATTATATGGTATGGTTCGGCGTCCTTCGGATATGAATAAGAAGTTTGCAATAGTGATGGCCCTTTTCATGGCCCTTGCTGGATGTACTGAAAGTATCGAAGATGACATAAAAGAAAACGTTAGTATCCCTGGGTGCAACGACGAGGCATCATTCAATTATAATGAAAGTGCAACTAATGTAGATGCATGCTTAACAGAATTAGCCCTAGAACAAGCAATCATGGATTTCATGATGGCTATCGATGAAGGTCCTAAGAATGCCAATGATACAATTGGAGTAACTGCCTCTGCAACATCATCTATGGATGACATGGCTTCAACTTCTACACTCGCATTCTCACCTTCAGGATTTGCTCAAATTGTGACCATGACTGGAAACATCGATATGGGACCAGGTATGGTAATGCCGATCGATATTAAAATCAATCAAAATGTCATGCCTAATCCTGATGGAACAGACTCTACAATTATGCACATAGTTCACATGAGTGCTGACAATGAATTTGTTATGCACAACGCTGTTTCATGGTCTACAATAGTCGCTGATATGCTTGATGATGACTGTGATGATGACTGTGATGGTGACAACATGGGTGAAGACGACATGGATGGAGACAACATGGGTGGAGACGACATGGATGGAGACGACATGGGTGGAGACCACATGGATGGAGACCACAACTCAAACAGTAACCATGGAGACCACATGGAAATGGTGTGGCGTTGTATCGACTTTGTAAACTACTCGTTAGCCCCTTCAGATGGAAATATAACTGATGTTTTTATGTCAAATGACCTTGACTTTTCCATGTGTGGTATGCTAGTAGGCGAGACTAATCATACCTTTGGAACAGGCGAATTCACCATGCCTGAAAAATTTGCAACCCGTGAATGTATGACCAGTAGTATAGATCAAAGTTCAGAGTGCGAAACATCGGTAATCGAGTCAAATTCAACAGGATTATGGAATCACTTCTACGTATCTGAGGAATCTGCATGTGATGAGGGGAGCTTTGATAGTTCAACAAATATGTGCTTAGAATTTTTAGGTGAACTATCTATGAATGATTCTGAAGCATTTGAGGTATTCTCTCAAGGAGAAAGTATTACTGTCATGTATCAGTATAATTCAACTACTCAAAGTGGAATTTTAATGGTTGAAGATGATCCTGAACATGACGATGACATGAATGGGCATGATGATGACATGGGTGGAAACGACATGGACATGGGTATGCCAGATCCGGTTGACGCAAAGGATGTTTTGGAAGATTTTGATGTTACTAACTCAACATATGCTTTAGCACAAGCAACAGATAATGGATACTCTTTTACTGCCAATGTAACTGAAGAATATATGGATGAAGATGGTTCATCCATGAATGTCACAACCACTTTCACATTTGTAATTGATTCTAGTTTTAAGGTCAATTCAGTTTCTGCTTCCAATGTAATGGAAACAATAACTGTTACAATTTTAACTGATACACAGGTCGAAGCGTACTTCAATACAGACTTGTCTGCTTTGACCACTCAAGCACTTCCATTCAGTGTTATGCCAATGGGTGGAAACCATGGTGATGACATGGACGGAGACGACATGGGTGGAGACCACATGGATGGAGACCACAACTCAAACAGTAACCATGGAGACCACATGGAAATGGTGTGGCGTTGTATCGACTTTGTAAACTACTCGTTAGCCCCTTCAGATGGAAATATAACTGATGTTTTTATGTCAAATGACCTTGACTTTTCCATGTGTGGTATGCTAGTAGGCGAGACTAATCATACCTTTGGAACAGGCGAATTCACCATGCCTGAAAAATTTGCAACCCGTGAATGTATGACCAGTAGTATAGATCAAAGTTCAGAGTGCGAAACATCGGTAATCGAGTCAAATTCAACAGGATTATGGAATCACTTCTACGTATCTGAGGAATCTGCATGTGATGAGGGGAGCTTTGATAGTTCAACAAATATGTGCTTAGAATTTTTAGGTGAACTATCTATGAATGATTCTGAAGCATTTGAGGTATTCTCTCAAGGAGAAAGTATTACTGTCATGTATCAGTATAATTCAACTACTCAAAGTGGAATTTTAATGGTTGAAGATGATCCTGAACATGACGATGACATGAATGGGCATGATGACCATGGAGTTCACAACTCACTTGATTGGATGATCTCTGATAGTAACCTAGACCTACCACCTATCGCAGGAGATCTTTCTGACTACTCTGCAGTTCTTTCGGTTTGTGATGAAGACATGCCAGATTCTAGCGATGAAATGATGGACTTGGGAGGCTCAGAATCAAGTTTAGTATGCTCAGAATTTGTTCTTATTGTTAAATTGAGTGACGCTGGAATGGACTCAGACATAATGTTCCATGATGTAGATAACTCTGGAACTTTAACTGACGGAGATATGCTTCACATAAACCCTAATGCAACTATTGGAGATTGGACACACCTGCGTCTATACTCTACTAGTGCTGATGCATACAGTGATGAAAATCCAATGATGACTCCTGGTTTCACCGGAGCTTTAGGAATGCTTGCTCTACTTGGAGCGGCTTTGCTAACTCGCAGAGATTGAATTCAATCAACCAATGTACGCACCTTCTTAGAAGGTAACAAAGCGAAATAGTACCTTTGATACTGCGCTTAGCATTAGTACGATCATGAAAGAGCCAAGAGCCCATTTGGCCCAAGGCCTATCAGGCTTACTTGGTGGCCATGGGTCGAAACCAAGGCGTTCAGCCTCTTCTACCAAAGCGGCTAGTTCTGCCAATTCTTCCTCTAAAGTCTCGGCTACCATGCAAAATGCCAAATGCTCGGCATAATTGAATAATTGGTATGAAAGGCAAATAAAATAGTCAAAATCCACCCAATTCTCGATACAGAAGGAAACATGCATTCAAAAGCAAACGGATGGATTTGAGAGTATGTCCATAAGATTAATTGCTATAATTTCTGCCCTAATATTTGTTTCAGGGATCTTTGGCGGTGTGATTTTAGAACGCTTAGACTTAAGTTTATCATCTGAAAACGAGCAATCCTTCTCCGTCGAAGTAGATAATGAAGAAGGAACAAATGTATATTCTCTAATTGAAATCGACGAAGGTGATAACGATGAGGAAGAGCAAGTAACATGGGTTTTACATGAATTTGAGTTTAATTCTAAAAACGGGGAAGAAGCCATTACATGGGACTTTGGAGACGGAACTACTGCTTCAGGAGATTCTGTTACACACCAATTCCAAACATCTGGAATATTTTTGATTACTGCAACATCCATTGGTACTGATGATGTTAAAACTGCTTCAGTCGAAGTCACTGTAAATCGAGATTCATTTGCCGAGGTAGATAATATGGAATGCTCGTGTGCTCCAACCGGTAAAGATACTGTAATCGACCTTGTAGCACTCCCTGGTGTGCAATCCATACAGGGTTTTGTCCAAGTAGAACATGATGGAAGTAGCGAATCTTGTACCCTGAGAAATCCACTACAAGAATGTCACATTAGAGTAATTCTACAGCGTACACAGCAAGGAGAGGTAGTTTCTGAAGAAGTATTATTTGATGATACCTTTCGAAGTAATGAAAAAGTTGTAGATTTCGACCTATCAGAAATTGAGTTCTCACAGGGAGAAACTCTCCAACTACGTCTTGAAACTGACCAACTTAGAGATTGGCATAAACCAACTGCAGAATGGAGCATAAGTGCACCAATTATTGCTTGATTCATTCTATTCTATGAGTTCTTGAAGATATTCAGTTTTCTTTTTCCAATGGCGCTCGAACAAGGATAATGTTTCTGAGACATTGTCAAATATTGGTATAGCCATGAGTGAATTTTTAGTTTCAGGAGAATTTGTAATGCCTAAAATCACTTACAATATTGGAAGAATTGGCGACAATATAGGAAGAATTGGAGATACAGTTGCGACAGATTCGGTAGTAATGGAAGAACAAGTTCAGACCGGCCAAGAGGAAGAATAGTTGCAAAGGGCCCCCCTTTGATTAGACGGATAGGGAGAGAGTACCCTCTCATCTCGGCTGATGAAAGCAAGGGTAGGTTCAGTGACATTATTCAACCAAGGCTATGATTTCCAACGAGGCGTGGTCAACTCCCGCATTCTTTCTAAATTCGATCATACGAGGATCTTTCAACTGCTTATCCTTAATCGAATTCATTTCGAAAACTGTGTATACGCTACTTTCGTTGCCGTTTTCATGACCGTAAGCTAAGACTCGAACGTGATTTTTTAGCCTCATGGCTTCGTTTGACTCGAATTCTTTTTTCCATACACCGTAACCTTTGGTCACTTTGAATTTCGATATTACTTTCATTTCTGAATCACCCTAGGAATTATTGCTTCCAACCCATTCAAAAACAGATTTGAGGATTGGCCCCAGCGTTCTGCCTTTTTCTGACAATTCATACTCAACCCTTGCAGGAACTTCAGCAAAAACTTCTCGATCAACCAGCCCCTGATTAATCATCTCATCCAAGCGACGGGCGAGCGTGGTCGCAGTAATGCCTATATCTCGCTTAAGTTGATTAAATCTCATTGGTTTTTTCGTACGAGACATGAAAAACAACATGTTGAGGACATGTGACTTCCCTAACAGTTCGATGAATTCTCGTCCTTGTGATTGCAAGCAAAGGGGCTGCACATAAATAGGTGGTTGCATAGCGCTACCAAGTTGCTTAATTATATCAAGCACCCAGTTTCAAACTCGATACCATGGTCTCTGCTTTGGAACTTTTTCTTATTAATAGGAACGGTACCTCCCAGTGACAAGGAGATATGATATTATGAGTAAATGCGGATGCGGAAGATCACCAACTGGAATGTGTATAGGATGGCACGGTCTTTCCAAAGAAGAATATGAAGCGAAATTGAAAGAACACCAAGAGAGCTCAAAAGAGGAATGAATTTGGCAAGGAATTGGAATACAATTCTTCGTTGGGTTCATCTGACCTTTGGGATGATGATTTCTGTTTATTTCGCTCGAATTACTTTCACTGGAAACACTGACGCCTGGGATAATGATCCTTGGGTCACGATGTTTGTTGGACAAGCTGTGGTAGCGATTGTTTTCTGGACTGGAATCATCAAGTGGCAACTGCCTCGTATCAAGAAGTGGAATCGTAACCGAAAGAAATCCAAAGCAGCGACAAATTGATTCGGATGAGTTGCAAGGGGTCATCCGAAACCCCTTTGCATTTTATTTTCTGATACAAAGGGGATTCAGTGGTTCGATACAGACGCTAGGCACTTAAAGGACTCACTGCTTACTTTAAATTGGGTATTACCTTTGCTAAAGTCAACTCTCGATTATTCAG
The DNA here is from genome assembly GCA_949372655.1 of Candidatus Poseidoniaceae archaeon. Classification (GTDB taxonomy): domain Archaea; phylum Thermoplasmatota; class Poseidoniia; order Poseidoniales; family Poseidoniaceae; genus MGIIa-L1. The sequence goes on from CASIAI010000001.1 coordinate 379,642, forward strand.
ACTCAAGAAAACTTCTAAACTCTTTTTTGTTGAATAAAATTCCCGATAACAGAACCGAAGAACCTAGGCATCCAGCGAGAATGAAGAGGATTGCTCCTGATGTTCCTGGACTTGCAATTGCAACACGCAAGATTACAGTCGATAATATGAAACCAGTATTTCTTGCTAAATGGGAAAAATCTGTGATATACTGATATGATACCAGAAGTATTAGGATATCTGCCATAATGAGTACTGTGAAGAAGTCTAAGAAGAAAATCATGCGATTTGTACTTCCATCTCCCTGGAATAAAGAATATGACCAAGTCGACAGAGAGTAGATGGCAACCAGAATATACACTCCAAGTAGTAAGATTGCAAGTTGTTTTTTCTGCGAGATAAAATTATCTAAATCTTCGTTTTCACTGGTATTCAAACTGATATCTCGTTGAGCATTATTAAAGAAGAGAGCTGTGCAAAAAAGTACGACAAATGCAATACACTCTATCGCTAAGGTTGTGATACTATCATCAACCGATGAAGATACTGATGCATCGATATCTGATAACCGCTTGAGAATATCTCGAACAACAAGTAAGGTAATAATTTCAAATTGCTTCCCGATTGAATTGGTAAAGGATTTTGGGATTGTACGAATTAATTCATACACTTCATAGGCCAAGAAGATGGAAAAAGGCGTGTACAATGAGTCGAGATATGAATCAAATAATCCACTGGTCTTTTCACTCAAACCAATCCATTCTAGTTGATACAGAAGGCAAAGCAATAGGTGGACGAGAAAACCAAAAATTGCAGTTCGGATGCAAACAATACGCAGCTTTCCTTTTACATTTGAACCCAGTAACCTGTCGTACAATGAATCCACCTAATCCGCGTTTTTATTATTCATTCAAATAGTTGTGTTCAAAAAATACTCTCTTTAATTTAAACTGACAAACCGTTTATTCAAAGAATTGGTACACCCACTGCATCCCTACAAGGGCATCCGATTGTACTCGTCTGTATTCGGAACAGTACTCACTAATTCAAAGAGTTTAGACTCATAAGGATTAGTTAAGAAAACCTACAGTTTGCTGTATTCAGTAAATATCAAGTATCAATGAACCTTAGAACAGTCGTGAGTAGACTAGAGTTAATCGGTTATTTCCTTTGGTTTTTGACATTGTTAATTTTGATACTCGGATATTACTATGGTTTGTTTTACTCTGAATTTATTTTTATCTTCCCTTTTATCGTATTTGGAACGATGGTGTTCAATTATTTTGCAATCGCATATAGCGAAAAGCAAGAATCTCCCTAAGCACTAATTAAATTTAGACTCACAAGAGTTCAAACCCCTAGGCCTTGAGGCCTTGTAATGAGCGAAGTACCAGATGGTGTTGACCTATCCGGTTTTCAACGTAAACCACCTCGTCCTACTGCGACAATGACGCTCACTAGAGACGGTCCAAACGGACCTGAAGTTTTACTTGGCCTGCGTAGTGAAACCATGGCTGCTTTCCCTGGTTACTGGGCGTTTACTGGAGGTGGTGTATCACGGGTTGATGCTGCAGCCGTTGAATCTTTTTCAGTACTTGATGTTGAACATGGAAAGGCTATTGCCTGTATCTTAAGAGAGACTTGTGAAGAACTCGGTTTGGCCCCAAATGGTGACCATGTGATTTCTATAGATGAAAATGCTCGATTTGAAGTAATCAAAGATAAGGCCAACTGGTTACCAAATGCAGAGGATTGTACAATTCCAGTTAATACGGATAATATTAAAATTCTCGGACACCGTATTACGCCGCCTTTTGGGCCGATTCAATTCGATAATGCCTTCATTCACTTTCATTGTGGTGATTGGCAGAGTGTGCCTGAAATAGACCTTGAACCACAGACAGAATTTGATGAAATAATGTGGGCAACTCCACAAGAAATACTCAATCGATGGTCCAAATATGAAATTAAAGTTGCTCCGCCAGTGATCTCAATACTGATGGAAATAATCCGAGTGCTTGAATTTTCTAATGGAGATATTGAACAAGCAGCAGAGAATATTTCACGAAGAAAGCCAGGTCGACAATCAATACTATTTGCACATGGTGTAGAAGTAGTCCCTATTAGAACTCAAACCTTACCTCCTGCCGACCATACTAACTGTTATCTTGTTGGCGACCCTGATGGGGATTTCATAATAATTGACCCAGCAGTGCGTTTCCGCGAAGATATGGAAGACTTAGCCGATGCCGTAGAGCGCCATAAAGGCCAACCTATCGCTATTGCTTTCACTCATTCTCATGGTGACCACCTTGCTGATATGGACCTATTAGGTGAGGCTTTTGACCTACCGATTTGGGGTAGTGAATACACATCAAGAAGCGTTCATTGCGACAGAATTCTTTCCGAAGGGGATGTCTTGATACTCGGCCAACAAAGTTGGCAGATTCTAATCACTCCAGGTCATCATCCAGGACATACTTGTTTCCTAAGTGATGCTGGATTAATCGCTGGTGATATGGTGGCCGGTTTTGGTACTATTTTGATCCCTCCAGCCACCGGTGACATGGATGTTTATCTTGAGCAGTTAGATAGACTAAGAGCACTTGAGCCACATTTAGTATTTCCAAGCCATGGTCCAGTAATCGCTTTACCTACTAAGATTTTCACTCATTACATCACTCACCGTGAGGCGCGCCATAGTAAAGTTCTGGCCGCAGTAAACGATGGTTTGTCCTCAGTTGATGAAATCTCAGTCAAAGCCTACGACGATACACCGAATGCTCATCCCGGTTTAGCAAAAGACCAAACCCTGGCTCACCTATTATCTCATCAAAGACAAGGCCGACTTACTAGTGATAAATCGGGCAACTGGCATGCAAGCATTGATTGACAGTACCTCTTAGCGCAGTCATGCCTCGCAGACTTGTAATCACTAAAGCCGGTTCACCTTCGGTATTAGACGTAATTGAAATGTCGATGCCAGAACCAAAAGAAGGAGAAGTATGTATCGAGGTCCACTATGCTGGGATTAATTTTGCTGATACTCTGATGCGCTTAGGACTCTACCAACCAAGACCCGCATTTCCTTTTACCCCTGGATATGAGGTTAGTGGAACCATTCATTCACTCGGAAAAGGTATCAAAGATTTGTCAGTTGGACAACGTGTTGTTGCTGCAATGCCTAATGGTGGACAATCTAGTCATGTTCTTGCAGCTAGTTCAAGAGTAATCCCTCTACCTGATGAAATGTCGTTAGAAAAAGCAGCAGCAATGCCAGTCACCTACCTTACTGCACATCATATGTTACATCATTTAGGAAATCTAAAATCAACTGATTCTGTATTGATTCATGGTGGCGCTGGTGGTGTGGGAACTGCTGCACTACAACTCTGTCAATGGGCAGGAGTTTCGAAAGTTTGGGCCACTGCATCAGGTCATAAGGCTGAAATAATTAAGAAATATAATGCAATACCAATCGATAGACACAATCAAGACTTTGTCGAAGTTATCAAACAAGCCACAAAAGGACGAGGAGTTGACCATATATTAGACCCAATTAGTGGTGAAAACCTCAAACGAAGTCTGAAGGTTTTAGCAATGGGAGGCAAAGTCTACTCATTTGGCATGTCAGCAGCAGCACCGACATCAAAGCGCTCTTTACTCAAGGCATACTTCGCTTGGCGTAAAACTCCTAAACTAGACCCACTAAAGATGATGAGTCGAAATCAAGGTATTTTTGGGGTTCATATGGGAACTTGGGATAATGAAGAAGTAATTGCTGAGCAATTGAAGCGCATAATGAATGGAGTTGAAACCGGGGTATTAGACCCCGTTATTGATTCTGTTTTTGCGGTTGAAGATGCGGCTAAGGCTCATCAGCATATTCATGATGCTAAAAATATCGGTAAAGTTCTATTGAAATTCAAGTGATATAATTCAAGAGGAGTCGGCTCTACACTAACATGAGGGGATATAATGAAAGCAGCAATGAGCGGTTTTGATTTGCGAGCAATCGCTGGCGAATTAGATAAGTTCAGTGGTGCTTATGTCAAAAAAGCGTATATGCCTCACTATGAGCAAATAGTTTTGAGAATTAATCCAAAAGAAATGGACCAATTCGACCTAGTCTTGGTGAGAGGTGAACGTATCTATACCTCAAATAGAGATAGACCGATGCCTATGACGCCTCCTCCATTCGCTATGATGTTACGCAAACATTTGAAGAATGCTAGAATGACTGGAGTGAGACAACTCGGATTTGACCGAGTTCTAGTGTTTGACTTCGATACAAAATTTGGTGAAAGGCACCTATATGTCGAAGTTTTTAGAGATGGTAACATAATTTTGGCTGATGAAGAAGGTATTATTATTCAACCACTAACCCATGCCTCTTATTCTGGAAGAACTCTGAAAAAAGGTGTTCAATATCAACCACCCCCTCAAGCACTTGACCCTTATGAAATGGACTTAGAAACTCTAAATGAGATGTTTCAAGATTCTGATAGAGATTTAGTATCTACTTTAGGAGGTAAAGCAAATCTTGGAGGAACTCATGCTAATGCGGTTTGTGAACTTGCAGGAATTAAGCCTAATATCGATACTAAAGATGCCTCGGCTGAAAAAATCTTAGAAGCTCTACAGTCATTACTAACGGATTTATCCAACAGTAATGAAGGTCATATACTACTAAAAGCATCAGAAGATTTTGATAGCGATGCATTATTAGAGCATATTCCTACTTTGGAGAATAACTCGATTCGAGATAGGTTTTTAGAAAAGCATGCAATAGAAGCAACTCCAACTCTATTACCTTCACACTCCAATATGGTGAAAATGGAATTTGAAAGTTTATGTCAAGCAGTTGATGCTTGGAAAGGAGCTCATGATGCTGGAGCATTGGCTAGAAGAGAAGCAGAAAAAATGGATATTGCTGCACCAGGAAGAGGGTACTCAACAGATGTTGAAAGGTTACAGAGAAGAAAAGCCCAACAAGAAAAAGCACTTCAAGGATTTTCTGTGAAAATAGAAAAACAACAAAACCTTGGTCATCTGATTCAAAATAACTGGACGCATATCGAAAGTTTATTGAACCAAGTTTCTGAATCCATAAACAAAAATGGATGGAAAGTAACTCAAAAAGCCAGTAAAGAGATTCCATGGATCAAATCAATGAATGCTGCTGAAGGTAGTTTCATTACAGTTCTACCTGGTGAGGATGGTCAACCTTCAGGACCACAAGCGACCCTAAAGGTAGATGAATCAGTTCATCAAAATGCACAGAGACATTTTGCGGCAGCCAGAAAGCAAAAATACAAGACTAAGGGTGCAGTAGAGGCTTTAGAAAATACCAATACCGAACTAAAGCGAGCAACAAAAAAAGAAAAGAAAGCCGAGGAGAGTGGTAAACTTGGAAAGGTCAAGCGGAGCAAGAGACTCTGGTTTGAAAATCATCGATGGAGTATGACTGCTGGAGGGCATCTTCTAGTTGGAGGTAAAGATGCAAAAGGCAACGATACAATTGTCAAAAAGCACTTATCTGGTTCAGATATGTATCTGCATGCTGATATTCATGGAGCACCTAGTTGTAGCCTTAGGTCTACTCAAGGATTCATTGTCGATGAACATAGACCTGCAAATATCCCGGATCATATTCCTGCCTTCAAATTAGTAGATAAATTAGGTGATGAAAGAATTAACGAAGAAAGATTACTTGAAGCAGCAACATTAGCTCTATGTTGGAGTCGTGCTTGGGCTAGTGGAGGTGGGCATGGTACTGTATATTCAGTCAAGCCTGCGCAAGTATCGAAAACCGCACAATCTGGCGAATATGTTGGAAAGGGTGCTTTTATTGTAAGAGGTCAAAGACAATGGTTCAAAGATTTAGATGTCAAAATGGGAATAGGCTTAGTATCGATCAATGGAGTTCCACTATTGATGGGTGGAACTCCAGAAAGAATCAAACAATTATGCCAAAGATATGCAGTATTATCACCAGGTCTAAGTAAAAAAGATAAACTTGCCAATAGAATTTATAAAAATACTGGTATAATGACCGATGATATTCTATCTATACTGCCAGGTGCCTGTGAAATTATTGAAGATTATGGTATCTTTTCTCCAGTTAAAGAAAAGAAAATAGACGAAGAGGAATGATCAACTATTATTTCCGCGTTGGCCACGATTTCCTCTGCCACGGTTATTACCGCCACCTTCGGATCGACCACCTTGGTAACCTTGGCTAGATTTTTGACTCGGTTTGTAAGTTTGGCCTCTAGCCTGCCCACGGTAACCCTTGTTGCCACCGCCGTCATTAGAATTACTACCTTGTGAATCTCCTGAACGACCGCCACGACCTCCGCCGCCCCGCCACGACCTCCGCCGCCACGACCTCCGCCGCCACGACCTCCGCCGCCACGGCCTCCGCCGCCACCGCCACGGCCTCCGCCGCCACCGCCACGGCCTCCGCCGCCACCGCCACGACCTCCGCCGCCACGCGCCACGACCTCCGCCGCCACGGCCTCCGCCGCCACCGCCACGGCCTCCGCCGCCACGATTATTTCCATAAGAGCCTTGATTTCTCTGACCATAATGGCTTTGATTTCGATCGTTTCTATTCCTATCGCCATAACTTTGGCGTTTTCTTGGGGCTATGAATTCGACTTCGAATTCAGGTAAATCAGTGAATTCAGGAGGTTTGAAGTCTACTTTAATACCAACTTCGCGCTGAACTCTGCCATAAGATTTCTTTTGTGGTTTTTGAACAAGGGAAATAACTACTCCGCTAGCTCCACCTCTGGCGGTTCTTCCACTACGATGTTTGTATGCTTTGGAATTCTCGGGAGGGTCGTAATGAACTACACAGTTAACTCCTTCAACGTCAATACCTCTTGCAGCAACATCTGTTGCGACCAAAGCCATACATTCACCATGTTGGAATCGCTTCATTGCTCCGTCTCTCTGTCTTTGAGATAGACCACCGTGAAGAGTTTCAATCGCTAAGCCATCATATTCTAGGTCTTCACCAACTCTATCGACTCCTGCTCTGGTACGACAAAATAAGATTGTACGGCCACACTTCCTAATGATTTCAGAAGAAATAGCAGATTTCTTGGAGTTTGGCATCAACCAAAAGTGATGTTCCATACTCTCGATACTAACTTCTTCTGGGCCTACTTGAATAGTGACTGGGTCAGTCTGATAATCACGTACTAATTCTGCAACTTCATCATCTAAAGTTGCACTGAAAAGAATTGTTTGACGGTCTTTCTTACATTCATCTAATATTTGGCATACTGGTTCCATAAAACCCATATCCGCCATTCTATCTGCTTCATCTAAAACTACGATTCCTGTATCCTCTAAAGTTAGAGAACCGCGGTCAAGTAAATCGATAAGACGTCCTGGACAAGCAACTAAAATATCAACTCCTCTTTCTAAAGCACGGAATTGTTTGGTGTATGATACTCCACCATATACTGCATGAACATAAAGTTCCATTTCCCAAGCCAATGGTTCGAGAACTTTGTAAATCTGTTCTGCTAATTCTCGAGTTGGGGTTAGAATAAGAGAGGTCGGACGGCCTGGGGCTGCTTGCGGAGTTCTTTCAAGAAGAGGTAGCCCAAAAGCAAGAGTTTTTCCAGAGCCAGTAGGCGCTCTACAACACACATCGTTTCCAAGCATTCCATCTGGAATTGACTCGGTTTGTACCTCGAAAGGTTCCTCAATACCTTGCTGACGCAAAGCATTGACTATTCTTTCGCCAATACCCAAATCTGAAAATGAAACCATACCCTCACCATTTGTGGCCGCCTTCCAACCCTATTTGATACCCACAGTAGTAATAGTGCCTAAATCAGTAAATTATTGTAAATTATGTGCGGTTCGAACGATATTAGCCCATTCTAACTAACATTGCCACAGCATTGCCTCCGCCAAGACACAATGTAACAATACCTGATTTTGCTTCAACTCTTCTCATGACACCTATCATGGTGATTAAACATCTAGTACCGCTGCTTCCAAGTGGGTGTCCAAGGCTTATTGCGCCGCCGTGAAGATTGAACCTATCATTTGGAATTCCGACTTCTTTGGCCACTGCACAAGATGCTGAAGCAAATGCTTCATTGTGTTCATAGATATCAACATCTAAAACCTCTAATGAATTTCTTTGTAAAAGAGTCCTAATTGCCGGAATAGGTGCACTCATCACTTGGTCTGGTGCCACACCGCTAGTGCAATAATCCTCGACATAGGCGATTATATCCCAACCTTGGTTCTTGGCAAAGCCGGCATCTGCTAGTAAAACTGCGCTTGCCCCATCGTTTAGAGTACTAGCATTTCCAGCAGTCACCTGTCCTTCTTTATTGAATACTGGGCGTAACTTAGAAAGTACTTCCATTGAAGAATTCGGTTTTACCCCTTCATCTTTAGAAAATATAACTGGATCTTTTCTCCTTTGTGGCACTTCAACAGAAAAAGATTCCCAATCAAACCATCCCGAATCCCATGCCTTAGCCGCTCTATGGTGGCTTTGAAGTGCGAATTCATCAGAATTAATTCTAGAAATATCACTTACTTTGGCGACCGTTTCTCCTGTATTGCCCATGTGAATATCATTGTATACATCCCATAATCCATCATGAATCATAGAATCTATCAATTTAGAATCTCCCATTTTCTTGCCTCTTCTTTGACCGAGGAGGAGTTGAGGGGCATTTGACATACTTTCCATTCCCCCTACAATGACAACCTTACTTTGACCTGCACGAATACTGTTTGATGCAAGCATGGCTGCTTCAAGGGAACTTCCGCATACTTTGTTGATTGTTGTTGCTGGAGTTGTTACTGGTAAACCTGAGCCAAGTGCTACTTGTCTCGCTGGATTTTGGCCACAGCCTGCTTGCAATACTTGCCCAAACAGGAAATCATCTACTAAGCCGCCAGCAGGGTCTAGACCAACCCTTGAACATAATTCTTTAACCGCTAGTATTCCCAAATCCACCGCTGATAAAGAAGATAAAGAACCCATAAAGGAACCGATAGGGGTTCTGGATACTGCACAGATTGCTACTTTTGATTCTCCCATAAATTGGCTAAAAGGGTACTTATCTTGAATGTGTGCATCTAAGTTTACTCTGTTTTCATGAGAAGAGTTGATGAAAGAAAAGTCCTGCGGGTGTCATGGCCAAATTCAAAACCGATTTTGAAACCGAGAGAGAACCCAACCAAATGCGACATGTTGAGGTTGAGATTGATTTTACCCCAAATGCCCTTGCATCGATACTTTATCGCCAAGGAGACACTGTGATTCTGGTATGTTGTACCAAAGAATCAAGACTACCTGGTTGGTTCCCTAGAGACTCGACCAAAGGATGGGTACATGCAGAGTATTCTTTACTCCCAGGTTCAACTGATTCTAGATTCCGAAGAGAGAGGCGCGGTGCAAAAGGCCGTACTCAAGAGATTGAAAGATTGATTGCTCGCTCTCTGCGTGCTGCTGTAGACCTTGAGGCATTAGGTCCAATTTCCTTGAATATAGATTGTGATGTACTAAACGCTGATGGTGGCACTAGATGTGCATCCATCACTGCTGCAAACATTGCACTTCGACTTGCAGTCAGAAGAATGATCGCTCAAGGAATATGCTTGCCTTTGGACTTGCGACCTACTGATGATGAGAGAAAATCCGGTTGGACCGCTCCAAAACTTTCCGAAAAAGAAAGAATCAATCATGAAAATGATGTAATCCCTCATGACCTAGCAGCCTTATCTGTTGGACTCATCGATGGTGAAGTATATCTTGACCTTGACTATATTCTAGACTCTAATGCTGATGTTGATATGAATGTAGTAAAAACTAGCGATGGTAAGTATGTAGAGATTCAAGGAACTGGAGAGGAATCTACTTTTTCAAAGGACGAACTTTCTGCATTGCTTTCACTAGCTGACTCTGGACTTGATGCTCTTTTCGAAGCACAGGTCGCCATTCTTGATGGTATTGAATGAACATTCTAGAATTGCTTTTTTCGGAAGGCTTGAAATGCCAGTTGTCATCGCCACGATTACCGGGTAGGTAGCTTAGTTGGGAGAGCGCAGCACTGAAGATGCTGAGGTCGCCGGTTCAAGTCCGGCCCTACCCACCATTTTGGCTTGTTTAGGTGGATTTTTCGACTGATGGATATTTCTTCAATCGTTGGGTTCATGTGCTAGAGACCTTTCTGCCCGTCATGGGCGATGAAATCATTGATGACGTCGAGGACATCGCTGAGGTCGATGTTGAGCAAAAAGCAAGAGATAAGGTCGCTAAAGAAATCAGTGAAATCAGGCGACGTCGTACGAAGAGTAAGAAGAAACGATTCCTAACCAATAAAGAAGATTATGTGTTATTTGCAGGATTTGGATATGGCGCATTATTTGCATTAGTTATATTCTGTATGTCTAGTGGTATTTTTGGTTCCTCAACTACCCTAGATGAAAAAGCATCTCAAACATTCCTAGATACTGGAGAAAAATGTGATGATATCGAAGATACTCCTTGGATACATATTTTCCCTGAGAATGACCTCGAATATTTCTCTTTAGCAGGGCATAACCTTGTAGATGGTTTTGCTGTAATGAATTACTCGATAATGGAAATAGAAGGCGATTGGGCCGGTTTTAGTGAAGAATTAGTCAAAAAGGTCGAAGATGAAAGGGCTTACTTCAAAGCACCATATGACACACTGCAAGAAGGCGATTATAGATTATATTTCGAGGTTACAATATTCAATAATAGCGATATTCAAAATGCGAGTATCGTTGAGGATGGTGAGAAAATCACTAGAACCATAGACTTCGAATTAGAAATTTCCGACGGTGGGTTTTTCTCATTCCTTCCGTTTGTAGACTCTGATACAAGAAGCGAAGTAAGAATTACTGATTCAGGAAATCGAACTTGCTGGAGTACTAAGGACCTAGGAGATTGGGGCTACATCTTGATGGCTGCTGAACTTGGAGGTGGAAGAGAAACTGCTATGCTAACAGGTGGAACCGCTGGAATACCTGCTTGGTGGATGGCCTTTATCTCTCTTTCATTATCTGCCATAACATTACTAGTAGTCTATCCAATAATGTATAAAATCTACCATCAAGATACTGACGATGTACTATCTAGGACTCATATCTCTCGATTGGTGGAAGAATCCCTCAATAGAACTGCAAAGCGGCTAAATATATTGGTTGACTGGGAGTTATACAAAATAGAATCTAGGGAACTCTCTATTGATATAATGGTGCCGTATAAAAATACGGATGCTACTTTATCAGATAGTAAAGACGTCCGTGCAGATGTTCTTCGCGAAATCCTAGAAGAATTCGCTATTTTCCGTGTATTCAAACCTGTTCAACTCACTGTTAGAACAATTGGAATCAACCAGGCTATCGACTTTGATAGCGGAGTTGGAATTGGTACCGGTGCGGAAGGGGCTGAGTTAGAAGACGAACAAGATTACTCTAGTTTCTTTTCCGAACTACACACTTTATCTAGAGTTGAAGATGAAGTAAGAGATAGTCTAGACCTTTTCTTTACCAGAAGAATAGATGTTAGAATGGAGGGCGCCGTCGTCACTAGTGATGACAGCGTTATCTTCGTGTCTGTAATTTATCGACCAACACAAAAATTTGCTTTCTTTAGATTTAAGAAAACAACAGATGAAGTTGAAGTGGAACTTTACCGATATATTTCTGATAGAAATAAAGACCTTCTTGGTGGACAAGAGTTGATTGTGAAAGCAAGGAATCAAATCTCAACTCTAGCTGACCGCTCTGGTGCTGGCCGTGTCGAAAGTGGTGGTAAAGACGATGATAGAATCGTTGCTGTCGCAAAACAAGATGGTTTGGGCGGAAAGATGCTACAAACTAAATTCCTTGGAAATACACTTTCTACTGTAGAATATATGGCAAATGAAAAGCGTGAAATGATCAATAAATGGGGATTCTGGGGCCTCATAGTATTCGTATGGATTCCATTCATGGCATCAGGTGTACTTGTAGGTGCAATGCTTGGATTGCTGTCTAGAATGCAATTTTCTAGAGTGCTTGCTGCAACTTTCATCGGTGGAGCCGTTGCTTCTGTAACTTGGGCATATACTGCTGAAGGTATTGTGAAATTTATGCACCAGTACAAGTTAGAGGCTGTAATCCCTCTGATAATCATAGTATTTGTTGGAGCTGCATTCCTTCATATTAGGTCTACAAAGGTTAGAAGGCAAACTGAATTGTTTGAAGATACCTTGCTTGATAATTTCCATGCAGATGTCCATGCGAAGTATGGCGATAACTGAAGAAGTGGTGACAGGTTTGCAACCTAATACTTTCATTGCAGGGTCTAAAGATACCTGTGGCGATATTGCTACTTTAGGAATTATTACCGTAAGTGATAGAGCGAGTAGTGGAGAATATGTTGATGAAGGTGGCCCTTCAATTCTAGAATTTCTTCAACTATCTCTCTCTAGTCCTGCAAATATAATCTACCGGTGTGTACCCGATGATTTTTCTATAATTGAGGAGACTATGATAGAATTGGTGGATGACCTGGGCTGTAATGTAGTCGTGACTACCGGGGGCACAGGCCCTGCGAAACGAGACGTAACACCTGATGTGACAATATCAGTTTGTGATAGAATTCTCGATGGCTTTGGTGAACAAATGCGTAGTATCTCATTGAAGTATGTCCCCACTGCTATTCTTTCAAGACAAGTCGGCGGTACTAGAGGTAAGTGTTTGGTTTTTAATTTACCGGGAAGACCAAAATCGATACGGGAAACGATTGATGAAATTTGGCAAGCAGTGCCTTACTGTGTAGATTTACTCGAAGGACCTTACATCGATATGAACGATAATGTTTGTATTGCTTTTAGACCCAAGTCTGCAAAAAGACGCTGATTAGCCGAAGAGTTCATTCATTACCGTCTAAGTCGATGTATTAGGCGAGTATGATGATGGACAAAGGCGACTTACTAATTTGTGGTGCCACAATGGTGCTACCCGGTGAAACTATAATTGGAGATTTGAGAATTTCTGGTGGCAAAATCTCAGAAATTGCGCCAAATGGTGGGCTTAAATCAAACGAAAATGAATTATTTGTAGATGGAACTGGATTACATCTATTGCCCGGAGCAATAGATCCACAAGTGCATTTTCGTGACCCCGGCCAACCAGAAAAAGAAGACTTAGCCAGTGGCTCGGCTGCTGCTGTAAGTGGAGGAATCACCTCTTTCTTAGATATGCCAAATAATAATCCTGCAATTACTACTTTGGATGGTATGATGACTAAATTAGAAACTGCTTCTAAAAAATGTATTAACAACTATGGGTTTTTTATTGGAGCGACAGAAGATAATGTTGAAGAATTACAAAAAGCAGTTGGAAAACCAGATACTCCGGTAGCGATTCCAGGAATTTGTGGAATTAAGATATTCATGGGAGCATCAACCGGCACTCTACTTGTGTCTGATAGAGGGGCTCTAAGGAATATATTCGAGAATACTGCTGGACTAATTGCAGTTCATGCTGAGGACGAAGATAGAATGAATGAGAGATTCAAAGCCTATCAAGACCGAACCGATATGGAAGCACATGCATTGTGGAGAGATGATATAACTGCATTATTAGCTACCCAGACTGCGGTTGAAATGGCTAAAGCAACAGGCCATCGATTACATGTTTTGCACTTGACTTCAGGGCTTGAAGCGGATTGGCTAAGCGATGTATGTCAAAGCCCAAGTAGTGCGGTTGAATCTCCAATAATTACTACAGAGGTATTACCACAACACCTCACTTATGATGAAACAGATGTCCATGAAAGAGGAACTCGTCTGAAAATGAATCCTCCGATTAGATTTGCAATAGACAAGGAAAAGTTATGGCAGAGATTACATGATGGAACCATCATATGCATCGCTACTGACCATGCACCTCATACTTTAGAAGCTAAAAAACTTGGATTCCCTAAGGCTCCTAGCGGCATGCCGGGAGTCGAAACATCATTGCCAGTTATGCTAACACATGCCAGTGATGGAATTTGTACTATTGAAGATGTAGTTAATTGGATGTCTACCAATGTCGCTGAATGTTATCAGATGATTGGCAAAGGAAAACTTGAGGAAGGTTATGATGGTGATATTGTACTCGTAGATATGAGTAGCAAGACCACTGTAAAAGATGAGTTTACGTGGACTAAAGTTGGATGGAGCCCATATGCTGGCAAGGAATTAGTCGGATGGCCAGTTTTGACAGTCGTAGACGGCATCCCTGTCTTTGAAAGGAACCAATTGACTGGTCCAAAAGGGAAAATTCTAGTTGGGTCAGGAACTGTTGGAAAACCTATTCTCATGGGGCCTTGGAAATAATCAAAACCTCTATTTTGAGTAAATAATAGGGAAATAGATTAAAAGCACCTTAGTAATAATGGGATTTGAGAGAACTATTATGAGCGAAGGATTGGAAGAAACACTTGGAAGCGGATATCAACAGATAATAATTGGATTTGTGGTATTCATTATTGGAGCGATTTGGGGCGGAATACAAGCAGATGTTGATATGACTGCATCAGATATTTACTGGCCTGCATTCACTATGCTAGCTGGCGCTATGATTACTATGCTAGGTATTTCATTTGGAACAGAAAGGGAAGATGACCGAACTCACGACCTAATGGATGCAATAAACGAACTAACCGCTAGAATGGAATCCATGATTGGCGGCGATGAAAGTTCTGAAGAGTAAACTAATCCAAATCATATAGATTAGAATATTTTTCTTCCACATATTGTAAGAAAGGCTCAGGAGAAGGTGGCATTCCAGTCGCTTTTTCTATCAATTCACTAGGCGTCCATTTACTACCTTGATGATGTATTTTTGGTCTTAACCAGTCAAGAAGACTAGACCAATTACCTGATTTAATTATTTCATCAACATCACCAAGATCTTCCGACATTGATTGTAGTAACTGTGAAGCATATAGATTTCCAAGTGTATAGGTAGGGAAATAGCCGAATGCAGCCATAGACCAATGAATATCTTGAAGACAGCCTTGAGTATCATTTGGAACTTTAAGGTCAAACCATTCTTCAAACATTAAGTCCCATACTTTAGGCAAGTCTTTAACCGGTAAATCTTCATTGAAAATTTTCTTTTCTATCTCATATCGCAACATAACATGTAGATTGTAAGTAACTTCATCAGCCTCGACTCGAATAAATCCTGGAGTAACGCTATTAGCGATTTTATTCAAGTCTTCAGGACTCCAATCCGGAGATTGAGGGAACTGCTCTTTGAACCAAGGTAGTGCTATCTTCCAAAAAGAAGGAGTCCTGCCGATCTGGTTTTCCCAAAATCGACTTTGTGATTCATGTACTCCTAGCGACACTGCATCTCCCCTGGGAGTGAAGGAATGTTCACGTGAAAGCCCTTGCTCATACAGTGCATGTCCTGTTTCGTGCATGACTGCATATAGACAAGAAAACGGGTCTTTCTCATCAAATCGTGTGGTGAACCTAGTATCTCCTGGCCATAATCCGGCAGAGAATGGATGAGTTGATGCATCCATTCTTCCTGCTTCAAAGTCAAAGCCCATAGCCTGTGAAACCTTAGTACAAAACTCAGTTTGTCCTTCGATAGAAAACAACATACCCTTGGGTAATTCGGGGTCAGGACTGGATTGTTTTGCTTTGATTATTTTTTGTAATAAAGGCACTAACCTTTTCTTAAGCCCATCAAAAAGTGGATCATAATCGCTTACTTTCATTCCAACTTCGAACTCATCTAATAATACATCATATGGTGTTGTTTCTATCCCATAATATTGAATCTTCCTTTTAGTCATGTCAATGAGTTCCTGTAACTTCTCTTGAAACATGGAAAAATCAGACTCTGCTCTTGCCTGTTGCCATGCCAATAATGCTTCTGATTTAGTTCTAGCAAATTGTGCTACGAATTCTGATGGCAATTTAATCGCCTTCTGGAATCTTCGCGTTATCTCCTTCAAGTTAGACTTTTGATCTTGGTCAAGACTATCATCTTGAGACAATCTCTCAATGAGTTGACCCAATTCAGGGTCAATAGTACGTGAATGTTGTTCTTTAGCTAGCCAAGACAATATTTCTCCTCTGGATTCTGCTCCTTTCGCAGGCATTATCGTTTCTTGGTCCCAACCTAAATGACCCTGCAATGCCCCGATTTTGTGAATATCTTTTACTCTAGAAATGAATTGTTCATAATCGTCCATATCACTTGCACATGTACCTCATTCATCAATACTTTCATAATTTACTGACTTAAAAAAGTTTATTTTACGGCCACACATTCAAGACTAACGACATTATCCGACTATCATGGGGAGGAGTTCAAAAGCAAAAGATACTGATATTCCTCAAGGTGATGATGATTTAGTTGATGTCGTAGACTCAGTTGTCAATAACTCAAATAATGAGTCCTACAAGCCTGAAGATACTGGTTTAAATCCTTCAAGTGAACAATTACTAGCAACTAGTGCGAAAATGGTTGTAGAAACCTGTATGGATATCCGTAGAGGTGAAAATGTGCTGATTGTATGCGACCCTACTACTGGTGAAATAGGCCAAGCATTACATGAAGCTGTCACAAATCGTTCGGAAAGAGTGTTGCTAATTGTCATGCCAAAAGGGCGTCATCACGGCGAAGAGCCTCCATCACCAGTGGCTAGTCTAATGCGACAACAACAAGTCATTATGGCTCCTACAAGGTATTCGTTAACCCATACTAAGGCAATAAGACAGGCTTTGAGAGAAGGCGCCCGTGTTGCTACGATGCCTGGGATGACAGAAGAAATGTTTACCCATGGAGGAATGGCGGCTGATTTTAATGAAATAAAAAGAAAAATCAGTAATCTAGGCCCATATCTTAGAAGAAGAAGAATCATAAATGTAAAATCTGAACAAGGTACTGACATAACATTTGAAGTGAATTGGAGAGATTGGAAGTTGGATGATAATGGAATTTGTAATCGCCCAAGAATGTTAACAAATCTTCCAGCAGGTAAAGCATTCATCATGCCTAGAGAAGGTTCGATGAATGGAAAAGTGGTTATCGACGGGTCTTGGGATGCAACTCTTCTGGAGGAGCAAATAGAACTAGAAATTGAAAATGGAATTGTTATCGATGTAAAAGGCGGTACTACAGCTGCAAATATTAGGCAAGAATTTGGAGAAGTGGCAAGGAAACTTCGTTCAAAAGATAGAGAAAATGTCTGGACTATCGCTGAATTTGGATTTGGAGTAAATGAACATGCTAGATTAGGTGGAAATGTTTTAGAAGATGAAAAGCGATTAGGAACATGCTATATCGCAATTGGAGATAATACTGCATTAGGAGGTAACTCTTCAGTAGGAATTCACATACCTGGAGTATTGAAATCTCCAAGTGTCTGGTTAGATGACACACAAATATTAGATGATGGACAGTTCATTATTGAACTTTAATCAACCAAGGTTTTGTCCACCGCATACCGGGCAGTGTCGCCAATATGGATCAAGACCAATGCCACATCCTCGACATAATACTCCTGAACGAATTGTTGGTTGAACTGGTTGATTCCAATTCTGTTGATTGGCTGGTTGTGGCCTCTGAATGGGTTGTTGCTGAGCCATAGGTTGAGGCTGGGGTTGAGGGTATTGCGGATGTTGCTGAATAGGTTGGCTTCTTTGAATTGGTTGTTGTTGTAGATTTTGATTGATAAGTGGCGGTGGTTGTTGTTGCGTATTTGGAGCGTTTGGCTGCTGATTAGGGATATTTTGTTGTGCTGTCGGCTCTCTCTTGTTAACGGGCCTACGTACAGGAGATATTGGCCTAGGTAAAGCAGATAACCTTTCAGCAGCAGGTGAAGCCATCACTTCCGAGAGAGAGAGGGAACCATCTTTATCGACATCTGCTTGAGAGTGGATCTCTTTGCTCTCTTCGATTGATAGACCTGTAGCCTTGGATAGTTCTTCGACAGATAAAGTTCCATCATCATCTTCGTCAGCACCAATGAATCGCTCGGCTATGCTAACAAATGGTTCTGGTTCTGGTTCTGGTTCTGGTTCTGGTTCTGGTTCTGGTTCTGGTTCTGGTTCTGGTTCTGGTTCTGGTTCTGGTTCTGGTTCTGGTTCTGGTTCTGGTTCTGGTTCTGGTTCTGGTTCTGGTTCTGGTTCTGGTTCTGGTTCTGGTTCTGGTTCTGGTTCTGGTTCTGGTTCGGCAACGATAGACTCATCGAATCCAAAAGCCCCATCAAAAGCATCTTGAGTGACTCTAGCGGCCTTTTTATCAGTCACATCTTCTTTAATGATGGGTTTGGTTTCAACTTCAACCACTTCTGGTTTATTGAAATTTGGCAATGGCACGGTGCCTAAGCTATCTGAAGTTGAAGATACTGTTGGCTGAGGAATTGTTGGCGGTTTTGGTGAAGTTTCTACCTTTGGACTGGATACTTGCTTTGAAGGTACAGGTATTGAAACTGATGAACCTGATAACGCTGGAACTGGTATTGCATGCCCAATAACATCTAAAGAAGCGTCTAGTTGGTCCGCAACTTGAATTATAGATTGAATTTTTTGTTCTGGGTTAGAAAACATATCTTTGAGAGAATGGTAATATTTCAAAATCTCATCTTTGCCTCCTGTTTCTTGGGCAATGGCTAATAATTTCAGTACGCGCATTGGATCTGCTAAGCGTGTTAGAGATTGATATTCAGAATCGCTAACCTCTGGTTTAGACCTTGACGAGGCTTCTCCAAGTGAATTTGTTAATCCTAAAAATCCGAGGAGTGGGTCTGTGAAACTCATTAGTCCTAAATGTCCAGTTACTAGAAAGTAAATCTCTCCTCCTTCACACTTCATGCGTTCACTAGCCGCTTCAAAATCAAACTCGCCTGGAAGAAGGACTATATCAGACACAATTTCAAAGAACTTTGTTAGAGCCCCTGAAAAATCCATTTCCATAAGTTGAACCACTATGTCAGAAGACTCAATTATGCCGAAATATGCCGCGGTCTCATCGACTTCTATTCCGTCTGGTAAAGAAGCGCCTTCGAGTACGTCACCAGCCATTAGCACACCTCACTAATCTGTGCTGAATTCTCTTCTTATGAAAACACATGGCTACCAATTTTCCTTTCATCTGTTTTTACTAAGATTAATTATCGCTCTAGATTGAGGAGCATTCCACCCATTACCTTGAAGTTCCATCAAAATTTCTCGCTCAGATAAATCCTTTGATAAAGATTCTACAACCCAATCAATCGCTAGCTCTCTATGGTCATTCTCAACACCTTCAAAGATATCTGGGTCTACTTCTAATTTCGCTTTACGGACTTTCTTTTCACCGGTCTGATTCGATTTGATCCGCTTAGCTTTAGGTGCCTCGGTCTGCGTACGGGAGACAGGTGAAATAATTGACTGCGAAATTTGTTTCTGTGGCCCTTTTGGCACCTGGGTTGCTGAATTTTCACTAGGTGGTCCCCCCCTTGGTGGGAATGAATTACTAGGAGGACCTCCAGTTGGTTTAGGACTAGAAGATTCGCTATTGTGACCCGAGCGTATGTCTGTAAGGAAACTCAATTTATCTTCTTGGTAATCCTCATCATCATAATCATCATCTTCATCGTCATCATCATCATCGAACCAATCATTATCTTCGGCTCTTCTTCGAATAAAAGATACTAGTATGATTATTCCAACTAATGAAGACACACATACAACGATAAAAGTTAGGATGCCCATACCAAAAATTTCTGCTGAATCACTCGCCTCCTCTAATGTTTCTAATGGACATCCATCAACGTAACCATTGAGCCCTTTAGCATCATTGGGACAGTTATCTAAACTATCTACAACTCCGTCTGAGTCTGTATCTTTCTCATTATTGGCACAACCATCGGTATCGACGCTATCTCGATAAGCAGATTTAGTGTTAGGACAAAGGTCAGGGTTATTGCCAGATATATTATCTCCATAACCATCTCCATCAATATCTCTCCACTGAGTTAAATCAGTAGTAAAGGCATCTGCTTGACCATTAGGAGATGCGAACCAATCAACAGAGTTAGGATTAGACCATCCGTCTCCATCTGAATCTAGGCAACCTAGTCTATCTTCAAATGAAGTCCCATTCTCAAATATACAATCATCGGCATTTACTCCTTGAGTATTATCTCCATAACCATCTCCATCGCTATCCCACCATTGAGATTCCTCAAATGGATAAAGGTCTCCTTGTTGATTAATTCTAATCGATTGGTTTTCATCAATTTCATATTGATATATACCTTGGTAACCATCCAAATCCCAATCAAAGTTTAGAGCATCCTCATCTGTACAACCTAA
Source organism: Candidatus Poseidoniaceae archaeon (assembly GCA_949372655.1). Lineage (GTDB taxonomy): Archaea > Thermoplasmatota > Poseidoniia > Poseidoniales > Poseidoniaceae > MGIIa-L1. The sequence goes on from CASIAI010000001.1 coordinate 399,999, forward strand.
TTGGTCAACAGGGTAATCTTGAGGTGTATCTGGACAGGTATCTATTGAATCTAATACACCGTCTCCATCTGAGTCTCTTTGCGATGGAGAGCAACCAAACTGATTGGCAACTTCGCCTTGCGGAGTATCATTACAATTATCTTGGAAATTAAAGACTCCATCTCCATCATCATCCACTTCCCTTTGAGCTTGTGTACAACCACTTGAGTCGACCGATTCGCCAGAAGGAGTCAATTCACACAGATCAGCATCATTGAATACTCCATCTTCATCATCATCAATTTGGTTTTGAGCACACCCGGCAGAATCAACCATCAAGCTTGAATCAGTATCTGGACATGTATCTTCATCATTGATTACAAAATCCCCATCATCATCATTACCATCAATTAAACGACAACCTGTGCCAAGTGTTCCATCAATAACACCAAACTGATAAGGACAGATGTCTGGTTGTAACCCGAATTGTTGGTCACCAAACCCATCTCCATCACTATCTTTCCACTGAGAAGCATCTAATGGGAAAGCATCTCCGGACTGATTTTCTCTTAGATTAGTAATTGGGTTTGTATCATAAGAATACAAATCCATGAAACCATCTCCATCACTATCCTTGCAACCAAACAACGGGTCTGATGAATTACCTGCTACTAATGGGCAACCGTCAAGATAAAGGCCATTTGCATTACTTCCATTGTAAAACGAAGTGAAATTATCTGGATAACCATCCCTGTCTGAATCGTTAACTACTGCAATATTATTTGGGAAAGCATCTGGATTTGTTGCATTTAAGGAGCTATTATCACCGTAGCCATCACCATCACTGTCTGCCCATTGAGTTGGGTCTAATGGCCACATATCTGCGCCATCTAATAATGACCATCCAGATACCGGGTCAGAATAACCATCAAAGTCTGAATCAAGGCAACCATTCCGGTCATATCTCGAGGTCCCATAATCGAATCTACAACGATCGCCTCCAATCAAATCGGAGGTATTATCACCAAATCCGTCGCCATCCCAATCTAGATATTGCTTGTAATCATAAGGGAACGCGTCACCAGGCTGTGCATTATCATCATACCATGTATCACAACAATCAGGACCGTGATTGTCCCCATAACCATCACCATCGGTATCGAAAGCCTGTTTCCAATTATCTGTGAAAATATCTCCATTTTGGTAAGATATCTTGTTATCTGACCATCCGTCTTGGTCAAAGTCACCACATCCAGTTCTTCCTAACCAAGAGAAACCCCGGATATTATTACAAGTATCAATAGTATCAGCATATCCATCATTGTCATAATCATTGCATCCAAAGATTACTAGGGATGAAGTCCGATCATCTTGAGGACAAGAATCAAATTGTGGCCCGTATATACTATCACCATAACCATCACCATCACTATCAGACCACTGGCCAGATAAGTTGGGTAAGTCGTCAATTTTATCGAATATTAGGTCTTTGTCTGAATCTAGGTAGAGGCTCAGAGAAACTACTTTATTTTGCATATCATCAATTACTGCAATATTTAATGTACCATTTTCATCAAATAATGGGTCAACTTGAGAAGTGGTGCTCAATCCCGTAAAGGTTTGACTAAACCAAGGAGCAAAGTCATCATGAATGCCATTCTTTTCTATACTATTCCATTGTAGTAATCCTGAATCGGGATTAGTTGAAAACAGTATGTAGTGAGTGTCTATCTGCGTTAAACTCCATGTTCCCTGTGTCAAGGATTCGGGTTGAGTTGCAATTGAGACCCAAGTACCTGATATTTGTCTAACATATATCGAGTTTGAATCAGCTCTTACTGCCATAGCAGGATTTTCTCCACCGATTAAATCAAACGACATTTCAGCGCTATTACCAGTTGGTTGGTCGACTAATACCCCATTCCAGATAGTTTCATTCCATAACCTCTCATACAGACTTAGAGAACCTGAAGAAGTCATTACAACGAAAATAATAGTTCCATCATCGGTGAGTCTCATTTGAATTTCAGAAGACAAGTCTGTTTCTGCTCTAATGACTGAACTGTTTAGTGCTGAACCATTCCAAGTCCACATAGATAGATTATGATTAGTTCCATCAAACTCAACCAATCCTATTGCCAAATCTCCATTTGGAAGCCACATTGAAGAATGCGAGGTTGAGGCTGCTTGGCTAGATATACCTAAAGTTTGAATATTCCAACCGTTCAAGTAAAAGGCATATTCCATCTGCTCACTGAAAGAATCCCTGTAGATAATATGTGATGAATTATTGGTATCTGTTAGAACATTTATTGGTGAAGCAATCGAAACTGAATTTCTGATATTTTCAAATGTCCATCCAGAAGACGTTTCTTTGTTAAGAAATACCTGGGTATTTCCAGTCGTTGAGTAAGCGATATGTTGTCTATTTGAACTATCCAATGCTTGTCCGATAAATTGAGGACTCGAACCCAAAGTTTGTACTTCTGATTCAAGAGCAGTCATAGATTTAGGCATTCTAAGTATGACACCGTTTATATCATCACTCATAACTACAAACGGAAGACCTGAAGAAGATACGGCTAAGGCACTAGAAGAATTATTATGATTCAAATCCGTCAACTTATGTTCTAACCAGTCTCCTGAGGAAGATCCCTCAAAGGCATCGTCAAATAAGGTTGTAATAGTAGAGTTAAGCAGTTTTGAAGATACTAGAAGTGTAGTTTTTCCAGATGAAGATACATCAAGGTCAAGACTTTCCAACTCTCCATTTACAGAAAAGTTCTGATTCTGCCAAAGTTCACGTGAATATATTTGATACTCTACATATTGACCATTCGTTTGATCCGTTTTTTCTTGGCTAAATACAAACTCTTCAACATTATCACCATCAAAATCTGCGCCTGAAATTGCCTCTAATCCGACATTACCACCATTCTCTACCACAGTATGGTGTTGAGGTTCCAGCCCTGATAAAGAACCGAGGTATAATTCAACACTACCGCTTGAATAGGAGCCTGAATGAGTAATAAATACATCATTAAAACCATCAGAATTTATATCACCTGCAGATAATATATTCAAACCAATCAATTCGTTTATCTGACCGATTAAAACTAAATCAGGCTGATTTGTAACCCCTGAAGAATTACCGAAAAACACCCAAACCATACCGCTCTGATAGGCATTAGAACCGTTGTATGGTTCGGAAATAAAAACATCATCATAGCCATCCCCGTTAATATCAGATACTATCTCGACTTCATAGCCAAATAAAGTACCTTGAAGATTAGATTGGAAAGACTTATTGCTCTCTAAAGAATATCCATTTGAATTACCATGATAAATTTCAACCGATGAATATCCGGTTGGACTAATTAAAGAACCAGTCGTACCAACGATTAAATCATTAAATCCATCATTATTGATATCTCCAGAAGTGGATACTGAGCGGCCAAATAAGGTTCCTTGAGTCGACCTTTCAGGAGATTGTAAAGTCCCCCAGCCATCATTTTGTGATGAACCATGGAATAATTCTAGTTGCCCCTTACTATCATCGCCAAGTGAAAGAATCAATAATTCATCAATACTGTCGCCATCCAAGTCTTCTACTGTCTTTAGTAAAGAGCCATATTCTTGACCACTAACTGAAGGCGCAGAAACTCCACTGATAATTTCCGAGACTATGGGTAACCCGGATGAAGAACCAAAGTAAAGTTCCACCATACCATCGTTTTGATTATAGCCTGGTGAACCAACCGCTAAATCGCTAAATCCATCTCCGTTAAAGTCTCCAACTGTAAGTCCTTGGCCTAAACTTTGATCATCTTGGGAACCATAATAGTTCAAATCTGCATTTTGAGAAATACCATTTTGTGAACCATAGTATATACTTATTTCACCATTCGAATCACCTATTGAAGGGTTCGAAAGATTAGATGATAATCGTGTACTTACTTTTGGTTGAGAAATCACTAAATCACTAAATCCATCTTGATTGAAATCCCCTAAAACAGTGTTTCCCGCCACCTCTGACGATGTGGTTGACCCAGCGATAAGTGACGAGGTTGGCTCAGAGCCGATTTGATTTTTATTATTAGCCAAACTTCGCTTAAGGTTTATTGTAGAGTTATTACCATCAAAGGTTGATGTTGATACTTGAACAAGTCCTTTACCATCTAAATCTAGACCCACTTGTGAATGAATTTCTCCATCTGTCAGGATTACTTCTTTTGAGATTGTAGCGTTAATATTAGTATCCATATTAATCATTATAGCACTATTCAATTTAGTATAGAGAATACTAATATTATCATTTTCATCGATGTATAATTCGATGTCTTCGCCGATTGGCCCATTATCTAAAATTCTAGTTTCCCAAAAAGTTCCAGTGAAACTAATTTCATATAACTGGGCTAAATTATTTCTATAAACACCCCATTCTAAGTCTAAAGACGAAACTGCCAACTCGATATGAGTCACATTCACATTTTCCAAAATAGTTCTTGTATGCCAAGCATCCCCCTGTGAGTACAAGGAACTCTGAAGAGCAATTTGTCCTGCTTTCAGATTATTTCCATCTGCATAAAGAAGAGTCTTTCTTCCATTTTTCTTTACCGCCAATGCACAATTAACAATATCTTCAAAATTAGAATATATGCCAACATCATCAACATGCATCAAGGTTTCAGTGCCTGAAATATTTCTGGAATAAGTTCTAACTTGGCCCTCAAGTGTACTCCAACACATCTCTATCTGTTGATATCCGGTAAATTCGATGTCTGGCGTGCCGGGAGTTTGATTATCTGCATTCAAGATAACATGACTATTCCATAAGTCTAGTGCTGATTCCGACCTAACTTTGGCATCCTGCAAACCATCAATCGATATTTCACTTCCAGCAAAATCGTGACCATAAAGGGTATCATCAACGTCAACATATGGGTGAGTAAAGTATGAATCACTGATATTCAAGTTTTGTTCTTTGTCAACACTTGGAGCCAGTAAGGGCGAAATTAATTGGAATAAGAAAATAATCGCAATCAGCAAAGGAACTAGCGAGGTTTTGCCTTTGCTAACGCTCGCCATAAACTTGCTACTTCAAGTATACTTCAAAAATACTTGTGCAATTATCCAACTTGACCCCCTTGGGGGTCAATACGAATCAAGGCATAGAACCTTTGACAAACTAACCGTATTTGCACAAAATATGAGTAGGTTTCTTATCGTGGGGAACTCCAAGTTTCCTAGTGAATTGATCACTAAAGAACTAATCAAAATCAGTGATAAAATAATTGCCTGTGACGGTGCAATAGAAAGGTGCCTACAGCATTCAATAGAAGCTGATTATGTAGTTGGTGATATGGATAGTTTAGAACAAATAACCATTGATGAATTACTTGAAATGAACTTAGAAGTTGTTAAGTTGGACGACCAAAATAATAATGACTTATCCAAGGCAATAAATTATGCTCGAGATTTAGGAGCGAAAAGAATCGATATTATCGGTGTTGAAGGTGGAAGTAACCAACATCAATTCGCATCTTATTGGTCGATAATAGATTGCCCAATAGAATCTTATATCCATTTACAAGATAGTATTATTTCTATAATAAATTCTAAATCAGAGCGGTATTCTATACAAGTAGGAAAGAACTTCTCAGTATTCCCTGTCGGTCGGTGTAAAGGAGTTTGTATATCAGGTTCTAAGTGGATATTAGATAATGAAACAATATTCCCAAGTTCTCGAGGATTGCACAATATTGCTAAAGAAAAAGAAATTGAAATTTCTTGTGAAGAAGGGGTATTACTTGTTTTTAGGAGCCGGTAAATGAGACCTAATCATTTCTGAATAATCCCCTTCACCATCCCAAAGCATTGCTTTTTGGTCAATTCTTGCCAACTCCAGAGTCTTTTCATAACCACCCATATCTTCAACCAATGCTAACTTGAAAGCCACTTTAGGAGTATACCCCGGTAAAAAATTTCTAAGGAAGAAAGGTATTCTACCAGGAGTTACTTTGTTAACCAGTTTTACAATTGAGGTATTACAGGTAGTTAATAGTGAATGATACCATATTGGGTCATCTATCAGTGAGTTCATACTCTTAGCTAGTCCTAAGAGTAATTGTTTTTCTTTACCTGGCGGAGTTATTGCCCTAAACATGTAATCTTTATTTCCTCGCGCATTTGTTCTTAATCCTAGAAGATCACTTTCATTCCCGACCAGAAGAAATAGTTCATAATTTCTCCACATACCATCCCATGGATGATATCTCTGACCTTTTATTCTCCTTGCCTCATATGAAAATGAAAGACATTTTCCGTCATTAAATTCTATTGTCAAGAAAGTATGCGCTAATCCATGAATCTTGTGAAAGTGGTCTACAACAAACCAAACATCCTTGATTTCATTAGCATTTACTGTAATGTCATCATCCCAATTTTCGTCTCTATCCCTAGTAGTTCTCCAAAAAAAGTCCCTAACCTTGGTGAATGTCACATTATCGCCATCTATTAATGCCCTTGATTGAAATTCACAATCAGTATTCCAAGTGACATTCTTTCGAGGTTTCTTCGGAAGAACTTTTACAATCCAAATCAATACCGATAACAGAAAAACGACTATACAAGAACTTAAAATTATAGACCATAGACTACCTAGAATATCGATCCCTAGAATTTCCAGAACCTCACCACCTATTCCAGATTCTTAGATCTTGGTCCCACCAATCGTGATTTCCATCAGGGTGTTGTCGCCAAAGAACCCCTTCATCATCTACAGTTGTCGGTAAGCCTTCCGAATCAGGAGAGCCGTCTGCTAAAATCATAGGCGCTGGGCCGAGGTCTCTCATTTCAAAAATATCCTTTTCATCCTTCACTCTTACCAAGAAAGCAAAGGCTAGTAAAGCCACTACGAAACATAAAATTCCTATTGAAATCCACCCTACTGAATCTGTTTCTGTATCGTCTCCAAAAGAACGTGAAGGGAGAACTTCTGCTTCCTCATTTGTTAGATTCAAACCTGGAAGCCTGACTACATTAATAGCATGAATTGTATGAATTAATTCATTATTAATGACTTCAAGAGATACTAGATGAACCCCTGCAGATAGAATGGAACAATCAAAGTTAGAAGAATTATAATCTTGGAAAGTGACTCCTTGTATTCTCCAAATCTTGACAAATGGTGTGAAATCAATATTTGATGAGTCTGGAATCATGGTTATTGAGCAATCTGTATCTGTTGAATTGCCATTTCCTTCAGTAAGAAGAGAAAATGCTGGAGCAGGGCGATTAGAAATTGTCAAATTCAACCAATCTTCAGCAGTTTGAGATAAATCATTTCTATATGTCTCTCTTAGACTATAATCCCCTGCTGGCCAATGCGAGCAGTCTAGAACCTCTTGAGATTCCAGTACGGTAAATGGTGCACCCGAAAAGGTTCTAATTCCTTCAGCACCATACCTTGGTCCAGTCTCATCATCAAACACTCTATTGATAGTACATTGGTCTCCTGTTTCAATATTTTCAGGTGCATTTAACGCTAACATAACTCTAGGAGTTTTCAATGCCGGCTTTAGAAGATAAGTTGGTAGGTCAAAGGTTGTAATTTCATCTCCTGCTTCATTTATTACCGCAAGACTGAGTTCATGTTCACCATTCGCCCATGAATCATAGGTTAGACTTGCATTTGATTGTCCACTGAAAGACATTATTTGTGTCTCGACTACTTGTTTGTCTTTATGGACTCCAAATAACCTCAACTCTAAATTTACAAATTGCTCTGTTGTCGACATTACAACTACCACTCTAATGGAATCAATATCTCCATCTTGATTAGTATCTAATGTATCATTTCTAAGAGCGATTAAAGTCAAACCTGCATCAGCAAGTGGGTCTTCTTCTTCGTTCTCAGAATCTTCAGCAAATACACTACCTATTATTTGAGGAACCATCAAAGAAGATAAAAGGATAATAAGCATCATTAGACTCTTACTAGTTTTACTCTCAGACACTATTTTCACCTCCTTGGTATTCTCCTTCAGGTATTGGCAGAGATGGTAATTGGTCTAGTGGAATCATACCTTCAACTGGTAGATTCTCTTGAGTTAAAGTTTCAAAGTCAGCAGGTTGTTTTGTCTCAAACATTTCTTCCTCAGTAAGTTCATTATCATCCCTAGACATTTTTACTAATAATGCTAGTAATGCTCCAATGATAAATCCAAAACCGATTACCAGATAAGTTAACCAAGAGGCAGCAGGGTCTTCTCCAAGAATCGCAATGGCTGCTTTCAAACCACCATAGTCATCCGACCATCCATCTCCATTAGCATCGGGACATCCTTGTAGGTCTCTAACCGAATTACCTGTCTCTGAAGGGCAATCATCTCTCATCGCCCCTAATGCTACATCACCAAAGCCATCACCATCAGTATCTCGCCATTGTAATGCCTCATTGGGGAAAGAGTCAGCAGCGCCAAATGGATGGGCTTGCCAAGTTCCTGTTGGGTCTGACCAACCATCTCCGTCTGTATCTCTACATCCAAGACGGTCAAGTATTGAGGTGCCTCTTAATTCCGGACAGGCATCTCCTTGATTGCCATTTATAGCATCCCCATAACCGTCTCCATCAGTATCTCGCCACTGTGTCGGTTCGTGAATAAATGAATCTCCTAAGTCTGACCACCCATCACCGTCTGTATCGATACAGCCCCATCTGTCTCCGCCTTCAACTGGACCAACAGAGGTTCCTGCATCATCGGGACAAACATCAGCAGTAGTTCCTAGAGGACTATCCCCTCTTCCATCTCCGTCTCTGTCATGCCATTGTGTGGAGTCTTCTGGCCAAGCATCACCTGAACCTCCAGGACTTGCCAGCCATGTAGTAGTCGAATCAGACCATCCATCCAAATCTGTGTCTGGACACCCCCATCTATCAAAAGTTGAGGACCCAACAGTGGTTCTACAACCGTCGCCTCTAAATGATTCACGCCAGGTTTGTCCATCGAAATATTCCATTTGATCGCCAAAGCCATCAGAATCTGTATCATGCCATTGACTACGCTCTTCAGGGAATGCATCAGCAAATCCATCTGGGTGTGCAATCCAATCTACTGTCGGGTTCGAATAACCGTCTTGGTCAACGTCTCTACAACCTAATCTATCAAACATAGAAATCCAGCCAGATTCTACTTCTTCGGGTGTAGAAAATACGCATACATCGCCTTCAAAGCCTAGAATATTATCTCCATATCCATCGCCATCTGTATCTCTATACTGCGAATCAACTAACGGGAAATCATCTATCTGAGATGCCCCATAAGTTTGATTGTCACCCCATCCATCTTTATCGGTATCACGCCACTGAGTTGGGTTATCCGGGAAATCATCTATGAATAAAGCTCCAAAGGTTTGATTATCTCCCCAACCATCATAGTCTCTATCATTCCATTGAGAAGGTTCACTCGGAAATGCATCAGAACCGTTATCTACCGTCCAGTTAACATCGCCATCAGAATAAGAATCACCATCGGAATCAGTACATCCAAATCGGTCTGTTGAAGAAGTTCCGGTGATGAAGGGGCAAGCATCAGGTTCTGTGGCATTGATTAGCCATTGACCAATACCCCATGCTTGATGAGTAACATTCCAACTTCCATCTTCCCAATTATCACCATAGCCATCACCATCTGTATCGGTCCACTGTGTAGCATCGTAAGGGAATGAGTCAGCAAGCCCTAATGGGTGAGCAAACCATTCGGTAATTCCATCTAATCCTCCAGGGTCAGCATCAGAGTAACCATCGCCGTCATTATCTAAACAGCCAAATCTATCTATTGATGAATATCCTCTCTTGAAGGGGCAGAAATCTCCTTGAAATCCATCTACATTGTCTCCATAGCCATCATTATCTGTATCTTGCCATTGTGTGGGTTCATTAGCAAAAGCATCTGCTCCATTATTAGTACCCCAGCCTACTTCTGGATTTGAATATCCATCGGAATCTGTATCAATACACCCTTTCCTATCATATACTGAAGTACCAGGAACGTTGTCACAGTCATCTTCTGAATCGATAAATCCATCTTCATCAGTATCTCTGTCGCCAGAATCAATTGAAGCTGTTAATGTATACTGAATTGCATCATTACACCAACTATCTTTACCTTTAATTTTGACATAAACCCAATCTGCATTAGGCATAGTTTTGCTCAGAGTCCCTGAGGGGTTATCATCATTCAAAGAAAGAGATGCAATTTGCCCACCAGCGGAATCGTGAATCGAATAATCGCCTTCCCATCCATCATCGAGACACCAAAATTCTGGATTTGGTATATTTCCTGAAAACGATATACTTACGATATCTCCTTTGTAGGCATATATTTTCCACCAATCCACTTCATCGGTTGGTGAACAGCCGTCATCATAACACACATAACCGCCGGAAGAAACCCCTTCGGCAAGGATATTTGCGCTTTGTAGATTGTTATCGGCAGAAACTGGAAGCGTGAATGAAATCATCAACGCGGCCAAAGCCAACACCATGAATCGCTTTGCGACCATGTTGGCTAATCGACATACTACCTATGAAATACTCGCTTGTTTGAATTCGCTAAAAACAGTGCAAAGTTCATACACGAGAAGCAAGAATCAATTGATTTGGCTCAAACCAAGGGATTTTGGAAACTTTCGTTTGATTCGATGAATCTTTGAGACTATGTGATACAGAGATGTCGCCTCGTACGAATTTTATGTATCTTTGCTCTTCATTTTCTTCAAATGGATGCTCACCTACATTCTCTTGATATGCTATCCCCATCCAGTCTCCTTCTGGGGACATTACTGTTTCAAAAAAATCGTGAAGAGCATGGGTATCACCTTCGGTTTCTTCGTATGCTGTAACTTTATGAAGTGGAGTTGGATCAACTATCCTAAAATCCCAAGTATCATTTTCCATAGGATTTTTCAAAGCTCCTGCATAAAGATACCATTCCTTACCTTGAACATAGCCTTCTTGACTATTATTTTGGCCAAAGTCAAGACCGTAAAATGCAATACTAACAATATTATCTTCTGTAATCGAAACAAATGGGTACATTGCCATCCCTCTATCGAAAGGTGTCGCATTCCAGTTTGACCAATTAGTACCATTATCATAAGATACTGCAACGTTCATTTCCCAAGGGCCGGTATTTCCATTTGGACAATCCGCCCATGTAACAACTACCATTCCACCTTCGTTATTGTTGACTACTGGATAGCCTTCAGGACAATTACCATTTCTTGGACCAACCGCAACAGGCTCTAGCCATGTACCATCATCTGGACCTGGGCCAGTCCCTCTCCCATATTCTGGACTGACTCTCACTTGAACTGTACCACTTGCTGAATCTGCATCTTCTTGGGCAACAAAGACATATGGGCCGTCATTTTGACTAGATATTGTCGACCATCCACCTGGCATAGCATAACATTGTGAAAAAGGAGCCCCCCCGGATTCAGAATGATAATACCAGTATCTTCCTACATCTGCTGAACACTCTGGAGGCGATGCCCCCGAGTTGCCTAAATAATGAATAATTCCATCCCCTTGAGCGGCAACCCATGGCCTATCATCCGCAGCCATAGTTTGCATTCTCTCACAAACTGGAGGAGAAATATATGTATTGCCGCCATCTGTGAATTTATGCCACCAATTATCTTCCAAAGTTGTATCCAAGTAGTACACTACATCATTTGCATCAACTGCGATATCTCCCTCATCACCAAGGCATTCTGAACCTGCACCAGTTGCAGAGCCAGCAACTGAGTTCGCTAAATTCCCTGGAGTCGGTTCGAAATTTTCACCATGACCCCAAGTTTCTCCACCGTCATTAGAAATCCAAAACCATGAAGCCCAGTAATCCCATGAAGTCATTTCTCCATCTTCACAAGCATACCAAGTATCAAGACTTCCGCCAATTAATGGAGCGAATGGATTTCCTTCTCCGCCCCAGCGTAAGTCCTTGTGTGCTGTAACAAATAAGTTTCCTTCGCTATCTATCGAGAGACTAGGTTCATAGCCAATTCCATATCCAATATATCCTTCATCTTGACCATTATTAGGGTCAATACATTCGTCATGCCTCGGCATATATTCTGGTTCTGACCAAGAGAAATACACTTGTTCTCCTTCAAATTCATCTGCACTACTAACCGGATTGAGATCTTTGGTTATGGAAGAACCTATCAAGGCTGAAAGTAAAATGAACATAATGGAAACTGCGATAGTCCCCCCAAGAGCAATATTTGAACTATTATCGCTCAATTCTGAATTATTAGGCTCAATCAATTCTGCCTCAAGGACTTGACTCGCCATGTTTATCTCACCTGTTAGGGTCATTTGGATATTACCATCATATGAAATTATTATTTCTTGATGATGGATTTGTAAATCCTTTCAAAGTCTTCTGCATTATGCTCGTATGTATACTTTGAAAGTACCCTTTCCCTACCTGCTTTAGCCTTATCCATTCTCTGTTTAGGTTGATCTAATATTCTACAAACTGATTTGGCTAAGTCCTCGGGATCTCCTGAATTGAATAAATCACCCACAGAGTCATCTATCATCTCCGTCAATGGAGGTTGATTTACCGTTACCACTGGAGTTCCGCTGGCTAATGACTCTAATGGAATCAAGCCTTGACCTTCATAATATGAAGGATAGACCACTAAATCTGCAGACCGGAAATGTTGTGCTAAGTCATCAAAGGACATACTACTTCGAATGAATAAAGCATGTTCAACACCTAATTTACGGGCGTTTTTGAGTAGACTCTTCTTCATATGGCCTCTTCCAACAACTACTAGTCTAGCCCCAGGATAACTTTCTAAAATTTCAGGTAATGCTCTAATTAAGGTCATGTAACCCTTTCTAGCCACTAATCTTCCAACTGCCAAAATCATTGGAGTTTTAGTTTCTGCCATGTAACTCAAGGCTAATTCATCATCACAATCATAATTTTTACGGATATTCTCATGGCTCAACTGTTCATCTTCATCATCTTGATTTGGTGGCCTGAATACCTTGTGGTCACAACCCCACAAAACTACTTCACATCTGAAGTCTTTAGATGGCTCATACCAATTTTTAAACTCTGAAAGAGTCGATTCAGAATTAGAAACACAAATACTTGATTCTAGTATTCCTGCTCTTTCATACTTAGAATAGTGCTTAGCAGCCAACCTTATTGCAAGGTCGTTTGGATTTCTCCAAGTTGCGGACTCATTAGCCTTAGCCGCCCGGATTACCCCTTGCTTCTCCCCCAACCATGAACCATGTAATGATGAGCAAACTGGGGCAATTTTATCTTCCATAAATCTAAATTCTTTCCTAGTAAAAGAAGCCAGAGGAAGATGGATGTGTATTACATCGACTGGCTCTAGACTATGTAGGTGCTTGAGAGCTCTTAGTGAACTTTTACCGTAAGAACGAGTAAATGCCATAGGGGCTTTTAGCCAAGGAACTTCAATAATAGATACCCCTGACTGAACAGGTGACCTGCCCTTATGAGAACGAGTAATTACGCTTACTTGGTGACCACATGCTGCCAAATGACCTGCGAGGTGAAAAACTACAGAACCAATACCTCCCCATCGAGGAGGGTATTCTCCAGCAATCATTGCTATGTGCATTGTGTTCCCCACGGGTGTCTTGCGTTTGAATGTCACCGTAATAGGATTATGAATATTTGAATTTTATAGCCAATGCTTTCAATACTGTTCGCTAATTGGGGATGTTATGGCCGATTCACTGCCGGTTACTGTCACGGTAATTCTTCCCACTAAAAATGAGGAAGAAGCCATTGAACCTACTATTGATTCAATTCCAAGAGGATGGTGTAAAGACCTCGAAATAATGATTGTCGATGGGAATTCGAGTGATAAGACAAGAGAACTTGCCCTGAAGAAAGGTGCTCGTGTTCACTTAGAAGATAGAAAAGGATATGGTAGAGCATATAGAACTGGTTTTGATGTTGCTAAAAATGATATCATTGTTACAATGGATGCTGATTGTACCTATCCTGCTGAACTTGTTCCAAAATTAGTTAAGAGACTTCTAGATGATGACTTAGACTTCATCACTTGTGACCGTTTATCACTCGCTGAAAGTGGCTCTATGTCTGGATTGCATGGTTTTGGAAATTGGGCGCTATCGTTTACTGCTAGACTTTTATTTGGTTATGGAATCAAAGATTCACAATCCGGAATGTGGGTATTTAGGAAATCAATTTTCAAAAATGAAAAAATGAAGCCATCAAATGATGGTATGCCACTCTCGGAGGAGATGAAGATTCTAGCTAGAAAGCACTTAGGGAAGAGTAAGGCTATCGAAATCTCAGTACCTTATCGTCCAAGAGTAGGAGATGCTGAAATTCATACTTGGGGAGATGGATGGAAAAATTTCAAATTTCTCTTTGCTAAAAGAGTAGGGCTAAACAGAACGAAGTCACCTTGGGGTGGAAGAGAATCAAACCCTGATTCCAATAATAAGAACCTACCTGAACAGTGATTTACTTACTCAGGTAGCTTATCGGTGCTAAAATCATCTTGTTGCTCAGATTCTACTTCTGCTGCGCCATCAATTATTCCACCTTCTAATTTAGGAATGTCTTTTATCTCGCTATTTTCAACCGGACTACGTCCAAATGCCGGCCATGACTCCATCAAATCTAATTCATCAAATTTCTTTCTTCTTCTAACTATAACTAATGTGATAATAACAAGAAGTATCACTATTCCTGAACCTGTTGCAACAAAGAACATGGATGAACTATCCTGTTCTAAATCAGACACGATTACCGTTCTTTGAATCTCATCGAATTTTGCGTCATCTCCAACTCCATCTCGTGCTATAACCCTGAGACTGGGTCTTCCTGATTGGTCGGGCCTGATCTTAATACTCCCTTGCCAAAGACCATCTTTATCATCATCGCTTAAGTTGAAATTCCAGACTTGAAGATTATGCGTAAGTGTAGCCTTCACATCTTGTGTTGTACCGTCGGGGTCGACTAGAATTATACTTACTTCAAATAGAACTAATTCATCTGTAATCATTTCCCTTGGTGAAATCGCTATAGATAGATCCTCAAACTCTGGGTCTGTATTGTCGATAGAGATTCTAACTTGTTGCTCATCTTGATTTCCTAAACTATCTCGTATAACCAGTTGAATATCATAGTCTCCTGGAGCCAAAGTTATTTTTTCTAAACTTGCTGAGTAAGTAGATAGTGGAGAAGAACTTCCAAACTCAAATATCCTCCACTCGCGATAAACAATATCATTATCAGCATCCGATGAGGACTCCTCGAGTACAATCTCATCTCCACCAATAAAAGATTGAAGATTTGTAGGTGAAATGATTACTGCCTTGGGAGCGGAAGTTTGAACATTAAGTGTAATGAAAGTCGACGTAGATTTACCAGTTTCATCATTCAACTGAATTTCTATTGAATGAGTGCCTGATGATAATTGAGAAATATGAGTTACCGCAGTTGAAACAGAATCTAAAAGAGGCTCACTAAGTAAATCACTCCTAACGGTCATAGTAAAATTATCCCCATCAAAGTCTTGTGAATTTATAGCATTCCAAAAGATGTAATCTGATGAGTTAAATGTTTGTCCATCAACTGGAGTCGCTAATTCTAAGTGAGGGGCAGATTGCTCGACTTGAATTATAATTGACGATTCAACTGGTTGATGGACTCCATCGTCTACTGAGAGCGTAATAACATGACTTCCGGAAGAAAGTCGGCCCTCGAACATCAACCAGTCTTCACTAGTTGGAATTAGTCGGCCATCCAAATCACTATCCCAAGAGATAAGCAGGTATTCCGAACCCGCAGATGGCTCATTTTCAGAACAATGCCAGAAACCTTCTGTAGGGAATGTCGAACATCTTGAGTCATAATCACCCGAACCATTTGCTGAGAATTGAATCAATTCAGAGGAATAATAAGTCTGCGAAATAACAGGGTTTGCGATTATCGATTTAGGATAGGAGTTCTCAACCTCCAATTGTGTAGAAGTTATCTTGGTTTGATTAACATGTTCTAACAAGTCATCGCTAACTCGCATTTCAATTGTATGGAAGCCTCGAGAAAGGCGCCCTTGCCAAACCTTTCCTGATTCCTGATCGGACCATTGCAAAACTCCGTCAATACTCGACCAAAATTCAATCACTAAATTATCTCCTTCTGGGTCTACAGTAGACGAACCATCTAGAGTCACAACATCTTCACTGAAATTAGAATTACGCTCAACTGTAAATTCTGGAGTTGGTAGTTCATTAAATAATTCCACATCAAATTCCCATTCGACAGGAGTATTTATTCCATCATCAAGCCATACTGAAAGAGAAAAAGTATCTGAAGGAGGAGCCGGGTTATCTGTGGTTGAAGTCATAGGAAATGAATAATTATAGATGTAAGGACAGTTCTGTGAAACTGAATCACTAGATGGATATTGGAGTCCGTATGATGTTGTTATCCAACAAGAAAAATCATCACCTTCGGGATCATAAGAGCCACTTAAATTAACTTGAAGCAAACTCGTCCTAGGAATTTCCAGAATACTCAAAGGATTCAATATCGGTTCAAAATTAACAACTAAAACAGGTTGTTGATTGACTAATTCTATCGCCCTCGAATCTTGAACACAATTTCCTGAATCATCACAGAGCTTAGCCGTGATTATATGTACACCATCACTCAAAGATTGAGATGAAGACAACTCATTCACCGAAAAGTTGGACTCTGTACCTATTAGTCCGTCGATGGAAGAAGTCCATTCCCAAGTTAGCGGGTCGTCATCTAAATCCCAAGAAGTACTCGCATTGAATTGAACGATTGAACCGCTTGGAAATATTTCTTGGTCAATAGGAGTATCCCAATTCAAGAATGGAGCCTGATTACCTAAAGGAAGTAAACAGTAAACAACTCTATCTTGGTCTAATAATACTGAACTACTATTGGAAATTCCATCATAAGCACAAGCGATGGTTGCTGAGTTAATTGAAGAAGGCCCTGATTGAGTCCATTGTTGACCAATATAATTAGTGAATTTCACATATCCAATTTCATTTGTTGGTTCTTGTACAGACGGCTCAAATTGGTCAAATGTCAAGTCGATATTGGCTTGTGGTATGCCGTTTGAATTATTATTGATAGCCCATACTTCGACATCCCAAGCGACATCAATTGTCGCTGAAGGGGCAATAATAGCACTGCTCAAATCTACCTGACTAGGCTGATGTAGATGAAGGCTTGAGAAAGTATCTAAATTTACAACTATACTAGATGTTAAGTCGACAAGACCTGACCAATTTACGTCACTATTCTGGAAAGTCAAAGAACCGGTACATTGAGGAGTGATGGTATTATCTTGACCTGAAAGGTCGATATGGTCACTTAATATTAGGCAAGATGTTCCAGAAAATTGTACTCTACTCATGCTGGAAATAAAATTCCCATTGTTGTCAGCATTCCATACTATTCCTGAGTGGTTGCCACTCATGGTCACCAAATCTATGTATGCTGCTGCTTTGTTTAATTCCATAGCAGGGCCGGTCTGAGAGCCGGTTCTTTCTGTATCTATTTGGATATCATGAAGGTGTAATCGACCACCCTGTTGCCCTAAGTTCAAACCTGCATTATCAATAGATAAAGGTGCATATGAAGGATTATTATCTTCCAGAGTTATATGATTAAGCCACAAGTCTACTGAGTCTTTAACTAAAATCCCAGCACCTAAAGATTGCTTGACTGTACAATAATTGCATGTAACATCACCAGAGTCTGATTCTAAATCATTTGATTTCTCAAAATAAATACCAGACTTCTCACTATCTAAAATACCTGAAACGCCATTACCTATGGAGGTCACATTGGATAAATCTACATAACGTGCATCATAAACGTGAATTCCAGAATATCCATTATCAAACATACGTAAATCATCTAGAATAAGTGTTGAAGAATCAATGTACAAACCTTGCTTCGAATTATTATGAAGGTACCAGTCATTGCCTTGAATTGCTCCCCCTGATGTAGAAGATACCGCCGGTCCGACAGAACCTGAAATTTCTAAGCCTTCCAAATTTGGAGCGAAAAATGAAGACCTAATCGCAAGTCCAGCTTCATGTGCACCTTGTCCTGGGTCTCCTGAATTACGGATTGTTAGGTCTCTAAAAGTGGTTGATGAATCAACAAAGTATAACCTCACTCCCACCGTGGTTGAATTTTCAACAGTAGTATTTTCAAACCAAGCACCTGTCGCGTTAACTTCGATCGCCGCATTTCCAATATTAGCGGTTTTAGCACCTGCACTTCCAGTACCCCTTACCACAGTATTGGTGAAGTCTGCAGTTTCATAGTTAGTATAATTGGTATGATTTGCTTTGTCGATATGAATACCTGTATACATGGAATTAGAGATAATACAATCCCTAACCACCGCTCTGGTATATCCACCATCATCAATATGACGAATAAAGATTCCATAATCTGATTTATCTACACTAACATTGGTTATCAATGGCTGGCTATCTTGAACCCATACTCCTGCTGATATAGCACTACCACCCTCAGCGGTGACATTATCGATTACTATATTTCTAAACATTCCACCTGAACCACCCCATATGTTCAATCCTCTTATTCTCAAGTCAGTCATGTAAGCCCCATCTAAAATTGGAGTTGACCCTGCCCCTACCGAGACTCCAAGACCATATCGCCAATCAGAGTAACTAACTTGGCGGCCTGCCTGATCGATATACAAGTCATGAATAATTGGTGCTGAATTAGAGAATAAATCAATACCAACTCTTGAAGGGTTAACAATTGTCACGTTATTTATCCTCGGATTTGAACCGTACATTGTAATTCCATAAACTGAATCCTCTATCGTAATATTATCCATCAAAGAACCTCGTCCATTAGAACTTGAATTGAATTGAATACCATAGTGCAGTCCAGTCGTTAACTGGGTGAAAATAACTGGACAACTCGAAGTTCCTTGAGTAGTAATTCTTCCTTCAACAAAAATCCTAACACTTGAATCTAACTTGATTACAGAACAAGGGGAAATTACAAGTTCATCTGTAACATTAACTGTATATGAGGAAGATAATTCAACTACTCCACTCCATACTATTTGTGAACGAGCACTTACCTTTCCAAAATCTTGAGTATCTAAAACTTCATGTTCAGAATTCTCAATAAAAACCGACAAAGGAGTGGAAAAAAGGATGAACAGAACTGAGAAAACCAATAATCTCGAGGTCATCCCACCCTGCATAATTAGTCTTAAGTTAGTAATACACTTCAATGGTTCGTCTAATTGAACACAAGTTTATTGTAATAATTAAATCAGTAAGTCATAAAACTCGAGTTCGAGTGGAATAATATATGCCAGAAGCATTTGTGCTTTTCAAAACCTTACCTTCGCAAGAACGAAATGTGTATCTTGCCCTCACAAATCATTCATCTGTAGCAGAAGTTCATGCACTATACGGCGAATATGACTTAATTGTTAGAATTAGTGCAGAAGATTCGAAGACTTTATCCGGTATGTTAATGACTGAGTTTAGACAAATAGAAGGTATCAAAGATACTCAAACTTTGATTGCTGTAGATTATTGAGGTGATATTATGGCTATTGGATTTGTATTAATAACAACTAAACCAGGACAAGAAAAAGTAGTTAGGGACAATCTTGAAAAGATTGATTTTGTAACTTCTGGTTGGATTTTATTTGGAGAATATGACTTGATTGCAAGAGTACAAGCAGATGATGAGTTCCTATTGACAAGATGTATTGTAGAAGATATACGACCAATGGAAGGAATTGCAGATACTAAAACCCTTATTGGAGCAGAACTCTAAATTAAGGAATGCAGTCTCTTTTCTAATCTTTTAGCAGCTCTTGGGCAACCCGATAATTTGTGTTGGGAAATTGATTCGCGTAGTGATGTTAGTTTTTGTGAAGGATAGATTATCGATTTGCATAACCACCATCTAGCAATATACCTGTTGTAGGTATTCAACCTAATATCGTAATCTGGTTTACTAAGTAGTTCGAAATGAGTTTTTGCTAAATCTAAATCTAGTGGTGTTAGTGCTTCAACTAAATTTAGTCTAATCGAGTCTCTGTAGATTGGATTACTTTGAAAAGAAATTGCATCCTCAATAAATTTAATTGTATCAATAATTGATTTTGAATCATTCCTTAATTGATAAATCGCCTCTTTGGCACGCATATTCCATGTCAGCGCATCTGCTTCTAATCCAAGTTGTTGGACACTTTCAGTAATCTTTTGAGCAGAAGAAAGGTCTTTTTGAAGTAATGAAAGTGAATGCTTGATCATGGAAATAGCAATAAGAGAAGCAGACCTAGAGGAATTTAGAGTTTTACTGATATCTACTTTAGAAAGATAACCTTTAGTTTCCTTGATAATGTTTTCATCTAAACTTTCATCAAAGATTCTATCCTCTAGCCTACGAGAGGCTGCTGATATCGATAATCTATTGGAGATATCACTATTTTTTACCTTTAGACTTTCCAAGAATAACGTGTCTGCATCTTCAATTCTGCCTTCAAATAAAGCCAATTCAAATTTCAATTCAATACTTCTATCGTCTTTAATATTATCAATATATTGCTTGAGGTAATCGGTTTCCCCTCTCTTCGAGGCAACCTTGGCAGCAAAATAATATAAATCTGAATTCTCGGGAATCTGGTCTATTGCTTGTTCTATCAAGACTGCCAAAATACTGGATCTATGTGGAGATAAGTTAGACAATTGTTGTTCAATTAACTCAATTATATTATTATTTGAACTCGCTATTTGATGATATAATAAAATCAAGTCTTCATCTTCCGTTCTCTCGAGACTTTGCCAATGGTCGGCTAAGGATTTGTGGATATTTCTTTGCCCTTTATCGTCAATGAAAGACCTCCTTACATTTCTAATCAAGTGGTGAAGTTCTACCTTGGAGTTATTGGAACTCCATCTAAGCAAAGCTTGATCGTCGAATAAACCGATCATTTCACTAACTAGAGAATTACTTGATTTGACTGGAATTGGTTCTAATGACAATAGATTCAGCGATGACTTTTCCTCATTATTCAAATTAGATAAAACCGTTTTCTCTACATAGTTTTGTACATCTGTTGATTGCTCAGGTAACTCGGATTCTGGCTGATATAATTGTAGAGCAAGAGGGTGCCCTCCAAGCCTCTTGGAGATTGTCATTCTGACCTCTAATGATTGTTCTTCACCAAGTAATTGAGCTCCATGTGATTCACTCAAAGGTAAAATTTGTATTTTCTCTAAATAAGGGAAACTTGCTAATGGTTCTCGGCCAATTAAAATTAATTTCACAGTATTAGAATCATTCAATTTTTGACATAAATCATCTATTGAATTAATGTGTCTTTCCGGAATTTGGTGAACATCATCTATTACTAAAATTTGATTTTTACAATTATGCATGATAAGGCTTTCCAAAGCGAAATTATCTTGAGGTAATACATCGCTTATTTCCCACTGTAAGCACAGGTCAAAAATATCAGTAAAGTCACTTGCAGTTGCCCAACGAACATCCTTTTGTTGTTCTAAGAAGTATTGGCTAAGTGCACTGATTATAGTGGTCTTTCCAATACCAGGAAGGCCACAGACTAGCACTGATGATTTCTCTACTTGAATATTAATTTTTGAAAAATAGTCCTCTCGGCCAAATACATGAGGATGATTTGGTATACTGCCGAAACTCTTTCCGAATTTAGGTTTTTTATTTGGCTTAGATTCATTATTGGAGATATATTCCCGACCTTTCTTGGTAATATGGAATACTTGTCTCCTTCTTGAACCACCGCCAATAACATGAGCCATACGTTTGAAAACCATTTCAGATTGTTCGAGTTTCCTAATTGGTACATTTAGAGCGGAACGGACTACTCCTAAACCATCTGCAATTCCTGGAAGAGCGACACCTCTGTTTACATCCCAAGAATTTTCAATGTCAGAAGAAAATTGACTTAACCATGTGAGTATCCTTTTTTGTGATGATGATACCATGGCCAACGTTTAGGCGAAGTACTCCGCCCTATCAAATACTGCGAAGTTTTGTTTCAGTAATACTCTAGGCATGGTTGTCCTTTTGTGTATCGCCGTCAACGGCATAATATGCCGGTGGAATATGAATCAAGTTCATTTCCAAAGAAGGCTGGAGTTTATCTCTTCAAAACAAATCAAGGAAGAGTATTATATGTTGGTAAAGCGACAAGAATTAACGAAAGAGTTCGTTCATATTTCGCAACAAATCCTGATCGGAAAATGATTTCTGAACTTGTTTCTAGGGCGGATAATATCGAGTACATAATCACAACATCTCCTAAAGAGGCATTAATTCTAGAAAGACAATTGATTAAAGAACATAAACCTCGATTCAACTCTAGATTAAAGGATGATAAATCATATCCATACATCATTTTGACCAGTGAAGAGTTCCCTAGGATAATGTATACAAGACATCCTCCAAAAGATGCAAAAAGATGGGGACCTTTCCCTCATGCTGGTGCTGCTAAGCAAGTTATGCAATTATTGAGAAAGCAGTTTGGAATTAGAGATAAGGACTGCCATGGTAAAGATGGTTGTCTTGCAATGCATATTGGATTATGCCGAGGACCTTGCTTAGACCCTAATGGATATGAAACAATAGTCAATATCGTCACTGAAGTTCTAGACGGCAAAGCAGGGAAATTAATCAAAGAACTTACTCGGAAAATGGATGATTTATCTGAAAAAATGGAGTATGAAAAGGCTGCTAGGCAACGTGACATGATTAGAGCGGTAAGGATTACAACAAGTCAGCATGTTGTTTCGAGTAAGGTATATCGCGATTGCGACGCAATCGGTATTGCTTGGAAAGGCGACCATGCTGCTGTCGTAGTACTTCATGCGGATGATGGTGTTGTAAAAGGCCAAGAGGCTTGGCCGATTATCTATCGCGGCGATATAGGTGAAACGATTTCAATGTTCATTTCGTCTCATTACCAGAATCGTTGCCCACCAAGATTACTATTGACTCCTACCCCTTTATTTGATGGAACTGCAGAATGGCTCAACGGTAGAAGGCAATCTCAAGTAGAGGTCAGAACCCCTACTCGAGGAGATTTAGTGACCTTACAAAACTTAGCAACTCAAAATGCCGAAATTCAATTATCTAGGTTCATAGATAAGGCGAGTGGCTCCCTTGAACAAAGGGCTGCTGATGAATGTGCTGAACTATTAGGTATGGAAAAAGTGAATTATATTGTGTGCTTCGATATGGCCCAGTTAATTGGAGAAAATAGAGTTGGAGCCAGTGTTTCTTTCAGAAATGGAAGGCCAAATAAAAAAGAATATCGAAAATATACAGTCAAAGGGGAAGCCATCGATGACCTTCGAATGATGAGTGAGGTAGTTGAGAGGTGGCTTAAGAGGCAAGAAGAGTGGCCTGATTTACTGCTTATTGATGGTGGTGAGACTCATTTGAAAACAATCAGTAAAGTCTTGGAAAGTAATGAGGTTCTAGGAGAATTTGAACTTGCAGCAATTGCAAAACGTGAAGAGACATTATTCAGGCTAGAAAAGGAGCCAATCATCTTAGATAGAAAGGGACGAGTATTAGTTCACTCGAGAGATGAGGCGCATCGTTTTGTCAATACTTTCCATAGAAAACAGAGAAACCGTGACAAGATAAAAGATCCATTACAGGAAGTCCTTGGACTCGGTGCAAAGAAGATGCAAACTCTATTACGCTATTTTGGGGGTCGTAAAGGTATTGAGCACGCTAGCATCAAAGACCTTCAAACTGTTCCTGGGATAGGAAATTCATTAGCCAAACGAATACATGAAGCGATTAATAATTAATCAAAACGTTCGTGGCCTATTTCGGGTATAGGCTTGGTGGGAGCATTAGAATAATCTTTGAATTGCTCTAGGTCACCATGCATTCCTCCACTATGGAATCCTTGTAAATCTGAGAACTCATTATCACCAATACCAACTTTACTTGCTTGGGCAGACTTCACTACAGCACGCTGTTTCTTGGCTTTTTTCTTTCTCCTACGTCTTCGTATCATAAGGAATAAAAGGGAGATTACAAGAGTCGGATAAATCCAGAATTGAGTAAGAAGATAAACCCAAGAAACTTTGACTCTAAATGAGATAGTGTCCTCAAATTCACCATTTGGTATTGTATAGGTGACTTTTTGTCTACCATCAATTTCTACAATATCTAGATTACCAGAGGTAGACTTTGCATTCTCCAGGGTAATTCCTTTAGGAAGAGTAATCGAAATCGGGCCACTTAGTTCTGCTCCAAATTCTTCATTAACAGAAGTGTTTCCTGAAAAGGTATAACTCAATTCTGTTTGCTCAGGGTCTGGGAAAGTTACTCCTTCTCCCGAAACTAAACTATTTGATAGAGACGTACCCATTGCTTCAGCTACATCAGCCATAGGACCTAAAATTAAACTGGACATTGCATTGGCTAGGAAGGAAACCTCTAAGCTTTCCATGTCACCACTAATCATTTCCCCTAAATTACCATCTATGTCCAATTTGAATTCGACCATTGGGATTTCCACACTTAGAGTAATTGGTTCATCATCACCGATACTTAGGTCAGGCGCTCCAATTCCTTTAACCTCAGTTTTAATCTTAAAACCACTCAAATCAACATTTGTTAATGGCGAATCTTCCTGATTTGGTAGTTCCTCTCCAATTTGCTGGATATACGCTGTCAATACATCGCCAACATTTTTAGAAAAGTCTGTTAATCCATCTTCGGTAAAACTAAAAGATAAATCCTCATCGCAAACATCCATATCTTGGTCTTCTGAACAGATACTTTCTGGGCCATCGATAACATGAGGTTCACTCATTCTACTAGCAATATCCAGCCCTAAACGGATTAGGTCTGAAGGTAAAGCCTCCATGTGAACTTGGGTTGAACCTGACTGTTCTAAACGATCTAGAGGTACTGTTATTCTGTGAATCGAAAGTTCAGCCTCTAATGCAAAATCAACTGAAACAGATTGTGTCCACTCATTTATTCTAAATGCTGAAATATCAAAGTCAATAGATGTTGAAATACAAGTTCTCTGCAATGTAGTACATACTACATCGCCTTCCTTGTTATTGATTTGATTACGCCAATCATATGGACTAGTTCCAGCAAAAGAAATCTCAGAGTCGGAGTTATTACCAAGAGAATGGGTCAAAATGATACTGTTATTCCCATCCATAGTTGTAACCCAATTTGGTAAAACAATTTCTAAAGTCAATTCAGCAGGTGGTAAGTTAGCCGGTATTATATCTTTGAGATAATCAGAGGATAATGCAGTTTCAATAGACAAGCCACTGTTTAATACGCTTTTAAAATCGTTTTCTGTAATGACATCAAGGAACTTTGTTATATTATCATCTTCATTATTTTCTTTCAGGATATCGATAAGACGCATTGAAAATGGTTGACTAGTTGTTCTCAAGAACACAGGATATTCTTCAGTCATCGCTGAAGGTCCTTTTACACAGAAATGTCGAACTGCTCCTAATGATTCAGTACATCCCGGCGTTGAATGAGAATAATTCAAACCTCCTGGGGATGAGAGACCATCAGCTAGTGCATCAGAAACCCAATACATCTCATTCATCTCTATTTCTTCGATTCCACCGACTGTTGAAGATATTCCATCTGCAATTGAATCTACAGGGAATTTAGAAGTAAATTCGGTCAAATCTACCAATCCATTATGATATGCAAGTCTAATACCATCGGAAGTGATAACAGGTATATTCGCCTTCTCTGTAACGCTCATAAGTGAAATATTCCATTCACTCAATATTGAATCATCCAGATAAGCCATCTCAACAACAAAATCTAATGTTGCAGCGGACTCATCTGTTAAATCTAATTTTATCTTTAAATCAAGTGCTTTACTGGAATTGTCGATACTAACCGTGCTTGTTGATGTCCTTTCACGATTAGCCATAACTACGGAAATTGGAGTCTCTAAGTCGCTAGCTCCTTGAGGAGCATTTCTATGGTCAATACTCCATTCACCAGCAAAATATGCAGGTGTTCCGGCTCTAGCGGCTATAGTTCCATTATCATCAACAGCCATAATATCTGCATAATCGGGTGGAGCAAATGAGTAGTTCCCTTGATGACCAGGGATAGTCAATAATGAAAAGTCAGTAGTTATTTCTGCCCCCATAACCAATAAACCTTGATATGTACGTTCTAAATCAAATTCTGAAGAAGAATTGAGGCTAAATGCACTCTCTGTAAGTTTGATTGTTACAGAAGAGGAAATACAGATTGGAGGCATAAATACATTATTTTCAGATGCTCCTTCTGAAGAATATACTGAATCGGAAGTATGGTCTATGGAACAAGGTTCAGTAACTCCCCCTTGGGTTATCGATGAGGTATAACCAGTATCTAAATTTTCAACTACACCAAATCCTGATTCCAAAGAAGATTCTAAAGCAGTATTCACTTCTTGTACTAATTGATTTCTAACTGTATTTGTTCCAGCTCCGGCTGGGGTTTGATCAAAGTTATTTCTAATCAAGTCAGCAGGAATCCCGTCGTCAGAATCTAAACCGTCATTTGCCAACCCGGCATTGACTGAAGCGTTATTAAGACCTAAAGCAGCTCTATCAAATTCATAGATTGCCCATGTTAAGTCGAGTTTAATATTTCCTGTATCTAATAATTTGAAATCATAAGTTCCATTCACCCAATCAGGGTGATTTGGAGTTTGGTCATGAGCCGAATTATAATCATCGCAAGCACCACCTTGTGGGGAAAGTGAACAAGAAGTCATTCCATCTGCACTAGCCAGTGGAGCCAAAATTTGCAAAAGTAAGATTGATTGGATTAAAAAAATCATCACTTTTGAACTTCTTCTACTGGTGATTTTCTTACTCGTCATGTACTACGCTAAGAGAGTGACATTCAAAGCAATTACCCTTGTGAGCACTATATGAGCGATTCCAAACAGGCCATTTCAAGTGGCATGGCCTTGTTGATTCCTCTAGAGTTTTCTCCTAAAGTTAAACAAATACTAATTGAAAAGAATCTCTATGAAAATAATCTCCGCCCAAAACGTATCTCTCAAAACTTAGCATTACCTCTTTGTGGAGATTTCGAAAATATTCGAGATGAGATATGCCAAACAATTCCTGAAATTAAAAATAAAATGATCATTGAGTTACATGCTCTTGAAGTTAATAATCCTGATATGATACCTGCACAAATGGTTTTTCATAATGTATCTAGTTGGCTAGAACAAATAAATCACAATCATAAAAAAGAATTACTGTTAGAAAATATCCCCCAAAAATGGGAATTGCTAGGCGATTTAGCACTACTACCCTCAAACTCCTTTACTCAAAATGAGTGGGTTGTACTTCTATCTCAATGTGAACAATCGGAAATCCAAAATTTATGGAATTCTATTTGTGAGTCACTAAAGGTTAATCGCCTAGGGCGTCAGCAACCAATCTCTAAGGATTTGATGAGAACATCTCAAGTGGAATTATTAATTGGAGATCAAGGGTGGGTTGAACTAATTGACTATGGCGTTCATTTTGGATTTGATGCAACTAAAGTGATGTATTCATCTGGCAACGTTACTGAACGACATCGTATTGGTAATATCAATATGGAAAATGAAGTTGTAGTAGACGCCTTTGCAGGAATTGGATACTATAGTTTACCGATGCTGGTTAGAAGTAATGTCAAGCATTTACATGCATGTGAAATAAATTCTAATTCTATCGAATCCTTATTGTGGGGTGCAAAAAAGAATAATGTTTCACAAAAACTTACGATTCATGAAGGCGATAATCAAATCACTTTAGCCAAACTAAAAAATAAATCTGATCGTTGTCATCTTGGGATTCTGCCCTCTTCAGAAGGTGTATGGCAACTTGCATTAGGATGTTTGAAAAAGAAGGGAGGTTGGTTACATATTCATATGAATGTTGAAGAAAAGAAAATACCTTCTTGGATTGAAGAAACGATTTCTAAACTAGAACTTATGTCTCAAAAGATGGGTCGTAATTGGACCATAGAAGCAAAACACCTAGAGAAAGTAAAATGGTTTTCACCTCGTATTAGGCACGTCGTTCTAGATGTTCACTGTACACAATAATTCATTGGAAAGACCCTGGTGGTGGTGGCCCTGATGGCTTTTCAAGTGTAGAATCATCTCCCTCAGCTGCCTCTAATATTTGTTCATCACTGTACTGCTGCCAAGGAATTGGTTGTTTGGTTTCTGATTTCTTTTTCACAGCCAAAAATATCGCACCAATAACTCCACCAACTAGGATTATTCTGAAAATTAAATCAAACCAAGAGTCCATATTTTCATTATCAGGAAATGGGTCATAATAATTGGCAAGTCCGTCACCATCATCATCATATTTGGCTTTCGAATCCTTAGGAAATAAGTCTTCATTATCCCCTAGTCCATCACCATCGGTATCATTCCATTCTGACCTATCATCAGGGAATAAGTCGGTATTATCTCCTATACCATCTACATCTCTATCGAAACATTCTGAAGGGTCTAATGGCCATACATCAGCATTATCGCCACATCCATCACCATCACTATCCAACCACTCTGAGGGGTCTTGTGGAAAAACATCTGAATTATCTCCAACCGTATCTCCATCGGTATCATTCCATTCAGATGGGTCACTGGCAAACCGGTCACGATTATCTCCGTAGGAATCATTGTCTAAGTCTGCCCAATCTGTTTCGTCATTAGGGAATAAGTCGATATTATCACCATATCCATCACCATCTGAATCATACCAATCATCCGGGTTGCTAGGAAATAAATCTGTTTCATCAGAAAAACCATCGCCATCTCTATCAGGACAACCTTCTGGTGAAATTGAGTTCCCTGCTTTATTTGGACAAGCATCTCGATTATTACCAAAACCGTCGCCATCAGAATCTAGCCACTCGGAAACATCACTAGGGAAGGCATCAATATTATCTCCAAAACTATCGTTATCTGAATCACTACATTCACTAAAATCCATTGGGAAAGCATCGGAGTTATCTCCACAGCCGTCTTTATCACTATCATACCATTCAGTTGGGTCTAATGGGAATTCATCTAATCCATCGATAAATCCATCATCATCGGTATCTTCATCAAGAGGATTACTACCTATCTCAGCTTCCTCAGGATTAGGCAGTAAATCGCCGTCCATATCGAGGTCCTCAATATCTCGACAACCATCTGAGTCATAATCTGCTGAATGGTTTCCAATCATTCCTCTAGGACAATTATCATCTACATCCAAAACGTAGTCGTTATCATCATCCAAGTCTACATCATCTGTACAACCATCCGAATCGTGGTCGTTTAATAGTTCACTAAATGGGCATGGGTCAATGGCATCATTAAGTCCATCTTCATCTGAGTCTCTCTGTTCTTCAGAGCAGCCATCTAAGTCTACTATAGCCCCGGTTTTAGTTGAAGGACACTTGTCAATGCCGTTAGCAATATTATCTTGATCATCATCTAATTGTTCCCAAGAACATCCGTCTAAATCTACGGGTTTACCATTCTCAGTCCATGGGCATAAATCATAATTATCGATTACTCCATCACCATCCGTTTCAGCAAAACCAATACTTTGTATGGCAAAAAAAGAGATGAACTTGTGCATAACTCTAGTTGGGTGGGCTTTATCAAAAAATAAGTATTCATCAGGATTAGCTGCTAAAGTCGAAGCACTATTGCAAATTGGTAATGGAAGTAAAGTCGCTGAAGCTGAGCATGCTGAATCTTGAGTATTTAAAATTCCTAATGCCATACTATTATCGACGATATCATTGAACAATGTCCAAGCATCGATAAAGTGAATTTCTAATCCTAATTCAAGTGAAATACTTCCTATCAGAGATAATAGTTTTTGATTATATGAAATTACTTCGGAGGCTATTGTATTTTGTTGACTCTGACTTCTTCCTAAAATTTCAGGCGTTTTATCTAGTGGAGGTAGATTAGGCATGATAAATTCTGTAGCACCTGCCGCTGCTAATTCCCTAATGTGTGATTCCATATTGGCAACAATCGTATCGGAATTAGCAGTTCCATAAAGGAAATCATTACCTCCTGCCCACAATGAAACTACATCGTTTGAAGGGATTGTTGATTGAACGTTAGCAAGATAATTTGTTATTTGCGTGCCAACATTAGGCAATAATAGATAGGAATATCCTGCACCGGTTTGAGAACCACCAAATGCTCGATTATCTCCTTGTTCTAATCCAGAACCGAATGTTGTAGATAAACCATAAGCCTGTGAAACATATTCAATCCATACTTTTCCATTTGAAAATCTACCTTGCCAGTATGGTGGAACATCAGGTACATTTAGGATAGAGTTTTTGGCATTACCCATATCACTTAATGAATCGCCAAATACCAGTAAATTGTTCCTTTGAGGCATTATAGAGTTCTGAAAAACCATGAAAGGAATATCACTATCGCCGACTATTGAGCCAGATGAATCTAAAATTTGAATAGAGAAAAAGTAAAAGTTTTCACCGCTGAAAAAATATTTAATTTCTAAATTAAACTGTGTTGTAGAGCCTAATACTTGAAAAATATGTGTACCATTAGCAACAATCTCATCATTGAAATCCTTGACTTCCCAATTACCATAAAGGTCAATACCGAATGGAGAATTAGAGACACTGACACTTATCGAAACAGATTCATTTGAAAACCAGTCATATTGTGGAACCGAAAGTTCAACATTCGCTGAACGACCACTATCTGCGTTAACAATAGGAGTATTAAGTTGCAATAGAAGCAACAATAATACCGTAATCACTGCCTTTCGCATAAATGGCCTACAGTCTCAAACTTGAAAGCCCTTCCCCATTATTCTTAATCAAAACCTTCTTCTAAAATTGCAATATTATTACTCATTTCATATGGGTCATTGGTTTCATCAAATAAAACAGCATCTAAAATTATGTTTGACTGCTCATCTAGAGTCGATGGAGGGTCTATTTGAGTGAGATAAAGCAAAGCACCGATAAGTAAAATCGCCACAATGAAAGCAATTGAAGTAACTACTCTAGTATCAAAGTCATTGATTGTATCATAACTTTGTGATTCCAATTCTTCCGAACTAATAGTTCCATATGGGTCTGAGACTCCAATCATTGATACAGATACAATTTGAGCCTCATATATTGGCCTACCTGCTGATGAGGCTGGGTTTTGAATATCTTCATCACCGGTAGGGTCATCACTGGTCGGAGTAATTGCGATATTACGAATATGTTGCATACCATCACGTACAATTCCAAAAGTCGCATATCCTCCATCATCACGATTTTCTGGGTCGAGGTTGTGTGCTTCTGTTTCTGCAATATACCACTGTGAATCCGCAGAATCTGGGTCCGCACCTCTAGCCATGCCAATCGCTCCATCAACATGTGATAATTTCTCATGATGTTCTAGGGGAATTGTAGTTCCTGCTCCCCCATTCCCACATTCGAGACTGGTGAAGGGGTAAACACCTATTTTCTTACAGGTTGGGTCGCCTGCTTGAGTAACAAAGTCATCTATGACTCTGTGGAAAAATATTCCATCATAAATCCCTGCTTCTACATTTTTTATCATGTTAGTAGTAGTAATAGGAGCCCACTGCTCGAATAATTCAAGAATTATAATTCCACTTTCTCTAGAGTCGCCATGTCCTGTAATATAAGATACTTCGATTGAAATAATTGCATTACCCTCATATGTCTCTTTCATTGGAGTCTCTTCTTCAACCGGACCATCAGTCCAGGTTTCAGGGTCAATTCCAATCGACCTCCATCCCGGTTCTTCGGTTTGGCCAATCGCTGAAGGGGCTAGGGAAAGCAACAGAAAGTTGAGTACAACTAGTGTGACAAAGCGGCCTTGCATGTCGCGACGACAAGTTCCACATCAAAGAATTATATGCAAAAAAGCGTCATACTCTTGACCAAGTAACGATTGGTTCGTACATGGCAGGGGTTAATTCTGGTGTGGATAAAGAAATCCTAGTCGCAGAAATTGTCTCTGAAACTAACTCAAGTAGAAGAGATTTGAACTTCTCTGCTATTTCTACTATCGCTGTAGCCATCGTTTTCATACTGCTGGCGATGACTTTTGGTGAGGCGGTTTTCAATAGCATTGACGCTGAAGAAGAATATGAATGGTGGCAGACTCCACTGCAACTACGTCATGAAATGGATTTACCAATGGATACAATGCGTGCCCAATTACCAGTAAATGGAACTTATGAAGCACTACCATTCACCGAATATTTTGTTGAAGTAGACCTACCTACAAGTGAACAAGATGCTGGTGTCCCTGGAGATGCTTTGATGCATGTTGCTCTGTGGCTACCCGATGTTCCTGAAGGAACAACTGTTCCGGTAATCATGACCATACACCCATACTATGACTTTGGTGGAGAAGGAATAGTTGGAGATGATTCATCGCCAAATACCGTGCCAGATGGTGGAGTTGGAAAGTGGGTGTATGATACCTTTGTACCTCATGGTTATGCTTTAGCCCAAGCTTCTACATTTGGAACTGGACAATCAACTCACTGCCAAGATGTCAAAGGCTTGGGCGAACAGACAGGGATTCAAGCGGTTGTAGAATGGCTTGGAGAACAAGAATGGTCTAATGGCAATGTTGGCCTAATGGGTAAATCATATGCAGGTACAACCAATTGGGAGGCTGCTCAACAACCTTCGGATTATCTCAAAACAATAGTTCCGATCTCAGGGTCGATAGGTGTTCAAGAAATGTTCTATCGTAATGGCTCTTCAGAAAGCCGAGCAATGTTGTATGATGCCCTTTATGAAGGCGCTACAACCGATGCTGGAACCGATGATATGAGGATGTGTTCAGATGACCTAATTGGGCCACTTAACCCGTTTTCTACTTGGGCTGGAGCTGAATTTGGTGGTGCTGAGTGGAACGATTATTGGGAGGAGCGAAGACACCTTCCGGATGTTCTAGAGAATTATCGAGGGAGTGTCTATCTTGTATGGGGTCTTCAGGATTGGAATGTCGACCCATACCATGCTTTTCCAACCTATCAACTGTTGAGAGATGCTGGAATTAATGCACGTGCAATATCTGGCCAATGGGCACATAATTATCCAGACCAACCAGATAGACATAGTGAATTAGAATCAGGATACGGCAAAGAAGCATATCCAAATATGAGTCGAATGGATTGGGCTGTTGAGTTATATGAATGGTTCAACTATTATCTCAAAGATATAGGAGAAGAACCTGAACCAATGGTACAAATTCAAACAAATGATGGAAGATGGCATGTTGAAGAAACATGGCCTCCAGAAGATATGACATGGCTATTACAAGACATTTCAAGTGACTGGAATGGTGCGAGTGGAACTGTAAACGGACTTGGCTCTTCAGTGACAATTACTAGTGGAATATTTGAAAATGAAACTCATATTTCTGGATTACCTACTCTACATCTTGATGTTACAACTCAAGCATGTCAAGGTGGACAAATATTTGCTACTATGTTTGATGATACTGCTAACCTGAGACTTGGACACGCTACTATGGACATAAGATATCGAGATGGTGGTTATACGGCAAAAGCAACCGCTCCAGTAAGTCAATACACTATGCTGATGGAGTTTAATCCACTAGATATTGTAATCCCTGCTGGGCACTCTCTAAGAATTGAATTAACCGAAACTGGAGAAGATTATCTACCAAGCCCTTGTGCAACAAATCCCTTAGGTGGGCTTACGATAAATGGTGGTGTAATAGGACTTCCAATAATAGACCGTTCTCCATCTCATGAGGCTTGGTTTGAGGCTCCTCACTGGTGGGACCAACAGCCAATTCCAGCATAATCTACCATTTAGGCAGGATTATATGATACTAATATGACGGAAAGTCATGCACACAGTTGGTAAAGTTTTCATGGCTATTGGACTAGTAATTCTCATTGTTGGTGGGGTTCTCCTTGCAGTCGGTAGTAATAATATCGATGAAGGCGTAGAATCTTTGGAAGAAGATGAATGGGCATTAGAAGGGGTAACAGCGGGAACTGTAGAGATTATTGATGATGACGGTGATGGTGAAATTGGTTTCACTATCTTCATTAAAGGTACATATGAAGATTCTAATGATGACGGAGTTTGGGATTTCTGTGAAGGATTCGATCAAAGCGAAGGACAAACAGATTTTACTACCACTCATTCAGAAGATACAACCAATAGTTTCGTCTATGCATGTTCCACTGATTGGGACTGGGAAAACGAACGTCAAGAAGGTTCTAAGATTCTCGTCAAGATTGGAGATAGTGCATATGAATATACAAATGGTACGGCAACGGTCACTTGTGCATCTGCCTGTTGGGTTCAATATGATGATAAAGTGCTAGATGACGTTCTTGCTGATATTGGACAAGCAGCAGGTGGAATCTTACAAGGTTTAGGCGGAGGAATGCTACTATGTTGTGGTGGTGTTTTGTTAGTCTTTGGTTTAATTTTAGGACTTACAGTTGGCGAAAGTGGACAGAAAATTACAGTCATCCAAAATGGTGGAATGCCAATGGGTGGACAAATGATGCAGGGTGGTCAAATGGTGCAAGGTGGTCAAATGGTGCAACAAACAACTATGCAGCAACCTGTTTACCAACAGGTTGCTCAAACACCGGTTCAGCCTCAAACTACAATGCAGCAACCTGCTGAGCAAACAGTTTGGGAACAAAAGTCTCCAGAAAATCCATTCTGAACAAATACTGTTGATCAATAACCACTTGATGGTTCTTTGAGTAGTGTGTCTATATCATCTTTGATACCATCTACATCCCAGTTGCTTTCATCCCAACTTACCCGTTGCAATCCTTGCTTGTCAACTATTACAATTCCATTGGTATGTTCTATTGAATAGTAAACTGTGTGCCCTCGCCCACTGACACTGGTACTATTTTCAGATTCGGTTAGTACAACACCAATCTCAAACTCAGTCCAAATTTGTTCTATCTCAGATAGATTTTCATCATTAAGAAATTCGATAGTTAAGTGTGGCCATGAAACATTAAAGAAATTCATGTAATCCTCTAGAGAACTTGATGCATCCCTCCAAGGATCTACAGTAATTGAAATAATACTCAAATTAATCCCAATTTGTGATTCATACTCCTGATATATTTGTTTTAAATCTGATGTCATAGTAGGGCAATGGTCAGGACAATTGGTATAGAAAAAGTTGAACAAAATTACTTCACCGTCTAAATTACTTGAATTGAAATATGAAGCATTAGAGTCAGTCAGATTAAATGGAGAATAGCCATCACTGCCGTCTAAATCATTTCCTTCAAAGATATCTTTTTCAAGCGATGACGTACAACCCGATGTGGTCAATATCAAGCATACAAAAAATAGCGACAATAATCGCTTCATAGTAAGTCCTCAACTACGATGTTTTCTTATGAATACAAGAGAGATAATAGCGAGTAAAATCCAAGTTGTATCCCAAATTATATCTGAAATTTCAAACGAGTGACTTTTCTCATACAGTACTTCTGGCATATGTGAGTAGATTGTCTGGGTAGACATTCCACCAGGTCCACCGCCGCCTTGACCGCCACCACCATTCGAATTGGTGTCAGCAATGCCATGGTAACATAACTGGAAATAAGGGAAACCAATCATCGGAACTGTATCTCCATTGGTATCAACAACCGTTGTTGTAGAACCGCTGAGAGGTGTTGAAACATAGTAATAAGTTCCTTGAGGATATTCTGGGGTTGGACCAAATCGGCCATTACATTCATCCAAATCTCCTAGACCTGCCACATAATTCCAATCATCAATTCCATTATAGCCTTGGTCTCCACCATCATTGGTACGCTCTACTTGGTAAGATGATTTCATTCCCTTGACTACTCCATTATCATCCCAAGTATACATCCCGTATATTGGATAACCATCAAATGACCATCCTATAATCGGTGAATGTTGGGTAGAATCGATTAATGTCCAATCATAGTCTTTCATTGTTTGGCCTGCTTCTGGTTCCCAATATTGACACATAGCATCCCAGTGGTAATGAACACCAGTAGGCCCTGAATGCGCACCACAATATCCTAGATCTATGGGTTGTCTATCTTCATCGAAATAAAAGAAATCCAAAGCAACAGCATCTCCACCAGGACCTTCTTCTGGCCCAAATATTGGAACGCCATTAGCAGCTATTGCCACATTCCCTCTATCAGGTGCACATTCCCATCTAGCATTAGATGCTGGGCAGTTAGCCGAATTATGGCCACCATTTGTATCATTAGTCGGATTTAATGTTATTGACCAAGTGTGTGATTGTACGTCTCCTGGGCCGAATGTTGACATCCAATCATGGTTCGGAATACCATTCGAATTTACATTCATAGTATTGGATGATACCGAAACTGAAACGGCGCATTGGAACCAAGGACCTGAGCCTCCACCGCCACCTTCTTGTCCATCGCCTCTATTATTTGCATTGTAATTATTTCCATCACCATTATCGTCTTTTACCCAAGGTCCATTTCCATCTTGACAGTACCAAGAATCGGTCGGGTCATAGGGTTCAATTCCTTCGCGAATAAAAGTAATAATTTGATCGAAATGTTGGTCGCTCTCATACGGTAAGTGATGACCTGCTGTTTGACTATGCAAATCTAGCGACCCGGTGAATTTCTGAGCAAGAGCAGGTGCAAGATCTTTGAAGGCTCCATCATTCTCACCCGAGAAAATCATAGCAGGAGTTGAGAACGGTGCAGCATTATCAATAGTATCCATCAAACCATGATGGGTTGTAGGCAAGTAACCATTGTAAAGCATTACTCTATCGAAAGTGTTCTGAGTATTCGCAAGATAAACTGGAATCATTGCCGAACCTTGGGAGTAGCCAATCAAAGCATAAAATGGGCCATTATCTATCACCATTTGATCGAGATAAGAAATCGATAAATCTGCCCAATCAGGGTCTGTTGTCGGTTCTCCTTTACCACCAGGTGGGTCTTGATACCATACATTGCCACTTTCAGGAGTACTCGCAAATATAATTTCAAATTCAGGTAGGGCATCAACTAAATCTTGCATTCCTTGTTGTGAAGCCAATCCTGATGCTGAATCCCCTCCACCATGGAGAGCAAGAATTTTCATCGAGGTAGGGTTTGTTACAACGGTCGAACAACCTACTTCGTTAACCATTTCACCAGCCGGAGTATTAGGACATTGGTCAAGGTCATCTGTAACGCCGTCGCCGTCGGTATCTCTTTGCGAATCTGAGCAACCAACAGAATCTACTATTTCTCCTGCTGGAGTTGTAGGGCAAGTGTCAACTGCATCACTAACTCCATCTCCATCTGCATCCTTTTGCGACAATGAGCAACCGGTAAAATCAACTGTTTCTCCTTGAGGAGTATTTGGACATTGGTCATTACTATTCATCACACCATCCAAGTCATCATCTGTCTCTGAGTCTGAGCAACCAGTATCATAAACAGGTTCACCTGGCGGAGTTGAATCACATTGGTCTTCATCATCAAGTATACCATCTAAATCAGCATCACCAGCAGGTTCAGGAGGAACTGGTAAAATCACGTCAATCATTGAAGAAGAAACTGAAAATAACCCACAAGTAGCAAAAATTGTTCCATTCGCATTTACCACATCAGTATCCATTTCCATAAAATAAGAGCCTGTAGAATTATCCATCACTCCAATAACATCAAGTGTTGGGCTCTGATATTTTGGTCTATATTCTACAGAACATGTTTCAGAGAATCTGTGAATCAAGACTCCACTTAATGCGCCAATTGAACTGTTTTCATCTGGCTCATCCCACAAGAAAGTAATTACAACAGTATTTTCTTGTGGTGCAATAATTTCCATTTCATTTACTGTAAGATTACTAGTTTGACCTGATGCATCACTAACAAACGACTTGACAAACCACTCTCCTGGATTGGAAACTGCTAGTTCTGTACTCCAAGAACCATCTGATAAAACTGAAGTATTGAACGAATCAATTATAGTAACTAAATTCGAATCTAAGACTTCTATACTCACAATACAAGTTGTAGGAGATTCGTCCGTAACAAATCCTGCAAGGGTTATATTTTCACCATCCCATGATTTAGAATAATTATTGAAAAGAAGGATTGGAAATTCATCTATTGTTGGACTCAAATCAGATTGTTCTGTCGTTGAATCAGAATCATCTTTGCCATCATCATCTTGCTTTATATCGTCAGCAACCAGTGTTAAGAATCCGCCCCCAATAAGGATAAACGCAAGTATCCCTGTGAGCAAGGTTGTTTTACCATCCATAGATAAAGGTAATATTACAAGGGATATAATATATCTCTAATCATGATTTATCAGTCTATCATTTACTTCCAATTTGAAATTATTAGAATCCCAAGTTGTGATTATTCCCAATAAGAATCCTAAAGGAGCAACCATCATCGAGAGGATTAGTATCGGAGTTGAGACATAAATGGGCCTATCCAAATTAATCATTCTTTGCCAAATATATCTACCAGCCAAAATATCAAAGGCCAAGAAATGAAGCCACCCAATTAGTATTACCTCATCTTCTTGAAAGAACTCTATGACCAATTCTGGGGTCGGCATTTCGCTACCTAGCGTGATGAAAATATCTAGTAGATTTGGTATAACCAATATTGCATATGGTATCAATAAAGGAAGAATACATATCCGTATATCATTCATCACTTTTGCAGTAATATCGTGTTTGGGTAAAAACCACATTAAACTCCAAAGAGGGATTATCCAGATTGAGGAGAACCAAAACATCATTTCTACGAGTTGCATTATTGTCCCTCCATCAGCAATTTCTTTGAATCCCTCTCTAAAAACGGGGTATAGAATGCAGGAAGCAATATCAAACTTGAAAGAAGAGCTAAAGTAATGGCTACTACGAAAGCCTGTCCAAATAATCGCAGAGGTAATAATGCTGAAAGATTTAGTACTGAAAATCCACCTGCAGTGGTTAATGCTGCACCCCACATGGCTCTACCAGTTGTCGCTGATGCATTTTCAACCCAAACCTGTTGTCCCCCTGATGGATTATGCTCTACCTCTTCTTCTAATCGAATTGTGAAATGTACTGCATAGTCAACACCCAATCCCAAAGAAAGGGCACCAATAGTGACAGTTTGTGGATTTATTTGATAACCAGTATATCCCATTATGCCATAAACCCAACCTACAACCATCATCAAAGGAATCCAAGATACGAAGCCTCTAGCAAATCCTTGTTGCAAATCTTTCTGCCTAATTGTATGAATCGAAACCAGCATTACTAGAATAACAATAGCGACTATTGCTGTTGATTGAATAGATGATGCTGCAACATCCGAAGTTGTCTGAGCATTTATCAGACTTCTACCACTCAGCCTCAACTCCCCATCATCAGTAAACTGGACTTCAATTAGTTGTAATAATTCATTTATTCTAGCATCTAAATCAACGGTTGCTTGCCAATCCAAAGTATTGGCTTGGAAAGATATCAACGTCTGCTGCCCATTGGAATGTAAAATTCCATTTGTCAAATCTCGACCAGATTCATTATTTAACAACCAATCAGAAAGTGCATTCCAACTATCTGAATTATTGTTGTCAATTCCAGTCATCAATTCGTCGAGTAAATTATCTTGTAATCTTGACTCATCTAATACATTCCACAAGCCACTTGGAATACCGTTAGTATCAGGACTTTCACTTATTGCTGCTATTGTTAGATTCCAAGATTCTCGGCCAGCAGGTGAAATTATATCTCCATCATATACCACATATAGAGGTGAACGGCTACTTTGAAAATCATCTGAAAGCATTATGAAATCAGCCACGACTTCTATGCTCGGGTCAAATTGGTCTCTCTGTTCAAATCCAACTTCGAGTTGCTGAAAACCGAAATACATCGGCATCAATAAAATCACTGCGATCATACCAACCTTCCAAGGTTTGGTCGATAATTCTCCTAGACCTTTGGCAATAGGTCCAACTTCGATTTTACTGGCTCTATCTATAGGAATTTTCTTTGGAGGTATTAACGTCATCAATGCCGGTAAAGCAGAAATACTGAGTAAGTATATGAAAAATAATCCAATAGCAATTACTGTACCAAAGACTTGAAGGAATGATAGTGCTGAGAATCTAAAGGAAAGGAAACCCACCATATCCGTAAAAATGGCTATCAACAAGGCTATTGAGGTAAATATTGTACCTCTTCTTATTGCGGTTTTCCTTGCTTCGAGACTGAAGTCTCTAATCGTCTCTCGGGAAATTTCATCATTCGAATCTGCCACTTTCAGTTCTTCGCGTATCCTTAACACTACGTGTAAGCCATAGTCTACACCTATCGCAAGTAACAAAACGGGAATAGAATTCATTGCGGCATTGAACGTCATGTTAACTCCCAAAGCTTGTAACCATCCAGACAATCCATAAGTCGCAGCAATAGCAAATATTGTCAATGTCATAACGTATGCTGTTTCTCTTACACTCCTGAAATTAAACCATAAAATTATCGCTAAAAGCATGAATGCTGAGCCAGTTAAAATTCCAATTTCTTTACCAAGTGTCTCTGTAGAACCAACTCCAAATTGAGAAAAGGAGAAGGTTCGAAGTTCTAAATCTCCTGATGCTTCTTGTAAATCTTCAAGTAAAAGCGCCGACCAACTATTGATATTTCCTTCTACTATGGCAAATTTATTGGCTTCTAAGCCATATACTTCAGGATCAGAACTTACCGCCAATGTAGTGATTACAGAACCTGACATATTCCATGGGTCATCTCTCTCTCCAACTGGAATACTTGATAGCGTAATGGCTCGATAATCAATTGATTGTTGTCCCTTGAGTCCATAAAGGTCTGAAATCATAGAATCGAGTCTTTCAGTCATCAAATCCTTTTGAAAATCATTACGAGCGGAATTAAAGCCAAACAGAGAATATGTTCTCCAAATTGTTTCATTGATTGAAAGAGTAAGGTTTTCCCCACTATCAAGACGGGATAGCCAGTCATTTGGATCGCCTGGTTGCCATGCAAGTAATCTTTCAGATGTTACTGGTTCTAATTGTGGAATCAATTTGGCTGTTTCCGTAAGGTTATCTAGAGAAGAATTAAACATAGTGTCATTTGAATTTCTCAATTCTTCTATAGCTGAAGTAACTTGAGAAATCCATATTTGAGCACTCAATGGGTCTTGGATAGATTGCCATTGTATTACAGAACTGGCCATTCCAAAATTAGCCTGGGAACCAAATATTGGATATTGATACTCTTTGAAATTAGAATCATTGAGCATCATTGCTTCTGTCAATGCTAACTGTTCCCAGGTATTTTCAACAAATAGTTCTCCTTCATCCATTTCATCAATAACTCTAACAAAATCTACCGATGCTTGATATTCATCTTCGATCTCATTAAGCAATGTTACAGTCTCATTATCAGGGAAAAAACCATCTTCACTATTATCGAAAACTAATTGACTAGCACCAGAAGACAATGCTAAAATTATTACAAAAAGTATTGCCAGAGTAGACTTTGGTTTGTCAACGCTTCTACTTGTCAACAAAAAAAATGGATTTCTCATAACTTATTGTCATAATTTGGTGTTTATAGTAATGTGCTATAATCCATGAGTAAAACGATGTTAAATGTTAATCTGATTTTTGACGAAGCGTAAAAAATACAATACTATATATCATTTATTTTAGCGAGCAGCATGGGAGAGATTTTTGACTATGGTGAGAAAGACCAAGATAAATTGACATATTTTATTCTCCTCTTAGTAGGTGTTGGGAGTATGGTTTTTGTCAATTATTTTGAAGTTTTCGACCTCTTACAGACAACAATAATAAAATCTAATTCAGCATTAATTCCTGATTTGATTTTAACACTTTTCCGTACTGGTGCCGCTATCCTAGCATTCTACACAATCTTTGTTTTGATGATAATGGATAAAAAAGGTGGATTCATGAACCCATTATTTCGAAAAGAAAGAGAATCACTGCCACACAAGACGATGGGCATTGAGAGGATGGTCCCTTTTAGTAGCTGGAATCTAATCGTTTTTGGAATCTGTTTTCTTACTATGTCCTTGATTGGATGGTATGAATTATTTGACAAGTCGGCCCCCGAAATTTTAAATTTACTTTCGGGAATATTGCTTCCAATGTCACTAGGAATGGCTATGCTAACCTCGACTGTAGTCACTTACGTAATTGTCCCTCAAGAAGTAAGGTCTGAACGTAATTATGACCATCTATTTGAAACACATGAGATGGTGATGCACAACTGGGCAATCATCCTCTTAGCAGTAGATATATTATTGACTAAACCTAACCTAACTTGGGAATTAGCCATATTTGGTTTAATAGTAGGGGTAATATACTGTATTTTCGCCTATATGTATGCCTATTTTGGTGGTGGGTACTATGTATATTCATTCATAGACCCAAGAATCAAGTTCGCACCGATAATAATGACAATTCTAGCTTTAGGAATCTCAATGTTTTACATATTTATTTGGATGATTAATTTATTGATAGATTATAATCAATATTTAGGAGGGCTTATTCTCTCAGTTTGTGTGTATACAGTCGTTCTTTTCAAGCAACCTGAGAGAATTACTCATTCATCATGAGCTAACCATTCCTCTTCGCCAGCGAGGCGATACCACCAGTATCCATCCTCGTCTTCGAACCATTCAGTGCCGTCTTCATCTATTGAGTAACCGTCTGGAAGGTCTTCTTCTGCATTCGGGTCTTCCATTCCAGTCTCTTGAGATATAGATTTTTTAAGTTGGTGAACTTCATCATCTGCATCCACAAATACTCGATTTACGGCTCCAATGTTCGCTGAATGATCACCTTCTCTAATCGCTTTATCTGATTCTTCTAGGAAGTCTTGAGTCATTTTATTACGGAACTCATTAAATTCCTCTCGACCATAACTTCCAGTAAATTCATTTCCTTTAGACTTCATCAACTGGTCAAGGTTCTTCCTCTTACCAAGATTCAAATCGGGTGCATCAGGGATATCTCCCATGTAAAAAGAATCTTCATCCTCTGAAACCTTTCCAAAAACTCTACTTTGAGGGTCAACTTCCTCTATAGCTTCGATGATTAAGTCATGTTCTTCTTCATCAATCTTTTCTTCTTCATAATTTTGCCCAGTAATCTTGACAAGTTTTAGAAGATTTTTACCAAGAATGCTGTCATCGTCGCTGGTTTCGACTAATTTGTCTACCTGCTTAGCCAGACGTTCATAAGGGCTACCAGTGATGGCTCCGAAGAGTCTCCCTAAGCGCCCTTTCTTCTTCGCCATGGTTAGCGGTTTCTATCAAATATTATGAATTTAATCGTTATGATACATACTTTTCATCAATAAGAAAACCTTAGCATGTTTGATTGCGATGGTTGAAGTGTGGTTAGAGAAACTTATGGCCTCATATAATCTCGACTCAATTAATTCGAAGAATTCTTATGCTGCCCAAATTCATA
Organism: Candidatus Poseidoniaceae archaeon; assembly: GCA_949372655.1. Taxonomy (GTDB): domain Archaea; phylum Thermoplasmatota; class Poseidoniia; order Poseidoniales; family Poseidoniaceae; genus MGIIa-L1. Next base: position 443,672 of record CASIAI010000001.1, read on the forward strand.
TTAAAGGTGAATTATTTGAAAATTTGATTTGGTGGGGACTTCAATCGCTCCCTGATGAAATATTAGTTGGAATGGATGTAGATCCCGATTCACCTCACCTAACTGAAGTAGAAGACTTATTTCGTAGTGAACAACATGTTGACGGATTATTTCAAAGTCAAGGTTACCAAATAAATGAGGCACATATAGTAAACCGAGGCAACTCATTCTCAGTACATCACCTACCTGAAGATTGGACAGATGATATGTTTTCCTCCAACAGAGGTTCAAGAGCAGGGAGATTTACTCACTGGCTACATACTCACCCAAATGCACCAGCTATTCCTAGCGAGGCTGATGCTGATGCTGCGCAAGAAACTCCAGGAATAGATATGATACTGGGATTGAGATTCTCTCCCGAAGGTCCAATGCCTTGGTTCAATGATGTTGAAGGAACTAGAAGACGCCTCGGTGAAGAAGCAAAACCTGTAAAGTCAAAAAAGTCTAAGCGGAGAAAGTTTGGCGCAAGTAAAAACCTCTCTGTAATTGGTGTTGCCCCAAGTGGACACAAAATACATGAGATTCAACTGATCGCATTTCATAAATCGGGATTAGCGATAAATGTGGTACTAGTGGATAATGAAGGAATGCCATATGGTTGGAAAGATTTGAAATAAATCAGTTGACTAGTACGTCATAGATACCATTCAACCTATCGGGATTAACTCCAATATCGCCCTTGCCCAATCTTGAATGTGAATGCATTTCTATGGAACAACTTCCATTATAATCTGTAATCTCAATAACCACGTCGTCAGGAAAGTTCCAAAATGGGGTTTTCTCAACAAAATGGATATAATAATTGGAATCTGTGATAGTCTCTACCAAAATTGTACCATCGTTATCTTCGATATAATCGAGTAGGTTTTGCCAAATTGTTGTCGAATTAAATTCTAAAAGTGTTGCCATTGAAGATTCCATTCGATATGTTTCACCTCCACCAAGGTGAGCACAATTGCCACTATCTTTTTCACAAGTAGGCATTATTTCGATTTTTTCATCTGGGGCCAAAATAGCGATTCCAACTTGCGTAAAGAGCCATGGCGAAATCAATAATCCCACTACTGCTAGTAGTTTTATCGGATTTGATGCTTCGCTTAGAGGCATTCGCATAATATCAACTAAAAGTTCTAAGTTAAAAAATAGAGTTTTTCTATTCAGTCTAATTTAGTCCATTTTGAATCTTCTAATCTATAGATAATTGGAACTCCAGTTGGTACTTCTAAAGAAAGAACCTGCTCTCTAGACAAGCCTTCTAAATCCATGATAATACTTCGAAGAGAGTTACCGTGAGCAGCGATAAAAATATTCTTACCTGCTTCCATCTTTGGAATTATCGAGGATTTAAGATATGGTAAAGTTCTCTCCGCAGTCAGTTCAAGAGATTCCCCGTTAGGAGGTGGCACATCATATGAACGGCGCCAAATATGTACCTGTTCATCTCCATACTTGTCTCTAGTTGCATCTTTATTCAAACCTTGAAGGTCCCCATACATTCTTTCATTGAGTTGCCAAGAAACATATACTGGCAAGATGCTCTCTTGGTTAATATCGCCCTTGATTTGTGACCATTCAACCATTTTTGCTTCATTTTCTGAAATATTCTCAAGACCATTTTCTGGAACTGTATATTGAAAGACTGGAGTTTTACCACCTTCGTGCTGAGATAATGCGAGCATTGCAGTCATTTGTGCACGGATCAAAGTTGAAACATGTACTTCATCAATAGGTAACTTTGAGATTTCTTTACCGCCAGTAAGCGCTTCTTGAATCCCTTTATCGGTTAATGGAACATCTACCCAGCCCGTGAAAAGTTTAGCAGCATTCCACATAGATTGGCCGTGACGCATCAAAATGAGTAGTGACAAAGAGTTCCCCTAAAACGATGCAGAAGTCGAATGGACATCAATATAATGGATGAATCACAATATTTTTGGCAAGAACCAAAGGATAACAATTGGAATTAGCCCCATTGCCAAATCTCTCGAAAAGAGTAGGATAAGGGTTTTAGAATTAATATTAGCTAACTTATCAAATTCTTCTTGCATTTTCTTATCTACTAAGTCAGATGCTCTTTCAGCACCACTTCTAGCAACTTCAACTGCTGCACCATAAGCAAGGCTTGACAGTAATCCTGCTGGGGTTAAGCGTCGTGCAAGTAGTATTCTAGCACCCCAGAGTTTCAAGCTAGATTTTGCAACCCTGCTTCCTGTTTGCTTTGCCAATGTGTTATTGTCTTTAGGCTCTTCATCATCTTTTTTACGTCCAAACCTCCTCAACCAGCCTCTTAGAGAAAGGCCTGTTTCAGCGACTTTACGTAACTTATCCACATCATGTTTTTCTATCGCTTTGAGCATTCTTCTAACTCTAGCAATTCTCAACATATCTAATGCGATCCATATGAAAAGACAGAGTAGTAGTACTGAGCCTCCTAAATTCGAAACATCGGACCATTCTTGCCAACCGATCGGGTCAGTAATCACTCGAAGCATAAGAACCAGTAATGGTGGAATTAAAAATGCTAAAACCTCATTGAGAGCAAGTAGTCCAAAGCCTCGCACTGGAAGGCTTTTTAGTTGTTTTAAAGCCCACCCTGTATGTGGTGCTAATTTGGCAATCGCCTTTCTAAAAGGAACTATTAAGAATAAAATTCTTAGAATTAAAGGTAACCAAATTATCACTAAAACATACGAATCCCAAGGCCCTGAAGGCGGGATTTCTGGCATTCCAATTGCCTTAGTAGCCATGGCTTTCATACTCTGCTGGCTGATTAAGACTTCAAACCTACTGTCATAATGTTCCGAATTAATCATGAAGTAGATGGTAATGGGAGTTACATGGTCTTCACTCATGATATGTCAGACTGGCTTAGTTTCAACATCGACCGAGAATGGTTAGATAATAATATTTCTTGGAGAGACTTTGAAACCGGAGTAAAACTTGGAAAACTAAAGAGAGAGGAAAAGACATCTCTTGTTCTTTATGAGGCTGATACAGAAGTTACTGTTGATGCATTTATGCCACACATGCACCCCGGTGGAGAGGCTTATCTTGTCCTAGAAGGAGAAGTATGGGATGAAGATGGAACATATCCTACTGGCTCGATAGTATGGATGAATAGAGAAACAACACATACGCCAAAAACGCGTGGAAAAACTCTGATTTTAGTTCTATGGCCCGAAGGCGTAAAGTCTGCTTGAATGACTAATTTAATTAGAAATTAATCATGCTAAGATACGATTCTTTTTGAGTAGTAAATACTTGCTTGTTGTATGGACGACGAAGGATACTCTCTTGGAGTTAAACCTCTCAAGTCTAAATTACTGCCAATTGGAGTAGTTTCATCTGGCTTCCTTGCTTCGGTAATTCAACCCGTCATACTACTACTTTCAGGGAAAGATGTCAATGATGCTGTTTGGCCACATGCCTTTCGAGCCCTACAAGCTACAATGTGGCTTAGAAGTAATTTGACACTGATGTTCTTTTTCGTATTATTGATGTTATTTTCATCTCTTGTCGCTCTAAATAATAGATTTAAAGGAAAGGAACTCGGTGAAATACACCAAAGTATCTTACTTTTTGTGATCGGTTTATTTAGCGGGTTTACTGTACTTTATTTCCTGCTTGACATATTCTATTTGAGAGGGGCTTTTCTTCTCTTACCTACAATGTATGGAGTGATTCTACTATCTAGTATTCTTACTGTAAGTGGACTACCGACTTTACCAATGCGGAATCCTGAAAAGTCGATATTTGGAAGTTTCGTTCATTTAGTAACAATATTTTTTGCTGCATGGTTAGTTATGCCAGGGATTCCTGCAATGGTTGGGTTTGCACCTTCACCGCCTGATGCCCCTAAGATAGGGTATGGGGCTGAACCTGGACCATTTGATACAACTATGACAACTCATCCATATCAAATGCCAAGTAATGTTGAAGAAATAATAATGGATAGGGAAGAAGATATTGAATTCTCAGTCTATCTTACACTACCAACTCTTTCTCCCGAACTTCCCTTAGAATCTATCCCACTCGCTCTTTTGAGCCACGGCTGGGGTTATCCAGTTTATGAAGAATATACCGATTGGATAACACATCTATCTGCCCGAGGAATGGCTGTTGCTTTCATTCAATATCCATCTCATATCGACCCGACTATTCCTGACGGACTTGTAGGGGAAGATATTGAAGGAGCATCTAATTATCCTCATCATGAATACAGAGCGCAAGCAATTGCTTCTGCCCTAAATACACTAGAGGAAGTAGCCCTTGGAGAACAAAGGCATTCGAGTGTAGATTTAGCTATCAACAATGTCTCAATTGACCCAAGCCACCTATGGATTGGTGGACATAGTCTTGGGGGAGCATACACTTTCGTTCAATTGTATGAATCAATGGAAAGAGGTTGGGGTAATCAAACATTATTTATCGATATTGAGTCCGGGTGGACTCGTCCAAATCAAAATTATTTACAACCTAACTTTTCCCGTATGCCGGCAGATACTATGGTGCACATAGCACGTGGAGTCGATGATATGACTGTCGATGCATGTTATAGCGTTCACCATCAGCAAGCCTTCAGCAACCTACCCAATGAGCATGTTCTTTACATCGAGTTACAAAGTGACCTGTATGGTTTCCCTCGATTGGTAGGTACCCATTATCTACCTACAAACTCAGTTCATGATAGACTTGCGGATTTCGGCGTATATCGAAGGATTGATGCACAGGCAGATTGGGTTATCGCTAGAAGCCGTGGAGATAACATAACTGAAGATTGGGCTTACCAGCATCTAATCGATAGTGAATTACTACGTTCGATGGGTGAATGGTCAGATGGTACTGAAGTCTTACCTCTACTGGTTTATGAAGACGCTCTCAACAATTATAGCAAATTCAATTATTGTCATACCTTTGAGGGTACTTTGTGATAATCAAAATATAGAAAAACCGATAAATAGATTCTTTCCCGCACAAATGTGGAATCACATACAAAACTGGCCAAATCCATTCATTGGAGTTTCGTGATTCTGTATGTTTATGGGATTTTCAAACAAGTGAATAATTTAGATGACCTTGATGATAAAGGACTTCTTATTTCCGAGATAATTTTTGCTAGTGCCTTTATTGTCATTGTAATTTTAAGGTATTCTTACATGAGGCGTTTCAAGACTTTCTTGGGCGCTCAAGTTCCAGTGCACATCGTTCATTATTACTTTGCACGTTCAATCCACAAAGCCATGTATGCTTGTTTCATTCTCCTTCCATTGACTGGCTTGATGATCGCCGGATTGTATAGTCAAGGATATACGGTAAATGCAACACCTGATGAAGAACAAACCGTTATGGATGTAGTACTAGATTTACATGGATTGGTGGCTGAAACCAGTTACTTACTCATTCTAATTCATATTGCTGCAGCGATCTATTCTCGCATTAAAGGTGAAGGCGTTTGGTCGTCAATGGTTCCTATACTAAAGGAAGACAAACCAACAAGTAATAAATTTATAATTAAAATCTCAAAGGTCGAAGAGAATATTTATGATAAAGTAGGAACATTCTTCTCTTCAAGGAAAAAGTAGTCTAAATATTTCTAATAAATATATAATTTGAGAACCACATTTGAAGTCATGTAAGACTTCCCACCAATTATGGTCGAGTGGTTACAAGTTCAATCCCACTCTCCTTTTGAGATTCATCACATTTTGACTGGGCTGGAAAAAACGCCAGAAGTTACCGTTGAATCTGAACTATTCATACCTGAAGGAGAGGGGCCGTTTGGATGTATAATCGCCCTTCATGGAAGTATCGGTTGGGCGCCCCACCATCAAGACCATTTCAACAATTGGCTGGATGCGGGGCTCGCTGTTTGCAAAGTAAATTCATTCATTTCAAGGTCGATTGACTCCACGGTTGACGACCAACTTTCAGTAACTCATTCGATGATGCTAGTTGATGCTTTTAGAACTCGTTCTATATTGGAGCAGGACCCTAGAATTGGCAAGATTGGAATTAGTGGATGGAGTCTTGGTGGAACCGTAGCGCTATATTCAGCATGGACGCCAATCAACGAAATTCTAGGCAAGCCTTTCGATGCTCATCTCCCATTTTATCCAGCAGCCCACCTTCGTCCGGATGTCCAAAAATGGTCGAGTTCACCGATTTTGATTCTTCATGGGGATGCTGATGATTGGACTCCTGTTCATTTTGTTGAAGAACTGATGCCTCAATTACCAAATGCCACCCTTCACGTTTACCAAGGAGCACAACATTCCTTCGATAGTGACAAAGAACTCACCTTACTCCCTAAGGCAGTTCGTTTGAAGAAGCGAACTGTTCGTATCGACAAGAATGGCTACATGTCAGGGGAATTATTTCTCGGCATTCGGCTACCTTTGAACCAGCGCTGGCAACGAAGATGGATTATCCGTATCTTGCGCAATAGAGGAGCCCATATGGAAGGTAATCCAAACGCTCGAGAAGATTCTCTAATTCGGGCTAGAGATTTCTTCATAGAGCAACTATGCTAGAATCGTTCACCTGCAATTGAAGGAACAAAAATTAATATTTTTTCTAAATTTTAGCAAAGTTGACTAAAATTGCTAATGATTAAAATTGAATAGTACTATTTGGTAGTAAAACTATGCAGCCTGATGTTGATCCAAATCAACAGAATCAAACTATGCTGTATGGACGACCACAAATCCAACAAACAGAAGATGGTTTCCCTCAACAACAAATAATTATAATCGATGAAAAGTTCAAACCTGAGTTTAATTTTAGATATCTCTCTTTCCTAGTATTTGTCTTAGGAGTCATTGTATCTATGATATCCGGTAATGTTGTTGTAGAAGGTGATATGAAACCATATTTACGGTTACTAAGCGAGAGTGCTTGTTGTCTCTCAATAATTTTGCTCTTTAGTTTGGATGCCATCTTTTACAAACAAAAAGCAGATTGGCAGCAATTAAACGGGCAGCCCAACTCAAGTTCCATAATTGGAATGAGTTTGGAGATATTTTTTGCATTTATTGTTGTGTTATTTGGATATTTATGGTTCATCGGTAATTGAGTAAAATTATAGTAATAAATTAATAATTCAATTATTCTAGTTTTAATTTTGAATCCATAGCAAGATTGGACAATGTCCCCCATCTGTGGAAGCGTAGCATCAACTAATTTATTCAAAATCAATATACTGTATTTTTGAAATTATATCACTAACTCTTTGCCATTGACTAACAACTTCTTGTGGAGGAATTACTTGCCGTGTATCGAAAGTATTCTTGGGACCTTAGAAGCCTTAATGTCAAACTTATTCAGACTCATATACCTTATCGACAAAATCTTCATGATTGGCTTTTCTGATAAATAATAGAGCCAATAATAAAACAGATGAAATCCCAGTAAAGAGTCCAACATAGAGTAGTATTTTCTCAGGAGTTAATTCCTCATCACTCTCTGAAGTCTCGTCACCCTCTTCCTCGAAAACACCAAATGTACTACCAATATTCGGTAAATTCTCCTCCATATGAGAGCCATTATCGGCAAATAACTTAATTGTCGCATTGACAATAGAACCGTCAGAACGAATATCTTGATATGAATAATTTCCAACTGTCCAGTTCATATCAAAAATAACCATGAAACCCGTCGAACAATTTGAGTCAATCTTAGTATTGTTTTCATCAGTTTCACAATATGCGTATAATTCTCCTGAATCCCAGTCAAAAGTTCCGTTATACAAGCCATCACCGTCATGATCATACACTAATCGATGAGTTAGATTGGATTCATTATCCACATTATACCATATGATGGAATCATTTTGAATAATTCAGGACTATTTTGAGAAAATCCATTTTCTCGTACTAAAACTGTGAATGAACTGGCAGTATGCCCTTGTACTGAAAAGATAAGTGGGCTAGCGATTAGAGAAAATAAAACAACAAAAACCAAAGCCCGAGTTCTAACTGCCATAACCTACAACCAAAGCCCCCCATAAATAAATAATCCCAAGATACGATTACAGCATGAATTCAAATAACACCGCTCTCACACCCCGCCATGCGTAACCAAGGCTTGATTAGAGATTCTAATGCAGCAGACCAATTAATCATCTATGCAATAGTCGGACTAGTTACAATCAGTTTGCTCTCTATCGGTGCATATGTAGCCATGTCTGGAAGTGATGAGGACTCAACATCTCCTGTTGAAATGGAAAACTGGATCGACCCGACTATTGAAATCGAGGATGAAAATCATAGCCATACAGATTTGTTGGCTCATCGTCTTCAAACCAACAACATGCAACTAATAGATTATCATAATTTGAATTGTGATGGTAATGTTGCACCTCCAGCTGAATTGGATAATGTGGCGGGAAGACCGTGTTACCCTGAATACAAAAATGTCGGACCTACCCCGGGAGATTCTTCTGAAATTGCAATTGAAGGTAATTTCATGGAAGATTGTGTCAAAAACCCTGATGGGTCTGGCGGCTGCTACGCTTACGTTTCATCATACAACCAGTTTGAAATCCTAGATATTTCAAAACCCAATAATATCGTCTTACTTTCGACGTATTATGCTGAAATTGGTCGTATGATCGACATTAAAGTAACGCCAGATAATAACTGGGTTTTAGTTAACCACGAACTTACCAATAGTGATTTAGACCCAATTCCAAATGATGATGATGCTAATAGCGGTGCAAACCGCCTAGACGTTATATCTGTGGTTAACAAGAACGAACCAATCAAGGTTGCAGAGTGGAACAACCCTCCAGCCGGATTCCACAATCAAGATATGCATGTGGATTGTGACTGGGAGCCAGCAAATCCACTATGGGCGGTTGAAGAATGTCACCTCTTCCTCTACGGTGCTGACCCATATCCAGAAATGGTTGAGGGAGATTCAGGAACTTTTTACAAAGGGACTCAAATTTTCTATGTCCCTCTAGGGTTTGAATCTTGGGTCGACCCTACAGCAACTGATGAGGAGCAAAACAACAGCAGACAAATTCTGCGCTGGGGAGGATATTCTCCTGAACCAGATACCACTTGTGGAGGTTCAATATTTAATCACGACAATGTATTTAACATTCATCCGATAACTGGACAAAAACTCCTCTACATCTCATACTGGGATGCAGGTCTAAGGATTGTTGATGTTTCAAATCCACCAGAAGTCCCTGACCCAGAAGGAATATCTTGGCCACAAGATAACGAAGTTGGAAGATGGCTAGGATGTCCTAGTGCTAATGATGGCTGGTATGGCCCAGATGGTGGCGGGCATGCTAATATGACCTCTGAAGAATGGGGCGGCAGTAGCGGTGCTCTAAACGGAAATGGATGGATACACTATGCAGTTCCATACGAACATCTTCTATGTAATGGTGCAGCAGAATTTGACCCTGTAGATACTTGGGATGACGAGTGCGGAACAGGACCAGAAGACCCAATTTTTGGAATCAACTGGAGACATTTGACTCTAATCGCTCCTGAATATGGAACCAATACTAATCACACCGGATATATTTGGACAATCGATACTACCGACCCAGCAAATCCATTCTTACTCAGTAAGTGGAAGTTACCAGGAACAAGTATTCTACCAGACGGAAGCGAACACCCGCATCACTACATCCCAGGCGGATATATTTACAGTCCACACAACGGCGATACTGGAACCAATGGTCACGTCTATTGGACTCACTACCATGCTGGTAACTGGGTAACAGACCATAGCCAAATTTGGCAAGATGTTCAATGGGTCAATGATGTGCCAGCGCCCGAAATAGGATTCCCGGCAATTGAACAACTTGCAGAAACTCTCACCATGGGATATTATTCTCCTGCAGGACCTACATGGATTGAAGACCCCAAGGAAACTTTAGGTTATGATATGGCTGATTGTTGGGCATCCTGTATGATTCCATTTGATTGGGGATTACAATACGACCCACGTGGCTATTTATTCATCTCCGAAATGGTATCAGGGATATACGTAGTTCAAATGGATGAAGATGTGAATGATAACTATCTATATCCTCCATTGTATGCTACTGATGAGTAATATTAATTCTCAGATTAGAAGATTGTTTCTGCAAAGAAATTAATCATACTTTATTCTGTTAATACTACATTAGATTATTTTCCGCTATTAAAAAAAGGATTAAGGATACCTCTTACTGAAGTGAAAGTAACCAATCTTGTTTAAGGTTAGAGTCCGGACGGTCTGATGTTAGGGAAGAAAATTATCCATCAGTTCTAATTAAAATCGGAGATAATATAATGACTAATTTTGAATCACTCGGTTTATCCGAAAAACTTCTAGAAGCCGTTGAAGCGGAAGGATACACAACTCCGACTCCTGTTCAAGAACAATCCATTCCACCTTTACTCGCTGGAAGAGATGTTCTAGGTGTCGCACAAACAGGAACAGGGAAAACAGCGGCGTTTGCACTACCTGTTCTTCAGATTATGAGTCGCTCTAAAAACCAAGGTAGAAGATATATTAGAGCCCTAATTCTCTCGCCTACTAGAGAATTAGCAGCACAGATTGGTGACCGGTTTTCAGCATACGGAGAAAATTTGAATATTAAGCATAAAGTAATCTTTGGAGGAGTAAATCAAAATCCGCAAGTAAGAGCTTTGCAAAAAGGAATAGATGTATTAGTCGCTACCCCTGGTCGTTTACTCGACCTGATTAATCAAGGTCATATAGATATAACAAGAGTTGAGTTCTTTGTTTTAGATGAAGCAGATCGAATGCTAGATATGGGATTCATCAGAGATATTAAGAAAGTTCTAAAATTACTACCAAATAAAAGGCAGAATCTTCTTTTCAGCGCCACTATGCCAAAATCTATTGCTGACTTAGCTGGTTCTTTCCTTCATAATGCCATAATGATTGATGTCAGTCCGAAAGAAATTACAGTGGACCGTATCAAACAGAAAATTATGTTTGTTAGAAAGGCAGATAAACGCAGATTATTAGTCAATCTTATCAAAGAAGAAAAAGTCAGTTGTGGTATTATATTCACTCGAACTAAACATGGTGCAAATAGATTGGTTAAACAACTTGACCAAAGTAGAATAAATGCTGCAGCGATTCATGGAAATAAAAGTCAAGGTGCTAGGACTAAGGCTCTGGCAGGATTCAAAAATGGAAGTATTCCCATATTAGTAGCAACAGATATTGCAAGTAGAGGGATAGATGTAGAAGGTATTACTCATGTTTTCAACTATGACCTCCCCAATGAACCTGAAAGTTATGTTCACCGAATCGGTCGAACCGCAAGAGCAGGTCGTTCTGGTATTGCTTACGGTTTCTGTGATGAATCAGAATCCGGTTATTTAGTTGGAATACAGCAATTAATTGGGCATGAAATTGATACTGATATAGATCATGAATTCCATTTTTCGGGAGCAATCCCCAAGCCAGATCAAAAACCAGGAAAAATCAAAGAAAATAAGTCTTCAAAGAAAAAATCTCAAAATAGACCTCGGAACAAAAAAGACTCCACTCAAAATCGTTCAAACCAAAGTGGACGCTCGAACTCTGATAATAACCAAAGGCCGCGACAAAATAATAGAAATTCAAGCCGAAATAGTAGTACACGAAGTTCAAACAATAATCACTCACGAGGAAATAATAGATCTCGCGACTCTAATAACCGTTAATTCGTTTTGAATCAGCAACATCCATCTTCACGCATTGGAGCACCAACAAAAGATACTTTGTCTACAGACGGAGTATCTTGAAGTTGTTCGATAACTTGTCGGAAATTGGATGCTGTACCAATTGCCTGCATAACATCAACACATGTATGGCTATGCTTTAAGCAACTGTGATTATATGTTGCGACATCAAGCTGATGGGAATGCCTAATATCTAATAATTTTCTTTCTATACCATGCTGATAATAAACTATCAGATGTCCTTCGATAACTTGGTCATCTGCCATGTTTTTTAGTTCACCACGTTGTTGTATTTCTGCGAAAAATAAGGCTGCATCACGTAAAAATCTACTACGGTTTTGATATCCCGAATCTTTGATTAAATCTTCTAAGATATTAGCAAACTCTTTGTCAGCACTGAAAGAGATAATTTGGCTCATAATCAGTGCTCTCGCCCCTACTAATAATAATTATCGCATACCTAATTATTAACTTATATTAAATAGTTAATAGCAAACGGCGCTGCATGAAGACCAATTGGCATAGAGCTGTTTTGCTGAGTTTATTGATGATTTTTTCTAGCCTTGCAGGATGTTTAGAAGATGAGACAACCACAGAAGAACCGTCCAGTAGTGATTCGGAAAATAATACCGATAATAGTAACAACACTGGAAATATTTCCGTCAATGAAACTATTATAGCAGATTATGGTAACATAATGGTCTCTACTTACCACGTTGCTCAACTCGTTTCAGCAATAGTCGGGCCTACTGCAAATGTAGAGCTTATGAGTACATCTAACATACCAGTTCATGACTATACACCTTCACTTCAAGACACCTTGAGGCTTGCCAACAGTGATATCTTTTTCTACCATGGATTAGACCTAGAGCCGTGGGTTGCTGATACATTATCTGTCTTAGGCAGCGATGCACCCCCAGCTTATGCTACCCACACCATGCCAACTGGAGAAACAACTCCTGATTTCCAATCACTCCTGGTCAGCGACCTTTGTAAGCAACTATCTGAAGGTACAAGAGAATCTAACACCTTGATGAGTTATGAGAGCCAGGCACCTCAACTTGAGATCCACTTGGAAAGAGGAGTTCAAAGTTTAACTTTCCCTGCTGCAGATACCAGTCATGAAGGTCACGACCACGGTGACGAACACGATGATGACCACGGTGACGAACACGATGACGACCATGATGACCACGGTGACGAACACGATGACGACCATGATGACCACGGTGACGAACACGATGAAGAGCACCACATTGTTGCAGTGTTGTTCCCTAATAATACTTCGATGATGTTTGAAACCGACCACGATATGTTGCCTGAAAATGCGACTGGATGGAATCTTACGACAGTCGCTATGTATGAAAACAACGTCATACTAAACTATTCTCTATCTACCTGGGGCAACTACTTGACCGGAATTAACGGTGTTGAAGCAACAAGTGATTGGTGGTGGTCGTTGTATGTATGGAACGAGACAGGTGAAACATGGGATTACAGTAATTTAGGAATAGATTCTGTGATGATGAATGAAACAGAACATATTGCATGGGCTGCATCTAACTCAAGACTATCTATGTTACCTACTCCTGAAGACCATCACGATGAAGATGGGCATGATGATGAGCATGGTGACGATCACGATGACCATGATAATCACGAAGGCCACAACCATGCAGAGCCAGAGAAAGTTATCGAAAATCCTACGGGTTGCCCTGTAGACACTATAATTTCCATATTACATCTCGAAAAGGGTGAATATGTCGTCGAATTTGAGACAAATTCTTCTAATATCACTACTTTTGATATTGCAGCTCTTCCAATGCTAGGTGGACACGCCCATCATGACCATGAAGGCCATGGCGATGAAGCAGGACATGATGACCACTCTGATGAATCGGGGCATGATGACCATACTGGTGAAGAAGGACATGATAACCACTCTGATGAATCAGGGCATGATGACCATACTGGTGAAGAAGGACATGATAACCACTCTGATGAATCAGGGCATGATGACCATGGCGACCATGAGGAGTACCCATTTTGCCATAATACAGAAACTCATGAAAATACTGAACATACCAACAGGTCTGACTGTGAAACAGCCGGGCATTTGTGGATGGAAGGAGAACCAAATGATGGTAAACTTGGTTTCTTAACAATACATGTTGAGAATGAAGGTGACTATGGATTTGCATTACCGTCTTACATTACAGCACATATTCTATTGGGCGAAGGTGGACATGATGACCACGCAGGGCATGACGACCACGCTGATGAAGCAGGACATGATGACCACACAGGGCATGACGACCACGCTGATGAAGCAGGACATGATGACCATGAAGGAGAATCCAATCTCGCAGCAAATCAAGATGAGGAAGAATTCCAATATGACCCACACAGCTGGCTAGACCCTGTGTCTTTCAAGGCTCAAACAAACTTGGTTCTTGAAGCATTGATTGAACAATTCCCAGAAGGAAATGAAACCTTTACTGCTAATGCACAAGAATTCATGCTAGAATTAGATAGAATACATCTTGGTTATACTGCTGCATTTGGACCTACAAGTACATGTACTACCAATTTAGTTTCAGCTAACCATAATGCATACTCATACATCACAGTACGCTATGGAATAGAATTCGTTACAGTTCACGGCTTGGATCCTGAAGGAGAACCATCAATAGCAGACATTACTGAAGTGATAAATAAAATCAATGAAGAGCAAATCAATGTGCTATACATAGAGGAATATACACAACGCAGTGCGGTAGATAGTATCGTAGAAGCGACTGGCGTTGAAGTTCTATATCTGTATACAATGGAAATGGCACCTTCTGATGATAATGATAATTATATAACAATGATGAATAAGAATCTCGAAAACTTGAAAACCGGTATGGGATGCACTGCTTGATAAAATAATTATCACAATACATTTATGTTAATCAATATGAGGCATGATTAGTGGAAACTTTGCAGCGAAGTCCTATTTTGAATTGTCAAGAAGAGATTCTTAACGTTTCAGCTTTATCTGTTTTCCGTTCAGGCAGTAAAGTAATTGAGGATATTAATCTATCAGTTAACTGTGGAGAGTTTATCGGAATTGTAGGGCCTAACGGTGGCGGTAAGAGTACGTTAATCCTAACAATACTTGGAGTGCTCAAACCAAAAACTGGTTCTGTGAAAATATATGATGAGTCACCACTGTCTAAAAACGTCATTGGTAAAGTCGGGTGGGTTCCTCAAACCGCATCTAAATTACCTACTAATGTTCAGATTACTGTGAAGGAGTTTATCCGATTAGGAGTAATTACTAAAAGATCTTTTTATCAATTAGGTAAGCAACAAAAGGAAAAGGTTGAAAAAATAATTAAGGTTGTTGGACTTGAAGAATACGCCAATACTAGAATTACCCATTTATCAGGCGGTCAACGGCAACGTGCAGCGATAGGTAAAGCATTAGTATCTGATGCAGATTTGATTTTGATGGATGAACCTATGGTAGGTGTTGACCGTGAATCTAGAAATTCAATAATGAAATTACTCGGTGGATTGTGCCATCAACAAAATAAAACAATAGTAATGATTTCTCATGATTTAGCAGGCATGAAGCAAACCGTTCATCGTATGATTTACCTTGAAGAAAAAATAAGATTTGATGGTCCAACCTCAGAGTTCCCAGAACTATCAAGCCTTGCACAGTTGAGAGGAATCGAATATACTATTGGTGAGATAGAAACATCTGAACAAAAAAGTTCAGATAATGAAGCGCAAATAATTCTTGTTCCAGGGAGCAGAGGTGAGAAATAATGGGGTTAGGCACCTGGATAATTGAATTGATAAGTCCATTTTTAGAGTTTTTAGGACCATACCTACCTGGAGATTTCTTCCCATCGTATTTTCTTTATGGATGGTTACATCGACCGTTAATGGCTTCTTTAATAGTGGCCATAGTTGCTGGCTTTCTTGGTACTTTCTTACTCATTAAAAATTTGGCTTTGATCGGTGATGGATTAGCGCACGTATCATTTGGAGGTATTGCTATAGGATTGGTTTATGGTGGCCTAGGCCCACTTTGGTATGCTTTGATCTTTAGTATTCTTGCTGCGGTTTTAATCGACCAATTACAGACACGCGGAATTATAACTGGGGATGCTGCAATCGCTATTTTCTTAACAGGTATGCTTGGACTTGGATTGGTCGTTATGCGGATTTGGGGGGGAGCCGCAAATGCAACTATTGATGGATATCTTTATGGTAATATCAACATAGTTGATGAACAAAGTTTTGACCTTATTGCTACTATCTGTATTATCGGTTATGTTTCGATGCTTGCATTGTATCAAAGTTTGTTATCAATAGCAATTGACCCGATTGCAGCTAAAGTGCAAGGATTACCAGTTCGTTCAATCAGTCTTTATTTTAGCGTATTAACTGCTGCTATTGTAGTTAGTATGGTACAAATTGTGGGTGTCTTACTGGTTACTGCTTTGCTAGTAGCACCTGCTGCTACAGCGCAGTTAATCGGTAAAAGTTTCCGTTCATGTACAATTCTAGCCCAAGTAATAGGGGTAATAACTGTACTACTTGGATTATACTTTTCTGCAGAATACGATACAGGAAGTGGTTCTATGATCGCCTTAGTTGCAGCGGCAATCTTTGCTATAGTTGCTATCTTTATGATGGTTGTAAGAAATTTGTTTAATCCAGAAGACAACGCCAGCTAATCTTCTTAAAAGTTCAGATTAGTTGAATCCTACAAAATTATGAAAGTTGTTATCACTCTTCGAATATCGATTTATTAGCCAAATAATTAGATTATAGATTACACTAATGCTTAATTTATAGAAAGGCTATAATTAACCTCGATTCTTTTCGGAATTTATTATTCCAAAGAAATTGGAACTGAAACTAGTTCAATTAGTCCTCATTCCAGTTTTCAATTGCTTGGGTTGCAAGAATCAAAGTTGGGGCCCATAGACCTACGAAGATTCCTAAATCTTTTTCTTCACTAATGAAGTAAATATACAACGATAGTGCTACTGATAACATGCTTGCTATAAATCCGATTTTTGATATTTGTCCACTCATAATGTTTCACCTTGTCTGATTTAAGCAGCCAAGTACTATTAATATGATGTATCTCTAAGAGAACAATATTACTATAATCACTGTTTAAATTGTAAACCGCTATACTTCTACCATAGGTCTGCTTGAACCACAAGATGGACACAACTGTTCCTCGCTATCGCCATAATCATGCTTACAAGCAGGACACTTTGAAGCAAGTTCTAATTTGCCCATACTTTCAACACTTTCACCTTGTAGTGAAATATACCCACTATCGATATTTCCAATCATGTATTTACCAGCACCACCGATTCGAAGCAGTACATCTGGAGGTAATGTTACCGTCCCAGTATCATCTATGATTAATTCTCTTCCTTCTGAAAGGTCTTCAACGTCAACTCCTTCACCATGTTCAGCAACAAATCTACCGTCTCTTAATTCTAAAGAACGATTAGCAAATGCAGCCACTTCTTTAGAGTGAGTAACAATCAAGAACGAAACACCATCGTTTTCATGTAAGTCTTTGAATAAAGCCAGTACTTCTCGACTAGTAATTGGATCTAGTGCACCTGTAGGCTCATCTGCTAGAATCAGTCTTGGTTTGGTAATCAATGCTCTAGCGATCGCAACCCTTTGTTGTTCTCCACCACTAAGTCGCATTGGTAATGCTTTAGCGCGGTGCAGAATTCCTAACTTATCTAACATCGCATCCGCTAATTTTAGGGCTTTTCTAGATGATATTCCTTGGTGCCTTAATGGCTGAGCAACATTGTCTCTAGCATTCATATTAGGAAGTAAATTTCCATCTTGGAATATGAAGGAGACCGTTTTCTGCCTAAGATGAACTAATTCAGGCCCACTAAGACGTGTCATATTCTTACCCGCAAGGAATACTGAACCGGCACTTGCTTTCATCAGTCCGCCAAGACACTTCATAAGAGTAGATTTTCCTGAACCTGAAGGTCCAACTACTGCTATTGCTTCTCCTGCTTTAACATCGATATGCAAACCCCTTAGAGCAACTACGTTACCATCCTCGGCTTTAGATTCATATACATGATACAATGCTTGGGCTTTTAGGATACTATCAACCACTTTCATTCCCCCTTCAAGACCATTGCAAGGTCAGACTTCAACGCTCTGCGTGTAGTGACAAGTAATGCCATTACTACTGCAGCAAAAACGGATAGTGAGACAAATCCAAGTTGTAACCAAGGATAAACCAATTCTCTCCGAATACTTGTTGATGTACCACCAAATATTCCGAAAATAAATCCAAATACATCAAAGAATCCATTGAAAGAAAAGGCTAGACCAATTCCAAGAACCAAACCTAATACCATTGAGACCACAATAATAGATAAAATCTCAAACAGTACTAATCGTAAGATTTGGTTTGGACTGGCTCCAATTGCTTGAAGAACTGCCAACTCTTTCTTTCTTTGATTTAGAACTAGAGACAAGAATACGAAACTGGAGGCAACTGCTGCTATACTAGCAACTACAAATTGCAAGGAAAGAAGACCCGGTGTTCCAAATATCAAACCTCCATTTCGTTCTACGGTTTTATGTTCACTTGCCCAATCAATTACTCCAGCAACTCTAGAATCCGCTTCAATGTTTGAACCGAGTGTTTCCAAGTCTTCGTCTTCAACTCCATCAACCTGGAAAATCCATGTTGTAGAATTATGATTAGATGAACGATTTTCTCCAACTAAAGACCTCCATGCTGATTCACCAATTATCAACTCACTATCAATAGTAGTAGTTGAAATCCCTGGAATATACTTGTGAAGCCCCATGTATTCTAATGTTATATTATGAGGGGTTACAATGAATTCTACCTCTACTCCATCAGCAAAAATCGGAGCTGCTAATGGAGTTGGAATAAATGAACCTCCAGAGGCACATTCAGTATCATTAGCCATAGTTTCGTCTGGGCAAGTAGCATTACCAAGAATCGCTTGTGAAAAGTCAACTTCACCGAATAATCCAGCCATATTGGCACCACTAAGGTTTGCTTGAATCATAGATCCTTCTGTAAGTTCAACGATGATTGTATTAATTAAATTAGCATCTTGAAGATTAGCATTATCTAAATTAGTGCCTACTAATATTGACTCACTTAGATTTGAACCTTGGAGATTTGCTCCAGAAAGATTCGCTCCGCTGAAGTCTAGGCGACTGAGATTTCTATAACTCAAATCTTGTCCTGAAAAATCAACGTCGCTCAAATCTAGATTCATCAGTTCTGTATATTCCAAGAATAATTCGAATGGGTCAATATCATCTGTACTATTTACGAATCTAAAGGAAACCTCATCCCAGGTAAATTCTAATATCTCAAATTGTTTATCACCTTCTTCCAAGAGAACATCATCTAAATTGTCCCCTTTACCGCCATCAGAACCTGCAAGTTTCAAAGTATAGGATGAGTCCTCACCTGCAGTAAAACCAACATTAGAATATGCGTCTAAAGCATCTGAAACATCGGTTCCCGGGATAGATTGTTCATTCCATTTCAATACTTCATCACTATCGTCAAGAATAACCCATGTTCGAAGTGTATCTCCACCTTCTGATGGTTTTAACAAAATACTTGGGACTGTCGTAGCAATAGCAGTTGCACTACCATCATATATTTCATTGAATATAGAAAGAGCCTGTGACTGGTTTTGAGGATTCTCATAAGTCACTTGTATATCAGAACCAACTGTAGCATCTACAGTTCTTTCATCAACAAGTGTGCCGGTATATCCTTGAACTGCGGCCAAGGTTACAATTGAGAGAGTCAAAAGCATGATTACTGCTAATCGATTTACTGATTCAGTCGAACCAGAGCCTTTCAAACCTCTCTTAACATCTTTCAAAAGTGGTGAACGTCCGAATAATAATTGCATTATTTTAGGCCCTTTGGCTCCAATTCTTCCAAGTAGTAATGCGCCTCCAATCCAAAGGAGGAATGGTCCAAATATACCTAGAAGACCTTCGAAGAAGAAATTAGAAACTATTCCATCTTCACTACCGTTCATTTCCAGCCAAGTGTCTATCACAGAGACAAGTCCGAAAAGGAAACATAGCCAATGAAGCCACCTCTTAGGTTCATTTTCTTGAATAAAACTCTTGACCCCTTCTTCAATCTCTAATTCGATGAATTTCTGAGAGCGCTTACGGCCGAAAAGAAGAGCGAGACCAAGTGTCGAAAGGGCGGTAAACATAGTTGCACCAAAACTTAGGGCAGGGTCAATATCATACTCACCTGTTCTAAATTCCATGAAACCAACTGCTGAAAGAACAACAGGTACAGAGAACATAGCCAAAAGATAACCTGCAATCCAAGCAACAGTAGAGAATACTGCTAGTTCCAAAAGTACCATGCCTTGAAGTCCTGAACTATTAGCACCTATAACACGATGTATACTGATCTCTTTACGACGTTGCTCTAGCGATAATATCAATCCATAAACAAGGACTGCCAAAGACATTACGACAATTGGAACCATGATGATATAGTCAAATATCTGAATTAGACCAAGGAAAATGTTTAGGAAAATTATAGTCCCTCCAACTATATCTGTGTAAAATAAATCTACTCCCTCTGATGTGTAATTCTCAGACATAATATCGCTCTTGAGAACATTTAGCCAATCTTGAGCATCATCGGTTGAAGTTGTAGGCAACTGACTTCTATCGATAGTCAACCCGAGGTACATATGGTCATAATCCATCAAAGTGGCTCTTTCACCTTCGCTTAGAGCGGTCCAAGTAGTGAATATCGGGTTTGGTCCCAAAGTTGGATTTCCAAGGTCCCAAGGCTGATAAATACCAACAACGGTCATATTTGTCATTATAATAGATTGACGACAGTATATCTTACCATTCGGTGATGCAGATGCCACCCCTGGACATGATTCAACTAATTCTACTCCGCCTGTATCGAAAAATTCGCTATCCACCACGTATACAAATTCTACTGCTTCTAAGACATCTCCGACTTCTGCTTTGGCTTGAGAAGCAATATTAGACGGAAGAATCACCCCTCTTTGCGAAGACATATTTTCTGGGTCCGGCCATTCTCCTTGCCCTTGGATAATTCTTTCTCCATACCTGCTTGCTAATTCTCCATCGAAGGCTTGTGGGCCCATTAATCGTATAGAGCGCATATCAGAAATTGGTGGGCCTCCTTCATCAAGTTCAGGATAATTGAAAGTAACATTAAGCCAATATGGATTTTCATCATCTGAAATCGACCTCATTTCGAGTGGTTGTGCAAAAACGAAATCTTCATTAAAAAATCCACCACTATGAATTCCTTGTCGCCCAAATATAAGAGCGCAGTCACTTAGTTCTTCAGAATAAGATTCCATCAATTCACTACAGACATTTTGCATAGTAGTTGTATTATTTGACCAACCTTTAGCTCCTTCAACAGGTTCTCTAGCATACTCTACTTTAGCATCGATGGGTTCACCGCTCAAGGATTCATCAAAGAAAATCTGTGAAAGTCCTACACCATATGACAATACGGTAGTGATTACCAATGATGCAAGAAATACCCCTGCTACAACAGCAAGTCCTCTCTCTCTACCACGCCATGCGCTTTGAGAGGCGAGCCTTACATTTTCAGGAGCATCACGAACTCTTCTACGCCATCTTTCCATGAAATTGACTTTAGGGATTTCATCTACTGAGAAAGCATCGAAGTCTTTCTGTTCAGGTTTTGAATTCATTCTTCTTCACCTTCTAAATCATCTAGTCCCCAAGCACTTCGAATATCCGAAGCCTTGGTTTTTCCATCGGTTAGCAGTAACATTCTATCGGCATTAGAAGCAAGTTCAGGGTCGTGAGTAACCATTAGAATAGAAATAGGATTCTCTTCATTGTGGCACAGATCTTTGAAAAGTTGTAATACTTCTTTTCCACTTGCTATGTCTAAATTACCAGTAGGCTCATCAGCTAGTAGAAGAGGGCGATTTCCAGCAATCGCTCTAGCGATTGCAACTCTTTGTTGTTGACCACCAGATAGTTGTTCAGGGATGTGGTGCATTCTATCACCGAGACCTACTCTTTCAAGAGCCTCTGCTGCTCTAACCTCTGCTTCTTTAGATTCTATTCCTGATAATTCAAGAGCCATTGCAACATTGTCCATGGCTGAAAGGTTATTCAATAAATGGAAGTCTTGGAAAATCCAGCCAACTAATTCTCGGCGGACATCAACAACACCAGAGGGCCCTTTTAGTCCATAATCTCGCGATTTTAGTGTGATTTTTCCTCCATCGCCAGGTAATAAACCCCCAATGATGTTTAGAAGTGTAGACTTACCACAACCTGACGGACCCATCAAAGCAACAAGTTCTCCATTCTTCATTTCCATATCTATTCCTTTCAAGACTTTGAGTTTATTAGAACCCATCCCAAAGGACTTTGTTAGGCCATCAATTTTTAGCATTACAACCACTATATTCTATGGCTCAAGTTTTGTTATTTATATCCATGTTTAGAATGGTTACTTGAGAGCATTATTCATTCGATGATGAAATAAGGGGGGGATTAAGGCCGTCCAGAACATTATATAATATCCATTAGGTAATTGTGGGGCTTCATCATGCATCTGTAAGTTATGGTATGGACTACTAGATTTAAGATGATGAGATGGATGAAGTGGTAGTTCCATCAAAGTCCACCTAGACCAGCGATGGCGACTTTCCCATGCATGAGTTGCATTTGCTCTTTCATCCATACCTCTTGATAGACCATAATGCTGTAAATAATTAACAAACTCGAGAAGAAAAATTGCTATTATGGACTGTACAAGAAAAGCTAAAAATAAATCCATAGAAAATAATAATAAAATAGCCAATACTAATGCTTCAATAAAAAAAGATATCTTGACATCTTTTGGCCTTGCTCGATAAGCCCCGATTACTTGCAGCGGTATTGTACGAATGAAATGAGAGTAAATACTTCGACCTAACGGAGCGGATGTTGGGTCTACTGAGCGAGCCCAATGCTTGTGATGGGTGTGGTTGTGTTCAACAGTGAAATGTAGATAATTAACACATAAAAGATCTAGCCTAGCAAGCCACCAACTGAAAGACTTCGGCTTTCTATGGCCAAGTTCATGAGCCGTAATTATACCAGAAGCCCCTGAACTTAATCCTACAGAAAGGACACCTAGAATCATAAAATTATCAAATGGGGTTGTTAATAATTTCCAAAACAAAATACCAATTATAACGGGAACTAGTAAACCATGAATATGAATAATTAAATCAAATTGAAACCTACTACTAGGTAGACCAATCTTCTCACTCTTACCAGCGAATATATCAATCAATGGATAGATGATCAGTGCAAGGAAAATAGTAGAACCCATCCACCAGTTACCAAGTAGTAGTCCAGCAATTGTGACAAGCGGAGTCAGCAATCCCAAAGTGTGTGGAAGCCACCGACGCATAGACTGCTATCGAGGGGGGCATTAAGGAACTTAGCATTACTCGGATTTAGATTTGCGGTTAAAAAACCTAAAAATCCATGACGGGGAAAAGTTGATCCCATTACGATATTCTTGTGACTCCATGACGGAATCGACATATGATTCTAGATAACTATCCATCATTCATCACTCCTGATACCGTACATCCCACGAGAATCGGGAGATGCTCTAAAATCGGCCATAGATTGAATCACAGCATCAATCCAATCCGAAAATATTCCATTTCGATATACTTGTTTTTCCATTACTTGTTCTACAAAACTTTCTAATTCATTATCCATATGTGTCGCCTCGTTTATTGTTACTTGCTTCAGTGTAAATTAAGCATCCAACCTATATTAATAAGTGGTAATAAAGCCAACACAAAGGTGTAATAAATAAACTAAGTGTTTTTTAGAATACCTTTTTATCTGCACTCATATTACTGAATACTAGCATATTTAGTAAGATCTCACCAAAGTCACGCGCATAAGCACACAGTCTTCTAACCGATTCCGAAAGGCTGAGGTCGAATGCCATCCACTCATTATGTCTATGATTATCGAGAAGGTCTTTTTCATGGCTTTTCAATATCTGTTGACATTGTTTCAATTCTCCGCGCGCTATTTCAATTCTTGTTGAATCTCTGGTTCTAATATTGATCATCAATTCTTTCAAAGCCAACTGCCATTTGGGAAGTTGCTCTAATGGGGCCATATCAATCATATTGGTGGTCAAACTTGGATTGAGCTTTACTAATTCCGAGAGAGTGAAGGCATGGTCCATCATTCGCTCTAAAGAACGTGCTAAATTAGCAAACTCTACAGCTTGCGTCCTACTCAGATTTAGACTAGATGCGACTTTATGTGAGTCAAGTGAAATCCTAACTTGTCTTTCTATGAGATATAGTAGCGCATCCACCTCATTTTCACGGTCTGCTGCATCTTCAATGAATTCTTTACCTTCTCCCTCAAAAACAGATAATAAGTCTCTTATCAATGAGGTCAAAAGAAGGTACATCCTATTCAAACTAGCATGAATCGGCATATCTCCTGGATTCAATAAACATTTTAAAATCAATAAATCATCCATTTCTTCAAATATTTCGAACCCTCTTGTATTTCTCAAAAAACGACGGATTTGAAGGTTTGACTGACGGCTTTCCCCTGCCTTGACTTCTATATGAATTAGGTCGGCCCCTGAAATGTAGGCTCCCATCAAATGGTCAAATAAACTATTTTCGGGCAACTTATTCATTGAAAAAAATACACTTTTCTGTAAGACCTCTACAGCATCTAAAGGAGTTATTCGCAATGCTCCGCTAGGACGCCAGTCTATTTTCAGAACATCTCTAGAATTGAGTTTGTGTTGAACAACCCACGGTTTAGGAAGACTGAGTGTGAAGGTGCTGCCTCCTGTACTTTGCAATCTTCTAACATCTTGTCCACCTGGGCCTATTGACATAATATTCATTACTCCCTGTAAATAGTACTATATAGATTATATCTAAGTTAAGTAATATACTTATTGTTGATAGAGCATAATATGGAAGCTACAACTTTGATTCTAATCGGCTTAGCCTTAGTAGTATGTGCATACATGGCTTGGAATATCGGTGCTAATGATGTTGCTAATGCAATGGGTACATCAGTTGGTTCCCGTGCACTGACTCTAAAACAAGCCGTCATTATCGCTGCAATATTCGAATTCTGCGGTGCTTTCTTCGCTGGTGATGCTGTAACGGATACTGTCCGTAAAGGAATATTAGCAGTGGATTTTTCTGCTGATTATGTAGACGAAGAATTTTCACAAGATTTGGCATTTGGCTTCATTGCAGCAATGATGGCTGCTGCAACTTGGCTAACTGTAGCCACTAGATTTGGCCTACCTGTATCAACTACCCACTCAATTATTGGAGGGATTCTGGGTGTAGGACTAGTTCTTGAAGTGAAGCATCCTGATGCTGGTGGCCTCATCGATTGGGATGTCGTTGGTAAAGTTGTGATGTCATGGGTTGCAAGTCCGTTAATGGGCGCTCTACTCGCTTTCTTCTCTTATATGTTAATCAAGAAAACTATTCTTGATTCTGAAACGCCAATTCAAAGATCTAAATGGTTGGCTCCGATTCTAGCATTCCCAACATTCTTTATTTTGGGACTTGCCCTACAATTTAAGGCTCTGAAAGGATTCTTCGGAAAGGCTGAATCCAATGGTTGGATTTCAGATAAATATGACTGGTTACCAGTAAAAGAAGATGGTGTGTTCAATCCATTTGCGGATAATGCCTGGTTTCCAATTAATTCTCTAATTTTGGCTGCAATCATCGGAATAATTGCAAGTATGTGCCTTTATCTAGTACTTAAGAAAACCAATATCGAAGAAGAACACCGTGGCTTTAGAGGGGTAGAAAGAATATTTGTTTGGTTACAAATTATTACTGCAGCTTATGTTGCATTCGCGCACGGAGCAAACGACCGTTCTAATGCTATTGGCCCTATGGCAGCCGTTTGGCAAGTTCTTTCTTCAGATAGCCAACAATTACTAGACAAGGCACCCATTCCTATTTGGCTAATTTTACTTGGTTCTGCTGGTATAGCCATAGGTGTAATGACCTGGGGTTGGAGAGTTATGGAAACCATTGGTAAGAAGATTACCGATATTACCCCCACACGTGGTTTTGCTGCAGAATTTGGTGCCGCTACTACAATTCTAATTTTCTCAATGCCTTTCCTAGCGGTGCCTGTTTCGACAACCCATACCTTGGTTGGCGCAGTTGTAGGAGTTGGCCTAGCAGGTGGAGCGAAAGCAGTAGACTTCAGAGTATTTGGTAAAATTGCTATGTCCTGGGTTGCAAGTGTACCTGTAGCAGCCTTTGGCGCTGTGGTACTATTCGTTGCATCTGGTGGAGAGGACTTGAACATGATAGTACTCTTACCTCTCTCCTTCATAGCCGTAGGATTGGCAATCTGGAAGAGTGGAAATGAAATACATGTTGAAGAGGCTCTTTCTGATGTTGGAGGAAAGGGTCATTCTGTAACTCCATTCGAATTATTCCACCAACATGCACAAGAAGTGGAGAAGACTGTTGAACATATGCTGGATGCGGTAAATCAAGCATGTGACGGCGAAGACTCTTCTGAATCTGTACAGAATACTATTGATGCGGAACTGGAAGCGGATAATGTCAAATCAGAAATTAGAAAGATGGCTCTTAATGATATGAGGTTTGGTCTGCATGTAAGTTTAGATGACTTCCTCTACATGGTCACTAGGCAGGATAGAATCGCAGACTATGCTCAAAATGTTGCTGAACAAATTAAGTTTAGACCATTATTTGATGATGAAAAAGCCAAACAACTGCTCAAAGGAATGGCTAAATCTGTGGCTGAAACTGTCGCTAAATATGAAGATACAGTTGAAGCACTGCGTGATTTCACCATATCTGGACAAACCAAGGCTGCAGAAATAAAATTAGCAGAATTGATCCGTGAAGTAAATATCAAAGAGCATGAAGCTGATATGGTTGAAGCAGAGGCTGCTGGTTATGTATTCTCTAATGGTGATGACCAACCGTTGGCTGCAATGCACATGTATAGAGTTCTGCAAAGGCTTGATGATGTTGCTAATGCTTGTGAAAAGGCAGCAAATGCTTTCTTACCAATTCTCAATAAGTAAGCGCGCCATTGATAATCAGGAAGGATTTCGGATGTATGTCCGAGCCTAACCCAACCCCACATGCGTGGAACAGTGGCTGACGGCTCAGGAGCGTGAACTCAATGGGTATGGATTTAGCATTAAAGGCAAAATTACAGAAGCAAAGATATCATATTGTTGGCGAACATGGCGGGGTGAAAACTTGCCATTGGACTAAAGAATCACTGCTAAGAGATAGACAATGCTACAAAGGAAAATTCTACGGAATTCAAAGTCATAATTGTATGCAAACTTCACCTGTTGTCGACCAGTGTAATCTGGCTTGTACCTACTGTTGGAGAGAACCGCACATGGATACTCTAGAATTGACTGACCAAGACCCTATGGAATTACTGTATGAATCGGTAAGAGCACAACGTCGGCTTCTTTCTGGATTTGGTGGAAACCCTAAAGTTCCAAGAGAAAAGTGGCTTGATGCTCAAAACCCGAAACACGTGGCAATATCTCTAAATGGAGAACCCACTCTTTACACAAGACTCGGGGAATATATGGATTTGTGCCACAAACATGGGATGACTACAATGCTAGTTACCAATGGAACATTCCCTAAAGTTTTAGAAAAGCTTGATACTTTACCTACTCAACTTTATGTTTCTGTAGATGCGCCCAATAAGGAGGTTTTCGATAATGTATGTAAACCAAAATGGAATACTAGAGCTTGGGAACAATTTGAGAAAACTATAGATTTGCTTCCATCTTTAGATACCCGAATTGTTTGCCGCCATACATTGATGAAAGGCATCAATATGAGTGATAAACACATAGAGCAATTTGCTGCCCTTGACAACAGAGCAGACCCTGACTTTATTGAAAATAAAGGGTATGTTTTTGTCGGCCATAGCAGAGAAAACTTGAGTGCAGAAAATATGCCAAGTCATGATGATATAATGGACTTCTCGGCAAAGATTGCTCCACTTACTGGAAGGAAGATATTATCTGATTCAAAGCCTAGTCGAGTGGCTCTAGTAGGTCAGCAAATTACACCTATTCCAATTCCTGAAGCAACTATGTTTTTCCCTGATGATTTGGGCATTGCCCCGTCGGTTAAGCATCTTCCAATTATTCAGTAATAGGAAAATAAACTGGCTCATCTGCTTGATGCCATTGCTTATTCTTCCTCATACAGATAAGGAACTCATCGCTCTCTAGGTTCGATGATAACCAATCATGAATATTAGTCCAATCTTGTGCATCAAACCAATCTCTATCATGATTAGCAAATTGTCTAACAAAGGGAAATAATGCATCACTAAGAGATGTTTCAATATTATTTTGGCTAAGATAACTATCAAGGTCTTTTAGATAATTTGAAGCCTCTATTCTATGGTGTAAACTATCGGTATTTTCATAACGATTTGGATACTTATATCTATCAAGATGATACTTAAATTCATCATCGTTTCGAGAAATCCAATGGCTTTCAGTCTCTTCAAGTTGCCAATCTAGAACATATTGCATTATCTCTAGACTTTCTTCAATAACTGTTCCGTCGGGTAGAAATAGAACTGGAACGGTACCTTTTGGTGATATCTCCATCATATGAGAAGGCCTGTCACGAAGAATTACCTCTCGATGTTCTACTTCAAATGAAGTTCTTACAATCGACATTCTCGCCCTCATGGCATACGGGCATCTTCTAAAGCTGTACAGAATTGGTCTATCTGCCATAAAGAACTCTCCATCATTCTGGAGGAGTTGGAGGTGTATATCCCCCATCTACGGCTTCTTGCACTATCTTCATATCTGAATCTACCATCATGGCTACCAATTGTTCAAAAGATGTTTCTGGAACCCAACCTAGTTCTTTTTCTGATAATGATGCATCACCGATTAGCAAATCTACTTCTGCTGGACGGAAAAACTTCGGATTAGTTCTTACTCTAACCTCACCTTCTTGGTCAGTCGCTATTGTGTCCACACCTTCACCAGACCATGTTAGAGACATTCCCACGTGTGAGAAGGCTAGAGAGATCATATCGCGAACACTATGAGTTCTTCCAGTTGCTACAACAAAGTCATCTGGAGTATCTTGTTGCAACATTCTCCATTGCATCTCAACATAATCTCCAGCATAGCCCCAGTCTCGCTTTGCTTCTACATTCCCAATCCATAAGCATTGGTCAAACCCATGCGCAATTCTAGCAGCTGTCATAGTAACCTTTCTAGTTACAAATTCAAGACCTCTTCGAGGGCTTTCGTGATTGAACAAGATACCTGTGCAAGCAAACATATCATATGATTCTCGATAATTCCTGGTTATCTCAAAGGCGAATACCTTAGCACAACCATAAGGCGACCTCGGGTGGAATGGTGTTTCTTCATTTTGTGGTACATCTCTAACTTTACCATATTGTTCAGAAGAACCTGCTTGGTAAAACTTACACTTAGGAGCATGCTTACGAATTGCTTCAAGGCATCGCAAAGCACCTAATCCGGTGATATCAGCAGTCATCATTGGAGACCTCCAAGATTCTGGAACAAAAGACATGGCTCCTAAGTTGTAAAACTCATCAGGTTGAGCGGTAGATACAGCATTATCTATCGAGTTTTGGTCTGCTAAGTCACCATTGATCAAATGGAAGTTTTCGTGTTCCATTAAATGATTTATCAGGCTACGGCCAAGTGTTGGTTGTGAAACTCTACGCACTAAACCATATACGATATATCCTTTTTCAAGCAATAACTCTGCCAAATAAGAACCATCCTGACCTGTCACGCCTGTGATTACTGCCACTTTGTCGCCCATGAACCTGCGTAGGCATTCACCTTTTCAAATGTCGGCGCAAATAATCACTATTAGCCACTAGATGAAACATGATTAATTGTTTAAAAGGTGTTGAATTGATTATTTGGCATGTCAATGAAACATAGTCGCCCAATACTGACAATTATTGGAGCGGGAGGGATAGGCAGTCAAACTGTAGATTTACTCATACCTGCACTTAGAAGAATTAAGGCTCAATGTCAGATAGTTCTAATGGATGCTGACCTTGTAGAAGATAGAAATCTAGGTCATCAAAAGTATACTAATGCAGATATTGGTAAAGCAAAAGTTGATTGTTTAACCTCAAAATACACTTCACAAGGTGATGATTTTGTTTCAATAAAAGGCATAAGTGAAAACTTTACGTCACTTGAACAATTAAGAAATTCAGATTATGTAATCGTCTGTGTCGATAGACCAGAGCCAAGAAGGTTGGTTCATACCCTCGAGATTCCATGGATAGACCTCAGATGCGGCGGCGATGGTTACCTAGTTCTATCATCGGATTCAGAAAAACAGCTTGTAGCACAAATGACTCCCGACCATGAACCTAAAAGTTGTCAGCACGAAGGAGCCTTAGATATTGGTAATCTAGAGTTTGGTTTTGCTATTGCTGCCTCATATGGAGCACAATGGGCATTACAACAAATCCGAGATAGTTCTTCACCAATACAGGCGATGGGTTCGATGAATTTTGGACAGCTCAGTTTCCCTAAAATGAACACAAAGGTGGAGGCAATATAATGATAGAAATCCCACATATTGAACAATTAGAAATCAATACAGATGAATGGTTTGATATTTGTCAACTGGCCAAACAGCAGGATGTAGAAAATCCTTTACTCTTAGAATTACAAAGAAAAGGAGCCTCTTTAGGAAGATGGGATGTGGTATATTCTTTATCGCTTCTAGCAGGACTTGAAACATCTGTATTAATCGATAGTGAAAATAATATTTCTTTAGATTGGGGTGAACCTGGAAGGGTGATTCTCAAAGCACCTCATGGGTTTATGGCTCCATTCAAGTTGTGGGTTCATACACACCCTGGGTTCATGGCTTATTGGAGTTCAACTGATACCAATAGCCTATCCATTGGTTCCTCTATCATAGAAAAAGCACTGGTACTTGGTTCACCCGGGATCAAACAAGCACAAAACTCTGCTTTTTGTGAACTTGATGAGATTGAAGAGCGAATTGAAGATAATGGAAGTTTAAGTCAGTGGAGTAATGAAGATATCGTAAATTGGCAAGATTGGTACCAAGAACTGAATCAAAAAGTAGTGATGGAGGAGTCTATATGAGCGGAGTAAGAGAACCAAAAGATGAAGAAGAACTAGCGAAGGCTAGACTAGCAATTTTACATGGTAAAGGGCAAAGTATTGAGCAAGTAATTGCGAATATTATCCGAGACAAACCGAATACTGAACTAGTGGAAGCTGTAACTAGTAGAATCAAATTCGCACAAGAAAGTGAAGAAGTTTTGAACCTTGAAGAGTTAATTCAAAGTCTGGTCACAATGCAAGAGAAGTGGGCCTAATTAGGAATTATTGTAAGTCGGCCTACGGCCTTCGATTAAAGCGGAAAGACCCTCTAGTGCATCCTTGGTTGCAAATATCTCATGCAGTTTAGATAATTCCATTTCTAATCCATCGCTAAGAGAATTTGTTGCTGTAGCATCGATCAAATCACTAGCCATTGAAAGGGCAATAGGTGCAGTGAATTTGAGATTCTTTAACTGGCGGGATACTGTTTTCTCCTCGCTATCAAAACCTTCTGGACA
Source organism: Candidatus Poseidoniaceae archaeon (assembly GCA_949372655.1). GTDB lineage: Archaea > Thermoplasmatota > Poseidoniia > Poseidoniales > Poseidoniaceae > MGIIa-L1. The sequence goes on from CASIAI010000001.1 coordinate 475,228, forward strand.
TTGACCATCAAGTAGTGATTTCATGTTATTATCACTATAAAATTCTAATGCGAACTTCACTACTGGACTATCTAATTGAGCAGGAGTACCTGGATATTTATTACTAGGTTTACCATCTTTAGCACAAGATAAGATACATGAATCAACTGCGGAAACCTCTACTAAATGGGTTAGTAATCCTAAATCTGAAGCAACTTGAGAAGTCATAAAATTACCACCTAATACCGCCCATCTTGCAGCAGGAATACCACATATTTTAGCAGGTCTTTGTGAACCACCAAGTCCTGGATAAATTCCAATCGAGGTCTCTGGGAATCTAAACTGTGTCCTCTTAGTACCGATTCTATAATCGCAACTCAAGGCTAATTCTAATCCGCCCCCTAGTGCTAGGCCAGTAGTCAAAGCGATAGTAGTCTTACTTGAGTTCTCAATAGAATTCAATACTTTATGTCCATTTGCCGTAAACTCGTAAATATCATCTATTGATTCTGCTTTTATTTTATCGACAAAGAATTTGACATCAGCCCCTGCAACAAATGCTTTTCCAGCCCCATCAAGGACAATTGTATGCACTGAATTGTTATCATTTACTTGATTAATTGCTTCACCTAATTGTGATACTACTGTTTCGTTTAGAGCATTCATTGCTTCGGGGCGATTAATAGTTAGAGTCGCAACTCCTTCAGAGATGGTAGTATCAACATAAGAAAAGTCCCATGGAGTTTTTGATTCCGCTTGATGCTTAAAAAATTCTGGAACTTTCCAAGACTTACTTCCGTCATCTAAGACACATAGTTGACTATAACTTTCAGCCATCATATGGGCTTTTTCTACTCCTATTCTATTCATCAATTCGAAAGGACCTTTAGCCCATCTTAGACCCACTTTAGCACCCCTATCCACATCTTCCATAGAGCATATTCCTTCATCGACAATTTGTGCAGCAACACCAAAAACAACACCATACAACCGGTTAGAAATCAAATCATACTGATCTTGGTTGTAATCCTGTTCCCCTGAAACATCCCAATGTGCATTAGCATCTATCAAATCACGAAGGTTTTGAGCACCATCATACCTTGGAGTAGCAAGTTGTTCTGCAAGATAATCTGTAGAATGTAAAGCGATCGGCGGACCGGTTAAATTCATCAGTCCAAACGGACCAAGTCCGATTCTAAATGCCTTACAGGCAGCGGCATCAATTTGTGCTGCACTAGCAACTCCTTCTTGTAGAAGTAAACAAGCCTCATTCAACCATGGTACGAAGAATCTATTGACAACAAAGCCTGGCCTATCTGAACAAACAATTACTACTTTCCCAAGCATCTTACAATACTGAACAACCTTGTCAATTGTCTCTTGGCTTGAAGATTCAGCAGGAATTACTTCAATCAAACGATTCTTAGCTGGATGAAAAAAGAAATGGAGGCCAACAAAGCGGTCTGCTCTTCCTGTGGCTTCAGCCAAAGCATTTACTGAAAGGGAAGATGTATTAGAGGCAAGAATCGTATCTGGGCCACAAACTGCATCTAAGGTTTGAAAAACTGCGGTTTTGATATCGAAGTCTTCAAACACTGCTTCTATTACTAAATCAGTATTTGCTGCAGTTTTTTCAACACCAACAACACCTGTTATCCGGTTCTTAATATCTTCAACCTGTTTTGGGGAAAATATTCGTCGCTCAACTGCTTCTGAAAGGAAATCTACAATAATGGCTTGGCCTCTATCGACCCATTGTTGCTCTCTATCTACCATTTGAACATCAAATTCTTCTTGCGCGGTTTTCTGGGCAATTCCTGAACCCATGTTTCCTGCGCCGACAATTGCTACACTTTGAATCGGTTGCATGAACTGGCGAAATAAACCATGCACATGAATAATGCGGATGATTGCACATGACAATGAGCAACGCTTTATTTAGGAAATTGTAAAGGCCACACTATGGAAATCACTCGAAAGTTCATTAGAACCTTTGTCATGATACTCGGTATATTCATCTTATTGTCATATGTTTATGGTGTTTCAAAATCAAATGATGCAACTGCACTATGGGGTGGAATACCCCTTAGTTGGACTAAATTCATTATTCCATGGATGTTTGTTGCAGCCATAGGATTCTTGATGTATTGGTGGACTATTCTGTATAGTGTTGACGTCTCTGTGATTGAAAATTTAAGATGGCCTTGGGGAGAATCTGACGGCAAAGGTGCAAATAGACTATTACTGACCTTTTGTACCTTCATGATTCCATCTATGCTATGGCTTGAAAGTACTCTATTCCATATGAATAATGAATACTCTTGGACACCGTTTCTAGTAATTGGTATTCTGGTACTTGTCTCAATTGGCAATATTATGTTTGGACTGCTGGCATACTCAGCATATCAAGATGGAGTAGAAGGTTCGAAAACAATGATCGCAGGCTCAATTATGCTCAGTATTCAATGTATATTCTTCGACGCAATATTATGGAATGTTAAATTTCCTTGGTGATTATTCCACTACTTTTCCAAAAGAGAATAGGTTGATATCCGAGCTTAAAGAGTTGTATGCATCTGCTATTCTAGAACTAAATTCTTTATTATCAAACTTTAGAGCATGCTCAATCAGAGTTTGATCTAATTCTCTTGGCTCGCCATTGCGAGATTTCCAATCATAGTAAACAGAAAGAATCGCCCTCTTCCAAGTATCTTCATCATCTGCAGCAAGGCAATAGTTTTCTGGCATTAGTTCATTGTGGGAAGGTAAATCAGAGCATAGAACAGGAAGTCCACTGGCTAGTGCTTCCAATGGAGGATAACCAAACCCTTCACTGGCCGATGGAAATAGCAAACACTCGGAAGAATTCCTTAAGTCCATTAATTTAGAATCGCTAACCAATGGACCATGGACTGTCCAATTTTTGATATTATTTTTAATTGCTAATTCGATTACTGCTGGACTTCCATACTCACTCTCTCCTTGACCAACATGATTAATTTGCAACTCATTTAACACTGAGGCATCCAATGAACCTAGTACTTGACAGATAAACTCCATTCTCTTTCTTGGGTCATGACTACCGACTATCAAAAGATTACATCTATCGTTTAGAGGTGGAGAAGGAGTAATTTGTTCATTAGGCGAATAAGAAGATACCTCAATTCCTAAAGGTACACAAATTGATTTAACGTCAGGAAAATGTTTCTGACAATCTTTCAGAGTAGCCTTAGAATCACAAAGCAATAAACTAGCACGGGATAAACCTCTTTTCAATTTCTTAATATCTCTACGACGATAACTTGGTGGATTTTGCTCACCAATATCAATTTCTTGTCCACCTATTTTCATCTTTGCAGGGAATAGGTGGAATAAATCATGCACTGTTACTACGACTGGTAATTTGCATTTCTTTGGAATCAGATGTGCTTGCTCTTGGTCTGTAATATGAACGACGTCACAGTTTCCATTAGAGATTGATCTATTGATGGCTTTCTTCACCGTCTTAGGGTGTGAAAACCAGCGTTTCCAAAGACGGTTGAACGGGGATGCTCTAGGGGGCAAATCATATTCACTAATTGCCTCAATCACCCACCCTGGGACGCTGCCTGAACTAAGCAGGTCTGCTAAATTATGGTGAGCAGAGCCAAGACCGGAGTTACGGCCAAGAATGCCTCCCCTAACTAGCAGAACCCGCTTGGCCATAGCCCGACGAGGTGCTCTCACCTATTGAAAGATGAGTCGCTTTGAACAGTTGTTCACTCTTCTTCTTTGTTCATACCCATGACTGCAAGTACTAAACAAGCAGCTGCACCAAGGTACAATATTAGAGCAATGTAATCTGTTGGAACATCAAAGTTAGTCCAGTAACTCAAACCGTTTTGGTTTTGAACGATTGAACTTTCCATATCTTCTGCATCACTATCTCCAATCTCCGAAGATTGAGTGATTTGGAATACCGGTTGCAAGTCTGTCAAAGCAGGAGCAGTTGCTCTGTCATATTGACCTCTAGTATCTAAGTAGAAAGTAGAAGTTGATTCTCCAGCGATTATAAGACCTGATAGTTCTTCAGATTGCATTGTGATCTCAGTACCGAAGTAGACTGGAAGAGCAGGTGTCATTGAATCTAATAGTGTAAGGGATTCGATTAATTTTGCAGTGATTGGCCTTGTAGTTGGGTCAACAGAAGCAGAACAGTCGTCAACTGGAATACCCTTTACTTCACTTGTACCTGAACATGTTATTGCGGCTATTGCATAACCTCCAGCATCAACTTTGTCGCCATCACCGGTTAGGAATCCACCAGTAGTTTCGTTAAGTAACTCTACACCAACTGCACCATAAGTAGCCATTGCCATAGCAGTATTATGCCAAGCAAGTTCATTGGAACCATCTTCAAGGATGGTTTCGCCCTTATCACAATATGAGTTGTGTCCAGTACAAACTGTGTAGGTTGTTGCTGGTCCAGTAGATACATTATCAGAGCCATAGTATGTTAGGTTAGTTTCCAGTTTTGCCCAGCCAGCAGATGCTGCAGTAGGATCTTCAGCCACAGCGTGACTTACCGGGTCATACCAACCAAATAGCCATTGATTTACTGTTTGAGTTTTGTAAGCACCATCGCTACCAAGTCCAGCCAGGAAAGTTGGTACAAACCCAGCATAGATTGCGTCTCTAACCATTACTCTAAGTGCAGCGGCCGTATTATTATCAACGCCATATAGCGCTTGAACCGTTGCATCAGACCAAGGTGTTGGTGCACCAGCACCCATTGTTGAGAAGTTAATCGGTGGTGTTTCTCCCATTAATTCTCCATGCATGAATAATGTTGCACCATTACGAGTTGCAACTCCTAATGGACCATACAACATATTTCCAGCAAGTTCAGGTGATAATGAAACATAATCAGCACCTTGCGGTGATGTTGGTGCAAGAGCAGTTCCCCAAGCGCCTCCAAGGTTTAGACTGTTAGTGAGATATCCGCCATTAATTGGGTCTAATCCACCTAGAGTTTGATTTACGAACTGTTCAGCAGTAATTGTTCCCGAGCCACCGAGAAGTATCAGATTTAGAGAAGTTTCACTGGTTAACCAGTCGCCAACCCACATTGCGATAGGCCCGTATTGTGCCTCAGTTATGCCGTAGGTAGCCATTGCAGTAACGTTATCCATTGTAGCAAATGCTGCAACTCCAAATGAAGTACTATCAGCATTGGTTGCAAGAAGACCAATTGGAGCCTCAGTACCTTGTTCACCAAGTAGTAGATTCATTGCAACTGTGTTGTCAAGTTCAACCCCAATGAGATTTTTAATACGTGTAGCAGCATTTACTGCTGTACCTGTTTGGTCTTGCATCCAATCTGAGTCACCGCCACCATGGGTCATAGAAAAGGCACCGCCAACACCGAAACAAACTGCGAAATCAGTTGCTATTGTTGCATTGATGTCTGCAGATGCATATCCCCAGATCCCAGCTCTTTGCATAGTTCCAGTAGTAAATGCTGGAGCATTTACTGCATCGGCAGCAACAGTACTATAATTATAATCTTCAGTAGGTAGAGCACTACAGTGTGCAGATAGTATCAATACACCTTGCATACTTGTCAAAGAAGCATCTTCACCAGTAGGCATCATTGCTGAATCAAAAGCGTATGAAAGGTTTCCAATGGACGCATTACCTGCAAATGTCACTCCAGCACTGTTAGTACCTAGTGCTGCTTCCCTTGCTTGTAATCCTTGAATTGCTTGAGTATAGGTAATCATTTCTTCATTGCCAGTCATGTTATTCATTTCTGAACCGTTGATTGAAGCAAAGAATGCATCATATGCGTCATACCATCCAACTCCAAGCTTCATCGAAGCAGTGCCAGCATCAACAGGAGAACCCATGGTTCCATCCGCTTGAACACCCATTTGGATTGCACCATAACTTGTTGCTATTCCTTCTGCTGTGACTTTACCAGCACCAAAAGATTCTATCTCTTTAGCAATCAATCCTGCAGCAAATCCTGCCTTGGTTACTTCCATGATTCCATTAATGGCAAGGCCTGTTGCTCCAACTACTTGTGGTTGGAAGGGAATATTTGTTGTTGTGACCATAGTGTCACAAGGGTTTCTTGTGTCTTCAGCACAGGTGAATACTTTGGATTCGCTGTATTGCATGGTACCTGCAGCCTCGTTATAATCAAGGATTTCACGGGTATATGTGATATCATAATCAAAAGGTCCTACTTTTTCATAGACCGGTTCTGCTGCACCAGGATTGGTTAGATTCCAAGCATAATAGCTACGCTCAGAGGTAGAAGTCGACCAATCGGATTCGGCTTCTGTACAATCACTATTAGCACAGGCCTCATCGGCAGGGAAGGTCTCGAAATTCTCTTCCACTGCCGCTTCAACACCTGCTGTCGAAAGCATCGACAAAGGGGCACTCAGGACTAAAAGTGCCAAAGCGGCACCCAACATCATTTTACTGTTATTTAACATACTCATCAGCCATCGTCAACGCACCTAGGTGTTAAACATTACACCTAATGTTGGAAAGAATATCGCTTTATTGCTAAAAATGGAAAAAGTCAATAAAAATCAGATTAAATCTATTCTATACCTCGAAATGTAATTTTTTTGTTAGCCAAGTGTAAAAAAGGAAGTGCTTTTAGGTCGCGTCATAGTAGGAATGAGATGATAAAATGCCGGAACCAATTCAAAGAATCTCTCACGAATCATACTCGTTTTTACAAGATAATATCGAATCTACAATCGCCATAGGAACTTCGATCCGAGATACTTTAGCACCATATTCTAATCAAGTTCCTTATGATACAAATTGGGAAGTTCAAGCGGCTGTTGAGGCTTTGCATGTATTTGGTTCCAGGTGGACTATCGAAATACTTTCTACACTATATATCGCTGGACCTAGAAGATTTAATGAAATGAAAAACCTTCTCGAAGGAATTTCCTCTCGGACTTTATCGGATAAATTAAGACTTTTAGCCGATGAAGGGCTGATTGTTAGACGTGTAGATGACGGTCCCCCTGTTAGAGTTAATTATGCACTAAGTGAACATGGTAAAACCTGTGGAAGGCTTCTTTCACCATTAGTGGCCCATCTAAAGATCTACACCGGCTCAGTACAAGTTGGTGAATAAATTACTAGTATCCTTCAGAGATGTTGGTGAAAAGGTTATGTATTTCTTTAGTCTCAATCATAATTATGCGTAAGAATGTATTACTGCTATTGACTTTAACTTTGATTTTTGCCTTGCCCAATGTTTCTGCAGATTTCCCTCCTGAGCCTGAAGGAGATTGGTACTTGAACGATTATGGAAATGTACTATCAGATAATGAAGAAGTTGAAATGATAAGTAAATTGATGGATGTGCATAATTCTACCGGGGCTTTAGTGAGAGTTGTTACAATTAACTCAATGTATGATTTAGGTATAGATAGGTATGACACTTATTTCGATGAAGATAATGGATACGCAAGAGAAATGTATCAACATTATGATATGGAAGGTGGAGAAAATGAAACTATTCTAATCGCACTATCTGCGGAGGATAGGCGCTTCAAATTCGTCATGCCAGGACATTCATTGTTTGCTCAAGAGCAATCTCAAGTTGTCTTTGATGATGATGTCGCGCCATACCTAGGTGCAAATCAGTGGAATAAAGGATTGAATAATGCAATAGATGGGATTGAACCTTATGCTGCTGATGACATTACTACACTTCCTAAAATTATCTTTTGGGGGTTGTTGGTATTTGCAATTCTTTGTATTCCAGTAGTTTTTAAGAAAGCAAAGAATGATTTTAATAAGACGAATTACAATGGTGTTGAATCTAGAGTCTCTTATAATCGGCTGGTAAAAGAGTCTCTTATTCAACGCGGTGAATTAGCTCTGAATGCTATGGACGGTTCTGAAGATTCTAAAGCAAAGTGGGAATTATTAGAAGACATCGATACGATTAAGAAATTTGACGAGCATGGTGAACAACCATTAATTGGTTCACAAAAGAATCATTTGGCCATGGTTAGACTTACCAAGAGAGCTGATGACCTAAATATTGAAGAAGATAACATCCTCGAGTTAGAAAGTATTGATGAAGATATTGAAAATATCAATAAACACGTTTCAACCAAAGATTCTATCGGTTTTGGAGCATATGTTTTCCCGGCAATGTTCTTCATTGTGGCAATGCTTCTGTTTAACCTTGGATTAAAGAGTGTGGGACTAAGCATTGATGAAATAATAACTAATTTCGAAACTATCAACGGTTTTTACATGATCTTAATTCCAATTCTACTTACTACTATATTCACCCTTGCCATAACATTTGTAAAACCGCTTAAATTTGCTCTTTCAATGATCTTAGCTGCCATTCTATTCCCTAATTATGCTAGAAATATGATGATTATTTCTCCTACACTCAAGCCCATAAGCAAGACTACAAATGCCTCGGGTGCAGTTCTAATTCCCGGTTTCTTAGGCGTCACCGGTATGCTGAGTATGGATGGATTCCATGTTTTTTCAACTGGAAGAGATGAATATGGAAACGAAATGTATGATGTTCAAAGGGATTACAGTTCATCTGATAGTGGCGGAAGTAGTTGTGGCGGCGGCTGTGGCGGCGGCGGCTGTGGCGGCGGCGGCTGTGGCGGTGGCGGCGGTTTTTGAGGACTAGAAATGGAAATATCAACATTAGAATCTCTTGATGAAGGAAAGATTCCTATAGAATCTCATCGAAGATTATTATCTTATACAGTTGGTTCTGATGATGTTGAATTACCTTTCACACTAAGATTAGCACAAGAAAATGGTTGGCCATTGGTTTATTCTAAACGTGTCTTTGAAGAATATAAACGGTTTTGTTACATGTGCATGCACTCAAAAATAGCATGTACTCCATCTTTAGATGTTGACCAAGCATGGCACTTACACCTAACTTATTCTCATGATTATTGGAAAAGATTCTGTCCCGAACTGCTCGGCAAACCACTTCACCATGGTCCAACTCTTGGAGGAAACGATGAAGATATCAAATTCTTAGAACAATACAATGAAACATTGCAGTTCTACGAACAAGTATTCGGCGTTGTACCGCCAAAGGATATTTGGACAAATGCAAATATTAGATTCTCTAATACCCTCAGATTGAGGTGGGTAGATTTATCCAAAGTTTATGCAATTGAAAAGAAAAAATTATACTGGTTGGTTCCATTGATGATTTCTTTTACTGGGATAATTACTATTTTTGGCATGAAGTTTTTAGGCACCTAGAATCGAACAAATACGGGATGCTTTAACAAAGGAGAACGATAAGCGGATTGTATGCCTTTGTTAGCACAGTGGGTTAGACAGCGTCCTTGGTTGGCTGCTGGAATCGCTAGTGCTGCAGGTGGTATCGCAGGTGTCGCTGGTACAATGGCAGCCGCTGCTAGTGCTGTAGGTGCACTAGCATGGGGTGGGGTTTCCTCTAAGTCAAGAGATAATGACCATCCACTAAGAAGAAGAATTCTAACTACCCTAGAAAAACATCCTGGCCTTTGTTACCGTGAATTGCAATCAACACTGAATGCCGCTAATGGAACTCTTCGCCATCACCTTGATGTCTTACAATCCCGACGTAGTGTAACTGTAATGCCTGTCAATGGAAGAACCTGTTATTTTGCTGGCGCTCCTACTCAAATTGAAGTTCTAAAAGGTATATCGGTAAATGAACAAAGAGCTGCAAGGTCGCTTCCTATCGGCCTCTCTCTGGTTCAAAGACTAATCATCGAAGATATCGTAAAAGAGGGTGTCCCACGCTCTCAGTCCGACCTAGCCAGAAGAATCGGTAGAACGAGAGCAACTGTACACTCTGCTATCAAAGTATTAAGACGAAGAGGCATACTTAGGGAAGATAGAATCGAATTAATGCCTCATATAGACATGGACATAAAGTGGCATGGAACTCATGGTGTCGATTATGATTGGGTCGATGAGCGTCGTTGAAATTCTACTAGAATTTTCGCCTCTTGAGAGCCAATTAATACATAGCCTTCAAAGACCTTCGCCATACCCTAATATTTGAGCAAGATGTTTAGAGTTCGAATTCAAGAGGTCGCACTGCCTACCAGTGAAAGAGACCTAGATAGTTTGGTTTCCTGGTTTATTGAATCACTTTGCCTAATTAGGAAAAAAGGCGAAGAAATGGCTGACGGAGGAAAAGCCAATCCCGTTCATAGGCTTCTACGTGATTATCTATTTGCACAGCCGGAAATTGGTTGGGATGCACAAATGCTGGCTGATGAATTAGCCCTAACCCCTGCCTCTCTAAACCATCACCTCACCCGTTTGGTTCAGGCTGGAATAATCGGCTATACCAATGAAGGCAAAGGATGGCGTCGCTACTATCTTAGGGGAGGAACAATCACCAATGCAATCGAATTATTTTCTTTACAATGCAAAACTATTGTCTCTCAAAGACTTGATTTGGTTGAAAAAATGTGGGGTCGAGAAAATCCAAGATTAGTCCTTGAAATTCCAGAAAATGATTCACCTCCATTGACCCTTGGGATAGCTGACCATCGCCCACTAGTAAGTGATAGCGATGAGAGTGTTTTGTCTCAATGGATGGGTGATTTCGGACTTCTTGGGGAAAGACCTGGTAAGGAAATCAAAGCGGATTCTGTTTCAGCACAGTTATTCGAATTACTACTCATAAGAAATGCCCCCCTCTCACTTGATGAAGCGGTCGAACATGTAGGTGGTCAAAAACCTCGAATTGGAAGAATCATGGAGCGCTTTCGGAGTAGTTCAATGATTGAACGAATTCCAAGAACCGATCGTTTAGCAATCGCTCTTTGGACTGCTATGACAACTCAATACCAAAGAAGAGGAGAAGATTGGATGCTGAAGAAGGGCGGGTTTCAACGGATTTTGAATACTAAAAGACAATCTTCTGTATTGATGAAACTCAAGAAGAGTAAATTGACAATTGAAGAAGTGGAAAGTGAAATGAAAGGAATTGAACCAAAACAGCAGATGCTACTTCTAAATTTACTCGGAGGTAGACTCCCTATGGGACATAGAATGTCTGGAGAAGATGCGGTTCAGACCATCCGTAAAGTTCAGGACCAACTCGATAGAGTCCTAAGAAGAATGAGAAGAGTCGCAGAAATGCTTGAGTCAAACCTTACTGAATCACAATAAATTGTCCAATCCTTGAAAAACAAGATACTCAAGCATTAGATGTGAGCGAGTTTATTGGAAACAAGCCTGGAGTGTGGGATGGTGAGCCACGCCCACTCTTCCTTGCCCCAATGTCTGGAGTCACGGACCTTCCTTATCGCTTGCTTGCTAAGCAATGTGGCGCAGATGTTACGATTACAGAATTCACTAATAGTACTGCCCTAAGTAGAGAAGCAGCTGTTTCATGGAGAAAAATGGAATCTCATGAGACAGAAATACCGTTTATTCCCCAAATCTTTGGTGGAGATGCTAAAGATATGGCGACTGCTGCCGAAATGTTGGCACCAAATGCTGATTTAATCGACCTAAACTTTGGCTGCCCTGCACCTAAAGTGACCAAAATTTGTGCTGGGGCTGCGCTGATGGGAGAGCCAGATAATCTAGTTTCAATGGTCGAGGGGATAGTGGATACTGTAGATATTCCAGTCACAGCTAAGATGAGACTTGGAACTGGCTCTAAGGAACATAATGCCATGGAGATTTGCAAACGCTTGGAAGAGGTTGGAACTCAACGACTCTGCGTACATGGAAGAACTTTGAAACAGCGATACTCGGGTGAAGCAGATTGGAATTATATCAAGAAAGTCGTTGATTCAGTCGAAGTTCCTGTTATTGCAAATGGTGATGTCGTTGATGCTAAAAGTGCTACTGAGTGCCTTAATCTCACTAACGCGGGAGGATTAATGATAGGACGTGGAGCAATTGGAAGACCTTCGATGTTTGGTGAAATGAAAGTCGGACTCGGTTGGATGAAAGAAGAGGAATTACCTTGGGTTATTGCAAACCAAGAAAGTTGGTTTGAACTGGATGAAATAGGCAAAGCATTCGCTACCCGCAAATGGTGTTGGGACAAATATATCGAATTATCAAAACAAACCACTGGCATTCAAGATAAATGGATGCAAAGACATGCTGTGGCATTTAGTAAAGGCTTGCCTGGTGCCAAGAAAGTTAGAGGTTTGATGCATGTACAGCCTACGCCTGAAGACTTCGCTCAGTCGATTAGTGAATTCCTTATTGGTAGCCTCTGAAGTAACCAACTGATAACTCTTTGATTTACCAATACCTAAG
>CASIAI010000002.1 GCA_949372655.1 Candidatus Poseidoniaceae archaeon
TTTCTGAGTCAAACCTTCCCACTCGTCGCTCGAATAAGAAGCAGGTCGTTCGAAGGCCCCGGTTAAAAATACTCGAACTGCTCGAGATTCTACGCCTTCTTGACTTAAAATAAGAACGAGATTGTGCCTAGAATCGAGTCCTTCAATGTCGTCTTGAGGCTCTAATACAATACGATGAAGGCTCAAAGTTTGTACTTTACCTTCAATTTCTCGTACAATAACAAAGGGCTCACTTTGCCCCCAAGGGTATGTTAATCCAGCAGGTGAGCGTAGATCTCTAGAAAATACTCCGAATCGAGTATGTTCAGAAAAAGGTTCGGCAAAGGTATATTCTGTAGCAGAATCATTTTGTATATTATCTAAGAGTCTGTTGTAACGTTGTATTTGTTCTGTGATATCTCCTGTGTCGAACGCAGAAAAGAGGTGGTCTTCCGGCCGAGAGTGTTTTGGTTCAAGATGTTCAATTTTCAATAGTTCAGGAAAATCGTAACGAGATATCGCTTCACTCCGAATTAGACGATGTCCAGAGTCTAAAAATCGAATGTCGTGTTCTTCCAATTCTGGGCACTCAAGCTTAAGATGCGACCATGAACGGTGATCAATTAGGAGTTTGTACTCGGAATCTTGCGGACCAAACCATCCCTTTTCTGTTGGACTTAAACGATGAATAAATGCACGTTCATTTTGGTCAAGATCTATCGTTTCATCTTCAATACCACCGTATGAGGTTTCCATCATGAGTTGAAAACGATCTGTTGTCCCAGTGTCTAAAATCTCATCATCAACCAGTAGTGATTCAAAAGAAGTAAGCAAATTCAGTAATTTGGTGTTTCGTGCTGCAATTCCCTGAGGTGCAACATGCCCCTCTTTTGCATTAATTATTGATTTTGTGAACATAAATCGATCAAAATCAATCCAGTCTTTCTTCCCGATTTCTACTGCCTCTCCTTGAGTCGGTAATGATCGATAATCCTGGAATATCTTTTGAATGAGGCTTTCTAATTCTTGAGTTGTAAGAGAGTGTTTTGTGATTCTGAGCGAAGGTGAACCTGCCCCTGCAAATACATGTTGACTCTTTATCAATTGACCTTGTTGCTCTATCCGGAAATGCACATTACCCGAGAAGAGAATACGGATTAATTTGGAACTATTTGGTTCGATTTCTAGAGATTTAAACTGTTGACCCTCTTGCGCACCTAAGTATTCAGTTGACATTCCTTGGAAAGCGGCAATCATTTCTTCTCTTTCGTGGGCCTGTGCTGAACCTATTTCTTGTACTGATAAGCGTATAATTTTTCTTTCAGGCGAACGGTTATTTAGATATACGAATCTGACCCTTGGTTTTGAAGTAAAAATAGTGCAATCCATCTGCTGCTGCTTGATTATAGGTTCAAGGCCTAGCCGTCGAGCTTCTTCCTGAAACCAATCGATTACATCTTGGCGATTACCGGGTTGTATTCTGCCACCACGAATAGGGGCCGCAACTGGTCTCCTTCCGTTTTCACATGCCTTATAGAAATCACCATCTCCAGTAATGGTGAGGGGTTGCTCTTTGTCCATCTGAAGTAATTTTTAATGGCAACAATTCACTATCGATATTTTTCTTCCAAAATATGTGGTTAAGGTCATGAAATTTTCGTTGCCCGATGTAATATGAAAGTTTGTCATTCATGGGAATCTCTCGTCGGAGTATAGTGTTGTTTCTGACAATGCCTCTCCAAAGAATCCCATCAGGCAATTCACCTTCCAGAGATTCAACATTTCCGCCTAATTCTTTATTGATTTCCTTGGCAAGCCAAGTTATCTCAAAATCAGTTAACTCGTCTGACGGCGTCACCAGTTCAATGACAAGGGGGTGTCTGTATTGGCCGAGATAATCATGTGTGTGCGCAGGAATATAGAATTTCGATTCAATGATCCGGCGTTTGATTCTCAACCCCGTACTAACGGCTCCATCAGCACATAAACAATCAGTCCCATGATTGTCTTCAAGTGCACTGTAGTGAGCAAAATGCGAATCCCACTTTCCGGAGCCCTGGTAATCTCTCTCTCCAAGTTTTCTTATCCTCTGTTCTTGACAATCAAGTTCATTGCAATCAACGCATAATAGGCTGAATTCCCCGCCATGATTGTTTGCATAGCGATAGTTGTTTCCATTCAAGTGTACAATCTCCCCGTTCACGAGCATTTGAGAGAATAGACTTGCCTGGTAATGAGTATCAGAAAAAGTCCCATTTTGGAAAACAACGCGTCCAAGTTTCGGTGCTGCCATTAAACCAAATCCTCATTTTCTGCAATTGAAAAATATTTTCCAAGGCAGGATTTATCAAACTCTTCATATGCCCCCCACCATCCAGCTTTGAATTAATTCAATACTTTTAAATTTCCCGTTTTTTAATAAGTACCCCCACTTTACAATTAAAAACGTCGAAGAAATAATTTCTTCCTGTTATTTTTCCTGTGTGCAATTTTATTATTGGGTCTAGTTTTAATGGAATTAGAGGCGATTTGACTTTTATTCCATTGCAAGTATTTTCGAAGGAGGTTTTATTGCGATATACCTCATATGCTATCCAGCCAGTTTTTGTTTGTCTTCCGATAGTTTTCCGGTAACTATTTACACCATTCTTTTTTAGAAAATCAGTCAATACTGAAAGATCTTTATCAGGGGAGTTAGGAATGCTCCATGTTTTTGTTTCACTATCACCTGTGGTGAATGGATTACGTGCTAAGAAAGTAAAACGTAAGATTTTAGGGTAGATTTCGTCATCAAAATATATTAATTCTGCATTAGTGATATTTTCTGCCATTAACTCACTTTTTAATAGTGTAATGTGGGGGATGAATCCATAATCTGGAGACCCATTCAAAGTAATCTTTCTAAGGAAATCTATTTCGAAAGCATATTTCTCACGTCTATTCTTTTCTGAAATGTGGACGGCAAATTTAGCAATATCATTTTTTGGCTTATCAATAATAACATACTCTGAATTTTTGTTAAATTCTTCAACAGCATAGTTAACTTCATCTATAGTTTCGTATGATAAATTTATTCTATCCTCTAACTTTTCTTTTCCCCCGTTTTTTTTATTATTAACTAAACTAAAAACTAATTCATCTTTGAATTTGATGGTTTGAATCTGTTCTTGGTGGAATGTAGGCTGATATTGCTGATTAACTCTAATTTTCATATCTCCGCTATAACCAGATCTAATGTATTGGTAATTTGTAGTAAAAGTCAATATTTTCAAATAATTCTCATATTTACTTGAGTCTACTTCCAATTCAACTATACTATCTGTAAAGTATTCAACAAATCCCGGTATTTGTTCTATGCCAGCATTGATTCGATCACTGAATTCTTGCGGTGATTCATTTTCATCTAATTTGAAATATTGCTCTTTGGTATCTTCAACATTATTCATATCACTTATCTGTAGTGATATTATTATTCCATGGTCATGTTTTTTAACGGAAATGGACTTGAGTTCAGAAATGTTTTTTGAAAAACCTAGACTGAATTCTTTACTCAAACCTTGTGCTTGAATCAATAACTTTAAGTTGTTAGTGATTCTATTATATGTTTCTAATTGTCTCCAATCCGATTTATGTATAGACTCTGTTTGTCCTGCTGTAAGTGATACTGTTTGAGGGTGTTGAATATGGTCAAGTTTCCATGTTAATGAACATCGGATTGGAATGTTTTGTGAACTAAGTCGTAGCGAAGAATTGGAAATTTTGATCAATTCATCATCAATCTCGGAAATACCTATCGAGGAATGAGAAAAAGCCCGATACTTAACAGCCACACAAATCCTAATCTACCTAAGCATAAGAATTTTCTCACTACATTAAGGTTTCAATATTGCACTTAAAATTTCAACAATTATAATTCAATTAATGGTATGAACGGTATTTTCATTTTTAATTGCTTATTAGTTGATAATGTCTGAGTATTTTAGACCGTTTAGTGATTCTGATAATTCCTCAGCACTTGTGTGCTCAAGTTTGCTGATATCGATTGAGAAATTATTTCTAATCATTCCACCTTTAGAGTCTTTTACTAATTCAGTATCATATAATTGTCCAATAACTAATGCCTTTACAGGATAAGTTTCCCAACGTTGCTCAACTTGAACTCGTGCTAGTTCAGTAAGGGTATCTTCGGGAATTTCTTCATCATTTATCCAATCAATAATCGGTTCTGAGCCTTTTTCACTGACAATTACTTTTCCTAGAATTTCACCTACACACCTAACCGCTTTGTCTTTGTAAAGTCCGATGTATGCGGCTCTGGAATATTTGTAACTGCCTCCAGTATCTGGGCTCAGGTAACATCTAGAATTTTTGACAGGATGGAATGTTCTTGCAGCATTTAACACAAGCAGTCTGGAACTCCATTCATGTTCAGGTACATTTTGATGCATAATTGGTTCAGGATCTTCTGCTGGAATATATCGCCTATACATTCCTTTTGAGACTCTAAATAACAAGTCATCTGAACCATCTTTTTTCGGCTGATGGCTAAGTCTCGATGGTAAATTTGCGCTCATCAAGGTGATATGTCCATGGATTGCATTTGGGCTGTTGTGAGGGTTTGCTTCACCAAATCTTCTCTTCAAATCTCCAATTTTGAATACTTCTCCAATCTCATAATTAGATTCAACAAATTCTCTCATTCTAACTCTAAGTGTTTTAGTTGGTTTTGATATTTCAATTTCTACTGGAGTCTCTTGGGGTTTGATATCAGATTTAATGTCGATAGATAAAACAGGTTTAATGCTTAATTCACTCTTGTTGAATAAAAATTCAGGATATCTCCAACGTAATAACGCCTGAGTTGAAACAATACATGCCTCCATAAACATTCTATCAATTTCCATTTCAGCACCGCCCTGGTCATGGGCTCCAAAGTTTCCTAATTGCTGCACTAGCCCCATACAAGCATCAACTACACGTAGGTAACTTGTACTTATTTTGCGCTAAATCTCCACGAATATTTTCTATCGTATTCCAGTTTCTTAGGTACCTCATCGACATTCATTTGTTCACAGTAGATATCCTTGAGCATGATTTCCATTATTCTTCGACATTCAAGGAAGGCCAAATCGGGATAATTATCCGCTAAATCTACAGCCCGAACGAAGTGGTGAAGACTTCTTTCTCCTGAATTAGTAGTCATATGGTAGCCTCACATGTTACGTCGGTATTGCCCACCAACTTGGAACAGTGCATCTGTAATTTGACCGAGACTTGCAACTTTGACAGTCTCCATCAATTCTTCAAAGACATTTTCTCCAGTTCTTGCAACTTCCTGAAGTTGCTTGAGTGCCGCTGCAGTCTTTTCGGCTTCTTAGTTTGTCTCATTGTTACTCTCTCAAGACAAGCAACTTTCTCTTCAGGAGTTGCTCTTGCTAATTCCATCTCGAAGTCATCAGCAGAAGATTCATCAAAGGCCTGGGCATTTGGATTTTGGAAAGTATTTACTCCAATAATTGGTAATGTACCATCGTGCTTTAGGTGCTCATAGTACATCGATTCATCTTGGATTTTACCACGTTGATACATTGTCTCCATTGCACCAAGAACTCCGCCTCTACGACTGATTGCTTCGAATTCTTCAAGTACAGCAGCTTCTACTAACTCGGTCAATTCGTCAACAATAAACGAACCTTGCATTGGATTCTCAGTCTTGGTCCAACCGGATTCTTTGTTGACAATTAATTGAATTGCTAAAGCTCTTCTTACGCTTTCCTCAGTAGGAGTGGTAATCGCCTCATCATATGCATTGGTGTGCAGTGAGTTTGCATTATCTTGAATCGCTAGTAGTGCTTGAAGAGTAGTTCTAATGTCATTGAAGTCAATCTCTTGAGCGTGAAGACTTCTTCCACTGGTTTGAATATGATACTTCAATTTCTGAGAACGCTCATCTGCACCATACATGTCGCGCATAGTTATAGCCCAGATTCGCCTTGCAACACGGCCAATTACCGTGTACTCAGGGTCAAGTCCATTACTAAAGAAGAAGGAAAGATTCGGAGCGAACTTATTGATATCCATTCCTCTACTTCGATAGTATTCAACATAGGTGAAACCATTGGCCAGAGTTAGAGCAAGTTGTGTGATTGGATTAGCTCCTGCTTCAGCAATATGATATCCTGAGATAGAAACTGAATAGTGGTTTCTTACTCCCTTATCGATGTAGTATTGTTGTACATCGCCCATCAGTTTGAGAGCGAAAGGTGTTGAGAATATACAGGTATTTTGTGCTTGGTCTTCCTTGAGAATATCGGCTTGAACAGTACCTCTAACAGTTTGAAGAGTTCTTGCTTTGATCTCTTGGTATGTCTTCTCATCGACTAAATCATCGCCTCTTCGCCCAATACTAGCAAGGCCAAATCCATTATGGCCTTCGGGTAAATCTCCTCGATATGCATCCTTATTTGCCTTTGGCAGTTTACCTTGCTTGGCCAAATGTGCTTCGACTTGTTGGTCGATCGCTGCATTGAGATAGAATGCTAGAATAATTGGTGCAGGTCCATTGATTGTCATGCTCACTGAAGTATTTGGATTACACAAATCAAATCCAGAATACAGTCTCTTAGCATCATCACATGTAGCGATACTCACTCCAGAGTTTCCTACTTTACCCCATATATCCGGGCGCTTTGCTGGGTCTCTTCCGTACAGAGTTACCGAGTCAAAAGCAGTCGACAAACGAACATAGTCTTGGCCTTGAGAGAGATAGTGAAACCTCCTGTTAGTTCGTTCTGGCTCACCCTCTCCAGCAAACATTCTTGCTGATAATTCATCGGTTCGCTTGAATGGGAATACACCAGCAGAATAAGGGAAATGACCAGGAGCATTTTCTTTGGTTATCCAAGAATATAATTCTCCATCATCGGCAAATGTTGGTAGAGCAACTCTTGGAATATCAGAGTGTGAGAGGGACTCAGTAGTTGTTTGAACAGTGAATGGCTTTCCTCTGACGTGGTAGGTATATTCTCCAGTCGAGTATTGTTTTGCTAAATCTCTAAATTCTGCTAATTCATTACGGGCTTCGGAAATCTCTTCGAGCAGTTCATCGATTTGTATTTGTAAATCTTCAACCACCGCATTCGCTTTACGAGATTTTGCATTCTTTACCGCAGTTTCAAGGTGCTGACATAGCCTTAGTTTTTCAACCACTTCGCTATTTCTTCGATGATATTCTCTAACAGTTGCGGCTATTTCCGATAAGTAATACACGCGCTCAGCAGGAATTACTCCTTTGCGCTCGCCCATCAAATCAACAGGTTCGCTGGCATTAAATCCAACGAGTTTTGCTACTTTACTCCACAGTCTGTCGACTCCACCATCGGCGAATTGGCTAGCGATGGTTGCTACGATTGGAAGTTCTTCATCTGCAATATCAAACAGATTTCTATTACGCCTAACCTGCTTACGAATCGCTCTTAGTGCATCTTCACTGCCACGCTTCTCATATTTGTTTAGAACGACAACATCAGCGACATCTAGCATCTCGATTTTCTCAAGTTGTGTATGAGCACCAAACTCAGCGGTCATAACGTAAAGGGAATGGTCCGCTACAGAAGTAATTGCATCACTACCTTGGCCAATTCCACTTGTTTCACAGAAAATCATGTCAAATCCGACAGCCTTGGCAACTTCTATTGCACGGTCAAGGTTAGCGGAAATCTCACTTCCCGAACCTCTACTTGCTAGACTTCGCATGAATAGGTCGTTATTGGAAAGTGAATTCATTCGAATTCTATCGCCGAGTAAAGCTCCACCAGTACGCTTTCGAGTTGGGTCAACACAAAGTAAGCAGATCTTCTTCCCTGCATTATCTCTAAGAACTCTAAGCATTAATTCATCGAGCAAACTGGATTTTCCGGCTCCACCAGTTCCGGTGAAACCTATTACTGGAACTTCTTCATTTGAGGAACGGCATGTTTCCAGCGTTGACTTAAATAAATCATCATCAGCGCTTTCAGACATGGTCAAAAGTAATCCAACCTTAGCCATATCTTCAGGAGTAACTGGCCCATTTAGAGTGTTAAGGCGTTCTTTGCCTATGATGTCGACCTCACTAGCGATACTCATCAAATGATGAATCATTCCCATCAAACCCATATTACGCCCATCATCAGGCGAGTAGATTTTTGTAATCCCCGATTCGTGAAGAGTTTTAATTTCTGGAGGGGTGATAGTTCCACCACCGCCACCAAAGATTCTAACATGCTCGCATCCAGCCTCATCGAGTAATTGTCTGATGTAAGTGAAGTATTCGATATGTCCTCCTTGATAAGATGTTAGAGCAACACCATGTGCATCTTCTTGAATGGCACAATCAACAACTGCTTTTGCAGATTGGTCGTGACCCAAGTGAATTACTTCAGCGCCAGATGACTGAATTAGTCTGCGCATGACATTTATTGCCGCATCATGACCGTCAAAAAGCGAGGCTGCAGTGATGATTCTCACTGGACCAGTGCTTGTTTGGAACACCACCTCTTCATCGGCCATGCCGATGCCAGCAGTTTTTGGTTCATCAATCCAGCCCCTTGGGGGAAATCATTCAAACCGATGAAACTTCATCATCAGCAAGAGGGGGAAGACCTTTCTTAGCACGAATATAATCGGTATAGTTTCCATAGTAAACTGTGACAACTCCATCTTGTAATTCCCATATGCGATTTACTACTTGGTCAAGGAACCATCTATCGTGAGATACTGTGATTAGTGAGCCTTCATAGTTGATTAGTGCTTCTTCTAAAGTATCTTTAGAGTCCATGTCCAGGTGATTGGTCGGTTCGTCCATCAGTAGAAGGTTATTCTCTTCAAGAAGTAATTTTAGAAGAGCGACTCTGGCTCTTTCTCCACCAGATAACTGTGAAAGTTTAGTGGTAACTTGGTCACTAGAAAATTGGAATCTCCCTAGAGCAGCACGAATATCACCATATTGGAAATCAGGGCGTAATCTCTCAATTTGTTCAATCGGATTTAGATCGAAGTCTAGTGTGCCGTGGTCTTGATGGAAATATCCGATTTCGCAACCAGGTGCAAGGTCTCTCATTCCACTATCCAACTTTTCATCACCATTGATAATTTTTAGAAGAGTTGTCTTACCTTGACCATTACCGCCAACAATTCCGATTCTATCGCCCTTGCGAACTTCTAAGTCTTGGTTGTTTAGAATCGGTCTTTCTAATCCTTCAAAACTCTTCGAACCACCTTCGATTTGAATTACATCCATACTGGCTTTATCGGTTGCTTCAAGGTTAAGAATCAAAGGTTTACGTTTCTTTGGAACTCTTGCTCTAAGAATCTTGAGTTCTTGTTGCATACGTTCGATCATTTTTTGTTTAGCAGAGATTGACTTATCGTATTTATTAGCCCTCTTCATTTGTTTTAGAGCACCAGTTGTAGCATCAATTTTCTTCTCAACAGTATTAATCATATCACCAAGAGTTGCTTCTTGAGCAGTCTTTTGACGTAAGAATTTACTGTAATTTCCTTTCCAAGGCCATGCTCTAAGATTATCCACTTCCACAATTCGAGTACATACTTGGTCGAGGAAATATCTGTCGTGAGAGACGATTAACTGAGCACCTTTGAAATCTCTAAGGAATGCTTCTAACCATTCAGTGGTTTGAATATCTAAGTGATTGGTCGGCTCGTCAAGGAACATTACATCGACTCCAGCGAGTCCAACAAGTTGACGTGCAAGGGCGAGTTTTGCTTTCTCTCCACCAGATAGTTTGTTCACTTTCATTTCCATTGGATGCTTATCCAGTCCTAGTTTAGTAAGTGTCGCCTTAGCAATACTTGCCACATTAGACCCACCGCTTTCTCCAAGGGTTTGTTGTAATTGACTGTACTTTTCGATGACAGCTTCCCAATCTCCATCATAAAAATTAGGGTCAACCATCTGTGCTTCAATAGCAGCGATTTCTTCTTCCAACTCTTGGAATTGCCGTCCTTTTCGGCTAAGCTCTTCTTCAATAGTTGAATCAGCGTCTATATCTCGAATCTGTGTCAGGTAAGCAAGTCTAATTCCAGGTGCGAAATCGACATCGCCAACATCCTGGGATTGCTCACTTATTGTGTTTAGGAGAGTGGTCTTTCCAGCACCATTATGCCCCACAATTCCAATGCGGTCTCCGTCTTGAACCAAGAGGTTGATATCGACTAGAACATCGACAGGCCCGAAACTTCGGTCAACTCCTTCAACGGTGATTAGGTCACGTACCATACTATCCCTCAAACCGCCGGCTTGCTGCTCATTGATAAACCGACTCCAAAGAATCGCTTGCTAGAAATTCAATCTAATGATGTAAAAGCGCTAATAATCCTAGTCCGACGAGCAAGAGCTGCCTTTCTGGTCTTTTCTAATTCTCTTCGCTCGATTATTTGCTTAACCATTGCAGGGCACCCAATCAAACATACTATCAACCCGATTATGATTCCGGAGGAAACTGAAAATAACAAAGGTAAGCCTAAGATGAAAGAGTTGCTCAAACCTGAGATTAGTCCGACAATAAATCCTACGCCTAATGGCCTGTCATATATTGGGAAAAAGGGAGATAGAATTGATCTTTTAATAGCCCTTTTTTTGTCTTGGGCTGATGAAATCATTTCAATACTATCTATAGTCATTTGATAACAGTCAGTTGTGACGGTTTATAAACTAAAAGCCGGCATGTTCCCAAATCTACTCTAAAAGTCCCGTTTAACGGTAAAACGGGATGGTTTTACGTCTAACTGAATTCTGTAATTGCACCATCGTGATGCTTCAGGAGATTTCGTAATTTGACCTTCATTGACGGAGTAAGCATATCGTTATCGGTAGTCCACTCTTCATGATCAAGGATTAGATTTGCTGCAACTTCATAGCCTTTCCAAACTGGAGACTTCATATTATTTGCCTTAAGTTCAGATAATAACCAATCATTAGTTGTCTTACGAGCACAAATTTCAGCATTACTTCCAGAAGCATCAACACCAGCAGCGGACATAGCAGACTTTAGCGCATCCATGTTAGGATGTACAATCAAGTAGGTTCTCAACATGTTTCTACCATCAAGTACTGCTTGTTCTACAAGTGGCGATAATTTCAGGTTTTCTTCTAGTGGGGCAGGAGATACATACTTTCCATTTTCCAACTTGAATTGACTCTTAACACGGCCAGTGATGGACAAGTATCCATCTTCGGTTAGTTTACCAAGGTCACCAGTTCTAAACACGCCTGGTTCAATAATTACTTCCTTAGTAGCCGCATCATTATTCCAGTATCCTTGCATAACATTTGGACCATGGACAATAATTTCACCTTCATCTGGTCGGTCTGGGTCGTCCCATGCACTGGTATCGATTGTTACTTTGACACCATTTGCTACTTTCCCTACGCAACGTAGTTTTGAGGTTCCAGGGCCTGACCATCCATTAGCAGAAACCAATGGAGATGTTTCAGTTAATCCATATCCTTCATAACAACTAAATCCAACCATTTGAATAAACTCAGCAACATCAGGAGATAGTGCAGCAGCACCGGACATACAGAAACGGATATTTCCTCCGAAACGAGCTCTAACCTTAGACCAAACTAACTTATCATAGAATTTATCAAAGAATCCCATAGCAGGGACTGCATCACATTCTACATTAGCCTTGGCGATTCTCTTGGTAGCCGTTTTCTTGGCTTTTCCAATCAGGAATTTCTTAACTCCAGTAGCTGCTTCAAATTGGCTATTTACACGGTCATAGAACTTATTCCATACACGAGGAACTGCTAATAGAACAGCAGGCTTAATTTCAATACACTCATCAGCAATCTTTGTCAAGTCAGATATTAGATTGATATGTACTCCACATCTAATCATCCAATGAAGGTCAAAGGTACTTCCAAAGGAGTGAGCCCAAGGAAGGAAAGCAGCGTTCTTGTCACCAACATATATCTTGAATGCTGATTGGACACAAAGGATATTGGAAAGAGTATTCCAATTGGTCAACATGACTCCCTTAGGGTTTCCAGTAGTTCCAGAGGTGTAGATTAGAGTGTTTAGCGCAAATGGGTCATCTGCAATATCAAAATCATTTTCACTTGCTCGACCGTTTGCTACAAATTCAGTCCAAGAGTGAACTTCAATACCCTCTGGAGGGATCTTATTTGCTTGGTCATCGCCCATTAGTATTACACCACACTTAGGCCAAGCGGATGCTTCAGCAGGCAAGTTGTCAACAAGTTTGTCTAACACTTTTGTATTTGCAACTGCAATAAGAGATGGAGTAGAATCTCCAAGGATATAAGCCCATTCTGAACCGTGTTGGTGTGTATACATTGCAGTATATGCTGCGCCGATTGCATTTGCACCATATGAAAGAGCCGCCCATTGAACGCTGTTATCTAGAATCAATGCGACACGATCGCCCTTTTCGACTCCAAGGTCATTCAATCTCTTGGCAACCGATGTGGATAATTCTCCAAATGTATTGTAATCTAAATGTGTTCTTGGCATGCCTTCGCCAGGGATAAATCCGAAGCAAGGTTCTGTTCCAAATCTACTGACGCTAGTCATTAGCATCTGGTAAAGAGTACGCGGGTCTTCCCCCTCTGGTCCCTTCCATTGCCTGTCGTTCGGTTGCCTTTCCCATGCCATCTTAAGTTCTGCCATGTACACTAAGTGTAGTATCAAGCACTTGAACTTCACGCCTACCGAATTATGTCAATTTTACATATTATCGAGGCAGTTAGTGACATTATCTCGCCAATCAGCCCCACCATTACGATTGGATAGAGGGCTTGCAGGACTTGGGTGCCAGCATGATGTAATTTGAATTTTTCTTCCTGACTTTGTTTGTCCCGAGCCAGTTTTTTCCGCTCCAAGCGCGATTCTTGCTCTTTTTTCAGCATATTTCCCAACACCTATGATTCGTTCGATTCCTAAGACTTCAAGAATCTCCAAGAGATGATTATCACATGCTTCTAGGATTGGTTTCATCACAGTTGCCGGCAAGGTATCAGGTGTCAGGTTTTTACCAGTCTCACCTAGCAGGAGTAGGGGGCAATGATTTACGACAAATACATTGGAAAAAACAGAATTAGCATCGCCATAATGTTGAAACAGCAAATCCCACAAGCGTTGACCCGATACTTCTTGACGTTCCATGTCAAGTCCAATTATCGGCCGTTTTGGATGCGCATTATCTGGTGTTTGTAATTGGTGTGGCACAATCTGTAGGTTTATCCTGGCGACGCCGGATGAACCGAATGGAATCCCTGTTTGAGCCATTCCCCAAGGTCCTGGATTCATTCCTAATAGTAATGTCTTGGCGCCATAGCCTCCCCATTTACTCAAATATTGTTCATGATGGACCCAAGCATAATCCAATGGGTTAGTTGCATGTTGGACTATAGTTTTCTTTTCGATCACAGTAATTGCCTTGTCACAGATATTGGAAAGCCGCTTTGCTGCTTCAATTAAGCGCTTTTCGACCCCCATGGTTACTCTAGGCTATGGAGATACATGATAATTACTATCCTCTTAATTATCTAATTATGCATCATGGGTATTAGTTTACCCGCTATGAGGGCAGATGGCTATATCACTTGAAGAACCCTTTAAATGAGGTGCTCCAATCGATTTTACTTTGTTCAAACCATTGTTCAGGACTTTCATAGGAAGATTCATTTCCATTTTTACGTTTCATTTTAACTCGATGGCTAATTAGCTTCCAAGCTGTTTTCTCTCCGATTCCAGGAATTGATTGTAATTGCTTTTGAGAAATTAGATCGTGATCCAAATTGACTTCGACACCAGTTATTGACCTTGCACCATGTCCAGTAATTATGATGTCAGATTGCGTTTCTAAAGGAATAAGGTACTCAGCGCCTATTAGTATTGGGTAGGCGCCAATTTGCCTACCGAAAGTAATCCCTGCTTTTCCACGGCAAATTTCCGATGTATGATTCTCACCTAGGTGCTTAGGTAATCTTGTTCTACCATCATGAGATTCCCAATGCACATCGCATAACTTGCCACCCAGTGGGAATAATTCTCGGAGTAAAGGTTTATCGATAGTCTCACGTACATTACTTTTGAAGTTCTTGAAGGACTCTTGAGGTATCTCTTGGAAACCTTCTCCTTCCACTTGTCGAATATTTATTCGACGTAGTAGTAGATTCTCTTTGCGTATTTCGTGCAATAGGTCAAGATTTAATTGATAGGTTTCTTCTGACTCACCATTCAAACCTGCAATGAAATTGAGCCCCGGTAGGAGTTTAGGTAAGCCTCTTTCGCCACGTTCTTTGCCATATTTATTTATCAGCCTAATGGCATCCTTGAGTTGTCCTGAATCACAATTGAGCCAATTTGCTTCATGGACATTAGGGTCGGCGGATTCAAGTCCAAAAGAGAGTACTGCTCCATCAGACAATGTTTCCACTAACGTCTTAGTAATCTCTTCTGAGGGCTCCATATTTTCAGCTATGATCGAAGGATTACCATTATCTGTATGAAGAATCCCGAGCCTTTCATCATCTCGAAGTCCATGAAGTAGTTTTGCAATAGGTTCTGGATTTGGTATTGGATATTCCAAATCCTTGACACCTTCAGCCATATAGGTATAGGTATCAGTCATACCCCCAAGTCGAACATGCTTTACACCCATATCATGGGCGATTTGAACCTCTTCAATAATATCTTCAGGAGTTCGCCAAATTGGTATTCCTTTCTTTGGCTCAATACAGAACTTACATCCTCGTTTGAATCGAACACAGCCTTGGTAAACTTCAACTTCATATGTCAAAGGACCAGGCTTTTGATCATCTCCAAGGTCGGGGTGGAATTCTACAGCCTTACTTTTCGCCCCAAGGTGGGCCCATCTTGTCCATTGCTCTGAGTTTCTTCGACTATGCTTCCACTGATTAGTTTCAAGATAAGTGTTCAATGTGGCATCAGTATCTTGCAAAGCCAAAAATAAATTTCTCCTCAAGGGGTTCCAACCCTTCTGTCGCCATCCACGTATTGCCCAGCCTCCGAGTATGGCTGGAACTTCTGAAGGTAGTTGTCGAACAACTGTTTGCATTTCCTTCAGTGAAATTGGAGCACCTCTAAGGTATCTGCCAGGTACTACTGCGCCAGCAATACAAGCAAAACCTTCTATCTGAGACATTAACTTCTGAACACCAGCTTCGCCTTTTTGTTCAACAAAACTACGCCATTGGTCAATTGTCATATATCGATAATCTATTTTTGCATCTTCTAAAACTCCACAAAGATATCGGATATGGAAGCCGACATATGGTGGAACACCAAATGCAGCAGGTTCATCTTCATAGCCATCGAGAACTAACCACTTAGGGTCACTATGCTCGGCCATGTTGTTGTCTTGTGCTCTTAGGCTTCAATCCTTCTTAGACTGAGGACTTCGCTTACGCTTTTTCGAATCTTCTTCTTCTTCACGCATTGCTCGCATTTCTCTTGAAGATTTTTCAGGCTTACCACCACTATTATTGGAATTGTTGTTACTACGCTTCTTTTGTTGAGCAACATCCACTCGAATCTTTCTTCCTAGTAATTCACTACCATTTACCGACTTAACAATCTCTTCAGCCTTGTCTTTTTCTTTAACAAATGCAAAAGCAAAACCTTTCGGTTTTCCAGCGTTATCGGTAATTATGTTTAGCCCAGTAATGGTTGCAACACCTTTGAAAACTTGCTTTAACTGCTCTTCAGTGGCTTTGAATGGTAGATTGCCAATATATAATTTAGCACCTTCAGGATCCTTTCTCTTATCCTTCTTACCTTTCTTATCATCGCTATCGGCGTCTCTTACTCCGATTCTCCGACCGTTTACTTTGTGACCATCTAGTTCAGCAGCAGCAGCGTCGGCTTCAGATTTATCGCTATATGTCACAAACCCAAATCCACGGTTAGCACCGTTCTCATCTGTAGGAACTACACAATCGCTCATATCGCCGAACTTACCAAACATTTCACGTAACTCTTCAGTTCCAACCTCTCTAGGTAGTCCACCAATGAATAGTTTACATCCAGGGCTGTGCCTAGGTCTTTGCGGGCCACGTCCACTGCCACCTTCGCCTTCGAATTTGAAATATGTTCTTTCACGACCATCTTCTCTAACATCTTCAGCGATGAATGTAGCACGTCCTGAAGGTCCTTTGCCAAACATAGATTCTGCCGCTGAGCCCCATCTCTTACCAGAGTTATTCAGAGCGCTAGCACCTTGATCTAATTCAGCCCAACCCGCACCGTAATTATCTGCAAGTGCTCGATATGCTTGATATCCACATGATTCACATTTAACATTCCAATCACCATCTTGTTCAGCGATTAGAATTTCTCCACAAGGTGGACAAATAGCATGAAGCACTCCACAATCATCTCGTTCACGGAAATCGATACGTACTACAGGTTCAACCTCTTTTATTAGGGCACGGCAAACATCACGTCTCCTTACAGCATCAGCTGTTTGATGCATATACCTATCAACAATCCCAGTAACAAAGAACTGTCCATAAAGATGATTTGGCTGAATACTTCCTTGCTTTCCTTCTACAGCAAGTATCATTGCTTCTCCATTCTTTTCATTGAGTTTAACTATTTCACAAATCACAGTGTCGCCAATAGACGGGCTAACTAGTTCTTTTTTAGGAACTACCATTCCAAATCCTTCCTCGATAGAAAACATACCGATTGTAGTTGCAACAATCTTTCCATCGACTTCAATAGTTCCTTCACCAGCTGCACATTTGGCAGAGGTTGATACTTGCATTCCAGGGGTGACGAGGCTCGCCGTCATGTTATTCATTTCCTAAGCTGACATGGCCTGTTATGGAGCACATGTGTTTCGCTTGTTCTAGCGGGCGGGCTTTTCCCTTTTGAATGCATCATACAGAAGAGATGTAATTTCGAGAGTAAATTTACTCACTTTCGATAATTTTTTTGTCACCAGGTTTGTAAAACCTCCAACATCTTGCATCAGTTGTTGTTTTCTTCTTCGAATGATGAGAATAAATTGGAGGTAAACGGAAATCAGTTTCAAAAACGATTTCTCCTTCATAACCAAAATCCTTGGCTATCGCTTGTAGATGTTTGGCTTTGGTAGAATGAAGGACATAGATAGCAGTAGCATCCAGTGAGAAAGCAAATTCCAGCAAAGGTCTATCCGCTCTTTCCGTTTGAAATCCCCATGGTGGATTCATAACAACAATATCGCTTTGAATAGGAATTTGAATCTCTTGATTACCGATTAAAGCATGTATAGTTTTAATTTCAGTGACTAATTTAAGATTTACTTTCTCAGCATTTTGCTTGGAAATTAGGCTAGCCTCTTCATCTGCTTCGATTAAAAATACTTTACTGGCTCCTAGATAAGCGGTACCTAATCCAAGTATTCCATTGCCAGAACCAAGGTCCACTACTGTTTTATTTTCAAGATTATCTAGTTGGTCTATGGCTAAAATCCAGAATGCAGCTAAGTCACCTTCTGTAGAATATTGTTCAAGTTCGACAGAATTATGAGGATGTGGTTTGAGTTTTGATAACTCGATGGCCAAATGTTTAGGCCTCAGTCCATCACCACCCAGGTGGATAATTTTGGTTTTGTTGATTATTTAATCTTGCAGCATCTTCAGCTTGTTGACGCATTACTTCTAGTCTTGCATATGCATTATCTTGGACATTACCTTGCTGCATCTGCATTCTTAGGAGTCTGATTTGTTCAGCCTCTGCACGCAGTCGTGCTAGAAGTTGTTCACTGGGTTGTTGTGTGCCACAGAACCTACAGAATCTAACGCCGTCATGGTGCTGATGACCGCAGTTAACACAGAATCCCATATTGCTTCCTCCTCGTCGTGGTATATGATATAATCGAATCTTATTCCATTGCAGCAAGTTGCAAAAATACCGGCCAAGTTTCAAATCCTACTGCAGTTGCTCGCTCGGAAATATCTTCCCATCGTGGGTCATCCATCATTTCGGATGGATTAACACCTGCAGCCAAGAGCCCTGTTACCAATTCTCTAAATTCTATTTCAATTTCAGACATTACCGGTACTTCGACTTCCTTTTGAACTTCTGGTAATTGAACATCATTAGCAAAGGAATCTTCCATATTGGTTTCAGGAGTCTCAACCACAGTAGGTGGTGTAGGAGATACAGAACTCTTAGCAGAAGGAGGTAATGGTACAAATGCAGTGCCAGCCGATATTTCTTCTGGTGATGGAGATGATTTTGGCAATTGAACATCTCCCATTTCTTCTGTTTCTGCCATATTCTCTAACATCTCATTAGAAAAATTATCCATCATAGCATTCATCGTTGCTTCATTTTGGTTCATGACCAGAGGTGGTGAACTTGCTTCCTGAGCGATTTCTTGAGTGGTTATCTTAGATTTCTTGACCAGTCTTCCAACTCCAAGAACTTCTGCTTGTTGCCTTGCTAATTCTGCGGCTTGTCTTCGAGGCAAAGATACAAAGCATTTCCCTGGGATTGAACTTGATGGGAATGGTAAGTAATAACGCTCTATTGCAGGTAATGATGGATGTCGGAAGCAGATTACTTGCTCTGTTTCAAAAGAACGTTGTGTAGGGAGACCCAATGAGAACGGCACTGACATTATGTCAACCATATTACGCATCCACTTTTCATTATTGATCAACTGTTGCATCCATGGCCCAAGGTCCGAACTTGCAATATCCACGAACTGGAAAGAAGCAGCACGAGGGTCAAATCCTTGCTCTTCTAGTAAGGAGGCCTCATCTCTAGGTCTATGGAAGATTGTTAAAACTGGTTGTCCATGTTCAATCATGTCTCCATGAAGTTCCATCATCTTTCGTTCTTTGCGAGGGAATATTAGCAAAATTCGTAGTCTTGCAGCGTCTTCATCCCAAATTTCACCCCATCGGGATTCCGCTTCAGAATACAATTGACCGATGGTCATATCGGGAATCATCGCCGTTATTCCCATACTCGCACCGAAGATAGGGGTGTGGTATCTTCATTTATGGCTACCGTCTAAATAATCAAATCAAGGACTTCATTAGTGCTAATTCTGCAAGTAATATTACTCCTCCAGCAGCCCCTCGAATAGTATTATGCGAGTAAGCATTGAATCGAATAGTTTTGCCTTCAATGACTTCAATATCCCCAACAATAATTGACATTCCAGTTTTCAAATTATCGCTTGGGTCAGGATTGCTAGTGAAATCATTACCATCGCTCCACAGATGAAGTTCGGTATCGATTGACTCGACAAGATGTATTGAACTCAGAGGGGAGCTGGGACTCGAATCATAATTAATTTCTTTACTGTAGTTGGTGAAAATATCATGAACCTCTTCGATAGTAATACTTTCATCACTTGAAACTTCAACCGATACAAGATGCCCATCTTTTCTTGATACACGTTGACATCTAATATCTGTTGTGAAAGAAGAGTTAGCAGTGTTTTCATTTTCTGCTTGTCTAAAAATATGCAATAATTCTGTAGTAATCTTTTCTGCCTCACCCGGAATCTCCTTGTCATGATTTCCATCAATGGCTTCTTTATCAAATAATAGTCGCCATCCAGCCCCTGACAGTGCCTGTTTACTGCGCATTTGTACATGATTGATGCTGATTTTTTGAGATATTGCAGATAGCGGAATTGCAACAGGTAGAAGCGTACAATTAGTAGCACAAAATATCCCATTAGATGAATGCGCTAATTGAGATAAATTAATTTCAGGAATCACTAGAGGGACTTCCGGTTTTCTTCTATAAGCGCTAGAATTAGAGAAAACCACAATTCCCGATTTTGCAAGTTTATTTTCGCTAACAAGAGCAATATCTTCGGGCAAGGCACTAAAAGCAATTTCAATATTTAGGGATTTTAGAGTAGAGATGAAATTTTCAGAATTTAAATCTAATACTTCGATATCAGGTAAATTTGGTCTTTCTTGTTCGAGCCGCCACTCTAATTCACTGAGAGGTTTACCTGCAGTCTGCTCACTTCCAGAAACTGCTTTTAGTTCGAACATTGGATGATTTATCAGCCGCTGTTGAAGTCTTTGTCCGACTAAACCACTGGCACCAAGAACGATGCAGGGTCGACGGCTCATGATTAGTCGAAAAGGTATTTTGTTTTGAGTTCTTGGTTATTCGATATCTAAATTACCTTTACCAATTTTGGCTTCAATGGGGGTTCCAAATATACGTCTAACAATCAGTTTACGGAAAATCCTCCAACCATCAGATACAGAACCGAGTTTAGCATGACCTATTCTTGCAGAATACCTAATTGGAATATTTTTTATTTCTAATTTTTCTTTTACACAAGAGGTATACATTTCTGCTTCGATTTCAAATTTCATAGAATTCAATTTTAGTCTCGAGATGGCTTTTTTACTAAACGCCCAGTAACCTGAACATAAGTCGTTGATAGTAATTCCATACATTCCAGTTGCCAACCATGTCAGGACGTGATTACCAAAGTAATTCATCCGAGTCATTGCATCAGGCTCAATCTCTCCATTTAATCGGTCACCTACCACTACGTCAAAAGTAGAGAGTTTTTCTAGGAAGCGTGGAATCTCTCTTGCATCATAGGTTCCATCAGAATCTAACATTATCAACGCATCCTTGCCTGATTCAAGGAACTTTGAAAACCCTAGTCTTATTGCTGCTCCTTTGCCTTTACCTTGTTGAGGTATGAATTGAAATTGATTTTTCCGAGCGACTGCTTTTGTATCATCATTACTACCTCCATCAACAACCCAAACTTGACAATTCCATCCCATCTCTTTCATTTTTTCATGAGGGATATTTTCTGCTACTGCTTCCAAACCCTTGGCTTCATCCAAGGTTGGGAGCATGATTATAACATTCCTCATTGGGTGGCATAATGAGAAATCATTTTTCATGGCTTCTATCATTTACAGTCTATTCAGCGTATTTCCAGCCAATGTAGGCGAATTCCAGTGGTGTCAATAATTCTATCACCTCTGCCTGATAACCCTGTAGGATTAAACCAATTATTCGAACTTGAACTATCATCCCAAGAAAGTTGGAAATTCATATTTGACTTGGTATAATTCATACTCCAACATTGCTGGTTCCAACCTGAGGAACTATCAATTTCTATTGTTAGTAAATCCGAATAAGAGAGCGTCAAGTCGTCAATACTACCGATCGCTTCAAACATCAAACAAGCAGTGATATTTTGTTTAGCTTCACCTTGATAGATAAATTGAATTTCTGAGTTAACTCCTTGTTCGATGAAGGCTCTGTAGTCTGAAAGGTTATCTAGAGTTCTAAAGCGATGTTCATTCCAAGGCTCTATTCTCATATCACAGCCATCATTACAACTCTGCTCATCAACAACGACAAACTGTGATGTTTCGGCATCTTTTGCTGGTGCGAATTGCCATAATTTACTACCTCTAATATTTTCGATTTCTACCCAATACGGGGACATTGCAAAAACCCAACCCATTGCTCCAATGGGCGATGTAATTGCATAGTTCACTCCTAATTCCTTAATGGCGGTACCGTTGTCTAAGTATATCGCAGTGGTTACTTTAGAATGGATGCTAGAATCTATTTGTATCAAACCTAATGTTGGAATACTTGTCAATTTGACATTCGATGGAGGGTCGAAAACATGTCCCCAATGGGCATTTTCCGAGTATACAATACTTCCTTCGGGAAGCATTGAGAGTTTTTCGCGAATTTCCAAATCTCCTTGAGTTATAGGCCTTAATTCTTCATGTTTGGCAATTTCCCATACAATGGTATTAGCGAAAACAACTCCTAATAGAACAAAAACGGTCATTATAGTTGAGACTTTTTGAGGCATTACTGGATCCCAACCAATACTCATCAATCCTCGCTCTTCTTCGAGTGAAGTGAGTCCAGTTGTGGGACTCCACCACAGTGCTACTAAAGCCGCTAAAGGGATATGAAAAGCATGAAGTCCCATCGAATAAAGAGTATATGAAAGTAGAGATAGAACCGGAATGCTTTCTAATCCATCGATGAGATGAATAGAGGTTAAAAGCCATAATCCAGCAAACCATGTCATCAGCAAACGTCCCTCAACAGTTGAACGCAATTTCCATCCAGCAATTCCACCTAAGACTAGTAGGAAAGAATTGAACGTCAAAAGAGGCCGCCCACCTTGCCATCCATATTCCGCAAATACAGCAGAATCCAACATCCTCGGGGCTAATATCAGTACTGATATTGCACCTGCAATTGTTAATAAAATCGAACAAGCAAGAATCAATTTTTGCATATTTTCACTATATTGTTTATTCAAACTTATTCCAATAAATATGTGGGCAGCCATCAACATTCCAAGATATATTGCACCTGTAGGGTGAATCAAGGTGACACAAATCACTGCAATGATAAATCCTCTAGTATGATGAGTTCCTCTAGTCGAAGATGGCCTGAGTAGTACTAGTAGGCCTATGACAAGTCCAAGTTGGCTGGCTACTGTTGGATATCCTGAATCATATACTTTAGCAAATAGCCCAAAGCCGAGTGATAAAGCTAGAAGTCCGTGTGCTCCACTTCCATGATGGTCTAGTGCACCTGCAAGGCCAATAAGAATCACGACTAAACTATAGTGGCCTAATTCAAAAACGGCACGTCCAGTATCTAGTCCTAGAACATTCTGAATCCAAGCAGCTAATGCCGGGAATGCAGGTGGATAAGTCCAAAACCCTTCATTGGTTCCAGACAAAGATAATTCACCGACAGAGGAAATCTGTCCAGTTAGCATTGAAAAACCGATCCAATCAACACCAAATGGGAGAGTTTGGAAAAAAGGAAGTAGAAATACTCCCACTATAGTAATTGAGCCAATAGCAAATAATAACGGGGAACGTCGACTTTGAAACCATTGTTGAGCCGATGCTTCTTCAGTTATTTGTTGGTCTTCTGATTCGAGAATATAGCCATGCATCACAGCTTCCAATTTCTGCCAAGGAGTGAACTTCCTTTCAATGTTAACTCTTCTTTTTATGTGAGCAAAAGATAAGGTGTTGAGAAGAAGAATTACAGCACTCATGAGCATTGTAGTCCATAAGCCTGTAAGTACCAATAGTCCAGATAGTCCGTAAATCAAAAGTAATCCGAGTGCTGGACTTAGTAATATCTTTCTCCATAAATCTGCACTACCATCCAATACTTTGCATAGAGCATAACCGGGTATACAACTCACGAGTAGGATAAGCATACTCGTAAGAATCATGACTAAACCCGAGCGCCCTTAGGTATTGATTGTTCGGCTAAGAATCAAAAGAAAACACCCTTTCATCGCGTCATGGTCGCAGGAGCGGAAGCATTTCATCCGGTGATAAATCTACCAGAGGAATACTGGGTTTTTGATTTCACTCGAGGCGAGGATAAAACCTGGGTCTGTCCTTATGAATATCAAATTGGAAGGTATGATGAATATCGGCCTGGAATGTATACAAGCGATTTATTTGGTGGAGTGAGAGATGTTCATATTGGGTTGGATATTGGTGCTCCTGTTGACACTCCAATCTATGCTTTTAGTGATGGAATCATACATAGTTTTGGTAATAACCTCGAAGATGGCTCCTATGGTCCAACATTAATCACCGAACATTTTTTATCACTTCCAGAACAAGTAGGTTCACAAATTTTAGGTCAAAAGAGGAAAGTATGGGCCTTACATGGTCACCTTTCTTTAGACAGTATCACGGGTATTACTGTAGGTTCACAAATCAAGGCAGGGGATAAAATTGCAAAAGTCGGGAGTGAAGAGGTCAATGGTGGATGGCCTCCACATGTTCACTTTCAACTATCTTTGAAAGAGCCTGAAACACACGATATGCCTGGAGTCGTAGAGCAAGAAGCAAGAGAATCCGCACTAGAGATTTATCCTGACCCAAGACTGGTATTAGGATTATTATACTAATTTTATTAGTTCTTTGAATTGAGGTAATCCTTCAATGCTGAGATCGGACCGATTGCACCTGGGTCTTTTCCATGTAGTAATGCTAGTGCAATCGATACCCAATCCGTTACTATACAGAGGTGTAATAATGCTTCAAGAAGAGTTGAACCTTCACCTTGCATTTTCCATGCGAAGTCAGTGGTCGTATGTGCAATCATCCAATCAATACGATGAGATACCCGCTTATGCATCCCATCCCAAGTAAGGAATAACAATACTTGTTGGTCCGCTGATGGGTCTCTATCTTTACCAATTCCTCCCCATGCAACACTTTCATTGTGATTCATTTCAGGAATTATTCCTACTCTAGTAAACCTAGCAGAATTTTCATTCAATTGGTTTTTGAACCGATTTAATGCAGGCATTAATTCAGTAGGGCCTACAATCGCGATAGGATGAGACTCCATGAATGATGCGAGTTCTACTAAATCACCACTAGGGTCATTGATTATATCAAACCCAGAGCAGGCGGCTTCTAATCGCTCTAACATCTGTACGTCTTCATTTTTGCTAGGCATATCTAGTACACCAAGGTGCCTCAATAGACCCAATTGTCTACTAAATATATGGCCGAATGCTGAACGTGGGGGTTGACCGCCTACCGATGGAATTAGATAGCATCTAGAATAGATTTCAGGCATACCGGCTAGAATTCCTCCAGTAGAAATGACAACAACAGTTGCTCCTGCTTCTAATGCTATTTCAGTCGCTGAAAGAGCTTCTTCCGTATTTCCACTATGTGAAGTGGCCAAAACCAACCATGACTCATTCCACCAAGACGGTACAAAGTAATCACGTTGTATGTGCACTGGTAATTTGCCATTCTGATTGGTTAAGGCTGCTAAGAAGTCCCCTCCTGCAGCAGAGCCGCCCATTCCTAAACATATTATCCCAGCCCATTTTTTCTTTGAGATATCTTCAATCCATGGGAACCTTTCTAAATTGACATGCTCAAAACCTTTCTTGAGGTCATCAACAAACGAACGAGTAAAACCAATAATATCTCCAGTATCTAGAATTTTAGCCAACTCAACGATATCGGGCTTTGAATTACTTTCATCACTCACTCGTTCACCCCCATTGAATTATTATCTAGCGATAAGTACTGTAATGCCAACCATTCACCATCTATTCGTGATAATCGAGCTTTCTTTTTCCCTTCGTGATCCCATGGAAGGCGGACAGAGGCCATAATCCAAGATTGTGGGTCAAGGAATTCTCCGACTGAGGAGTCTTGAGTGATTAAATCTACAACTATCTGTTCAGACATTCGTGAAACCACATTAGCAGATTCAAGGTCTCTCCATGATGCTCCAGTTCGTTCTTGTCTATCTGTACGTTCAACGATCGCTCCATCCTTAGTCCATGATGAAGGACGCCAAAAGTTATCTCTCCAGCGTATTACATCACCTAAGTCGTATCCAGGTTTTCTGTAAAGTAGTGTTAGTCTTGTGACATCTACACCATCTTTACGACCAACAGTTGACTTAGTTTCTACGGTTTGACCTCCATATTCTTTGACTAAATGGCGCCCCCATGAACGTGCTAAACCTTTACTTCCCAATACAACATCATATCCTCCAGTAACTTGGCCTTCACTGGTGATAAAGAACATAGGGTCATCTGAAAGAGACTCTAATACATCATCTAAAGTTGCTCTGAGTTTTACATATTCATCTTCGGAGAGTTTTCTACCGCTGGAACGTAATTGGACAGTAGCCTCAAAATAATTACCTGCTCTACGAGTACATGTCAAGCAAACTCCATTCGCCATCCTGGCCCGCATTGTGTGTTCTTCTTTGAATAATAATCCTTCAATAACTCCTTCGAGTTGTAAATAAATCAATGTGTGACGATCAGATACGGTCCTGGTTTCCATTCCAAGTTGTACCTCTTCAGCACCACTGTGAAATTTAAGATGTCTTTGAACTAGTTCATCCCAAATTACTTCTTCTTCTATGTGAACCCATTTCCCTTGAATTTCAACGATGCTACACCTAGCGCACCTAACCCATGGGACATTTTCTGGAACTTCGGCTAATTTTATTCTTTTTCTCAAACAAGACTCACACATACGCTCTCCAAAAAGAGGCGGTGGCGAGCCACAAACCAAACAAAAATCATCTCCAAGATTCGAAGAAATTTGACTCACCATACCGGGGGAGTAAAACATTGGCCTTGAACCTGTGGCTTAATTTTCCTCACCATCGTTGACTTCCGAGGCTAGAATATCAGATTCAAAACCCTCTAGTCCAAGACTATCTTCTAATGCTTTGATACGTGACTGTAGGTTTATACTTCTCGATACTACTGTCCAGGTCCAAATCCCAAGACCTAGAATCATACCTAGGTATGCGATTGCTAAATATGTCATTCCTTCCATTTCAAATCCTTCCATCTACTTTGTTCTGTAGTCTTTCTAATCGTTGCTCATACTCGGTAATTCTAATAGACATTATCATATGTCCGGCGATTAGAATCGTGAACGAAATAGCTCCTAGAAGTAGTACTAGTCCCATGTCAGAGGAAAGTGAACTTTCTTCCCCTCCACCAATTACCGGGCCTGGGTGACGTATTTGCCATATCCTGGTGGCAACGTAAGTGATTGGAACTAGTACAAATCCATACAATCCAAAAGTCGAAAAGGTATCTCTTGATTCTATACCATCGGGTTGACTTTGCCTACCTAGAACCAAGAATAATGCAAGCAATGTAAGTAATCCAAACGTGTTTAATCTTACATCTGTCCAATCCCAAGGAGTACCCCACTCTGCAGCGCCCCATACACAACCAGACCAAACAGCCATCAATCCACATGCTAAACTTGCTTCTGAGCCCGCAACATGTAGCCTCCAACCTACTGGACTTCTCTTGAATACCCAAAGTGCTGAACCGATAAATAGTACACTAAAAGCAATGAATGCTGCCCACGCAGCAGGTACATGCCAGTAGAATATTCTCTGGGCTTCTGGAGATTCAAATGCATCTATTGAAACACTTGGAGCCCACTCCCAAGCCAAAAAAAGGGTAACCATAATGCCAGTAAAACCCATCACGAGTAATAGTTCGCCGTGACGTACTCGCATATGCTTACGTCTAAGGCATACTTTTTGAACTTGCACCTTCAACTTATATCAAAATCAAAGTCTTGCACAGTATTCTACAATTACTGCCCATGGAAGAATAAGAATAGGGGTCAATAGTCTGATAAATACTGCATTTGAGCGAGCAAGTCTCAATGTACTTTGTTGTAGGAATCTAAGGCAAAAAGTAGTCGAGAATCCGATAATTCCACCGATTAAAATTATTCTCCAATCAAATATTTGTAAGAAAATTTGCATTGAAAATATAGTTAGAATACAACCGCTTAGAAAAGACTCAATACTTGAATTAGGAATAGTCTGTACTTGTGCTCTCCACCAATCAATCGCCCTTTGCTCGTGAAGCATTGAAGTCACTGAGTCTCCAACTAAACCGATTGTGAAAGCCGGAGCAAGAGCAAACCCCATCAATAAAACATCTTGGTCATTAATTGAAAGAGGTTCCACGAGAGCTAGTAGTGACCCGATTACCAGTAAAGATGCTAGCCAGTTTTTTTGAATTGAGTTCAATGTGGATGCATTATATTTCCAGCCCATTTTAAGAGATAAAAACGAATTCTTCTTTGGTATTCCAAAATCACTCCATGGCTCACATTTATCAGGTTCTTGTAATGATTCTTTTTCGAGATCATGTAGAGTCGTTGCACACTCAAATAATCGCTCATCATGTGTTGCAATCAATATCCCATGGCCAGCACTTCTAAGTTGATTTATATGGGTCTTTAGAACTTCGATAGATGAATCATCAAGTCCAGAATCCGGTTCATCTAGTAATACCAGTCTAGGCTGCTTGCTTAACATTGCAGGAATTAATCCAGAGATTACCGATACCTTGCGTTGTTGACCACCGGATAGATGAGCAATTTTATCATGGCGACGGTGAGAAAGGCCATAGGTTTCTAGAATTGAAGTTAGATCATATTCAGACTGAGACAAAGTACAAACCATTTGCAAATGCTGCTGTATTGTTTGACTTGGTACCAGACCATTTGATTGGAGTGTGAGTCCGAATGAAAAGTTTGGACTTTTCCTCCTCCCTTCGCTATCATGAACCATACTTGAATGGTGACGGACTTCGCCTTTCTCCATCGGTAAGAGCCGTGCTGCAGCTTCGATTACAGTAGATTTCCCCGAACCATTTTCTCCGTGCAGAATGGTACACTGACCACTCTTGAGAGCGAGACTGAAATTAGATAGGACAATTTCGATACCACGGCGTATTGTTACTCCTTCGAGTTCAAGCAGGGTATTTGCCATGTCTTGCCGAAGAGAGGGCTGGCAATGAATGCTTTCCCAATGTGCAATTTTTGCGGTAATTCAAAAGTGAAGGCCTCGAAGCATGGACATGGCCGCCCAGTTCAACTCATTCGGAAGTGTTGAATGGGCACTTTTCCTAGTATGGGTTGGAGTCATAGTTTGGCCTTTGCTATATTCGATTAGAAATAAAACTTCTATTGCTTTATCTATAACAGTTGGTTTACTACTCGGTTATCTAGTTCAAGTGGTTTGGACTCTGTTTGCAAATCAAGGATGGGTTGATATGTGGTTATGGAACGACCTTTGGATGATTCCATCAAGAGCAGCAGAACCCTCTGGCTGGATTACCTTTTTTTCTGCAGGATTTCTCCATAGTCAATTCGATGCAACCCATGTTTTGGGTAATATACTAGTTATTTCCCTTGTTGGAATTCCATTAGAACAGCGCTTAGGAATGAAACGGTTTTCAGCAATATATCTAATCGGATTATTTGGAGGTTCTTTTGCATGGTTCTTGTTTAATATTGAATCTACCACTCCAGCACTAGGTGCATCAGGCGCAGCATTCGGATTATTTGGAGCATACCTTGCAGGTTGGCCGAGGGATGAGATACCATT
Organism: Candidatus Poseidoniaceae archaeon; assembly: GCA_949372655.1. Classification (GTDB taxonomy): domain Archaea; phylum Thermoplasmatota; class Poseidoniia; order Poseidoniales; family Poseidoniaceae; genus MGIIa-L1. The sequence goes on from CASIAI010000002.1 coordinate 28,974, forward strand.
TCCACTAATCCTAATAAGAAAATGGCCTGTGATTTATCTAGCCCTTTTCTACTTTGCAATAGAGGTATTTAGAGCCTATTCCAGTTATGGCTTATCTAGGCCAAGTGATGTTGCTCACATGGCGCATTTAGGTGGCTTTGTATTGTCTTATGTCATGCTACCATTAATCGCAAAGGGTGGGCCGACACCTTTGGGTGTCGAAGATGGAGGACCATCCTCTTCTCCTGAAGTTTTTGCTAAGCAAAGAAGAATGAAGAAATCTATGAAGAAACTAGATTCTATTGAAGACCCTTGGTCATCAAGAGGTTTTGAAATTCCAAGAAAACTCAGGGAGTCTATGCAGAGCCTAATCGAGTCTAGCGATGAGCCAGAAACTCGACTTGCATGGATGGAGCATATAGCCGATCAAGCAATTTGTCCAGTGTGTGATAATAAGTTATGTGTTGTCGAACGTTTTGATGGCCCTCATATGCAATGTTCAGATGAACCCGAACATTTCAACTGGCCTTAATTCGATATATCTTCCCAAGCCCCTAAAGGGGCTGGGGGATAAACATTCAAAGGATACCCTCAAAGCATAAACCATGCTCCACGCTACGGGGAAGGGAATGGCTCGTACATTAGTAGGCGCGAAAATGCAACGCACTGCATTGCTAATCGTAATGATTTTTTTGATTTCTGACCTTTCTTCTTTAGGGGTACATGCATCTTCAGATAATTTAGATATTAAAGAAGAGAAAAACACTCATGAGGGCGCTATTCTGGTCGAAGGTCTCCCTCCTTTAATGTGCGGCGAAGAACTTTGTGAAAGACCCCTTAGAACCGATTTAAGAACCTCTCAGCCAGCATCAGAGAAGAACGAATGGTGGCTTTCGTATGGGCCTGATTTAGATTGGAACGGCATGGATGACCGATTACAGAGAGTTTTAGCTGGTCAAGAATCAATTTCTCCAACTGCAATTATCGGTGAAGATGGTAGAAAGACCGTTGCGATAGTTGTCGACTATGCTTGGCATCCGAGTCAGCAAGAGGCGGATGAATTAGTGCAGGTGCTGCGTGACCATTCGTGGATTGGACAAGAGAATAATGCTTGGTTTCAAATTTTAGAAAGTGTAGATTCGATAGTAGTTGACAAAGTTCCAGTCAGTGCTTTAATGGATATTTACCATCTCGAAGGAGTGGTAGTTATTGAAATGCAAAATGTCATGATTCCTTTCAATAATGTGGCCTCTAAAGCAACTAGATCTATGCCTTCTGATGTATATACTGCTTCAGCATATGAGCGTGATTATACTGGAGATGGAGTTGTAATAGCAATCTTAGATACCGGTGTGGATAATGAACACCGTTCCTTGAATGACTTTGACGATATTGATGATGAACCGGATGCGGGCAACCCAACATCTTACGACGACCACAAATGGGTTGGTGGATATGATGCTACTTCCACAGCATCTAATCCCGATGGAACCCAAGACCCTGATGATGGACAAGGTCATGGCACTCACGTCGCCGGTTCCGCCTTAGGGACCGGAGATTCTTCTAGACTTCACTCTGGAACTGCGCCGGGGGCGTATCTTGTCGATATCAAAGTTTTAACAGATGCCGGTGGCACAAACTCTCAATACTCTTTGAACGGTATCCAGTGGATGGTAAATAATGCAAATAAAGACTGGGGTCACAATTCTTCAGTTCAAGGTATACAAATAGGCTCCATGTCATTTGGTTCAGTGTCTTCACCTCTCAATCCGGGGGACGAAGGCGATAATGGGACTGGGACAGAAGCAAGATTGGTTAACAACGCTACACTTGAAGAGAACATAGTTTGTGTTATTGCTATGGGCAATGATGGAACTAAGAGAGTTCCATCTCCTGCAAGTGCTGACTATGGATTATCTGTTGCTGCAGCTAGCGATTTTGGAACAGTAAATAGGACTGATGATGGAATTGCAAGTTACTCAAACTATGGGCCGCGTCTCAGTGATGGTGATGATGACGATTGGGATGAATTGAAGCCCGATATCGCTTCTTTTGGCTCCAATATAATATCAGCAACCGCAGCTACCGGGACTTCGATTCCTGGCGCTCCACGCCCTGAAGCAGATTCTGAATATGATGAGAAAGATGGAACAAGTATGGCTACACCAATTGCCTCGGGAGTTGTTGCTACTGTAATTGAAGCCAATCCATCTTTGGATGCTTTAGAAATAAGAGATATAATTAGAAACTCTTCTGAGATTCAACAAGATAAAGCATCTGAAACATCGGTTTCAAATCGTTGGAATGATAAATGGGGATTTGGTTTGATAGATGCTTCATGTGCAATAGACTTAGCCTTGAATAAGCCTTGTACGCCGCTAGAAGGTGGTATAATTGCTCCACCTCCATCTGGAAATGGCTCAGGGGATCACGTAGATATTTCGCAACCAAATAACGGCTCATGGTGGATGGAAGGCAGTAGAGTTAAAATTTCAGGAACAACAAATATACCCCAAGGAGTAGATTACGACCAAATTCAAGTTAATATTATTCAGTATTTGGAATCTGGTAATACCAAGGAACTCAAACCATGGACTATCGCTGGAGGAGACATTGACGATTGGTCTCTCGATGTGACAATAAAATCAGATTGGATAGAACTCGATGAAGACTATGTTTTGGTAAGCGTTAGAGCCTTTGACTCTGAAACCGAGGCTGAATCTGCAGTGGATTTCCGTGTAATAAATCTAGCAAGAATGGGTATTACTCTTGCAAGTCCGGTTGTAGGAACTTCTCTCCAAGGTAATGTAGATTTCTCAGGGACTGTAGAAGGAGTCGAACATGACTATATTGAATTCAAGGTAGATAGTGGTGGATGGCAATTTGGCATGAACCTACCTGATTTGGAAGTAGGGAATCAAGATTGGTCTTTCAGTTGGGATTCAAGAGATGTACCGGATGGTTCTACTCGTCTGAGTTTTAGAATGGTCAATGAAAGTGGCCTCAAGACCGATGATGTCAGAAGAACTTTCAATATCGACAATCAACCTGCAGCACCTGATTTCATATTCATAGGAGTTGTTGAAATTAAGGATGAGGTTGGCCTACCAATGCTTTCAGCCGTAGCAGGTTCCGCTCTAACGGTTGACTTCACAATAAAAAATGTTGGAGACCTAGACGTAAATGATGTATTTGTTAGGCTGGACGCACCAGGTAGTGATTCGGAAATATATCCTTCTGAAGCGACAATCGGCTCATTGAACGAGGGAGACTCGCGTGAGATAACGTTGTACTGGTGGGCTACCGAAGTAGGAACTCATGAGGTTAAAATCAATATAGACCCTTCAAATATACATTCTGATTTAGAGAGGGATGATAATGTCTACTCATTTGACTTTGAAATTACTGAAAGACCTATTGAGCCGACATTAAGGTTCATGCCAGGTGCAATTAAAACATTCCCAGAAATACCAGCCCCTGGTGCCTCATATAATGTCAATGTAAGAGTTGATAATTTAGGTCAAAGTGATGCTACGAACTTGATGATGAAACTATACATGAGAGGGGAAGGTAATATTGGTTGGAACTTAGTGAGCCAAGAGATGATATTAGAAATTGCTGGATCCCAATCAAGTTCTGGATATGAAGAAGTATCTTTCCAAATTAATAAATCTAGTTCAGTACTTGGAAGTACCCAATTTAGAGCCGAACTTCAAGGGGACGGAGTCGAGACAGAATTTAGTGAATCAATGTTCAATGTTGTAGTTGATAATGTGAATATTGGTTCCCCAGTAAGATTAAATTTGATTTCTAATGAAATAATCTTAGATTTTATTGGTTTAGATGATGGTGGTTTATTGTTCACTACTCTTGATGGAGAATTACATGTTCGAACAATTACAGATTCTTTATCAGTTCCAGGTGAAGTTAAACTGGCAGACTCATGGGCTGGAGAACTAACCGTTTTGAAGCGCGAAGATGGACTTGTTCAAGCGGCTTGGACCGAGAATAAGTTAAGCCAATCAGGATATTTAATGACCGATATTGCTATGACTTCGATAACTAGTTCTGGAGAAACGACATCAATTCAAAATCATATGACTCCTCTCAAACTCTCAGAAGGAACATACTGGGGGCTTGCCTTAACTCAAAATGGAGATAGAATGGTTCTTGGTGGTTATCATCGAGATATAGCTACAGGAGGCTCTTGGCAAGATTCGACTTCGATATTTGTCATGATTTCTGATACGCCACAAGTTGAAAGTTCTTGGAGTCTGAGTAAAGTTCTCTATAATATTGATATCAAACCCTCAGAAGGGGACTCGCTAGCAATCTCACTAGGTACTGAAAATCTACATATTCTATATCAAGAGATGAGGGATGATGTATCTGGTATTGAAAGAGTTGGATTGATGTATGCTCATGGAAAAGAATCTCAGCCTTCCTGGTCATTCCAGTATTCTGTAGGGGATGACGCCAGTAATGCCCAGTTGATTACGGTTGAACAGAATGATCGAGATGTTCTGATTGCTTCTTGGATTGAAGGCAGTGGCTCATTGTCTAAGATTGCATACGTAGTAACCGATAATTCTTGGTCGATAGATGAAGCCTCTTACTATGATGCGCAAGGCGCTAATAACTTAGAACTTAATTTAGATGGAGACTATATCCGAGTATTTTTTGATGAAATCAATGTATATGGACCTATGACTCGATATGGTACAGTGCTGGATGAAGGAAATGGAATGGAATTTGCAATGACAAATATGATTGCTGAAGGGTTCATTCTAGGTTATGCAGGTTTGGGCCAAGATGGAATCATTGTTTTATCTTCGAGTAGTGGAGTTCTTTCACTTCGAAGCGTGGTATCTCTAGAAGCAGAAACGGCTCCCGATTCCTCTAAATCGTTTATCGATTCATTACTAGCACCATTGCCGGGAGATAGACAAACTCAGCAAATAATTCTGAGCGCTTCACTACTTGTCATGGTAGTATTACTGGTTGGTTTGGTAGTATCTGTTCGCTCCCTTCGTCGAGAGAAAGAGGAAGAAATTATCGTACAGAGCCAAGTTGATGACGATGGTATTGATATCATGGTTGATATTGAAGAAGATGATGTTGATATGGCTATAAATTTAGATTCCGATGAATTAGTTGTCCAATCAACTATTGAGGTTAGCAAAGAGAATGAACCTAAGGAAGAAAAGGAAATCACTCTGGCTGAAACACTTGAATCTAAAGCCGAAACAGGACAAGGAAATAGCAGACTTGACCGAAGGATGAAACGTAAGCAACAAAGAGAGATAGCTGAGATAACTGAAAAAATGTTGGCAACTCCTCCTTTAATTAATCCTCTTCCACCATTAGAGGCTACACTTCCTGTTTTAGATGCAGAACTCTCACTTCCATCTCTCCCACCACTTCCACCGATTGGAAGTGATGGTACATTGCCTCCTCTAGGTAATCTGCCACCTATTGCTGGGATGCCAACTCCACAAAGAGAAGTTAGTTGTGCCGAGTGTTCGGCTAAATTTACAGTCAAAGATATGATGCTGAAGAAAACAAATTGTCCTATTTGTTCTGCAGTTGTAAAATTATAGGTGAATTAAATGTGTGGAATTTTTGCTTACATGGGTGCTAAAGTTGCAACCCCGATTTTAGTTGAAGGTCTGAGACGGCTAGAATATAGAGGCTATGATTCAGCAGGAATCGCAGTTAAGGATGAATCCTTTACAGTCTATAAGAAAATTGGGAAGGTGGCTGAGTTACAATCAATTTTACCGGACAACGTCCCTGGTAATGTTGGTATTGCTCACACAAGATGGGCTACGCATGGAGTTGTTTCAGATGAGAATGCTCACCCACATGCATCGGTTTCAGGAGATGTAATTATTGTCCATAATGGAATTATTGAAAATTCTCGAACACTCAGAACTTTACTTGAAAAGAAAGGAATTTCTTTGAGTAGTGAAACCGATTCAGAGACGATTGCACATATTCTAGACTATGAATTATCTAGAGATAACAATCCTACTGCTGCAATGCACAGAACAGTCTCTAAATTACATGGAACTTGGGGAATATGTGCAATTTTCCAGAATCATGATGTTATGGTGTGTGCAAGAAATGGTTCTCCATTAATCATCGGTAAAGGCGATAATGAGATGTTTATTTCTAGCGACCCGCATGCTTTGACAACTCACACACAAAGAGTTGTTTTCATGGAGGATGGCGATATAGCAACATTAACCTCTGATTCAATATCTATGAGCCCACTAAATGGAATTAACAAAGAGGCTAATATTACCGTTCTTGAAGATGAATGGGGCGAAGCGGAATTAGGAGATTTCCCTCATTTTATGCTCAAAGAAATCTTTGAACAACCCGATGCTCTTCGCCATTGCATTAGCGGTAGACTGGACCGAGTAAGAGGAAATGGACGGCTTGGTGGATTGAAATTATCTCCTCTTGAACTATCTAAACTCCCTCATGTTCGTTTGTTGGGATGTGGAACTGCTAGGAATGCCGCTGAAATCGGTCAGATATTGATTGAATCCCTGGCCAGAGTACCGGCAGTAGCCCATATTTCAAGTGAATTTAGAACCAATGACCCAGTGATAGATCCACAAGCTCTTCACTTTGCTGTTTCACAATCGGGGGAAACAGCAGATACGTTATCAGCGGTTAAGGAGATTCAAATTAAAGGTGGCCAAGTACATGGGATTGTCAATGTAGTAGGTTCAACAATCGCAAGACAATGTGGCCAAGGAGTATACATTCATTCAGGGCCTGAACAAGCCGTTGCATCAACCAAAGCATTTTCCAATATGGTTGCAGCCCTTGCCATGTTTGCAATACAAGTCGGTCGTTCTCGTTCGATAAGTAAAGAGCGAGGTCAAAAATTAATTCAAGGACTTCAACAAATCCCTCACTTAATCGAAGAATATCTCGAAAACCAAGGACCGATTATGGAAGCGGTTAACGCTGTTAAGAACGCAAAAAGCGTACTATTTTTGGGACGAGGGATTTCAGCGCCAGTTGCTAAAGAAGGGGCATTGAAGTTGATGGAAGTAGCATATATTCCTTGTTTGGCATATCCAGCGGGGGAAATGAAACACGGTCCTATCGCTTTACTCGAAGAAGGAAGTCCTGTTATTTTCATTGCCCCAAATGACCATGTCAAGCAAAAGACAGTTTCTGCAATACATGAATGTAGGGCGCGTGGTGCTAAGATTATACTAATTCATGAAAAAGGAGATAGTATCAGTGAAGAAGGGGACATAAATATCGAAGTTCCAAATGTTCATTCGGATTTATCTCCAATTTTAACAGTAGTTCCACTCCAATTAATTGCTTATCATACAGCTTTAGAACTCGATTGCGATGTCGATAGACCACGTAATCTGGCAAAATCAGTAACCGTTGAATAATCACAGAATTGTGAATCGTTGTTCGTCAGGTTTCCAAGAGAATGGTTTGTAACCAAGCATATGGTTTGTGTGACGCATTTTGATAATACTCACTTTTCTTTTAACATCGTCTCCACTTCTTTCCATGACTAGATGAACTACACCATCAGCTAGATAATCTTCAATTCCATACTCTCCAAATTGCTTGTGGTCTTCACCGGTCATTTCACAGATGAAGAAGGAGGTCAACTCAAGTCTTCTAACCGCTTCGAATAATCTAAAGATTTCATCACGTGGGTTTTCCATCTTAGTTAAAGTAAAGAATGCCCCTAGGGAGTCGAATACAAGAAGTTCAAAACCGATTGATTGTCGATAAGAGGTTAGTTGCTTGATAAGTTGCCCCATCCAATCAACTCTATTGCTCATTCCCTGCTCATCAAGTTGAACACGCAAGTCGACTAAATCTATGATTGCGATTCTATTTCTTACTCGTGGGTCATCAACATTCATCCCCATATTACTCATGTGAGCACGAAGAGAATCTTTGCCTTGTTCAAGTGTTACATATATTCCACTTGTTTCTCCATAAAGTACAGCATTGTATAGCATTGAGAATGTTAGGCTGGATTTCATTGCACCTGATGCACCAGCAACCAAGCAGATATGTCCTTTCGGAATTCCACCTTGCATATTCTCGTCTAAACCTTCAATGTGGGTCGGGATTCTTTGGATATCGCTCATGCTAGCACCAGTTAATCCAATACTATCTATCACTTGAATATGTCTCATTTAATTTTACTATTTGGAGGAAAGAAACATAATGGCGACTCTATTGCGATTCATGCTTAGAGTGTGGCTTGCCTCTGCTTCTACTCGTCGTCAACAAATATTGACGGAATTATTTCCTGAGATTATATGCAAAGCATTGACTGGAATTAACGAAACTGCAGACAATGTAGAAGTCAATGAACAGGTTCTTCAGATATGTAAGAAAAAAGCATATGCCATCCAAAACTTAGACCAACAGGAATTGATTATAGTCAGCGATACAATGTTGGAAGACCCTGATTTTGAAAATGTAGCCCTTGGCAAGCCTAACGATGAAGTGGAAGCGGCCATGATGTTACACAGACTTTCTGGTAGAAGGCATAGAGTCTGGAGTTCAACAGGGATTTATTTCTCAGGTGCATGGTCTTTTTTTACTGACTCCTCTATAGTTGAATTCCAAGAATTATCTGATGAGAACCTGGTTAAACTAGTATTGAATGGCTCATGGAAGGGGAAAGCCGGCGGTTATGATTTGGCTGGAGAAATGTCCAAATTTGCATCGCTTATCGATGGCCATGAAACAACAGTTCTTGGAATTGCAGAGAGTGCGATGCAAGTACTTATCGAACTTTCAAAAGAGTCTTCATGAAATATATTTATCCAAGGACATGGGCATTCTATGCCAAGTATCCATTGTAAAGAATAAGTCTCGAACCAATAAAATGAATATGAAAATAATCATCAGTCCTAGTGCTATACTTCTCATGAAAAAGTATACTAAGTCTGAACTTTCTCCAAATATTGTCACCTCAAAACCAATGAGGAATAATGAGAGCATTCCTATAGCATTTACAGTAATAACCGACCATAAACTAGGACGGTTGTGGATGGACTTGTGCAAATGGTCTTGGTGAAGATAAATTCCAGATCCCCAGGCTGCGAGTACAGCACAAGAGAAAATAAAACCAACATATGTAATATTGGTAAATTTACCAGGATAAAAGTCTGGAATGATAGCCATCACCCCTGTTGCCAAGAAAAACCATTGTGCCGTTCCAATAAGTCTTGAATGAGGTTTTTGTGAATGGCCTATCGCACTTTTGATGGTCCTAATAGGCCTTGTTGAGAGAAATCCCCAAAATAGTGGCGCTGCTAAAGAGTATTCAAAGATAGTATGACTTACATCTCCTCGAGCATACCATAATGATGCAAATGAGTGTAAGATTGCAAGTACTAGATAGATAGTAATAACTGGTCTAATATTAATTGATTTTATTACTTCCCAACCCAATCTTCTATTGAAATGGGCGAGGATTAGTGTTAGAGAAATCGTACCCATCATCACAATAACATTGAATGCTAGTCCAAATTCTAAGAATCCAGTATTTTTCCTAAAAATCCAGCAACTTAGGACTACTAAAGATGCCAAAGGGATAAAGACAGAGGGAATTAATGCAACCTTGCCACAATTTATATTTTCCTCTACTGAGTTTCTATGTAATTTCCAACTTGGCCATGCAATACTAATTACCCCCCAGCAAAGAAGTACCATTCCAATAGTACTCATTTCAAATAAGAGCTGAAGGTTATTTGAGAATATACCTCCTATTATCACCAATTGTCCAACTAAATTGATAAATAGATAATGCGTTGAATGAGTTTGGTTATATGCATCTAGGTTATGAGTTAATGGTAATAAGTCAAATGAGATTCCAACAATCATCGACATCATCCAGCCGAGAGAAATTAGAGCAGTTAAAATATATGCTATTTCTAATTGGTAATTTTCTTGTCTAAAAGAGTAATCCGAAGTGGAGTATGATAACCAAGAAACTGCTAGAAGGAAAAGTAAAACCATCATCCCAGAGGACATGAAATGGAGAATATAATTTCCACTCATTTTACTGAGAAGCGCTTTACCCCTATTCTCCCCCATAAACTACGATAAACGGTATGGCTTTTAAAAAAATGGCCGAAAGAGTGAAATCACATCAATGGGTTTAGACCCAAATGATTGCTTCCTCTATCGACAATAACGTCACATCCTGGAATCATTAACAGTTTATCTTCTGCATCTAGTGCAAAAACCTCAGCTCCAACCTCTTCGCACACCATTTTCAGTTCTCTTCTACAAGCATTTTGATGGGCATCCATATGGACAAGGCTGCGTAAGTCTACAATCACAGTATCCCCAGTAGAGATTCTTTGTCCTATTTTACGCGTGGGTATTCGTTTCATCTCATCAGGGGCGACATAACGTAATGCTCGAGAAGGAAAAGAGCGTCGAACTAAACTACTAATTCCAAGGTCATGAAATGGTTCTCCATCTGCAGAAACCGGGCCTTTCCAACCGATTGGTACTGCGATAAGGTTACTCTTATTTGCTATGTTTGTTGTTTCAGGTATCACTATATTATTTGGTGCTAATTCTTCGGCTATAGATTCAGATATTGGCATTAAGGTTTGTTGATTAACATCATCTTCTGGTTTAGTTAATTTAGACCTACCTGGATTAGCCTTTCTTCTAGAATCATTAGGTCCTTCCGGGTCGGGTAGTCCAAAAAACTGCCAAAGATTTGCCATTAATTCTCACTTCACAAGTCCAAATCATCAAGTAAATCTGTCAGATTTGAATTTGCAGTTGCGGGTCTAGTATCTGTAATTGTTGGTTGAACCGGTGCTGGAGCAGCGTTTTGTGAGGCTAGGTATTGTGCGCCATAATGTTGCCATTGTTCCATAGTCCAACCTTGGGGAAGTCCAGTTGCAGGAATTGGTGGTGTTTGCGGTGTAGCAGGCTGAACTGCAACAGGCTGAACTGCAACAGGCTGTGCTACAACAGGTTGAGTTTGTACTGGGCTGTAAGCAGCGTATGGATCTTGAGCCGGAGGTTGCGTAGTCTGTTGTTCATAAGAACCATAATCCACTTGTTGATATGTTTGAGTAGGAATCGGTTCACTGAATTGACTAATTTGAGATTGTACTCCCATATTCAAATCCGAATACTTATCTTCAATAGGGCCTGAATTTCTGGTAAGTAAGAGGAATGCAGCTAAACCTATAACGACAATCAGGAGAATTGCGATAACCAAAGTTCCAACTCCTCCAACCGTGTCAGTGATTGACTCAAGGAAATTCTCAGATGGCTTATCTGCAACGCTTAGTTCGATAGTTGTAGAAGTGCTTTCTCCATCATCATCAGTAACAGTTAGCGTTACTATCCAATTACCAGCGGGTAAATCATCGATGGTATATTCAACACCATAGAAATCCACTTCACCAGTATTTGTACCATCTAAATTAGAATCCAAGTGGTCACTATCCCATGCGTAAATTAGATTCAATTTATCGCTTGGAGTTTCGGTCGATGTTATTCCAGATAGGGTGACATTATTTCCCTCTTTCAAGGCAAATACATCAGTTTCATTGGTGATCTTAGCCTTAGGAGAAATATTTAGAACACTCACATTTACTGATGTAGAAGCGGTTGACCCATCATCGTCAGTGACAGTAGCAGTGATTTGTCGAATACCCATATTTGGCCATGAAGCGGTTAATTCTAATCCTGTTTCATCACAATCATTGTCAGTTATACCATCACTATTGGTGTCAACCATAGGGCTCAAGTCCCAGCAGACAATAAGTGAATCAATATCTGATGCAGTATCGCTTACTACAGCGGTAAAAGTGAGATCATCATCTTCAAAGATTGGTTGAGTTGAACCTAGACTTTCAATAGTTGGCGGTACGTTTGTAATATTCACTATACCAGTTCTAATCAATGATTGTGAGTTGTCATTATCGTAAGCAACAACTGAGATATTGTGTAGTCCTGAGTCCGGCCAAGATACAGTTGCAGTTGAAGAAGGTCCAACAGTACTTTCTGTCCAATTCAAATCCCTATCAGATGGCATCCATTCAATGATTAAACTATCTTTATCCAGTGGTGTATCATCTGCTACAATACGTAATAGGGCGGTTTGGTCTTCGTATAAATTCCAGTAGCCGATAGAATCGGTAGACTGATTTTGTCCTCCATACCATAATTCAGGTTGTGCCAAAGTTGGTGCTACGTTTAGAACATCTAGAGTTGTAGATACAGTGGTAGTTGCTCCATCATCATCTTCTGCAACAGCGGTGATATCCAACATTCCTTCTTGACTTGCCAAGAATGTACATGTGGGTTGAGTAGTTCCTTCTAGACAATTTAGTCCTGGCCAAGTGATGGTAACTTGTTGACCGGAGGGAGAAATAGTATCTATATCACCACTATCTGTGGCATCAGCCTTAACGAATTGGTCAACTCCAATACTATTTATTTCATTAGCAAAACTATCGACTATTGTGATATTCATGTAAGGTGCTCGATTTAGTATCTCTGCAGTAATATCTATCTCATCGGTATCAAGTTCATCATCTGTTACGATTAGTGTGACACTCCAAATCCCACCATCACTCCAATTGTACTGAGTCCAACAATCCTCTGAGTCAATATTTTCTATTAATCCGAGTTTCTTTTCAATAGCAAACCTACACTCAACATCTCCACTATCTTCATCAAAACTTGCACTAGCATCCAGTGTCACATTTTCAAAGGTATATACAGAATCAGAGACTGTAATTTGAGCAGTTGGGGCTCTACCGATCAAAATATCTACACTAGCGTAATTATTACTTCGATTTCCATCTTCAGTAACGGTTTCATCAGGGTCTACTGTAATCGACATCGTTTGGATACCAATTGAAGCCGCTGCTGGAACAGTCCAATTAACGACAACTCTTGCTTCACCATATGATGGAATTGAAGGAACAGGTTCTCGAATAGAAGTTCCATCAGGAGTTATGATTTCAACTTCTGTAGCCGGTGAACTGAGTAAACCTCGATTCTGGGTCGGAATTGAGAATGATAATAGGTCGCCAGGAAGTGAATTATAACCTATTGATTTGGTCAATATCTGAGAATTACCATCACGGATCCGAGTGACAATAATTGCGTCAGCTTGGGCTATCAAGTCAACAGGGGTCAATGATAAATCGATAACAATTGTTGTAGCACCGATAATTTCAGTTGCTGGGTCCCAAACAATCAGTCCATTACTTGTATAATCGTCACTGGAATTTGTTGTATCTCGAACGTTGGATGAATTTAGTATTTCAGTTGCTTGTCCATTAGAATCGGTTGTTGGATTGAGTAAGGTTCCAGCCATTTCATATCTCATCTGCAGATTTGTATTTGCTTGAGGATTATTTTGTTGCCCTCCATAGTCGATCGTAATCGCTTGCTCAACATCAGGAAGTGTTGCAATACCTTGTAGTCCAATTTCAATTTCTAAATCACGTGTGCCGGGGTTAGAACCTGCAACGTCTCCGGATGATTGGGCAGGTTGGTAACTCTTCAATAGCCAATCGATAGTAAATCCGGCAGCATTACTAACTCTCATCCAAGAATTATATCTTACTGCAGGACAATACCAATTAAATCCTTGAGATACTCCTGTAGCATTCCATTCATTGATTTTATATGAATCATCACAACCAGTATATATGATATTTTTTCCATCTTCAGTAGGAACTCCATTTGATGTAATTTGCCAACTATTATTTTCTGGCCCAGCAGTATCAAAATCTGTCGGATCAAAGTAGCTAGAACTTCCTCCTGCTACTGTGGATGAAAAGAATTCCATATACCATTGGTCGCCAGTGTGTAATGGGAAATCATATTTTTCTTTAGGCGGGTCATATGAAGTATCAAAACTTACAGTTCCTACTTCAAGAGGGAAAAGGTTAGCGATTCTAAAGAGTACATCAAGTTCAAATTCAGAATTTATTACTGCTAAATCACGTACTCGAACTAAATCTTCACCAGAATAGTCAATTTCTAATTTACCACCGGCACCTTCAAGTGTGGCTCCCCAATTTGGAGTGTCAAACTCTCCTTCAATTTCCATTTTATATGCTAAAGTTTGAATACCATCTACATTAATGAATAAGATGTCTACCACTTCATAAACAGTATCTCCGGTAAGAGTGGTTATAGAAGCAGAAACATTGGCTTGTTGAATCAATTGCTGTACATCGAATTGTGTTTCATAGGTATACTTGTCTCCAATCCTCCAAGTAGGTACATCAGGCCATCCATTCAATGTGCCACTGCTTTGGATATTAGTCTCTTTCAACTCATCTTCTTCAGATTCTAACATTGCCATCCAAGGCATTGTTAACAATAATAAAATTAGAATAAAAGCCAAACTACGTTGTTTAAGCATGACTCTGCGATGAAGTTCTCCTACTTGAGAGCCTCGCATTCTTGTAAATAATTAGTATACGCTTATTGGCCCTTAAGCCATTCATGGCCATAATATTGCCATTGTTCAGCAGTCCACCCAGCAGGTAGACCTTCTTCTGGAATAGGTGGGCCTTCAAGTAACTCATCAAATGAAATATCTCCTGTTTGTTCTAAATCATTAGGGACTTGTTGCATAGCTTGGTCAAAGATAAAACCTGGAGGCGGAGCAGTTGGTCTCTTAGCCTGAGACTTCTGAATTTGTGCTTCAGTATCAAACTCATCATCAAGTCCATCGCGCTGCCAATTCTTTGTTTGTGAAGAGGAACTTCTTCTTTTAGCAACAACCACCAATAGCAATATCAGTACGATGATTAGACCAACTTGGGCAAGAGGATTTGACTCTTCACCAGCAAGTAGTGAACTTACCGTTTCCATAGCATTCCTATCTGGTGGAGAGACTTCGATGGTAATCTTAGCCATGCCAGGTCTTTCAGGGTCCTCATCCCAAGCCATTGCCTTGATTGTTATTTTTCCTTCTTGCTTGAAAATATGTTCTACTCTACTACCGATTAGGTCAGCATCATTATCCTTAATTCCATCACCATTACTATCGGTGGATATATCTAAGTCCCATGCAATTGTTAGACCTTCGATATCATTTAGGGAATCAATAGTTGCTCTAGCATCAAGGATACAGATTTGATATGCTATACAACTTGACTTTTGGAGCCTAACGATCGGCGGGATGTTTATCACTTCAATAGTCAAAACTTCACTACTGGTTGCACCGTCATCATCGGTTACATGATAGACAATTGTATGAGAACCACTTCTGTTCCAAGCATAATTCAATTCATCTCCAATAATATCGCAGTCATCGCTTGCTCCTCCTTGTGAATCGCTATCGATTCCAGGGTCGATATCCCAACATTTGACCAGTGAAGGGATATCACTGATAGTATCAGTAGAGTTTCCAATAATTGTAATTGATTGCCCCTCTGCAAGTGGCAAAACTGTATCAAGCGGTTGAATCACAGGAGGAACATTTCTGATATTGACCCAACGTTCGTTAGTATTACTAGTAGCTCCATCTGAGTCAGTTACGTCTAATCTGATAGTATGAAGTCCAGAACTTTGCCAACTCATTTCATATTGAGTGACTCTACCTTCTAGGAAATAAATCAGTGAGCCTTGTTTGTCGTCAGGCCACCAAGTATGCGATAATGTATCAATGTCATCGATTGAGTCCTCGGCTTGACCTTTGACTAATACAACTTGATCCTCATCTAATTGCCAAATCTTTTGTTCATCACTTAGAATGGTTCCAGAATTATTGTAAAGATTGATTATTGTACTATGTGGGGCGATATTAGTGAATTTAATATCGATATTGGCAGTAGTAGAGGAACTATCATCATCCGTCCCAATAGCAGTAAAGGTATGCCATCCTTCTGTTGGGGCAGTAGTTGTGCATACACGAGTATAGTATCCTTCTTGACATTGGGCATTAGGCCAGAATACGTCTACTACACCAGGCCATGTATCTTCAGAATCCGAATCATTGGCAAAAGCATACAGAGTGATTGGATGCTCTACCATTGCTTCGTTTCTTAGGCTCTGCAACTCAATCTTAGGTGCCCGATTTTCAATCTCGGCAAATAGAGTGACTTGAGTTTCATCTCTTTCTTCATCGGTAATCGTGACAATAATTGGATATGAGCCATCATCAGTCCATGTCCAATTTGTCATACAACTATCTGAAGCGATCTTTTCCCATGCCCATGTCCTAGTTCCATCATCATATGGAATTTCAAACAAACAAGTTACTTCTCCACCATCTTCATCGAAACTTGAACTAGCATTGATGAAGACTTCTTCGAGAGTTTTGGCAGTTGCATCAACTACCACGGGGGTCGGCAATCTACCGACAAATAAGCCAATTATCGCATAGTCATTATCACTATTGACATCTGCAGAATTTATCTCTTCTGGGTCTGCTTCCCAAGAAACAGGCACTACTCCAATAGCCTGTGTTTCAGGGACAGTCCAAGTAAAATTAGTCTTAAATGTCTCATAAGTATTCAGTGAAGGTAATGGTAAATCGAAACTCTGTCCACTAGGGGGATATATTCTAAGGTCTGTTGGCTGACTTGAGGAGATCCCCTTGTTTTGGATTGTTACTTCAATTTCCAAATCATCTCCGGGGAGTACATTATATCCCGAGAGGGTGTTCAATTCTTTGTCTACTCCATCCCTTGTCCTAGTAATTACGGCTCTTTCGAAATCAGCAAATAAGTCCAATACTACTAATTCTTCATCCAAAGTAATTGTATTAGAGCCGACCAAAGTAGTTCCAGAGGTACTCCTTGCAACTATTCCATGACTAGCCCAATCGATAGATGTTGATGATCCATCCACATCGCTTCCAATATCGAATTGAGTCCATGCACTACCATTACTGGCAGTGGTTATTTGTTGAGCGAAACCAGTTGCTTCATGACGAACTTCCAGTACATTTCCATTTGGACTCGAGAAGCAACCCTGAGATGAAGAGGCATTTACCCATACATCGGTTGGAGTATCAAGGGCAGTAATATCATTGACGAAATCTATCGTAATACATTCATCACGAGTTCCTGGATTTGAGTATATGTCTACGCCAATAGAATCCTTTGGAATATATTCTTTCAATTTGAAATCGATTGTCAATCCCACATCGTCTTCTGTATGTTTCCAAGCAAAGTTCTTTGCTGCAGGGCAGTACCAAGTATATCCTTCTTCATCACCAGCTGAATTAAAAGATGTGATTTCATAAGAATCTCCACATCCTGCATAATTTATTCCTTGACCATAATCATTGACTGGTATTCCAGTATTTGTGACTTCATAGATTGTAGAGTTTGTATCTGATGAAGGTACTGGGAAGGGTGTGATATAATCGCTAGAACCAGACCACTGTGAAGATGATGTGACTATAGTAGTCCATCTTTCATCCGCTCGAATCGGGAAATCATAATCTTCACTCGAAGGACTGTAAGTATTAGATATTGTAATATCTCCCAGAACCATCTTTAGAAAACTAATGCCACTAGGTGTGAATTCAATGAATAGGTCAAGGTCACTCGAGATGAGCGATAAATCACTAACTCTTCGAACTTCTGTTTGTGAAAATTCAATTTCAGCAGTACCGGTATATCCGTCTAGAGATACCCCCGACTTATCGAAGTTCGCTGAAGTTCTAAGGGTGTAAACTAGAACACTTTGACCATCCACATTTTGTTCGGAAATCGCTAATACTTCTGAGATAGCATCTCCATTTATTTCTCCTACTGTAGCAGAAACTCCTGCATCAACGACTAATTTAGTTGGATCAAAAGTTCCAGCATACTTCCATTTATCTCCAACACGCCAGGTCGGAACATCGGCAACACTGGTTGAGTTCTTACTAGAATTCAAGTTCTCAGAGTCATATTCAAGCGAAGTGATGGTAGGTGACTGAGTGGTCAGTAGCAGGAACACAACAAGTGACAACGCGACCAAATGGCGCGTAATGGATTCCCGCATGAATGAGCGAGGCTATAACTAGAACATGAACACTTCTCTCATGCATAGCATGTTAGAGGCGCTATTATACTCACAGAAGGTCTGCAAGTTCGTCCTTGATAATTTCTACAGCTTCCAAGATTTCATCCTTGGCTCGAGCGCCAGTAATAACCATCTTTCCACTGCCGAAAATCAAACATACGACCTTAGGATAGTCTAATCGGTAAATCAGACCAGGGAATTGCTCTGGTTCGTATTCAACCTTGTCGAAAGGTAGGTGGAATGTTAGATTGTTTAGGTTCAATTTACGTGGAACTCCAGCCTGTGGCTCTCCAGTGAATTTATCATTTCCATCATAGTCTTCAGGGTAGTGAAGAGCATAGGTTGCAACCATGTTCTGAACTTCAATCTCGACATCCTTTACATCCCATGTTGAGATTCCAGCACCTCTAAGGTCGGAAATCATTCTTTCGATACCAGTATGGATATTATCTTCATTTTTACCACCGGTACAAACTGCACGGCCTGAGCGGAACATAAGAATTGCCAGTTTAGGGTCGGTTACACGGTAAACTACACCTGGAAATTGTTCAGGTTCATATTCACAATTCAATTGAATTGCTATATCCGGGAGGTCAAGTTCTTCGGCGACACGAGTGCTCGCTACTACATTCACTACAGTTAGACGTTCTTCATCTGTTGTCATATTATAAGCGACTTATAAGAGGTATATAAATAGAAGGATAGATAAAAATACAATTCCTCTTCACTCCACAATCCAAAATGGCGACTCAGCGGCCTCTTCAATGGCCAAACCTTGTGCGCCAAAAGTTGAAATTATTGTTATACCGCCAGCAAGTTCGATTGCTTCACTTGTGGCTTTTGGATTTGTGGTTAGAGCCACCATACATCCACCACCTCCTGCGCCAGTTAATTTAGCTCCCAGTGATGAAGGAGCAGCAGCCCGAATCAAATCTTCTAATTCCGGGCTGGAAACACCGATACTTTGGAGCATTAACTGATTTTCCGACATTGCACGACCAACTGATTCATAATCGCCGCTTAATAGTGATTTTATACCCCTTTTTGCGATCATCCCGATGGTTTCAATCTCTTTTATCCGTTCAGGTTGTTGCTTCAACATTTCTGCAACTTTCTCTACTTGCTTCGAAGTAGGAGCATGAACTCCGGTATTCCCGATGACTAGATAGACATCTTCTATCGGAGGCTTTACAGTATGTATTTGCCATTCTCGGTCACCTTCAGGTGTCTTTAATCTTCTAGAATATTGCCATTCTAATCCTTCTTCGATACAGTCACTTAGAACAACTACATCGCCATGACTACATGTAGATGAGTCCATTGGTGAGGCTCTTCCACCCTGAGCGATTGCTTCAACAGCATGTGCAATTAAGGCGCATTCATCAGCATCAACTGCTTCGCTTCCACCAATGAATTCTACCTTATTTCCTAATTCTCCTTTGCGCATCGAATCATCGGGCTGGTTGCTGGAATGCACGTCGGTATCATCTAATGCGCTGGAGAACCCTTCAGCCCAGTCTTCAGGCTGATTTTTACTATTGGAATTATTCAGCCAACGACCCCTTGCAACACGAAGGGCGGCACTAGCGGCCACTGAAAGAGCAGCGGATGAGCCAAGACCTGAGGCGGCTGGAATCTGGCCACCGATTTGAATTGAAAGTGGCGGTGCCCCAAGGCTATTTGGCCATAATCTATGCTTTATCGCTTCGATGTGGGGGTGCCTTTTAGGATCGAAAGTCAAACCATCTAATTTCCAATCATGAGAGTCCGACTCGGTCATTTCAATTCGAACATTTATTCTTTGGTCAATTGCTACAGCGACAGCGGGATGTCCGTAAACTACTGCATGTTCGCCAAATAGAATACATTTGCCAGGAGCACTTGCTGTGATATGTTGCATCTCTCCCCCTCATGCAGACCATGAGTCAATGCTTCATATCCCTTGTCGTTTTTTATCAATAATATTGAATTTCGACGGTGCTTTCAATACTATGTGACCAGTGGGCAGGTTAGGCACAGCCTAGGTGATAATATGGAACACCCGCTATTGATGGACTATGGACCATTACCCGGATGGGTACTATTAGCGCTACTTGGTTTGATTTCTGGAAGCTTTTTTGGATATCAAGTATACAAGGCTACACGCTTGGTAATGAAAGGTTCACCAGACAATAGATTTGATAATTGGGGCAAGAGAATACTTGAGGTAATTACCGGATGGCTAGGTCAAAAGAGAGTGTTAGAGGACAAGATTGCAGGTGGAATTCACGTCCTCATGTTCTGGGGATTTTTGATGTTGTCAACCGATATGTTTGACCTTGCTACTGCGAATTGGTTTTCACACAACGTACTGCCTGACTTTTTACGTGGGCCATGGAACTTAATTGTTGAAACAGGATATACAATCGCACTTATTGGATGTATGGCTGCATTATTTAGAAGAGTTGTTTTCACTCCTGATAAACTCAAAGGAAAATCTCAACTTGAAGGCAATGCAATCCTTTTACTAATCATGACGATCACAGTAACTTCATTCTTTGTCGAAGCAGGAGAAGAGGGAGTTTCCTCTACTTGGGAACCGATTGGTGCATGGGTTGCTAATACAATCGTACCAACATCTGCTTTGGTTGTTAGTGCTTACTGGTTGCACATGTTGGCAATATCGACATTCTTATTTTTGATACCAGTTTCAAAGCACATGCACTTAGTAATGGCTTTCCCTAACGTATTCTTCCATGATATGAGGCCTATGGCTACTATGGAGCCTTTACAGATGGGAGACAATGGTAAGGCAGTACTTCTAGATGAACTGGATATCGAGTCATTTGGTTCTGCAAATTATACTGACTTTTCTTGGCGAAGTCTGATCGATGGATGGGCTTGTACCTCTTGTGCTAGATGCCAAGATGTATGTCCTGCACATGCCTCAGGTAAAGCATTGAATCCGATGGAAATTATTCATGATGTACGTAATTATGCTAATGAAAACTATTCTACTTTGATGGCTGGTGAAACACCTGAAGAAGATATGATTGCTCGTTTTGGAGAAGATGCAATTTGGGCTTGCACTACTTGCCATGCCTGTGTCGAAGCCTGTCCAATTTACATTGATCACGTGCCTAAACTTACTGATGCACGTAGACATTTAATGATGGAAAGAATGGAATTTGATGAAAAGGTAGAAGACACTATCATGCCATTAATGGCTACAATTGAAAATCTAGAATCCGACTCTAATCCATATGGATTACCTTCGCACGAGAGAGGTGATTGGGCAGCCGACCTTGATATTAAAGTTGGAGAGCCTGCTGAGTACATCTATTTCGCAGGATGTGCAGCATCCTTTGATGAACGTAACAAGAAGGTTGCTAGAGATACCATCAGCGTCATGAAAGAAGCAGGTCTCGACGTAGGAATTCTTGGAATGCAAGAAGGATGTAGTGGAGATGCTGCAAGAAGAGCAGGTAATGAATACCTCTTCCAGATGCTTGCAGAAACCAACTTGGCAACGTTCGAAGAGATAGGGGTTAAGAAAATTGTAGCCTCATGTCCACATTGTTTCCATACACTTGGAAAAGAGTACAAGGATTACGGTGGAGAAGATATCGAAGTAATGCATCATTCACAATTGATTAATCACTTACAATTAGAAGGGAAACTTCCAGACCCTTCTCATGATGGTAAAGTCACCTATCACGACCCATGTTACCTAGGTCGTATCGGTGGAGAGTTAGATGCTCCAAGAAATGCTATTGGTGGAGTTGATATCGAAACTGAGAGAACAGGTAAAAACTCGTTCTGTTGTGGCGCTGGTGGCGCTCAAATGTGGATGGAGGAACATGTTGATGATGGATATGACAGAGTCAATGTAATTCGTTCCAAAGAACTAGCACAAACCGGTGCAGATACAGTTGCAGTCGGTTGTCCATTCTGTTCCACTATGATTACTGATGGACTCTCTGCTATCGGTTCGGAAATGGAAGTCAAGGATATCGCTGAATTGGTTTGGGAGCAGATCAAAGCCAATGATATGGTAATAGAGGCTAAGAAAACAAAACCTGCTGAGGCTTCTGAAGCGGCCTGAGTGATAAGATGAAACTTCTAATCGTTGACCTTTTGGCTGAAAGGAAAGCATTTGGGCAAGAAGGAGTTAGAGAGATAGTTTCTCATTTTGACAATCCGGAAGTCTATCTTTGGTCACCTCATACAGAAGATAGAGTCGAGTATGATTTTGGTAAAGTAGTCGATAGTCCGATAGATGCGGATTTCATTGTAATTACTGGCTCAAGACGTAATGTTAGCCAATGGGAACCTTGGATGGATGAGGTTTCTAAATTGATTCAAGAAGTTGAAGTGCCATTGGTTGGTATTTGTTTTGGACATCAAATAATTGCTGCATCATTAGGTGGTGAAGTAATCAGAGCAGAAAAACAGAGTCAACTTGTGACTACAGTTGACTATGCTGATGGAAGTCAAATCAATGCGCTATTTACTCACCAAGATCATGTTATTGACTCTGGTGAGATGGATGTTATTGCAACATCAGAGCATTGTAGAATAGTTGCTTGTAAACATCCAACGAGAAATATTCAAACGGTTCAATATCATCCTGAAGCAACAGCTGAGGTGATAGCCAAGGCTATCCAGTATGGGGATATGAGCGTTGAAGAGTCAAAGATGTTTGACCTAAGTAAAAACCTCATTTCACTTAAGCAAGCCTTACTCTGAATCGGCCAACTTGTCTCTAAAGTCTACTTCAAATGAATACAAGGCTAAAATCAAACCAATGAATAAACCATATTCTGCATAAACCGCTAAATCTACAACCGACTGTATTGAATGCAAAGTGAAAATTGTATCTCCTTCGAGTCCAAACTCCTCAACTTCATCGACTGCTTTAATTATACTCTGAGTCATAATAATAAAGGAAATAAAAGCAATCATCATTCCAGAGATTCTAATCTTTCGCCCCGATGAGTTAGCCTTGGGGAGAGAAAGGTGTGCTAAAAGTGCCCATAGTATTCCAAATTGGAATACATTGGATGCTGTAAGAACATGAAGCGATAAGTAATCATACATATTAGCAAAAGACATTATTATCAAATTGAGGCCAGTAAATAATCCACAACCAAGTGCCCAATGCATCAATTTTCGTCTTCCATCACCTCGCATTGTATACCACATACGGTAAGCAAATAGCATCTGAATGATACCTGCACATGATAATCCAATTGTAAATATCCATCTTTCAATACCTGGATAATCAGACTCTGAAATAAAAATAGGGAAGTCTCTTGAATGTCCCGAAATTAAGTGTATTAGCATTGACAGGGGTGCAATTATTGATGGTAATAACCAACCCATTCGAGCAATGGTTACATCTTGGAACTCTCTTGAACCAATCTTGATTCCATTCTCGAGATTCTCCATAACCATCCCCTTAGGGCATTCCAAGGTGCGCTCATGTATAACATTCAAGTGAGGCAACCAACACCGCGGAATGAGTCCCATGCCGTTACGCTTACACGATACTCGTCGTAGAGACAAGGTTGCTTTCACCACTATGCAACCGGGAAAAGTCTCTATGTATGTTTGTGGAGTTACAGTTTATGATAGGTGCCATTTGGGTCACGCACGTTGTTATCTTGCATTTGATTTAATTCACCGATGGTTAGAATTTTCAGGATTTGATGTTCATTATGTTCAAAACTTCACTGATATCGATGATAAAATCATCAATCGAGCCAATGAGATTGGTGGAGATTGGCGTGCATTGGTAGAAGAAAATATTGCTACCTATTATGAGGACATGGATGCGCTAAATATTCTACGTGCTGATGATTATCCAAGATGTACAGATTATGTCGATGATATGATTAGAATTACACAAGACCTAATCGATAAGGGTAATGCATATCAAGCAGATGATGGAGTTTACTTTGATATTGAATCTGCGCCAGAAAAGTATGGAGCGTTAACCGGCCAAAGTATTGAGGCAGTTCGCTCCGGTGCAGGAGGCAGAGTAGAAGGTACTGGTTCCACTAAGAAAGACCACAAGGATTTCGCCCTATGGAAAGCCGCTAAACCGGGCGAGCCAACATGGGAATCTCCTTGGGGCCCTGGAAGGCCAGGCTGGCATATCGAATGTACCGCTATGTCGATGGATTACTTTGGAGCACAATTCGATATTCATGGAGGCGGTCACGACCTTAGGTTCCCGCATCATGAAGCAGAAATTTTCCAAGGGGAATGTCATACTGGATGTAGCCCAGTTGTTCATCATTGGTTACACAATGGTTTTGTCAATATCGATGGAGAGAAAATGAGTAAATCATTAGGAAACTTCTGGACGATAAGTGAAATTCTCAAATCTGTAGATGCTATGGTGCTTCGTTTTGCTCTAATAAATGCCCATTATCGTTCACCGATTGATATGAATGAATCTCTTCTAAAAGATGCAGAAAGAAATTATAATCGTGTTTTAGAATGTTATGTCAATTCTCTAAAATCTATGACCTCAAACTCTCCTATCTCGTTACCAAATCCAGATATTACCTCTAAACAACCATTGTCTAAGTCGCTTGGAATGCTTGAAAAGATGGGTGAAGGATTTGCTAAAGCCATGGATGATGACTTCAACTCTAGAGAGGCAGTCGCCAAAGTACTTGGAGCAGTACGAGAAATGTCCAAGACACTTTCAAGCGGTCTTGACGAAATAGATAAAGATGCATTTGCCCACTATAGCGTAGACTGGTTAGAAGAAACCGCAGGCTTGGTTCTTGGAATACTTCCAACTCGAGAGTTTGCTTTACTGGAGCCTGAAGAAGACCCTCGCAAAGAACAGATTTCCTCGGAGGTCGAAGAACTACTGATTCTAAGGACAGAGGCCAGAGATTCCAAGGACTGGGATAAAGCAGACAAGATAAGAGATCAACTCACTCAATTGGGTGTCGTTATCGTTGACTCCGCTGATGGCCCAACTTGGGACTTAATCTGATTAGACCTACTTTTTCTTAGGAGGCGGGGCTAAATCCGGAAGTTTAGGAACAAAGGTTTCCGATTGCTTTTCTTCCATTTCAGCTAGGAATTCATCAAGGCTGATAACACCATCACCATTAGAATCAAATGTAGTCATCATTGAATCAATATCCTTCACTTTGACATTCCCTTTTAAGATTCCAGAGATCGCAGTTCTAAGTTCACGTCTTGAGACAAATCCATCAGAGGTTTGGTCGATTTTAGCAAACATTCGTACTGCTGATAATCCAGCGCTCTTCATTGCATTAGCAACCTTTTGCTTGGTTTCATCACTTTGACTAGCATCTTCACTTTCATTACTAGATGTATCCTCTACAATCGACTCACTTGAATCATTAACATTCTCTTCAGCCTCCTCATCTGGGTTTTCATCGTCCCACATTTTCTCAATGAGGGCTTCTCCCGATTCGAGTAAATCATCACCACTGGTTTTACTGATGATAAATAGTCCAAATAGCATAGCGATTACTATGATTGCCAAAATTAGAGTTAGTTGGCGTTTAGTGTCATCATCCGCTTTTGTTTCCTCGGTAAATTCATCATCATCTTGACCACTAGGTGCTGTAGGTTCTTGGTCAGAACCGGAATTGTCGATACTATCAGTATTATCGGTACTGCCAGTATTATCAGTATCGTCATTACTACCTGAATTATCACCAGGGCCTGGGAGTATGGTTGTTCCTCCACCATTATTATTATTGGATGATGAATCATCTGGAAGTTGGACATTGATATTTACTCTATCACCATCAACCATTTCAATATCATAGTAATTTTCGTATAATAATTTACCCAAGTCGATATGGAAATTAGCATGTGATGAGCGATTGATTACATCGAAGTAACGGTCATCGCCAGTCGTGAATATGGGGTCTAGGGTCAAATTCTTCAAGTGGTTTACTTCATCACGGTAATCACCATCAAAAGTAGTTCCAAGCCACGAGTTAATCTCAGTATCAGTCATACCTGTAACATCAACCCAGTTTGCTTTTATGTCCTCGAATTCATTACGCATTGCCATAGCAAGTCCGGATTCAATTTCTTGGAAGGTTTGAGTGCCATCAACTTCAGTGAGGGAAGTTACATCGACGGCCTTCTGGAAATTGGTTCCATTGAGATATTCCCAGTCATCACCTTGCAATTCTTGCATAAGATCTACATCACCAAATACAGCCTTTCCTTGAATAACAGTCAAACGAACATCGGCATCTATCGCTTCAATCAAGTTCCTGTAAGGGTCTTCATGGAATGTGTCAAGAACTACCAAATCAGCATATAAATCTGCTTTTACTTGACCAACAAAGTTACCCCATCCAGTTGCTGCAGCAGGATTAGAAGTAACCATTTGTGCCAACTCATAGTTTGTGAAGTGATTGTTTAGGGATTCTGTATTCCACAAATCTGCAGTCTTAAGCTCATGTAGGTTACTCTTAGAACCACTAGGGCCCCAGTCAGGAGCAAGTGAAATTCTAACGCCTGCATTATCTGCTTCTACAACATCAGTGGTATCTCCGTAAAGAAGTAGGTTGGATAATGGAGACCAAATCAAGTCAGCATTTACTGCTGCCATCTTATCAAATTGACTTCTGTCTAGTCCAGTTCCATGGATAACCATAGTCTGTTCTTTGACTAGACCCTTGGCGAATAAATCATCGAATTCTTGCTTACTTGAGGAATCTACTCCTTCAGATAGGTGAATAAACCAAGCCTCGAGGTCGCCATCAGCCATATCATTGAGTTTGCCTTGTGAATTGTATGAGTTTTCATTCCAAGAACAAACAGCACAGGTCTGTACATTATCTTGACCGAAATTATACAACTCTACATTTCGTGCAAGAATACTATCCCATGATTGTGTACCAGAACTTGGAGAGCCTTGCACAGCGGTAACTCCACCAGCAACAAGTTGAACTTCAGCATATTTCATTTGTTCACTTGCCATATCCCATCGGTCTCTATCTTGGATATTGTTTTTCATCCATGTGATACTTGGTCCATAGTCCCAGTTGTCTCCCCACTGATATCTATTGGTATATCCACCTTCATCAGAGCGTTGATTCTCATTGAGATGGACATTGAAATCCCACAAAGGAATATGGTTGTAATGCATATGATTGTGTAAGTCGATCAGACCAGGATAGATCGTACCATCTGTTTGCACTATTGGTACATTTGTGAAATCTACACCTGCTGGCGGTTGGTCTGCAGATGACCAAACTCCGGTTATTTTTCCATCTCTAACCATCACGTTTCCTTGGTTGATTACGCCAGTTTCGCTTTCCATGGTAACTACTCTTCCTTGAAGAAGGAATGCACGAGAAGAATCAGTATTGGAAATTTTATAGCATTTAACGATATTTTGTGCGACTGTATATGTTCCTGTATCACTAGGTCCCCATCCAGGAGTTGGAGTGACTTTTACTAATTCGCCATTGGAGTTTTCTACATATGATTTACCATAATACGAATCCACGGCGGGGAATGTCATGGTATCGATAATACCTGCAGAGTCATCGCTAATAGTTACGGTTTCACCATCAAAATAACTCAATGATAAATCTGAATCTGCTCTAAACACAACAATTCTTCCATCAGCAGGAATTGAGGTATTCCATGCTAATTGACAAGCAGGGCTACCGCTGGTAATCGAAAGAACCCAATCAGAAACATCAATTGTAGCATCACCATCATTCCATATTTCAATAAATTGATCGCTGTACTTACCAAAGTCACCATCTCCATTCCAATCAGTTGCATTGTAGACATTCATATTTCCTGAAGTAGAATTGGAGACTAGATTATTCGGACTTATCAAAAGTTCAGAAATAACAACATTTGCTGCTCTTCCGTTTGCTTGGTCATGATTACTCTCTTCAAGTGATGAAGTGGTAATTGACCAAGGGGCTAGAATCATAATTGCCAAGATTGCAATGGTCAAAACTGGTCTGCGCATTATATGGCCTCGCTGGTATAGCACATGAATTAAACGGCTCATCGTTTTTTGTAGCGATGACATGATAGACTCTATTCAAAGAGGCAGGATTCATGGCAACTTTAGAGATATCAGAACCCATGTTTGCTGAAACAATTGAATCAAATAAGTTGGTAATTCTTGACTTTTGGGCTGAATGGTGTGGGCCTTGCAAAGCATATGGTCCAGTTTATGAGAAAATCTCCGAAGAGTTCCCTGATGTCGTATTTGGGAAAGTTGATACTGAGGCTGAACCCGAACTTGGCAGATTATTCAATATCAAGTCAATTCCTACAACTATCGCTTTCAAAGAGGAAATTGGCGTTTTTATGCAACCCGGTGCTTTGCCAGAAGATGCTCTACGTGACTTGGTAAATATGCTGAAAGGCTTAGATATGGATGAAGTACGTGAAGAGTTAGCCAAGCGTGAACAAGAAAAAACGGAATGAAATATATTGTTCATCAATGCGATGAGTTCAAGAATTAACGATGTTGGCGTTGTAGTATGGACTTCCGCCCATGGCTGATTCTTTTGGTTATGCTGAGTGCTAGCCTTTCGGGTTGTTTGGGTGAAGATGATGCTATTGATTCTATGTTAGATGAGATGGATATTTACCCAGAACCCTGGGATAGAGCAGACCTTCAATACGAAGATAATGAAACATTTAGCCGTGTAACAATGGCAGGGCTTTATGAGATTGGCGAAGTTCAATCAATTTATGTTCCAGTTCCATCAATAACCGCGTCTGATGGAGGTTCTGGCGTTACTGGTGGTGCCGAAGTTCACCTTGGATTATGGCTTCCAGTTATCGAAGGATGTGATTTCACTGCCAGCAATGTTTCCGAAGAATGTAAAGTACCAATAATTTCGGAAGTTGGACCATATTATGATGATGGAGATGTTTCTGCTACAACTCCTGCAGACCGTCTAGGGCGTTTCTTAATTGAGAATTATGTCCCCCATGGATATGGTGTGGCTCAAGTTTCAGTATTTGGTACAGGTAACTCTAATCATTGTATGGACTTGATGGGAACGGATGAGCAAAGAGGAATTGATGCCGCTGTTTCTTGGCTTGGAGAACAACCTTGGTCAAGTGGTAAGGTTGGTATGATCGGTAAGTCATATGATGGTAGTACTCCTTGGCAAGCAGCAACATTCGGTAATCCCTATCTTTCAACTATTGTACCTATGTCTGGTCTAATTGGTGTTCATGAATTGATGTGGAGAAATGGAAGTATGGAGGCTCGTGGTATGATTATGCACAATGGAGTTTACGGTTCATTTGGTATCGATGGAGATGCTGGAGATACTGGGAATCTATGTGAAGGATACGTAGAAGGCTATGTTAACGGGCCACTTGCTTACCAAACCGGAGGAATGGTTGACTATGCTGGAAATTCATATTGGACGGAGCGTTCATTCTTGGGCCGAGTCGTTCAAAATTATCAAGGCTCAGTTTACATAATTCAAGGTATGCAAGATTGGAACGTAGATCCTCATATGGCTTTCCCGACCCACCAAATAATGGAAGAGGCTGGAATTGATGTAAAAACATTAGCAGGGCAATGGGCTCACGATTACCCGGATAGAGATTCTGGTCACAGTTCTCAAGGTACTGGTGAAGGTGCTGAGGCATATCCTTACACACTTAGATGGGATTGGGCTGATGAAATGCTTTACTGGTTCGATTGGTATCTCAAAGGAGAAGGTAGAGAACCTACTCTAGGAGTTGAGATGCAAGATAATCGTGGGGGATGGAGATATGAAACAACATACCCTGCTTTGGACACTGAATACTTGGAAATTAGTGGCGCAGCAATGATGCCTGATGGGCAAGCGATTTCGGCAAACTCAGAGATCACGATGACCTATGGTCCATTCGAGCAAGATATCTACATCGCAGGAATGCCAACATTCCATATTCCAATCACTCCAAGTACTCTTAATGGCGCTCATGGATATATCGAAATGACCGATGAAAGTGGAATGAGATTAGGACATGCTGTAATGGATTACAGATTCCATGCTGGTGGCCGTGATGGTCAGTTGTCATTGATTCCTTATGTGGAAGTTACTGGACTGATGGAGTTTATGCCGATGGATGTTTTCCTTTCTGCAGGTGAATCTATTACAATAAAAATGACTCAAACAGGCCAGGATTATGTACCTTCAACCTCCTCGATTGGCGGTTATTCAATCGATTGGGAACAATCGATGTTAACTCTCCCTATTGTGACCAGAACATGTGATGATTTATTCCAAGCACCAATGCAAGATTATGGTAATCCTGAAGACGGCCTTAGAACTTGCTGAAACCAACTTTTCAAGCACTATTCTCTTAAGCCGATGACAAACAATCGGTCATATGGTGCTAAGTTTATTACCAGGCGTTGGAGAAAGATTAGCCAAGAAGATCACAGATCATTTTGGTTCAGAACAGGTCGCTATTGACCATCTTAAAGCAGGCGATATAGGTAGAATCGCAGAGGTTGATGGTCTATCACCCAAGCGAGCACTCGCTTTAGCTAGAAGTGTCGCTGGAGACGATGGTCAATTTCTAGCAACTAAAGAGTCGGTGAAATTACACCAAAAGTTAATTCAACAAATTTCAGGGTTTGCTGCTTGTGCTGCAACACGAGATAGGATGCAATTACTTACACCAATAAGAGATATTACAACAAGACGAGATAAGATAAATCTAGCCGTAGATTTCTTGAAGATACATCCTCAGATAGAAAAGGTAATTCAAAAATCATTTAGAAGCCTTGGGGCTACTAGAAATACAATCGAAAGATATGAGCGTGTAGTTGTTAGTCACGAACCAAGAGAGCATCTTAAGAAATACTGTAGAGTAATCACACCTTCAGATAAAGAAACATGGAAAGACTACACTGTGTTCAAATCTGTTACATGGATAGGAAGTGGCGCTCCAAATCAGGTTCCAGATGGTTGGATAGTTCTAGGTAGTTCCCCGAATGATGGAGTTATATTACCAGAGAGAACACTGGATTGGTTTACTAATAATAAGAGAATATTAGAATGTCTCTCAAGCACTATCAATCTGATTAGATCAGATTCCTTCGAACATTCCTTCCTTGGATTGCTCAATGATTCGATCACTGGATTATCAAATCTACCAGAATTACTTCAAATGCTGTATGATGAAGGAGATATTGCAAAGGCGGAACAAGTTAAAGACCAATTATGGCCATTCACTAAGAATTTACAAAAACAAGTTCATCAAGAAGTAGAGCAAGCAATGAATGACGCAAAATTAGCGCTTAGTGGTTCGGAATTACTCGAAGCACTTTCAGATGGAGCAGGCTTTCAGCGTAAACTGAAAGAGGTTACAGGGCATGTGATAGATGAAGCAATGCAAGAAGCTACAAATCAGTTTTCTGAATTACTCCAAGGAACTGGTATTCGTAGTCCTCCAGTCATCTTTACTTCGGACTGGCCAGCAAAAATTGACCGACAAGTGATAGATAGAATCGATACTGCTCTGGAAGAAAAACTCAAGGCACAACAAGCAGACCATATTTACAATATGGCGAGAAAACTCGGACCACTCAAAAGTCTGTGTGAAGATGCTATTAGAAGTCTGATAGAGTGCGAACAATGGTTGGCTATCGCAAGATGGTCACAACACTATAATTGTACAATGCCAGAAATAGTATCTCATGGAATCTGGGTGGAAAATGGCAGACACATTATGCTAGGTGTAAATCCAGATCCAGTGACTTATGGTCTTGGCGAGGCAGCAGAAAAAGGCGACCAACAGAATCTATCCTTGTTAACAGGAGCTAATTCTGGTGGTAAAACTACTCTACTCGAGTTACTTGCTCATACTTGTATTCTAGCACATATGGGTCTTCCTGTTCCAGCTGATAATGCTAAAGTGGGTGGAGTTGAATCTCTACATATATTGGCTAAAGCAGGTGGAACTCAAAGTGCAGGTGCACTTGAGCAGACTCTTGTCGAACTGGCTGATGTAGTTAGTGACCCAACTCCAAAATTGATTCTTGCGGATGAATTGGAAGCAATAACAGAACCTGGTGCTGGTGCTAGAATTATTGCTGGAATGTTACTAGCAGCACGTTCTCAACCCGATACATGTATGATGCTAGTGACTCACCTTGCACCTGCTATTATCAAGGCATCTCAATGTGATGATTTCAGGGTTGACGGAATTGAAGCAAGTGGTCTTGATGCTGACCTTGAACTAATAGTGGATAGAACTCCAAAGAGAAATCACCTCGCTCGTTCGACCCCTGAATTAATTGTTAAACGATTAGTTGAGCGTAGCAGTGGCCACGCAAAGGAGTTATTCGGTGAAATCTTACAGATGTTTTAGTCAGTAAGGTAGATTCAACTCAACCGCAAATAGTGGGTCAGGGTCAGTTGAATCATGGTAAGCTACAACAACTCCACCATCAGGAAGAATTGCTAGTGACGCAAAGTCAAAACGAATATCATTACCTGCTCCAGAAGTAGAATCTAAATCTCCTTGCCCAATGTAGGTGAATGTATCAGGCGATAAATCTTCAGAGTATCCTCTTACATGGTAAACTGTATCGACATCAGGACCAGCAGCACTTTGGTATCGAACATTCAATACAAAGAGATCCAGTTCGCCATTTGCTTGAAATTCCCATTCCTCAATCTGTGAAGCCATATCTGACATGTCATAGGTATTGTTTAGCCATGTAATTGCCCCATCAGTAGATACGTAATGAGTAAAGGTATTTCCAGCATTTACAACACAATGAATCGCTCCGGAGGAATCTATTTGACAATACTCAGAAGGGAATTGTACAGCTAATTCATTCCATGAAAGGGATGTATCCATGAAAGCAGCATTTCCGTTATCATAGTAATTAGGGAATACAAGTCCTCCACTTGGCATTGGGAATGCACGCATTTCTTTATGCGGTTTATTGACATCATAATATTCTGGAAGTGAAGAATTTGTGAAGTCTAAATCTAATTCAATTTCAGGCTCTCCACCATCTCTTCCTGGAAATTGGAATGGATAATAATTCAGTCCATCAACACTTATCTGCCCACCAGCATTTAGGCTTTGATGCCAAAAGTTGGATACAACTATACTCGCCCAATCCCCGTTGCCAAGAGTAGACTGAATCGGCCCGACCACTTCTACTTGCCAAGAACGGTCATAGAATGGTTCGGTAATTCTGTTGTAGCACCACTTCCATTGGTCTTCTGATTGGTCATATAGTAGAGCATAGAATTTGTCAATTTTTAAATCTCCACCAGCATAAGGGAACCATGACATTGAGATGATATCGCCATTTGTTGCTTGTACAATACTTCCTTCACCAAGGCCTTCTTGACCAGGGTTTGTTGGTACTGCGGTCACACATTGACCTAATGCAGGTAAAACTCCTGGGATGAATGTGTCCCATTCATGTCCTCTGTCTGCACTCCAAACCGGATATTCTCCACCAATATTGAGAATCTGCCCTTCGATAGAGGTAGCTAGGTAATGCTCACAACAATTTCCACCGTAAGAGGCATCAAAAATCGCCCATGAAAGATTAGTGGTTTCATTAGTTTTCAAATCAATACTAGCAAACATTCTCTCAGTCTCATGACTCTGTTGGTCAACTAAGTAATAAGAATCCCAAAGAGGAGTTATCTCTTCAACTTCAACCAGTGATTCACCTTCACCAAAGCAACCTGCAGTAAGCATGGAAACAACCATCGCTATACTTAGCAGTACTCGGCGCATGAAATCCCCTACACTCTATCTCGTTTGAATGCGTCGATATTCAGCGCTATTAATTCACAGTGAAACTAACAGTTGTTCCATCAACTTCGAAAGTGTCTGCATTTGTAGAGACATCCTCTCCTTCTGAATGAAATATAACTCCCGATGTTCTAGTTTCATTGATTATCCATTGGCGGTCATCATCAAATAATTCGGGAGCATTTGACATCCAAACCTCTAGATCAATATTTGCTTCAATCTCTAAATTTAAATCCTTACGCTTGGCTTGAATTCTTCGGGTAATATCTCTAGCCAATCCTTTGGAAAGTAGTTCTGGTGTGTCATTCATATCTAGTACTAAACTGATTTGACTTGCATCATCACCATGTCCGATTTGAACAGTTGAAGCAGCAAATCCTGAACGTTCAACTCTTTTGACCTCGACATCCGACTCTTCGATTTTAACGCCCATAATTTCACAGTTGCCTGATTTAATCATTTCAAGCATTGAAACTGGGTCTTCAGAATTCTTGATCTCACCAGCAATTGCATTGACCTCGCTTCTAGCCTTAGGCGCAAGTGCTCTAAAGTTTGGAGCCAGTTCAATTTGTTGGAAACGGTCTAAGTCTTGTTCAATGGCGATATTTTCCACATTCAATTCTTCAGCTAAGATATCATGGAATAAAGAAAGGTCGGGACCTGAAACAATCCAACCCTCTCCACATGGTAGCCTTTGCCTTCTTCCTGCTTCGACTCTTATTCTTCGTCCAGTTTCGGCTAATTCTCTAACCAATTCCATATTCAGTTCAAGGGTTTGGTCTTGTGGAGGTAATTGTGCTGTTGCTTCAGCGGCTTTTTCATCCCAATTATCAGCAGTAGCACCTTCAAGCGTTCCAGGAGTTCCGAGTGGCCATGCTGCTTGGTGAACCGAGTTACCGTTCAAGTTTCGATGAATTACGTCGACCATGAAAGGACTGACTGGAGCGACCAGCCGACATACAGTAGTCAAAACCTCATGTAGCGTGTTTTGACAAGCCAGTTTGTCGTTGTTTTCTGCTTCATCCCAAAGTCTTCTTCTACTTCTACGAACATACCAATTGGAGAGATCGTTAACTATGAATTCTTCCAACTCTCTACATGCCTTATGAAAGTTCCATGATTTGAAATCACTGTGATAACTCTTAGCGACTGTGGCTAGTCTTGATAGAATCCATCTATCTAGAACAGGCCTCTCTGATACATCCATTGTATCAGTTTCAGGATTAAACCCATCCAAAGCAGCATAATCTGCATGGAATTTGTAAACATTCCATAGTGTCAAGAACATCTTGGCATAAGTCTCTCTAACTCCATTTGAATCGAATTTCAATGGACTCCAAGGCGCTCCAGCAGTGACCATATACCATCTTGTAGCATCAGCACCTTCACGATTAAAGTGTTCCCAAGGGTCGACAATATTGCCTCTTGACTTAGACATCTTCTTACCTTCAGCATCAAGAATCAATCCCAATGATAAGCATCTTTTGTAAGCCGGCATATCAAATACGGTTGTTGAGACCGCAAGTAGCGTATAGAACCAGCCTCGAGTTTGGTCTACTCCTTCGCAGATGTAATCTACAGGGAATGAAGCATCAAATTTCTCTCCACCGTCAAATGGATGATGCCATTGAGCAAATGGTGCACATCCCGAATCAAACCAACAATCCATGACAAACGGCTCTCTAATCATTGGTTGGCCACTTGAACTTACCAGTGTGAAACCATCTACTATCGGTCTGTGAAGGTCAACATCATCAGGACATTCGGGATTTGCAATACCTGCGGTTACCGCCTTTGCGACTTCATCTTGAAGTTCAGCAATAGAGCCGATACATTTCATTTCGCCGTCCTCACTTCTCCAAACTGGTAGGGGCGTGCCCCAGTATCTTTCCCGAGATATAGCCCAATCCTTGACATTACGAAGCCATTCTCCAAATCTACCTTCGCCAACCCAATCTGGAGCCCATTCAACATCATCATTGAATTCTAATAATCGCTCTTTCACAGCAGTCATCTTGACAAACCAAGAATCCATTGCATAGTATAGAAGAGGGTGGTCGGTTCTCCAACAGTGCGGATAGTCGTGTGAATATGCTTTTTCTCTGTAGAGCAGACCACTTTCTGGTCCTTTGCCATTACTTCCTTTTGGGCTGGATAATAATTCAATAATTATTTGATCACATTCTTTGACATATCTTCCGTCTAATTTTGGATGTGTTCCTAAATTGAAAGCGCCATCCATCCCAACAGTGTGGTAAGCTGGAAGCCCGGCTTCCATACCAAGGTGATAATCATCTTCACCATACATTACTGCGGTATGTACTACACCAGTACCATCAGTAGTAGTGACCCAATCAGCTGCTAAGACAGTCCATCCGGAAGTGGAATCTCCACTAGGTACAGCCCCAGAAAATAATGGTTCATAGGAGCGTCCAACTAGTTCACTACCATGGAATTCTTCGATAATT
This sequence comes from Candidatus Poseidoniaceae archaeon, assembly GCA_949372655.1. GTDB lineage: Archaea > Thermoplasmatota > Poseidoniia > Poseidoniales > Poseidoniaceae > MGIIa-L1. Next base: position 65,246 of record CASIAI010000002.1, read on the forward strand.
TCTACATTATGTCTTAGCACTTCTTTCATCAAATCCTTGGCAAGAATTACTTCTTCACCTACCGATGCCCCTCCAGCGCCAGACCAATTCTCAGCATCTTCGCTAATCCTAACTCTGACATAAGTGATATCAGGTCCAACTGCCAATCCAACATTTCCTGGTAAAGTCCAAGGGGTTGTCGTCCAAGCAAGAATACTGGCATTATCATCATGTAATTTGAATTTAACATAAACTGACGGTTCTTCGACCTCTTTGTAGCCAAGTGCAACTTCGTGACTTGAATAGGAAGTTCCAGTTTGTGGGCAATAAGGCAAGACTTTGTGTCCTCGGTAAAGTAATTCTTTATCGAACATTTGTTTTAGTGCCCACCAGCATGATTCAACATAATTGTTATCCAGTGTGACATATGGATTGTCTAAGTCTACCCAGTATGCCATTCTTTCTGTCATTTCACGCCAAGCGTTCTCATAAGTCCACACAGATTCACGACATGCTTTGTTGAAGTTATCCATTCCATATTCTTCAATAGCTTCCTTAGACATCAAATCCATTCTCTTCTGAACTTCAATTTCAACAGGTAATCCGTGAGTGTCCCACCCACCTTTTCTTTCCACATGGAAACCCTCCATAGATTTCCATCTACATACCAAGTCTTTGTATGCTCTTGCAACAACATGGTGGATGCCTGGTTTTCCGTTAGCAGTAGGAGGTCCTTCAAGGAAAATGAATGGTGCTCCATCACTACGTGAATCCATAGATAACTGGAATGCATTTTCTTGCTTCCATGTCTCTAGCAACGCGTTTTCCAAAGAAACAGCGTTAAGTTCACCAGCGGGTTTAGGTTGAGCCATGACCTTGCGAGAATGGTTTTTGTCTTGAACCTCACCCTTAACTTTCTATTTTACAGGCAAAAATAACATCCAATCATTGTATTGCCGACCCTATGTTCAAGAATCAAATCAGTCTTTGAAGCGCATGTTTGAAGTCCTTCTATTACTACGGGTTGTTATGTCGGGCTCCGGTTCGTGGCGCAGTGCCTTATTTTTAGCAGTAATTATGATAATTATTGGGCCATTGCAAATGAATGCCAATAATATTGTAAATCAGCCTTTAAGCCTTGATTTGGAAGATTCAGATTCGCCAAATTTTACAGCAGTTGGTGATGAAGATTTCATTAACCTTCCAGGTAATGACCAATCTTACAATGGTTTTACAGTAGATGTGCCTTCTTCGGCACCAATCACAGATTTACAACTCGAAGTAGAACCTTCAGTTTTACAAAAGCAATACGGTTTTACTTGGGATAGCGATGCTATTTGGTCAAATAGTGATGCTAGTAAGAATGGAACAGTTGTTTCAGGTACATCTCTTACAGGCACTACTGCAGGAACAATATGGGATTTCAATACTGGTCTCCAAGGGTGGACCGTTTCAAGTCCAACTTATGTTGGTCGCTATACCTCCAATTGTGGATATAATGGAAGTAGTGGGGGGTCAATCAAAACCCAAGCACAATCAACCCCAGAACATGCAACTTCTCCAGTAATTAATCTTGCAGGAACTAGTAGTATGCCTCTGCATGCTTGGATTCTACAAGGCTCTTCATCATGTGGCGAAGAAGCTGACTCCGGTGAAGATCTAAAAGTCCAGTACAAGACAACAGCCGGTAATTGGGTTGATATTCAGACCTTTTCAGGAGCGACTCTAGGTGGAACACCTCAACAGTGGACTACTAATTTACCAGCAGCAGCACTTCATGCGACAACTCAAATTAGATTGACTCAGATTTTTGGCTCTGGTACATGTTGTGATTACTGGTTTATCGATGATGTTCATCTTGCATCACCACCCGAATCTAACTGGCTTAGTCCTACTATAGGTTGGAATCCTAGTTCAACTCAGGTTGTTAGTCGTAGCACTTACGCACCGCTGAACCTTGATGTTGAGATTCCCGATGGAGCCTTCTTAAATTGGACTATTGTAACTCCTTCAGGCACTCCGATACTTGGAGCACAAGGTAGCAATGACGCAATGATTCCATTGAATTTACTCGACCATGAAATGTATCCTCAAGTTAGAGTACTATTCGAATTTAGAGGCTCTCCTACAGGCTCGGGCATACCAGTTCTTCACTCGGTTTCAGGTGATGGCTCATTTTCGACCTCTTTGCAAGGAGGTCTTACAGACATGTCTTGGGACATTAATTGTCCATCAAATGGTAATTTTGTACCAATTAACGGTGGTGGAATAGAATCAACTGGTAATTGTAGTATTACTTCTCCTTGGTTTACCTCATTATCTCCTACTGATGAGATTACTGGAATGGCTCCTCTAAGTAACGGTATTCTTCAAATTAGAACTGAACAATCCATGAATTGGATTAATGTTACATCCCCAGGGGCATTCACTTACACCAATGATTCAATGATTTATAATTTCCAATTCCGAGTCATCCATGATGATGCTCAGCAACCTATGCAAATGAACTCCTTTTATTACATGCTAAAAAGTGGTAAATTACCTGCACAACCAGCAGTAGATTTTGGTATGGACGGGATTTTAGAATGGGGTGGAAGTGATTCCAGAGTTGGTTCTTGGGGCTGGCAAGACCGCTTCCAGAATGGTGAAGAAATAATCTCAGTAAACCCGGGTATTTCTGGTGGAGCATCGACTAAAGCATGGATTCCCCGTGATGACATTCAAAGTTTCTCGTTTGGAATAATGGCCGAAACAGGAACCTTATCTGGATTATTAGTCAAAGTAGGTGGCCAAACAATAGCTAACTGGAGTTATGATATGGCCAAATCCGATTATATTATTTTCAACCAAACCCAATTGGAGGATTTGCAATTTGCAGCGACAAATATAGCATCCAGTGTTGGTTTCTTAGGTGCTAGTTTCATTGAAGTTGAATTCGAAGTTATAGGTACTGGTGGTATGAAGATGGCTGGGCTTTCTGCTCCTTATCCAATCTCTATGAGAATTGATGCTGATGAACAATCTTCATTTGTCCTTGGAATCAATAATGTACGTTCAACTCTAAGCGATATATCAGGTCAACACCTAATCCCAATTGAATTCATATCAAATACCTCTGGCGGACTTCTAGTGACACTCACTGGAGTAAATACATCATCCGATGTTTCGATTTCAAATTCTTACATGGATGACCCAGTGGCAGTTCTAACGCCTAGTCAAAGCTGGCATACCATGCATACTTCCTTCTCGGTAACCTCTTCAACTGCTGCACTGGCTAGACTCGATATTGTTGGTATGAATACTCATGCAACATGGTTACTTCCAATGAGCGGGGGAACTCCAATAGGTCAAGGTGATTCTCATCTTGTAGAATTGCATCCAACTTCTTGGCTTAGCGTAACTGAATCTGGCGATGATGTGGATGTCGCTATCAAGTTTAGAATCGAACCAGGATGGGATGATGAAACATATATGACTGCCTCGACAAGAATGGTTTTGTCCAATGGAGTTATCTCAATTCCAGCAACTCATTCATGGGGTTCGATTGGAAGTACAGCTGTGGCATATGAGAATGACCTTGAATTGAAGAGTGTTACATTTACTACATCTACGGGAGAACTTCCAAGTGATGAGTACTATCTCCCTGCTGGCCAGCAACTGGATATTTCTGTTGATGTTGGTTTTGAAGGAGTCGATAGTGGAGAATCTTTCGCTCCAGGTGAAGCGGTTGTGGAATTATTCCACGGTTCAACTCTTGTTGCTAATTCTACTTCTTTGGACGGCGATACTTGGAATTTCACCGATGTAGTTCCATTTACCAATGGTGTATTGAATTGGAAGATTCAAGTCACGCCTCTAAATGGCTCAGGAACTACTGCTGAAGCAACATTTGAGCGAGCATTCTTTGCAGACTCTGTCAGTCCTTCGGTATACTGGTCGAATGTGGCACCATATGATCATAGAACCCCTTCTTCAACTCAAACTATTCAAATGCAAATTACCGACCAACCGATATTACCTTCAAATATAGAAGCAATGGTTTGGAGAGAATGGGTAAATGATTATGATTTTAGTGGAATGCCAAATCCTGGAGAATTCGAACCATTTAACTTACTTATGCCAAATGATATGACTGCACTTGTCGGTCAATACACCCTATTGCTGGATGATGCTGGAGGAAGTACAGGGGATAAGGTCGCAGTTTACTTGACAGGTAGTGATGCTGCAGGACATCCATTGGAAGATAACGGTACAGATGAAGAAGGAAAGCATCTATTCATGTATCAACTCAATGCGGACGGACCGCCATCGATTGCTTCAAATTCCTTCTCTTGGGATGGTGGCAAAAAGAATTGGTTACATCCACAGATGGATTATGCGTTTGAAGTTTCTATGAGTGAGCCAAATGGTGGCTCTGACTTGTCCACGGTTACTGTAGAACTGGCTTCAAAGCAAGGTAGTGATAAACTACCTATTTCATGGGACTTTTACACTGGAAACTGTACTACAACGAGCATTCACTTGGTAGTTGATGATTGTGAAATGATCGGTACAAACGGACCAGCTGGTCCATATGAAACTGAATTATCGCTAAGAATTGAATTCCACCTTGAATGGACACTACCTGACCTAGGTGATACCAGAAGAGAGCCGAGTCTTACTGTGGCAGATAGAGCGGGCCAAATTGCAACTAAATCATTCCCTGAATTGAGATGGAGATTCTCCGCTGAAATGGCAATACCGGATGAAACAGTGGTTTTGTACTTGAATCAAGGTTCGATCGTATCAGATGGTGCACGTATGGGCCCAAGCAGTACTTTCGAAATTGGTGGCGAAGTTTTATTCATTGAAACTTCTACAAAACCGACATTTGATTGTAATATCGATATTTTATTCAATGGGATTTCTACCATGGTTAACTCTGTTGATGGCCTCTGGTCCACCAGCCTACAAGCACCTGCAAACTCTGGTAAAATTGCTCTAACTTGGGGTGTTAACTGCATTACAGGCCAAGGAGTCGATGCAACTGACCAATCCAGTGTCCGTTGGATTCTAATCGATGGAACTGGACCTGAACCAGTAGAGGTTCTCAATCCAAGACCGGGTTCAGAGCTGAAAGCAGAAGTTTACCAAGTCAGAGTTGCATTAGATGAAGAAGGCGGACTAGATGTTGGTTCACTTCAGTTAGTTTGGTGGGTAGAAGATGCTGAAACAGGTGACTACCTACGAAATGGTGTGGAGCAAATGACTCTTGAAGGTGATGAAATAGATGGTCTACAATTGGAAGTTTATGCAGAGGTTGACTTGTCGGATATAACCTCAACAATGCTCGAGAGAGAAATGATATTATTCATAAAAATAAACGGAAGAGACCTTGCAGATAATGATGTTCTTGGCATGGATGCCACTCCAGCTGGTTCATTGGTTGGACAGTGGGATTTGGAATGGCTCAAACCTGAATTCTCTTTGGAAGCATCCTCTATATCCTATACCCGTTTACTGTTAGAAGTAGACCAGTCTACTTCTGTTAAGATTCTGGTCAACAATGTTGGCACTTTAGACGGCGACATCGATGCCACTATTTCTGTAACTAGAATAGATGGTTCAACCGAAGTAATTCAAAGACCAAATGTTGTTGTTCCTGCTGGTGGAATTGGATTGATATCACTAGATTGGGCTCCAACAACCCAAGGTGTGCAATGGATTGAAGTCGAATTGGAAAATGGTGAAACCTCTAAAGGTCCAACTATTGATGTAAGGCCTGCCAGAGACCAGTCATTTACAGAGAAACTATTTGGTGATGTAAATCCAATAATTGGGTCAGGAGTATTACTAATTGTTATTTCAATTATTGTAACTGCATTATTATGGGCTAAGAAGGCTACAACACGCAGAGGTTCACGTTCTGAGCACGATTGGGATGAATACTCATCTGAGATTGAAGATGACGAATATGATTATGAAGATGATGAAACTGCTGAACCTATGGCCTCTCAGGAGGATTACTCGGCAGGAAGTATCGCTCCAGCAGCATCACTTTCAGCAGCAGCATCAGTACTTGGTATCAGCGATTCTACAGAAGAAGCGGGTGGTTCGGAAGAATCCGAATGGGTCAAAGGCTCTGATGGTTACTGGTGGTATCATGACAAAGATACCAATGAATGGTGGTACAAGAACGAAGATGGTGAAATAGTCCAGTTTAGTTGAACAGGTGAGAAAGTTGTCGCGCATTATCGGTCTGCTACAAGTAGACTCAACCATTGGTGATTTATCTGGTAATTCAGCAAGGTTGGAAACACTTGCTTCTATTGCTAAGGATAATGGTGCGCAAATGTGTATCACTACTGAATTAGCAGTGAGTGGTTATCCCCCAAGAGACCTATTATTACAACCAGATTTTATTAGGATGTCACAGCAACAGGCAAGTTCTCTTTCTGTAGAACTTCCAGTATTGGTTGGAACTCCAGTGATGCCTGATGGGGAAAGGAAACTACCAGGTAATGGCGTTGTAAGGGCTGGTCCTTTGTCATCCCATCCCAGCGGTGAACAAACCAATAGGATAGTAGCAAGAAAGCAGTTATTGCCTTCATATGATGTATTTGATGAGACAAGATATTTCCAAGCCTCCAACCGTTCAGGTATTTGTCGAACTATTGGAGATTTAGATTTAGGAGTCACAATTTGTGAAGATGCATGGCAAGCCGCAGGCTTAACGCCATCTGCATATGGTTCTGACCCGATTGAAAATCTAGCAGAATGGGGACGTCAAGGAGTCAAGTTAGATGCTACAGTAAATCTCTCAGCTTCCCCTTATCATGCTGATAAAGTGAGCACTAGGATCCAAGTTTGCCGTACTGCTGCAAAGATACTTGGGCATCCATTCCTACTTGCCAATCAAGTTGGTGGTAATGATGACCTTCTGTTTGATGGTTGCTCTCTTGCGGCATGGCCAGATGGTTCGGTGGTTATCGCACCATCATGGCAAGAAGGGGTATTATTGGTGGATATTGATAATTCATCTAACTGCCAATGGATTAAATCAACAGTTGTAGATGCTTTGGAGATTGGTAACTCCGAATTAAAATTCCTCTCCCCACAAGATGATGGACATGAAAGTAATTCAGATTTGATTGAAGATATTACAGATGCTATTGTTACTGGTTTAGCAGATTATTGTCGTAAATCCAATATTTCTAAAATAGTACTCGGTCTATCTGGTGGTATTGATTCAGCCGCTGCTGCTTGTATTGCTGCAGCCGCAGTAGGGCCTGAGAATGTTCTTGGAATTGCTATGCCGAGTCGTTTTTCTTCACAACATTCTATCGATGATGCGAGATATACTGCTGAATCCTTAGGTATTGAGTTCAAAATCGAAGCGATCGACGAACTTCATTCTACTTTGGATGGACAAATTGGTACAATGCTAAGTGAAGGTCATAGCGTGGCTTCTGAGAATGTTCAGTCAAGATTGCGGGGTATGATAGTAATGGCTTATGCGAATGCTCAAGGTAGAATGGCAATAGCAACAGGCAATAAGTCTGAATTGGCCCAAGGCTACTGCACCTTGTACGGTGATATGGCTGGTGGCTATTCACCACTTGGCGACCTTTACAAAATGCAAGTTTATGCAATCTGTGAAGAGTTCAATACTAGAGCCACAGCCATGAAACTAATACCTCCAGTCAATACCTCAACTCTGACTAAACCACCTTCAGCAGAATTAGCACCAGACCAAAAAGATGAGGATACTCTGCCTCCATATGCAGTGCTCGATGAGATTCTTAAATTACATATTGAACAATCTATGGACGCTGAGGAAATGGTTCAACACGGACTTGAACGTGATACTGTTCTTGAAGTTCTAACACGTTTAGAGCGTAATGAACACAAGCGTTGGCAAATGTCACCTGCACCGAGAGTCTCTAGCCGAGCCTTTGGTCAAGGATGGCGTAGACCACTAGCATCCAAACATGATTGGCGCGATTGAAATAATCATACGATGAACTCAAAAGTCAGTCGTTACACGCGCAATCATGGTCGGGAAAATCATCAATATCGCAGGATATCGATTTGTTGACCTTCCCGATAGAGATGAATTAAGACAACCTTTCAGAGATGTTTGTGATAAGTTAAATCTCAAAGGTACGATATTACTTTCCCACGAAGGAATCAACTTTTTCCTTGCTGGTGCACAACCTTCAATCGACTCTTTTGTAGAACATCTCAATCATGATGAGCGGTTTGCCAACCTTACTTTGAAAACCTCCTATACGGATTATCAGCCCTTCAATCGAATGAATGTCCGCTTGAAGAAAGAAATAATTTCTATCGGACTTGACCATATCAAGCCAGCACAACATACCGGCGAAGAAATAACTCCTACTGAATTCAAGGATTGGCTAGATGCGGGTAAAGAAGTACTAGTATTGGATACAAGGAATGACTATGAATGTAGGATTGGGACTTTTCAAAATGCTATGGAACTAGATATCAAGTCTTTCCGTGATTTCCCTAGAGCGATTGATAAGATGTCAGAGGATTTGAAAGATATTCCTGTTGTAATGTTCTGTACTGGTGGAATTCGTTGTGAGAAGGCCAGTGTCGTTATGATGGATGCAGGATTCTCTAATGTCAAACAACTCAAAGGTGGTATTCTTGGTTATTTTGAAGAGGTTGGTGGTGACTACTGGAACGGTGACTGTTTTGTTTTTGACCACCGAGTAGCAGTAAACCCGGAATTGGATGAAACCGAAGTAGCACAGTGCTTTGCGTGCAGAAATCCTTTGCATGTAGAAGACCAGAAATCTGAGCATTACGTTGTTGGAGTCTCATGCCCTCACTGCATCGGACGTAGGGATGTTCACCAAATCAACCAATCACTACTCAATACCAGCGGACTCCAAGAATGAATTTCATGGCCACTGATCCCATTATTGGCGATAAAGAATACGATATCCTCAGAAACTTCTAATCCGCCATACGTACTAGATTGAGAGTTATTGCCCACTCCTGGCCACGGGTCATAAACCATGCTTGCTTGCCAACTTTGAATATCCAATATCCACAAGCAATGTCCTGAATCAATACCATTCTTTTCACCATCGGCGATAATTAATAGTTGGTTATTGACAATTGCTATGTCTCGAATATCTGAACTACTGATTCCAGGTTGGAATTCATATGCCATTTTACTTCCCAGTGTTGTGCCATCGCTAAAGCATAGTTCAGTTGCTGAAGTAGGAGTGACGCAATCAAACCATACCTTTCCATCTAAGATTACTGCTCCAGCATTCTCACCTGGTGCCAAAATATCAGTAGATAATTCTTGAGCAATATTAGTTGTCAAATTAAATCCCCAGAGCGTGGTGTCCACACCACTGGTCTGTGCATCGAAGACAAGGACGTCACCAGTCGCTTTCAATCCTATATTATAACCTACATTAGTAGCCGCAGCACCATTACTTTGTAATGTTAGAGAAGTCAGCCAATTATGACTGCCATCAAGATTGAGACGGGCTAACTGACGACCGTTATTTCCATCTTCTGCAATCACGATATTATTTGCTCCATGAATGGTAAAAGAATCTGGCATACTTCCTTCAAGACTGTTTAGGTCCCATGAGATTAGTACTCCAGTATTGGAGATATGATGCATTTCAAAATCCATTGTAGTAGTAGCAGCTGAAAACCATAAACCTGTTTCACTAGGCCATAAATTTGTTAGAGAATGGACGGAAATATCAGATGCTGAAGAATCTAGAATTACTTGCATACTCGAAGAAAAGAAGGGAGCATCAAATAGTTCTACAGTAGTCGTACCATTACTCCAAATGAATTCATTTTCGGCATTGGTAAATACTACGCCGTTCATCCAAGAGGAGATTTTAGAATTAATTGTTAAACCATCTCCAGCCCCATTGATTGAGGTAATTCGCTGAGTTCCACTTGAAGTTCCATCTGAGACCCACATTTCTCTTCCATTGACTCCATCATCAGCATCAAAGAAAACCATTCCATTATCATCGTTAATCAGTTCATGCATTCCCATCCAATGCCCTGGTGTTGAGTCTCCTGATGGATTGATATCCATGAGAAGTGATGTAGAAGATAAGGTGCCCATACTAACCCATAGTTCACAACCATTCAGACCATTACTACCAGCACTGATCAGTATTGATTTACTCTCCAACCAGTTCATTGAATCGCATGCAGAATTCATTCCGTTAGTTATTCCTACAGAAAAATCACTAATCAATCCACTATTGAGGGGCTGAGAACAAATATTCAATGTTTCACGAATCTCATCAAGATGTAGCACTCCATCCATGGCAGTTGCAAGACCAAGACCATCATCGACTCCAAATTCAAGAATCACTCCATTTGAACAAAGATGAGCAGGTGGACTACTCTTTTTTACTAAAGCAGGAGCGCCTTGAGTGCCATTAATCCCATTGCTTCCATTACTTCCAATCTGCCCATCACACAGAATTTCTTCATCTAAAACTTCTTCAGGCTCTAAGATGTCATTCGAATTATTATCCAGTCCACTCATTATCTTCAACCCGCCATAATTGCAGGAGATGTTACCAAATTCTATTTCTTCAGTTTCTATCATGCTGCCTATACCTGTGAATCCATTTGGACCAGTCGCTCCTTGAGGTCCCGATAATCCTTCCTTACCATGACAAATCCGAGTGGTTGAAGTGACTTCCAATTCTTCTAAAATACCATTTTCATTAGCATCATTTCCAATAAAAATATCAGCGCCACCCTGAGTACAGATATGGTCAGCATCTCTCCCTTCGGTTCTTACCAATACTTCGTATCCGTCATTTCCAGAAATACCTTTATTCTGTTCTAGTGAATCGGTTAATAGAATAGAATATGTTGACATTGCTAATGCTAAGGCTATGATGATTACTTGAAAGAACACCAAATATTTTGAACGAGACTTTTTGTTTACTTTTTCACTTTGTTCTTCACCTTCAAAGGAATCAGATAGGTTTGCTCTATTTTCTCTCAGTGAGGGGAGATTCTTGTATGGTTGAGCAGTAGCAGGTTCTCCTGCAATAGGGGCTTGTTTATCATGTGTATGAGGGTTAGTCATGAAATCAACTAACACCCTCAACGGTATCAAAACCTTCGGTCACTTTTCGTAACTTATTGGAACTAGCCAAGGGGTGGTTTCATCAATCTTGACCTGTCCCCACAAACATGGACCTACCCACTAGACTTTCTGCACAACTACGTGGGGAGGAAGGTCATACCAGGCAAAAAGGTGCTCGCTTAGTGGTAGATTTGGCTTATACTGCACATTCTGATGGCTTTATCGAAGTAGATAATGCTCATGTTTCAGGAGTCTCAGTAATCACTGGTGGTCATGGATTACGTCGCTTCCTTTCAGACTTATCAGGTGATACAGAAGGAAAAGTTGTGATTCCAACTACCTTGAATTCTGCTGGTTGTGATAAAGAAAGAATGAAAGAAATGGATATAGCATGGCCAAACTTCTTGGAACAACAATTTGAAATTATCCAGGCCTATGAACAACTTGGAATTGAAACTACTCTATCTTGCACCCCTTATGATAGAGGGGTAGAATCACCATCAGGTATCGCTTCATGGGCAGAATCTAATGCAGTCTGCTTTTCAAATTCATGGACTTCATTAATCACTAATCGAGAATCCGGTCTGTCCGCTTTGGCAACTGCACTAACTGGCTATGCTCCAAGATGGGGACTCCATCTTGAAGAAAACCGTATTCCAAATATTATTGTTGAGGTTACCTGTGAACTTAACAGTCTTTCAGATTGGTCTATTCTTGGAGATTGGATTGGTAAACAAGTATTGCCAAACTGGAAACTTCCTTGGGGTCCAATGCCATTGATTCATGGCTTACCTTCTCACGCTTCTTTTGCCTCCAAAAAAGCATTAACTTCTGCTGCTGCCAATTATGGTACACCTATGCTATGGGCTCAAGGTCACTCTGCTGACCCTCCACTATCTCTCAATGATGATGGCACTTGGGCTGCTCCAGAAGGTGGTTGGCAAGGTGAACTTACTTTTGGTAAAAAAGAATTGATGATGAGGTATGAGGAGTTAGCACCCAAAGGCCAAGTCGATTTGATTGTAATTGGATGCCCTCAAGCGAGTGCAGAAGAGATTCGAAGGACAGCATCAGCAGTTCGTTCATATGCTGAAATGGGTCAGAAAATACCTAATGAGAGGTTGTGGGTTTTCACTAGTCAAACCAATTTCGATTTAGCCAAAGGTGATGGTAGTCTCGATATCCTCGAAGATGCAGGAGCAGTAATTCTTAGAGATACATGTCCTGAAGTAACACCATACAATAGAGAGCATTACAATCATCTTCTAACCAATTCACTGAAGGCAGAACATTATTTGACCAGTGGATTAAATCGCTTACCCACCAGTGTAATGAATATTCAAGATTGTGTTGCTCATGCTTTTGATGCATCACTTTCAGCAGGCCCAACTCCTGTATTGGAGACTAAGTCGCAACCACAACACGAGTCGGCAAAGACTCTCAAGAGCGGATTAAATAGTCTAACTGGGGCAGGTTTGGAAAGTCAAACTGACTTCATAGTGACTGGAAAAGCGATGGTTAGCGATGTTCCAATCACATACCTTGGATATGTGAATCGAGATAGCGGAGTGATTGAAGAAACAGGTCATCCTTTGGATGGTAGAGCGATAGAAGATACGATTCTTATCTATCCTAAAGGCTCGGGTTCAACAGTTGCACCATTTGTTTTGATGGGTCTTGTATACACTGGTAAAGGTCCTAAAGCAATCATAAATAGAGATGTTTGCCCTCTAACTCTACCAGCATGTTCGTTACTCGATGTTCCATATGGGCATGGTTTTGACCAAGACCCATGTATGGAAATAAATGATGGTGACCTTATTGAGATGAATCGCAAAGATGGAATTATCACAGTGAAGATACTTGAGCGTAACTCCAATTAGGTGGGAATATGAGTGAACTTAGAATCCTTGTTACCGGCGGTGCCGGATTTCTTGGTTCATCTTTGTGTCAATCTTTAGTCGACATGGGCCATAATGTAGTGGCTCTAGATTCACTCTTTAGAGGTCGAAAAGAAAACTTAGTACAGGTATTGGATAAGGATAATTTTACTTTTGTTCATGCTGATGTTAGAGAAGTTGACGCACTTGACGGAGTTGTCGAGTTACTTGGTGGATTGGATTTAGTCTTTCATTTAGCGGCAGTAAATGGAACCAAATGGTTTCATGAAGCTGCGCATTCTGTTATCGATGTCAATATCAATGGTACGCTTCGTACCTTGGAGTTGGCAATGGCTCATGACGCCAGGTATGTTTTAGCCTCTTCTCCAGAAGCATTTGGTGAAGCTTTAGAGCAACCAATTAGAGATGGTAATATGATGCAATTTACCGATCCTGCCGAACACCAAAGGCATTCATATGGTGCCAGTAAGTATCTTGATGAAGTTGCTTGCCAACATGCTGCTAGAGACGGCCTAGATGTTAGAATCGTCAGACCATTTAATGCATATGGACCTCGTTTAGTTGGCGATGAATACGGGCAAGTTGTATCGATATTTTTCCATAAACTACTCAATGATGAAACATTACTTGTCCATGGTGACGGTTCGCAAACTCGCTCATTCACTTGGATAGACGACGTAACTGACGGCTTTGTAAAATCTGGATTATTAGACAAAGGCCTCGATGGTAGTAACCTTTCAGGAGTTGCCTTTAACATAGGTTCTACCGAAGAAGTAAGTATTTCTCAATTGGCAGAAAAAGTAGTAATTGCCTCTGGTAAGGAAGAATCAAAAGTCGAATTTGGTACAGGATACTTTGGTGACTCTAAGAGGCGATTACCTGATATTGAAACTACCAAAAGACTACTTGGATGGATGCCTACTGTTGATTTACAACAAGGCCTTCAAAAAATGTGGAATGAATTGACAGAAAATTGATTCAGCCATAATGCTTGTCAATTGTTTTACCCCAATTTTCTGGTGTAGGTGTCAATCTATCAAGTCCATGCTGGCACAAAATATCTAATCCCGAGAGTGGAGCTTGGTCTAGGGATGTCCAGATATGTGTGACTTTTAGCACTACTAATTTAGCAACTGCATCAGGGAGTTTAATCTCTTCCAAATATTCGACTTCAATCGCAGCAACAGCCTGTTTTACCAACATTGGTTCCTCTTCACTTGATTCTAAACCAGTCAAATCCCATTCACTTTCACTTGGTGGTATTGGCGTTCCTGCTGTATCCACCCAATCAACTGCTTCAAGAGTACTAGGCATCATATGTAAAATGGCTTTTTTAGTTTCACGAAGATTATTCAAAGTATCTCTTTGGCGGCCATTTTTTCCTTGACTCAAGGATGCAATCATCAATGGTGGCTTTGTTGAAACAGCCATTGCAGAGGTTAGCGGAGCAAGATTGCCCAATCCTTCACTATTCTTGGTAGAGGCCAGTACTAACGGGCGAGGAGAGAGGATTCCTGAAAGCCATGTTGCTCTTTCTCTATGCTCAAGAGTCATTACATCAATTCTGTTATGTGGTTTGGTTTCTGTAGGTTTTTCTTTTTCAAACCAAGAGTCTAATTTCCCGGTATGAACTTCCATCAGTGCGTGTTTGGTAAATTCTTGATAGGTTTTCCAAGAATCAATTTCTTCAACATCGCCTCGCTTTTCTTTACGAGAGATGGAAGCCTCTGAGTAATTTATACATCTTTGAAGAAAGTCTGCTACTATGCCTTTTCTATCCATGTCATCACCTTGGTATATCTATTCAGGAGCTATCCCGTTTTGAATTATATTGTTCCCTGTTCATCAAGAATTTAGCAGGATTACCTGCCCATACTTCATTATTTGGAATATTCTTGGTTAGTACAGAACCAGCGCCAAGAACTGCACCACTGCCGACGATACATCCAGCAATAACAGTCGCTCCTCCGCCGATCACAGCATCATCCTCAATCACCACAGGCATCCAATACTTCGAGTTCCCTGAGGGCGGATATTTATCATTGAGTAATGTGGCATTTGGTCCAATAAAAACACCATCTCCTAAACTGGTTTCATCGGCGATATAAGCGCCTCCTTGTATACGACATTTATCACCCATGGAGACATTTCTTCCTATGTGAGCAAGTGATGCAATCGAACATTCTTGACCATGTGAAAGATTTTCTCCTATCATGCATGGAGACCAAGCAACACTTCTATTGGGCAAAGAAATCCTATTTTTAGGATACGGGTTTTGTTCACCCATGCTTTCACACTCACTCTACACTAATTTCTCTCATCAGCATTTCAACATGACCTTTGGCCTTGACATTATATCGAACCCAAGAAATATTGCCTTCAGAATTTATGACAAAGGTAGAGCGAGCACATCCCATGTACTCTCTTCCATAGTTTTTCTTTAGTCTCCAAGTCCCGTACGCTTCATGCAGAGAACCATCTTCATCCATTAGGAGTGGAAAGTTTAACTCTTTCTTGGATATGAACTTGTCATGAGATTTAACCGAGTCCTTCGAAACTCCAAGAACGATATAATCACCTTGGTTTAAACGAGCCATTGAATCTCTAAAGTCACAGGCCTGAGTTGTACAACCTGGCGTTGAGTCACGCGGGTAGAAATATAAAATTACAGACTTACCTTCAGCCATGTATGCTTCAAGATCGTGAGATTCACCTTTGGAGTCAAGGCATGAGAATCGTGGTGCTGGCTGGGCTACTTGTAAGGTAGTAACTTCGGACATAGATATTCGTGATGTTTATCACTCATCAAAGGTTGCATTATTTCAAAATACAAGAGTTTGGCTTTTTTGCTATCAAATTAATACTTTTTCGACTTTGTTAACACCAAATAATGCTTCAGTGGCCGCAATATGCAGTTTGAATAAAAACATCGTCAACATGAGTAATATAACTATTGACTACCGATTCTTTCAAGAACTGCCTAGTTCAAGGATTGTTCATGGTAGGTCTACGAATGTCTCGCAAGGCCCGCCGCTTCTTCAAGCAAGTTCAACGTGCTCCAGGCAAGTATGAACTACAACAAATAGCAAGTTCCATTCAGTCAGACTTGGATAAGCGTAACCTCACTTATGATGAGGCGCTAACGCTTGGAAACATCATACAAAACCGTGCTGACCAACTTCCAGGAGACCTGATTGTATATGCTATATCGGATCGTGATGCATACCGTAGAACACTCGAATTATATCTCAGAGACGCCCTACTTACCAGGACCGAGCAACTTCTTCTTTGGGAAGAGCGTAGAAGACTCGGAATAACCGATACTGAGCATGGTCGATTACTAGACCAACTTTTGGCGCAATGGAAACGCCAAGGGAAGAAAGTACGTATCGATAATTTCGAAGCACCAGGAGGGGAAACTTCTGCGTAATAAATACTCTAAAATGGCATTTGGCGTCATGATGGTTCTGTTGTTCTTAGCACCTGCAATCACCCCTATGGTGAGTGCCGGTGAGCAGACTTCAGCTCGTTCAAATCCGGATTTCAGTGTTTCTATATTTACTTTGGATGGCGCAGGCTCTGTCTCCAATAGTGGCGGTATCGAAGTTGAAAACGAAACTCATGTTGCAAGAATTGTCGTTTCTAACACCGGTTCTGCTGATGGCGTCGTATCGGTTTCACTAGTCCACAGAGGCTCCCCAACTGCTGGAGAGACCGTAGTAAATACAGTAAACATAGGGAATGTGTTGAGTTCTTCCTCATCAAATCCAGTTCTTATCGCATGGACCGCATCACCTGGAGAGGGTCAAACACTCTTTGCAAGAGTTGTAGCCCAAGGGATTGATACTAACTCCGCTAATGATGAGAGGCGTATCGACTTCGATGTATCTTCACCTCCATTCATGATGGGTGAAACCCTTGGCCATACCATCCCACAGCCAATAGGGGGAGCCACTGCAACTCGAATTACAGATAGTTTTCCGATTTTCAATGCTACAGTAATCAATAGCGGAGTCAAAGATATTGTCTCGGTATTTGAACTAGAATTCGTAAATACGGTTGACCCTTCGAATGTTAAAACGTTCTGGTCTGGCGAAAAAATCATTAAACCAGGCTCACTCTTCCTCCCAGCCTCAAGTAGTACTTTGTCAACTACAATCGATAAATTGATGACTGGTGCTTGGACTCTTACTGCATCGGTGATTTACAACGGTACAGGACTTTGGACTTACAAAGAGCAGGTTCAACAACTGAGTATTGAATTCTCCGACTTCATCGGTGATTTATCTACTCCTGCCGATAGAACTACAGAGCCAGGGTTGACTACAACTCTAACATTTATTGTAACCAATAAGGGCGCTGTTAGTGACTCATTCTCGGTTGCAGTATCCAGTGTACTTGGATGGAATCAGCCTCACACCCCTAACCCATCAACAAATGTATTTTCACCTAACTCAAGCGCTACTATTTTAGTCCCAGTAACAGTTCCAGCAGCAGCACTTCGTTCCCAAATTGATACGATTACTGTAACTCTACAATCCGTTGGCGGAAGTTACACTCTCACATCTTCGGCTAGAGTTATGGCAGGGGAATTGTATGAATCAACTATTTCTATGCCTGGAGCAACTACTATGGTGACCCCAGGTAAACAAACCAACTTCACCGCAACATTATCTAATACTGGAAATGTTCCTGGTTCGTTCACATTATCTGCGGGTCTTTCAGTGGGCGCTAGTAACTGGTCAGTAGACCTATCCACTACTATGACAGGGGTTGTAAATGATTCCGATGCCGTCACTTTCGATGTTCAAGTGACCGTGCCGCCCATTCAAATGCCTTTAGATTCCAGCGAGTATAATCGAGCTGGAGACGTACTCAATGTCTGGGTTCAAGCAGTTCCAAGTAACGGTGGGCTGCCTTCAACTTCTACAAGTCAGTTAGAAGTCAGGCCTGTAATAGTTGTAGACCCAGGACTTAGAGGAGAGCATATTGAATTAACTACAGAGGATGTTATTGCTGCCAAGAATGGCCAAGGATTAGATATGCCATGGCCTCTTGAGGTACAAGTTAGGCACAACTTAGACGGGGCGCTAACCAATAAACTAGACTCAACTCTTACTATCGGAAGCGTTTCATTTGCCGCTCTAAACAGCGGAGGTTTCTTGGAGGCGGATAGATGGTCAGCAGAAATATCACCGGGGAACTTCAAAGACCTTTCCTTAGGAGATAGTAAAACAGCGGCTCTAGGGATTCAAGGACCAGCAGATGATTATCCGCTGGCAGGAGTCATTACTATCTCTTTAACATCCACGCCTACCCTAAAAGGTCCAACAATTCCTAATGTTCTGGTTTCTTCAGTAACTCGAAATATCACTATTGGGGTTCCTTCAATCCAAGGAGCGGAAATAATCGATACGGGCCCGTTCGATGTGCCTCTTGGCGAAGAGAAGTGGCATGATTTAGAATTCGCCAACACTGGAAATGATTTGACATCCTACCGGTTAACAATTCTAGATGATTTACCCAACGGCTGGATTACATCTCTAAACACTACCACTGAAACATCTAGTTTAATCGATGACCTTTCTGCAGACGTAGCAGATTATCCTGCAGTTGGCTCATCACACACAACCAAATTTAGGCTCACGGTAACGAGTGATCCTTTCGCACCTGCCTATACTATACAGCCAATCAATATCAAGGTCGAAGATAAAGACTCAGGTCTACTAATTGGGGTTGAAACAGTAAATATTAGAGTTGGTCCTTTCATCAATGCAACACTATCTCCTACCAATCAGACAGTTCCAATAAATACATCACAAATGGAGTCTCCATTAACAAGAGTTTATGTGACTAATACAGGTAATGCTCCTGCAACTTATTCGATTTGGCTAGACGATTCACAGAGCGGTAGTGTAGAATTCACTCTCGAAACACCTAATGAGATTATAATCGCCCCAGGGTTTGAGGATTCCATTAAAGTCCGTATGAGCGCTGCAGAAGATGCCGATTCCGATTCATTTTACATGGCAACAGTTTGGGTTTCAACAGATACGGGCGTCAACCTTTCTGCCAACATAGTCGCTAATGTTAGTGAACAAAGTTCGTTAGTAATCGATGCTCCTTTCCAGATGGGGGTCCTTCCTGGTCAAGACCAAATAGTAAACTTTACAGTTACCAACCTTGGTAACTTAGCGGAAAACTTTGATGTAATCACTAGCATAGAAGGGGACTGGGAAGTTGTTCCAAATACACAGTCATTAACTCTTATCAAAGACCAAGTTCTACAAGGCAGTGTTACAGTAAAAGTTCCGGAAATTGCTGATAGTGAAGGGCTTGAAAACGGTTCAATACATAACCTCACAATACGCCTCGCATATCCCCTAACCAACCTTACAGCAGATATTGTTAATGTTAGATTAGTAATTTCTCCAATGTTCATGCTTGAAGTAAGTAATTGGCCCGATGAAGTGGAGTTCAGTAGGCAAACCAATAGAACATGGGATGCAACGATAGTCAATGTTGGGAATAAGAATGTAACAGTCGATATAACCTATGAGATTTTCAAGCCAGGATTTGTCACTTCAAGTAATGACTGGGTGTTTGTAGAAGGTCCTTCTAAACTGGTACTACCTCGTAATTCCAATGTCAGCTTCCAATTTATCGTTCTTGCAGATGATGAAACTCCGGACTTAGATTTGACCTCTCACTTGGTAGTGAAACTGACACCCCAAGACTCTTCTGTTGAAGGCATAGAATATCTAAATTCAACTTTGGTAATGTCGAGATTCTTCAAGATTAGTGATTATGTATTACAACCCACTCAAGACGGCGGACCTGTTGAATTGAATATGATTTATTCTCACATTCCTAGAGGTCCATCAACTCCAGTGGCCTATGAGTTTGAATTATGTTCTGCTACACGATTGTTCGATTTCCAGCAAAATGGCTTGGACTCTGCTAATTATCCTTGGACTTTCACTCTATTAATCGATGAAATTAATGGTTCAGTATCCAGTTATTCACTCCCTCTAATCAACGTTGATTGTGGCAGTACTACTGGAGGTTCTGAGTTTAGATATACTCTACCCGAAACCGCTGCTTGGAATCCTAACCTGATTAGAATTTCAGTTGATATGCCAGATAAACCAAATCTAATCACTGAAGATGGTTGGGATTTGAAATTCAAATTATTCCATCCGACTGAAAACGCAGGATATACTGAATCTTTCAATGAAACATTCAGATTTGAACTGGATGTTTACGCAGACCCTGCAGTCAAGAAAGTTTGGATTAGCGAGGGTACATTACAAGAAGGTACAGATTCAGTACTTAGTGCTACAATAAGAAATGAAGGTACTTCTCAAGCACTCATATTCCAAGTAGATGCAGATTGTTCTGGCTCTACTATCAATACCGTTCCAATACCAATAACTCAACTTGGACCGGATGAAGAAGTTACAGTTCAATGGAATTTGACTACCGATAAGATAGATTGGTGGGCTCAATCCATCGATGGCACCTGTATTGTCGAGATAAATCCAATATTTTTGTCAAAGAATGTAGTTGGTAATGATAAATTAATTTACGAAGATGAAGTTTATTCTTGGTCTCCTGACCAATCTTCAAGCTTTGTTGCATTTATTATATTTACACTTCTTTCGCTAATTCTAGGCCGCCTTACTGGTCAAAATGAGAAGTTCAAATTATTTGCAGTTTATTCAGGGATATTGGGATTAGGATTCGCATTCCACTTGATTAATGTTCTATTCTGGGGGCCTTTGGTCTTACTAGTAGCAGCATTCATGGTTTGGAAGATGGCTTGGAATAGTACGGATGAATTTAGATTGATCCATGAGGACTACCAAAGAGCGCGTAAGGGTGTTTCTACCCTATATGCCGACCACTTCCAAGCACTTGCAGATAGCCGTAGGCAACTAAGGATAATTCTTTCTCTACCACTACTTGGAATGTTAGGAGTGGTCTTAGGAATACCTCCACAATTGGAAATGAACAAAGCTAACCTTGTATCTCTTAGCGGATATGTTGGTATTGTAACCATAGGCGTCTGGATACTTGTAAAGCGTGCAGACAGTCTTTACGGCGGCCTATATGGGAGATTAACTGACATTGAAGTCAAAGCAACTCGTATCGAGAGAGACTTGAGTGACCCAGCTAGATTACTCAATGACTTGGCTAATGAAGGAATTGACCTAAGCGAAATATTTGATGACCCACCAGTTGGAATTGAATCTGGTTTGCTAGATAATTTGAGTATTGATGGAATACTTGGTGATGAGGAGGTGAGAGATGATGTCTGAGGAGGAAATAGAAGAACTTGCTATCGAGAATATCATAATTCCGATACAAGAGGTTGAAGAAATTACTATCCAAGAGGTTGAGCAACAGGCTGAAGAGATTGTTGATGAAAACCATTCCTCTGAGGGTGAATTCACCCAAGAATCTCATGAAGAAATCCTCGAGCAGGACGAGGATGACTATCATGAAGAAATGTTTGAAGAGCCACAACCTTCTGCAGAAATACAAGAATCTAATGAGAGAATACATAATGCATCCAATCAACTTGAGCACATAGTTCAAAGTGTAATTCAAGATGATACCAATTCACTTGCTGCTACGGAAATCGACATAATGGAAGCCAAGAAGTTCCTTTCTATGCACAAATTAAGCCGGGCGAAAAAGAGTGTCCACAAGGCAGAAAAAGCACTTGTCACACTCGAGGAGGATGTCCTTTACCTAAGAAGAAGTATCGCTATGCTTCATCGTCTGCTTAAAGAAAAGAATGTCGAAAGAGATGAAGTTGAAAATATTCTCTTAAGATTGAGAAATGCAACATCAGCAGCAGAGATTGGCGATGTTAGCCAAGCAGCAAATGAAGTTGAATATCTTGTTGATGACTTGATAGGTGGTAATACCTCGACTCTAAATCCATTCTTTTTCCGACATTTTTGGCTTGGAATCGATACAAGATGGCCGGCAGGAGGCGACACAGGTGTTCTTCTTGTTAGATTAATCAACGACGGTCCAATTGCTATGCCTGCAATGCGGCTTGCCCCGCCAGTACCAAAAGGCTGGTATTCCGAACCACGTTCAGTTGACCTGCCAATAATAGCACCAGGAGGAAACCTTCCTCTCAGGTTCGAGATCAAGTCCTCTGAAAGGTTCGGTGCTGACGAAATCCCTCTATCTCGTAAGTTAGCGGTCTCAACAGGTTACGAGATGCGCTCTGGCGAAGTTACAGTTACCATAAGAGCGCAGAATCGTTCTATGGAGCCATTAGCAGATATCATACTCACGCCGTGGTTACCTCCTGGTTATACTACGGCTAAAGTTCCCTTTGTGGAACGGTTATCCCCCGATGAGGTTGCAGTAATTAGAATGCAACTGGCCATCGACATGGGCAGAGGGGGTCGTTCCTAAGCCCATATCCAATTCCACCCGCAAGGAGCGGGAGGACGAGTAATAAAAACAAAAAAGGTGAAAAATATGAAAAATAATAAAGAAATAAAAGAAGAAAATAGCGAGACCCTCGCTGCTATGGGTATTGGTGCGATGATTGTATTCATTGCGCTAATCCTAGTCGCAGCGGTGGCCTCAGCGGTCATTATTCAGACTGCTGAGAAGTTGCAACAAAACGCACAGACGACCGGTGAGCAAACACAAGACCAAATGGCATCTAAAATATTGCCACTGAGTATTGTTGTTGATAATGCAGGTACATTGAGAATGACATGGGAATTAGCTCCTGGGTCAGAATCAGTAGCATTCGCTAATGTAGCATGGTCGATAACATGCCAAGCAGCCGGACCTGGTGCTGATGCAGGAACACTAGCTTCAGCTGGTACCAATACTGCAACAGTTTCAGCGAACGGTGGAGCAGGTCCAGCACTTGCTGGACAAGTTTATCGAAGCACATTGACCGCAAATAACTGCGCTCCAACTGCAAACCAAAATCACTTCTTGACTTTGGCAGCAGGTAACTCTGGATTTACCTACGAAGTACTAACGTACGGTTCCTCCATAGCAGCAGGGGCGGTGGTAGTGTGAGATCCGCAAACGATTCTCAAGAACAAGATACATGGGGCGCTATAGGTATTGGTGCAATGATTGTATTTATCTCTCTAATTTTGGTTGCTGCCGTTGCATCAGCCGTTATTATTCAAACTGCTGAAAAACTACAACAAAATGCTCAAAACACAGGTGACCAAACATCCGACGAATTGTCTGGTAAGTTATCTGTAATGCAAGGATATGTTGATGGTGGTAATGATTACGTTCTTTACGTTAGATTAGCAGCAGGAAGTAGTTCAATTCTTGCTACTACTATTTCGTGGCAATTGTTCTGTACAGCAGGTGTAGGATATGAAGACAGTGCTGCTGCTTTCACAGCTGCTAATGTACAACTTCAATCAGTTTCGGCTTTCGGAGCTGGTGTTGGAACAATGACTGTTCAGAATGCATACAAGATACAGATTGCAGCTAACATCTGTGATGCAGCAGCAGTAGGAGGTGGCGAAGCTCAACTTTACATACACGTTGAGAGGGGAGGCACAACCTTCGAGACATTGTCTGTACCAACTGGCGCAACAACTGGAACCCCAGTCATCTGATTTTTCTTGCTGTTAAAGAATTATATTCTTGGCAGCAGGAGGTATTTTAATGGCTTGGCCATTTGGAAATAACTCAGGAAATATTAGAGATGCAGATGCTGAACTTAGTGAAGAACGCTTGAAAATCATGGCCAATGTGGCCATTGAACAAGTACCTCTCCCAGAAGAGGGTGAGCTAAGCGAAGAAGATGCATGGACGATATCAGCGAGTCCGACAAGAGCGAAATTGAATAGTATAGGTAGTGTGCCAACAGTGGCTTCCAGTTTGAACCCTGTTGCGCCTCAACAATCTACTGTCAATGCCCAAGTCGATACATCAGGACTGGAGAGACTAATCAGTAGTCGCCTTGACATGGTCGAGGACGTACTAAGGATGGTCGAAGTTCGAATCGAAGAAGGAATCTCAGTAAACCATAATGCTCCTAAGGTTGGAGCGGATGGAGAGATAATCTCTGATGAAGATGTTGACGGGAATATTGGAGATCGTATAGTGACATCTGATGGTGAAGTAATCACAACTGGAGGAGTTGAAAGACTCAAAGGTGAAGATGAAGCACCATTAGTAGAATTATATGAAGCCCAAGCACTAGCAGCCAACCCTTTCCTAGTCGCCCCTTCAACAGGGCCAACGACTACGGCAAATCATGTTGGAGCGCCAACAATAGCGGCACTACTTCTGGACAATATGTCTGGAATGGCAGCAGTTAGTTTTGCGCAGAAGGCTATCAAATCAGGTATGCTAACTAGTGATGAAGGTAAATCAGTCTTAGCAATTGTTCAACTTGCTTCTCCTGGTGAAACAGAAAATGCACTGGAAGACCACCTCTCACATAGGGAGTTGCTATCTTTTTCAGCATTGGTTACATCTTGGCGCGAAGTAAAGAATCTTCGAGGTGAAGAGTGAAATGGGCGCATCGGTCGGAATTGGAGGACTAATAGTGGGTACATCCCTAATGGTAGTTTTTGCTTTGGCAATTACTACCCTAGATGTTAGGATGGACTCATCACTAGATGCTCTTGATTCGGCCAATGACCCTTTACCTTCATTCACAATAGATGATGCGACAATTTGGGAAGGAGCTGTAATTACTATTACAATCGTAGATGGCGGCGCTGGCTATACTGATGGTACCTTGAGTACTATCGTTGCTGGTGGCTTCACTGCGGATTTTACCGTGGATGGTCTTGGAGGAATTAATACCGTGAC
This sequence comes from Candidatus Poseidoniaceae archaeon, assembly GCA_949372655.1. Lineage (GTDB taxonomy): Archaea > Thermoplasmatota > Poseidoniia > Poseidoniales > Poseidoniaceae > MGIIa-L1. The sequence goes on from CASIAI010000002.1 coordinate 90,071, forward strand.
AATCACCAGTCATGGAAATTACTCGTCCCCTCCACCGACCATTCAGGTAGATAGTCCGCCACCAGGGGTTACAGTAGCAAACTTACAATCCACTTTAGGAACAGTTATCCATACTAATGTGACAAATAATGGACCAGTGACTCTTCCACAAGAAGAGGTCTGGTTCTTTGTCGATGGATCAACTGCTAGTTCGATGGATACACTCGTTGCAGGGACAACAACAAATTGGTATTCTGGGGAAACTGTCAACATAGTATGGAGAGGATTTGGTTCCTCCACTTTTACTACTATGGCGGTATCCTCTCATGGATTTAATTTAGCGAGGGCTTTAGCTTGAGGTGTGATTAATGGCAGACGGCGGAGCATCATCCTTTATCTTCCTGGCAACAGCGCTTCTAGTTTCAGGAACTGTATCAGCCGTATTGATATCTCAATGGGGTGAAATGGTGACTGCTATGGACCGACAACAACGCGGCGATGAAGCTGATTTGAACACAGAAATGGATTTTTCAGGAGATCTATCCAATGTTGAATATGATACTTCAGACCCTGCCGATGAGAAGATTACCTTATATCTTCAAAATACGGGATTATATGAAATCGATGAATCTTCATTATTCATTCAATTGAACGGTGAAGTAATACTGGATGCTGACACTTCAACTACAGTTTTACCCACCGGTGTGATTTGGGGGACAGGACAACTTCTCGAGGTTGAAGTTTCAGGTACCTGGGCATTTGCCGATGATACGGAAGTATCATTTTCAATATTTGCCGAATCAATATCAGTTGGTGGATATACTGGACAAACTATTGTTATTCAAGAGGTGAGGCTTAATGAATCCTGAAGATAACCCACTTTTCGTCCCTCACAAACCTGTAGAGGATGGGTTTCCATTTGATGTTGAAACCGATTCACTCGCAGATACGATGGGTCTTCGATTGCCAAATCGTTCACTATATGTCTTACAAGGAGTAGTAGGTGGCGGGAAGTCATTAATTTCTCAACGCTTAGTACATGGTATGTTAGAAAACGGAACAAAGGTTCTTGTTATTACAACCGAACTTACTACTAGAGGTTGGATTGAACAAATGGAAGCCATTGGATATGGAGTTACCAAAGAGATTAGGGATGGTCAATTGATGATTTTTAGTCGCTTTGGTACTGTTGCAGAAGCAAGAATAGATGTTGGTATTGAAGATGTACTCAACAGCGAAGCTGTTTCTCAAGCAGACGTCATAATACTAGATTCCGCTAGTGCTTTAATGCCTGATTCCTTAGATGAAGCACAAAGATTCCAAATGATGCAGAACCTTCGGAAAATATCTTCGGAAGGTAGGTCAATTATGCTATGTGTTGACCCTGATGAAATGGATCACAAGTTACTACATTCACTCAGGGCATCTGCTGAAGTTGTTCTTGATTTGTCAACCACACTTATTGGTGGAGACCTGAAGCGTAATATTGTAGTTACTAGATTCTTGAGGGCTGCTGGCCCTGTACAAACATCCGTTGGATGGAGAGTTGAGCCAAGCATGGGCTTCATCGTAGATATTACGGCGGTAAGTTGAGGAGGGATTAGATGGCAGATGAACCACGTTTTGCAAAGGGAGACCTTAACAGCGTAATGGCTGCATTCCCTCACGTAGCAGATTGGGTCAGAGACTTTGAAAGTAAATATGGCTCAAGGCCTATTTATTATGGTCCACTAGACCGAGGCGCCAAAAAAACGCGTCCATATAATTTGATTTATTCCGCTAAAGAGCCTATTTTTATTCACATTTATGAACCCCCAGAAGATGAAACTGGCTCTGGTGGAGAAATTCTATGGTTTGGACTTGAACCACAGTTGAGTGAGGAAGAAGAAAATATTAGGAGAGAGTTAGTAGAAACATTATTGCAAGAAGCACCAACTGCTTCTACATTCACTACAGACAGTGAGTTTGAGAATATTTTACAACAAATGATTGACCGTTATACAGTTCTAGATACTGACCTTGGTTCTTCAGTTAGACGGCAAGGGCGTTTCTGGGAACTGATTGGACTGGATGACAAGAGACTTGTTGTTACCGATAAACAGAGAGAGAGGTTACAATATATTGTTGTTCGAGACCTAATTAAAAACGGACCATTGGAACCACTACTTTCAGATGAGCAACTAGAAGATATACACTCTATTGGACTAAAACATATTCACATGGATCACAAAGTGTTTGGAATGGTTACATCCAACATTAGATTTAGAGAAAGAGATATTCTTTCAAGGTACCTAAGGGCTATGTCCGAACGTATAGGACGGCCAGTATCTGACAACAAACCAATTATCGATGGTGCACTTCTTGATGGTTCACGTATCAACATTATTTTCTCAGATGACGTCTCTATGCTTGGACCATCATTCACTATTCGTAAATTCGCTGAAGAAACAATTTCAATAACCCAATTAATACAGTGGGGAACTATCTCTACTCAGGTTGCAGCATACATCTGGATTTGCCTTGAATATGGTATGTCTGTATTAGTTTCGGGAGAAACTGCTTCAGGTAAGACTACTACGCTCAATGCAATACTTCCATTTATCGACCACAATGTCAAAATCTATTCCGCAGAAGATACTCCTGAGGTAAAGGTACGTCACAAGATTTGGCAGCGCCTTGTAACACGTTCTTCTAAGAATGAGGAATCAAGAGTAGAAATGTTCGATTTGTTAAAGGCAGCTCTAAGAAGTCGTCCAAGATACATCATTATCGGTGAGATACGTGGTGTTGAGGGTGCAACAGCATTCCAAGCAATGCAGACAGGTCACCCTGTAATTGCAACTTTCCACGCATCGTCAATCGTAAAGATGATTCAGAGATTTACCGGTGACCCAATCAATGTTCCTATTCGTTTCTTCGATAACCTGAATTTCGCAATTTTCCAAGAAGTGGTCGAAGCCCCTGGTGGTGGAATTGCAAGACGTGTCACAGGTATTGACGAAGTTATTGGCTATAACAAACACAGCGATGGTGTTCTAACAAGAGGTATGTTCGAATGGGACCCAGTAAAAGATAAGCACTATTTCCGTGGTATGTTCCAAAGTCACTTATTAGAAAACAAGATTGCTGCTATGGCAGGTTTTGCAAATAAAAGAGATATTTATGATGAGATGTTGAGACGCGCAGCATCTTTACAAAAGATGGTCGATAGAGATTTAACACACTATGATGATGTGTTTGATCTACTGGGCATTTATTATAATAACGGATTTGAATCCTTCGATAGAGCCATTGATAGTTGGTCTGGAGTCAATGATAATTAGGGGGCATGACAGTGGAAAGAATGCCAATTTGGCAACTGGCTATACGCCGCTTAGATATGCCGATTCACCGTTATGCGATTTTCTTCGTAGGCGGTGCAGCATTAGTTGGTTTAATTTCCGGAATTTTGCTTGTTGTTCTGACAGGAGGGCTATCAGAAGGTGCTTTATTCCAAGGTATCTCTGGTATTTTGATTATTCTACTTTTTCCAACAATTTCCGCAATGGCAGCTATTGCTTACCCCTTATTGGATGTTCAAAGTTCCGCAAGTAGAATTGAAAAAGAGATGCATATGTTCATCACTAGAATGGGTATTTTATCATTGGGTGAAGTAGGTGCTAAGTCTATATTCGATATTCTAAAACAAATGAGTGATTACGGTGAGTTGGCTTCTGAAGTCAAAAAAATTGAGGTTCTTGTTGACAAATGGCATACATCACTTCCCGAAGCAGCACGAATTGTCGCTCAACAAAGTCCTAGTCCACTATGGACTGATTTCCTTGATAGAATGGCTTTCTCTATCGAAGCAGGTCAACCTATTGATGCTTTCATGCGTGCAGAACAGGAAACTGTTGCTGAACAGTATACTACTTTGTATGACACAAGACTTGAGTCAGTCGATACTCTAAAAGAAATATATGTCTCATTGATTACTGCAGGCTTATTTGCCCTTGTGATTGCAGGAATTCATTTGGTATTATTCGAAACAGGTTCATCCAATGCAACTCCTATTGAATTATTCAGTAGAATTAGATTCTTATTACTAGCAGGATTGATTTTCATAGTTGTTCAAGTTGGTGCGGTGTTTGCCTTTAGGGCAACTATTCCAGAAGACCAAACCTTTGCCAGAGATGAGATGGATACTCCATTTAGAATTAATTTCCGAAGGTCGTTTTTGATTTCAGGAGCCTTTACAATCATATTGTCTATTGTGATGGTTTTCGCTGTAATCTCTTCATGGGATGTATTGGCACAAGATTGGGATAAATATGGTCTGCTGATAATAGCAATACCTCTTTCTCCGCTAATCTTCCCTTCCTTTATGGTGGGCCGAGAAGAGAAACAAGTTTTGCGCCGTGATGAAACATATCCTGATTTCATAAGAGCCTTAGGCGGTACTGCTCAAGCCCGTTCAGCCGAACCATCTGCTACAATTAGAGCTCTAAGGGGTATTGATTTTGGTATGCTGGATAATTCTATTGACCGTCTCGAAAAGAGACTGTCTACTAGAATAGATTCTGATAGAGCATGGGATTACTTCAATGCGGATACCAATTCTTCAGTAATTTCGAGATATATGAGGATCTATATCGAAGGTTCTCAATCTTCAGGTAAGCCAGCCGAAACAGCCGAAATGGTCTCACGTTCCGTTGGAAGTCTACTTTCTCTACGCCGTCGTCGGGCATTATCTGCAAACACGATGTGGGGTGTTGCAATCGGTTTATTGATTGCGAGTGTTACAAGCCTTAACGTTACAATTTCAATCATTTTACAACTTGGAGATGCTATTGCAGGCGTGGCTACTAACTTGACTGGTACGGATGTATCTGCACTTAGCGATTTTGGTGGTGGTGTCGCTTTACCGATTATGGAAGATTCCAGTGCAGTAAGTGAAAATATTAGGATGTTCAAATTAGTAGTCTCAGTATTGATTCTAATTCAAGTTGCAGCAGTTTCTATGATAGCGACTCGATTACGAGGTGGTGGTTTCACTAGTGCTTTAGGACAATCGATTAACCTACTTTGGGTAGCTGGACTAACTTCTTTACTAACCGCATTAGTTCTTGACTCAGCATCTTCAATATTCTCGGTTTAGATTAGAAAACCTTGATAGATTGAGTTGTATATTTCGAATTATGCAACCAGTACCTTCCCCCCCAGCAGTAGCCCAGCAACCTCAACCTATGCAACCTATGGCTGCCTATCAGCCTCAACCTAAATTTTTGGAAAAGTATGGAACTTATTCGTTTCCAAGGTGGCTATTAGTGGGAGTTATCCTCGTAGTTTTCGCATCAGTACTAAATCAAATTCCAAACATTACCGGTGAACCAATAGCGAGTGACTATGATGATTTAGAAAAGTATGGCGATGCAGCTTCAAGTTATAGTTCACTTGTAGGCACTCTTGGCGCATTTGCAGCCATGATGCAATCTGTCGCTCTTGGAATGATTGGCTATGCTTTTATTCGTGAAGGATATGATGGAAATGCCCATCATACCGCCCTTAGAATTTCAGTGATTATCGGCGGAGTACTAATGATTACTAATCTGGCATCAAGTAGTATCAGTTTATTTTAATCAGCGTTTAGATTCTTCAAGAATACGCTTTTTTGTAGCAGTCCACGAGCATATTGGACATTTGGTTAAATCATGGTTTCGGGCAGGACAGTATTCTCTACCGAAGAAAATAATCTGTAAATGTAACTTATTCCACAGATTCTTTGGAAAAATAGCTTTCAAATCTTTTTCAGTCTTTTCTACGTTTTTACCATTGGATAGGCCCCATCTTGCTGCAAGGCGGTGAATGTGAGTATCGATTGGGAACGCAGGTACGCCAAATGCTTGGGCCATAACTACGCCTGCCGTTTTGTGACCGACACCAGGTAAAGCCTCTAATGGTTCAAAACCCGCTGGTACTTCTCCATCATATTGTTCAACAAGCATTTCAGATAAGCGATGAATATTCTTAGCTTTAGTCGGTGCTAAACCTACTTGTCTGATATCCTCAAGAATAGTATTAACGGAAAGTTTGACCATCGATTTGGCATCAGGGGCTTTTTTGAATAGTGCAGGAGTGACTTCATTTACTTTCAAGTCAGTAGTCTGAGCACTCATCAATACAGCGACCAGTAATTGGAATGTGTTTCCATGGTCGAGAGGAACTGGAGTCTCAGGATAGAATTCTTCTAACATCGAAACAATCTTTTCAGCCTTTTCTGCACGTTTCAAAATTCTCACTCCATGCGTTTGCTAAGAATTTCTGGTGGGATGCGGTATGTATAGTTCAAATTCTGTCCACTCAATATCACTTTAGAGTTAGAGAATAATACATTATCGATTTTACCTTCCGCTCCATGAAGTGGCATAGAGGCGCCAAAATCCCCATTTCTGTCGATAGAGATACTCGTTTCTACATCTGGGCGAATGGAGCAAAAACGTATCGATTTGTCATCTTGGATAATCTCGCCAAGGCCGCCAAATAGAGTATTGAAATGTTTGACGATTAAATCCCAATTTTCGATAGGGTATTGGGTTGACATAAAGACCAGACCTAGTTGGCATATTCGCCACCAGTTTTCCAACCGAAAAACAAGCCAAGGCCGACAGAAGTAAGCGGTATAACATTACAGATAATAGACTCTAGAGGTTCAGTGACCGGCTTACCGGCAATATACCAAATCAGAAGTGCAAGGAATAGTCCAGGTAATGCCATCATTCCCCCCATGATAAGAGTCCTCAGTAGGCGCATGATGTAGGCAAAACGCCGACCATCATGAAGGTATTCTATTTTAGTAGGGTTGCTAAATCATCGCCACTGAGAGAATTTAACACATCTCCAGATTCTAACCATCCTTTCCTTGCAGCCATTACTCCATAAGCAATATCTGCAAGACCTCGAATCGAGTGAGCATCAGGGTTGATGATGATAGGGACATTATTTGTCTTAGCAAATTTGCATAATCTCCAGTCAAGATCAAGGCGATAAGGACTTGCATTGAGTTCAACAGCCTTCATTTCTCCGTTTTTATTGTACTCTGCCATATATTCGATTATAGCGAACATATCGACTTCATATCCGTCTCTACCTTGTAAAATACGTCCTGTTGGATGCCCAAGGATAGTTGTTGAAGGATGGTCAATACATCTCATTAATTCCTCTGTATTTGTTTGCTCATCACGGCCTTTCCATTTATTCATCGCATGAACGGAAGCCACGGTATAGTCTAACTGCGATAGAATATCATCAGGGTGGTCTAATTTTCCACCTTCGAGAATATCTGATTCAACTCCATGAAATAACCTGAAGTCGACTCCTTCACTAGCCCACTCTGAATTATATCTTTTGATTAATTCTCCTTGTGCTAATAAATCTTCAGCATTCGCCCCATTGGCTATTTTCAAACTCGGTGAGTGGTCTGCTAATCCAAGCCAATTCCAGCCAATCTTTCTAGCAGCATCAGCCATTTGCTCTAAACTTGCTTCTCCGTCAGAGAGTGTTGTATGGTTATGTAGCGATCCTCTTATGTCGCTTTGAACGATTAGATTAGGAAGTTCTTCACTTTGAGCAGCAAGAATCTCACCAGTATCTTCTCGTAGTTCAGGAGTTACCCAGTCGAGGTCCAAGTGTTGATAAATTTCATTTTCATCTATTGCTGAAAGCGAATATTTGGCAGCAGCCATACCTTTCAAATCACCAGCATCCTTTTCGGGGATTAGTCCAAATTCGCTGAGTCTAAGTCCCCTGTCTATTGCTCTTTGACGCATTGCAATATTATGCTCCTTACTGCCAGTGAAGTATGCTAATGTGAAAGGGAAAACTTCGAGGCTTACCAAGCGAACTTGAGCATCTATTGTACCACCTGCTTCGAGTTGTTCGTAGTCATCTCCTCCTATTGCGTCCAATACATTTGTATCGATATGACCGATTGAGAAGTTTTCGTCAAAAATACTAGTGTCTAATATTAGGCTGATTTTAGAGTCGCCAGCACCTTTGATATCGGCTATTCCCGGCAACTGTAATATTGCATTTGAAACACTTTCTTTATCTGAATCATCGACAGCCACTACAAGGTCTAAGTCGCCTATAGTATCCTTTCTTCGCCTAGCACTACCAGCCAGTTGGGCTTTCTGTACCCCAGGTATTTTTGAAATTCGTTGCTCAAAAGCCTCGCCATATTTCAACCCTATATCCAACCTTCTTCTTGACCTAAAGCGTGCCAATAATTCAATGCCATCTAACATTCTTTGTTGTGACTTAGCCCCGAATCCTTTCAATCCAGCAATAGAGTCATCTTCAGCAGCCTCTCTTAGTGTTGTTATGGAATCAACTCCAAGTTCTTGATTCATAATTTTGATTCTTTTTGGACCAAGGCCGGGAATACCCAGCATCTCAATCATTCCTTCAGGTGTATCTGTATGTAATGCAATCCAGTCATCAGGCCATCTGCCTTCTCCAATTGCTTGGGAAAGTGCGGAACCAAGACCTTTCCCTATTCCTTTGAGTTCGAATAATTCCCCACTGGCTACTAGTTCTCCAAGGTCTTGGGTTAGACCGCCAAGCATTCGGCTGGCATTTTGGTAGGAGCGAACACGAAATACATTGGCTCCGTTTAACTCCAGAAGGACTGCTACTTGATGTAGTGCTTGAGCTACTTGGTTTCGAGAAAAATAAGGCGGACCTTTCGGACGAGCCTTAGGAAGTACAAATGCGCCACCAGCCATGAACTAAACGGGGACTAGTACTTCTCAAACCTTGCCCCTCGATTGCTTAAGAACCACGACCTGTTGGCATTACTATGGCAGGTGTGGATGTAGTATTCCTCGAACATCTTGCCGAAGCATTATGTGGAATTTCTGCACTACTATTCACTTTCATCGCTTCATTCTCACGCTCAGAGAAAGCCGAGTTATTTGCGCAAAATACGATTGCTGTGAGTCTTATTACTGCGGCAGGTGTGCTTTGGTGGTTATCGCTTTCTGGTGGTTCGCTATGGGGTTCTAATTATTTGCCAAAACCGCTATCTCTAATATGCATCATATTGGCTATCTCAGCAAGATTGAATATTAGAGGAACAAATGTATCATTTGGTGCTAATCCTCACACTATAAACAAAAAGAACTCTGAAGAAGAGTGATTATACAATTTCTCCACGAGGCTCACTGTCGCCCGAGGAGTTTTCATTACTAGTGGCTTCTTTAGCCATTTTTTGATTGATGAAGTCACGCATATATTCGGGTAGTTCTCCATTTACGAAAATCACATCATTGACAGAATCAAGTTTCATCAAAGCATAGAAGATCTGCATTGCAGTCATTGGAGTGGAAGAACAACCATTACAACCGCCATCTAAAGACAGCATAATATTGCCATCTGATGTGTCCAATACAGTCACTACACCATCGTGAGCATCCAGCACTTCTTGGACAGGACCTATCTCCGCCAAGATCTCTTCCGCACTAATCGCCATGAGTAGCCCTCGAAGCCATCATTCTTGAATTATGTCATTAAAACCATCAAAAACACATCGGCTTGGAATTGTTGGTATGTCAATGAACTGTTTTGTCATAAAAACCTGCGAACCACTTATGAGGGGTTCTTTGGTCGCCGGCTCAATAGGTGTTCTTTATGATGGAAAATATACCCTTAATCGCAGCCGGAGCCGGTCTTTTTGGACTTATCATTGCTTTTTTGCTGTACTTGCGCGTAAATAGAGTGGAAATTGACAATGAAAAAGTTGCTGAGATTACGAATGAAATACAAGAAGGCGCTATGGCTTTCCTAAAGGCCGAATACCGTGTTTTGGGTATCTTCGTCGTAGTTGTCGGAGTTCTTCTATGGTTCCTCAACGGTGGAGAGGCTGATACTACTATCGCATTCTTTGCTGGTGCACTTGCATCAGTCGTTGCCGGATTCTCTGGTATGCGTGCTGCAACTTCTGCTAACGGAAGAACAGCAATGGCTGCTAAGGAAGGCGGACAACCTGCTGCTCTAGCTGTATCTTACAATGGAGGGGCAGTAATGGGTCTTTCAGTAGGAGGACTCGGTCTTCTTGGTATCTCTCTAGTCGCTTGGTGGCTTGGTGCAGGTGATGCAGCATCCTCTGGAACTGGACTTGTTGATATTCAGGCAGCAGCAGGATTTGGAATGGGTGCGTCTTCAATCGCTCTTTTCGCTCGTGTCGGTGGCGGTATTTACACCAAGGCTGCTGACGTTGGTGCGGACTTAGTCGGAAAGGTCGAAGCAGGTATTCCTGAAGATGACCCAAGAAATCCTGGTGTTATTGCTGACAACGTTGGTGACAATGTAGGTGACGTTGCTGGAATGGGCGCAGACATCTTTGAATCATTTGTTGGTTCAATCATTGCAGCAATGATTATTGCTAATGAATTTGATATTCCTAATGCATCAGATTATGTTCTTCTTCCAATCCTCCTAGGTTTGATAGGATATACCGCTTCTATCATCGGTGTATTTTCAATGGCTATTCTAAAGAACGGGAAAGACCCTGCAGCAGCTCTAAGGAATACTACTTTCATCGGTGCAGGTCTTTTCGCAATAGGTGGTTATGCTGCAATTCAACAAAATCTTATCGATGTCGAGTATTGGGTAATGCACTCTGTAGTACTTGGAAGCATTGTTGGAATACTAATCGGCTTGGTCACAGAATACTATACTGGTATTGAACCAGTATTTGGAATCAAGACCAAGGCAATCCCTCACATTGGTGAAATGTCTAAGACCGGTCCTGCTACAAATGCTATTGCTGGACTTTCAGTCGGTATGATGTCTACATTTATCCCAATTCTTTTGATTGCATTTGGTATCCTTGGTGCTAATGAATTTGGTGGCCAAACAGATATTGCGGGTCTTGGACTATATTGTATTGCTATGGCTGCTATGGGTATGCTAGCAACTGTTGGTGTCACTATGACAGTCGATGCTTATGGCCCAGTTGCAGATAATGCAGGTGGAATTGCCGAGATGTGTAGTCTTGGTGATGAAGTACGTGCAATCACCGATGAACTTGATTCAATCGGTAACACAACTGCTGCGGTTGGAAAAGGATTTGCAATAGGTTCTGCGGCTCTGACCTCACTCGCTCTATTTGCAGCATATACAACCGCTGTTGGTAGTGGTCTTGAACTTGAATTGACCAATCCAATGGTTGTAGTTGGATTACTTATCGGTGGTGGACTGCCGTTTGTTGTCGCTGCTATGACAATGACTTCAGTTGGTAAGGCTGCTGGAGAAATGGTAGTAGAAATCCGCAGACAATTCAAGGAAATTCCAGGTCTTCTAGAAGGCAAGGAAGGTGTCAAGCCAGACTCTAAGAAGTGTGTTGACATTTCAACACAAGCCGCTCTTCGTGAAATGGTTGGCCCAGGTGTAGTTGCAATAACTGCTCCAGTTATAGTCGGATTTGTTTTGGGAGAAATTGCTCTTGGTGGAATGCTAGCAGGATCTTTGGTCACAGGTGTTCTAATGGCACTATTCATGGCTAATGCTGGTGGTGCTTGGGACAATGCCAAGAAAGCAATTGAACAAGGTCATATCGAAGGTGCACAAAAAGGTGATGATGCTCACAATGCAGCCGTTATCGGAGATACTATCGGAGACCCATTCAAGGATACCTCTGGTCCTTCTCTAAACATTCTAATCAAATTGATGTCCATCGTCGCAGTAGTTCTTGCCGGCACAGGTAAGATGAGCGAAAACGGATTGCTTTGAATCGAATCAAAATACTCTTGGAAGCGTTAGGCTTTCAAAAGATGCCTTACACGCATGACTATGCGTGCCTACCTGTTATCGTTCTTGATGCTTACTCTCAGCCTTGCTGGGTGCGTTTCAGATGAAGGAACTTCTTCATCCGGTATCGGAGATACTACTGAAGATGAATTGGCTTTACCAGATTGGCAAATTGGCGACCAATGGCTCTACACTTTTATTACTCCGGAGTTTGGTGAAGATAGCGCAAGACTAGTTGTAGCAGATATTCGTGAAGATGATGGCCTATTCATGCTGGGTATCTCGTCAGAAGGTGAGGCTCAACGACATGCGGTAATAAATCATAATCCCTTCCTAGGTCGTGTTACTATGGATGGACTATCTGTGTATGAGAATGGTGACCCGCAACCAGTATTCAATTTCCCATGGGAGATTGGCTCAACATGGAGTTTTACCTTATTGGGGCAAGATTGGTCTGCTAAAACCGATAACATCTACAATGGGGAAGTTACAGTTTCTGCAACTTCCAGTGAAGGACATATGCTTGATTATGTCTTTAGTGGTAGACAAGGTTTCGTAAAAAGTTTCATCTGGGTAAGTGATGAAGGTGTTGAGAATCTTCGCATGACACTTAATTTGAAAGATACTGGATACAAAGGAGATATTTTCTTTTACCGTGCAGGCGACATCCATGATAACTTGTATGAAGAGAATGACCAAGAAATATATGATACTTTCATCGATGATGGTTATTCACCTAACGAAGTATGGGATACTCTTGTTTGGTATTTAGATGTTGAAATTAGCCAAGGTGGTTCTGGGTCTTTATCACTTAAAGACCATCAAGGAGCATCACCCTTAACTCGTGCTTGGGGTTCGGGGGCGACTGAAAAAGGCTCTTTTGGGACAATACCTTCTAATTCTGGAGAACATTCTCTTACTATTACAGTTAGAGGACCTGACTCTTTCATACACCTCAAAGTTGCTGGGGCTCTAGTACGTTCTTGGACACTATGAGGTGTTTTTTTGCCTACCTTGATTATGATGCATGGTATGACTGGCGACGCTAGTATGATGCGTCCTTTCGCTGAAAAGATTCTACCCGAAGGTTGGACCTTGATTGTCCCCGAGGCGAGGTATAGCCATCCTATGCGAGGTTTAACTTGGTGGAGATATGAAGATTATGACATAGATGCCACGCGTAGATTAAATCTGTCAAGAAGAGAGTTGATTGATGTAGATTCAAGTTTATCTCAACTTGAGAAAATAATCTCAGAGCAAGCTCAAATGGGGCCTCTTGTTGTTGGCGGATTTTCTCAAGGTGGAGCAATGGCTCAAGAATTGATGCACTTACCTATAGCGGACAGGATAGTTGGAATCATATGCATTGGAACTAGACTTGTTCGTCCGATGGAACTACGCATGAGATTAGAAGAATTAGACCCTAAGAGAATGTTCTGGATGCATGGTGAAAAAGATGTCAGAGTACCTATTGAAGATGGTTGGTCAGTTGCTCATTTATTTGAAGCGGGTGGCTGGTCAGTAGAATTAATCGAACACAAAAAGGGGCACATGATCCCCTTGGAATATCATGATTCTATTAAAGAATGGCTGAATTCTTTTGATTAATTTAGATAACTACTGGTTTCATCAAATCCACCGATGAACATCACATTTTCGCCTCTTATATCGAAAATGACCGGGACTGTTCGGTGTCCAGTCGCAGCAACGAGTTCTTTGCGTAAGCCAGAATGTTGGTCGAAATTATATTCTGTATAAGTCAAATTCTTATTAGTAAATAACCGCTTTGCAGCCTCGCAGTAGCCGCAGAAGTTTCCAGTATACATCAAAAAATCTGTACCTGCTTCTGCAGCGTGTTGTAGTACGACCCCTTCTGACATAACCCCTATTCGCTTTGTCAACCTTTGTTAAGATTTGGTAATTTGATGGTATCGTGGATGGTAGCAAGACTTTGAATACATTAACGCACAGTAAAAATTGGTGAGATAATGCGACGTTCTGTTAAGACCATAATTCCAACTCATACTGTATTAGAAGGTGGAGGTTTCCAAGTTAGAAGACCAGTGGCAATGGGTGCTTTGATGAGCCCGTTCCTACTTCTTGATGAGATGGGCCCAGTAAACTATGGTCCTAAGCAAGCCATAGGTGCGCCGTCCCATCCACATAGAGGATTTGAAACAGTTACGTACATGCTTGAAGGTGCGATGCAACATGCAGACTCAGCAGGTAATTCAGGCGACCTGAATCCTGGTGATGTACAATGGATGACCGCTGGTCGCGGTATAATTCACTCAGAACTCCCCCATCCGGAATTCTACGAAAATGGTGGAGTAATGCATGGCTTTCAAATTTGGGTTAATCTACCTGCTAAAGATAAGATGATGCAGCCTCGTTACCAAGATATTCCCTCAGATGAACTACCAGTTGTCGAATCGGTCGACGGTAAAATTTGGGCAAAAGTAGTTGCTGGTGAAGCCATGGGTGCAAAGGCAATAATCGATACAGTAATTCCAATACAGTATATTCACTATCGTATGAAAGAAGATTCTAACTTAATACATAATATTTCACCTGAACTCAACGGGATGATATACATGTTTGGTGGACAAGCTGAAATATCTGGTAAAAAAATTGATGATGGGCAGTTAATCATTCTCGATGAGGGGGATAAAGTTGAAATCACTTCCAAGGAAGGTGCTGAATTCTTAGTTCTTGCAGGTCCGGAAATCGATGAACCTATCTCTCGATATGGACCCTTTGTGATGAATACTCGTGAAGAAATACATCAAGCAGTAATGGATTACCAAAATGGAACTTTAGCATAATTAACTATTTGACTGTTCAGACCAGGATTCAATAATTAAACTTTCAGCGGATTGAAGATGTTCTGCTATTGTCCCTTGCCTAACTCCTAATTCGTCTGCTAATTCGCGCTGAGTACATTTACGTGGGGTCTTGTAGTAGCCCCTTCTTACTGCTAAATCGATAACTTCTTTACGTCGTTTTGGTAGTTTAGGGGCTGCAATCCAGTCTGCTTTCAAATCTTTAGTTATTCTAACTCTAATCGAATCTGGTAGTATATGTTTCAACCCATCTCGAAATAGTTTCAGGCCCTTTGATGTGCCCTGCAATGTTAAGAATAAACCATTTTTACTAGATAATGTAGATGGAGTTTGAAGCCAGCAATTATTTATTTGGTGGATTAAAATAACCACTGGGCCTTTTAAACGGGCGACAACTAATGCCGAACCTATTGTTTGAGAGATAATTTCGACCACTTCAAAAACACCTTCAATAGAAAATCCTTCAAGTTCAAATTCCCCTCCGTATTCAAGCTTGAGCAAAAATTCTGGCACTTCTTCCTTCCATGAAAACTGAGATATCATTTCTACTTTTGAAAAGAAGTCACTCAATACGGAGCCTGCCACACTCTTGCCTTGTTCTAGAGAGGCTTGAATCTGTAGATAGCTCAATGTTGGATGACTCATCGGAACCTCTCATAAGCGGGTTAATACACCTACATATGAAGTTAATGTCTTATTTAGAACGATGATTTATGAAATATTTATTCAATATACTGGAGTAAAGGTCAAATGAAAGACTTTGTTGAGTCTGCTTAGCGAGTGTGATTACAATGGGTAAAATTGATGATATCATGAATACGGTAAATGAACAACTTAGCGCAGCGGATAACCTAAACCCCTTTTTCAAATTCGGGATCTGTATTGTTCTTACAGTAGCTGCATTTCAAATTGTCAAATACGGGATAGTGAGACCATGGGGTCGTATTGTTATGTCCACAGATACAGCATGGGACGACAAATTACACCGGCCAGTGGCAACAAGAGCCTACTTTTTCCTCTATGTGGGAGCAATCCAATTAACTCTATTATGGGTATTTGAGGATTTTTCATTTAATGAAACTCTAGATCCTTTGTTTTCAGCAACCTATATCATTCTAGCAACATCTATCGTTAGTGTTTCAATAAAGCATATTATTCCTATGATACTTGATAAGTTCACTGAAAAGTCAAGTGTCACCGTTTCTGGTAGTAATCCTTTGATCACCTTTACTCTCCGATTTATTATTTGGTTCGGTGGTCTTTATCTGGCTCTCACAGAACTTGGAATTGAATTATTTGGAGTACTGGCTTCTTTGGCAGTATTTTCATTAATCATCGGTTTGGCAGTTCAACAGACACTTGGAAACATCATTAACTCATTTTTGTTAGCAATCGACCGTCCTTTCGAAATTGGTGACCGTATTGAAGTTGAAGGTACATGGGGTTCTGTTGTTGGTACAGGTATTCTTTCGACCAAGGTTCTTGACCGTGATGAAAGACTTGTAGTAATTCCAAATAATACTCTGGTACAATCTACCATCATCAATCACGCTCGTGGTGGCGGCGATGGAGTTGCACGTCGTATTTCTTTAGTAGTTGACATCGGTGTAGATTACCGTGAGAAGAATGAACACGTTAAATTGACAATGATGCAAATTGCAAAGAAGTGTGAATACGTCATGGAAGCACCAACGCCTAGAGTTCTGTTGACTGAATTAGGGGACTTTGCCAAAATTTTCAGATTATTTGCTTGGGTCCATGATTATTCTGATGAACTACTTGCTCGTGATTGGTTGCTAAGAACGATCGATAGCAGTTTCTCTGATGAAGGAATTAACATTCCGTATCCTACCTCGGTGGAATTGACAGAAAGCATCTATACTCAGGCTGAAAAAGTAAGACAAGAAGCTGCAGTGCGTAGAATGAAACAAGAGGAAAAGAGACACCTTGGTGAGAGAGAAGAAGCTAAACTGAGTTTTGAGAAAATCCAAGAGCAACTAAAGGATGTGAACCTCGATGCAAAAATAAAGGCTAAACTTGAGGAAGAATCACGAGCCCTCGAAATTATAATCAATATGTTTGAATCTGGTGACTGATGGGCTGAATGGAAGTATCTATACTCAAGCTGCATCATCTAAGTAAAAAGCGGCAGTACGGGATATTATCAAATAAGTGAAAAAGTTGCAAAAAGAGAGCAGCATAGCAAAACAAGAGTTAGTCAAGTTACAGAAACAACTTAGAGATTTTAATCTAGATTGAAGTATTCGTACTGAACCTGAAGAAGAGATACGCCAACTTGAAACAGTTGTAAATATTTTTGATAATCAAGATATCTAATCAATAGTTCCTTAGTGACCCTATCATGATTGGCGTGGTTTATATGTGCCCTATCGGCTACAACAAAAATATGCAGACCGGCGTAAGCAATGTCAATTCCATTAAAGCGGCGTTTTTGATTATGATTATGATAATCATGACCCAAGTCGGGTACTTAGACCTGATAAATAGTCCAAGAACCGGTAATGATTCTTTTGATGAGGAATCATCGGTGATGGAAACGGGAGGGTCTGGCTCTGCCTTTGCTTATGCAAACAACAAGCTGTCTGCTGGAAATTCCCACACCTGTGCCATCCTTGACAACGGCGACCTGAAGTGTTGGGGGCTGGGATGGCACGGACAGTTGGGCGATGGAGGAAGCGGGTTTGGCTACTACACCAACGCACCTTCATCCACCGCCATCAACCTCGGCAGTGGCCGAACGGCCGTTGCTGTGTCTGCTGGAGGTTCCCACACCTGCGCCATCCTTGACAACGGCGACCTGAAGTGTTGGGGGTATGGCGGCAACGGACAGTTGGGCGATGGAGGAAGCAACACGAACACCAACGCACCTTCATCCACCGCCATCAACCTCGGCACGGGCCGCACGGCCGTTGCGGTGTCTGCTGGAGAGTCCCTCACCTGCGCCATCCTTGACAACGGCGACATGAAGTGTTGGGGGCGGGACAATTACGGACAGTTGGGCGACGGTGGAAGCAACACGGACACCAACGCACCTTCATCCACCGCCATCAACCTCGGCACGGGCCGAACGGCCGTTGCGGTGGCTGCTGGAGATCACCACACCTGTGCCATCCTTGACAACGGCGACCTGAAGTGTTGGGGGCGGGACAGCCAAGGACAGTTGGGCGATGGAGGAAGCAACACGGACACCAACGCACCTTCATCCACCGCCATCAACCTCGGCAGTGGCCGAACGGCCGTTGCGGTGTCTGCTGGAAATGCCCACACCTGCGCCATCCTTGACAACGGCGACCTGAAGTGTTGGGGGTATGACGGCGTCGGACAGTTGGGCGATGGAGGAAGCAACACGAACACCAACGCACCTTCATCCACCGCCATCAACCTCGACAGTGGCCGAACGGCCGTTGCTGTGTCTGCTGGAAATGCCTACACCTGCGCCATCCTTGACAACGGCGACCTGAAGTGTTGGGGGTATGACGCCCAAGGACAGTTGGGCGATGGAGGAAGCAACACGAACACCAACGCACCTTCATCCACCGCCATCAACCTCGGCACGGGCCGAACGGCCGTTGCGGTGGCTGGTGGAAATAACCACAACTGCGCCATCCTTGACAACGGCGAGGCGAAGTGTTGGGGGTATAACTCCCAAGGAGAGTTGGGCGATGGAGGAAGCAACACCAATCAGGGTTCACCGGTAGCTGTTTCTGGCAGCAACACCTGGGAATCCTCAACCGGACTGAGCAGCGGTTCAGGCTCCTCGCAAAGCAACTTTACCTCCAGCGTCGAAGGTGCAGAACTCATCATCGATGAGGCCATGACCAACATCACCTTCCAGTACAACGCCAGCGCGGCAAGCGGCTCAGGCAGCGGCTCAGGCAGCGGCTCAGGCGGCGGCTCAGGCACCACAACCAACGGCAACGGAACAACATGGCAGGTGGCTGATTATGGTGGCGAATCTGGCAGCAGTGTCCCCGGAGTATACATGGAGATACTCGTCGGTGATACGCTCTACTTCAGTGCGAATGATGGAAGCAGCGGCAGAGAACTGTGGGCTCATGATGCCTCAAACTCTTCAACTTGGCAGGTGGCTGATATCGAAAGCGGAACTGGCAACAGTAACCCCGGACAATACATGGAGATCTTAGTCGGTGATACGCTCTACTTCGGTGCGACTGATGGAAGCAGCGGCCACGAACTGTGGGCACATGATACCTCAAACGCCTCAACTTGGCAGGTGGCTGATATCAACAGCGGGACTGGCAGCAGTAACCCCGGATATTGCTACCCCGGACAAGACATGTCGATACTCGTCGGTGATACGCTCTACTTCAGTGCGACTGATGGAAGCAGCGGCTACGAACTGTGGGCTCATGATACCTCAAACGCCTCAACTTGGCGGGTGACTGATATCTACAGCGGTGGTGACAGTAACCCCGGACAATACATGTCGATACTCGTCGGTGATACGCTCTACTTCAGTGCGGAGGATGGAAGCTACGACAGCGAACTGTGGGCTCATGATACCTCAAACGCCTCAACTTGGCGGGTGGCTGATATCCGCAGCGGATCTATCGGCAGTAGCCCCGGGCTTTACATGTCGATGCTCGTCGGTGATACGCTCTACTTCGATGCGGCTGATGGAAGCAGCGGCAACGAACTGTGGGCTCATGATACCTCAAACGCCTCAACTTGGCGGGTGGCTGATATCAACAGCGGAATTGGCAGCAGTAACCCCGGACAATCCATGTCGATATTCGTCGGTGATACGCTCTACTTCAGTGCGTGGGATGGAAGCAGCGGCAACGAACTGTGGGCTCATGATACCTCAAACGCCTCAACTTGGCGGGTGGCTGATATCAACAGCGGAATTGGCAACAGTAACCCCGGAGATGACATGTCGATACTCGTCGGTGATACGCTCTACTTCGATGCGTCTTCGCCAAGCAGCGGCTACGAACTGTGGGCTCATGATACCTCAAACTCTTCAACTTGGCGGGTGACTGATATCAACAGCGGAACTGGAATCCAACATGGCAGTAACCCCGGACAATACATGTCGATACTCGTCGGTGATACGCTCTACTTCAGTGCGACTGATGGAAGCAGCGGCCACGAACTATGGGCACATGATACCTCAAACGCCTCAACTTGGCAGGTGGCTGATATCGACAGCGGAACTGGCGGCAGTAGCCCCGGATCTTACATGTCGATGCTCGTCGGTGATACGCTCTACTTCAGTGCAAATGATGGAAGCAGCGGCCACGAACTGTGGGCTCATCAACCAGGTGAAATCACCTCACTGAGCAGCGGCTCAGGCAGCGGCTCAGGCAGCGGCTCAGGCAGCGGCTCAGGCACCACAACCAATGGAAACGGTACTGTTTGGCAGGTGGCTGATATCTTCAGCGGGACTGGAAGCAGTGCCCCCGGAGCGAACATGGAGATACTCGTCGGTGATACGCTCTACTTCGATGCGGCTGGTGTTTCAGGTCACGCCCACGAACTATGGGCTCATGATACCTCAAACGCCTCAACTTGGCGGGTGGCTGATATCAACAGTGGGACTGACGGCAGTTTCCCCGGAGAATACATGGCGATACTCGTCGGCGACACAATCTACTTCAGTGCGGATGATGGAAGCAGCGGCGACGAACTGTGGGCTCATGATACCACAAACGCCTCAACTTGGCAGGTGGCTGATATTTACAGTGGGGGTAGTAGTAGTAACCCCGGAGAACACATGGAGATACTCGTCGGTGATACGATCTACTTCAGTGCAAATGATGGAAGCAGCGGCCACGAACTGTGGGCCCATGATACCTCAAACGCCTCAACTTGGCGGGTGACTGATATTAACAGCGGAACTGGCAGCAGTAACCCCGGATATAACGGTCTAGAGATATCGGTCGGTGATACGCTCTACTTCAGTGCGAATGATGGAAGCAGCGGCAACGAACTCTGGGCTCATGATACCACAAACGCCTCAACTTGGCAGGTGGCTGATATTTACAGTGGGGGTAGTAGTAGTAGTAGTAACCCCGGAGAAGACATGGCGATACTCGTCGGTGATACCCTCTACTTCAATGCGAATGAAGGTCATGTCGCTCCAAATCGCGGCAGAGAACTGTGGGCTCATGATACCTCAAACGCCTCAACTTGGCTGGCAGCCGATATCTGCCCAGACCACCCGTCAGGAACGGTGGGCTCCAGTTCCCCCGGATCTAGCGGTCTAGAGATATTAATCGGTGACACGCTCTACTTCAGTGCAACTGATATCTTCAGCGGGACTGGCAGCAGCGGCATAGAACTGTGGGCTCATGATACCTCAAACTCCTCAACTTGGCGGGTGGCTGATATCAACAGCGGGGCTGACAACAGTCGCCCCGGGCAATATATGGAGAGCTTAGTCGGTGATACGCTTTACTTCGATGCTGATGATGGAAGCAGCGGCAAAGAACTGTGGGCCCATGATACCTCAAACGCCTCAACTTGGAAGGTGGCTGATATTAGCAGCGGTGGTACATACTCCAGCAGTTACCCCGGGCAATATTTGGAGAGCTTAGTCGGTGATACGCTCTACTTCAGTGCGTATGATGCAAGCAACGACATAGAACTGTGGGCTCATGATACCTCAAACGCCTCAACTTGGCAGGTGGCTGATATTTACAGTGGGGGTGGGGTGGGTTCTTCTAGTAGCCCCGGATCAACCATGGGGATACTCGTCGGTGATACGCTCTACTTCGATGCGAGTGATGCAAACGGCGGCAGAGAACTGTGGGCTCTTCAACCAGGTGAAATCACCTCACTGAGCAGCGGCTCAGGCAGCGGCTCAGGCAGTGGCGGCTCAGGCAGCGGCATGACCAACGTCACCGGTGCAACAAGTTGTGTTGCTTCTCCAAACCTACCAACCGGCCTATCCATCGACAGCAGCACGTGCACCATCAGCGGTACACCAACGGTCACGACAAGCAATGCCACCTACACGGTTACGGCGGTCATCAATTCAACAACATTCCAGACGACCGTATGGCTCTCCTCCTCACCGTTCGCAACCATCACCTCAACGGTGGAAGGTGCGCATCTCAATCTTGGTGAAGCTATGGGCCCGATCACGCTCAACTACACTTCACAAGCGGGTAACGGAACCCTGTACAACGGCAACGGTACTGCTTGGATGGTCTATGCTAATCATGTAAGTAGTACTCTCGGAGGTGGAGTCTCTCTTAACCCTCCGGTGTCCATGGGCGACAATATCTATTACAGAAGCGGTGTATGGAACAGATCTTCGACCGATTATACAGGATATGAATTATGGAAGAGCGACGGAACAGCGAATGGCACAGTGCAGGTCAAGGACATCAACAGCGGAACAGCTAACAGTGATCCCGAACAATTGACAGTCATTGGCAATACGCTCTTTTTCACAGCCGAAGACGGTAGTCCCGGTAGTCACCCATCACTTTGGAAGACAGATGGAACAGAAGCAGGCACGGTGCGACTAACGAATCCCACCTATCAAGGAGGTCCCTCTGGACTTTCAGTCATGAACGACACCCTCTATTTCTGTAATGGCGGCCTTTGGAAGAGTGACGGAACAATCAATGGCACAATGCTGGTCCACCAAGAGAGCGGCTTTGGAGTGTGCCGTTACGAAACTACAGTCGTTGGTAATACGATTTATTTTGCTGGAACAGCGTCCGTTGGTAACGATGGAATTGAATTATGGAAGAGCGACGGAACAGCCAATGGCACAGTGCAGGTCAAGGACATCCGCAGCAACAGCCCCAACAGTATGCCCAGCGATTTCATAGCCATGGGCAACGCAGTCTATTTCAACGCCAACGACGGAATACACGGAAAGGAATTGTGGAAAAGTGACGGAACTGCGAATGGCACGGTGCTGGTGAAGGATCTTTGGAACGGAACTTTAGATCAGGCTTGGAACGGAGCCCAGCAAATGACAGTCATCGGCAACACCCTCTATTTCACGTCCTACACCGCAACTTACGGAAACGAATTGTGGAAGAGCGATGGAACAACCAATGGTACGATATTGGTCAAGGACATCGCCAATGGAAGCGTTGGGAGTAATCCAGGATATCTTGCGCCCGTTGACAACACTCTCTTTTTCACAGCCGACGACGGAACCCACGGAAGGGAATTGTGGAAGACTGATGGAACTGAAGCAGGCACGCTGATGGTCAAGGACATCAACAACGGAAGTGGAGATAGTTCCCCCAACCATCACCTAAAAGTTGGCAACACCCACTTTTTCAGAGCCAACGATGGAATCCACGGAATTGAACTGTGGAGGAGCGATGGAACAGAAGCAGGCACGTTGATGGTCCAAGACATTAACAACGGAACTCTTGGTAGTTTACCCAATACTCAGTTCACATCCATTGGCACTACACTCTATTTCCAAGCCAACGACGGAACGGGGAGTCAATTGTGGGCTTTAGACCCTACCAACATCATCCTCAACACCCCACCACCCGTTTCATGGGAAACCGACCCTGCATTACCTGCAGGAATGAGCATCTCGAACGGCGTTATCAGTGGAACACCTTCGGTTTATGCCAACAATCAGACCTACACGAGTTTATGCTAATCAGAGCAATTATTCAACAACGCACCAGTTGTACTTCAGTGTCGATACGGACAATGCACACACGGTCGTTGAAAACCAAGCCATCGATGCCATTGGCTTCCATCCACCGTTCAACAACGGTACCACCACGTGGACGGCTTCGGCAAACTTGCCAGGAAACCTCACGATTGATGCTTCGACTGGTGAAATTACTGGAACGGTCAACGGAACCTTTGCGAATGCTACCATTACGGTAACAGCAACCCATAACGGCAGTGCTACCGAGACCTTCTCGTTCAACCTGCAGAGCCTCGCAGATTACGATGGCGATGGACTTGCCAACGATCTGCCAGCAGATTACGATGCAGCCGACCAACCAACGCCAGGTCTTGTTGCTGACGATGATGACGACGCTGACGGCTTGGCCGATTCTGTTGAAACTGATACTGGAACCTACATTGATGCAACAAATACGGGTACTGACCCATTGAATCCAGACACCGACGGTGATGGAATCTGTGATGGTCCAAACACCATTGCAGGCGTTTGTATTGCAGGCCCAGATACGAACAGTGGTGCAACGGTTGTTGATACACCAATCGTTCTGTTGAACAACAGTGATGTTGATGAAATCGCACCGTTCTATCCAATGACTGGAGCAACCTATGGCTTGTCTCCAGACCTGCCTACGAGTATGCAATTCGATGCGAGCAATGGTTCGATTTGGGGCACACCAGACATGACTATGTCCAACTCGACCTACACGATGTGGGCGAACGACAGCGGACTGAGTGTTTCGTGGACCTTCTTCCTCGAAGTCTTGGAGGACTTGGATGGTGATGGTATGCCTGACGTTTTGCCTGTTGACTATGATGAAATCAACGACCCAATCCGCACACCTGGTCTGGCAGAAGACTTGGACGATGACGGTGATGGTTACAACGATACCGCTGAAACCGATACTGGAATTTATGTTGACGAAAACAACACGGGTACCGACTCACGTGACCCAGATACTGATGATGATGGAATCTGTGATGGTCCAAACGCTGTTTCTCCAATTTGTATTGCAGGTCCTGATCCATCGCCAAATGGTAACACGCCACCACCAACATTGGTTGCATTGAACAATACCGATATTGGTACATTAGCACCATACATGCTTGTGCCAGGCGGAACTTTCGAGATTTCACCTGACTTGCCAACTAGTTTGTCAATCGATCCAAACACCGGAGAGATTAGCGGCATGCCAAATCAAACAATGACTAACACAACATTCACTGTTTGGTCTAACCATACTGATGAGACTTCGCTAACTTGGGATTTCACCATCGAGATTCTTGAGGACAGTGACGGCGACGGTATGCCTAATGAGCTGCCAGATGATTACGACACAACTAACCCAGATTCACCTGGATTGATTGAGGATATGGATGATGATAACGACGGTAACTCTGATCTTGATGAAGCAGAAGATGGCACCGACCCAACTAATCCAGATACCGATGGCGATGGCATGTGTGATGGAGGTATCCCTTCCACTAATTTTGATCCGAACTGTGTAGCAGGACCTGACGCGTTCCCACTCGACCCATCGGCTGATACCGATACTGACGGTGATGGAGACCCAGATACCCTGAATCCACCATCCACCAGCGACCCTCAACTTGTTGAAGACTTGGATGATGATGGTGATGGTATTGATGACGTCAATGAAACCAATACTGGAATTTTCAACGGCGACACTGATACTGGTACAGACCCACTCGACCCAGATACCGATAATGACGGTATTTGTGATGGTCCAGTCGATGTACTACCAATTTGTATAGCCGGTCCAGATGAAGAAATTGGTACCGCAATCGATGGTACTGCTTACCTCGTCAACAACACCGAAATGACTTACTTAATGCCAAAGTATCCAGTGGCTAATGCTGTTTATGAGGTTCACCCTTCTCTGCCAGGCGACTTAGTAATAAACTCGCAAACTGGTGTGATTTCTGGTACTCCAATAGAAGTCACCGATAACATAACCTACACTATTTATGCTAACGTTTCTGATGATAGTTTCACTTCAAGTTCAACCTTCAATATGCAGGTTCTTGAGGATACTGACCTTGATGGAATGCCAAATGAATTGCCAGATGACTATCCAACCACTGGCGAAGCGCCATTTGACCTTGTTGAAGACTTGGATGATGATGGTGACGGTGCTCTTGATACCGCTGAAACCGGTACAGGAATCTACAACGGAACAGGAGACATGGGGACAGACCCACTTGACCCTGATACTGATGATGATGGTATTTGTGATGGTCCAAATTCGGTCTTACCAATTTGTATCGCTGGTCCTGACTCTAACCCAGTTGGAACCGGTCCACTTGGCCCAACTGTACTTGTCAACAATACTGAGATGATTCCACTACCTCCGGCTAACGGCGTTCCTGGCGCTATTTGGGCGGTATCTCCTGATTTGCCTGCAGGTTTGACGCTCAATGCAACAACTGGGGTAATTAGCGGAACACCACTAGAGACTATGGAGAATAAAACCTTCACTCTTTGGGCCAATACTTCCGAGCCAAGAAGCGTGGAATCAACATTCTGGCTTGAGATTTTGGAAGATACCGATGGAGATGGTCTGCCTGACCAATTGCCGGATGATTACCCAGATACAGGATTATCGCCATTTGACTTAATCGAAGATTTAGATGATGATGCTGATGGAATGCCGGATGTTGATGAAGCAACCAATGGTACAGATTCACTTAACCCAGACACCGATGGTGATGGATTCTGTGATGGTCCTGATGCAGTTGATGGCGTATGTTATGCTGGTCCAGACTCACACCCACTTGACCCAGCACTGCCGGTTAACACCGATGGTGACGCCTTTCCTGATGACGACCCTGATGGTGAAGGTGGTCTAATTGCTGATGATGATGATGACAATGATGGTTATCTTGACACATTAGAGAATGAATGTCTGTCTGACCCACTAAATGCAACCGATGTGCCTAATGATATGGACGGTGACGGAATTTGTGACGCACTTGATGATGACAAAGACGGCGATGGAATTGAAAATATCTTTGAAACCGATACTGGAATATATAATTCAACAATCGATACAGGAACCGACCCAGCAAACCCTGATACTGATGGTGATGGAATTTGTGACGGACCTGAAACTCCAGATTTAGCAATTTGTGTCGCAGGACCTGATGCGTTCCCAACAGACCCAGCAGCATCTAGAGATACTGATGGCGATGGAATGCCGGATGAACTCAATGGAGAATCTACAACAGGTCTAATTGAAGACTTAGACGATGATAATGATACCATTGTTGACTTAACTGAGGAAATGTGCGGAACAGACCCAAAGGTTGTCAACATCCTACCAGATGTGGACGGGGATGGAATTTGTGACGCATTAGATGATATTATTGACCTCGATTTTAATATGACTTATGAATCTCAATTTGTTGACCTATTTGTCAATAAGACAATGGTCGATTACTTACCAAATGTCACCGGAATGGGAGATGTAGCTTCATGGGAACTTGATGGAGAACTTCCTGAAGGCCTAACCTTTGGCTGGAGTCCTGCAAGAGATGTAATGCTCGATGGTGGAATTAGAGGTACGCCGACAAACTACTCAGTAGAACCTGTCAATGTCACGATATGGGCTAACAATACTAACTACCAGAATTCATTTGCTCTATCAATTACTGTATTCAATGATACTGATAACGATTCTTTACCAGATAGTTTGCCAGCAAATTATACGGGTAATCTCACAGTAGATCATGATGATGATAATGATGGATACTTCGACCAAGATGAAATTGATTGTGGGTCTAATCCATATGATAATTCATCGAGCCCAGAAAATACAGAAGGTGATATTTGTGACCAACTTCAAGGAGATGGCGATAATGAAGATGATGATGGTTTAGTTTGGTGGTGTTTCCCACTTTGTTTCTTACTACTTCTACTTCTATTAGTGCCAGTATTCCTTCTGAGGGATAGAGTCATTGCAATTGTTGATGATGCAGAGCCTGAAAACACTACTTCCAAGCCAAAGTTTGCTGAAGGTGGCGGTACTAAGGATAGTCCATTAATCCTGAAACCACTCAAGACAGTTAAGCCTGGTTCAGTTGTAATCAGTAAAGAATTGATTACAATTACCGATATTACTCCGGGACTGAAAGTCAAGTCACAAGATTACTTTGACCGCAATAACGAGCGTAGATTCCTGATGCAAGATGATTCAGGAAGTGAAGAAGGAACTCGAATGATAGTCGCTGATGATGATGGAGTAATGAAATTCCGATTATTGTTTGATGATAGTTTCAAACCAACACTTGCTGGTGGAGAATTCCAAGGTGCAGTCAAGGTAGGACGAAGGTCTGTTTACTTCATGTGGGATATCAAGGTCAAACCAGACCCAGATTATGTCAAGGAACAAAAGAAACTTGAAGCAGAGCGTAAGAAGGCTGAGAAAGAAGCCGAAAAGTTATCCAAGAAAGAAGCAGCAGAGGCTGAAAAGCAATCCGTTAAGGAAGCCAAAGAAGCCGAAAAGAAGGCTGAGAAGGAAGCCGAAGAAACCGCTGCAGCAGAGGCTGAAGAGAAGGTTCGACTTGAAGAGGAAGAGGCTGAGGCAGCCAAGAAGGCTGAGGAAGAAGCTCTAGCAGCAGTCGCAGTAGCAGAGGCTGAAGAGAAGGCAGAAAAGGACGCCAAGGCTGCTGAAGCCAAGGCAAAGAAGGAAGCCGCCGCTGTTGACAAGAAAGCCAAGAAGGAGGCCGAAGAGGCTGAGAAGAAGGCTAAGGCTGAAGCGGATACGAAAGCCAAGGAAGAAGCAGATGCAGCAGCAGCCGCTGAAGCAGAAGCCAAAGCCAAGAAGGAGGCCGAAGAGGCTGAGAAGAAGGCTAAGGCTGATGCAGAAAAGGCCAAGAAAGCAGCAGCAAAGAAACCAGCAACCACTAAAGAAGCCAAGAAGGAAGAGGAAATTGAGCGTGTTAAATCACGTGCGAAGACCATTGACTTCAAGGTACTTGGAACAGCATCATCGACCAAACTTAAGAGTGAAGTCAAGAAAGGTGCTAAGACATTGGAAGTTGCTGATGCTAAGGAGTTCGCTGATTCTGGAAGTGCCGCAATAACAGACGATGCTGGCTCGACAATCATTACTTGGACTGGTAAAGACGGTAACACTCTAACCGGTGTTGGTGGAATAACCAGAGTATTTGGTAAAGCCTCAGTTGTTATGGTTAAAGATGATTTACAAGCTATCAAGGGAATAGGTCCCTTCATTGAAGAGAAGTTGAATGCCTTAGGTATCACAACCTATCGACAAATTGCTAACATGACTGCTAAACTGGAGACTCAAGTCAACGAGGCTATCGAGTTCTTCCCAGGCCGTGTCAAGCGAGACCAATGGGCTAATCAAGCCAAGATTCTACTTGGTGAAGATGTCAAATTGGATATGAAGGCACTCAAGCAGGCCGAAGAGTTAGAGCGTATTGCTAAGAAGGCCGAGACAATTGACTTCGCAACACTTGGAGTCGCAACAATTGATGAGAAAGACGACCTACAAACTATCAAGGGTATTGGGCCGTTTATCGCTGAGAAATTGTATGCTTTAGGTATTTACACCTTTGAACAAGTTGGTAATATGACACCTAAGATCGAAGAAGAAGTCAACAAAGCAATTGAATTCTTCCCAGGTCGTGTCAAACGAGACGAGTGGGCTAAGCAAGGCAAAGAACTTCATGATAACAAACAGTAGCCTGAAACTATAGTGGCTCAAGGCATCATCAAAGGAGGATGTTTGTGGGATTTGTCCGGCAAACCGCAACACTAACCGTAAGTCTGGTGTTTGTTTAGTCCAAGATATTGGGAATTCATATCGTGTCACGGAAGCAAAGCCATAAATCGTGTAGATTGATGAGTGTGCCCATGGGCGGGGTGAAAGCGAGCGGTGATATGAGGTATTTTCAAATACTTATTTCATTTGAACACGCTAAGCATTTACCTGGTAATGTGATTACTGATTACTTCAATAAATTAGAATTAGTTACCGGTACTGGTGTGATTGATTCTATCCCTACTTGTATTGTGAAAGTCGAACATGACGGAATTGATATAGATCGTATAAAAGATAAGTTAACAGATAGTTTAATCATCGATAAAATCCTCCAAGAAGGTGAAAATTTTGCCTACTTGAAGGCGAAAACACCTGGACCAATTCAACGGATAATTGGGGGTGAGGAAGAGGCATGGATTATGCCGCCAACCTCTCTTTCCAAAGAGAATGGGTTTCTTATGACCATACATGGCACACCTAAAGGGTTGAAAAGAATCAAAGATAAATTAGAATTACTGATTCCCGAAAAAATGAAGATGAGAATTTCGAAACTTATTATCGGTGATTGGATGGCTGCTCCTAAACTTCCAAACAAGCGTAATTTAGTAATTAAAACCGCGGTCAAAATGGGTTATTATGACGCTCCTCGGACCTGTACTCAAAATGATATAGCCAATGTTTTAGGAATAAAGCAAGGAACAGTTGCTGAACATTTACAAAATGCTGAAAGTATAATTATCAATTCGTGGGCCGAACAAACTTCTAATTCATAGCCTCTAAATGTGATTAACGTTGCTAATATGAACAGTTGATTTCCTAAAATAAGGCTCTTTTGACGAACGCTGGTTCGTAAGTTTTAGGTTTTATTTTCTCACCCAGATTAAACCAAACAATCATGGCGATAATTTCGCCACTTGTGGTGATGATAGATATTATCGCTATCCCCATAAGTGCACCGCCAAATCAGCCAAAAATTTAGACATCAAAATAAATACTATTGCCATTTTAGGCCATTGATATATTGCATTAATACACCGGTTTTAGCACATTTTATTGACGGGCTAAATCGGCTAAAAATTATACTAAATCTAAGCAGTGCTTAAGGAAATTATAGGGTTAACTATGATAAGCAGTTCGTAGTTAGCGCGGGCATGAGTCTCACATATGATGCAAATTCCAGAACTAGTTTAGGATTAAAATCTCTAAAATCACTCCTTCTTGCCGTGTTAATGGTCTCAATGTCCCTTTCTGTGGGCCTTGTGGAACTGAACAAAGCCCCCTGGCTTGTTGAAGACGGTGAAAGCGAACTTGGAGAGGTCAACACCCCATGCACACAAGCGCACCTTCGATTTCCTATTCCTCAAGCACGCTCGCTCTTTCCAACAACACCGCCATGACGCCAGTGACAGCGACGAATTCAGGTGGTACGGTTGGAGTTCCGGTGGCAATAGAACTCAGTACCATCGATGAATGGCTGTCTGTAGCCCTTGATTCTGATGGATACAGGCATGTTTCCGCTTCCGACACCACCAGTAGTGATCTCATGTATGCGACCGACACCAGTGGGGCTTGGGTCAACATAACCGTTGATGCTCCAGGACAGGTCGGGGAATACAACTCAATCGCTGTTGATTCTGAAGACGTCGTGCATATTGCCTACTACAGCCTTAGGGATGATACGAACGCACTTACTAAAGACCTCAAGTACGCTACGTGCGCATCATCATGCGCATCAGCATCTTCATGGTCAAACATCACCCTTGACGCCACTGGTTTTGTAGGCGAGAGAACCTCCATCGCAGTTGATTCAAATGATGGAGTGCATATTTCCTACACCGATAATACCAACAATGCACTGAAGTATACCATGTGCTCCTCATCTTGTGGTACAGCATCTTCATGGTCGAATGTTTCTGTTGACGATATAGGAACCGGTGATGGTAAACCAACTGATATCGCGATTGATTCAAATGATGCAGTACACATTGCCTACCATTGGCAAGTTTCAGGAACCAATTATAATGTACGATATGCCACGTGTACTACCTCGTGTGCATCGGCATCCTCATGGACAAACACATCAGGTATTAGCCTCAGCAACATACACGATGTGGCACTCGCAATTGATTCAAACGACGCACTGCACATTGCTGGCTATGATTCTGACAATAAGGATATCATTTACCTCGCATGTACCTCTTCATGTACTTCTACCTCTTCATGGTCAAATATTAGCGCTGTTACCACTGGCGAAGTTGGTGCACGATTATCGATTGCAGTTGATTCTACGAATAACCCACACATATCCTATCAGGCTGGTGTGTGGGTCTCTGGTTCTGGTCTGCCCCTTGGATACGCCACTTGCACTTCATCGTGTCTAACTGACTCAAGCTTTTGGACTCACGGTACTGTTCATAGCGGCTCCGACGTTTACACCTATGGTACATCAATTGCAGTCAATCATAACAACGATAGCGTACATATCGTCCATGGCAATTTGTTTTCCAAATTTTACTACCTCGGCTCAGACACTGCTCCATATACCGTAAGTCCCGACCTTCCAAGTGGTTTGAATTTAGATTGGAGCAGCGGAAAAATTTCTGGGACCCCGAGAGAACTCTCCACCTCCACGATCTACACCATTACCGCAAGAAATGCACATGGTTCGGATACCGCAACACTGACCCTTTCGGTCAACGCACCACCTTCGCTGTCCTACGATTTGGGTACAGGAAACAGCACTTCAGTCTATTCCAACAAACAGGTTGCTGCAGGATTCCAACACACCTGCGCCATTCTTGACAATGGTTCTGTGATGTGCTGGGGAGAAAATCAGTATGGGCAATTAGGCGATGGTGGAACAGGCGACAAACACATACCCGTTTGGGTTGATCTTGGCACGGATAGGACCGCCGTTGCGATCACTGCTGGATACAGGCACACCTGCGCCATTCTTGACAACGGTTCAGTTTCCTGTTGGGGACGGGGAAATTTTGGGCAATTAGGTAATGGAGGAACATCACAACAAACCTCACCAACGCTCACCAGCAGCCTTGGAACCGGCCGTACGGCCGTAGCGATTTCTGCAGGATACTATCACACCTGCGTCATTCTTGACAACGGTTTAGTTTCCTGTTGGGGATTCGGGATTTCAGGACGCTTGGGTAACGGAGGTACATCACAACAAAACTCACCAACGCTCACCAGCAGCCTTGGTACCGGCCGTACGGCCGTAGCGATTTCTGTTGGACAATTTCACTCCTGTGTCATTCTTGACAGCGGTTCAGTTTCCTGTTGGGGGTCTGGAAGTGATGGACAATTGGGTAACGGAGGAACATCACAACAAAACTCACCAACGCTCACCAGCAGCCTTGGAACCGGTCGTACGGCCGTAGCGATTTCTGCTGGAGACATCCACACCTGTGCCATACTTGACAACGGTTCAGCCTCATGTTGGGGGGCGGGAAGTAAAGGACGATTGGGTAACGGAGGTACATCACAACAAAACTCACCAACGCTCACCAGCAGCCTAGGAACCGGCCGTACGGCCGTAGCGATTTCTGGTGGAGCCAAACACACCTGCGCCATTCTTGACAGCGGTTCAGTCTCATGTTGGGGATATGGAGGCATTGGCATACTGGGTGACGGGGGGACATCAGATCAAAACTCACCAACGCTCACCAGCAGCCTTGGAACTGGCCGAACGGCAGTTGCGCTTGAGAATGGACACGCCCACACCTGTGCCATTCTTGACGACGCTTCCATGAAGTGTTGGGGAAATGACAACAACCAGCAGTTAGGCAATGGAGCCACAGGCAGCACCGGCGACCCACCCGTTTTGGTATCAGGCAGCCATACGTGGGACTTCACGATGATTTCAGGTTCATCAAGTACCGTTTACCTTGTACAGAATGCGCTTATGAGTTCACTTTCTCCAACGTTAGACGCTGGCTTCGGTGCACCCACTTCATGCAACAGCACAGGACTGCCACTTGGGCTCTCACTTAGCACCACATGCGTGCTCTCAGGAACACCTACAACGGTGGGCAGTACGACGCTGACAATTATCCCCTCGAATGCAGAAGGTAATGGTTCTGCAGCCATTTTTATCGTCACTGTGAATGCTTCAGGTGGTTCAATCACCATCAACACGACCTCCACCGAAGGTGGCGTGGGCAGTGCCATCTCAGACATCACCATGTCGTACACACACACCGCCAGCATTCCAAATTGGGTCTCAGGTGTGACCAACAGCACAATTAATCCAGCCGCCTCAATTCCAAATGGAGGGTCTTCAAAATCTTCAATCAATTCAGGTCAAAACGGAGACATTGCAGCTGTGTATTCAGTGAAGCAAACCGGCGCAACCTCAGCCAATCTTACCTTGCTCTACAAATGGAACGGGGCATGGACAGAGAGCACACTTGACAGCAGTGTCGATACGGACGTCGCATCGGTTGCTATTGACCGACAGGGAGCACTTCACATCGGGTACGTCGATAAGGATAATGCCAAGTTGAAGTACGCTACCAATGCAACTGGATCTTGGGTCATAGAGACATTGGGTGATGCAGCAACTGATCAATCAGCACATACGGCAATTTCAGTGCATTCGGTCACAAATGCTGTTCATATCATGGCCGTGAACGGTTCGAACTCAAATGCAGGCGTGAAGCATTACACAAACGAAACAGGTACCTGGCTCGACTCAACCATTTCTGACCCATTAGAAGATGAAGGGTATGGCGTTAAGGCTGATCTTGACTTCGATGGTAATCTGCACGTTATTTTCAGAAGAGAAGCCAACAGTGTCGGGAACCCTGCCTATGACCACTTAATACTGGCCAGTCGAATAAACGGAGTTTGGCAAAACCAGACCATTACAGAGTGTGCAAGCATTGGCTGGGCGAACAATCCTGACATGGCCATTGATTCACAGGGACAAATTCACGTAGCATACAATGGTAAGCTCAATCAAGGAAAGACTCTATATCATGGAGTACTAACAAGTGTTAACCCAAGCAGCAGTTTGGTTTCAACCCAAATAGATCTCATAGGATTATATCCAGCTTTGGCCATTGATTCAAACGACAATCTGCACCTTTCCTATCACACTGCTGGTTCTGCCAAGAATCAAAATTACACAACAAATACCTCTGATTCTTGGAGTACACCAATCGAAACGAGCGCCACTGCCGGCGGCATTCATGGGGCTTATTTCGCTGAAATGACCACGGATTCCAATGATGATGTGTTTATCCTTGCCTTCGGGGAAGTAGTTCCCAGTTGCAAAAGTTGTGACATTCGATTAACTAGAATTCAAGGGTTAGGACCAAGTCTTGCGACCAATCCGATTTTCGAGGTATCACCACCACTCCCAGACGGACTGAACATGAACTGGCACAACGGTACAATTTCTGGAACACCGACTGAAGCCCATGCCAATACCACACATACGGTCACAGTGACTGCCTTTGGCGCAACCACAACTGAAACATTCACACTTATGGTCATTGAAGCACCTTCATCGATTAGTTACCCAGGTTCACCGTATACTTTCACTAAGAACAGTCCGGTCAGTGGAGCAACTCCAAACAATGCTGGTGGCGTACCTACTTCATGGACTATCACTGCTGGAGTAATACCATCTGGTCTGTCTATCAATCCAACAACTGGAGAAATAATCGGTACACCAACTACAGTTACGCCATCAACGGTCACTTTGACCATTGATGCAACTAACTCTGCAGGAACTACTTCGACAACCGTCGATATCAACGTTCAGGATGAAGCACCAGCATCAATTTCATACCCAGGTTCACCGTATACTTTCACTAAGAACAGTCCGGCCAGCGGAGCAACTCCAACTTACACTGCCGGTACTCCAACTTCTTGGGCAATTGCCGCTGGAGTAATACCACCTGGTCTATCTATCAATCCAACAACTGGAGAAATAATCGGTACACCAACTACAGTCACACCTTCAACTATCACTTTGACTATTGAGGCGACTAATTCAGCAGGAACCACTTCGACAACCGTCGATATCAACGTTCAGGATGAACAACCAAACATTACCTATCCTGGTTCAGCATTCACCTTTACCAAGAACGCTCCAGTCACTGGAGCAACTCCAAACAATGCTGGTGGCGTACCTACTTCATGGACTATCACTGCTGGAGTAATTCCATCTGGTCTGTCTGTTGACCCTTCAACTGGAGAAATAACCGGTACACCAACTACAGTTACGCCATCAACGGTCACGATTACGATCAAAGCCAGCAACCCAGCAGGTGATGATTCAACAACTGTCGATATCAATGTTCAGGATGAAGCACCAGCATCAATTTCGTACCCAGGTTCACCGTATACTTTCACTAAGAACAGTCCGGCCAGCGGAGCAACTCCAACTTATACTGCTGGTACTCCAACTTCTTGGGCAATTACCGCTGGTTCAATGCCAGCAGGTCTTTCTGTTGACTCTTCAACTGGAGAGATAACCGGTACACCAACTACAGTTACGCCATCAACGGTCACTTTGACGATCGAGGCGACTAACTCAGCAGGAACCACTTCGACAACTGTCGACATCAATGTTCAGGATGAAGCACCAGCATCAATTTCGTACCCAGGTTCACCGTATACTTTCACTAAGAACAGTCCGGCCAGCGGAGCAACTCCAACTTACACTGCTGGTACTCCAACTTCTTGGGCAATTACCGCTGGTTCAATGCCAGCAGGTCTTTCTGTTGACTCTTCAACTGGTGAGATTACTGGTACACCAACTACAGTTACGCCATCAACGGTCACTTTGACCATCGAGGCGACTAACTCAGCAGGAACCACTTCGACAACTGTCGACATCAATGTTCAGGATGAAGCACCAGCATCAATTTCGTACCCAGGTTCACCGTATACTTTCACTAAGAACAGTCCGGCCAGTGGAGCAACTCCAACTTATACTGCTGGTACTCCAACTTCTTGGGCAATTACCGCTGGTTCAATGCCAGCAGGTCTTTCTGTTGACTCTTCAACTGGTGAGATTA
Source organism: Candidatus Poseidoniaceae archaeon (assembly GCA_949372655.1). Lineage (GTDB taxonomy): Archaea > Thermoplasmatota > Poseidoniia > Poseidoniales > Poseidoniaceae > MGIIa-L1. The sequence goes on from CASIAI010000002.1 coordinate 126,200, forward strand.
CTGGTACACCAACTACAGTTACGCCATCAACGGTCACTTTGACCATCGAGGCGACTAACTCAGCAGGAACCACTTCGACAACTGTCGACATCAATGTTCAGGATGAAGCACCAGCATCAATTTCGTACCCAGGTTCACCGTATACTTTCACTAAGAACAGTCCGGCCAGTGGAGCAACTCCAACTTATACTGCTGGTACCCCAACTTCTTGGGCAATTACCGCTGGTTCAATGCCAGCAGGTCTTTCTGTTGACTCTTCAACTGGTGAGATTACTGGTACACCAACTACAGTTACGCCATCAACGGTCACTTTGACCATCGAGGCGACTAACTCAGCAGGAACCACTTCGACAACTGTAGACATCAATGTTCAGGATGAAGCACCAGCATCAATTTCGTACCCAGGTTCACCGTATACTTTCACTAAGAACAGTCCGGCCAGCGGAGCAACTCCAACTTACACTGCTGGTACTCCAACTTCTTGGGCAATTACCGCTGGTTCAATGCCAGCAGGTCTTTCTGTTGACTCTTCAACTGGTGAGATTACTGGTACACCAACTACAGTTACGCCATCAACGGTCACTTTGACTATCGAGGCGACTAACTCAGCAGGAACCACTTCGACAACTGTAGACATCAATGTTCAGGATGAAGCACCAGCATCAATTTCGTACCCAGGTTCACCGTATACTTTCACTAAGAACAGTCCGGCCAGCGGAGCAACTCCAACTTACACTGCTGGTACTCCAACTTCTTGGGCAATTACCGCTGGTTCAATGCCAGCAGGTCTTTCTGTTGACTCTTCAACTGGTGAGATTACTGGTACACCAACTACAGTCACGCCTTCAACTATCACTTTGACCATCGAGGCGACTAATTCAGCAGGAACCACTTCGACAACTGTAGACATCAATGTTCAGGATGAAGCACCAGCATCAATTTCGTACCCAGGTTCACCGTATACTTTCACTAAGAACAGTCCGGCCAGCGGAGCAACTCCAACTTACACTGCTGGTACTCCAACTTCTTGGGCAATTACCGCTGGTTCAATGCCAGCAGGTCTTTCTGTTGACTCTTCAACTGGTGAGATTACTGGTACTCCAACTACAGTTACGCCATCAACGGTCACTTTGACCATCGAGGCGACTAACTCAGCAGGAACCACTTCGACAACTGTCGACATCAATGTTCAGGATGAAGCACCATCATCAATTGCGTACCCAGGTTCACCGTATACTTTCACTAAGAACAGTATCGTTAACGCAGCGGCTCCAACATATACTGACGGAGCCCCGACTTCATGGTCTATTGATTCATATGATGATTTGCCAGCAGGCATCGACTTTGATAATGCAACTGGTGCGATCACTGGCACACCAACTGCAGTGACTGCTACAGTTTCATTCACAGTTTGGGGGAACAACTCTGCTGGTGATATTTCAACTACTATCGAGATGACCGTTAATGATATTGCGCCAGTATTCACCTACCTATCACTCGAAGTTGAATTAACCAACAACTCGGCGACATCATTCTCACCAATCAGTACTGGTGGTACTATCACATCGTGGGTATTCGTGGGAACTGAACCAAACGGTTTGACTTTCGGTCCAGGGAATGGAACAATTTGGGGTACACCAATTGACGTTCAAAGTAAGACTCAGTATCGGATTTGGGGTAATAATTCAGGTGGCGAACTTTTGGTTTATCTGAACATCACAATCTCTGATGTGCCAGTCGTCTTCAGTTACTCAGCAGACAATTTCAATCTGACACGCGCTGAACCGATGGCCACATCAATCAATCCAGTTTCCAACGGCATTGTTGATACTTGGGAAATTGAACCTGAACTTACAGGGACTGGTCTTACCTTTGACCCGGCAACCGGTGAAATTTCAGGTACTCCAATAATCAACATGACTCGAACACAATACACCGTATGGGCCAACAATACCGGTGGAAATATGAGTCACAGTTTCAATATCACAATCAATGAGCCACGAGTGGGCTTAGATTACAGTCGAGAGAATGAAATATTTGTTACTGGAACGACAATCTCGCCGTTACATCCAACTGTAACTGGAGGAATGGTCGAGACGTGGGAGTATGAAGGCATCCTGCCAAATGGACTCTCCTTCACTAATGGTGTATTCACAGGAACGCCTATTGATGTCACCTCTCAAACTATGCTAACTGTATGGGCCAACAATACTGGTGGTGCAAGAAATCACACATTGAACTTCACAGTTAATGCGCCTGGAGTTGAACTCGATTACAATCCAGATAGTACAGTCATTACCATTGGTGAGCCAATGGCCGCATTGACTCCAATTATCACTAACGGTACTATTGCTGATGTTGAGATATGGAGCATCTATCCGGAACTGGATAATGGATTATCTTTTGGAACCAGCAACGGTACGATTTGGGGAACGCCAACAGCTATTCAACCAACACAACTCTACAAGATTTGGGCCAACAACACAGGTGGTAATTCCTATCATGACATCAACATCACAATTCTTGACATTGTTCCTGAAATCTCTTACAGTCTTGTAAGTGTTCAGATGACAAATGATACGGTTAGCAGTGATTTACCACTTAATCCGACAAACCTTGGTGGACCAGTAGTGACTTGGTCGATTACGCCACAACTCAGTTCTGGTTTGATGTTCGACGCGTTAACTGGAGAGATTTCAGGTACACCAGACGAAGTCAAGGCATCTGAAATCTACACCGTATCTGCCACCAATACTGGTGGAACGGATACGACACAAATTGAAATCACCGTTCTTGACCAAGTACCAATGATTGGATATTTGCCTTTGGATGAAATTCTGCTAAACAATTCGAGTGTCTTGAACATGGCACCTGATTCCACTGGTGGAGCAATTACTCAATGGTCAATTACACCAGAACTATCTGCTGGTTTGTTCTTTGATACATCTAATGGAATACTCAGTGGTACGGCTACAGAAATTAAGGTGCGTACGGAGTACGAAATTACCGCAACTAATGATGTTGGTTCAATGAGTGTTAAGGTGAATCTCACCGTTGAAGATTTCGACTACGACCTCTCGATTGGTCCAATCTACCTGCTTGTGAATGATGAAATGTTGAGTGTTGAACCAATATCAACTCTCTCTAACTCAGTCTATGCGATTAGTCCAGACCTGCCTGATGGCATGTTCATTGGAGAAAGCAATGGGACAATTTGGGGAACACCAACTGATGATATGTTGTTGACGAACTTCACCATTTATGCTAACAACAGTTTGTTCAATGATGTGATGGTAATCCAAATAGGCGTACTTGATGATTCAGACTCGGATGGAATGCCAAATCAACTACCACTGGATTACAATCAATTAGGTGGCCTTGCAGAAGATTTGGATGATGATGGAGACGGCTTTAGCGATGCTGAAGAAGTCAATTGTGCAACCGACCCACTTGATGCTAATTCATTGATAACTGATATTGATGGTGATTCCATCTGTGATGAACTCGATGATGACATTGATGGTGATGGACTACTCAATGATATGGAAACCAACTCATCAACTTATGTTGACCAAAACAATACTGGAACCGACTCATCGAACGCTGATAGCGATGGTGATGGCATTTGTGATGGACCTGAAGTCCCTGCCAATGGCGGTTGTTCTGTTGGACCAGATGCCTTCCCGTTCGACTCTGCAGGTTCCATTGACAGCGATGGCGACGGAATGCCAGACACTTTGAACGGAGAATCCACTAGTATGCCACCTCTTGTTGAGGACCTTGATGATGACAATGACACTTGGTTAGACACAATGGAATCAACTTGTGGAACAGACATAACCGATCAAAACAGTGTTCCAGGCGATGAGGATGGCGATGGAATCTGTGACGCACTTGATACAATCCTTGACTTACCATTTAACATGACATATCCTTCAGACACATTGACCCTTACCTTAAGCGAAGAAATAGCCGTGCAATTACCGACCATTTCTGGTCTAGGTGATGTTGCAACTTGGGAGATTAGTAGCGAACTACCTGCAGGTCTAATCTTTGGATGGAGTCCAGCTAGAGACGCACACCTTGATGGAAGTATAACAGGTACACCAACTGAAGCAATGGATGCTACACAGTTCACCATTTGGGCGAATAATTCTGCTCATAGCCAATCGTTTAACATCACGATTAGTGTCATTGAAGACGTTATAGATTCAGAAGATGAAGACGAAGATGAAGGCGATAGTCAATCTAACTTGGGTTACATATGTTTCCCGATTATCATTCTTTTATTATTATTGATATTTATACTGGTTTTCCCGAGCGATAAAGAAGTAATTCTTGATGCAGAACCAGAAAATACCACTTCAAAGCCTAAGTTTGCTGAAGGTGAAGGGACAAAGGACAATCCTTTCGTCCTCAAACCAGCCAATGAAGTCAACCCTGGTGATAAAATCTACAGCGAGGAATTGATTACCGTTACCAACATCACTCCAGGTTTAAAAATACAATCAGTTGATTACTCAGTGCAACAAGGCGAGCGCAAGTTTACGACAGAAGACCTGACATACGGAAATGAAGAAGTAAGAATGTTTGAAGCCGATGAGGAAGGGGTGATTAAGTTCCAACTAATCTTTGATGATAGTTTAGAGCCAACTCTTGCTGGTGGTGAATTCCAAGGTGCTGTCAAGATTGGTAGAAACTCAGTTTACTTGATCTGGGATGTTAAGGTAAAGCCGGACCCTGGATATGTTAAGCAACAGGAGAATCTCGAATCTGAAAGTAAGAAAACCAATGCTGAAGTAGAGGCAAAAGCCAAATCAATGACAGAAGCAAAAGCAGAAGCAAAAGCAAAAGCAGAAGCAGAAGCAGAAGCAAAAGCAAAAACAGAAGCAGAGACAGATAAGTTGAGAGCCAAGAAGTTAGAAGAATTAGAACGTGTTAGAGCTCGAGCCAAGTCAATTGACTTTGCTACGCTTGGAATTGCCACTATTGATGAACAAGACGACTTGCAAGAAATCAAAGGAATAGGACCATTTATTGCTGAAAAACTGAACGCTTTAGGAATTTATACATTTGTTCAAGTAGGTAACATGACGCCTAAAATCGAAGAAGAAGTCAACAAAGCAATCGAGTTCTTCCCAGGTCGTGTCAAGCGTGATGAGTGGGCTAAGCAAGCCAGAGAATCACATGATAACAAAAAGTGAGTACTACATTTCTGCAGAAATGGTTGCTTCTTGAGAGTTACGATAGTGTAACCTAAGTCTTATACGATGCTTTCACGACCAGTGTGTATGAGAGTAGCAGTAATTACCATCTTGCTTTTGACAGCTATGTATCCTTTGGTCACATCAACATCACTTGATGATAGTCCATTTGAACCACAATTCACGGGTGCATCGGGAGTCGATGTAATCAGTGAAGTAGAACCGAATAATGTCAATACTTCTGGACAAGAAACCTATCCTGGAGACGTTGTTAGAGGTACAGTCGATATGTGGGATGATAAGCATGACTGGTTCAAAGTTTGGCTAGAACCAGGCCAAACATTACTGCTAACCTTGTCTCATGCATCTGGCGATGGAGTCTCTATGTCGGTTTGGGATGAAGAGAATACTCACTTAGGAGTCAGTAATCCAAGTAAAACTCGTGATACAATATTCCTTGGTGAAGAGCAAACAGACATGGGTGGGGTTTACTTTGTTTCAATCAATGCTACAATGACTGAAGTAGGTGGAGGTGCATATGTTTTGGAAATTGATGCCGGTTATGCAGTTCAGTGGTATTCTCCAGAAGTTGGATGGTATGCTGCATCTGAGCAATACAATGCCAAAGGTGAATTAATGTACACTTCTAGTATCTCTTCATATCAATTCGCTAACGCAAATACCACAGATAAGCAATCAGCGCCAGTTTGGTCTAATGGAGATTTTTGGAACCTTTCAGTCACTATGCCGGCAATCTTTGGTACTACTTATGATGAGTATCATCAAATGACAGTAACAGGTTCTGATACAGTTTCTGGCAAAGAATGCTATCGTGTCGGTATAGTTGGGAATTCAACATTCACCTCTAGTTTTGCAGGTATGACAACTACAATTACCGATGAACAATCCGGTGTTGCTTGCTACGCTAAAGATACTCTTTCAATGGTTCATGAGAATCTCACCTTTACCTCTTCAATGGAAACTTCTGGTGGATTTGGTATGATGAGTACCTCAGGAAGAGAATGTACAACCTTTTTCGATGAACCTGACGAAGATTGTGATGATGTTGGAGATGATGATGATTTCTGTCCTGGCACAGCACCAGGTGTTGAAGTCGATGGTTTTGGTTGCTCTGATGCACAAAACGATGACGGTGGCCCTGGAAGTGATGATACCGATGGTGATGGTATTCCCGATTCAAACGATACTTGTCCTAACGAAGCCTCAACAGCAGAAAACGATGCTGATAGTGACGGTTGCCCCGACGATAACGGTGGCGGCGGAGACGGCGGTGATGGCTCTGGCAGCGGTACGGCTGATGCAGACAATGACGGTGTAAGCGACGACGAGGATGATTGCCCTAACACGCCTGCTGGTGAATCCGCAGACTTCTTTGGTTGTAGTGACAGTCAAAACGGCGGTGGAAACAACGGCGGCGGTAACAATGGTGGCGGAGATAACGGCGGCGGCGGATTTGGTGGACTTGACGATATTTGTATTCCTTCAGGAACAGATATGAGCCAAAAAACTGTAATCAATTCCGACTTAACTTATGCTAACGGAATGAATAACTTCAATTTCCCACTGACAGAAGGAAAGGTTTGGAGTGAAGCAGCAGTTGGTAGTGGCACAATTTCTCTATCGATCGAGATGGGTGGATGTACAATCTCGACAATGGATATACAAGATTCAGGGGCTTTACCATTGAATTATCGTCATTTGGGCGACCAATCATTTACTATTGGTCAATCTTCAGTCACTGCTACAGGAATCCAAGTATTTGCTGGGCGTCAAGGAAACGATGACTGGGCAACTCCAGATTTCACACTTCTACCAAGCGTTCCTGATGATGTAGCAAAAATGGGTCTTCCATTTGCTGCATGGATTAATGTCGTTGGATTCAATGAATTCGCATCAATAGTTAATCTAAGTGCCAGTATCAATCCGTCAAATGCTCCATTGACATTTAATTCAACACAATTAACTGTTGATGAATTAGGTGCAGTGATTGTTGATACTATGAATCTGGATAGTGGCGATTATATCATCACTATCACAGGAACTTCTAACGGCATGGACCGTTCAATTACAGTTCCATTCACTGTAGACAATGACCCGGATTTCGATATTGTTACTCTTGACCCTTGGATTGTAATTCCTCAAGGAGTAGAGTGGGTAGTTCCAACACCAATTTTTATTGAACCCATTAACGGTTTTTCGGGTGCTGATGTGACTATTGGAGTAACAGTACCTGATGGTGTAACAGCACAACTTGACTTTTCACAAGGCACTGCTCCATTTTTGTCAGTTTTGACTTTGACCATTCCAAGTAACTTATCTGCTGGTGATTATACTGTTATCGTGACAGGTACAGCAGGTTCAACAGTTCACTCCGATGAAATCACATTCACTCTAACTTCAATGCCTGAGTTTTCATTGGAGGTCGAGAACAGAGAACAGATTATCGAAGATGGCACAATGTCGATTAGTGGAGTTATTGATGCTCACAACGGTTTAGACCTTGCTCTTGGTGGAGCATTAGATGTATTAATTGAGCCGTATAATCAAGAATTACTTGATTCTGCAGTTATCACTTGGGGCACGATTGATTCAAATGGTGACTTACCATTTACAGTTACATTTACTGTTGATGAATCAATTCCTCGTAATCAATATACCATTAATCTGAATGTTGTTTCTCTCGATGGTGGGCTTGCTCACAGTGCATCTGTGGCTTTTGTCACTGAATCCTCAACACTTGACGGAACAGCAGTTGCAGCAGATGCTTCTGCAGTATCCTCAGGCAATACAAGTCAACATGATGGAACTGATGATTCAGCAACAAGTATTGCAAGTGGGGAAACCAATGATGACAGTAAGAATGATGATTCAGATTCAGATTCTAAGTCTTCGAACACAGCAATTATTGTTGGTTCAACGATCGGTGTGATAGGTATCATTGCAGGTGTCGCAGTAGTTGTATTACGCAGTAGAAACGGCGGTACAAGCAAAGACTTCGGTCAACAAATGTGGAACGAACAGTCTGGAATGATGGAACAAATTCCAGTCGCAGGCTCTCCACAAATGATGCAACAACAACCAGTACAACCTATGCAACAAATGCAACAAATTCAACAACAATCAGTACAACAAATGCCTCAACAATCTATGCAAGAAATGGCTCATCCAATGCAACAACCAGTTCAACCAGTTGCTCCAGCGCCAGTTGCACAAATGGCTATAGCACCACCTCCACCTGCTCAACCAACTACTGTTGCAGATTATACAGGGCTGCCAGCAGGTGGTCAATACGATCAATCAACTGGACAAACCATTTACATCCAAACAGATGGAACAAAGTGGCAAATGATGGGCGATGGAAGTTTCAACAGACTATGATTCAATTAATTAGGTCTTAGTAACTACTATTTGCTAATCTTCTTGGCTCTTATCCACATGTCGATATCAGGATATTTTGGGAAGAATTGGAATGTTGCAACATGGCCTGGTAAAAAGAATCGCGCTATTTCCTTTAATAGTTCTAAGGCACTAAATACAGGATATTGACCCATACGGTATGTTTCTACTTGTAAGACTTCCATTCCTAGATTTTCTAATAATTCGACTAATAATTTTCTTGAAGTAAAGCTCAAGTGGTCTGGTAGAGAATATGGCTTATGATGAAACTCTGCCGTAAGTTCTGCTGAATCTCCGGTTTGGAGAAGGAGTTCTCCTCCTTCATTGAGCATGTCGCACCATTTTGCTATATCTTCAGGTGGGTTTGGTAAATGACTGTATACGTTGAGCGCAGAAATAACATCATACTTGTCTTGATGAGTTGTTAGGTCAAAGAACTTGATATCCATTCCTCTTTCCCTGGCACCTTCGAGTTTCTTTATGTTAGGTTCTAGTCCAATGATGTCAATATTTTTCCCACCAAAATTAGCCAAGGTTTCGACAAATTCTCCATGCCCACAACCAATATCTAACCATGAAATCCTTTTGCCCTCGCTGAACATTACAGCATAACTGAAATCATTCAGTTTAGATAAATAGTCTATTTTGAGGTATTCTTTGAATTTACCAGTGACTTTTAGTAATTCATCACCTTTGTGCATTCCTGATTTGGATGCTTCATTTATTTCACTTTGTTCAGGTCGCGGATTTAGATAAAGAAGTCCACATTCCATACATTTGACAATATTATGACCGTTCTCACTATCATAATGCTCTTTTTTGCTAGACTTGCAAATGTAGCAGTCTACTTCAATCATATACGGGGGGATGAGGGAGTTGAATTAAACTCACCGATATTATTCGGATTCAAACATATATTGCTTGACATCAGTTTTTGGTTTGGCCGGCAAAAAGAACCACATTACAGGAATTAGAAGTAGATAGGGGAGATTCTTGCCATATTTTAATTCTAAAACAGACTCAAATTCGACAAAAGATTTCGCATCAGTCGAATTTTCCGATGGCGGTTCCTCTCTAACTTGAGAGTAATTTTCTGGTTCTACAAGACCAAGGTCATAACCGCTAAACATCATTTCAAATTTTAGAGTAAAAACTCAGATGCACAATTTCCACTTTTGAAATATGCAATACGCATCTTATGAGCCAAAAAAGCAACATGGTGCTCGTGCCGGGATTCGAACCCGGGTCGGCGGGATGAAAACCCACTATGATGGACCTAGCTACACCACACGAGCGACTGCTAAACCACCCGACTAACATCCTGTTGATAACAATTAGGTATGAATTATCTAATTTTATTCGCTTGATTCACGAATATCTTCTACCGATAAATTAGACCACCACTTCCATGAAAACCATAGGGCTGCGCAACCAGTAATCATTATTGCTCCAATCAATATTTCATTATCAAGGAAGGTAAACATTGCATCTAAGGCTTTCTGGCCATAAATACCAACAAGTATTGCTTCAAGACCAAATCTTAGGCTTCGTCCAAATAAACCTGCGACCAAGAATGCTTTTTTATTCATCTCGCCCATACCAGCAACCCATCCAAATACTTTGTATGGAATTGGAGAAAAAGCTGCGATGAAGATACCAAAGGTGCCATATTTTATTGTCAAAGCCTCTAATTTAGCAACATGCTTTGGCTTGGCGAATTTATCTAAAAGTTCTCTACCCCATCTCTGTCCAATCAAATAACCCACATATGAACCGGCAACAGAAGATAGAGTTACTACTAGAAACAGCCAAGTGACTAATGGAATATCTCCCATCGCATCATAGAGCATCGGGAGATAAATCAAATCAGGCGGCACCGGTTGAATTATTGATTCAGTGAAAGAGACGACTGCAAGGGTTGCTGGACCAAAAACATCGAAGAAGTCCAAGATGGTCTCCTTCCACGACATATCTCTCGCTTTGGGGCTTTAGTCTTGAATGTGCGCATAATCGGTGGGTTGATGGGGGGCTTTACGGGGTGTGCTACTGATGCGAGTACTCGATACGGCGGCCTTGCTACACTGGCCAGTTGCCAAATTGGCTGACGGAATCTGTGCTGAGAGCCAACGTCAAGAGATTGAGCGCTTGAGCCCCCAGCGTGCTATGTTGGTTTTTGCAATCGACCTTGAATGGCGGCAAGTGCCTGAAAAATGGCTCGCTATTGCACGAGATATTGCTGCTAAAACAGGTGATTTACCTAGGCTTTCCGATGTCGACCTTGATGTATTGGCACTTGCGGTAGGGCTTGATATGCCGCTATTTACTGATGATTATCGCCTTCAAAATGTCATGCAAAGTGCTGGCAAGGTGACTTCTTCAGTAGAATCTAAAGGTGCTAAGCAAGTTTGGCGCTGGGAACTAAGGTGTACTGGTTGTCGAGTCAAGACTGAAGTTCCAAGTGATGTTGATCGTTCAAAAAAAGGAGCGGTCAAAGATTGCGATATTTGTGGTTCGCCAATGATGCTTAAAAAAGTTAGATGATTATTCTTCTGAGTTCATTGCTTCTAATGCAGTAACTTTCTTCTCAACTTCTTCTACTTCCATACCCGTTGGGTCGATTCCAACTGCTTTGGCTCTTGCTGCAAGTGCTTGACTTGGTGTCCTACCATCGGCTTCTAGATCGGCCTTAGTTTCTTCAAGTTTCATTGCATTTGTAGTATGTTCCAGGCCTTTTTGGAATTCTCCTTTCGACCTTCCCAGTGCATTTGCCATCTTTGGCAATCGCTCCGCTCCAAATAATACGAAAAATATGACAAGCAGTACGATGATTTCAAGGGGTCCTAGTCCTCCAAACATTACTCTTCCTCGACTTGGGGTGTTGGTTGGGTGTGTTAAGGCTTCGCTGAATGTTAAGTGAAAAGTATCATTTTAACCGCCTGAAACAGGAGGCAAAAGTGCAATCTCATCTCCTTGTATAAGGATATGATTTACCTCACATCGGTCTCCATTTATGGCAATAGTAAGTCCGTTTTCTAACCACTTTTGGATATTCATCGTGCTGATTAAATCCGAAATAGTAGAATCTTTCTCGATTACGATATCTTGGCGACGTGGAATTTCTTCACTCAATGGGCCAAACGCAACTACAGATACAGTGATGCTGTTGTCCTGTTCGGCCATGATGATGCTTTGAAGCGGTAGTTTATCAACGCAGTTCCTTTGTACTGAATTCATGCGACCTGTTATGCAAGCAACTGCATTATGGAAAATCTATGCTTCTGGGGAATCTACTGTTCAGGCTGTTAGGGGAGTGGATGTAGAGATTAAAGAGGGTGAAATGATTGCTATCATGGGTCCTTCGGGATGTGGAAAGACAACTCTGCTCAATGTTTTGTCTGGAATTGATGAGCCTAATTCAGGAGAGGTATTGATTTCTGGAAGCCCAATGTATTCTGTTTCTGATGACCAAAGAACCTGGATGCGAGCCCAGAACTTAGGTTTTATTTTCCAAGATTTCAACTTATTACCAGTTCTTTCAGCGGTTGAAAACGTAGAACTGCCACTTCTTCTTCTCGGTAAATCAGCCAGTGAATCAAGAAAATCAGCACTCGAGGCTCTCGATTCAGTTGGCCTAGCAGACCGTAGCGAACATAGACCAACAGAACTCTCGGGCGGTCAACAGCAAAGAGTCGCTATCGCCCGTGCCATCGTTCATCACCCCAAGGTGATTCTTTGTGATGAACCGACTGGTAATCTAGACTCTACTACTTCTGACACTGTCATGAACTTACTCAAAGATATCAACAAAAAACTTGGAACTACTTTTCTTCTTGTTACTCATGACAAGGATGTCGCCTCACAGTGCAGTAGAATCCTACTTATGGATGACGGATTGATAGTAGATACTGGAAGGGGCGAAGAGGAGGAGTAATTCTGCTTGTTGAGATGCTCGTCCTATTGGTCGTAGTTGCTATTCCCTCGGGGATTTCGACTCTATTCACAGGGCGTAGCAGGAATCTCTCATTTATGGTAATCACACTTTTGACCTTAGGTCCTGCTGCCGATGCCATTATCGCATACTGGATATTTGACTGGATGTCCATCGAGGGTATGACTCTCTGGGCTGGCGCTCTAAGCATAGCTATAATCAGTCATGTTCTATTACAACCCGTACTTGTTCCCCAGAGGCTTGTCGTATGGCGTCTAGCCAAAGAGAATGTCATGCGTAGAAAGCGGCAAGCAGGCTTATTGATGGCAGGTTTAGTAATCGCTTCAGCAATAATTACCTCTTCATTGGTAGTTGGGGATTCACTTGATGCAACTGTAAGGTATGAAATTGAAGCATCTTGGGGTGAAACAGATGTTACGCTTTCAGGTTTTGATCTAAGTACCGGCGAGCGAGTGAGGATTTCGGAATTAGTCGCTCACCAATTATGGAATGATATTCAGCAAGATTCAGATTTGGTCGATGATGTAAAAGGCCAACAACATGGTATAATTTCTGGAGCAAGTATCCAAGGACCAAGTGGTAAATCTCTACCTTCAGTAACATGGGCAAGTATGAATTCAACAATTGACGCACTTGAGGTCTGGCCAAACCTTGGTTCACAGACCAACGGAATAAGGTATGTTGATATTGAAGAGCAAAATAATCTCAATGTTCAAACTCAAATTGCAGTTAATAGAATCCTTGCTGAGGAACTCGAACTTGAAATCGGTAATGAAGTCGAGATAGGGTGGTATGTTAGCGATGATGGGGCTAGGAAACGAATTGAACAAAATGCAACAATTTTCAAGATTGTCGAAAATGACGGAATGGCCAACTTAGCTGGGACCAAATCACCAGCGATGTTTACCGATTTATCAACCGCTCAAGAACTGCAAAGGTTCGATGGAGAACTAAATACAGTCTACTATGCACTTGCAGGTGATGTTGATGATTTAGGAACCATTGAGCCTGTAATCGAACAACTTGGTATTTTACTAAATGCCACATTAACTGCTGAAGATGTTGGTTTTAATTTAGACTTTCAGCAACAATCATCATCACTTTCTTTATCCACTGATAAGGGTCTTGGGCGATTACAAGGTGAAGATGTTGTATCTCTTAGAGAGAACCTTACAAGTCTAATTCCTGAAAGTACTATGATGGAAGTTCTTCAAGTTCCATTGGTCGAAATGGAGTATGATTTCGAACAATTGCTCACTCTATCATCTCCTTCTATCTCTGAAATTAGGGAGGGTGAAAGAGCCTTGTGGCATGTTTCAGATTCTGGTTTTGGGTATCAGATTGAAGGTTCTGGTTCTGCATGGCTCTGGCAGGTGAAAGACTCTGAAAGGACATATGACTTTGCTTTGAATCAAACAGGTCAGCTCGGAGCAATCGCTCATTCAAGTGGAATTATCATCGGTAATGAATCAAATTATGATGATGATAGGTGGGCTAGCGAAAAGACATCCGGTATTATGCATTCAATTGTATCTCATAATGATTCGTGGTGGGCTGTAGAATTAGATTCTCAAGAACTTAAACTACATCGTTATAGTCAAGATTTATCTCAAGATGAATATATCTCATTGTCCATTACTTTACCCTCAACGGTTCGCTCAGTGGATCTTATCATTGAAGATGTAGTCTATGTTGAAGTTGAAGGGTTACTAAGTGTCGAGCGATATATTTCTAATTCCGTTGATTTGACAGACAACTTTTCAATATGGCCGCAAGGTCAGTATTGGCCGGTGGAAGACCAGGCGCAAAGTAGTGTGGTGCTAAATCCAAATTGCAACTCAGTGACATCGTTAACTTCGGAAGTATTAGGTGGTAATTGGTGTAGTTATGATGATGGCTTAATGCGTTGGAATGATACAGGAGTAGAATCCATACGCCTTCCAATATTGTCAAGTGCTGGTGGCTTTGGAGAACTTCCTCAGTTATTTTTAGCATTTGGAGGCTCACAATCTCCAGTAACGGTTGAAGATGGAGATGTTTCGATAAGTCAACGTCTTTCACCATTAGGGATGGTTGATAATCAAAGCGAGTTATGGGTCAAAGGATTGATTCCATACGCCTTTGGAAACGATAGTTCCCTCGGTTTGGTAAATACTGGTATATACAGTCAACAGGATGGTTTAGAATCACTTGAAGACTTAGATGGTGTAGTTTTAGGTTTCATTTCATTGCCATATGCAGAGCAACTATCCGCTGCGGCTATCGATGAACGTTCAATTGTGATTATTGGTGGGGGTGGACTGGAGTCGGATGATTCAAGCATTACCGCTCAATCGATTACAACATTTACCAATTGGCTAGATAATAATTCGAATAGCGATGACCTTGGGGCCTCATTTACTGCGGTAAAAGTCGAGGCTACAGAGGCTGCGGCACAATCATCCGGAATCATAGCAGGGATGTTCCTTGTGTTTGGAACCTTTACTATTGCAGCGGGAGTTCTTCTGGTACTGACAATAATATTGATGCTTGCAGAATCACGCAGAACTGAACTGGGAGTTCTTAGAGCAATAGGGATTAGTCGCTCAGATGCTCGGGCTTTGGCGGTACAAGAAGGGGTCATCATTGCTTCCATGGCAGGGGTGATAGGCGCTTTTGTAGGTCTTGGTTTGGCATGGTTGATCAGTGTGGCCTTTGATAATATATTTGCAGCAGCAGGCTCAGATTTATTCACCTTTGCTTGGGATTGGTCTTCGGTATTTGCTGGATGGTCATGGGGATTCTTAATCGCTATCATCACCTTGTGGGGTTCTGCCTTATGGACTTCTAAATTGAATATAGTTTCAGCATTAAAGGGTGGCGTAGTGAGATTACAAGAAGGAATTCCTTGGGTTTTACTTTTAGTTCAAATCGCCACTTTTGGCGCTACAGCGGTATTCATGCTGCTATTGTTAGTGTTTGGATTTGATTCTGGTCTTGCCTACTTACTGTGGACCATTGGAGGGATACTAGGTCTGATATCAATAGTACCAATATTTACTTGGGAGTTGCCAGTTCTTTTGAAGTCTAAAAGTTCCAAATGGAAAAATAGAGCAAGGAATAGTGGTCGTAATACATTAGCCTGGCTTGGTGGACTTATTCTTTTGTGGACAATAGCCTTTGAGCCATTTGACCCTGTGAGAAATAATATGACTCCAGATGAGTTCTCATTTATTTTACTCGGTCTGTTTGAAGTATTTGCTGGTGTCTTGCTATTGACTAGTGCTGCGCCGATGCTGGTTTCTAAAGTTGGACGTTCACAATTTTTCACCAAGCGTTGGGGCCCAGTCTTACCAGTTGCTCTAGCACACCCTCTTTCAACACCGGTACGTACAGCAGTAGTGATGGGAATGTTTTCTATCACAGTATTTTCAGTCATTGTCCTAAGTGGTTATACCGAGCAGTTTGATAATTACTCAAGTTCCTTTGTTGAGGATACGGAGGGTGAGTTTGAGTTGATGCTTACAGCTTCTCGTTCACGACCTCTCGAACTTTCGAGTGATCCTTTGGAATGGAACCTAACCACTCCTCTTCAAGATGAAATTGATGCAGTGGGTAAAGTGTATCGTTCAGAAGTATTCTTAGAGGATAGTTCGGGGGAAAGAATGCCGTATATTCTTCGCGGTTTTGATGATGGCTTTGCTAATCACGGGGGTCTCCCTCTTCACCTCTGGGATGAGTCTCTGGGGGATACTGCTGAAGAAGCATGGATTTCAATTGGAAATCGTGACGATATAGTCGTAGTTGACGCCTCTTTTGGACTTGAATTGAGCACTGATGGAACTGGTATCTCAAGGATGAGTTTTTCAATTGGAGATTCAATTTCTTTAATTGATTTATCTAACCCCGGGAACACCAGAACTGTAGTGGTTGGCGGCTTCCTAGAACAGTCGTCATACCTGTTCTCACCTGGTGTGTGGATAAGTGGTGAAATTTCCCAAGAACAATTCGATTCTAGGCTGACTCGAATGTATGTTAGTTTGTCCGATGAGGCCAAGCCAAGTTCCTCTTTTGATTCCTCTGAAATACAGACCTTTTCTGCTGCGGGTAAATCAGCAGAACTTAGGATTGCATCTGCGGAACTGGCAGAGCAATTAGAGGAGAAGTTGAATGATGAAGGTGCATCTGTTTCGGTTATTTCAGAAGATGTAATGTTGATTCAATCATTAGTTATCGCTTTACTTGGTATCTTTGAAGGATACCTTGCTCTAGGGTTGATTGTTGGAATTGCTGGAATAGGTGTTGTTACCGTACGCTCAGTATCTGAGAGGCGAAAGACGATAGGTATACTTCGCGCTTTAGGATATAGGAAAAGAATGGTCACTGCTACCTTTTTGGTAGAGGTTTCTTGGGTTGGTTTACTTGGAATCTTAAATGGAGTATTGGTTGCAATAGGCTTCCATAGGTCATTGTACAAATCTTTCTGGGAAGGGCAAGGGGCGGACTTTGCTCTGCCTTGGGCGTCTATCATTACGGTCTTAGTCGGAGGGTGGTTGCTGATTATTGTAGCGACTATCCTGCCAATTAGAGCAGCATCAAAGATCCCTCCTTCTGCTGCTTTAAGGGATATTTAATCACAATAAATGTTATTTTCTCATAATTTAGATGATATAGGTGCATAAATTTAATATTTTTCTATCTGTCAAGTTTTCACAAACAAATTACTCCAGTCACCGCTACTAAAGTGCCACTAAGAGTCTAAATCTGGTTCATTTCGCTGGTTCTCCCCTATTCTAAACCTTCCCATAGTATAAATACGGCATTTAGCGTGGAGCAGAATACCGAACCGTCGGAGGTATAGATATGAAAAAAATGACCCCAATGATCCTCGTCATGTTAATGCTGACTAGTGTACTAGCCAGCATCGACTTCGCCGAGCTACAAGAAATGAAAGAAATAGAAGACACAAGTGGCCGTGCAAGTGCCGATCCAGAAGTTGTAGTAATTACATCTCCTAGAGAAACTACTTGTGACACATCAGGCGACTGTCTTGACGAACTACTCGCAGGTGAACCTGTAAATTTCCGTGCGTACTTGCGCAATAGCGGAGATGCTGATTTAGATAACATGCAGTATTCTGTTGATATTTATATTGATAACAACGGTAACCGTGGCGATCTTGCTAAAGATTCTGCAGGTAATGAGTTGTCTTGGACAAATTATAATGCTGTTTGTACTGCTCCATCTTGCCAAGACAGTGTTTTGGGTCAAGGTTTATTCCTTACTGGTGGAGAGGCTTTGTTGAAGAACTTTGATGGAACTACTCTATCTTGGACTCCTTCATCTGGTAGTTACATGGTAGTAGTTTCGGTAACTTCCTCAGTATTGGGAGACCCCGGGAATAATGAGTTGTCAGTTCCTGTAACAGTACGTGACTACTTTGATGTTGAAGTTGACCTAACTTGGTTAGACGGCTCAGGCGCTCCTGTTGCAGGTAGCGTTGATGGTTCTGGTGCTAAAGACTTCCAAGTCTCTGTTTCACTAAATTCTCCGAGTAACCCTTCGATGACTATTCGTAATGCTTCCGTAGAAATGACTTATACTGGCGTGGCTACATCGGATGCAGCATCATTTACCGTTGGGCATTCTAGCATTGTTAACACACAAGAGACCCTTGGCGGTACAACTCCTGCTCAAACAGGAACTCGTTTGATAGTCGGTTCTGACGGCGCTAATGGGACTCATGTAGGTGTTGCAACTGGTTCGATAACACCTCCAGCCGTTGCTGCAGGGCAATATTCCGTAACAGCTATACTTACTCAGTATGTAGTCTATGGTGCACATGGAACAAGCGTTTGTGGTGGAACTGGCCTTGACACAATTTACTGTGAAAAGACAGTTACTAGTTCTGATTGGGCAGATGAATATTCTGGCTCCAATGAAGCAACAATCGATGGTTCGATTGAAACATTCCAAGATATCACATTGACGCAATTCCAAATTTGGAGAGGGCTTGATGGAGAGGACCCTGAAGTATTCGGTTCTTTAGGTCTAGACATCACTTCTACTTTGTCTCCAGGTGATTACGAACTCTATGCAGAGGTAGGTCATGTTTCCAGTAATAGTGCAATCCTGTACAATTGGTCAGTCGACTTTACAATCACAGGCTCAAGCGGAGCTCCAACTGTCATTAGCGCAAACTCATGTGACTCAAAGGTTACTTATGCTAATTCACAACTTGGAACTGCATCGCTAAAAACTCCTGATGCACAGATGCTAGTTTATGCA
This sequence comes from Candidatus Poseidoniaceae archaeon, assembly GCA_949372655.1. Classification (GTDB taxonomy): domain Archaea; phylum Thermoplasmatota; class Poseidoniia; order Poseidoniales; family Poseidoniaceae; genus MGIIa-L1. The sequence goes on from CASIAI010000002.1 coordinate 145,037, forward strand.
TGTGCATCAGTTTCTATGGATGAAGGTAACTTCAATGTTAAGGCTGAAGCAAATTTACTCGGACAATGGGATGAAGACCAATTAACACTTAACGACAAGGTTGACGATATGTCTCTGTCTAACAATAGATATGACTTCGATGTAGAAGTTACTAACTTCGCTCCACAAATTTTGTCTCTAAATCTCGATACTGATAGTATTGGTTGCAGGTACAGATAGAACTCAATTCGCTGCCACTGCTAGTGTATTCGACGTCGAGGGTGATGACATTATCTTACGCCTGGTCAGATACTAGCGGTGAAGAGATTGATTGCGATAGCAACGTTTGTGTGATTTCCGTAGACGAGTCAATGGTACCAACTTTCAGATTTAACTTGGCTGTCACAGATTCATATGGTGCTATGGACAACACTCAAGGAGAAGTCACTGTTTGGAACTTTGATAACTTTACTTCTTCGGATGTCGAAACTGGAATAACACTTGATTATGAAATCACCTACAAGGGTACGGGACTATCAATGTCATACGGAAATGCATCTGATGCAACCGATATAGAACTTCCAGGATTTGATGGAACTTATTCGTCCGTTGGGGGGGTAGCAATTATTCCAGGTACAACTTTTGATACCAAAGATGTCTTGGAACAGTCGGTAAAGTTCACCTTTGCAGATTCAGTTGATGCAACCTCTATGTGGGTCAAGGCTGGTAACCTATGGCAATTGCTTGCATCCGGTACTCCTTCTGAAAGCGGCAATTCTGCCAGTTCTTTCACATACATGTGGGGAGAAGGAGAATCAATGTTCATTCCAGGAACCGAATTCCACCTATTTGGTGGAGTATTATCACAAGATCAAGCACCAGTAGCTAACATTAGCGGATTCACAGCAACGCCATCAATGTCTGGCGGAATCTCCATTAATTGGGCTGTCGATGGAACAATGCTAACTGATGATAGAGTTGTTATTAGCATCTGTGACACCGATCCTAACTGCGCCAATGCAGGCGAGTCTAGTTATACTTCTGATGTTACCACAATGCTTTACTCTGGGCAAAACACAGTCCATGGTAATACCTACTATGTCACAGCATCAGTATGTGATGGTGCGTTGTGTAGTAATGAAGCATCCGCAACAGTCGTTGCAGACAAAGAAGTTGCTTCAGTTACCGCAACAGGTCTTACTATCGTAGAATCTGGAGAAACATGGGTCTTAGATTGGAATGCATCTTCCGAAGATTCTGATATCAATTCTTGGTTAGTTTGTTACTTGAAAGCATCGTTTACTGCTTCAGAAATGTCTGACTTAGTTGGAACCTCTGCATGTGTAGCATCAGATACAACCAATGTGACTATTGACAAGTTCACTACATCGGGTACTTACAATGTATACTTTGCAGTAGCGCCAGTAGATGTAGTTGGGAATATCGCTTTGACTGCTAGTAGTGACTTTATCGAATACATGAGGGTAGACGATACATCCAATCCTGATGACGGTTCTCAAACTACAGATTCAGAGGCATCTTCAGGAGTCCCTACGTGGACTTGGGGAGTAATCGGTATCGTAGTGGTAGTTGCCTTTGTAGCTGGTGCTTTCATACTCTCTCGTGGAGATGATGGCGACGATGAAAACAAAGACTGGGACTATTGATCCTAGCCTTTGAGAGCACGTTGATTCTGCGGAATTAGCATACAATTGCCGGAGAGAGTACTTAGGTGCTCTTTCCGGCTTTTTTTAATTTGTTTTTTAGTGTTATTTTTATATTTTTTTATGTTCAACCCGTGCGTAGATAGGAATTGTAAAAAGATCATTTTCTTCATTCCTAAATGGCTTTTCAAAGATAATGCACCCCAATGCTCATAAGGGGTATAAGTCGTGAGTCGTTATACATGCGGTGACGCGTGGAGGAATGACAGATGAAAGAAATGAAAAATAAAAGAGGAAAAACAATATTTGGCGGAGTAGGAATTGCGCTTCTGTTGTGCTTATTGATGGTAATGATGCCTTTTGCATCAACTGTTTCAAACGGTGATACAACTGAAGAAATTTCAACAGAAACAAATTCAGAAAAAATATACAGCGAAGAATCGACGTTACTAGGTAGCGCCGATGCTAGCTTTGATGCCGAAGATTATGGTTACGATGCCGACTATGAAATGTTAGGCATGCGTGAACTAAATTCCAAGGTATTCATCGGAGATGATGGTGGCATGGATATGATATATTCATCCGATCCACTTCATTATCTCGATGTAGAAAACAATCTACAAGAGATTGACTTAACTATTGATGCATCAGAAGATGGCTATCAAGTGACAGAAACAAGTTCTCCTGTATACTTCGAAAGCGAAGTTGAAAATGGTTATTCAACCCTTTTCGGTGGAGATTTTGAAATTACATCTGGTGTAGATTCAATGATTGTTGCAATCAAGTCTCCTTCGGATACCGAGCAAATGGTAACTATCGGTGAAGCCAGTAATGGTCTAACCGACGATAAGATGGCTTCAGATAATACTAACTTTGAGATCACACCTCTATATTTTGAAACATCAAGTAATGTCCTGACCGGGGGTAACAAAATTAGTTACCCATTGTCCGATACAATCGATATGGTTTACACCGTAAAGCAAGATAAGGTCAAGCAAGATGTTGTAATCAATGCTCTCCCTCACATGTATGCTGAGTTGCCCGAGTTCCAAGATTCACAATATTTTGGACTATATGAGCGATTCGAAATACCAGTAGGCCATCATCTAGTCTCCTATGATGGTTTAGATCTTTCAGGCGTCGAACTATTCGAAACCGACAAACATCTTTCCATAATCAATACCGATACTGGTCAAGAAGTTGTCAGAATAGAAGCCCCTGTGTCTCATCACTCTTCTCTAACTGATGGCGAATCTCAAATCGAGTCAATATATTTCCTCTCTGTTGACGAATTTGGTACATCTGGTTCAATAATTACAGCAATACCGATGTCTTCTCTTCTGTCTAAAGACATCAGTTTCCCAGTTACTATTGATCCAACATTTACATATGTCGCAACAGGTCAAAACAGTTACCAGGTATGTGACATAAGTGCTAATGATTGCCATTCAAAGACCGATGGCCGTTACGAGTACGGAACATACGGAAAAATGCTTGACTCGCCAACATTCCCATTCCAATTTGGTACAACATTACCGGATGCAAGCCCACTTTCACCTGTTGAAAGTGTAACTGCAAAGGTATACTATGATGCTGACTATGATGCAGGATATGCAGATATCATCATCTTAGAAGACTGCGGTCTTTCATCAGCAGGCGCTCCTACAGGTGACGAGCAACTTGGACAATTCGCTAATCCAAGCGGTTGTACCGGAAATGCACTTCAAGCATACACTCCACCAGCTAACACTGGTAATCCACTTTACACATACGATGTTCCTACTAGCAGTAGTAGACACCAATGTACAGTGACAGGTGGTGGCGGATGGCAAGGTCCAACAGGCTACTGTATCCACTACTCTCACTTCGGATACAATTCCGGCAGTACAACTAACTTTGGCCGCTGGGTCACTGCAGATGACAGTTCACCAGCAAATGGTGTGTTCGAAGAAGGGACATATGATTACGAAATCACAGACTCTTACGGAGACGGACTTAATGGCGCTTACTTTAGAATTTACACAAGAAGTGCAGGATGGACAGTATCCAACTCCCAAACAGGTTGGTCACTTCAATCACAATTCCCAACACCAACAGGATCCTTTAGCAGTTTCACAGGAACAGTTGTAGTACCTGCAGGACAAGTTGCAACAATTAGATACTACTGTGGAGATTACGATCTAAGCAGTTGCTATACAGGTGAAACTCTATTCACTATACAAGCACAATCTGGCACTGTTTTGCCTTCATTGTCTAACGGCGGTAACAGTTTCGCTAGAGGCCCTGATGCATCTATTCAACTTGCTGGCGGTCAAGAAGCACGAATGAAGTGGGTCTGCGGAACATGGTGTGGTGAAAACTCAGTATACTGGAGAGAAGCAGGAGGATCATGGACCAACACTCAGGTGTGGAGTCCAAACGGTGGTTCAGGTTCCAATGGAGCAACATATTACTCCAACAATGAAAATATTTTGATTCAAAATGCTGGTGGTTCAACAATGGACTTAGAATTCTTAGTTTATGATTCATATGGAGACGGAACAAACGGTGGTTCAGGATCTGTCCAAGTTGGACCTCTAGGAACATGGGGTACAGTCCCATCGACTCCTTGGGGCCTTAGACAAATCTCTATGGTCAGTTCAGAATCTCTTGGATACTTCTCAGTTCCATCAGGAACAGCAACAGGAACTCGAGATGTCGCTCTATGTACTACAGTAGTGGAATGCAGCGACAGTACAAGTTCAATTTCAATGTTGAATGATGCAATAGTTAATGCTGGATATATCGAATTCGGACTAGGATTTGCCAACTCAGCAGTTTCATCTTCACCTCACCAAACAACTGGTTCAACTGCCAGTGTTGGTGGTGAGTTTTATATCGATAAGTTTGAATTGATTATTGACTTTGAAGAAGCAACAGACGACACAACTCCTCCGGTAGATATGACTGAAGTTCACTACCAAGGTAATACCTACATCGACGGTCCACGTACATTGATTTTAGAGGTTGAAGATAGCGAACACGCTATTGATACTACTACCGCAAACGGTCCTAAACTTTGGTATAGCGTTGATAGTTCGAGTTATATTTCAGCATCAGCATCATTAGTCAGTTCAGTTTGTAACGCAAAAGAACAAACTTGTGCATTCATGGCACAAACAAGTCACCTTTCAAGTGGAAGCGTAGTAGATTATTATTGGACTTATCAAGATGCAGCCGGCCCTACAGCAACAAAGCCTAATCAGGGACCTAACCCTACTCAATCTTCAACAATGCAATTCACAATACTAGAAGCTTTGACAGCAGGAACTGCTCAGAAGATTACAACACTTGTTGAAAATGTAAAGGCTAATTACGATGGTGGAGCAAAAACACCAGGAAATACAATTGACAGACAGATGACTTACTATACAGATACCAATGAATACTTCTTTGAATTTGATACATCAGAATGTGAAACATATACTTCAGCAGGATATTCTTGCTTCAGTACTGACTCCAACAATGACTTCGGTCACTGGGATGTTCTCTGGCAAGACGTACTACCAATGCCTGTGACTCCTGGGCAAGTCAGCGGATGTACAGGAACAAGCGCTCACAGTCATAGCATTGGAATCATCTGCATATGGCGGCGACTTCGATATCACACGCCAACTCGGCGCAGGCTACTAATCTTGGCGTTCAAGTATGATGCTACGGCTGATGCATGGACGGTCGCTGGTGTAGGTGATGGCTCAAATGGTCTTAGAATCGGTGATAAACTCGACTCTAATGCACCAGACACTCAATCTGTTCAAGGAGTCGTATTGAGCGCAGTCACTGAATCAACACTAGTACCAGCATTCTCAACATCGAACAGCGGAGATTATTCTAACCCAGTGACACTTGTTGTGCCTGCTGGTAAAGAAGCAATCATAGGGTTTGTTTCAGGTTCATATGCTAGTGAAGCTGGAGTCAACGTCAATGATGGAACTACTGACTATCAATGGGGTAGAACAACTCACAGACTCGGTTCAGGTTACTTACCTGCAAATGGTGTAATAACTTGTGCTGGGTCCTCTGGCTTCTCCAGTGGAACATATTGGTCCAACGACGCTAACGATGGAACTTCTAACAACTGTATTCCAAATGGCGGAGTACTAGCTGCTGGAACCTATGAAGTAGTTCTCATGGATTGGTATAGTGATGGTTCAAATGGTGGCTATCTCAAGGTTAAGGTTCAAGATGCTGGCGGAAACTGGGGTGTAGATCCAAATGTGATACCTTACACTCAGGTCTCTTCAGGTTCAACTTACACTTGGGGGACTTCCGGATTCAGCATTGACTTGTCACAATCTACAACACCTGCAGTTACATCTGGCTCTTTTGCCAGTCACAACTTCTGGGATAATACTGCTTCAACTCCTTCTGGCTTGAATATCATCTGTGTTACAACTAACGGATTGGTATACTTCAAAGAAGATACCTCTACTAGTGCAGGAGACTGTCCAGCAGATGCTGATGATTCATCTAACGGTGGAACATGGCAAGGGTTTGCTCTAGCAGGTTCAGTTCAAGGAGAACAACCAGCAGGAGAAGGAATGCTTTGGTCTATTAGGAACATAGCACCTGACCCTGATATTACAGCACCTTTGATTCAGCATACAGGAATGGGTGACTCACACGCACGTTCAAGGACAGTTTCAGCAATAATTTCAGACCCAGGTTATCAACCAACGGGTCTAGAGGTTAGTTCAGTAGTCAATGTAGGTCCTACATTGCACTATGAAATTTATCAAACCTCTGGGGCACCTACAGGAACATTCACAGAAGTGCCTATGAACCCTGAAGGTACCAGAACACTTTGTGCTGAGATGGAATGTACTTGGAGTGCAGACTTACCTGAATTAGGTAGTGACCGTGATCAGTCTGTTGTCTACAAGATAACTGCTCAAGACGTATCTACTGCAGGAGGAGCTGCCAACAATGCTGCAAATACTGCTACAACAACAACTGCAACATTCAAGGCTGATACACCTACAAACACTCTAGTGTTTGAGTGGCAAAACTATGCTTCTGATTTCGCAGCATCTGAGGTATGTTCATTCCAAGTTATTCTTTATGATGTAACTAATGAGTTTGAATTCCACTATGATGAATCATGTTCGACTGATGAAATGGTTGGTGTAATAGGTCACAGATTAGACCAAACTACAGCCACAACAATAGAAAACCTTGTTGATTCAACACAATCAGGTAACCCTCATTCATACAATATCCGTGTGACAGATGGTGCCGATGGATATTCTTACGAATATTTCGATTTGGGAATCACCACACCTCTACCTCTTGCATCGTCGACTCTAGCAGTTGCTGCTGGAACTTCAGCAAGTTTCAGAACTGAAAACTGTGTACAACAATTCTGGACTCAACTAAGCAATTACTGTGCTGGAAATGTCGACATACCTTCTGGATTTAGTTTCGACTTCCACGGAGTCACATTCGATGGTGATAACGGTCAAGATGATAGAATCCAAGTATCTGCAGCAGGTGTAATGAATCTATTATCAAACCAACCTGCAACATCTCACAATACAGTATCTCCAGTTCATGGAGTCTCATGGTCTGGTGCAATGTATGACATGAACTCAGCATCACCATTCTACAAGGACAATTCAATAGCTCCTTGGTGGTCTCCTGCAAGCAATGATTATTGTGCTCAATCCAGCGGATGTAATGGTGTTTGGTATAGAACAATTCCATTCGAAGGACAAGGGATTACGGAAACATCTGACATCAATACAGATAAAATTTGGTATCTTGTAGACAGTCCAATACGCGTCAACCCATCTGATCCATCTGGATATCTTTCAGTTAATGCTAATTTGGAAATTCAAGCAGGTGTTGAAGTAATAGTTGCTCCGGGTAAAGGTATCTCTTTTGACTCAGGAATTGTTAACGGTGCTTGTACTAAATTCACTGTAGGCAAAGCATCAGACACTGGAAGAGTTTCATTCAATGCAGATCAAACTACGGCAACCTCACCTTCTAACCCTGAAACTTGGTATGGCCTAGCATTCACTGATGAATGTCAAGGCGATACTACTGAAAGGCATATATTCGAGAATGTTGATATTAGTAACACAGAATACGCAGCAATCACTGCAGGTAGCAGACCAGGAAGCCCGTCTGCTCAGTACTCCTGTGGAACATCCTCATCAGACTGTAACGTTGGTGATTTCCTAATGACTGGAATGACATTCACTAATGTCGAATCAGCCTTTTCTCATGGTAGCGGTCAAGGAACTGCAGTTACAATGTCGAATTTCGATATTAATACTGCGAGAAGTTCCTGTTTCAACTTTGCTGAAAATACAATGGCAACACTAAGTGGTACTCCTGCTGATAAAAGTACAATGGTAAACTGTAATTCTGACGGAACCGCCAATGGTGGCGCTATTATCGACGTTCCTGGAAGTACAGGAGGTTCTTTGACAATGTCCAACATTGATATTACGGATTCTCTTAATACTTTGATTCGTGTTGATTTCAAGACAGTTGTAATTTCAAATGTTGCTGCAACAAATACAGTGGGTCAAACTCCTGTATCTGGTAACACTGTTAACTCTGGAGTAAGTCTCGGTTTAACTCATGCTAGTGGAGCATCTGTAGATATCAGTGATTTCTCAGCCCCTGGTTACCATCATGGATGGATTAACGCTGCAGGCTCTATCTCATTGGTTAATGTAGATCTTGGAAGTGGCTTGTCACCGGCACCTTCACTACCACAGTACTTCGATATCGAGCCATTTGGTAGTTCAGGTACAACTGCTGGAGCAACAGGCAGTGATGCAATTTTCGACAATTTCAACGTTGCTTCTCTGAATATGTACAGAACTTTCCCCGGAACTTTCAATGATATTACTACTGCCGGAAGTTTGACTTTCTATGGATTGAGCACATTTGCCCAAGATGTGGAATTGACAGGAACATCGGTAATCGGTGGCTCTGTTGGAATTGATGGCTGTGGAAGTAATGTTAAGATTACTGGAGCGACTATAGGTCAACTATGGTCTTCTTGTCAATTCGGTAGCAAGAACGTTGTTGATATCTTGGGAACAACAATTCTTCACACCCCATTTAGTAGTACATACAGTAGTGCAATAGAACTATCTTTAACTAAGGCTACATTGATTGAAGTCGATGTCCAAAGTGATCTAATTGACGGTACAACTGCGTGGTATGCTAACGTTGGTTCAGGCAGTGACCTGTACTTGGTTTCCTCAACTTATACTGATACAGGCACTCCTGCAGCAGCAGTGGACTGTGCAGATAATGCTGGGTCAACCACATTATGTTTGATCGACTTTAACTCAGGTGTCGGGCAATATGTTTCAGAGGTTTATTACGGCGGATATGCTAATGCTCTGGCCTACAGACTTGGTGTTGTAAATGGAGTCCCAGCGCAACAAATTCTACAATCTGATGTAACCATCACTACTCAAACACTCGATTCAACAAATACAGTTGTAGCCCAGATTGGTTCTGCAATTACTGGTTCAAGCCCATTGGGTAAGACAAGTAAAGTGGTTGTAATTACTGGAAACCAAGGTGGCGATATATTCACAGAACATATCGTACGTGCCACAGGCGCTGCTGGAATTGGTGATGTAAAACCTGGCGATTTAATCACGTTTTCTAATGAAGTATCCCAAACCCCTGGTACCGTATTTGGTGACTATAATATCGGCTCATACGTGGATGTTAGACTGATTGCACCTCCGGTGACTTTTGATTCATCGAACATGGATTGCAATTGGATGATGAATACAAACTCTACATTCATGAATGCTTATGACTCTGTAAAAGATTCCTTCGTATTCAAGGGTGCTGCTTTGACAATTGATGGAGATATGTTATTTGATGGATGTTCTATTGAACTAGAAGGTTCTAAGATGCTATTTAGATCTGGTACTGTGACCGTTGAGGGTGCTGGTATCAACCTTGGTTCAATTTTGATGACAATCGATGGTGACACAGGAGATGCTCCAGAAATTATTGGAGAAATTACAGGTTCAGAGGTGGTCGATGTGGCAATTGGATTAGGAGGTACTGTTAACATGCAAGCTGGAACAATTCAAGACATGGTAGTCACTAATTCTAAGCCTGGACAATTGGTTGTAGAATCTGGTGGTACACTCATTATGGCAGGAGCAGCACAAATACTTGGTTCCGACTTGACCGGAATGGGCCCTTTCTATCCAATCGTTTTCGCTAATGGTGGAACTGTTCAAGTTACAACAGGCCAAATCTCAGGAATGAGTAATACCGGTACAGGACTTTCCACAGTTAATGCTTTCGTGAATGCTAATGGACTAACAGTAACCAATGCATACGCTGGTGTTTGGGGAGAAGATTCTGCTCTAACACTTGATGGATTCACATCAACCAACAATGCTTATGGAGTTATAGCAGAAGGTGCTATGACACTACCTAAGATTCATCGTAGTGCAACATTACAAGGAATTAACCAATATACTTCAATGGATGCTTGTATATACGGATGGTGGAATGCTTGTGGACATTGGCAGACATACTCGATAGATTTCTCAACCTACTTAGGTAGCCAAGATTATCTTCAAGCAGGTATGGATCTTCAATTCCAAGGTCACTTGTATGATGCATACTCCGGATATTATACTCCGTACATGACATTAGATAATCTTAAGATTACAATGTCTGATAATATAGGACAAAGCTGGACAGTTGATTCTTCAAGCGACAAAGGATACTATCCTTATGGCGCTGCTGACCCTGCTTCTGGAACCACAGCTGCAACCTACACGCCTGGTGCTATAGGTGGAGTACCTTCATGGGATTGTAGTTACAGAGGTCGTACATTCAGCCCTTACAATTCTTATGGAACCTATGGCTCTCAGAACATTGGTGGAGCAGGTACCATGGGTAACTTCTTCGGAGTTGGCGCATGGGGATACCCTGCAGAGTTCGGCTTTAGATGGACTGCTTCAGACAATGCAAATATTGCTGCTGATGCATTTCCTCTATTCAACTGGGGTGACTCACATAGATATTTCTCACCGTATGCTAATTTCCCAGGTATGAACAATCTTTACCCACTACCAAGAGGTAGTGCATATGGTTCGAGCACTGTCGACGTTTGTGGTGCTCAAGCACAAACCAATTGGCAAGGCTCACTAACACAACTAGGAGCGAGCGCATTGCTTAACTTCCCAGTTGTTGATATTAGGGATACTTCTTTGACAAGTGTCAAAATGGAAGTTGATGTTTGGCATACTTACTACGGTCCTAATGCAGGATACTTCGACAACGGTAAGGCAGATAACGCACAAATAATGGCTCGTGGAAGCTCCAACCCAGCATCTATGGGTGATTGGTCAACAACTCTTCCAAACAACGGAATTTCAATTATTAATTCTAATATCAACGATGCTAATTATGGTGTTTACTTGTTAGGTGACACAGTCGCAACATTTACCAATACTAATATTTCCAATCCAAGTTCTTACGGAGTATACACAGACGGAGAGAACTCAGTAACCTTTGACGACTTAAATGTGACAGATAACACAGCCTCAGGATTATTGAATTATGGATTCTATTCTGGTTCAACCAGTACAGGAGATATCACAATTAAGAATTCTAATTTCTCTGGACTATCCACTTCTTTGTACTTTAACAACGATGTTGGAACTACTGTTGAATCGACAACTGTTTCATCTGGAGATACCGGATTAAAAATCGGTTCTTCAAGTGATGCAGATTACAATCTTGACGGTCTAGCAATCACTAACATGAATGTTGGAGTCGATGCTGCTGGTACTGGAAAACTAACAATTAAGGATTGTGTATTCGTATCAAGTAACAACTTCGATGTTGTTCTAGATGGTGCAAGAAATGCAGAATTTATCGACGGTTCTTTCACTGTGAAGCCTCTTATTGACAGTTCAAAGGTCAGTATTACTGGTTCAGGAACTTTGGAACGTTCAAGGTCATACTTCGCAGTATTAGATGCGGACTCATCTCCAGTAGTTGATGCAAATGTTATCCTTAGCAGCAGAGATGCGTCAGTATTCTCTGCTGGTACAACTGACGCAAGTGGTCTAGTCTCAGGACTTGCTTTCTCCGTATTTACTATGGATTCAGTAGGACCGATCAACGACCTAACTACCTTGTTCAACACCTACACACTTACTACAGTTGCACAAATTGGAACTTACTCTTACACAGATGTTAATACTAACAATGGTGACTTCCGCTACAAGATTACATCACCGACTTTGGCTGATGATCCGTATGACTCTGCAAATGCGATTAACTATGAATCTTACAGTTTGACTGATGTAGTGGATATTCGTATCTGTTCAAATGATAACTTACACACTGTAGTTGCTGGATGTGCAGGAACATTCGCTGATACTGATACAAGAACTTACACTTCTGGAATGGTAGAATATGGTTCTGAAGAATCTATTCAAGATATTTCAGGAACTGTAGACATGTCAAACAAGGTTATTATGTCTGATACTGGAAGTTATGAGATGAAAGATGGAACAACTTACAACCTTGATGGTTCGACTATATTGATGACAGGATATATGGGTCTTTACAACATAGGACAATGGACTGTTGAACAACCATATGGTACAACATTCAGTATGGATGGCGGAAGTGTTCTAGGAATCTATCCTGCTTCACCTTCTGGCGCTCCTGTTGGATACGCTCTTGGTGGACTTGGTGGATTTAGTGATGCACCATTATCCTTTAATGTCAACAATGTTGATTTCAATGGTATTGCAACAATGTCAGCATTTGCTGGTGACTATGCTTCCTCCAGTTCTTGGAGTGGACTTTCCGCTTACAACGTGGGACAGTTCGAAATTACTGGAAGTAGTTTCTCTCACTACAGAGGATTTAATTCACTGTATGCTAATGTTATTTACGATGTTGATACTTGTATTAGACTTGCAGGTGGAAATGGTGGACTTATTCAGAACAATATCTTCAGCGACTGTACTGCTGGAATAATGTTCAAGCAATCAGATTGGCTTGTCGATAGTTCTAATCCAAGCACTGGTTACGTTGACTCAAGAGCTACACAGACTGACCATCCAGTAAATGGTTCCAAGCAATTCACAATTGATAACAATGAATTTACTGGTGGAGCTGGATTCAATATTTGGGTATACAACGATGCTAACGCAGATCAACTAACAATTACTAACAATGACATGAATTGTAATGCTTGTGAAGCACATATTGCTTTCTATGACGAGACATCCGTAGCACCAATCATTACTGGAAACACTATGAGAAACGGTGACTATGCAATTACTACCAAGGATACTCAACTAGCAACTATTGACTCTAACATAATATCCGATATTGAAGTCGCAGCAGTCTATGTTGATGGTGGAGATGCAGATATTACAGGTAACACAATTACTGATTCAATGGGTGGAATTAGAGTAGAAGGATTAACCAAGCCTACTGAACAAGTAACTTACTTAGTTGCTGGATTTAATACAGGAATGCCTCAATCATCTACTTCTCCTTTCAACTTTAAGAATTTCCTTTATGGTTCAGTATCTCAAGAGATCCAATATACACTGGCTCCTGGTGATGAAATGATAATGGAATACAATTGTGGCAGTTGGTGTGGTGAATCAACTATTCAGTATAAGGCAGCAGGACAAGGATATCAAACATGGGATCCAGCAAACTTTGGAACTTCAAGTTCCCTTACAGACAGCATACTGTTCACAATCCCTGGTATTTACAAGTTTAAGTTACTTGACTCTTACGGAGACGGCCCTAACGGTGGTTCTTTTGATGTGACTAAAGCAGCGTCTGGAACATGGACAACAGGTTCTACTAGCGGTCCAGCAACTGTTTTGGCTTGGACTCACAACACACAACACTCACAATACGCAACTGGAACAGGTTCTAATGATGACGGAGTTGTCATTTCTAACCTCGGTTCTGCACCAACTACATGGGCATTTAGAATGACCGATACTTACGGTGATGGAGCAAACGGTAACTCATACATCATCGAAGAAGCACCTGCAGGCACATGGAACGGTGCTACAGGTCCAGCTGGAGTTTATGTTGGTGGAATCAACGATGGAATTGGTCCATCCTTCACTAGCTCTGTAAACTCTGGAGATTACAGCGATTGGCTTGAAATTACTCTACAACCAAATAAAGAATTAAGAATGGTTTGGGATACTTGTTCCAGCTTGGTGTTATGAATCAGGAATGGAATACGGAGAAATCGCTGTATCCACTGCACTAGCATGGGTTGGTCCAGATATTCACAACAATGTAATTACTAATACTGGATTTGAACCTACTGCATACGGTATTAGAATCGAGGCTTGTGATATGACTCAATATCATATTTCGACTATATCAAATACTGTAAACATTGGACAAGATGCTTTGGTTGCAGACAGTTGTACATGGATAGACCAAGGTTCAACATTAACTGGAACTGATCTAGCAGGCTCTGTTGGATTCAATGATGATAATGCATATGGAGCATCAGTAGTCCTTTCAGGAACTACAATTTCTGGCTTCGAAACAGGAGCAAAGAAGACATCTGGTGACTTGACTATCCTCAGTGGTTCTACAATTACTGCTGGTGCAAATGGTTTGGGTCTAATGACTCAAAACATCGATGTCATCCTTAAGGATTCAACCTTCGATGGTGGCGCTACAGGTAAGGCTATTCAAATTGAAGACAGTTCTTCAGCAACATTGGATAATGTAAACACTGCTGGTACCGATGGTGCTACATTCATGATGAGTGAATTCACATGGACTGGCGGAGCATTGTCTAATACAGGAATTGCACTATCTGCAAATGGTTCTACTGGAGAACTAACTTCTCTAGTTTACACTGGCTCTGGAACTCAAATCGAAGCTTTGAATGAGACTTACATCAACTCAATTGATTACAGCCTTGACGGAACTATGAGCGTCGATGCAACATCAATTGTTGACGAATCAAATTGGTTGTCTATCTCAACTGACCACACTGGTGGAGACTCAGCATTATCTGCTTATCCTTCACCAGCACAGGAAGTTGGATTGATGATAACAGATGCAACTGGTAACTACGGTGCATATGTTTCACCTACTTTCAACGCTGACTCCTTAGATAACACAATGGTTGTCAATGGTTCTAACGAAGACTGGATTGGTGGTAACATACTAAACCCATCTGGATTTGTAATGCCTGGAGAAGTCAGTACTGATTTCTTCATTACAGCGTCTAGTACTAATCTTTACATGGCTTTCAACGGAATAACTTCTACAGATGATATATATGTATACTTCAATACTAACGATCTGGCTGGTTCAACTACTGACTTTAACAACGAACATACACTGCCATTTGGTGCTGAACAAGCACTTGTGATTGACTCTACTGGAGCCAAAGTTTACTCATCTGGTCTGACCGGATGGACACAAGCAACAGGTGCTGTACAACTTGACCGCTCTACATCATTCGTAGAAATAGCAATGCCTCTATCATCACTGGGAAGTGGTTTCGATGCACTAGACATCGTAGCAACTGTTCAAGTAGGAACTGATGTTTCAGTAGCTCACCCTACTCAAACAATTCTTCAGACAGGACTTGAGACATTAACAGATAGTTACTCAATGAATCTAGGACTTCTTGATATGTCAGACGGTACAATTACTGACCAAGTAATGCTTTACCGCTCTTTCTTCAAGTCATCTACACCTACAACAGGACATACCTACGACATTATGGTCAAGACAGCAGCAACTGCTGGACAGACCTGTAAATATGACTGGGCTACATTGGCTACAGAAAGCTTGACACCAATTTTGATGGATCAATCTCAATCAGTATCTTTCGATATCTTGAGAGCTTGTCCAAAGATTACAAGTGCTCTTACAGATGTTGTTGTCTATGAAGATAGTGCAGCATTTGACTTCGCTCTTGCAACTTTGGTTGATGATGAGCAAGATGTTGAAGCGACCATGAAGTGGGATGTCTTAGGCGACAATTTAGTTGCTCATGATAATATTCTATCAGATTGGTCTGATGTGACCAATACTGATGGAACTGTATCTATAACTCCAATTAATGACCAATTTGGTACTTTTGAACTGGAGTTCCAAGTAATTGACTCTCACGGACAAACTGATTCAGAAGTTATTACTTATACAGTAACCAACGTTAACGATGCTCCATGGATATGTGACGCATTGGCTGATGTTGATCCAAATTGTGACAATGGAGATATTGCTTTGTACACAGACGGAGGATTAGTCAATACACGCTATGAAGGATTTACCTCTACAACTAAACCTCTAGGAGACGCTCATAACGATACAGGAAACTCATTCGTTCGTGATATGGATAATGAAAATAATATCCCACTATCTCCTGCACAGGTTTACACATGGGCTGCAGCCGCTGATTGTGACCAATTTAGTGAAGTGAAAGTTGGATTAAATCAATTTGGGTTACAAGTTGTGAATATTATTGAAAACCCCAACTGGGAAGAAGGTGGTATTTGTGATATTACTCTCGACCTTGATGATAACGGTGTTGAATTCTGTTTCGATTCTGCAACAAATACAGTTGTTACTGCTAAGCCTGCATCTGATTCACGAACAGATTGTGAAACCGCAGGATATGTTTGGATGGGCGAAAACTCAGCTCAATCAGTTGTCGTACCATTCTCAGTTGCACCGGTTAACGATGCACCTGTAATCGCTGATGATACAACCTACAACAACAACAATGGCGTCTTGGTAGATTCTGTAGATGGTTCTGTTGATTGGGTAGCAGATGGTGTAGACTACAAGGTTACTTTGGTTGAAGATACTACAGAATCAGATACACTCACCTTCGACTTATCATCTATCAAGTCTGATATAGACCATCTAGATGCAGACCTTTCTTGGACTCTTACTGACTCTGAAGATTGTGATTCATCAAGATACTATACCCACCAAATCAATGGAGACTTGTTAGAGTTCACTCTAATTGAAGACGCTACAACCAATGCTCCAGACTGGGAGAAGGATATGTTATTCGATAACGGTATTCACCAAGAGAGACCTACTACTGCAGGTAACTGTCCAATGCACCTAAGATTGTATGATGACTATGATGACTACATACTGAATGAAGCTGCTATACTAGCAGGTACAACTCACGTATCTTCTCACCCAAGATATACTAACTATACTTTGGTTAATCCAAGTTCATATGTACCATTGAGAGTGGAAGTTGATCTATACGTTACTGTCGACAATGTTAAAGAAAGTGTTCCAGACTACGAATTTAGAGCAGACAGTGGATTTAACTTCAACAGTGTTACCAACATCATGCCAGGAACATTTGTACCTGTAGACTTCACAATATTCTCCTCTACAACAACCGGAGATAGTGGACCATACAGATACCAAAGGCTACTGAAGGTTACAGTACACAGCGACGGTCATGAGGAAGTGGAACTACCAGTTTACTACACACCACCTGCATACGGTGAGTCACTATTTGTTGATGACTGGCAAGTCTACATTACTGGTGAAACCACTGAAGTTTGGGTTGAAATGGATGTTGTAACATGTATTCCTAACAGTAGTCCTTGTACTCCTGGAGATAAGGTGCTACAACTTGATGAACCAAGTTCTCACCTTTCAACCGGTACAAACCCTAACCCTTGGTCGGAACCTGGTAAGTCAACATCTAACAGAGCACCAGCTTTCGAAGACCGAAACTGGTGTAATAACTTGATGTCCACTAACCCTGTAGCTACTGATACTCCACTATCTAGTGTTGTTCTGCAAAATAACTGTCAGCATACTTCTGACTCATATATTGGTGAAGAATCAGGATTTGCTGCTATGCAATGGCAGAACACTGGTCAAGAACTACCAAATGTTGTTAGAACGATCGGTGCACTTTCAGTAGCATCTTTCGCTCCGAGTTTGATTGCAGTTTGTCTAACTGGACTCTTTGTAAGTGTTCTAGTATTCTCCAGCCGTCGTGAAGATGATGAAGAAGAATATGAAGCAGAAGTTCTATCAGATGATGAATCTGCAGTGAGCCCAGTAATTGCTACTATCTTGATGGTTGCAATTACAGTGGTACTATCTGGAGTTGTCTATGTTTGGGCTGCACAACTTGCTGATGCAGACACCAAGGGTGTCCCAAGAGTCACCTTTAATGCTGAGAATGTTGATTCAGGAAGCGCTGATACTGACCACTGGAAGATTGTAGTTGGACAAGCACAATCGCCTTTGGCAACACAGGCTGTTGAAGTTACACTACTCTATGTAGACGCAGCTGGAGACCTTCAAACAATTATCATAAACCTTGGTTCACCAAATCAGGTGTATGGTTTCACTCCATACAACAGCCCTGACTCTGCAGTCACTTTCAGTGATTTAGTAGATGATACTAACCCTGATGAACTTGTATCTTCGTTCAGCTCTGGTGATGAGATTTATGTTAGAACTCACGTAGATGGCCATCCTTTGGTTGATGCACAAATTTCTATCACATACAATCCTCCAGTAGGACAAGCACAATTGTTGAAGAAATACGTTGGTTTGAGTTGGAACGAACCTGTTTGAAGTGTTTAACACTACACAGTGAAACGGACGCATTGGGGAGGACGAAGTCCTCTCCAGTGCCTTCTGTACCCTAAATAGGGTGAACCGATACCTTTGGGTGTTGGGGTAATAATCCAGATACTGGGGGCTTTGCCCCCAGTGTCAAGGGTCTTTTTCTAAACGAGGCTTTTTGTTCATTGACTTCGGCCGGTAACTATGGGCCAGAACGTAAGTCTCGATATTAAGTGCGTAATTTTTGATTGCGATGGAGTTCTTGTTGATTCTGTAAGTTCTTGGAAGACGCTTCACGACCATTTTGGTACAGATAATTCTCTTAATCTTAATAGATTCATCAAGGGAGAATTAACCGATGTCGAATTTATGCGTTCTGATATTCAGATGTGGAAAGAAAAGGGAACACCAATTTACAGAGATGACCTGTTCCGTGCTTATTCGGGTGTAAAACTGATGAAAGGTGCCCGAGAGTTAGTAGCTGAATTGAAAGAAAAGGATATCTTTGTTGCTATTGTTAGCGCTGGTGTCGATATATTTGTTTCATCGATTGCTGCCATGCTGAAGGCCGATGACTGGATTGCCAATGGTTTTCTATTCAATGATGATGACAGTCTTTCCGATGAAGGTATATGCAGGCTCCATGCGAGTAAGAAGAATTTAATCATTGAGAAGATCATAAACATGCACGGCTTTTCTCCACAAAATTGTGTATCGATTGGTGACTCGGAAATGGACTTGTCAATGCAGGTTGAAGGGAGTGGTTTTGTTGGATTCAATCCTAGTCGGGAATCCTCTTACCAAGCATTCAATGATGCCGGAGTTCCAATAATTGAGGAAAAAGACCTCATGTTAATAAGGCCATACTTAGGTCTTGAATAATCAGGCAAATGGAATCGCAGTAGTTGCGTGACTCTTCAAATTAACAATTGTTAGCATACAAGGTTTTGGTTGAAATCCCAACATTCGTTGGTATGAAGTTTGGTCTTGCCATGTACTTGAACAGATCAAAGTTGTTCCTTTGAAATCAACACATGCGTGGCCATGAACGTGGCCAGTAACAAAGATATCTGGAACTTCACGAATTACTAAGCCATCTTCAGGTTCAGGAGAAAGAGGTGTTTTTCCTCCCCACTGAGGGGCTAAATGCCTTCTTCTCAGCATTTCTCGCATTGCCTCAACTGGGTCAGAGTAAGTTACAGTTCTTAGGCCAGCCACAAAGTCGTCAATTGACTTTCCATGATATGAAAGTAATCTAACACCATTCAGTGAGAAATCACAAGGATTTCCAACAAAAGTAGTTGTATTATAATCTTGCTGGATATCTTTTTCAAATGTAGGCTGAGGTTCTGCAGGCCTTACTGCATCGTGATTACCAGGCAGCATTATGCATTCGACCCAATCTGGAAGCAGTTCTAATAAACGAGCGAATTCACTGTACTGAGCGTAAAGGTCTGGAATTGCTAATTCTTTATCCTGACCCGGATAGATACCTACTCCATCTACGCAATCTCCTGACAGAACGAGATACTTGATTGTCTTGGCCAGTGGGTCGCTGTGGAACCATCTCACCATCTTGTGCCATTGCGCTTCAAGGAAGGTTTTGGAGCCAACGTGAATGTCAGATAGAAATGCAACACTAACTCCATGCGAGGAGGAAACTTTCTCATGACGATTCTCCATGGGAAAGTGTAGGTCATCAACATAGAATAAATCTCCAGTTTGACTAAAGTTACCAGACACTCCAATCACATCATCAGGCATTAGTCCAGCTTCAATCACTCTTTCCTGTGCTCTATCCCTCTCATCACCACGTTTCTTAGTCAATATACAAGTCATTTCACCTGTTTCATCTTCAAGATTCCACATTAGATGCCCATTTTTGGTATACCTTGGTTCATTCACCAAGCCTATAGCAACAGCCATATTCTCATATCCCTGATAACGATTAGATTCTCTTTGTAGCCTGGCTACTTCAGAATATTTACGTGGAAGTTTGGAATTCTTAACTATCATCTTTCGAATTTGTGTTAATCGGTCATTGAAACATGCAGAAATATCTCCCATTTTACCTTCAGTCACGCTATGTCCTGTTATGTCATAGTGGACTAAAATATCTTGAGGAGCATCATTTGCAACTTCACTGAAATCACTTTCTTTCCAGTCTGGAAGGTTATTTCTAAAATGTATATCCAAAGGTTCAGGTGTCGACAAAGGTGCAATTACTCTACCAAGGTCACTGGGTGCTGGGTTTGAAGTCGGGACTGTATTATTTACAGCCTGAGTCGCTAGAGCATTTGAATTATCAAACAAAGAATTCAGCATCGAGAACTTCTCATCACTAAGCACTCCTCTATGAAAGTCGATTTGTGGACCTAAGTCTAATAGAGCATTTGGGTCTTTATGGTCTTGTAATAATTGTTGGATAGAATTACTTGCAAGAATTTTTCTTTGGCGCAACAAGTGGATTATCTCTTCCGAGGTCGCAGCCATGAAGCAAAGGTATCGCAACCCCTCCAAAAGCACACCGGTTGAAAGTAGACATTACTCCCACTCGACTTGACTTCCAATACTCTCATCTGAGTCCTGAGTTTCATTCTTGCCGCTCCAAGATTCATCTTGCCATGGTGCTGATTGCTTAGCAGCAGCTTCTCTTTTTGACCTTTCCACTTCAAATCTTAAGCGGTTGACCTCATCTTGAGCTGCCATCGCTTCCAATTTCTTCCGATTTGCTTCTGCTTTGGCCATTGCATCATCCCAGCAACCAATCGCAGTAAGCAGAGCAAAATGAACAAAACCGATTTTATTTTCAGCACGATTACCACCTATTCTTGTCGAATGGGCATTTGCCCATGAGTTGGAAGCAATTCCTACGTATACGGTTCCAACTTCTTTGTTGGTATTATCGCTGGCAGGACCTGCAATTCCAGTAATTGATATTGCAATATCCGCTTCAGCACCAACCAAAGCTCCTTTTGCCATTTGTATTGCCACCTCTGCTGAAACTGCACCCTTTTTGACTAAAGTTTCTTCTTCCACGCCCAATTCTTTGATTTTAGCCTCATTAGAATAAGTAATCCAAGATTGATTGAACCAATTGCTAGCACCTGCAATATCGGTAAAAGCACTAGTCAGCAAGCCACCAGTACAAGATTCAGCAACTGTTATCGAGTGACCTCCTTCTTTTAGACGGCGAACAAGACGAGCAGCAGCGGCTTGAATATCTTCATCCATACAATTTATCCCCGTTGTCACTTGGTTTTGAGTTTAACCCTTAGGCGTTGGTTTCAATAACGGGTTCTTACAGGGGGGGTTGGGTCTGTGGTCTAGCGGTTATGACACCGCCCTTACACGGCGTTGATCGAGGGTTCAAATCCCTCCAGACCCACCAACTACCAACAGTGGTGCTGTAAGTCGTTTTTGTCATCACTTACGACTTTTGTAATTCCTGTTTTTTTCTGAATTTGCTTTGCCTGTTCATCACTTCCATCGATAATCATTAGGTGAACCGCTCTTTGCCATAGACCCGGACTTATTTCTTGACCGCGATGGTCAACTCCAACTAATATTCCATCGAGTTCGGTAAACATAAGAATCGATGTTGCCTTCACTATTTCACTATGGTGAAGTAGTAACCATCTGGCTCCTGAAAGTTCTTTCCGAGGATTATCACCTAATTCTGAGTAAGTTAAAATTCTCATATTACCCCTCACATTACGTATCTAAGTAGGGCGATTGCTCCACCCATCCCGAGTAATTGCTGACCTGAATCGTGATCGATTGAGCATTGAACCAATTCTGCTCCAATATCTTCCAGCCCTTCAGCCCATTTAGCCCATGTTATGTTTCCAATCTTTGCATCTTCATCGCGGAGCAGGTCAGCAGAAATCAACGCGGTTTCAATTGCGCCTTCATTAAGAGCCTTGAGCAATTCTTGATGACCATATGCGACCGCTCCTTTGGTTGATAATCTAGTCCAAGCTTGTTCTAGAAGATTGATTTCTTTAGTTATTGCATATTGATCCAAGAGATTACCTGCTAGACCCTCTCTTAGTACTTCATTGGCTCCAGAGCGTCCAGACATCGAGGTTGATACCGATGTCATAAATCGAGTTTGCCCGGTTTGTCTTAATTCTTGTAATAGCGTATCTCTAGCGTGCCCAGGGCCGCATAATACTAACGGAGTTTGTTCTCCAAGTGATTCGGTAAGTTCCTTGATGACCTTTGCTCTAAAGTTACTTGCTACCCCACTTGAGGATTTTGTATCGACTCTTTTGCCACCACCACGCATAGTCCAAGTAGTGGATTCTTTGAGCCCTCTTGGAGTTACATAGAACAAAATTATCTCATCATTTTCAATTACAGCAAGAGCAACTTGCACTTGATTTGAAGAATCAATCGCTTGTTGTAGAAGGGTTGAATCAGTACTCTGGAATGGAACATGAGATGTGATCTCTATATCATCTAAGATATTAATATTATGAGTATGGTGACTGCCTACATCCATTTGGGATTCACTAATTATTCCATGGATACGTAGAATTTCGCTAAATGGCTGGTATTCAGTAGACTCTATCGAAAGTCTAATCCACATTTTTTTACGTTCAGCAGCCTTTGCTCTTCCGCCTTCTTCACCACCAGTAGTCTGGTCTCTTCTCTCTCCTAACATACCTATGTTCATGCCTTTACGAGCGAGTCGTGCTAGGGTCCAAAGGTCATCTTCAGTTTCTACGCGAAGTCGCCAAAGCATTGGTTCGCGTTTCAAAACTCGCATTCAGTTCACCCAAAGACACCGGTCTGACGTCCATCATCATCCATATCCATGTCCATTGCAGCAGGATGAACTGGTAGGCCAGGCATAGTCATCATGTTTCCAAGAATTGCAACGATAAAACCTGCTCCTGCATTGAGTCTAAATTCTCTTACCGGTAGAGTAAATCCACTAGGGGCACCTAATTTCCCTGCATCATGTGAAAAGGAGTATTGCGTCTTTGCCATACATACGGGTAGTTCACCATAACCCCAAGATATGATCTTGTCAAGTTGTTTCTTTGCATTTGCTTCAAGATATACATCTTTGGCTTTGTACATTCTGGTTGCTATTGATTCAATCTTATCCATGATAGGTGCTTGATTGACAAATAATGGAGTAAATGGTCTGCCAGCTGCTACATGGTCTTGAACTGCCTTTACTACAGCATTAGCCAAATCTTCGCCACCTGCTCCACCTTTTGCATGAACTTCTGTGATAGTAACTGCCTTTGCTCCACTGGCATGAGCTGCATCTCTTAGAACTGAAATTTCAGAATCAGTATCTGCTGTAAATTTATTTATTGAAACAACTACTGGTATTCCAAACCCAGCCATATTCTTAATGTGGCGGTCAAGATTTGTCATTGCCCCTGCCTTGACTGCATCGACATTTTCAGTTTCTAATTCTTCTTTACTTGGTCGGTATCCTCCACGACTACCAAAGGCACCACCATGTAATTTCATAGAACGAATTGTGACATTCATTACAACGCAATCTGGAGCCTTACCCGATGTTGCAGCCTTGATGTGCATAAATTTCTCAGCACCCATGTCTGATCCAAATCCAGCCTCAGTGACGACAATATCTGCAGCCCCTAATGCTAACTTATCAGCGATAATACTCGAATTTCCATGAGCTATATTGGCAAATGGTCCACCATGTATGAATGCTGGATTCCCTTCTAATGTTTGAACTAGGTTTGGAAGGAATGCATTCCTTAGTAATAGAGCCATTGCACCAGGTGCTCCAATCTCTTTAGCTTTGACTGGATAACCTTCCGTTGACTGACCAACCACTATTTCTCCCAGTCTATGACGTAAATCAGCATAATCTGATGCTAATACAAGAATTGCCATTACTTCACTGGCAGCCGTGATATCAAACCTATCTTGCCTTAGATGACCATTTGCTGGTCCACCCATACCGATGACAATATCTCTTAACGCCCGGTCGTTCATGTCCATGACACGAGGCCAGTCGATTTTTGTCGGGTCTAACTTGCTCGTATTGCCATGCTTGATATGATTATCAATCAATGCTGAGAGAAGGTTGTGAGCAGAGGTGACTGCATGCAGGTCTCCTGTGAAATGTAGATTGATATCTTCCATAGGTAAGACTTGAGAATATCCTCCACCAGCAGCACCGCCTTTGATACCAAATACAGGGCCCATCGATGGTTCACGAATTACGCATGTTGCTGATTGTCCAATTCTACATAGAGCCTGAGTAAGGCCGATTGTTGTGACAGTCTTACCTTCTCCAAATGGTGTTGGATTTACTGAGGTTACTAGAACAAGGCTTCCTTGGGGCTTGGAAAATCGTTGCTTTAGAGCTTCCCAAGTGATTTTTGCAACTCCATGCCCCATCGGCATAATTTCAGTCGATGAGATGCCTAATTTCCAAGCAATTGCTTCAATTGGCTCTAATGTTGCAGCGGTTGCAATCTCTAAATCACTAGCCATGACATACTTGCACATCGCTAAGCCTTTGAAACTCACGGTTGTAATACCTGATAAATCATCGATTAGACAACCTTTGGCAAATTGCCGTAGTAATCAATCAGTTTACATCTTCGTTCATGCTTCCAAGATAATCTGGCAAATCAACACCGGCCATCTTGGCAACATCGTGAACAGGTGGTAGAGACTTGATTAGAGATGAGATGAAGTTAGCTGTACTGCCACCTTCTCCACCATTTCCGGAATCCCAAACTGTAATCTTATCTATCTTCAAGTTAGCAATCGCTTCGGTTTGACGAGCAACTAACTCTTCGATCTTCTCGACCATCAACAGAGTCGCAGCAGCCTTCGGGTCTCCCCCAGCACTCTTTACTAGAGCTTGATAACCAGCGGCCTTTGCTTCAAGAACAGCCTGAGTACCTTCAGCCTCAGCATTATAACGTGCAAGGATAGCATCTGCTTCACCTCTTGCGATTCTTCTTTGGCGTTCTGCTTCTGCTTCAGCGGAAATCTCGATTTGTTGCTTTGCAACTTCTTCACGAGCGATTTCTTCAGCACGAAGTCTTTCGCCTTCCAAGCTATATTGTGCTTTTTCAACTTCAGCCTGAGCCTTACGTTCAGCAACTTGCGAACGTTGCATTGCTTCAGCTTCTCTCTCAGCCAAATCTGCGTTATATGATGCGATTTGAGCACGGGATTGGTTTTCACCTTCGACAGCTAATGCTTCTTGTTGTTGTATGAAAACACGTCTTCCAGCCTCAGCCGCTTTCTGTCCTTTGTCAGATTCAGCCTCATTATTTGCAACTTCAATTTCACGAGCACGGTCAGCAGCGGCCTTACCAACTGCTCCATCACGAGATGCTTCTGCACGGTCTACTACCGCATCAGCAATAGCAACTGCAGCAGCCTTTGCACCGATCGACTTGATATAATCAGCCTCATCGGTAATGTCAGTAATATTTACGTTTATCAAATAAAGACCAATCTTGTGCAATTCAGTATCTACGTTATTGGATACCATTCTCAGGAAAGCCTCTCTATCTTGGTTGATTTGCTCAATTGTTAGAGATGCAACTGTCAAACGTAGTTGACCAAAGATGATTTCTTTTGCCATGTCTTCAATCTGAGGTTGCTGGAGTCCAAGAAGACGCTCTGCAGCATTCGACATAATTGAAGGAGCGGTTGAAATACCGATAGTGAACGTTGAAGGAACGTTTATACGGATATTTTGTTGTGAAAGTGCGTGTTCTAGATTGATACTTATTGTCATTGGCTTTAGGTCTAAGTATGCAAAGTGTTGAATGAGCGGCCAGACAATTTTTCCACCACCGTGGTAACAAGCCGCAGCACCGCCTTCTTTGACGTTACCATATACGACCAGAATCTTATCTGAAGGTGCAAGTTTATATCGACTTGTAGCCACATAAATCGTTACCACTACTGCGAAAACAAACAAAAATATTCCAATTAAACCCAAACTCTCTGCGACGGCCATGCTAATTGGAGTGGGGCCTACTTTAAGAGGATTGACCCGACTGGAATTATCATTCAAAGAGATTATTCTTCTTCAGGCTTCACAGTAATATCCAAGGGTTTTACGATTAGAGTTTCTCCAATAGCGTGGATGACTTGAATGAATTTACCGGTTTTAATCACTAAATTTTCATCTTCTGCTACAGCATCTGAAGTCCTTAAAGCACCTTGATATTCCACTTGAACTTGACCATGCTCGCCTGCATTGATTGTACGGTAGACAGTGCCCTTGGCACCAATGGCTTCGGAAAACTTAACTGTATTATCCATTTCCAAACTTTTCATTAATTGGAATACCTTGCCGATAATATACATTGATATTGAACCAGCGACAGTACCAGCAACTATAGCTACAAATGCATTTTGATCCGTTTGAGAGACTGCAAGTCCAAAAATACCAAACATCATTACGAAACTGAGTAGTCCTTGAATTGTCAAAACATGAAATATTCCTTCAGCGCCAATATCCATATCGACATCACCAGGCAACATGTCCATTGCACCATCAGCGACTCCACCGATTAGAATTAGTATGAAATATATCAAAAATAGAAATGTTCCAATTATTGCCATTGCGGCAAATAAAACATCTACTCCAGTGACCTCACCAAGTCCAATCAAATCCATAAAACTTCCAATCAAACCCATAACATCACTAATCCTAGACAGAATGCTCGCACTCATCAACCTTCCCGTTCTTTGAGGATGGGTCTGATGTAAATTAGATAATAATGGCCATATACGATAGGTCCCAATGACAGTCCAACAAGTATGGCTATACCCCACATCGGCAAATTTAGTGCCAGTCCAATGGACATTATTATCAGTAATGATATCAGTATAGAGGCTTTTTCAAAAATTATGAAAAACACATTAGTACTATTATTAATTCTATCTCTCATCGTAAATAGGTCAAATAAACCTACCACTTAATCACCCTAGAATAAAAGGTTAGACCAAGAAACTTCGCTGATCAATATGATTAATCCATATAAGATAGACAAAAAGAAAACGGGATTTCGACCTTTCTCCATATTCGAATCAATTTGTTGCATCCTACCGGATGAATCTCTCTGCATGGAGGTGCTTTCAGATGTAGTATAGTTGCCTCCACTAGTGAATTCACGTTCATTTTTCTTCGTCTGGTACAACAAGAACACGACCATACCAATTATAACTCCAATACTTGAGCCGACTAGGGCGCCTAATGCCTCATTAAATTCTACCCACATTGCTGCGGAAAGATATATCCCTAGGAGACCAGTTAGTGCTCCGATTACCCCCTTTCCGCTACGCTCGTTGCTGAACAGGTTGTTTGACTCCATGACAGGCCTTAGGCGGCTTCTCTTTCAAACCTATCTCTTGTGTGCATACTCTAATAGTTTGATTGAAAAAGTAGGACCTTACCCAAAAGTCATGGCCGAGGTTTATTATGGGATTGCCGGAAACCCGGTTTCTCATTCAATTTCACCACTTTTGGTCTCGATTGTTGCTCAGCACCTCGAACAAAATAATAAAACGAAACAAAACTTAGAAATTAAAAGTTTGAATTTGATTGAGGCGGACTCGATTCAAGATGCACTGGCTTGGGGCTATGCAAAAGCCATACCAAATCCGATTAATTGGGATTATACTGGCGCTCCTTTTGGTAAATTTAGAAATCGTGCTTTGATACAAAAAGCACTTGAGATTACTAGTAAAGTTAAGCAAGAAGATGAAAGTTTAGTTCACGCCAGTTCCAATGTTAATCCAGCACAATTTCCACACAGTGGAGATATCAAATTACCAACAAAAGCATTTAGAGAAGAGATTTGGTTAAACTTGACATCTCCTCTAAAACATCAACTAACTAGCCAGGCAGTTATGGACTTCAATGAATCTTCATTGATTGAATCTGTAAATGTGTTGAGATGGGACGGTCATGGTTGGTGGTCCTCAAATGTAGATGGATGTGGAGTGGTAAGGTGCGCGGAATTTTTTGGTATTGATGTTACTTCAGGAGCAACTTTAGCACTGATTGGAGGCGGTGGTGCTGCGCGTTCAACCGCTCATGCTTGGTCTAAGAGCGGGGGTAAAATAAAACTCATTTCAGGGCGAAGAAGTTTAGATGATGGGCCGTGGAGTGATGCTATTGTAGAATCTGAATCATATGATATGCTAATCAATTTTGATTCCGAAGAAATACCAAAAAATTTAGACGAGAAAGCCATATTACTCTCACCTAGGTATCAATCGATGGAAGGTACTACTGAGCAGCGATTACAGAAATTAACGGCTGGAATGTATGATGGAAGATGGATGTTAGTAGCTCAGCATCTAGAATGCTGGCGTCAATTATGGGCTCCCCATCGTATAGATGAATTACCTTCAATTGCTATGTTGATGACTAAACTAATACATGCAGAAACTGTATTAGCATCTTATGCATAATAGCCGAACTTCAAAATATGTAATGATTAGAGGGATAGTTGTGCAAGTAAGTTCTGTTACCAAACATATCAAAGTGTTTGGAGTTTGTTTAATATTACTTTTTACCACTACTGCAAGTATTGTTAGTGCGCAGCAAATTCCAGAAGATCAGAACTTCCAACCTGTTCATACAGCAACAGACTTCCCAGTTGCTTGGGATGATACTACCTTGAGTGGCGATTCGGTTCGGATGGTTTACCCTGCTATGAATGACGGGGAGTCGAAACAGATGGCAGGTAATGGTCCATTTCCATGGGTGGTATTTTTTGGTGATATCGATGAAGAAGCATCCGATTACATGTTGCTTTCTACTGAACTTGTAAAGCGTGGTAATATTGTCATTGTAACACAAGGTATAGATGAAGATGATTCTGATAATCTCCAAAGTCACCTAGTTTTATTGGAGAAAATTATGCTTTTCATGGAAGAAAACAATAATTCCAGTACGAATGTCCAAGGTAGTATCGGCCAAATCGACTTGAAACACTGGGGGATTGGAGGACATGGTACTGGCGCAGCAGCAGCATATTCAGTCTATCCATTTTGGCATCAATCCTCGCTTGCCGCCAGTACTCAACCACCAAGAGCTTTGTTTGGCCTTGGTACCGACTTTACTGGTTGGCAATCAGGTCAAGATTGGAATACATTGAGGCCTGTAGGGTGGACAATACAACCTGCATGGCCACAAACCGCTCTTTTCATGACCGGTACAATCGATGAGGTGGCAAGAGGTCAAGATAACCTTCCCTACATCAATGGTACCGACTTATTAGGCTGGCAATGGATGCATATCTTAGGGGCGAATCATTATCAATTTCAAGATGAAACCGATGATGGAATTTTCTTTGGAGACGATAGAAATGATGGCGAAGCATCACTTTCAAGGCAAGAACAAATAGAATATTCTGCACTTCACTTGAACCCCTATTTGGATGTCACATTAAGAGGTGACCACGCATCGTTTAGAGATGCTTTTAATCTCGAACAAAATCTATTCAACGCAAGCGACCAAGATTCCTATGTTGAAGATGATTTAGATAATAGCCATATGTTACTATTGCTAAATGAGACAGTAGAGCCAACAAATATCACGCAGTTTGGTAGATATGACACCTTCTCGATTCATTCAAACTGGACTCTAAGAGATGGCTCTAACTGGTCAGAAATACCTTCCACTTGGCAAGTTGATGTTGAGTGTGGTATCAATAACTTTCAGCAAAGTATTGGTTCAATCAACTCAAACGGAGTAGCGGTATGTGATTATCAGGTTGAAAACCTCGAACCAGGTTCACATGTGGCTTACATGAGAATATATGTTGAGGGTGCTCCATCAACTACCAAATTTGATTTTATCAGAGGAAATACTCCATTGGTGTTCATGACCCCACTTCCAGAAATCTTAGTTCCAGAAAGAGGTAATGCACACCTTGATTCTAACCTCATAGCAATGGACCCAGATGGTCAAGAAATGTTTGTTATTAGCGCTGTAATAAGCGGTGGGAATGTCAATAACTTCACAGTTGAAGTCGATGCTGATGGTAGAGGAATCACGGTATTTCATATCGTTGAAGGTGAATATATTGGCGGTGCTGAAGTAGATGTAGTTGTCCGCTCTGGTGGTCAAGGAGTGGTAGATGAAAATCAAGTAACTTTGGAAATAATGGTTGTTCCCTTCAATGATAGAGTTGTATTGACTGGTACAGTGGCAATGCAAAACCTAGTAGAGGATGGTAATTCGATATTCGTCAACATTTCTCAGTATGCCTATGACCCTGAAGGAGAACCTTTGTTCGCCTCCATAAATGACGTTACTTCCGGACAGGCAGGACCAGTAAGTTTCGTTTTTGTTGATGGAATTCTTGAACTGACCCCATTACAAGATGCTAATGGAGCAACAGTACTACACGTTAGAGTGACCGACGGAGATAGTGAACCGGTGGATGTCGATATTCCAGTTCAAGTAGCACCTATTGATGATGCTGTAATTGGAAATCAAAGCATGTGGAACATTGAAATTTTAGAAGATGAAACCTTATCTTTTGATTTAACTCAATTTGCTTGGGATATCGATGGAGACCAATTGCAGTGGCAAACCAGTGTGATTACCTCTGACCCCTCACTCTCAGTAATAGTTTCAGGCAGTGAAATGATAGTATCTCCAGCAAATGATGTAAATGGATTAAATCAGCTCCATTGGCTCAATGTGAGTGATGCGAATTCTAATTTCTCCTTGCCACTTTTAGTAAATATAACTCCAGTCGCCGATGCTCCAGTTCTAACGCTTTATGATGTCAACGTAATCGATGACTCTGCAGTTAGTTTGGCTTGGTGGGTTTTTGATGCTGATGGAACGGAGGCTCCCGACCCTGAAATTAAAGCCGATAATATTCTATTAGAGAATTTGACACATTCCTGTATAATTGACCAAAATGATGGTAAGTATCAGTGTGTTACAATGCTATTAATTCCAGATAACCATGATGAGAATGTCACTCTTAGAGTTGCTATACAAGACTTAGAGTTCACATCGGAATTTGTATCTTATACCAATATCCTGTATAATCAGACATCGGTTGTCGAAACGGAAGATGAAGCCTCAGATTCAGAAGGGTCTTCTTCTGGACTGATAATTGGTGTCGTAGGGGCATTAGTAGTACTTATTTTGGTATTATTCCTATTCATTAGAACCTCCACCAATTCACCAACAGCAATAGTTGGCTTGGATAATAAAAAAGAAGTTAGTGTTGTAGAACAAGAACTTGAAGTCGACTTAAGTCCAACAGGACTTCTTTCAAGAATTCAAAAGAATAAAGATTAGAGTGGAATATTTCCATGCTTCTTAGGAGGACTCCATTCACGTTTCGAACGGAGTATGTTCAATGCTCTTCCAAGTCGCAGACGACTTTCATTTGGTTCTATGACATCATCTAGCCAGCCATTTCTTGCAGCCACATATGGGTCGCCAAATTTAGCTTTATATTCGCCAACTAATCTCAATCTAACATTTTCTTTTTCTGAATCCTCTACAGCATTAATTTCTCTACGATGGATAATATTGACCGCTCCTTCAGCACCCATTACTGCTAATTCGGCAGTTGGCCACGCGATGTTATAATCGCTTCTAAGGTGTTTACATGACATGGCAAGATAGGCTCCTCCGTAGGCTTTTCTGGTGACTAATGTCAACTTTGGAACAGTTGCTTCAGCATAAGCAAATAGGAGTTTTGCACCATGTCGAATAATTCCACCCCATTCTTGTACAACACCAGGCAAGAATCCTGGGACGTCTTCAAATGTTACCAGAGGGATATTGAATGCATCACAAGTTCTAATGAATCGAGCAGCCTTGATTGAAGCATCGATATCCAAGCAACCGGCTAGTACCTTTGGTTGATTGCCCACAACTCCAATGCTTCTTCCATTTAGTCGTGCAAATCCAATGATTATATTATCTGCATATGCTTCGAATAGTTCAAGAAATATTCCATCATCAACGATCTCTTCTACAACTTTGACCATATCATAGGGTCGATTTGGATTATCAGGTACCAATTCTTCAAGAATTGGATTTAATCTTTCCATAGGGTCTGCTGTTTCACAATATGGGGCATCAGCCATGTTATGATCGGGCAGGAACCCTAGTATTTCAGCGGCTAGCGAACAAGCATCTTCTTCATCATCTGCAATTAAACAAGCAATTCCGGAACGCGAGGCATGAAGATTCGCCCCTCCGAGTCCTTGTGCATCTATTTCTCCTAGAATTACTTCAGGAGTTTCAAGAGGTGATGATAGGAATAACTGGCCATGTTCTTCGCCAAGAATCGTAAAATCAGCAAGGCTTGCAGCTAATGCTGAGACGCCAACGACTGGTCCTAGAACCAAACTGATCAAAGGTATTCTACCACTACATTGAACCAATCGGTCCAGTAGTTCTCCAGTTCCTGCAAGTCCAGAGACTCCATCATGAGCACGTTGGCCTCCTCCATCCCACATTCCAATGATTGGTGCTTTTGCACGTTCAGCCATTTCCACGATTTTAGCAATTTTCTTAGCATGAACTTCTCCCATACTACCGCCATGGACACTAAAATCTTGGGCGAAACAGTATACTCTACGTCCTTCGATTGTACCATGGCCTGCCACAACTCCATCTCCTAGAGTATGGTGTAGGAACATAGCATGGTCGACAGTTCTGTGGGTGACGAAGGAATCAATTTCGATGAAGGATTCTTCATCTAGAAGCATTGAGATTCTATCACGAGCAGTTCCTCTTCCCGACGTACGAATTGCTTCTTGCTTCTTCAAGCCGCCCCCAATTCTTGCTTGTTCTCTTCTGTAGCGGAGTTCTTCGATGTTTTGTTGATTCTTTGACATCTATTAACCTCCTACTCCAATAATGATACATTATTTTCTCCACAAAGATTAGACTGCATTGCCTTATCCATTTCCATATCGGTTGATAATGCCCAGTGTGCTTTGACAGTCACCGTATCGGGGGAACTAACACTTCCATGGCCAAGCATCCCCATAGCGATTTGCTTTCTTCCTTTTGAATATACATTCATATCAACAGGTCCATTGATACACTGAGTGGTAACTATGATTGGGATATTTCGATTGATACACCTAGTTAGAGCACGCCATACTTTGGTGTTTTCTGGAGCATCTTTTTCAGGATCATCAATAGGAAGGTGGCCTAAGCCAGTGCCATGAATGATAATCGCTTGAGGCGATGTAAGGATTACTGCTTCAATCTCTTCTTCATGAAGCCACGGACTGGCGATGAACTGGACAATTCGAACAGTGGTAGAATATTTTGTTGGTGTAATACAAATTTCACGGCTATTTTCATCAAGAAGTTTCTGATAGCCTTCAGTTAACTCCATACTAACATCTCCAGAATTAGCATTAATGAATCCCAAAGGTTGACTGTTAACAGGTTGGAAAGCATCTCTTCTTGTTGAATGTAACTTTCTTACACCAACACCTGGGTGAATAGAACATTTACCATCATTCGAACTGGAGTGCATTACAACTACAGTTGAATCTCCCGCAGTTCCACAAGGCTTTGGTGCATTTGCAGCCCAGTAAACTGCAGCGATTAGGTTTTCAGCAGCATCGGAAGAACCTCGGTCTGAAGAGCGTTGCGAGCCAACTAATGCAATCGGGCCTGGTGGAGCTTGACCTTTACCTGCCCAAGCGAAATTTAGGGCAGCAGAAGTAATGTGTAAGGTATCGGTTCCATGAGTAATTACAACTCCATCACAACCATCATCAAATGCTTTCTTACTAGCATCAATCATCTTATTCCAATGTTGACAGCGGATATCATCACTAAACATGTTGCCTAGCTTTTCCGCTTCAATATTAGCAATTTCTGCTAACTCCGGTACGCTTGCTAACAGTTCATGGGGCTCGAATCTAGCGACAACAGCACCAGTCTTGTAATCAACCTTGGATGCGATTGTACCACCGGTATGGAGGATTCTGATTCTTGGTAATTTAGAGTCAGATTCAATTCCTTGAGTTTCGACAGGTATTTGTTCAATCTTTAGAGAATCAATAATTTCAAGATTCAAAACCTCATCGAGTAGATAACTTGCATTGTAGCCATTGACTAATTTAACAGTAAGGTGGCCCTTTGAGGCAGGATGAAGGACAGTGCCCTCAAAAGTGGTTGCTCCATTATGGCTTTTGACTTCGATTCGAACCTTTAGTCCTACCTCGGGCATTTCAACCATGAACCTCCATATATCGAAGGCTCATCAAGAGTTCGCTATAAATAAGCAGAGATTCAGTCAATTGAAACACTAAGAATCATTGAGAGAGGTCTTTGACTTTCTCGACTAAATCCATCTTTCGTAGTCTCCAGATACCTATAGGGGTCATTGCTATGGCAATTATGATAACACCACCCATCAATTGGAAAGCAATACTTGGAACAATTACAACTGGGAAATAGAATTGCCAAGAAGAGAATGAAGCAGCCAGTCCAACCGCACCGCCATATGCGAAAAGTACACCCACAATTCCACCGATTGTTCCAATCAGAATACTTTCAAACAGTAACATTGAGCCAAGTCTCTTAGTTGATGCTCCTAATACACGTAAAGTTGCGAGTTCGAAATCTCTTTCAGCGACATTCATGATCATTGTATTTAGCATTACAGCGATGGTAAATAATAGGCCAAGATACATTATCGCTTGGAAAACTTGAGTCTGCTTTTCCAGTAAACTATTGATTCCATCAATTAGAACTTGACGTTCAACAATTCCTGCGGAGATTTCACCAAGTTCCGTATCCACTTCAACGCCATCTGGTAATTGAAGGTATACTGATGTAGCATTTACTCCAGTCAAATCACTTAACTCACCGCGTAGGAAATACATAGTTCGAGCAAGTTCACCTCTCGAAGTTCCAACTAGCTTTACTTCTTGTTCATCACCATTGAGCGAAACAGTCTGCTTATCGCCAATACTCCAGCCCAAGAATTCCATTGCACCTTCGTCCATCATTACTTCAGTAACTGCAGTGTTTTCACTCGGCGCTTTGCCATCGATCACATTGACTACTCGCATACCATTATCAAAATCATTCAAACCTACAAGAGTAAAAATACGTTCGATTCCATCTGAATCTTCGACACTTCCAAGCGGCATTTCAATTAGCAGTTCACTCTCTGCTGAATTATTTATTGACCACTGTAAGACCGCATTTTCTCCCTCTGGTGTGACATATACTTGAGCATCCCAAGACTGGTCATCTTCTAAACCGCTGATGAGTGTATCTTCAAGTCCAGCAGACATCATTTGTATTGAACCAAAAAGCATCAAGGAAATACCGACTGCAAGGAATGTCATACCAAGTCTGATCGGTTTACGAATACTCGAACGAATCGAAAGACCGAGTGTAGTTGGCATCCATGATGTTAATTTACGCAGAATATTTGACCCTACTCTCATTTCGCTTTGCCCACTAAGTACGCTCAAAGGGTCGAGTCTACTTGCTTTCCAAGCAGGGAAGGCCCCTGAAAGGAATACTACGAACATCGTTGGTAAAATTACGCTTGAATAAGTGGAAAGAGGAATGGAGCGCTCAGTAATTGGGACTCCGACGAGTTCTTGATAGAAATCGAGCATCCCATTCATGCCCCAAGGGCCAATAAGGATTCCAACAATACACCCTATTGCGCCAATTGCTAATGGGGCGATTAGATAACCCTGCATCAGAGAGAGTCGTGAAACACCGAGTGTTCTTAGTACTGCAATTTCTTTGGCTTGACTCTGAACCAATCGCTGAAGGCTCAGTACGATAGTGATGGATGCTATGGCTGCAATCATAACAGTGAAAGGAATAGTTGCCTTTTTCGCTCCTTCAAGGTCTTGACGCATCACTTCAACAGGTTCATTCTGGCCTCTATCACGAACTCGGGCATCTAATTCAGATATATTCAATGATTCATCTACAAGAGATTTGACAGCGTCTATTTCATCACCTTCATAGGTTTCAGTATCTGGTAGGTCGAAGGATGGCGTACCCTCGATATCTAGGAGAATGGTATTACTAGAACCAATTTCATTACCAGTTAGTCTTGCCATTCCTGAATCAGAGAGGTATCCGACGACATATTGGCCATCTTCAGGTGGGAACAAAGAGCCTTCAGGAGCCATTAACACGTGTAGTGGATGGTATCCTATACCCACTAATTCGAAAACCATACTTTCTGTTCCTGCTCCAATAGTGATGTTATCTCCAATACTCAAATCAAGAGCGTCGCTGACGTGAGCATCAATAACAATTTCATCGGCACCAGATGCAACTCTACCTTCACTATGACCTTCAGGCATCCAAATTCGGTCAGAGTTGGCGTCAGCAGGAATTCCATGCCAAAGAGAATTAATTATGTGCTCTCCAGTACTATTATTATGAAACATGGCTCCTTGGATTATAGTTCTCCCTTCACATGAATCAAGTGCCTCAGGGGCTGTATTATTCCAAGAATCACTTAGATTTTGACAAAATTCATCAACTTGTTCTGCTGACCATATTGCGCTTCTATTATCTATCCATAGGTCTGCAAGGTTTGCACCGTCGTTATCATCACCATGCATAGTCTCATACATACCATCAAGATTATGGGAATAGCCACCAAAAGTTATCCCAGCAAAAACTCCGACAGAAACCATGAATACTACTGCTAATAGTCGTAACTTGGTTCTCCAAAGACTCCTAGCGAGTCTTTTGTTGAGTAAACCTAGTTTGAAATAAAACTTCAAACCTGATAATTCCTTCTCAGTCTCTGGCATAATTTAACCTCAGTTAGAGTTTACTGCTTCATCAGAAATAATCTTGCCACTATCAATTCTAATTACTCTTGTGGCATATTTTACTAACCCTTCATCGTGAGTGACAAATACCGATGTGATATTTTCTTGCTCACAAGCAGTGACCAGGGCGGTCATCACTTTTTGTGATGTTTCAGTATCTAAGTTTCCTGTCAATTCATCTCCCAGTAGTAGTGTAGGTCGCTTAGCAATGCTTCTAGCGATTGCGACTCTTTGCTGTTGTCCACCGCTAATCTCGCCAGGGAACCTGTCAACTTCTGCTTCCAGTCCGACAAGTTTGAGTAATTCTTTAGCACGAGCAGGGTCTTTTTTACCGGCCAGTTCTTGAATGAGAAGGATGTTTTCTAAAACTGATAAATCTTGTAGTAGGTTGAAGAACTGAAATACATATCCTATATTCTCTCTTCGGAAGGAAGTCATATTCTCAGAATGGTTTCTTGGAACATCATTACGCATGAAGGTATACGTTCCACCAGTTGGACTATCCAATGCTGAAAAGCAGTTCAAGAGAGTGGTTTTCCCTGACCCAGACGGTCCAAGTAATATTACTCGTTCACCTTCATTGATTTCGATATTAACACCATCTAGTGCTTTTACTACTCCAGCAGGAGTTTCATAATGTCGTTGAATATTTTCCATTTTTAATAGTAGTTTCATCTTATCACCAATGCAGCATCGATTAACTATCAGTTGCTTGGTGATAGTTAACATTGTCAAGTATATCAATTCAACGAATTAATTTTCTTACAGCAAGCATTGCTGAATGGTGATCTTGGTGCCGCAAGCGGAGGGTGAACAATCAAAGATTTGTGAAGAACAGACACAATTAGCAACAGTGCGCTGGAGCGGAGGGTGAACAAATCAAAGATTTGTGAAGAATAGATTTCAAACAATTCACCCAGCTCCACACCAATTGATGCAGACTAGTGATCTTGGTGCCGGGAGCGGGGCTCGAACCCGCGACCTTCGGATGTCTCAGACACCGCAAGGAGTTGCACGTCATACGAATGCCTTGAAGGCTGCCCTATGAGTCCGACGCGCTACCAACTACGCCACCCCGGCTTGATTCGGCGTGTGGCACTTACTCTTTGAATAATGCGGAGGATTTTTTAGTTTAGAAACTTAAAATCATACACAAAATCTTCCGTAGCCTTCATGCACTTACAGTCGTCCGACGGTTCATGGTCGACCTCCAAACTGCCATGGCTGCGGCCGCGGCAGAACGTAAACAACGTTCTGGTGCAGCGAGTCAAGATAGAAAGGTACGTCGAAGTGGTTCCAATCTTGGAATCGAAGCATTTGACCCGATAAATTATGTCAAAAAAGAGAAGGCGGATACTGCTTCAATGTGGTTAGTATTCGTTTTTACAATATTGGTCTCACTTGCAATGAGGTTCATCTTGATGCCAAATACCTCTCGAGAGAAATCAGATATACTGTATCTAATGCCCTTGAGTGCTGTTATTTTAATTCCACAGGTTCATAGAATGGTTATGCCAAAGTCATTTCAAGAATTCTATACCAAAGGAACTTGGTTCAAAGCAGGCTTTCTTCACACCTTCACTTTCTTAGCACTTGCATTTTTACTAGTAAATCCTCCATTTGGAGATATTGTGGCACCTAAACTGGCTAGTGAATGGGCTATTGTAACAGATGATGGCGAAAACTTACTGTTTAACGAAGATTCAAGCGGTGATGGAGAAATAACTTGGGTTGTCGACAAAGATGGCAATCTTACAGGTGAAGTCTGGTTGTTATTTGGCTTAGCAGACAATGTTAATTCTGATGGTGCCCAAGTAGTGGTTGAACTTACCCATCAAACCAATTCCGATGTAATTGAGAGTAATGCTACATTTTGGGATGAAAATAGAGAACGTATTGAATCTGCAAATACTACAGATAACAGTTCTGCACCCGACTTAGTTCCGCATGTAAAAGATCAATCATTTGCTATTCTACTAGGCAGTGGATTAGAATCTGGCACTCACCAAATCAGTGTTACAATCACTGAAGAAGGTGACCCGTGGGTTAACACTAGAAGTTATGAGTGGACACTTGTTGTTATCGAATCACTTGAATGATTCATGAAAGCATATCGCCATGTGCGACCATTATATTATTCAATAACTCACTAATTCTGCGTACATCATAGTCTTCCGGTGTTATTCTGTTGATACTTCTCTTTCGAGAGTATCTAATTACCTTGGCCAAAGGTGTCCAGCAAAGTGCATCCATTACGGTATTCTTAATCTTCATCGACTAGCCCAATCAATAACCTATCTAGTCGATTTAGGAGACGCTTAAGGTGAAAGTGAAAGTGAATCACTTACTCAGATGAGTGACAAGCCTAGCGGTTAATGCGTCTAATTGTATTTGTTCGCCTCCACCTTCAACAAGCCGATAATCAACTTCAGCCATCCATTCAGTTAAGTCGAGTTTAGCATCTTCTGAAAGGAAATCTGCGGTATATAATTCGCGATGAAGTTGATTGACAAAGTCAGTTCCAGCAAGTCCGTACTTATCGAGCAATTCTCTAAGCCTTCTTCTCGCAGAATGAAACCCATCATCTTTGCATGACATAAGATATTGATGTAAGCTTTCGGGAGGTGCAGTGGCTGAGGTTTCATAGATTAATTCACGTTTAACATCCATGCTTATTGCTGCAGCTACTTGCAGAGCAGTGAGGGCTTTTCTTAGGTCGCCTTGAGAAATACGTGTCAGCGCTTCAGCAGCATCATCACTGAGTGTAACCTTCTCTTCTTTAGCAACATAATGCACTTGTGAAGCAACATCCGAATCAGAAAGGGGTCTAAATCTAAAAACAGCACATCTAGATTGTATTGGTTCAATTATTTTAGATGAATAATTACAAGATAATATGAATCTACAGGTTTCAGCATATTGCTCCATAATTCTTCTTAATGCACCTTGTGCATCGTTTGTCAAAGCATCTGCTTCATCGAGAAAAATTATCTTGAAAGATGCTCCACCGTAGGGGCTGGTTCTAGCAAATTGCTTAACTTTAGTTCGAATACTCTCAAGTTTTCTTTCATCAGAGGCATTCATTTCCAATAGGTTTTGTCTAAAATCAGGACCGAATACGTCCTTGGTTAATGCCATTGCAGCGGTGGTTTTACCAGTGCCAGGTGGCCCTGCAAACAACAGGTGTGGGAATTCTTTTCTTTCAGCGTATATTTTCAGGCGTTGAACTACAGCAGGTTGCCCTCTAATTTCAGTGACCGACTGGGGCCGATGTTTCTCAACCCAAAGTTCGCTCATGCCCCACTCTCAACGGCGAGCGCCCTTCAACATTCGCCTTGATACAATGACTCAATTATGCTATTTTTTCATATTTTTCGCTCATCGAAGCGAAAAGACAGTATAAAGGGGCATTAGTGAATGACTCGAGCCCCATGATAAAAGAGTCAAATTCCCGCCGAACCGCCGCAGCGATTTTGTTAGTAATTATGTTCCTTTCAGCGGATATACTTGTCACTCAGACTTCTTTTGAAACGCCTATTCTCGAAGATAGCGATAATGTTCAAAATAGTATACGTAACGTAGTGGCTTCATCTATGGTTCACATTTCGTCAGAAGATGTCAATACCAACTTTGCAGGCGGAGCATTCGTTCTTAACTCTCTTGTAGGTGTCAATGCCACTGATGAGGCGAGGAGTCTAATAAACTTCAACAATACTGTAAATTCAAATGATACTATTCAGTCTGCGATTCTTTCAATGCACTGTAACGATGTTTATGCACCTAACACAATTAGTGCGATAAATCTCTATGCCGCATCAGTTGAAAAATCTTGGAGATCTACAGAGTCAACATGGATTAACTCCGACTCTACTACTTTTTGGCAAACTGCTGGTGGAGATGACGTTAGTTCTGATCGTTCAGGATGGGAAATCCCAGCATCTAAGACTCAAATTTCAACATCAGGGGTTTACAATTACTCATTCAATGTAACTAAACTTGTTCAACAAGATTCAATTGATAATAAAACTACCTTTGACTTTATTCTTTCAGCGGTTGGAGGAATGCTTCAATGTGTTCAAACAACTCAAATTTACCCACCGTACATTGCAATTGAAACTTCATCAGTCACCCCTGGAGACGGTGGAAGCGTTACCTCCGATTTTGTTGCTGATGGTATGCCTTTGATGTCTAATGACTTCCTACTCACGGCTGAAACTAATCCAACACTTTCTTACAGTAACCTAAATGGCTCACATGTTGAATTTCAACTCTCATTAGGTGAAGATTTTAGAAATCGAACTGACTTAGATTGGGTTTATTCTACCTTGAACGACCCGTTTACTACAACTTTAAATTCAGGTAGTTTCACAATACCTCAAAGTGATTCTATTCAAAATGGTAGCATTATTCACTATAGGTCACGTTCTTTAGATTCATCAGGAATGATTAGCAATTGGTCCAGTGGGCATTTCCTATTACCCAATTTAGAGGTTACTGACAACAGAGATGGAACAGCGACAATTAATGCCAATGCCTCGAGTATTAATCTAGGAACTCTTGAGTTGATCGAAGATGTAGAGGTTGATAGCAGTACTCCTAATTCTCAACTAGGTCTTAGTGACACACTTACTGTTCAATCTGATACTACAACAGAATCAATAGTTCATACTAGATTAAATACACAATACCTCGGGTTAAATTCGAGTTTAGCAATTATTTCAGCAGGTATCGAGTTCACTCGTACATCTCCTCCTCTGTCATCGTCTATGCTATCACTACATCATAATTCTGACATGGATTGGAATGAAGAAGAAGCGAATTGGAGGTATGCCAATAATAGCGCTGCATGGGATGATGGCGGTATTGATGAAGTCGGTATTGCTTCTACTACAATTCTGATGGGGGCGCAAACTTCACAACGATTCTCGTTTGCGATTGAAGACGTTATTCAAAGCAGTCTAAATAACCCAGCTCATGGTGGGTTGGAATTCACATTACTCAGCCGTCTTGGTGATGAATCATTTTCGACTTCAGTGAACGGTATTGATTTTGCTTCAACAGAAAATTCCGATAATACCATTCAACCTCAGTTTCAATTAACATATATACAAAGTCCAAACAGTTTAGTTCCAAATCCGGAACTATTGACTCCTACCGATGGTAGCCCCGTTTGGAACCTCACTGGTGATAATATTTCGGCTAATACTATTCCAACAATGACTTGGAATGCTACTTTATCTGGAAATTATGATATGTTATTTCAGTTATCAGAGGATAAATTATTTAGGAATTTAATTTTTAATAATGATTCTACAGGTTCCAATCCTATCGCTTCCTCATCAGGACTTTTTGCAATCCCTCATAATATGGCACTTGATGAAGGTAAGATGTATTTTTGGCGAATGTTGAACACTGATAATACTGGACGCTTGAGTGAATGGCAATACTCTTCTTTCCTTGTCAGTTCCCTAAGCTCGACATGGTTGGGTGGAGATCGTTATGAGATGACATTAGAATTTGGAACCGAGGCACTTGAAGAATCAGTACCTAATTGTCATGAGACTACCCTTAGTAGTCTATTTCCAAATTCAAACGATTTTGGCTCGCCAAGAATGAGAGTTGTTGATGACCAATTCCAAGGTGTTGGAACTTCACTGTTCCAGTGCGATGTTTCTAATTATTTACTTCCCAGCGGATATGCAGTAGAATCATCACAAATAGAACTTCAGTTAGATAGTTATTCCAATCCGATTGATATCGGAGTCTGGGAAGCATTCCAGCATAACTGGACTGCTACAGGAGCAACTTGGGATTCATATGATGGCACAAATCTCTGGAACTCTTCTGGGGCATCTGGAACTGAAAAAGGTCAACTTCTCGATACTCAAATGATTACCAATTCTGCATCACAAGGGGATATCGTATCATGGAATATCACTTCTGCGACACAAAAGTCCATGAGAGATGATACTCCCTTGGACCTCATTTTCAACACAATAACTTCTACTACTTCTTCATCAACTGCCTTTTATTCTAGTTTAGAATCTGTTCAAACCAGACACCCGTCTCTAAAGTTTGTTTACATACCAGGTTCTAGCCAACTTCCTGACATTCCTACATTGGATGAGCCTCTAAATGGAGAATGGCTCTATACTTCTGAATTCACTCTTGCGAGTCTAACCCTGCCTGTCCTTAATTGGACAGACAATGGTGCAGGTAATGTCATTGGATGGGCTCTAGAATTAGACACAAGCAATAGTTTTTCATCAAATGAATTACAGACTTTCACTTCATGGAATGAGGTAGGGTTTGATTTATCTCAAACTAGTTTTGAAATTCAAAATGATTTAGATACCGGCAAGCAATGGTTTTGGAGAGTTAGAGCCCTTTCACCGACTTATCAGTTAGGTGATTGGTCATCTGTATCACATTTCTACTTGGCCGACCTTGATACAACCACTCTTGATGCTGACCATTTTACTATGAACTTGAGACCAGGGGAAGTAATGCCTCATATCTCTATCCCACATTTTGAAGATACTTATGTTTCCGATGATGGTAGCATAGTATCTTTATCTCAAGGTTCTGATTCCGATCTAAAAGTCGGAACTTCTAACGTTGGAGATAATTTCTCCGGACTAATACAAATCGATATTGATTCTCAAATTCAACCAAATAATGGAAGATTGATTTCAGCCAACTTGAATCTCTACAGCAGTCCAATATTTTCTACAACCAATCTCCCAATCGCAGTAAGACCAGTTTTACAACCGTGGACGGATCAAGCGACATCATTATTGTATAATGGAACTAATACCTCATCATGGTCTAGTCCAGGTGGAAGAGATATCGGCGTAGATATTGGTGTAATTGAGGATATCCAGATATCTAGCCATGGCTGGATGGCTTGGAATGTGACCAATATGGCACAACAGGCTATCTTCTCAGGGAATGACCTTCTTTCAATAATGCTATACAATACAAACCCAGTTCAAGGACAAGTAGTTTCTTTCAGTTCTGTTGATTCATTAATCAATCAGCCCTATTTGGAGTTAGTTTGGGCTAATGGTTCAGTAACTCCTTCACAAGAATACCCTGGTAATGATTACCCAGCAGACGGGCAAATTGTATGGGATTCATCAACACATAGTTTGGTTGCTGATAAGACACCAACCTTCCAGTGGAGTATGCCAGCATCCAGCAATTTCACTCCAGATGCTTGGAGGCTATTTATCGATAACAATCTTTCAGACGAAATGGAAGGTCAAATAGTATTTGACTCAAGAGTTAATCCGTCAAATTTTGATCTGGTAAATTTAGAATTTGATGTACCATATGACCTTGACTTCTCCAATCATATCCAATGGTCTGTTCAAGGTATTGAAGATGGAATGATAGGATATACAAGTAACAAGACCACATATTGGCTACCGCAAGAAATTAGTCAAGAAGAATCATCCATAGATGCATGGGCTAATTTCCAGGAAGGTTCGATAGTTGAAGAGTTGAACTTCCCATTGATTACAGCCGATACCTATCTCGACCAAGACGACCCTAATAGTGCTAAAGATGGTCAAGGACTCTATGTTGGAGTAAGCCCAACAAATTCTTCTGCAATAGTTTCATCCTTGATATCGTTTGACTTTTCTAGCCTACCAATGCCTAATGAATATGAAATAATGGTTGCCAGACTCGAACTTACTCAGAAAAGTAATATTACAGGATTAGAAGATTTTTACTGCTCAGATACATTTACTGCCTGGGATGACTCATCAACTTGGAACTCGCCTAGTGCAGGTAGTAACTG
This sequence comes from Candidatus Poseidoniaceae archaeon, assembly GCA_949372655.1. GTDB lineage: Archaea > Thermoplasmatota > Poseidoniia > Poseidoniales > Poseidoniaceae > MGIIa-L1. The sequence continues at coordinate 189,950 of CASIAI010000002.1, forward strand.
GATTGAACCAGGGGCATTCCATAGTTTGGATAGTGAGTTGCCTTTCCCAGCAGCTAAATTCATGTCCTTTGATGATGAAAACTTTTGTGATGTCACTCATATCTTACAAAGAGCAATAGCAAACGGTGATGAAAGTATGTCAGTTATTATACAGCCGGAATTTGATGATAACGATGATATTGTAGGTCAATACTTATTCGCAGATAGTGAAGACTTCAATACATCAGATAGACCCAATCTCTACATTGAATATCGGACTACTGCACCCTGGGTGCCTATTGCACCATTATTGAATACACCTGCCGATGGTGCTACCTTGTGGAATTATTCATCGCCGATTCCTCGAAATGTTGACTCGATAGACTTCAGTTTTACTCAATCTAATAATAATGCGACAAATTGGGATTTATGTTTTAGTTCTGATCAAAGAATATATTCATGCCCATTGGCTGTAATTGAGGGTGATGATAGTATTGAAGGTGATTGGGAATGGGATAGTTCCACTAATACCATCTCTTTCAATAATATTACACATATTGATGACTATGGTGACGAATGGTTCTATTGGAAAGTGTTGAGTATTCAAGACCATAGGATCGGAGAATTTTCTGCAGTTAACAAGTACAGAGTTCCAAGTGATCAAGGCTTCGATGATGGAACTGGAAACTATTCTTATGAACTGTCAAGAGCTTCGGTTTTTGAATTAACCGGAGTCCTACCCCAAGTATTAGATGCTAGTATTGATTCTAATAGCCAGGTAAATACGGGTTCAAGCAGTGCTCTAACTTTAGGTTATGATGCAAGTACTGGAGGTAATAGTGATATTCTTCTAGACTTTGACCTATCACAAATTCCATGGCCAAGTGCAATTACCCCCACTTCTATGATTCTTGAAATGAATTTAATTTCGACTGGTACATCTTCATCTCCCTTGACCGTATCAGCATATGCCTGTTCAACTTTCAATGAAATGACACTGACTTCTGCTAACGCACCATCTTGCTCAAATAACGAGATAACAAGAACTACTCTGACGTCTAACAGTAATGGTGTTGTAGAATGGGATTTGACCGCTTTGGGGCAGTCTAATTTTGCAAATGGTAATTTTTCATTCACAATTATTCTTGATGCTGAAAATGTTTCCTCTAGTTATGATTTTGTTACTTCCGAAGGGGCAGCAACTCTTCAACCAAAACTTGTTCTAGAATATGTAGATAATATTGGTGGAGTTTTACCGCCATCTCAACCTATTCTAAATACTCCAATTGATGGAACTGTACTTTATGATGTCTCCTCCGAAATAATATCGAGCGTTGATTCAGTGACTCTTTCTTGGTCGCCTTCAACAGGTGCTTCATCATACATATTATTCTTGAGTGATTCTTCAGGAATTACTACTTTTGATTCTAGATTTGATTCTGAAATTTCGGGTAATACTTTCACCACTTCGTCCTCTCTTAACGTTGGGGAAGTTTACACTTGGTGGGTTAAAGGAATAAACCAAAATATCCCAGGTCCTTCGTCATCACGCTGGAATTTTGCAGTAGGTGACCCAGTTCATTACTATGACAATGATGGAACATATGTTTATGAATTCCAAGATGCTTCTGAAGTAGAAGATTTTGGACATGTCGAAATTAGGGATGCAGGCATAAATGATGCTTTTGCAGATTCTAACTATGGTTCTCTTGATACTATGGTCTTAGGTACTGGCTGTGAAGGAGTTTCAGGATCTCTATGTTATGGGGTGATTTCCCTTGATGCAAGTCAGGTGCCTCTTGATGTTTCCCAGTCAGTTCACTCCGTAGATTTGACATTATTTGTTGAATCTTGGGACTTATCTGGTGGAGCATATGAAATAGAATTCTCAGTTCACGAGTTTTTAGATTCTTCATGGAATGAATATGGAATTACATGGAATACAACAGGTGTAAATCCAGGGTTAACCGCTGGTGTGGATTATAATGCGACAGCACTGGATATCCAAACATTTACCAGTACTGACTTTGAATTGACCTTCGAAATTGGTGTTCCTGGTATGCTAGTAGATGATGAGAGGCATTGGATTATAATCGCAAATCCAATAAGTACAGGTACGGTTCTAGATGGTTTAGTTTCAGTATATTCAAGCGATGCATCTACTGAACAAGATTACAAACCTCTTCTTCAAATCCATACAACTAATGTCTCTGCTCTAAATGTAACAGCGACAACAACCACATTTGATGCAGATACACCAGTTCTTTTCGAAGTAATCTCATTCGACCAATTTGGAGTTGCTAATAATCCTTATATCCCAATTGGGGGATATATCGAATGGAGTACTACATCTGGTTCCATTGCTCCTATCAATTCAACTATGGCAACCATGACACCATCTACTAGCGGTTTACAAACAGTTACGGCTTGTTATGGAGTCATATGCTCGGACTTCGACTTGATTATTGCTCCAGGTATACCAGTTCAACTCATAGCATCTTTAGATAATAATAATCAACTTTCAGAACAAACTATCACTGCAGATGAAACTGTGGAGATCTATTCTTCTGTATTAGACCAGTTTAGTAATGTGGTCACTAGTCAAACAATTAATTATTATTCGACTAATGGTTCAATGACTGGTACTGTATTTTATCCTTATAGCGTAGGTACACAAACTTTGACTGCTCAATGGAATGGTGTAACTAATTCTTTGTCAGTAGATTTGACGGTTATAGTTGTGCCTGGAGCACCAGACCGAATTGAATTATCAGGATGTGAAATGATATTAGAATCTGGGACTTCATGTTCCGTCTATGCAACAACATTTGACCAATTTGAAAATTTGGTTTGGTTCGATGATACAGGTGGGTACTCTTTTAGCACAACAAACGGAAACTTCGTCAAAGTTCAAACTCCAACACCACATAGTCAACCTCCAGCAGCAGATATTCTTGTTGGAGATTATACTGGTATATCTGTTGGAACATCGACAATCGCTATTTCTACCTCAACAGGTCTAACTTATAGTATCGATATCGAAGTCACATATGGTGAGATGGCATCTCTAGAATTGATTGCTTCTTCTGAAACTATCACTGCAGATGATACGCTAGAAATCAATGCAACACGAATAGATATCAATGGTAATCGATTAGCAGTTTCTATACCTTTAGAAAACTGGACACAGTTAGCGGATGGTAATTTGACTGAAGGAATTCCACATATTTGGGTTCCAACATTCCAAGGAACTAAGACACTAACAGTTACTTATGAATCATTTACCGAAGATGTCACAGTGTTTGTATCTAGAGGCTTAATCGATAAATTGGAACTCAGAGTCAACGATCAAGTCTCGAATGATTTCTTGTTCAATATTACAGCAGATCAATCAATAGAGGCTAGTGTCAAGGCTTTTGATTCTAAAGGAAATATATGGTATCCACTAGTAGATTGGTCTATCAGCCATTCCACTTGGGCTAATCAAAGTGAGTTGACAGATACCTCCAATAGTACTGATACAATATTCTCCCCTGTTCATGAATCGATTGAATCATATGTCTTGATGACGACATACTACGAACAAGGTTTAACTCATGAATCACAAATTTACATTATCGTTTCTAAAGGTGATTTAGATAACTTTGTGATATCTGCAACAGATGCCAGTGGGGCAGCTCCATCTAGTCAAGGTGGATTTTCGATTACTGCAGATGAATCGGTTTCCTTCTCCTCTGAATTGAGTGACTTTGATGGTAATTCCTATGACCAAAGTGTTCTAACTTGGATACTTGTCAACCAATCAAATGGATTAGAGAGTGACATTACAGCGTTGTTAGTTCAAAATGATATGGTTTGGGAGGCAAGTGTTGCTGGTGACTGGCAAATCTATGCTTACTCAATTAATAATCGAGGACAGAATTTGACATCCAGTTTCGATATCATCGTAGCCAATGGTGTGGCATTATATATCGAAATAGTTGCTTCTGCAACCAGTCAAGATTCTGGTGGAGAGATCAGTCTGCTCGTCTTTGGTTATGACACTGATGGAAATAAGTTCCCGCAGGCTGTATCATGGAAAGAAAATGATAACTTACCTTACAACATCAATTCTACCGATAATTATGCAGAATATATCTTCAATGGAAGAGTAAGTGGAAACTACTCTCTATCAGCAATTTATGCAGCAAGTACCGATGTAGTGGATGTCACAGTTTATTCATTATCTATCCCTAAATATATTACAGTTAATGTATCCAAGACTACTCTAGAACAATTAGAAAGCCTTTCCATATCAGTTGTAGCATTCGATGAATACTGGAATATCATCGATGTTCCTGCAAGTTCAAGAGTGGAAGCCTCCGGAAGAGGGGAAGTTATCAATAATGGACAAGGAAACTGGAAGATTGAAACACTAGAGGAAGGAAAGCAAACAGCAACTATCACTGTTGGTTCTGTCTCCAAGGAGGTTAACTACACAGTTGAAGGAAATATAGCAGGACTCTTCGCAGCAGGCGGTTCGTTGTATTACGTGGGGGCAGGTCTAGTTATCTTGATTGCACTAGCAGTAGTGGCAGTTGGATTTAGATTCATGCGTGGTAATGACGAATATTATGACGATGAAGATGATTATGACTATAATTATGATGTTGATTCGGTAGTTGCTTCAACGGCTGCAAGTTCACAAGAAGCAAGACCGCCTTCTTCACCTCCAACGAAACCAGAACCAGCTCAACAAGAAACGGAACCAGAACCAGAACAACATTCTGATGAAACAGAAGATTGGATGATCGACTATAGAATTGAAGATGATGGAACCGAATGGGGCCAAGCAGATGATCAAGTATGGTTTTACCGAGAATCAGGGCAATCCGAATGGGTTGAATGGGATGAGTAAGAGTTTAATTGATAACTTTTAATTGATTAGCCAGTAAGAGGGAGACATATGAAGCGATTAATGTCATTATCAATTCTATTCATCCTTTTGGTGAGTTTAATTAATCCATTAGGCCATAATATAGCAGTTTTAGAAAATGAAAACAAAGTATCATTCCAAGGTCCGGCTGCAGTACGGATTGATATTACTTCGCCGGCTTTTGTCATGACTGCTGATGAAGTAGTTACCTTCAGCGCTAACTTATATGATTCAGTAAACAGTATAGTTGCTGGTGATATATCATGGGCTTCCAATAACGGAACTATAACGGATGACGGTACTTTTTATCCATGGGAATCAGGAGTGATTTCAATTCAAGCGAGTTCAGGTACTCTGTCAGCAGTATACAATATGACTGTAGAAGCAGGAATTGGTCAGTCTTTAGAAATTTCAATCGATTCAGCTAGTGTGTTGGAACCAAATTTACTCACTGCTAATCTGCTTGATGCCAGAGGGAATTCAAAACCAACATTGGACGCTATATGGACTGTTGATGGAGAGTATTTAGGCCAAGGGACACCTAATTGGATACCTCAAGATATAGGGGATTTCGAGTTGGGTGCTCGCTTGTACCAGATGGAATCCACTAAACAAATCAATGTATCATCCGGTAATCCACATGAATTTATGTTCCCTTCTAACATGCAAATACAGAGCGGTGGTATCATAAAATTAAATCCTAAATTGGTCGATGTTAATGGTTTTGAAATGTCCAATAATGCAGCGGGAGTAAAGTCATGGAGTGCCGAGAATGGTTCTGTAAATAGTACCGGTTGGTTCTTTGCAACCCACCCCGGATATTGGAATCTAACAGTGGTTGCAGGTGGTATTTCAGGAACTGGTGTTATCAGAGTAGTTCCTTCAGATGCCACAACCTCAGAACTTCTAATTATTCCATCACCTGAATTCTTTATCGCTGGAGAAATGTATGAATTGACCTCTTATAGAACCGATAATCTTGGTTACTCTGGAACAATAACTCCTCCAATTTCAGACTTCACAGTTACTTCAGGTTCTCTAAGTATGGATGATGGCCGTGTGTTTTGGACTCCAATGACCGAAGGACTCCAGCAAATTACAGTAGTTGATTTTGACATATCTTCTACAACACCTGTAGTTGTGACTCATGGAACTGCCATTGATACTAAAATTAAGTTATCACCTTCAGTAGTTTCAGCAGGTCAACAATCTACTCTGTCTGTATATGCTTTTGACTTAGCTGGAAATGAATGGCCTGTTAACGCGTCTTTTGATACAGCGGTTGGAAATGATTCTGCAGTTACTCAATACAATACATGGGCATCATTTATCCCAGACTCTACTGGATTTTGGAGATTTGAAACATCTTGGTATGACATTACTACAGATATTCGTTTTGATGGTTCGATTCAATTTGAAGTGGGCTATGGGGAATTATCTTTGATAACTCTTAGTGGGCAAGGGCAAAAGATTCCAGCCGATGTAGCATTTGATTTGAATCCTCAATACTTTGATGCATATGGGAATCAGTTGTATGAAATTGGTTTAAACTGGACAATTGATGGAGAAGACTCCACATTAGACATGATTCTATCTCAAAATAATTGGATACCTACAGAAATTGGTAGCCATGAAATCCAAGCGAATGCTGCTGGAATATTCTCGATAGTTACATTGAGTGTATCAGCAGGAGACGCTAGAACGTTGATTACAGAATTTGATAACGGCTTTGTAGTCAAGGCCGGAGTTCCTGCCGAGATATTTATTCAAATTGCAGATACCCGTCAAAATCTTGCTCCAGCCGAAGAAGTATCGACAACCCTTTCTAATCAAACTGGAGTTTTTGAACCATCTACTTCGGGTAGAGGTTTCTGGACATTTACTGGAAAAGTATCCGGGCAATATGATTTGACATTAATCCAAGATGATGCTGAAAAGACTCTATCTCTTACTATTGAACCTGGAGAGGCTGTGCAAATTTTTGGACTGATAGACGGTACTAATTTCCAGCAAGGTGATTATGCCCTGCTTCGTATTTATGGTGTAGATGGTGAAGGTAATACAGTTGAAGTTGAACCAGATAATACAACCATCAGTTGTACTTCTGGTCCTGATGAATTTATTACAGGAGATACTTGGGAGATTGAAATCAGTAAATCCGGATTAGATCGTTCGTGTACCATCACTTGGAATGGTTTGATAACGCAATATTTCTTTGATGTTGAATCGGTTCTATTTGGTGGAGCTGTAGGCTCAACAAATACTGCAATGAGTCTTGCTGGTTTCTTATTGGGATTAGTATTGATTACGCTAATTGTTTTAGTTAGAAGGGCTAAGAGTATTGACGATGAAGACTGGGTCGAAGGGGAATTTGATAGTGATTATGATGATTATGACGATGATGATTATGATGATGATTATGACGATGATGAACATGAAGGCTATGGCGAATCTGATAGTGAAGCACAATCTTCCACTACTACACAATCAGAAAGTTCTGGCTTGACCTTATCTGATTCTCAGAAGAAGCAACTCGCAGTCGAAGCATCCAAACTCGGAGTAATGCAAGCAGCCCCAGGTACAGAACAAGGTTCTAGTGGTTGGTATGTCGATGTTAGTGAAGAAGTTCAGTACTGGAATGTCGGTGATGACGGTTCATGGACTCGAGTTGAATAATTATTTACTCACTCTTCTTCAGAAGACTTACTAATTTCGGAGTCAATTACAACAGAATCTTGAATATTAATATTCTTCACATTATATGTTATATTGACCGAATTGCTAGTTTCCGTATTTACTTGGTCACTATCTACTTTGACAGGTCTGTTAAGGAAGGAATCAAAAGGTGTATGTCTTGATTGAGCATGCTTATTTCCATAACTATAGTAAGTGATTAGACCAATTACCAGCGCTGCTCCAGCACCAATAAATGCCTTTTCACCCATGATTATTATCAAAGCTAGACCAGCAAAAATACCCCATAACTGAATATAGGGATACCAAGGGCTCTCATATTTAGCAACCAATCCATGATGTTGACGAGTATTTCTTAGTACTATTACACAGGAATTAATTGCCATAAAAATCATTATCTTAAATCCGGATGCTAGTTTTGCCACATCTTTCACAGGTAAATAGAAAATAGCTAAACCCATTGCGAGACCAGTGAATATTATTGGCCAATGGGGAGTTTCATATTTTGCATTGACTTCTTCTAATGCTTGTGGTAGTAGATTATCTCTAGCCATTGCGAAGAGGAATCTCGAAGCTGCTAAAATACCAGCCAAAGCCATTGAGATCATCGTTAGTATGGCTAGAATTGCTGCTAATACACCAACCTTTGTACCTGCAACTGCATCTACAAAGATATAGATTGGGTCTTCGGGTGTCGAGCCATCAGAAGAAACCCACCACTCACCTGGTATTGTAGCCATCATCATGAATGTTATTACACAATATAGCAAAGTCGCTATCGATAGTGAGAGTAACATACCGTAAGGTAGATTTTTCTCAGGATTTTTGACTTCTCCACCTATTGCGGCTACCTTGGTAACTCCTGCATATGCAACAAATACAAATGCAGATGTTTCCGCTAATGTTAGCGGGTCAGCGTTAATTGCTCCATTCCAAGGTTTTGAGAGGTCTGTGCTAGGGTCAAATAGTGCCACTATACACATAATGAATAGTAATCCAAGTGTAACAACTAGTATAGGAGTTTGAATAGCCTTAACTTTCTTAATACCAAATATGTTGACTACTGTAATTAGTACCAACGCCCCTAAGGAAACCATCATTGTGTTAAGATTAAAATCAAAATAAGTAGTTACAGTATACATGTAAGCGGAGAAACCAATTAGAGCAAATGACGCTTTTAGCATAAATGATGCCCATAAACCAATACCACTAATTGTTCCAACCATCGGTCCATAGGTTTTTTCCAAATAGACATATGACCCACCACTTGAAGGCATTGATGATGAGAGTTCAGCCTTAGAAAGTGCTCCAGGTAATACAATAGAGGCAGCTACAAGAAATGCTAACCAAATACCTGGACCCATTATCTCAGCAGCGAATGCTGGCATTACAAATAATCCAGAACCTAGCATTGATGATAAGGAGATGATGACAACGCCACTAAGACCAATTGTCCGTTTGAAAGTTTCAGTAATATCTTCTGCGACACCCTTTACATCTCCTTTGAGAAGTTTTGCAGCAGTTTGTTTTACCATTTTTCATTCCCCGATTTATTACAAATAGTTCTCGTATTTGGCCGTCAGTTCGATATATCATATATTCTATTGCCCCTAATTATACAAAACATCTCCGAAATCCGGTAATCTGTTCAGAGTCAAATCTGAGCAATCACTTTCATTTCAACTGCAATAGGTGTAGGTAGCGCTCTTATTGCTAATGTAGTTCGAGTTGGTCCAACCTTGCCTAATGTTTCTGCCCAGACTTCATTATATCCTTGAAAGTCTCTATCCATATCGACAAGGAATGATGTTACATCCAATACTTTGTCTATTGAACTGCCAGCTTCTTCTAAAATTCTTGAGATATTATCGATAACGGCATGAGTTTGTGCTTTGATATCATAATTACACGGTGCCCCATTTTCATCATGAATCGGTCCGCCTGGGATTGAATTAGTACCTGGTTGCCTTGGGCCAACACCTGATAGATACAACATATTTCCGACACGTCTTGCATGAGGATAAGCGCCTACTGGTTTAGGAGCAGCATCAGAATTGACAGAGCCTTCAGCATCTGTAGGCTCCCATAAGTCTGGGCCATTTGATTTATTTTCAAGTGGACTTTCCGGTTCTTCAACAACGTCTAAAACTCCTCGTTCTCCTCCAAATACTTCGATATCATCTTCATCATATTCTTTATCGCCAACCCCTGATGGAGTTGGGTTTAGATGGACTACAGCGCCTCCAGCCCCATGCAATGCTTCGTAAGCAAGAACTTCTCCAGTCAGGTTATTTCTATTATCATTCATCGCTGAAAGCCACCACATCGGCTTGAAAGTAACAACTTTTTGAACTCTAATTTGTTGATGAATTGTTCTTGATAGTTGACTGACATCTTCAAGTCGCCCTTCGCTTAGGAATTCAAGAATTTTAAGATTCCATTCATCATCTTTGAGTGAATGAATTCTGTCCTCTTTCGGGTCGATGTTCTCGGTAAACATGCGATTAGATAGTGACATTGCAGTTACAGCAACCGCTTTTCTACCAGTACTCTTGATTACATCTAAGCATGCTTTAGCGAGTACTGTTGTTTCACTTCGATTAGAATAAACATTTGAAGATACTATTACCGCAGGTATTTTATTATCTGGATTTAATAGAGTCAAAGCCACAACTGAGCCAACATCTATTGGGAATCCTTGGTAAGATACAGTTCGGCTTTGAAGCCCTCTTTTTTTATTTGCTTCATTCCAGGCATGAGCAAACTGTGAATCTATGTTGAAGGAATATTCAATCGAACCTAAGTCATGGAAGTCATGGTCGACCATTACCCATTGAGGGTTTGGATCGGCTTGAATTTGATGTCCAATGACACTTGGCCAAGTAGTTGAGTAGATAATTAGTAAATCCGCTCCACTATCTTCAATTCTTTTAGCAGCCTCTTCATAGGCTTGTCTAAGTTTGCCCCAGCCTTCGTTCTTCTCAGGGGCAAGTACAGTATGTGGGTGAACTGGCACAACAAAGGAATCAACTAATTCTCCAGAATTCATCATTCACCCTCCTTGTGTTTGTATACTGGCCATTCTACAATTGCATTACCTGTTCCAATTATAGTTCCATAACCATGAAGAATGGCAGGATAGTCTGGGACTTCCAGAGTTGAAAGTAGCCATGAGAATGCCCCGCCATCACTTTCAGCAATCGCTTGTTCTGTAAACTCTGGCATCTCATCAATTATTCTTTGACATTGCCCAGAGCGCATATAATCAATTATTCTCATGTCCCAAAGATGCATAGCATGACTGGTGATATGCTCTTTACTCATATCTTCAGGGACTTCGGATTCAGTAGTAAAATGTCGATGTGAAAGAGAATTGCTGGCGATAACTACTGCTTTCTTTCCACTTTCGATAATCGCTTCTCGAGTAACCTTACCTAATTCAATCATCATTTCTTGCATTACATCAACTGAATAATATGCACTTGAACGATTACTGGAAATTACGACCATCGGTTTATCCCATTTCGGATTGAACATATGGCCAGTAGTGATCGTACCATAATCAACTCGGAAATCGGGATTTGTCATCATTTTGACTGTTAGACCCGCTTGTTCCGCCTTGTCATGAATCTGCTTGGCCAAATCTACATCGACATCTAAATCATAATTATATCTAAACAAATTTGGAAATACCGGGTCTACTGATAGATTCTTGAAGTGAGGAAGTCCTAAGAAATGAGTACCGATATAGGTTTGCCAATGTGGCGAAAGAACAACAATAACATCATAATCGATATCGGATAATGATTCACGTAGCCTTTCATAACCCCACCTCAATTGTTCCCATCCGCCTTCAGCAGTCGGTTCATTTTGCGGTGGATTTTCTGCATAAACCAAATGTGGTGGGTGTGGTGCTAAACAACCTGCGACAATCTCACCTTTCGTCATATGACATGGCAAAGGGTGTAAGGATATATCCTCATCGGCTTACAGTCAAGCCCGAAGCCTCAAACATGTTCACCCATTGCACATGCTATGCAGGAGCATGAAACGGTTGATAAATCACCTACAATCGTTATTGACAAACCTAATGTAAAGCCTTCAGCTCTCGATTTTGAAACCGGTATTAAGCATATATTAGGACCCGCAATTATTGGAATGCTTCTTGGTATTTTGGCGGAACACTTTGTTACTCCTAACTATGCGTGGCCTTCACCGCCCCAAGCAGCGATAATTAGTGCAGTGCTGCTTTCTCCATTACTATACTTTGTTCTTCTCAGTGATGAAAAGTCTCGATGGTGGGAATATTCAGTTGGTATGATAATACCTGGATTATTCTTCATTATGATTTGGTTTTCAGGCTGGGGTGCACTATTTTGTGGAGTCTATTTGCCACTCCTGATTTGGGTATGGATAAGTACTGCTTGGGGGCAATATGATCTACCACCATTTAGATACGGGTTGTGGCATGCTTTTGCAATAAATATTGGCGGTTTTGCTGGCGCAATTTTAGCCTTCAGTATATCTTCATGAAGTATAACTTTCATCTTCACTTGGGAATTCCCCAGAACGAACATCATCACAATAATTTATTATTGCTCCATGAATATCATCTGCAAGGTTGAGATATCTTCTAAGGAATCTTGGGGAGAAATCCATTGTTATTCCAAGTAGGTCATGGAGAACTAAAACTTGTCCATCACAATCAGGACCAGCACCAATTCCAATAGTTGGGATAGTAACGGATTCACTAACTCTTTTTGCAAGGTCTCTTGGGATTTTCTCTAGAACAATACCAAAACACCCAGCTTCTTCGAGAATCTTTGCATCTTGAATCAACTTCTCAGCCTCTTCATCTTCCTTTGCTCTAACACTATATGTGCCAAATTTATAGATAGATTGTGGTGTTAGTCCCAAATGACCCATTACTGGGATTCCAGCAGTAAGGATTCTTTGGATAGATTCAACAATTTCTGCACCACCCTCTAGTTTTACTGCATGACCTTCTGCTTCTTTCATAATTCTAATCGCTGATTCAAGAGCGATTGCAGAGTTTCCTTGGTACGTTCCAAATGGCATATCAACAACAATTAATGCACGGTCAACTGCTCTTTTGACACATTGGGCATGATAGATCATATGGTCAAGAGTCATAGGAACAGTAGTGACTTGACCTGCCATGACATTCGAGGCCGAATCCCCAACTAGAATTACATCAACTCCAGCATTATCAACTAATTTAGCAAGTGAGAAATCATACGCAGTAAGCATAGTTATTTTTTCACCCGCTCTCTTCATTTCTTGCAAAGTGTGGGTAGTTACCTTCCTTGCCTTGCCATGAACGGACATATATCGTCCACATAGCGAAGTGATTTGAAACCCTCGGACAATGAAGTCTGAATAAATCAAACGATATTCGTTAGATTGGTCATGATTTCATCAAATATTTCTTGACTATCATATCGACTCAGGATTTCATACTTTTTCTCTAAGTTGCTGACGGTCATTGCAGCGATTGAATAGAGTGTATCATTTTCATTCTTTGTTATCATAGCAATTCTGCTGTCAACCCATTCATCTAGGATATCTTGCTCAATATTGATATTATTTCCGATATTTTTGATTATCGACTTTAGGGCCGAAGTTAATTCCTCCAACTGTTGTTCTGTGACCGAATTTCCATCTTCAAGGAAATTAACCTCAGCCGCAAGGTATAGTTTGTGATATTCATTATCTTCAGGGATTTTCTCTAGTATCGTATCCAAGTCCGGATAAATTCCAACCTCAGGCATCAATTCAGCCATGCTTTCATCAGAAAAAGGAGGTAAAGCTGGCTCGAGTACCTTTTTAATTTCGAATTTACGAGTCCCAACTATTTCGACAAAATGGTTGCTTCCCATAGTTTCATGATGAATAATTTCAGCCTCACAACCAAATGCTCGAGGCCCATTCCATCCATTGAAGGTTTCCTCATCATCATCACAAACCAATCCAAATGGTTTACCGTCTAATAAACAGTCATCCAACATTTGTCGGTATCTTGGTTCAAAGATACGTAATTGCTGAACTTCTCCAGGTAAAATGACCATTGGTAATACGAATAGCGGAAGTACATCGCCGTCTGACATGTACAGTGTTTGGTTGAAATGCTTTTCAAGTTGTGTTCAATCAAGTTTTACACATATGTTGGTCATTTCAGAAAAGAAAGATAGTGACCATTGACCACCTTCTCTGCCAACTCCTGAATTCTTCACTCCACCAAAAGGTGTTCGCAAATCTCTATGAAGCCAAGTATTGACCCACATGATTCCAGTTTCTATTTGCTCAGAAAACTTTCTTCCACGTTCAAGGTTAGTTGTCCAAACCGAACCCGCTAAGCCATATTCAGTAGAATTAGTCATTTCTATGGCTTGTTCTTCATTTTCAAATATATGCAGTGTTACGACTGGTCCGAATATTTCTTCGGTTGCAGTTCTTGAATTGATATCTAATCCACCTATTACAGTCGGTTCCAGGTAAGCGCCCTTACTTCCTTCTAAACCGGAGATAGTAGGTCTATTTCCACCTGTGAGAATAGTTCCACCTTCCTGTTTTGCTAACTTTACATAAGATTCCACTTTCTCAAGATGTTGAATAGAAATCAATGAACCGATTTCAGTGGCTTCATTTAGAGGATTACCTTGTTTCATGCCTCTAACTTCTGTCAGAAATAATTCAGTGAATTGTTGTGCTATTGAAGCATCTACTAATATTCTTGAACCACACAAACAAACTTGACCTGAATTGGTGAAACCTGCCCTTGCTGCACCCTTGGCAGCAGCATGTAAATCCGCATCAGCAAGAATTACAGTTGCATTTTTACCTCCTAATTCTAGTGATAATTTCTTGAATAAGGGAGCAGCAGTTTTGGCTACAATACGTCCTGTTTGAGTTCCACCAGTGAAGGAGATCGCTTTGATTTTAGGATGTTCAAGAATCGGTTGACCAGCACTTGGGCCAAGTCCATGGACGATATTGAAAACACCCTTCGGGAAGTCAATATCTTGTAAAATACTAGCAAATAAATTAGCAGTTAATGGCGTAAGTTCACTCGGTTTAGCGATTATAGTATTGCCCATAACCAATGCTGGTGCGATTTTCCAAGTCAACAGATAAAGTGGTAAATTCCAGGGTGTGATGAGTCCAACAACCCCTACTGGCTTTCTGTGAACATAATTCATCGCATCTTCCATTTCAAACTCCATTGGATTTTGTTGCGATGTGAATTGGGCAAAAAAGCGGAAGTTTGAGATTGAACGACTAGCATCAACTCTTCTTGCTAATGAGATTGGTTTACCAGTATCCTTACTTTCAGTTTGAGCAACCAATTCCTTTTTTGCCTCTAATGCATCAGCAATTTTATCCAGCCAAATGATTCTTTGTTCAAGCGTCAAAGCACTCCATGAAGTAAAAGCCATATTGGCGGCTTCAACAGCATTTTGAACATCTATGCTGTTAGAACTAGCGATCTTACCAATCAATTCTCCAGTTGCTGGATTTATGTTATCGATATATTCGCCACTTGAAGAATTCTGAAATTCACCATTGATGAAATTCTTGATTTCTTCCATGACTATGCCTCAATATCAAATGACCAGCGGTCCATATCTGGGTCCCATTCATCCCAAGTGTCTATTTTCACTAACTTTTCAAGATATTTTTCAGGAACAATTCCTGGAACGATGAAGGCCTTTTGTCGATGTAATGGATATGGGTTTCGTAGTCTTATTCCTAAAACTCCTAAGACCGCTCTGGCGATATACCAAGTTGCCTGTGAATTCCATCCATGAGCAATTTTCACTACAATCCCTAGACCCTTTGGATAGTCTGGATGTTCGATTGCTAATCCCAGTAATCCATCTGCTCCTTCCTTGGCGATTACTTTGCCTTCCCCTGCTTTCAAAATTGTAGAGTCCAGTCGGTTGAATCCTCCGACAAGGTCTGGATATCTTATCATAGATTCCCAAATCCAGTCATCATCTTTATCTCGAACAAGTCCTGCATAAATTTGTGCAAGTTCTGCCACTGTATTAGATACAGTAGGCAATCCACAACCATCTTTAGCAACCCGCAAAGGTGTCCAGTCCTCTCCCAAGTATGTTCTGATCTGAGTCATATAAGCCTTGAACACTTCATGGGTTGGGAGGGTATATCCTGCTCGATTCCAGCCTTTCTTTCTGCAACCATGCAAGATAGCTGCATGCTCTCCCGAACATGTATGATACCATCTTCTTGGTCTTCGAACTTGACGTCCAAATTGTATCAATGGAACATCTAGAGGGGTTAGCATCAATGGCCATTCAGGTTTAGAAAGAAGGGATTGGGCAGCAGCCACGTGTTCTGTATCACCATTGTGGGAGGCTACAGAAATGGCTTTTTGTTCCCAAGAAGTATCTTCTAATTCCTCTGTGAATGCTTTGAGCATAAATGGTTTCATCATAGAACGTCCATAACAGAGTACATTTCCTCCAAATGAATGAATCACTTCATCACCATGAGACCATGCGACTGCACCATGGATTGTAGTCTCAGAAACCCCATTTCTACGATAGTCTACAAGAGGTTCCCAAGCGACTTCACGGCCGGTTGGAATGCCTTCGATATTCTCTCCAAGAGATGAATTTGGATACATTGAACTTCCAGGCTTACCGTCATTTACAGCAGAAGGAAGTTTGTGTTCACTCATCAATTCCCCTCCATTAACTGTTCAACTAAAGGTGCAACTTTAGTCATGTAAGCAGTCATATTTCGACAAACTCTCTTTGAATCATGATTGAAGAAATCAAACCATGCCATAATTCGGTCTTGACGATGGAAACGTTCAACCATTTGATTTGCGACTTCCTCTACATTCCCAATCAAGGCATTATTTGCAGCACGAGCAACTTTACTCGGATCAATAGTTCCTTCCAGAGCGTTCCAATAAGCCTCGAGTGCTTCGGATGCTTCTAACTTTGCAGCATTACTTTGTTGTGATGGAGTCAGACCTTGCTCATCATTTATGAATACAAAACTAGTTCTTGGCATATCTCTTCGATGCCATTCTCCACCACTTTTATGATAGCATTGAGACATTCTTTGATGAGTGTCATCGATCACTTCGGGTGAAGTGATAGATAGATTAAACACCTTCACAGGTAAAAACTTGTTAACGAATTGTTGTGCTTTGGGGTCATGTGTTCCAGCAACTAGTTGTAACTGAGCTCGATTCCATTGTTTAGGAATAATAGAAATATCTTCGAACTTATATCTATTGGGAATCTCAATGCTATCTACTATTTCTTCTGAGTTTGAAGATTCTCTATATGCAGTTTGAACCTTCAGCCAATCCTCATCTGAGCGAAAGTTATCACGAGTAAGAATTGTTTTACCAATCATATCGCTATTGATTGTATCGCCACGAAGAAGTCTAAGGAAAATTTCACTCGCTTCCATGAATATTTGCCCTCTAAGGGCGGGCCATGCTGCCTTTTCATGAGAGTTTCTTGGAACGATTCCATACGGCCTAGCCATAAATTCGAACCTACCAGCACTAAATCCAATATTCAGTTTTCTTTTTTCATCCATCATAGAAAGAAATTGAACTGTATTTGCAATTCTCTCTGCTTGTGCAATCGGTCCACCACTTGCTAGAATACTGATTACTGCTGAGCCGATATTGATATCCTTTGTTTTACGGAAACTTTCCATTGCTAGTTGTGTAAAATCTGTACATAATCCTACTTCACCTTGCCAGTGAGGTACTACTGGTTGACTATTCGATTTTTGAGTTTCTGTTGAAAGGTGCGCTTGGGCAATCCATCCGGTTCCAAAACCAAGTTTGTCAGCATGTTGAAGTTGTTCGAAGTAACTGGAAAACATCTCGGATTCACTTGGAATCTGCCCATCTCTATCCGGTGTTTGGCTAATGGAGAAGAAAATATCATGTTCCATGTTCCATCACCGTTCTTGCCAGTTGCTTTCATATCATAACTTTGTGGACTAAAATTTATGCTTAGTCATTGTCTGGAGGTTGTTCAATATTCGTCAGTGCTTCGATACGGTCACGAACTTGAGGAGGTGCTGGGATTCCAAGGGCAATGAAAGAGTGAAGGCAATCAGAAAGTAATAACATTGCAGTTTGATAATCCTCGCTAATTTCAGCGATATCTGCTAAGCCCCACCTAGCAACTAACTGACCAGATACATCCTCTATTTCATTGGCAAGTTTCAAAGATTGGTTGTATAAATCTTGAGCAGCGTCAAAAGAACCTATTGTGGCTTGAGTGTGTGCAAGGTCGCTCATAGCTTCTATCTGACCTTCTAAATCTCCCAGTTTCATTAAAATCTCTAATTTTCTAGTGCCATGGACAATCGCTTCATCATTCAGGTCTTCTCTTTTACAACACGCTTCAAGAAGTGCCAAACCATAAACGATTCCAGCCTCATCATCATTTGATTCACGAAGGCGTAATGAGCGGTTAGCAAACATTTTTGCCTCAGTTAACTCATTTTGAGCAAGATGCATCAATCCCAAGTGGTGCATAATAGCAGCAGAAAGAGTACCCCCTTCGACTAAATTTTCAGTTTTGGAAGATAATTTAGCATAATCTTCTATCGGGGCATCTTTGAGTTTCATTATTTCAAATTCAGCCCATCCCTTTTCGACTTCATCTTGACTTATATCTAAAGCATGCTCTAGTAACCTTTGAACCAAATCTTCATCGCCAAGTTCTTCTGCGAGTGGAATTAGACGTAATGCAAGTGACGTATTGACATTCTCAAGTGCCTCACCTTTTGTGAGCATATCAAGAATTTTACGTGCCTGTTCAGGACTCACCTCTCCGGACATAACCCGTGGTAGAACTACCGCGTCAATAACCTATGCATTGATGGGATTTAGAAACAAGATTGATAACATCGTAAATCCCCCGAGAGATAATGGCTTCTATGGAAGGTTACCTTCAAGCATTAAGTTTAGTTGCCATATTAATCTTAGCGCCGATGACAATTCATCTTCTTGTATACAAAGAAGACAACACGGTATTTGTTTTTGTGGAAACAGAGACTGAAGTTGATTCCAACAATGAAACAATCGCTCGAGAAATACCCGAACTTAATCGTTCTGAAGTCGCTAGAATCGCGACCTTTAACATCAAAGTTTTTGGTGAAAGCAAAATGGGTAAGCCAGACATTATCAGCGTTTTAGTGGATACAGTTCTTCAATATGATATGGTTTCAGTCCAAGAAATAAGAGACTTGGACCAAACGGTTCCTTATGACTTTCTTGAGCAAATAAATAATCGTTCCAATAATACTTGGAATATGTTGCTCAGTGAAAGAAGTGGTCAGCAAGAAGATGATACTTATCAAGAGCAATATGCATATTATTACAATACCACAGTATTCTCTCCAATTAATGGTTCATTGTATAATGACTCTGAGTATGATTTATTTCAAAAAGAACCTTACTTAGGTAGTTTTGAATTATTGAATGCGAGTGGTAACTCATCAGGATTTGATTTCACTTTGATCACAATTCATACTAAACCAGCATCTGCGATGGAAGAAATCAATGCCCTACATACAGTAGTTCAGGATTATCAAGCACAAAACCCACAAGAGTCCGATATTGTAATTCTAGGTGATTATAATGCTGGTTGTACTTATGCTTCCTCCGAAGAATTATGGTCGTCTCCTATGAGAAATTCCAACTATACTTGGCTAGTTCCAGATTCTGCTGATACCACCGTATCTTCAACCGACTGTGCTTATGATCGAATTGTAACTACAGGCGATTTAAGCGGACGCCTAGTTGGTAATTGGGGCGTAGACCGCTCATCGTTTAGCACATCAAATGTTTCAGACCACTATCCTGTTTGGTTTGATATATATCGATGATTAAATCCCGCGAAGTCTTCCACCATCGACTGCTAGTGAGACTCCTCTAATTCCACCTGATGCAGGAAGCGCTAGGAATAAAATTGCTGAGGCGGTCTCCAATGGGTCAATCAATCGTCCAATAGGTACTTGTTCAATCCATGATTTATGTATGTCATCAGTACTCTTTCCGGTTCTTTGGTGAATCGAATCAGCTAGACTTCCTAATCTCTTGGTATCAGTGAATCCAGGTAATACATTGTTGATGGTTATGCAAGGGTCTAATTCACGTGATAATGACTTGGCCCAAGAAGCCATAGCCCCTCTAAGTGTATTGGATAGTCCTATGTTTGGAATTGGTTCTTTTACCGAAGTTGAGATAATTTGAATTATTCTACCAAACTTCTCTTTGACCATTTGGGGGGCTAATAGTTGTACCAAAGTATGAGATGCATGAAGATGTCTCTTGAATGGTGCTTCAAAATCTCCGACTTCATTATTCAAAAGCGGACCACCAGGAGGGCCTCCCGAATTGTTAATGAGAATGTGGACTGGACCATTTCCAGCGACTACAGTTTCAACTTTCGAACTTAGTGATTCAAGGTCTTCAAGGTCGAGGAGACATACTTGGTGATTACCACTTCCTAGTTGCGAAAGTTCACCTTTTAATTCTTCCAGAGCACTTTTATTTCGTGCACAAATAGTGACATCAGCTCCTGCTTTAGCCAACATTCTTGCCGTTGCAGCACCAATACCACGACTTGCTCCACAAACCATTGCGTGCTTTCCAGTCAAGGAATTTTCCGAGTAAGGGAAGTCAGAGCCTAGTAGTTCCATGAATTAATCCAAGAGGTCTTCCATCATAGGTATTCGCATCATAGCCAATCTAAGATTGCGTTTAATTCAACCAACCAATCATCACTAGCAACATCAATAATTGAGAAGTGGTCACCAGGCAGCCATAACTTTTGGACATCTGCACCTTTTGCTTTCATTACTCTTACATATGTTTCGGATTGCTCATATGGAACTTCGTCATCTTTTTCTCCATGAATAATCAATACTGGTGAGATAGGAGGGTTATCCACTGGATTGAGTTGTGACCATAAGTCTGGATTTTCTTCTGGTGTACAACCAAGCCACTTACGCACAGCATCTCCATCGTCGGAAAGTTTTGCATGGTCTGCTCCTATCAAGTCGGTAATAGGTGCTTGAGCGATTGCCAGCCAAGGTTTCCTTTCTGCTTTAGAAGCGAGTATTAGTGCTAATTGTCCACCTGCTGAGTGACCCATTACCATAGAGCGAGTAATATCAATTCCAGGTAATAGTGCCAACTGGCCCCATGCTCGCATGACATCTGAAAGTGTATCCATCCAAACTCCACTCTCATCATCAGTCCACCTTTTAAATTCAATATTCCAGGCAGCAACTCCAGCTTCTGCTAAGTCTTCAGCAATCGGTTTCATTAGATCAGAATCATACTTATCTTTCCAAAAACCGCCATGAATCAACATAATACAAGGAATTCCAAAACCCGTCTGGTATGGTGAAGGTTCATCAGGCATGTATAAATCAGCATATTGCCAAGTTTCAGCACCCCACTGCATACGGTCAACCGCCATATCAAATCCTGATGGTTGATGTCTATCACACTTACTCTAACGATTGTGACTGACATATTGAAGAGTAGAACTTACTGGCAAGACTATGGGCAATCCTTTGGACATAGAATTTGAAACAATGAATGGTGAGAAAACTACTTTGAGAGAACTTGGAGATTCCAACACCAATAATTGGGTTGTAGTTAATGTTGCAAGTGCATGTGGTTTTACACGTCAATACACTCAATTACAAGAAATTTCACAACAGGATGGAGTTATAGTTGTTGGTTTCCCTTGTAATCAGTTTGGTGCTCAAGAACCGGGTACTCATGATGAAATATGCGATTTTACAGCCTCAAAGTACGATGTAGATTTCCCTCTAATGGCTAAATTAGAAGTTAAGGGTGAAAATCAAAATCAATTATTTACCGAACTTAGTAAATCGACTGGTTCTGATGGTCATACAGGCGATATACGCTGGAACTTTGAAAAGTTCCTTGTTACAAGTGATGGCGCTGTTGCTCGCTTTTCATCTCGGGACTCACCTTTAGAAATGGTATAATTAATTTGAGTTACTAAAGGCACCGGGGCGGAAAACCCATCGCTTTTCATCTTCCTTACTGTAGTAATTTTTCACTCTATCATCATTTGACACTTTGTCATGGAATTTTAGCAATGATGGATAATTAGACACCATATCTGCAGTAATTCCATCAAATTGTCCTGAAAACATCATGAATGTATCCATGAATACTTTGATGTCAGCAATTGTCAAATCCTCAGTATTTGCTAGCCATCCTGTAGAGGAATTCTCAACTATCTTTGAAATATCTTTTAGAGCAATATCCATTTTCCCGCCTTCAACAAACATTTCTTGACGTGCAGCTATTTTTTCATCGAGGTCTTCAATTGAAAATGTCGGGATAAAATGCTGCCTCCATCCATTGGTTAATTCAACTATTTCGTCAACCTTTGCCCTTACAAAAAGATTGGTTGGCTCGATACCTGCTAATGCTCCAGTGTATCTTAGAAGTGCGTTTGATTCAGCGAGAGTTCCTTCTGGAGTTCGAATAATAGGTAGGTATCCCCATGGAAGTTCTCCTTTATTTTTCATATCCAAGTAGCCGTCCCAATCTACTGTAGTATTTTTCCATTCCAATCCAGATATCTCTAAACAAAATCTAGAAACTTCAGCAAAACCAGGCCCTTCAAAATAAACAACTTCATGCATGAGCGGCGCTCATGGAGAGGGTTGATAATAGTTGACTAAACTGTATTAAGGGCAGATTCTCTTTCTGTCACGAGGGAATAATACGGTTTCACGTACATTCTTGGCTCCAGTTAGTTTCATCAAAATTCTCTCAACACCAAGTCCCCATCCAGCGTGAGGTGGAACTCCATGCCTAAATCCAGCGATATAGAACTCGAATTCTTCGGGGTCTAGTTCCATATCCTTAAGATTCTCAATCAATACATCCATTCTATGTTCACGCTGTCCACCGGATGTTAGTTCATCTCTACCGAAGTTCAGGTCAAACCCTCGGCTTAACTGCTTTCCAGTTGAACCGATTTCTCCTTCAACGTGATGTATGTAGAACGGCTTAAGTTCCATTGGCCACTGCGGTAAGAAATAGAATTGAGGTAAATCTTCGGCTAGTAAATCAGAGTTTTCTGCATCGATGTCATCGCCCCATTCGATTTTTCCACCTTTCTTTTTGATAATGTCAATAGCATCACAATAAGATACTCTTGGGAATGGTAGTTCAGGAACTATGACCTCAACAGGTTCTTCACCTTGGGTTGCTCGATATTGGTTGATGGTTATGATATGTTGCTGAGATTCTTCATCTTTAGAAACAGAATCCCACATATGGTGAATCATTCTCTCCAGAACTCCCATTACGTCACCATCAGTAGCCCAAGAGCATTCCATATCAAAGGAAATAAATTCGTTAAGGTGTCGGTATGTGTCATGCTTTTCCGCTCTGAATGCCGGTCCAACTTCGAATACTCTTTCCAGTCCACCGGACATACAAAGTTGCTTGAATAATTGAGGTGATTGATTTAGATATGCTGGGGTATCGAAATACTGCATAGGGAAAAGGTCAGTACCTCCTTCAGTAGCAGTGGCGACAATTTTTGGAGTGTGAGTTTCGAAGAAACCTTCGTTGATCAAAGCCTCTCTCCCATACTGTAGAACTTTACCTCTAAGTCTAAACATAGCGGCAACATGTGCTCTTCTAAGGTCCAAGAATCTGTTATCTAATCGAGTATCTAAGGCAACATGGACAGTGTCGGTCACACCAAGTGGTAGTGGTGCTTCTGCTCTTGCAATTACAGTTACACTATTTGCTACAACTTCGTATGCAGGTGGTGGAACTGGTTCTCCTTCCTTCGCCTTAGGCGGTCTCTTTTGTGAAACTGTTCCGATGAACTGTAAGGTTGATTCACGAGTCATTCGTTGAACCATATCTAGAGATTCATCTCCGACATTGTCTGCTTTGAGGAAAACCTGTGTTTTACCAGTACCATCTCTTAGGTCGACAAAACAGATGGCTCCTTTGCCACGGTTTGCTTCCATAAATCCAGCAACGGTAACTTCTTGACCGACGAGTTTAGCGCCATCTGATTGAATTTCACCCAGCGTGTGTGTTCTGTATGCGGTTGCAACATAAGTGGTCATATTCGGGCGGAGGGGGTTTAGAACATCAAGCATTCGTTTGAAACTGCTTGAATACTGTAAGACTCAAGAGGAAACTTTGAGACTTTTATGATTATAAAGAATATTTCAGTTAGTAAAGAGGCGATTGATTCATAAATGGTTGATGAAGCGGAGCAAACATGACGAATGTGCTATTTTCATCAGAATCAGTAACTAGTGGACACCCCGACAAACTTTGCGATGCTATTTCAGACGCTATCGTCGATGCATGTCTAAGTGTTGACCCCAATGCGAGGGTTGCAGTAGAAACTTGTGTCAAGGGTAAAGAGGAAAAAGGTTTGATTGTACTTGCAGGTGAAGTTTCACTTAACGGTAAAGCACCAGACTATGAATCAGTCGCTCGTAAAGCAGGGGCAGCAATTGGTTATGTATCTCATAAAATAGGTATGGATGCAACTAGTTCGGATGTTTGTGATGTCCAAGTTCATATCACGACGCAATCAGCTAATATTGCTCAAGGTGTCAACAAAGACGGCTTAGATCAAGGTGCTGGCGACCAAGGGATGATGTTTGGATATGCTTGTAATGAAACCGAGAGCTATGATGGTCTTAAAGGACGATTTTTCCCACTTGCAGCAGCACTTTCCCAGAGATTGACTCGCCGTTTGACAACCGTTAGAGAGGATGGTACACTTCCATGGACTAGGCCTGACGGTAAATCTCAAGTTACTGTAGAATACAATTCTGATGGTTCAATTTCAAGAGTTCACACAGTTGTAATTGCAATTCAGCATGATGATAAGTTGAAAGATCAGTTCGGAGGCTCTGAAGAAAAAGAATTAGAGTATGTTAGGCAACAAATCAGAGAGCATGTAGTAGAACATTCGATTCCATCTGAACTCCTAAACAATGATTACAAGTTGGTAGTGAATGGAACTGGAAGATTTGCAGACCCTGGAGGACCTTATGCTGATGCTGGCTTAACAGGTCGTAAAATCATAGTGGATACATATGGTGGAATGGGTCGTCATGGTGGCGGTGCATTCTCAGGCAAAGACCCGTCAAAGGTAGACCGTTCAGCAGCATACGCATCTCGTTGGGCTGCTAAGCATGTTGTGGCAGCAGGACTTGCAGATAGATGTGAGATTCAATTAGCCTATGTAATTGGTGTTGCAGAGCCAGTAAGCGTGAGAGTTGAAACCTTTGGGACTTCGACAGAATCGGAAATGGAAATTGCTCGTAGGGTTAACCAAACATTTGATTTTAGACCTGGGGCAATTTCCCGAGATCTAAATCTACAACGTCCGATTTATTCAGTTACCGCAGCAGGTGGGCACTTTGGAAGAAACGTAGGTGCTTCTGGTGAGTTCCCTTGGGAAAATTTAGATAATGAAAGAATTTCATCTCTTAAGCAAGGCTGAAGGTAATTTTTCAGTAATTTTATAATCTTGTGTCCGATTGACTCAAGAGGGATGCGCTACTGGCTTGACTCGGTCTTATGTCTAAACCAGCAGGTCGTGCGCTAACTTTTGTTGCCATTTTACTTATTGCAAGTATTTCGCCATTAGCATCTATCGCCTCAGCGCATCCTTCAATTGAACTTTCAGTCGATAAATCTCATGTTGTTCTTCAAGGCGGATATTCCGAAAATGTCACACTAACTATTCACAATAACGGATCTTCCATAGAATCCTATAATCTCACATTAGATTTATCTAATCTCCCAAGTGTGTGGAATGTCACCTCAGTAAATGATACTGTAGGCAACGTTCTACCAACTTTTTCTGCCGATACGACATTCATAGTCCGTCTAGATACTGGTGCAGTTCCTACTGATAGCGGTTCTTTTGAAATAATGGTAACTGAACCTGATGCTGATGTTTCCTCTAATATCACTGTCTATACTTCTGTAGAACCATCGTTTGCAACATCAGTTTCCTTTTCTTCGATGAGCGGCCCACTTCAGCAGGTTACCGCAGGCATCTCAAGTAATTATACCGTCGATATATGGAACGATGGGAATGTAGAGGATACAGTTCTACTGGATGTAGATTCCGAGCCGGACCTTGCCGCATTTTGGTCTAATATAACCAATGGTACAGGAACTGGGAATGGTACAGGTAACGGTACAGGTAATGGTACAGGTAATGGTACAGGTAATGGTACAGGTAACGGAACTGGAAACC
The DNA here is from genome assembly GCA_949372655.1 of Candidatus Poseidoniaceae archaeon. Lineage (GTDB taxonomy): Archaea > Thermoplasmatota > Poseidoniia > Poseidoniales > Poseidoniaceae > MGIIa-L1. Next base: position 215,885 of record CASIAI010000002.1, read on the forward strand.
AATCGAACACTAGTATTTCTTACCCATCTAATGTTTTGATGTATGGTAATAGTTATATTTACACACAAAACCTTGATTCGATAATTGAAAATATGTTCAATGTCACCGGACAGCATAATAATACTGAAGCATTAACAGGAGGAGGAATGATTTTATCACAACATTGGGATAATGTCAATTCTTCAGGCGATAGTTGGAATACAACATTGAGAGATAATGGGGAAACATGGGACTTTGTGGTCATTCAAGACCAAAGTCAAATACCTGGATTTGACCGAACCAATGCGAATTGGATTACTGACAAGGATGCAGCAGTTAACCTGGCTCAAGCCATTGATGATGAAAACTCCCAAGCAATGTTGATGATGACATGGGGTAGAAGAACTGGCGATGTTACTTACCCTTCCATATATGGCAACTTCACATTGATGCAAGACCGACTTGAAAGTGGGTATATAGATTTCAGAGACAATATGTCTACACCTAGTAGAGATGTTTGGATTGCACCGGTAGGTCTTGCTTACAAGCATATTCATGAGCAAATAAATTTGACCGGCATCGACCCGACACTCTCTGGAAATACCTTCTATAATTTGTATACTGCAGATGGTAGTCATCCTTCTCTTTCGGGAAGTTATCTTGCTGCTTGCGTTCTTTACGCTTCCATGATTGGTGAGAGTCCGGTTGGTTCTAATGACACAGTTGCACTCTCAGCATCCTTGAAACTGGAATTACAACAAGCGGCTGCTGCAACAGTATTCAATGAAACATCCCATCTTAGTTATCCTTGGGAAGAAACCTCAGGTTCTTCGATTTCACCAACCAGTCAATCCAGTCGTTCGATACCAGCTGGGTGGAATGTGTTGTTTGATGACATGGAATTAACTGATATTCCTGCTGATTCATACACTCAAGTAAATTTACAAGTATCGATTCCAAGCGATGCAACGCCAGGATTTTATGGATTTAATTTGTATTCTGCATCTACTAAAGGTAATATTTCTAGTTATTCAACAATGGTAATTGAAGTGGTTGCAGAAAATGATGTGAGTGCAGTATTCCTTGACCAAGATGCAAATTTCATACCCGGCCAAACAACTAATACTACAGTTCAAGTTACTAACATTGGTAATGCAGAACTGGATATGGATTGGGACCTAGAATTAATTAGTGGCCCATGTAATATTTCACTTCTGACTATTTCATCTAATAATTTTGCACCTGATGATGCAGTTGAGGTTGGCATTCAAGTAATCGTTGATTCAACATCAACCAGCACTGATGAATGTGTAGTTAGCCTTGGAGGAACTGCTTCTTTTGGTGAGCAGCAATATTCTCCTGAAGACTTTGACTTTATTATTGGAATAGATGAGAAAGTAGAGTTTGAATTGACAGTTCCTCAAGGTGGTATAGATGTGATACCTGGTACTAATACTGTCTATGAAATTAGATTGAATAATTCTGGTAGTGAAGAGGTGGAGTTCTTCCTAGACATTGGCTCTACCTCGGGGCTTAACACTAATTTAGCCTCTTCAAGTGGTATTATAGTCGCTTCAGGCTCTGTTGGTATTTGGTCATTAACTACTGATGCACAAAATGGTATGATTGGGGATTATGATCAATCCTTTAGCGTAACTTACAGCGAGGTAACTAGCGAGGTTACTCTGATTGTCAAAGTTTCATCAGTACCTTCGGTATCTTTGACTGGACCTTTGGATGGTAGAGTTTCAGTTATACCAGGTCAGACTGTTTCCATTGACCTTCAACTTTCTAACGATGGAACTAAAGAACTTAATTTGAGTGCTGCGGTATCAGGTCTGCCAACCGGTGCCCAAGTTTCCTTTGACCCAACAACTACTATGCTGGCTCCGGGTCAATCGGTGACAATCAACATGTCTTTGAGTATGGTCGCAACATCAGGCTCTGGAGTTCATCCAATAATAATCAACTATAGTTCATCAGAAATAACCGCTTCACTTAGTCTGGAATTACAAATTACAGATAGTGTTGGCCTTACAGTTAACTCGGTGACAAGTAGTATTGCAGCAGGTCCGCTAAGTAGTGTCAATTATACATTTGAGATTACCAACCTTGGTTCAGCACAAGACACTTTCTTTATCACTTTAGGTTACGATGATTCCAATAATGCTACTACTTGGTTTGACATAATTCTTTCAACAACTTCGGTAAACCTTGACTCATCAGCAACACAAGTAATCTCTATGTCCATCCGCGAAAGGGCAGTAGGAGCACCGTCCACTGGAGTTCCAGTTGATGTAATTATAACTTCTACGAATGATGATACAACCTCGAGCTCTAGTACACTCAACGTATTACCTATACAAGCAAGTGCTCAATTAACAATACTAGAAAATGATGATGGTGGCAAACCAGGTGAAATAGTTTCAGGTACTGTTGTGGTCACTAACACCGGTTCAGGTTTAGACCAATTTATGCTCACCACACCGGGTAATATTTGTGGGTTATCTGAAACTTTCACTCTTGATGCAGGTTCTTCATCTCAAGCCTATTCTTGGTCTTGTACAATCGATGATGACTCAACATATGGGTATGAATCAATAACTTTCAGAGTCACTAGTGGTGCAAGAACCAACTATGTCCTTGAAGAGGTTGAGAATTATATTGTCGAAGCGAATTGGGGTAGTGAAGGGATTGTAGAGTTGAGTTTTGGAACGAATTCTCTATCGATGTCGTCATCAGGTGGCTCATCAACGACCTTCACGATCAAGAACCTAGCCAATGCACCTGTTGCTGGGACTCTTTTCTTACTTGGAACCGATGAATCATTATTTGATACTAGTCTAATTTTAGTCTCAACCAATTCCTCATCTAATCAATTCAGTTTATCCAATGGTGAATCAGCTGTATATGAATTACTTCTTAATTCAAGAATTACTGAAACACAGTCTGCAAGTATAGTAATCACTGCTAATGTTGAAATTGACGGGACTACCTACACTGTTGAATCGGGTAATCTCTCTGTCGATGTGGAAGGTCCAGAATTGCCGCCAGAAGGCGTAGAACTATTATTTGGTGTAACTCTTGATAAATCTCAAACACTTTACACAATGTTTGGTGGATGGATATTTTCTCTGATATTATTGATGTTGATGAATATGCTTCGTAAGAGAAGAAAGCCTTCTATGGAATCTGAAGATCAAGACGATTCAGAAGGGGATTCTACAACCGAAGAAGAATCAACCCAGAATAGTGATGAGGGAGTGGATGTTCACACATTAGGTGAAAACGAGTGTAGAATGAGTTCTGATAATAAGGTGAATTGCCCGTCTTGTAATGCGCGTTTGGGCGTTCCTAGAGGGAGTGTGCCACCGTTCAAGTTCACATGTCCTAAGTGTGAGACGAAAATCAGAGTTGTTGAGGGTCAGAAGTTCTGACATCACTCATTCTTTATGGCTATGAGGAGGAATGCTGTATGTCCAAATGGGCCATTCACAGGTCTCATTCCTCCACGTGATGCTCTCCCCCAAGGCCGTTCGATTAATTCACCAGCCCACTCAACTTTGAGCCCATTATCTTCACAGGTTTGCCATGCGACCTCTACCTGACTTGTGACAGGGCAATAGCAGCAAATCCTACCACCTAATTCTAGTAAGGGTAAGGTTGCTTTTATTGCTTCGCTATGCTGAGGTAGATCTAGTATTATTGAATTATATGTTGCTCTTATCGATTTAATATCTTCAACGACATCTTCAATATTCCCTTCTACATGATGGTGCTGTGGGAATTCCGACAAACACGATTTTGCTCTCCTTAGGTTTTCAAGTCCAACTTTAGCATGCTCATCTCTTGGCTCAACAGTCACATGGATTCCATTATTTCCAAGAACATGGGCAATATGCATAGATAATCCTCCGCTTCCAAGTCCAGCCTCTAGTACAGAGTCACCTGAACCTATCCCCATCTTTGAAATCATCATTCCAGCATCTTTAGCACTGATTGTTTGGGCTCTTCTTAGCATTGATTTGCTCAGTTCGGGTAAACCGATAGTTAACCTCTTGAACGATTTATGACCCAGTTGAACAGATTCTCCAATTTCCACTTGTGAAAGTTCCTCTTGTGGATTAAGAACTCCAATGCCTTTAATTTTGTGAACTTTATCAACCATTTCGACTAAAAAAACACGACCATCTTCTTGTTCAAGTGCCACCCATGCATGGTCGTCCATATTGATGCCGAGAAATACATTTGATACAATCTTTATGCTTTGAAGTTAGGCGATTGTGAATGAATGAAATAATCCTGAAATAGAGGGTTTCATATACTGTCTTGATGCTCCTCGATACATGAAGATGTCCGCACGCGTATTGTCACTAGTCATCGTCGCTCTATTTATTGGAAGTATTTTGACTTCTTTAACTGGTGATTTAAATCAAAAAGAAGAGAAAGAACTGGAAGGCTTAGCCGTTGTTTCCGAAGCAAGTTCCCCAGGGCACAATGTGTTTTTACAGTACATATCGTCTGATAACTGCTATTACTGTTATCACGCTGGAGGCGGTTCGGAATCTGCCTACAACTTGAAATCAACAAATCCTGATGAATTCGTCTACATTACCTACATGTCAGCAAGTTATGGCTCAACAAATGATGCCCGTTCAGGAAATGTGGCTCCAATTTATGCTATGAATCACCTAGGTGAATCTGGCGGTGCTCCAACAGGATACATGGGCGACTCCGACCCTTCAATTGGCGGTAGTACCAGCGATGGAAAGAGATATGATTCCGCCTTTTCATCTGGCGGCTCTATGGCTTCCTCAATTAATGATTATCAATTGAATGTGGTTCAATCAGTCAATCCAACCAACAGTGCTAACGTGGACATTACCATGGAAGCATCATATGTTGGAACTGGTACTGCACCTTCATCAACTGTTCTTTATGCTGCTGTTACAGAAGATAAGTGTGCATACACATACAGTGACGGTACCTATGGTCATAACTGTTGGAGAGCTTGGTTGTTGAATGGTAATTCCTATGCAACAACTTCAGGAACAACAGGAAGTGGTTCTGGCTTTGTCACAATGGATTTGTCGAAAGGTGTACACTCTGAATCTTGGACTATACCGGCAAGCCTAGCACGTTCTCGTGGCGGGCAATCTGGAATCAATAACATGATTACTATAGGTGCGATTTACAATACATGGAGTACAACCTCTCACAATGCAGATATTTTCGCAGTTTCAGATAGTACCATGGGGCCAAAAATGGATCTTGCTATTTCAGATGTGACACTCTCAAATCCATCTTCTCAGTTAGGCTATGTCAATGGTGACCAAGTAACTGTCACGGCGAATGCTAAGAATATCGGAGGATTAGATTATACTGATGGAGGAACGATGGAAATAGTTTATCTCAACGCAGGTAATCCAGTCGTTGTTGATTCAAAACCATTGTCTAACTTGATTCCTCAAGCCACAATGTCATTCTCAGCAGTAGTAGATACGACTTCACTTCCAGCCAATTCTTGGGATACTAAATTTGGCGCAAGACTTTCTGGACTAACCGGTGATGGTTTATCGAGTAATAATCTCAATGTTGACACTATGCAGCATGATAGACCACCATTGGCTAAGCAAGCAACTGTCGATGGTAATAATGTAATCGAGAGAGGTAAAGTGTTCAATGTAATCGCTAAAGGAACTGCTAATGATCTAGTTGACACAATCGATACTATGACTTTTGAATTGGAAGTTTCACCAGCAGGTCAGAACCTATGGGATGGTTCTGTGGATTCTGGTGGTGAAGTAATTGTCAATTTCGATACTAGTAATGAAGGTAGAGAATATGTTATTACGCCAACCTCTGAAATGATTGCTGGATGGTATGATTTACGTTCTAAAACCGTCGATAGTCGAGGGCAGACCAGTGACTGGAGAGTTACATCCAACGCCTTTGAATTAGCTAATGGAATGCCGATAATTGTTGCAGAGCCAGTTCCAACTGTGATTTGTGACCAAATCACTTCGATTGATTTAACAGACCATGTGAGTGACCCAGAAACTCCACTTCAGGATTTGATAATTGATTCTGACCACACTTCTTTCATCTCTTGGAATCCTGCATCTAGCACCATGGATGTTAAATTTGCTTTCAGTGATGTTCAAGGCTGCCCACTTGGCCAAAAGAGTATCTTGATTACAGTCGATGACGGAGGAGATTATTCTGCACAAGGTGTTCTTCCTTCAGGAACTTTGAAATTTAATGTAATCGAAAATGGTCAACCTCGATGGAGTGGTCTGCCGACACAGATAATCGATGAACAAGGGGCAGACTCAGACGGAACACTAAGGCTGTTACCATTCATTTCTGATACCGATTCATTAGGACAATATTCTGATTCTTCACTACTTACTTTTTCAGTCGTAGGGAACTCTAACCCCGAACTGGTCAGTGCAGAACTTATTGGAAATGTATTAGGATTTGAAACCAAATCTGATGACTCCAATGGACAATCAACTATTACAGTCAAAGCCTGTGATACAGACCAAGAATGCTCTGAGCAAACGGTCTTGGTTGAAATTAACCCAATCAACGACGCTCCTAGAGTCGATATGATAGATATCGAGATGATTTCTCTAAAGGCTGGAACTCAAATGTCAATAGATTTACAATCAAGAATTTCGGATGTTGATGATGAATTGAGTAAAGTTACCACTCTGATTTCCTCTTCCTCTCCAGGAAGCGCTCAGTATATTCGTTCTTCGGGAATGTTGAACCTACAATTTAGTGAGATCGGTATGCAAACTGTGACCATTGAAGTTAGAGATACATATGACGTCAATACTTACATGATGACAATCGATGTTTTCGATTCAGTTCCATTCACTATTTCAAAGACACAATCTGAATCAAGTTTCTTAATCGCTACAGTTACAGACCTTTACATTTCTCAGACACCACACATTATGATGGAATTGAGCGATAGTGCTCCAACATTCACTTCCATGGCAGTAACTTGGACACTCTGTGGTGGAGGAGTTTGTGACGGTTATTGGGGATATGATTTGGATGTATCAAAATCCGCTTCTGGTTGGGAACTAGATTTGAATATTCCACTGCTTGGAGGTTCAGACGGTGAAATGGCTAGACCTAACGGATATAACGAAAATGATTACTTCACTTTGAGTATAGACGCAGTAGATTCACAAAATAATAATTACAAAACTTCAACACCTGTTAAGTGGGAAATACTTGAGCAACTTCCATCTCCTGCTGAAATGGACCAAGATACCTTGGATAAGCGTATATCAGTTCTTGAAGATAGAATTCAGCAACTAGAATTAGAAATCCAATCAGAATCCGGAGATACATCTGATTTAGAAGTTCAATTGTCCAATATTCAATCGGAATATGATTTGGCATGTGATGATGGCAGAGTCCAATGTACTACAGATTCAGCAAGTACTTCAACCGATTCAGAAGATAGTTCAAAATCTAATAACCTCGTATTAACTGTCGGAATTATAGCTGGTGTAATTATTGTCGCCCTTCTTGGAGGATTATTCTTGATGAGAGGCGGTAGAACTGGTGGTCTAGAGGAATTGAAGTGGGCAGATTCAACATTGCCTGCTGATGATTCAATAGCCAATTCGATGTATGGCGGAACTCAGCAAATGTTCCAACAACCGGTTAACTATCAACAACCTGTTCAAACTCCAGTTTACCAACAACCTACTCCAGTGCCAGTTCAACCAGTTGCACCAATCATTCCTGCAGCAGGGCCACAAGTCCCTGCTACTGGTTTGCCTTCTGGGTGGACTATGGAACAGTGGAATTACTACGGACAACAATATCTAGATGCATTGAATCACCAATGAGGTTGGTAAATTACAATAATTTTTGTATTGTAAACCCATAAAGGGGAGTAGCGTGGAGGAATAGATGTGTCGGACGAACTAGTTGAACAGCCCGAGGCCGCCGAAGAAGAGGTCACTATATGGGCTCCGGAGCCAAACGGTACAGATGAAGTGTTATCTGAAAGTGTAAAACAGTGGATTGAGTCTGTTAACTTCGAGACAACTGAGGACGTACCAATTCCTGAAAACTTAGTAGATCAAGTAATCGGTCAAGAAGCAGGTTCTACGGTTATTAGAAAAGCTGCAGAACAACGTAGGCACATGCTTATGATTGGTGACCCAGGTACTGGTAAGTCAATGCTGGCAAGGTCCATGACTAATCTTCTTCCAAGAGATGTTTTAGAAGATGTTCTTGTTTATCCCAACGAAGATGATGAGAATGAACCACGAGTACGCTGTGTTCCAGCTTCTCGTGGAGATAGAATAGTCAAGATGCAAAAAGAAGCTATCAAGCAGCAAAGAGAGCGCTCCCAAAAAATGCTTTTGATAGCATTTGCTGCAATTGGTTTCTTACTTGTTATTGCTACACTTCAGAATGGTGATATTATCACATTACTATTTGGTGGTTTTCTACTAATGTTTGGATATATGTTCATCAGAGGTAGACTAGGCGCATCTGATGAAGGCAGAATTCCTAAGGTACTTGTGAAGCATGACCCTAATGAATTACCTCCGTTTGTCGATGCTACTGCAACTCTTTCAGGTTCTCTACTTGGAGATGTTAGGCACGACCCATTCCAATCTGGAGGAATGGAAACTCCAGCTCATGACAGAGTTGAACCAGGTGCTATTCACCGTGCTCACAAAGGTGTTCTATACATCGATGAAGTAAACCTCTTGAGACTAGAAGAGCAACAAGCATTGCTAACAGCAATGCAAGAAAGAGCGTTCCCAATATCTGGACGCTCTGAAAGGTCTTCAGGTGCATTGACCAAGACAGAGCCTGTACCTTGCGACTTTATCTTGATAGCTGCTGGTAATTTAGATGCTATTCAAGGAATGCATCCTGCTCTAAGAAGTAGGATCAGGGGTTATGGATACGAAGTATACGTAAACTCAGAGATGCCAGATACTTCGAAGAATCGTCGCCGTTTGATTAGATTCATTGCACAAGAAGTTGTAAGAGATATGGGGACTTCGAGAGAAATACCACATTTCGATAAGAGCGCAGTTGCAATGATTTTACGAGAAGCCCAAAGAAGAGCAGGACGTCGGGGTAAGTTATCATTAAGACTTCGTGAATTAGGAGGATTGGTAAGAATTGCTGGTGACTTAGCCGGAGAAGAAGGATCATCTTACACCACTTCAGCTCACGTACTTGGTGCAAGAAATATTGCTAAGCCTCTTGAACAACAAGTGGCTGACAGAATGATTGAACGTCGTCGTGATTATTCTCTTATTGTAAACTCTGGTGAGCGTATTGGTCGAGTAAACGGTCTTGCTGTACTCGGTGCTAATTCAGGTTTGTCAGACTTTAGTGGTATCATGCTTCCAGTTGAAGCATTGGTAACCCCATCACTTGGTGGTGGAGGTAAGATACATGCAACTGGTGGTCTTTCCGACCTTGCTAAAGAAAGCGTGACTAATGTTAGTGCGGTTATCAAGAAATTAACTGGGAAAGATATTTCCGATTATGATATTCATATTCAATTTGTAGACACTCATGGAGTGGATGGAGATTCAGCGTCGATCACTATCGCAACCGCAATAATATCAGCACTCGAAGATATCCCTATACGCCAAGATTTGGCAATGACAGGTTCACTATCAGTTCGTGGTGAAGTACTCCCAATCGGCGGAGTTACAGCTAAGATTGAAGCGGCTGCAAGTTCAGGAATTAAGGTAGTAGTTATCCCTAGGGCAAATATGCAAGACGTTCTTTTGGATGATAAGTATCAAGATATGGTTGAAGTAATTCCTGTTGATTCATTGGATGAAGTTATGCGATATGCACTCATTAAGCATGAGCATAAAGAGAGCTTAGTTGAAAGACTTTCATCAGTAATTGATATCTTAACTCCTGAAGTTAGCACCAATTCTTCGTCAGCATAACCGATTGGTTTTGCTCATTTGAACTGTTGACAAGAAATATGATACCATTTGGCATTTAATGAGGGGATTTAATGTCATCAAATCAACGAGATGCTAGTAAAGGTGCATTACTAGTTCTATTTCTTGTGACTATGATTGACCTGATTGGTTTTGGTATTGTAATCCCATTTTTGACATATCTTGTCGAAGACCTTGCTGACTCACAAGGAATAGTTGAGGTGGGTATATGGGTCGGTATTTTGATGACTTCATACTCGGCTGCCCAATTCCTCTTCTCCCCAATATGGGGTTCAATCTCAGATCGAATAGGTAGACGCCCAGTACTCATGATTGGACTAGTGGGTAATACAGTATTCTTCACTATGTTTGGTCTTGCTAACACCCTGCTAGTCGCATTAGTGGCTAGGTTCATGGCGGGAGTGTTCAATGGAAACATTGCGGTAGCACGGGCATACATTGGAGACGTTAGTGATCAAAAACAACTCGCTACTAGAATGGGTATAATTGGAGCAGCCTTCGGTCTTGGATTTACTATAGGACCATTCATTGGAGGCGAGTTATCTAATCCTGCAGCGAGATGGGAGGTTTTTGAATCCACTATTTTTGAGACATACCCCTATCTCTTGCCATGTATTGCCGCAAGCGTCCTATCATTACTTTCTCTCATTGTAGCTTACAAAAATTTGCCAGAATCACTACCATTAGAATTACGTAGTAAGAAATCGAATAAGACTCTAATTAGTAGATTCAAGTCCTCATCAAAGGATATTGCTTCTACCCTTTTTAGCGGTTCTATTTCGGTAGTAATTTGGATGACAATGCTATTTGTTTTTGGATTCACCATAATGCATGCTGTATTCATCTTGTATACAGGTATGGATGTAAGTAATGGTGGATTATCATTTAATGAGTCTCAAAATGGCAGAATATTTGCAGTAATTGGAATTGCCGGTATTTTGACCCAAGGTGTTCTAATTGGCCCCTTGACTAGAAAGTTCGGTTCCCGTAGATTATTGCCAATATCGTGTTTAGTTACAGGACTAGGTCTAACTCTAATCCCATATACTGAGCCAGAATATGCTTTCATACAACTGGGAATGGTATCGATTCTAATTGCAATTGGTAATGGAATTTTCCAACCTACTTCATCCTCGATTTTAACTAATTTAGCTAAAGATAACGGAATGGAGCTTGGTGTTGTAATGGGTGCTCAAGAATCAATAAGCGCATTCTCTCGTATACTCGGTCCTCTAACCGGAGGTTTTGTTTGGGTCTTAACAGTAGATAAATCAGCACCATATGATTACCATACCGCATTCCACCTTTGTGGGGTACTAATGGTCATGGCAGCTATAATTTCATTAAAAATTGCCAAACCGGAAGAGGAAACTTCCAGTGAAGAATAATCAAAGAACGTCGGTAAGAATCTTTTCGAGTTCAGTATTAATCATAAGAATAAGAGTTCCAAATTCTGGTGGAATATTTGGATCCTCATACAACTCTTCAAGTTTTGATTGAGCCATTGCAATACGAACATCCAACTTCTTACCCTTATTCAAAAGCCATTGTTCGCACGCTTCTTTAGCCTGCCTTCGAATATTCCGTGGGACTTTAGGGTCATCAATTTGATTGATTACAGTTGCAACTTGTTGTAGTCGAGTTTCAATATCCATATAAACACCTCAATCCTCAATATTCTTACCTGTCGGGTGGCCGTCTTTAAGTTCATTGCCAACTAGGGCGTTCTATGGGGCTAACCACAGAGTCAATTTTAGGTTGGACAAGAGTTTCTGTTTTGATTCTAACAATGGGGTGGGCTGCTTGGATGGACCATAAAGACAGAAGAGTTGGAAATGAACATTGGATGGTTTGGGTTAAACCTGCATTATTCTTGTGGGCTTTGGACTTAATCGCCCAAGAAGCGGATTGGACAATTTTCTTTACAGCCTCAGCAGTAGTTGCTTATGCATCGACATCATTAATCGGCAGACCTACCATTAAAGATATTTTATCAGGTAATAGAATAGATGTTTTAGTTAGTTTATGGTATGTGATTTCATTGGCAGGAATAATTGGTGGTTCGCTAAAGTATGGAGATGTAAGTCCATTAGATGTTTTAGTAGGTAATGATACAAGTTCCGCAGCACTTTGGTGGGGGACTTTGTCCGGGCTCTTTACAATTCTAATTATTGATTTAGCCTGGCGCTTTAGACTAATTCATGGTGGTGCAGATGCCAAAGCCTTGATGCTGGTCGCAATACTGATGCCAAATTGGGATACAATGCCCCTAATCTCCGATAAAACGGCAGATTCATTGGTTGCACTTCCTCCAGCACTCGCATTATTGATGTGGGGCGGATTAACATTTATTCTAATTCCAATAATTCTATTTGTAAAGAATATTCTAAATTCAAACATTTCATCATTCACTGACCTACGCTTATCTTGGCATGCTAGTAAAATGAAACTAAGTCAAGTAAAAAATAGTCATGTATGGATGCTAACTTCTGTGATGCAGTTGCCGGATGGTAGTTCAAAAGTATACCATAAAACAAGAGCACCACGTAGAACTCCTTCTGAAGAAGAGTTAGATGATTCGATTAGTGAGTTAGAAAAGTTCAACGTCGAAGAAGTTTGGATAAGCTATAAGTTACCATTATTGGTATTCTTATTCCCTGCAATAATTCCTTTAGCATTACTGGGTGACCCTATTTCTCATATTATGCCACTGATAGGGCTTTGAAATTGTAAATGAATGAATCAAATACCTTTTCGTTCAATGTTCTTAGGTCTCAATCCCTTGTAAGAACACTTGCGGCATCGTACAGCGCGAAAAGCGTTACGAGCATTACACTTCATGCAAATCTTGCGTCGAAGCATTCTTTCTTCAGCCTCTGGAAAGCGTCCCATGGAGTCTGCGACAAACTACCCCTATTTAATCACAACCAACTCATTGAACGTGGTTTGACAAAAACATTTGTTCGAGTTTCAGTATTGTTCAAAAACTTGGTCATCAAGCATGTGTCATGCGCATAGTGCGGTTGCCGGGTATTCACCACGATTCAAATGCGGTTGTGATAATTGGTAAGGCAGGAAATCTAGTCATCGATTCAGGGACTTCATGGTATCAAAGCCTCCAAGTTGAACGTATTTTAGGAGTCTTAGGTGATGATTCATTGGAGCGTATTTTACTTTCTTGTAGACGTTTCCCTTGTTCCGGCGGAGCTAAGCATATTTCACAGCAATTCGATGATTGCCCGATTCATATTCACACCGATGGCCAAGCATCACTAGAGTCAGGAGACTTTTTCACCACTTGGGCTAGTAGATTTGATTCGGATATGCCTTCAGTAAAAACATCTGCAATTGAGGATCAAGAAACTTTTATTCTTGGGAATGGTCAAGTCTCAGCATTATCTTTACCTGGTCATAGTTCTGATTCAATGGCATTTTTCATCGCAGAGAAAAAAATGCTGATTGCAGGAGCCTTACTACCAAGAGCGGATAGACCTACAAGATGGGACCTTCCAACAGGTTGTTTGACAGATCTAGTAGCGAGTTTAAAAAATATTAAATCAATGGGCTTAGAATCCTTAGTTCCTTTACAAGGTCCAGCAATTAAGGGTAAAAAGCATGTCCAAGAGGTTTTGAAGAGACACATTGATTTCTTCAATAACTGCATCGATAATCAAGGTGCAATTCCAAAGTCATGGCCTAGGCCAGCACAGACTGCAATTTGGAATACACCAAGTCCACCATGGCCACTTGAAGAAAGAGAAGAAGCTTAAGCGACAAGGGGCATGTCTAGTAACCTTGATTCAGGAAGTCCACCTTTTTCATATTGAACTTTCAGTAATTTTGCTCTTCTGCTATCTCTCTTATTCTGCTTTTTGTTAAATATTCTATTCTGATCATGGTGTTCAATTTCTTTTCCAGTCCAATCAAAGATATATCGTGACCATCCACTTTGAATTATTATAGTATTTTCATTACAGCGCACACTAGTCACTGCTCTTTCTAATGAAAACAATAGAATCTGATTTCCTGGTACTTCTTTTCCAAGTGTCCAAATATTTCCATTGGAAGTACCTACTAACACTTTGTCAGATGTTTTACTCACTGCACATATCGCCCGAATACTAGATGAATCTAGACAGTATTTGTCTAATACTTCTAACATAGGGATACTTAGGTGCATTACGTTTCCTTGGCTATCCCCACACCAAATAGAATCGCATTTACCACTGGGTCCACCTACTGCAAGTAGAGTTGTAATCGGGTATTGTAGTCTATTATTTCTACGAGTACCTTCATTTGGCCTCCAACTTATCATGCCATCATCCATGGCGGCAATGTATCCTTCTGGAAGCACTAAACTTCTAATCACTACTCTGCTGTTCATGGACAGAATGTGTTGCCGTAGGTAGGAGTAGTTTTCTTACACCCGTAAAGGAAAACTGAAAGTGAAATCAATAAGAATCATCTGATTTGTTTTCTTTCTTCCATTTCCTATAGCAACTCTTGCATACACGAACTCTTCCTTTCCTGTCAGAGTAGTTACCACTACCCCACATTTCGATTGCATTATCTATCGAGAGTGATCTTCCGCCGAAACTTTTGTCAGAAAACTTTTCACATCCTTTAATCGCACAAGGTTGTTCTCCTTGCTTTGATTTATTGTTCTTAGAATCATCCGTTTTGTCGCCATCTGGATTGTGCTTTCGAGCCTTGGCCTTGAATCCCATATTTATTCCACTAAAAAGCGATTCTTCAAGTTTAGGGTCTTATTGCTTAGAAACTTCGCCTAATTTGTCCAATAGCCCCTCGAAGATTTTCAGTAATCCACGTAGAGTCACTTCAGAGATATTTGCCACAGAACAAACATCGGATTGTGTTCTTGATGTTCCAGAGTCAGAAGCAGACTTGTAAATCAGTGCTGCAGCTACTCCCATAGGTTTCTTTCCTTGCCAAATATCTTCATGTGGCTGAATTTTAGACCATAGATGATTAACTTGGGTGTGGATATTTGGTGGTAATTGTAGGTCAGAGATGAATTTGTCAAAATATTGATCTGGTGAAGTTATTTTGTGAAGATTTAGTTTCCTAGATACTTGTCTGATCAATCTTGAAAGTTCTTTCTCTGCAATTTCATATGACTCCGCAATCTCAGGAATTTGCCTTGGCAAATCTTCTTCTCTCGCTACAAGGTATGTACATGCTGCGGTGACTCCAGCGATGGAACGACCTGTGACGAAACCTTCGCCGCTCAACCTTCTGTACAATCTAGCTGTTTCTTCCTGTAGTGATTTTGGTAAATCAGAGCGGTCACGAATCATTTGATTCGCTTTGACCAAGTTTCTTTCACGACTCTTGCGTGTCTTGGAACGCTCATCGATAACTCTTCTTCTGCGCCACTCTCTACGGGCTTGTGAATTTAGACCATGACGTGCTGCAGAGCCTGTATTCAAATCTTTAACATCGATTGTAGTGTTTAGACCCTTGTCGGCAAGAGTGTAGGTTGTTGGTTGTCCAACTCTTGAACGGTCTTGTGAGTTATCTCTGTTAGTCCATTCAGCACCCGGGTCAATTACATTTTCTTCGACTACTAGGCCGCATGAATTACATGCAATTTCTCCTCGAGACTGGTCTAATTGCCAGTCGACAACCCCACATTCTTCACATGGTCTTGTGTGTCCATCTAGTACTCTACGGTTAGGATCTATCAACCCGTAATCTCTGGGTACAGATGCTGACGAATTGGCTTGGTTTCTTTTTTCGGTTTTACTTGTCATCTAATCAACTCCTTGTTGTGTAGTCAAGTTTGGCCATATATAAACATGCGCATTAGAAATTAAACAACTAATGGCTTGCTGATTGGTATTACAGGTAATACTATGGTCTCTTCGACAAACTAAAGAAGATGGAATTGATATAAAAAAGATTGTTTATTTCATAGAGAAAATGTGCAACATAATATACACTATTTTTCTTACACCCAATGACATAGTTCAAGGACGGTACGCGGATGGCTAAGGTTGAGAGATATGCCAGCAACTGTAATTTTAGGTTCACAATGGGGCGATGAAGGAAAGGGGAAGTTAGTGGATAGACTTGCAGAACAAGCTACTTGGGTCGTTAGATTCCAAGGTGGTAATAATGCAGGACACACTGTTGTACTTGGTGAACAAGTTCTCAAATTTCATCTATTACCATCTGGAATAACTCGAAAAGAATGTAATCTAATTCTTGGCGATGGTATGGTGATAGACCCGTGGGTTCTTGACCATGAACTTGTTAATTGGAACGAGTCTTCTGGAGAAGACCCTCGTGGTGAAAGATTATTCATCAGCGAAAGGGCTCATATTATCTTGCCTTATCACCGATATATGGACAGTCTTGACAAGAAAATAGGAACTACAGGTCGAGGCATTGGTCCGACTTATGCCGATAAGATCAACCGTATTGGGTTGAGGTTTGGAGATTTAGCTGAGGTGAACGGTGACCTGCAATGGGCATCATCAAGTAGTGAGCGAATGAATGCTTCACTCGAAGCGGCTGGCTCACTAGAAAGAATAACCGCTGATTCCTTACTCGAAGATGTCAAGTGGATATGTGATAGTTTTTCGACTTCGATTACTCATACTGGATTAATGCTAGATAATGCATTGAAACTAGGTGAGAATGTAATTCTTGAAGGTGCTCAAGGTTGTTTATTAGATATTGACCAAGGAACTTTCCCATATGTCACATCCTCGGTTACTTCGAGAGGCAATTCAACTCATGGTGCTGGTATTCACCCAGGTCACGTCGATGAGGTTATTGGTATAACCAAGGCTTACATCACCAGGGTAGGAAATGGTGCTATGCCAACCGAACTTTTCGATGAAGTTGGAAACCACCTCGGTACAGTTGGTCAGGAATTTGGAACTACTACAGGCCGAAAGCGCAGATGTGGATGGTTTGATGCAGTTGTAATGAGACATGCTCATAGAATCAATGGCTTTACTGGGCTTGCTCTTACTAAGTTAGACGTACTTGGTGGATTGGATGAAATAAATATCTGCGTTGCATATGAATTAGATGGGAAGGAAGTTAGAGAAATGCCATCAAGTGCTTCAGCTCTAGCCCGTTGTAAACCAATTTATGTTACCGTGCCAGGTTTCCCGTCTCACTCTTTGAGTGAATGGTTGGGTATTGCCAAGAAGGCCAATAAAGACGGAACAGGATTCAAAGCACTACCTGCAGCAGCCCAACATTACATCAAGCAGCTAGAAGTATTGGTCGGAGTTCCTTGCACAAGCGTTGGTGTTGGGCCTGACCGAGATGCAACAATTGACAGCGCAGAATGATTATTTCATTGATAAGTATCAAAAGCAACGGACACTCCCGTGGCAAATAGGGGCGTTTAGCTCAGTTGGAAGAGTGCTTCGTTTGCAACGAAGATGCCGGGGGTTCAAATCCCCCAACGTCCACCACCCCTAAGGTTTGAACTCTTGTGAGTTTATTTGTAGTCGACCATTAATTCTGGTTTTGATTCATTACTGGTTGATTTGTATATGTCCCATGGCTTAGTTCCACGTTTCCTAAATGCTGATTTAAACATACTTTTTATGATGTTCTTAGCAGTTGAAAATATCAATTTAATCGATTTGAATGGATGGAAAAGAAACCACCATGGTTTGGGCATTCCCTTGAGAGGGTGTTTCAGTTGTAACATTATTCCGTCTGGAATCTTCTCGCTGACTCCATAGACTTGTGGACGCCGTTTCTTTGGCATGAAATAGGTTCCAAATATGATATCCCATATTGGTAAGAATGTCGAATAATTTGTCCAAATAGCATCTCTTTCATTGGTATGATGCCAGTGGTGAAATTCCGGCGTGATGATGAATTTATGTAACCATTTTAATCTCCAACTTACATTTGCATGTAAAAATAATCCAGTTAATAATTGAGCAACTGCGAAGGCTCCAGTTAGTTCTGGACTAAATCCTGCAACTATCAAAAACACGAATGCTGGTGCTAAAATTGTACTATCTAAAGGATGTGCTCTAAAGCCACTTGCCCAATCCAAATGTTCTGTAGAGTGATGAATGGCATGAAACTTCCACAAAATTTCAATTTCATGATAAAATCGATGAGTCCAATAGACTAAGAAATCGAATAATAGAAATCCGATGATTGGCATCCATTCTATCGGTATTTTGGCAACATATGGAGCAACCAATAATCCTGGAATCCAAGCTAGACTAATTACCGCTATGAAAAAACCAACAATCAGAGTGAGTATTCCTAGAATTGGTGATGCAAGGGCATAACCGATATCGGTTCCAAGTTTTGGACGTCTAACCTTCTGTCCTTTGTGCCTTGGAAATAACTTTTCAAATGGCACTACAATGACAAATAACAGTATAACCACAAATAGTCCTTCAGTGGAAAGCATTAGTGATAAAACAATGAGTCCTAAAGCCAATAGACGCATCGTTAGAGCGAAAATACGCCCCTTTAGAGTAACTTCTTCCTCTAAAGCCTCTTCATCCACAAATTCTTTTTGGTTCATTTCTAATTAACTGTTTTCTATGTATGTTCAAAATAATCCTTGTGAGTCGGAGTTTACGGAAATTACCATGGATAAATAGGAGTGAAATCATCAGCACCCTCCATAACAGCTCAAACCAGAGATATCCCAAAACAAACGTGCTAGAAAAATAACAAAAATAACACATAAAATTGGCACTAAGGTCAACAATAAATACAAAATTGATATGCCTGTCGCATCACTATTGCTTAGTTGTGAACCATTTTTAACAATTATTACATTACTATCATTGAGAGAAATATCTGAAGGCAACTTTTTTACAATTTTAATATTGCTTTGATTAAGAGGATGATTACTTGATTCCGAATTGATTGGTATCCAACTTCTGCCATCTTCGCTTAATTGCAAGCCTCTTGATGCTGCTTGAGCGATAATTGATTGTCGTTCTTGAATTGAATTGTTCGAAGGAATACTTGATGAAATTTGAACTCCCTCAAATATTTGTCTTTACAATATTACATAATATTGTTCCCGACAACCCCTTGTGAGTTTGAGTTCAACTAATTGTCGAGTTTATTTCTTCTAACAAATAGTGCGCATACAGATATTATCATGATAGTACTAATCATCGAAGGCGATGACAGTTGGTAATCTCCTCCATCTTCAATAATTAGTATTGAACCATCATACTCGACAATTTCTCCAATAAAACATGGCATATCTCTTTCAAGTAATGAGTAGTCTGTACCTCTGCTTTGCCAAATATACGAACTTGAAGATTGATAAAGTTGATAATTAGGGTTGTATGTTTGAAAATCTGAATATTTTGTATCATCCATGAATGCTTCAACACTCCACCATAGGTAGACTGAGTACGGGTAATAGGATAGCATGGACTTAGATAATAATGATTCATTTATCTCATTCATATTCCATTCAATTAGAATTTGGAAAGTTAATGATTCTCCAGTTAGATATTCTACCGAAGAAAATGGAGTTGATTTATTTCCTTTTGAGTCTAGCAACCAAGCCTGGTAAGGTAGACTTACTTGATCATCGATATTAAAATAACCATCATGGTTTGACTTGATAGAAATCTCATATTCCTTCCAATAAACATCGTTTGGACAGTCTGGAAACTGAGGTCCTTCAGAATAAAAATATTCATCCTGTATTACATAAGTCCAATCTTCTGAATCCCATTCACCGAAATCGATTAGTTCATTTGAATAGTCATAAAAAGGGTGTATTGTAATAATTTCACTAGTAGTTTCCTCTTCACAGTCTGAGCAATCATACATTGCATCTTGTCCAAGGCCATATCGGGTCACTATGGCACTAATTTGTATCTCATAATCTCCTACTTTTTGATATTCAGGGCTATCAGTTTCTATGTAAACCACCATGTTTGCATTTGGATTCATCTGTTGCTTCTCATCCATACTTTCTCCTTCTGAATCAATGAGTTCTGCATCCCATTGCCACTCCCATGAAATTTCGATTTCGATAGTGTAAGAGCTTGGATTGTCAATATCACACTCTATTGGCGTATGGTAATCCATGCCAATTCCATAGGTATTATCGAAGGGACTTGTTGGTGGAAAAGAGCAGTTAATTGATACTTTGGGACTTTGCTCTTGAGATTGCACATGAACCGACAATAAATTAACGCACAGCATTAGAGAAATCAAACAAAAACTGGTTTTTCGCATAACTGTACTAATCAATATAGCAGGTTAACCTTGTCGCCGACATAAACATCGAGAAACTAAACTTCACTATTTCTCAGTCAGATTTGAACTACGTTTGGATTAAGACTCCAAGTGGGTTTGTCAGTGGTCGCATCGATATAGAAGGGAACGACATCTTGAAGCACCTTTGGAATATCTATACACCATAAATTATCGAACAAGGGTGATTCAGGAGTGCCTAGTTTGTCAGTTAATTTACTCCACATCTTAACAATACCACGAAACTTTTGTCGCTCGTATTGGAACATCAGTGCTGTAGTTTGGATGAGACCTTGGATTCCCAGGATATATCGCTGCTCAACTTCTCTTACCTTGAGTGACTTCCACATCTCTTCCCAGTCCTCGTGAGCGTGCCAATAGAGACCTGTATTGAACTTGGTAATGCCGTCATCAAGCCATATTTGCTCTTGATGAGAAAGTGGGCATTTAAGCGCCATGATTTGCGCTTTACTTGTTTGCTTTCAAGTTACGCCCCTTACAGACCTTTATTGGTGAAGTTTGCCCTGTGCTATTAGTATCAAGTGATGTAAAGCAATAGTTAACAAGAATCCCTCTAATCCTGTGAGTCGTTAAATGAATAAAAACGATAAAAGATACATAAGAATTAATGCCAAAACTGGAATTTTTATACTTTGAAACCAACTAATACCGGATTTAGATTCGCTTTTTTCTTCTTGACCCTTGGACAAGAACTTAAATAAATTCGTAATTATCAAGAAAATTATAGCAAAAGTGAAAATGGCAATTCCCCAAGCAATCCATACCAATGCTTCCCAACCATTTGGCGCCACACTTGGAAATAGCTCCAGTGCAGGAGTAAAGATTACCATTGATGAAGTCAATAATAAAAATAAACCCAAATAGTTCAGACTTGTGTAAACTTTTTTGCTTGAACGTTCAACTTGTATTTCAGACTCATCTTTCAAATCCTCTAATTCTTCAGAAATGTAAACACCTCGATATATTTAAAAGTTCAAAATACTTAGTTGTGTCCCTACAATCCTTGTGAGTTTGATAAACTCATATGCCAAAATTACCAAAATCATCATCAAATTCTATTAATTCAACATTAAACCATTCTAATTCAATATAGTAGTCAATTGTTATACTTTGATCTTGTCTTTCGCATTGAAATGTCGAATCTCCTGATTCTACATTACCTATAAATTCGAAATTATATTCTCCGACTATATTGTCTCCACTTTGAAACATTTTCTCAATTTCTTTAACAGTATAACCTGTGATAAATCCTGGTGAATCAAATCCACTAATTATGACGTCTGATAAATCATCAAGAAATCCAGTATACACACTACCATAAGAATCGTATTCAAAATCAAGTGATTCCACATTTGGTGTGCTCACAATACCTGAGATAGAATCATATGCATCTTCACCTGAATCTATTGCACATCCTACTCCATTTGTTTCTTCATTGTCGTTTTCATAATCAGAAATCTCTATCGTCATAAACAAAGCTACAATATTCATATTTTTAGCCTCGTCAGGAAAATCCTCATTAGTTAATGTCAATGTGAATACTTCATCATCACTTAATTCTAAATCACTTTGTGAACTCCACGAAATGATACCACTCTCTCCACCTAAGATATATGTTAAATCTCTTTGATATTCATCATCTGAAGTATTGTATTTTGCATAAATCGAATATACTGGGATTGAGATTAATATCAGAGAAACAAATATCGAAGTGATCTGAAGAGTCCGATTTGCTTTGAATTTAGAAATTAACTTATGGAGATTTTTTTTTTCTAATATCAACTCATCCATTTCCTGCATGTGTAAATTATATCATTCAAGATGATAAATTCTTTCCCGACAAAAAGTACCAACTGATAAAATTAATTATGATACTTAGTCCAAGATAATTTTATGCTGGTTTTACTTAAGCGTACCATGCACTACTACTTTCCTGGTATGATTGTCGGATTCATTCTTTTGCAAACAGCCATTATAGCACCAACATTATCCAAAAAACTCGAAAACAAAGATTTCAGTGTCGTGATTCGAGCCCTTTAGCCAAAATTCTTTCTTTGTTTGAGTGTTCTTGGGATTTCAACAATAATTACTCTTTATTTCCATACCAATCCAAGCACTTTTCATTACACAATTGCAGTCGTGACAGCTATATTAGCATCAATCTACTATGCTATCATCCCAGCAACAAAACGTGCTTCTGATGAAGGTAATCAAAAAGTTTTCAAAATTCTTCACAAGATGAGTATTTATCTTACAGTTTCCATCCTAATACTAAATGTAGGTTTTCTATTAGGATGAGAATCCACATTGAATCAATATTGTCTATAGTTGAATATCACTAATCGTTCAAATTACCGCTAAATCAGCCATGCTTTTGCCAATCGGTTCCAGTCCACCATAGTGTGCTTCCATCGCTCATCGATCTCCATGTGTACCCATTCTCATCAGTCCATTGGTTGACCACTGTAGCTTCAACAGCAACTGGTTGAGGTATAACTTCAACAGTTTGTACCGGTTGAACTTGCTGGAATTGTTGTGTTTGTTGAACAGGCTGAGTTGCATATGATGAAGCATCTACTGGTTGTAATTGGTTTAATAATCCACCCTGCGCAAAATCCTTTGAGGAGTCTGTACTGGAATTACGGCTTCTCAAAAACAGTACAGTTCCAGCGCCACCACCAAGTACTACAAGTATACCAATAATAATCCAGATTAGACTTCCTGAGTCATCCTCAGAGGAACTTTCAGCATCATCACCTGAGTCATCGACTTCATCCGAAGGAGGTAGGATTACTTTGTCGATGACATGGATTACTCCATTCGAGGTCAGTACATCTGCCATGGTGACTTTAGCATCACCAATCATAACACTACCATTTACTATGGAAATCGTAACATTATCGCCATTGGCCATCGATACCATCATTCCATCAGTTATGTTTGAACTCATGACCGAGCCGATGTATACATGATGAAGTAAAATATCTGCCAATACAGACTTATTTTCGGTTGTATTGAATGTTGTCAGGTCGATTCCTGCATCAATGAATGCTTGGTCGGTAGGAGCAAAGACCGTGAATGGTCCATCGCCTTGTAGAGTGGTTAGTAGTTCAGCTTGTATAACAGCAGCCACTAATGAATTATGACTACCAGTACATTGTGCAGTACGTGGGATATCGTTTGGTGTATCAGAAGGAGTTAGTACCTTGTCAATAACGTGTATGACTCCATTGCTTGTTGCGACGTCAGCCAGAGTGACGTTTGCATCATTTACCATTACTCCGTTACTGTTGACAGTGAAAGATAATTTCTTTCCGTTTACGGTATCTGCCGGCATACATTCGGTTACTGCTGAAGAAGGAACTTCACCAGAAACTACGTGAGATAGCAAGATTTCTGTGAGCGCTACTTTTCCTTCAGGGGTGTCTAGAGTAGCCAAATCAATTCCTGCATCAATGAATGCTTGGTCGGTAGGAGCAAAGACCGTGAATGGTCCATCGCCTTGTAGAGTTTCCAAAAGTCCTGCTTGAATTACTGCAGCCACTAATGAATTGTGACTACCAGTACATTGTGCAGTTCGAGGAGTGTCATTTGGAGTTGCAGTTGGCAAGAGTACCTTGTCAATAACATGAATTACTCCATTGCTGGTATTCACATCAGCCAGTGTAACGTTAGCGTCGTTAACCATTACTCCGCCACTGACAGTGAATGATAGCGGGTTTCCGTTAACAGTATTTGCTGACATACATTCAGTGACTGCTGTTGAAGGAACTGCTCCTGAAACAACGTGATAAGTTAGGATGTCAGCTAAGTCTGATTGACTGACTGCTGCAAGGTCGATTCCTGCATCAATGAATGCTTGGTCGGTAGGAGCAAAGACCGTGAATGGTCCATCGCCTTGAAGAGTTTCCAAAAGACCTGCTTGAATTACTGCAGTAACTAGTGTATTGTGTGAACCGGTACATTGTGCAGTACGTGGAATATCGTTTGGTGTATCAGAAGGGGTTAGAACTTTGTCTATAACATGGATTATTCCATTACTGCTGACAACATCCGCAATCGTAACATTTGCATCGTTAACCATTACTCCACTACCTACAGTAAACGATAATGGTTGACCATTTGCTGCATCTGCAGACATACAATCAGTAACTGCTGAAGATGGTACTTCGGATGAGACAACATGATACAACAAGATGTTGGATAGTATGGCTTTTCCTTCAGCAGTGTTCAAGTCTGCTAAATTTATTCCAGCATTGGAAAATGCTTGGTCAGTTGGAGCAAAAACAGTGAATGGTCCTGTTCCTTGTAGTGTAGAGAGTAGATCCGCTTGAATTACCGCAGCCACAAGTGAATCATGAATAGTGGTTGTCTGGGCTGTAGCAGGTATGTCAACTGGAGGAGTCAATACGCTATCAATCACATGAATTATTCCGTTGGATGCTTGTACATCTGCGCCGGTAACCGTTGCACCATCTAGAGTTACAACACCATTAGAAACTTCAAGTTTAATTTTATCTCCGTTTACCATGGTTGCAAGCATACCATCTGTAACCGCTGAAGAAGGAACTTCTCCAGATATAACATGGTAGAGTAAAATATCAGTCAATGCATCAATTTCAGGCTGAGTGTTAAAGTTCGCTGGGTCAATTCCAGCATTAGCGAATGCAGTATCAGTCGGGGCAAATACAGTGAACGGACCGGTTCCTTGTAAAGTTGTAACCAAATCCGCTTTTGTAAGCAGTTCTACTAAAGTGTCATGTACGCTTGTACCTTGAGCGTTTGTAGGTATGTCGTCATTGGGGCCAGCACTTACATTCAAAGGTAAACTGGAAACCAAAAGTATAGTCATCATCAAGCAAACAAGGTTTTTTCTCATAACTAACTAAAAATTTGAACAGTTTATAATAGGATGTTTATTTTCTGCATAGTTTAATTCAGATATGCAGAGTAAAGAATAGAACTGGGTTTTATTAACAAATCACAAAAGGTAGGTTTGGCGAGCGAATGACTTTCACTTCCGACTATGAACCATTTTTCCAGCCACCAGGATGGATTGTTGGCCCTGTATGGTTGGTATTATACACAACTCTCGCGATCAGTATCTCAGTTGTTTTAGAAAAAAGAGCGGAGTTGAAATATCCTACTATTATATTGGTCTTATTTTTCGCCCAATTGGCATTGAATCTTTCTTGGGTAGGTGTATTCAATTCTGAAAAGTATCTGACCTCGTTAATGATGGTGATATTTATGGTGATTTTTACAATTATTTACGCCTTTTTAACTTATGAGCATGCTCGGAAGGCATCTATGCTGGTTTGGCCATATATCGCTTGGATATCTCTTGTAGTACTCATCAATACTGCTTATTATCTTGAAGCATCATGACTTTAGAAAGAAAGAGTAATACAAAATTAATTTCCAAATAATGGATTTTGGTCACTGTATTTCCCTGCTTCGAGAGAATATAATCGTAAGTGAACTAAATCACCTAGTGAATCGGTAATTGAAAATTCTAAAACCAAGAGGTCTCCATGAGAGATAGTTCCACTATTGTCTGAGTCTACATAGACCAATACTTCGTTTTCTACCCAGTAGCTTATTGAAGCAGAAAGGATATCAGGCTCACATGTTTTTTGTACAAATAGACCATTTTCATCCGTAAATCCTCCCGTGCAATTAGCAAAAGTGAGATTATAGTCGTTCAAATCTCCCTCAAGACCTGATACCAGTGAATGGAATTCATAAGCTAAGACTTCTTCTTCATATTCCTCCTCAACATCATCATATCGAGGGTCAGTTCCATCTCTCCAGTGAGTGAATGTAGCTGAATTGCTCCATTCGCCATTGCTATCATTGCCTTCTGAGCCAAACCCATTGGTACAGTAATGTGTTTCAAGGTCATCATAATATTCACAGTAATGCCACTCATTATCACCAGTGTCCTGAGGTGGGTCGCGAATATCTTGACAGTCCCAGTATGTGTAGGTGTACCCATCTTCTTCCTCTATTTCCCAGTTACATGACCAATTAGTAGTTTCATATTCCACCCAGTAACCTGTGAATTCAGACTGTTGTTCCTCCGTCTCCTCAGACTGCTCAGCAGGAGTCCACATCATTTGATCTCCGTCACAATCAGCCTCACTAATGGATAAATTATATCTATAGTAGGTATTTATCATTTCCAAACAACCACCGTTTGCGTTTGTATAACTAACAACTTCTGCATTCCGTACAAATTCTGATTTGTCCATGTAACCATCCATGTTCAAGTCGATAGAATCTACACTTGCCTGGTAGATGGCTAATGTTGAATTATCCATCTCGTTCTCTTGACATTCTGTAATTGTGAATCCAGTCAGAGTGCAAGAATAATATGCTAATTCCAATACTGACACTTTATTATCACCATCAATGTCATACATTGAAATTGAAAGTATTCCCATTTGCTCGGATAAATCAAGGTTAATTCGTTCTAACATAAACGGTATAGCCTCTTGTGTAACTCCCATATCCACAATAGTATCTCCACCACTGATTAATTGAAATGTGACAAAATTTCTGTTATCATCGATGTCAGACATGGTGAAACCTGTAATCGTAAAATCTGAATCAGCATAAATTTCTAATTCACCATAGGGTGAACCAGCATAACTTATGATTCCAGGGAACATCATTCCCGAATCTGTTTCTTTGAAACCAGTAATTTCTACGCTTAGTGGATTGTAATATTCTGTATATTCATCAATCACTGGGTCATCCATTCCAAGTTCTTCTCGAAGAGTTAAGTATTCAGTTTGTCTATCTTCTAGTGAGACATTCATCACACGGTCATAATGAACTTGACTTCCATTCAATTGGAATGCTTGGTCTGCCCAATATGTATCAGGTGGACTTACACACATTCCTGCACCATCATTATCTTCGTCTAGTAATGTTGCTCCAGGTTCGCTACATGTCAAACAATCAGCCTCATTAATATCATCACATTCTCCACATGTCGAATGACAACTATCGATTGATATATCATCATTAGGTTCGTCTTCAAAGCCTAATATTGAATCCATTATCTCATGATGGGAATTAGTATTATTCATGCGGATTTGTGTTGACTCACCGTTTGAGATATGAGATATTTGAAGTTGAGTTCCTTCAGAAATGATGTCCCATATTTGACTATCATTACCATAATTATCTTCAATTGTCAGTTTAAATCCATTAGGTCCAATTATTGTAGTTTCCAGGTAAGTCCAGACTTCTCCTTCAACAGATAGTTCTGATATAGACATAGTATATCCTACTGGAGTCGTAAGGTTTTGGTCAGGTCCATTTTCCATTAGGTCAACGAATTCTACAATCGCATTCTTCAGAGTATCTTTAGTCGTACACATATCTTCATCGGTTTCACTCATGTTGACAATTTCTTTCAGGTCAGGGTCATTATCACACCATGGTACTTCGATATTATCATCTACTGAGCGCATGCATCCAGCAAGGCACATCATTAAAACAACTGCAATAGTCCATTTTTTGTCCATGTGCTTTGGAAAAGAACCAGGTATATGATTTAATTGATAAACAAACAGTACTTGCATAGGTATGGTGAGGATATGCAGAAACAGGTACTTTTAATCATATTAATTTTAATAGCCCCAGGATGTATTTCTGATGATGATTTATCACCTGTGATTAATTTAGGGGATAATCCATACATCTCAGAACTCGAATCTAGCAATGTCACATTCAATATTTCAATTGGTTCAGACCTCGAAAGTGCAACCGATAATTTTTCTCTCACTATAAATTTGAATCATATCGATGCTCCTGCACATGCTGATAACCTTAGAGAACACGTACTTGCAGGTAATTATGATATGAGTTATTTCCATAGAGTTATTGATGACTTCATGGTTCAAGGAGGAGACTTTGACAAGAATGATGGTTCAGGTGGTTATGCTGCCAAATGGTTTGGAGTTTGTAATGGTGTTAGAAATATCAGTATCGAAGATTGTCCAAATCAAGCCGACTGGAACGTTCCTGATGAGGCTAATAATGGATTAACACATTTACCATGTACAATTTCTATGGCTAAGACCTCTATGCCTGACTCGGGTGGTTCTCAATTTTTCTTGATGCCTGGTGATATCACTCAACATTCATGGCTGGATGGAGTTCACACCGTTTTTGGAGTGATTACTCATGGTTGTGAGCATGTAACCAAGATTTCCGAAGTATCAACAGGTACCTATGATCGTCCAAATACTCCTGTAATCATACGTAATGCTACATTAGGAGTATTCAACCATACTCCAGTCGATGTTGAACAACCTGTTGACGAGATTGAAGAAGAGCAAATTGTATACAATTATAGTAATGTCACATTCGAAATATACCATGGAGATAGCCTTGAGAACTCAACAGCCAATTATTCTATTACTATCAAATTGAATCATACCGCTGCCCCATTACATGTCGATAATTTTCGTAAACACGTGATCGCTGGAAATTACAACATGGTAGAACTACACAGGGTTATGGATGATTTCATGATCCAAGGCGGCGACTTTGAGAATAATAATGGTTCTGGTGGATATGCTGCTGATTGGTATGGTGTTTGTAATGGCAATAGAAGTATTGAACAAAGTAATTGTACATCACAACAAGATTGGAATGTACCTGATGAAGCAGATAACGGATTACAACATTTTGCGTGTATGGTCTCAATGGCCAAGACCAGCCAACCAGATTCAGCAGGGTCTCAGTTTTTCCTTATTCCTGATGATATCACTCATCTTTATTGGTTAGATGACGTACACACAGTATTTGGAGAAATTACCAGTGGCTGTGAACATGTTACCGAAATCTCCCAAGTTGAAACCGGTGAGAATGATAGACCAGTAGTTTCGGTGGTAATACATAACGCAACTGCTAATGATTAATTATTCAATGTCAACTTCTATTGGTGAATCACATGAGTCGCATTCAAAAATTGATTGCAAACCCATTTTTCCGTTCTTTTATGCTATTTTCTGCCTTTAGAGCAGTTTATGGTACCGGCATATTAGTAGTAACATGGTTTTTAGCAACGAGTGAAGAAACACCATTTTGGGTTTCGATAGTATTCTTGATGTGTTCGATGGTATTCTCAAGAATCCTGTTTAAGTTCATTAAAAGAAAGTGGGGTAAAGAAGAACCCATTGCCTCTTCTTCATTAGATGGGATTACAAATTGAAACCTTCAACCGAATCTCTAATACAAGATTCAAGACTTTCCCACTGGATTCCCAGAACCTTTGTTGCTTTATCTGAAGATAGGTTGGAATCACCTTTGAATAGACCCTTAGCACGCTTTCTTGTCATCATTCTCTTACCACTTTTCATGCCGCTAATCCAATCGAATAGTACTGCAAGAAACATTAGAGACCTAGGTATTGCAATCTTTGTGGCTTTGCTATTAGGGTATAATTTCCTTGTAGTCTTACAAACATCAGCAAAAGTGAGATTCTTATGTGGTGCTACAATAAATCTGCCTTCAGCTTCGTCTACTTCAAACGCTCTTCGATGAGCCTTTGCCACATCTTTTACATGGACAATTGGTATTGGTATTTTTGGAGCCATTGGGATTTTTCCTGACATAAGATTAGGGAAAAATTCGACACTAGGTGTAGGATATACAAAACTGCCACCTAGTACGGCACCAGGATTGATTACTCGTAAGTCTAAATCCAAGGATTCTGCTAATTCCCAAGCCCTCTTTTCTGAGTCGGTTTTGGCAACCGTGTAAGGCGAATCTCTTTCGGTTTGCCAGTCAGCTTCCGTTTTCTCTCGACCTTTTGGAGTATTTCCTACAGCAGCGATACTCGATGTGTAAATTACTCGCTTTATTCCCGCATTTTTAGCAGCATTAAGAATATGTACAGTTCCTTTGATGGCAGTATCAATTATCAGTTGTCCATCATCGGTATTGGAATAAATTGTCGCTGTGTGAAATAATGAATCACATCCAGACATCATTTCTCTCCAACCATCTGCATCAAGAATATCGCCCTCTACTAATTCTAGTCTATCTTGACAATTTAGGTCGATAGCATGTTGTCGTACATGGTCGACTTTTTTTGGGTCATCAAGAGAACGAACAGAACCCTTGACACAATATCCATTCTGTAATAGATCACGAACAATATTGTTACCGATGTGACCATTCACTCCGGTCACGAAGATCTTCTTGACCTCACTATCAGTTTTCGCCATGAGACATCCAAATGCTCTTCATTCTTAACTCCCAACATTTAGTAATCAACGGTTAGATTGAATGATTTTTTGATAATCTATTCCACTTTGCTTTAGTGTTCTTTCTTGAGTTTTATAATCGACATGGTACAGACCAAATCTAAGTTTATATCCTTCCGCCCATTCAAAGTTATCCATCAATGACCAGTGATAATATGAACGAATATCATGACCTTGCTCAATTAACTTAGATATTTTCCATATGTGTCGTTTGAGGTGTATTGGACGTAACTTATCATCTGAGTCAGCAACCCCATTTTCTGTTATTTCAATTGGAACATTTAGTTTAGAAACTAATTTTACAGCACGCTCTAACCCTTCTGCATACATAGTATATCCAAAATCGGTCATTACCTCATGGTCACGTTTTGGTAAGTCTATCTCAGTTGTTTGAGGTAGGAACGGACTAGTCAATACATGTGTGTAGTAATTCAAACCAATAAAATCGAATGAATTTTTCGCATTATCAATTTTCGAGCCAAACATTCTCCCTTTCTTTAATCCTGAAATTATGGCCCCATTCCAAATATAGTTTAGAATTAGAGTTGTGACCCAATGTAGCATATTCCAGCGTCTTAGAGGGTCGAATAAGGTGACATTCTTGGCTAAACCGATTCTAACATCAGGATTGATTTTCTTCAGAGTCTGATAGGCTGATACATGAGCGAAAATCATATTCTTCATAACTCGAACAGTTTTGAAAACAGAACTTTCACCCGGTGGGAACATTTTCATGTGATATCCCATAATAGAGAATACTTCAGGTTCATTAACCGTACACCAATCACTGACTTTTTTATTTAGTAACTCGAATATTCGCTGACAATAATCGACCCATAATTGAATATTTTCTCGCTTGTAAAAACCACCTATTTCTTCGAACCATATGGGATGGGAGAAATGGTGTAAGGTTATCATCGGTTTGATATTACGGCTCAGTAAATCATCGACCATTTCGCAATATTGGTCCACTGCAATTTGATTCCACTCTCCTTTCTTAGGTTCGATACGACTCCATTCAATCGATAACCGATATGAATCTACACCCAATTTTTCAATTAGTTCAAAATCATTTTTCCATCTAACCCAATGTTTGCATGCATCAGCGCTTTTTTCGAGTTTCTTCCTTTGTTCAAAATCAGTCCAATTATTGGTATTATTCCCTTCGATTTGGTGGGATGCGGTTGCAACACCCCAACTGAAACTATCTGGGAAAGATAACTTTGTACAGTCAACTTCGTCCCAATTTAGATACTTTTCAGGGAATCGTAATGCGAGAAAAAGTATGATTGAAAAGTAAATGGCTAAACCAGTAAGTAGGTATATCCACCAATCCATGGTTTGCGATATCGCAGTTGATGATATTTCTTACGGTGGAATCAAAATATTCAATTTAAGCTTTTATCGGCGAATGATTCAAATCTATTTATGTTCACCTAAGACTCATGGACAGTTCAGCCAGTGGTTTGATTGAAGAAGCATTTGAAGAGATTGGGAATGCTATTGGAGATAGGATCGATCACAAATGGTGGTCAAAAATACTTTATCCGATATTTGTAATAATTGTCATTTCCATTCCAGTAATTTATTATTTTTGGTAATCACTTTCTTCTAAAAGAAATAGCAGCCAATCCAATTGCACTTGCAGTAATTATTATTCCAAAACCGGGCATACTCTCATCCTCACTTATGCAACCATCAGAGTTAGAGTCAACTCCGCCAAATGAGCCATCATCATACCAGCATGATGACCAAGTTTTGTACCAATCCCCATTAGGGAAATTAGTTGAGTTTCCATCTTCATAGATTGCTTTCACTCTCCAATTAACATATGTGTGATCGTTAGGGGGAGTTACAGAAACAGTATGCTCTGCTCCATTAATTTCGGCGTCCATTACTTCTGGTGGGTCGCAAACACCATCATTTAGACAAATTTGAGTCGTGATTTCAAAAATAGTATTGTTTTGAGATTCCTCATCATTCATCGTGATCGTTAAAGACCATGATTTGGAATCAATAGATGGGCTGTCACGAGAATTAATGGTAAAAGGAATTTCACTTTCATCAGGATTTACATCCTCGCCACCTTTTACGTCTGCTGCTGAAGTTAGTGGTGAAAGTAACATCAGGGATAGAACAAGACCGATTATCAGCTTCTTTTCCATATGCATGCTAAGAGTGCAGGTTATTTAGAATTAAGCATTGTTGGTTTTAGTAACTTAGTCATTAAAGTTTGTAAAATAGTGCTTTAGTTGCTAAACCTTCTTGTGTATTGAGTATTGCACTGTCTTTGTCGAACTGCATTGGTTGTGTTCGATTGGGTGAAAAAATGAAGACTACTTACAGGCTGATGGGAATTGCAGATTTCATTACTTTAGCCAATGGTTTACTTGGAACTGCGGCAATAATGTTCATAATTTTAGCAGTGGAAACATTACAGAATCCTATGTTTGATGATGGTGTAAAATCCGATTACATCTGGTTGGCAATGGGCTGTATTATGCTTTCAGTAATAGGGGATATAATTGATGGACCAATCGCTAGAAGGTACTCGAAGCGTAAGATATTGGGTGGTACTTTAGATGTTATGTCGGATTGTATTTCTTTCTGTGTTGCTCCAGCACTTTTGATGTTCGTAATGTTCGGCAGGTGGGGGTGAAGCATCTCCGTTATGGTCAGTTTCCCTGGGGATTGCTGCTTGCTGGGTAATTGTCACTGGTATGCTAAGATTGGCTAGATTTCAACATGAAGAAGGTTCAGATAAGAACTACTTCCATGGTTTAGCATCGCCAGGTAATGCCATGGTTCTAATCTCCTTTGCAGCCCTTATTTGGCTTCAACCATCTTCAGGTATAGGTCCTGGTGTGACCACAGATTGTATATTCTGTTTTGAATCCACAAGTTCCAGCCATGAAAAACCATACTTTGATTTCCTGATATTACCTATTATGTTTATTTCTGGAGCACTTATGATATCGGATAGGAAGTTATCGAAAACCAAGAAAGGATGGCCTATGCGAATCTCTGGGATTCAGTTGTTGACAATTACAGTGGCTACAATTATTTCAATAAATGAAACAGACCCTATTGGAATTGAACTTGGAAATACAAAGTTACAATTCGGACTATATCTTTTATCTGCTATCCTATTAATTTTTTATGTTGCAGCTGGACCTACTCTTGCGAAAAGAGAAAATCCTTCTGATGAATCAGAGTGATTGTATCCCTTCGGGTTTTCTTCTGTTTTCCAAGTAATTCATTATGATTACATGAGCCATAAATCCAAGTAACCCTAATGCGAATATTATATCCCATGAAATCTTGAATATTAGTCTTGGAAGGTTTGGAGATACTGATAGTTGCAATCCGATCATCGAAATTCTAATTACCAGTAATAATGCCACATAATGAACAGGCCACCCCATCTTGTTAAACAGGCTCCACCACAGCATGGACATAGCAACAGTTGCTCCTGCACCCATGAATCCAACCCATGAATTACTCGGTGAGAATCTATCTCCAATGTAGCCTCCATTGAGGAAAATATTTCCTGGGTCAACATCTCTAGGATGTCCAAAACCATCGATTTGGCCAAGTGCAGCCCACCATGTGAACCAAACGACAAGTGGAAGTAAAGCGAGAATAACATTTCTAGCGACCTCTCGATGCAATAGTTGACCTTTTTCGGTTAGGAATTTTAGTTCTTTTCCTAAGAAAGATTCGATGCTTGCATACATTACCATCGTCGCCATACAAGCCCACCCACCCCAAGTCATAGTCAACCAAAATAGGGTGCTATAGAGATAAATCTCATTGGCATTCTTATTTTTCCTAAATGCAAGATAGCTTGCATATAATACGCTAACTATGAGACCAGTTAGCATTATCCAATCAATCAAATTACTTTCTTGAGCAATAAGTGAAGGTATGGCGGTAAACATTACTGCAATAGTGACTCTATGTGTGGTTTTACTGATTTTTTTGTTACGAGTAATGAAAAACATAGTAGAAGTTAAGATTAGTACACTTCCAAATAATACTGATAAAATACTCTGTTCAAAGGTGAAGTAAATCATCATTCTTGGAAGAGAATACCCAATTGCTCGATAATGTGAAAGGAATATAGTTGGTATCATTACCAATACATAGAATATTTTCAACTTATTAGTTGATTTTTCTTTCACATCCACACTTCTAAAAATCGGCATTCCAATCATCAATAGAAGTAGTAATCCAAGTGCCGAAAACCTTGTTTCTACATATGATAACATAAATACAATTGCAGACAATAACAAGCACACTAGAGTATTTATAATTTTTTTATTCTCAGATTTTGTATACAAAAGGAATAACGATAACACAGCAACTGAGTATGGTGCTATGTTACCTATTGGGTAAAAAATAGCAACAAGTTTCGGTCTATTTGCAGCAATAATGGAAACAGTTGCAAAAATCAAAGTTAGTATAGCACCACTGGTAAAAGTGAATTTACTAGTAAATCCATTTTTATTCATTAAAAACATCACTGAACTACAAATCAGTAAGAAAAACAAGCCTGAAAGGAGTAAATCTGAATCCCTAATTCCCATCTCTTCAGGTGAAATTTCATCCCATTGTATAACTTCAGAACTTAATCCTTCGACGTAAGGATGACCATTTTCTTCCATCCAATCATTTCTTTCAACTGTAGCGTTCCAATTCCACTGCTCTAAATCTTGCTTGTGTTCTAGACTAATATCTAGCATGTCTAAGGGGAATTTCCCATGATTGGCATATGGTAGAGGTAGCGATAAGAGTAGAGATGGTAATGTTGACATATCCCTTTGGTCGATCTCTTTTTCAACTGTATATCCCTTTTTGATATTCGGTCCCCAAACCCAAGCGCCGACTTTACGAATAATTTCATCAGGAGAACCATGCTGTCCAGTATCTGTTAATCCGTGGTCAGAAGTGATTATAACAGTCCAATTTTCAGGCACCTTGTCGAAAATAATAGCGAAATTATCATCCAGCCACTTCAATTTATCCATATATTGAGGAGATTCTTTTGAGCCATATCTGTGTCCAGTACTATCAAGGCCAGATAAGTGTGCTACAATGACATTTGGTGTCTTATCAAATACCACTCCTTGCTTAGTATTACTATCTGGAATTTCCCCATCAAGCCAACTATTGATGGTTTCAAAAGATTCTGTATCGCCTTTCATATAATCACCATGACCATAACGGTGCTTCATGAAATTGATATCATCATTTTCAGCATATAGGTCTCCCCAAACATAATCACCCACAATGGCAAATTCATTATCAGCTATACCATCTTCATCCCCATCATAAGAACTTGCTAGTGACCAACCATCTGGTGTGCCGGGATGTTCAGGGTGGAAATTACTCAATCCCTCATTAGGCCTTGAAGGAATTCCAGTTGCCATCTCCTTGACACATGAAGCAGTCATTGTGAGAGGATTGGTAAATACATCAATGTAGGTTCCATTATTCTCAGTCATTGAATTTAGAGTTGGCATCAAGGCGGGGTCGTTCATCATATCTCTTCGACCACCGTCTAAAACAATGAATAGTAATCCTTCACTCAGTTTTTCATGATTCTCAGGTGGCATCTCGACTCCTTCTTTTGGAGCAGGTGCGTCTGCTATGATGTAAGAGCCGGTGTAAATTAGTGATGGTAGAGCAAGAATTGCAACAGCCGCAATAATTTGAAAAATTAACACCTTCGATAAGGACTTACTCAACATTAACTCACCATTTACTTCTATCCAACCCTATACTTAAAATTCGTTATACATCAAGAGGTTATGATGCCATTTGGCGATATAGTTATTGCATCGGAAATATTTATTTCAGCGATGAGAATTAAGATGAATAATTCCTACTTCAAGTCTCTCATGAGTAGGGTGAACTTCGACTAATTGAACAGAAACTTCCAGAACTTCTGCTAATTCTTCCGCAATAGAAAGAGGCAGTTCAATACGTTCATTTTGTGCATCAAACCGAATCCATCCCTCATCGATATCCAATTCGCTTCTTATTTCATCGATATCATCTTGGGCATCCTCTAAACGGGTAGGTATCGCTCCAAAAATAATTGTATCATCATCACTCAGTACTTCATATGGACGGAGATTAGCCTGCCCTCTTCTCTTGAACCTGGCTCTAAGTTGCCCAGCATCTTTGAATTTAGCAGTACAGAACTTTAAATGGAAATCTAGAGGCTTTGCGGCTTCTTTTATCTTCATTCCAAGTTCAAAGGAACCTTCTGCAGCAGCGGTTATACCACCACTAAGATTGAATCCTCTAACATCCATATTCTCTTGATTCCCAACCGTTATTTCTAGTTCATTTAGATTAAGGAATTGAACTGGTGAATCATGAAGTTGATTTATTAGAGCAAATAATTGCTCTTCTTTATCTGGTTCACACGGTAATTCGACTCCAACAAATATCCCTGCATCTTTGCATGCTTGCATAACTTTGAGATATTTGTCAATAGTTCCATCAAGTAGGTGAAATCTAATCTCATCAAGGCCAGCCTCTCCAAAATCAGCAGCGCGTTTATAGTCGAATGGAATTGATGTATAGAGATGAATA
Organism: Candidatus Poseidoniaceae archaeon; assembly: GCA_949372655.1. Taxonomy (GTDB): domain Archaea; phylum Thermoplasmatota; class Poseidoniia; order Poseidoniales; family Poseidoniaceae; genus MGIIa-L1. Next base: position 253,017 of record CASIAI010000002.1, read on the forward strand.
TGATGTTCAGGGCCAAATGCTGCTTTGAGGTGCTTAACTGCATCAAGTGACTTTTCGAGGTCTAGCATTGGGTCACCTCCAGTAATTCCAGTACCTGTTGCCTTCATCGCATGCCCTTCTTCGATAACTTCATCCCATGAGTTGCATCTTCGCTCATTAGCAAACATATCAGGACTTTCACGACGATTTTCAGATAGCGGGCAATAATCACATCCCCAATGACACTTACCGGTGACAAATAATACTAATTTACTACCTTTTTGACACTGTATACAACCCTCTGCTTCGCCTTGTTCGGCGGATGGTATTTCAGTTGCCATAATCAGCGAGCGAGACATGTCAATCAATACCCCGTGCGATCTCCTTGGTTTGAATCCCTCGCAAGAATTTAGCTAATGCTATTCATTGCATTAACTATCAACCATCTATGAAATCGTCGATCTAAGGTTAATTCGGGATGAAAAGTCAGAGCAAGTTTATTTCCATCTAAAACTCCAACAATTTCATCTTCTAATGTAGCGATAGTGGTACATTTAATCGATTCTGTAATGAATCTGGGGGCTCTAATAAATACACCAGGATAGAATTCCAAGTTAGTCGATGCTGCTTCATGAGATATGTTTAGCGGTTTGTGATTAAATTTATCACGTTGTAATTGTAACTCATCCGTCGATGAATAGTCCGGGGTTTGTAATGAAACGTTCACTGGTGCCTCAAAAGATTGTCTCTGGCGACCCCAAGCATTTCTAGAAATATCCACAGAGATATATGGTGATTTTTCCTCTCCAGGATTTGATAGAAGTATTGCTCCTGCACATGTGCCAAGAACCGGTCTTTCTGGATGATTATCCATCCAGCTAAAGATTCCATCCAGTAATGATTCACTTTGACTTGCTTTACGCATTGCAGTAGATTCTCCGCCAGGTAGAATTAGTGCCGATATCCCCGAATCAATCTCGCTTGATTTACGCAGTTCCACGATTTCTATTTCTACTCCTACTTCATGTGAAGCATGTAATAAGGCTTCAACATGTTCATGTCGCGCACCTTGTAGCATCGCTAAACCGATTCGCAACATGTATTGCCGTAAGGCTCGTCCTCTATCAGCCCAACGCTTACTGCACACTCATACAAGGTGTTGAAGAACTGTGTCTAACTGCCATAACATAATGGCATCTTATGATGGAGACTGCTTTCTTGTCCCAGGTCCTGTAAGAATGAGTAGCCAATGCCTTGAGGCTATGGCTATGCCCGTAATTACTGCAAGAGGCCCAGAGTTTAGAGATGTGATGGCTGACCTAAATTCAGGTCTTAGATATGCATTTAATATTGCCCCTTCCAAGCCTGAACGGAAAAATCAATCTTGGGCTGGTGAAGATGACTACAAGGTGGTAGTAGTATCTGGTAGCGGTACTGCGGCTATGGAGATGGTAATTGCTAATCGTTTCCGCCCTAATGATTTAATTTTAGTGCCAACCAATGGTAAATTTGGTGAACGAGTTGCAGAAATGTGTTCGAGATTTTGTAATGTTAAGCATATAAAATATGAATGGGGTAGAGCATTTGATTTATTTGAACTCGAACAACAATTAGAACGTAAATGCTATGAAGCATTAATTATTTGTCATAATGAAACAAGTTCAGGAATTACTCAAGATGCACCTGCAATTGCTGAGATGTGTCAGCGTCATAACACTCCTTTCCTACTTGACGGTATCACCTCGATTGGCGGACTACCTGTTCATCCTGAACAATGGGGTGCAGAAGCAGCAGTTATCGGCGCACAAAAATGTACAGCAGGACCCTCTGGAATCGCGGCTATCGCTATTAATTCACACTTTATTGAAAGGAGCAAAGCAATTAGGGAGCAAGGGGAATGTAATCCGACATTTTATCTCGATTTAATTTCAGCTCTCAAGAAGGGTGATGATGACCAAACTCCTTGGACTCCAGCCATCAATCTGGCAATGGGTTGGGCTGGGGCACTCAATACCTTAAAGCAAGAAACTCTTGAAGCCCGCTGGAAAAGATGCGAACAACTTTCTAAAGGTGTTCAAAAACTATTTTCTCATCTTGGATTTGAATTATTAGCCGACCCATTTCAACGTAGTAATACGGTTACTGCCATAATGTATCCCGAAGGTGTTAACGATTCATGGCGCAGTGATTTGAAAGAGAAATACCAGACACAAGTTATTGGAGCACAAGACCATCTCAAAGGTAAGATGTTCAGAGTTGGCTCTATGGGAGAAACAACAGTCGAAGAGATGGTTGAAGGATGTAAAAGGATGATTTCATGCTTCAAAGATCATGGTGTAGAATTATCTGATGTTGATGTTGAATCTTTTTTCTGAGGTTTAGAAATGAATTATATCGTTTTAGGACGCTTTCAGCCTTTACACAACGGGCATGCCTTGCTTATTGATAAAGCATTAGAGATTGCAGGAAATGATGATACTGTAACAGTCGCAATAGGTTCTGCTTCATGTCAAATGGAACCTCGGAACCCATGGACTGGTGAGGAAAGAAAAGAAATGATTGAATCTTGGTCAAATAAAATTAAAGTTGTTTTAATCGATGATATAGATGACCCACCAAACTGGGTCGAACATGCTTCAAAGATTCATGGCACGGGTACTCTTGTCACTTCTGACAAGGATACTGCTGAACTTTATCGGTCTTCTAATTGGGAAGTAATAGAAATCGAATTAGAGAATCGAGCGAATTTCGAAGGGTGGCGAATAAGACAAACCATCAAAATGCTTTCTACAGTCGATGACTTCGATGCAGTTAGAGAAGTTCTCTCGCCCACTCTGCCAAAAGAAATCATCGATTGGCTAATAGAAAAAGACTCACTCTACAGGCTGTCAACTTTCCAGACTGGAGTCTATGCAGGCTGATCAATCTGATGCGACGACAACTCTTGCAGCGATGAGAACTCTTTGCTTGTACATGTAACCCGCTTCGAGTACGTCTACAACCGAGCCACTTGGGAAACTTTCAGATGCGGGGATAGTGGTAATCGCTTCCATTTTAGCGGGGTCAAATTGCTTGCCCTTTGCTTCGATTGCAGTCATACCTTCACCAGATAATTCATGCCACATTTTGTTTCGCATAAGTCTAATTCCTTGAGCCACAGGCGATTGGTCTTCTTCATCAAGGGTGGAGAGTGCTCTATCGACATCTGATAATATTGCAAGCATCTTTCTGGCAATACCCATTCCACCATATTGAATTAATTCTGATTTTTCGGCCATCATTCTCTTACGAACATTTTGAGTTTCAGCCTCTTTGTAAGCGATTTCTTTTTCTGCCTTTTCGGCTCTTAACAATGCTTCTTCAAGTGGGTCTAATATTTCTTCAACACCAACTTCCATAGTTTCTCCATTTTCATCAACCATTGGAGTTTCATCATTGAGATTTTCGACAATCTCATCGCCATCTTCAGGTGAACTTTCATCAGACATTGATTGCCGGTCACATAACTATTGTTTGAACCCGTCGAAACTAAGAATTCAATAATTTACGAATATTGAATTCTCCATGACCCCATTTATTGGCTTCCATGTGCTCTCTTCCAACAATTCCAATTATTCCATCTTCCTTATTCCATCGTGTTATTGCATGAACCAATAATCGTGAGGTTCTATCATGTGCTTCATATGTTGGAATGATTTTCGGGTCTTTAGATTCATCAAGTGTTTCACCTAATTCTTTTCTTCTATCCATCCAATCTAGACAGACCTTTTGAGCAAATTCTTCTTCCGGTATTCCAGCTAGTGATTCCACAACATCATCCCAAGTAGAATATGAATATAGGTCGTCTCTGTTGACAATTTCTCTATCCAATGCGACATCAAGATAGAGATATGTTCTTGCTTCCCATGATTCCCATTGTCCAGAACTGGCCCATTGCATCAGTTTGAGCAAACCTTCTGAACCATCGTTGATATTTTGTAGTGCCAATTTCACGTTCATATTTGGTTCTCCTTCAACAGAGTCCATCCAATCGAGTAATTCTGCTTCACAATCGATATCAAATAATCGATTTAAACGGTCATCACTTTCAGGTCTTGATTGTCGGAATTTACCTTTTTCCATACCAGAATAAAGTTCAGACCAAGTAACCTCGAGTAAAGAATTGAGGCACGATTGCTCTACCAATAGAACAACAGTCTCGATTCCCATGACTAAGGCCAAATGGCCGTGTGCTTTGAGTTAATCGGAATTGACTATTCTTCCTCAATAATCGGTATCTGCTTAGTTTCTTCTTGTTGTTCCTCAGCATCTTCCTCAACAGATTGATACTCTAAGAGGTTCTCTTGCTTGGAACGGATTCTTTCGAGTCTTAATCCATGGTGTGGGCCAATAAGTCTCATTTGCAAAGATAATTCATACTTGTTACTTATGTCTTCTAATTCTTCTTCAGAAGTTGCAGCATAGATCATATCTTCATATTTCTCAGTTCTACGGTTTCTCGACATCAAAGCAAATCCGAGATATAGTGCACTAGGTCCACCTATTAGAATGGTAATCAAATCCCACTCTCCAAGAGTTAGTCCAACAATATTTACTCCAGCAAATGGTTTGTCTGCAGAGTTGAATGAATCGGTTCCTTCACGTATTTCTTCGGTATCTGAAACGCCGTCTCCATCATCGTCTTGGTCTGCATTATCACCAATGTTATCTTGGTCATAATCACTCCATTCGGTTGGGTCTCCAGGGAATGCATCTTCGCCTTTGGCCAAGGATGAAGAATCGATGAACCCTTGCTCATCATATACTGGGTTAGCCGGGTCAGTATAGCCATCATTATCTCTATCATTTAGAGAACAATCGCCATTTCTACCATTACAATTATCGCCCTTTCCATCATTGTCTTCATCTATCCATTGAGTTGGTTCATTAGGGAAATAATCATCACTATTATTCCATCCATCATTGTCATAATCATCATTGCAAAGACGCATTTCAGTCTCATTAATCTTCATACAAATATCAGGATTATTACCAAATTCATTATCACCAATCCCGTCACCATCTGAGTCTTCCCATTGTGTACTTTCTTCAGGGAATGCATCAGGGTCATTTCCGGCTGAATTATCTCCAAATCCATCATTATCTGTATCTTCACATTGAGAAGGGTCTCTCGGGAAGTGGTCACCGCCAACAATGTTTGGACCTACATTATCGCCACAATTGTCATTGTCGGTATCCTTCCACTGTTGTGGGTCATCAGGGAAAGCATCACCTTGGATACCATCACTATTATCACCATAACCATCTTCATCAGAATCTAACCATTGAGTTGGGTTATCTGGAAACTTATCGCCTCCATCTTCGTATGAGTTATCTCCGTAACCATCGCTATCTCTATCTCCCCACTGTGTGTAATTATTAGGGAATGCATCAGCATTGATTCCAACAGGCTCATCACCATATCCATCACCATCGGTATCATTCCATTGGTATGGGTCATCAGGGAATTTGTCGCCACCTTCGATGAATCTATCATCGCCATAGCCATCACCATCTGAATCAGACCATTGAGTGTCATCTAGAGGGAACTCATCACCATCGCGACCATTTTGATTATCTCCATAACCATCATTATCACTGTCTATCCATTGGGTTTCTTCAAGTGGGAATTGGTCGGTATTATCGCCATAACCATCACTATCTTGGTCAGCCCATTCATTAGGGTCTTCAGGGAATTCATCTGCTAATACCCCCAATGGGTTATCTCCATATCCATCACCATCTGTATCTTCACATTGAGTCGATAAAGTTGGGAAATTATCACCATTGATTCCATCTGGATTATCACCACAACCATCACTGTCTAAGTCTTGCCATTGAGTATTATCATAGGGATGACTATCTGCTATTCCAAACGGATGTGCAAGCCAATTTGATGATGAATCACTATGTCCATCTGCATCGCTATCTAAGCAACCAAGTCGGTCAATTGTACTATTTCCTTCAACATAAATACATGAATCAGCATCTATTCCTAATGCATTATCACCATATCCATCACCATCAGAATCCATCCATTGACTTGATTCATTCATAAACATATCATACTCAATTCCATTTGGATTATCTCCGTAACCATCACCATCGGTATCTTGCCACTGGGTTGGTTCATTAGGGAATACATCTGTATTAAGCGCCATATCATCGGAGTGGTCAAGGAATCCATCGCCATCCCAATCTTCTGAATCAGCAGTTGGAGTGCTTATGGAAGGGTCATTATCATCACTAATTCCATCTTGGTCTTGGTCAGGACACGCTAATTGGTCAATCCAACTGGTTCCATATTGATTTGGACAAGGGTCGGAAAGGTCATCATAGCCGTCATTATCTTTATCTTGGCAGCCATAATGTGACATATTGGTGTTATCTTGATTAGCCCACATAGTAGAGGTTCCAGGTTGGTTTGGACAAGCATCAGGGTTATTTCCATTCATCTCATCACCATATCCGTCTTGGTCACCATCCATCCATTGTGTAGGGTCTAGTTCGAAATCATCGTAGCTATTTGCCCAACTATCGCCATCGGAATCTTGACACCCAAAGAATGGAGCAGTACTATTACCGGCGGTATATTTACAATAATCTCCTTCAAATCCAGCAGGGTCATCACCATATCCATCTCCATCAGTATCTTGCCATTGACTTGGTTCATTAGGGAATAAATCAGCCATATTTCCATTTGGATTATCACCCATACCGTCGTTATCAGAATCATACCATTGTGTGTTATCGTCAGCAAATAAGTCTACATTTTCACTTGGAATCGTTGAATGGTCTAGGTATCCATCTCCATCCCAATCTCTAACATCATTGGTCGGAGTTTGTTGGTATGGGTCGTTATTATCGCTAATACCATCTTGGTCACTGTCCAAGCAACCTAACTGGTCAGCCCAACTATTTCCAAAGGAAAATGGGCAAGGGTCAGAATTATCTTCATAGCCATCACCATCTTCATCAGGACAGCCATATTCTGTGACGTTACTCCATAGATTAGTACTACCATCATAGTGTGCTCTTAGAACTGAACTTCCAGGTTGATTGACGCAGGCATCAGGGTTATTTCCGTTGATTTCATCACCATAACCATCACCATCATAATCAGACCATTGAGTTGAATCGCTATCAAAATCATCATCGCTATCAGCCCAAGAATCTCCATCAGAGTCTAGGCAACCAAAGTTTGGATTTGTACTCGTTCCTGCAGTGAATCTACAATAATCACCTTCAAAACCATTTAGATTATCACCGTAACCATCACCATCAGAATCTTGCCATTGACTATATTCATTAGGGAATAAGTCTGCAAGGTTTCCATTGGGATTATCTCCAAATCCATCATAATCTGAATCATACCACTGTGTATTATCATCATCAAATAAATCTACATTATCACCAGGGTCTGGAGAATTATCTAAGAATCCATCACCATCCCAGTCACTGGGATTAGTGGTTGCATTTTGTGGATAAGGATCATTTACATCACTAATACCATCTTGGTCAGTATCCAAGCAACCGAGCATATCGACCCAACTATTTCCAAATGAGAAAGGACACGGGTCAGAATTATCTTCATAGCCGTCACCATCTTCGTCAGGACAGCCATATTCTGTTACATTTGTCCATTGATTAGTGACTTGAGAGTAATCTGCACGCATTGTTGATTCACCGGGTTCATCATAGCAAGAATCGGGAGTGACTCCATTTGGATTGTTACCAAAGCCATCTTCATCATAATCTTCCCATTGAGTCGGCTCTGAAATAAATGCATCCGCACCATAGTAAACACTCCAATCGCCATCAGGATTAGAGAAACCATCGCCATCTGAATCTACACAACCGAATCGGTCTTGAGTGGAGTTTCCATTAGAAAATATGCAGGAGTCTCCATTTAATCCCCATTCATTATCGCCGTATCCATCTCCATCAGTATCAGACCATTGTGAATCTTCAAGTGGGAATGCATCAGGGTCAGTTCCATTCAGATTATCTCCATATCCGTCAAAGTCAGTATCATTCCATTGAGTTTTATCATGGGGGAATTGATCTTCTATGTTTTGATGATCATCTGAGTGGTCAATATATCCATCACTATCCCAATCTTCTGTATTTGTAGTTGCATTTTGTGGATATGGGTCTTCATAATCACTGATTCCATCTTGGTCAGCATCCGGGCAGGCAAATACGTCTACCCAACTATTTCCATATGAATATGGACACATATCAGTTTGGTCTTCATATCCATCATTATCACTGTCTAAGCATCCATAATGGGTGACATTGTTGCCATATGAACTGAAACTTGCAGGCCCGAATTCTTCATCGCCACCGCTTCCGCCAGATTCACTGCCACCGCCACCGCCGCTACCGCCACCGCCGCCACCGGAGCCATAGTTGACTGCTAGAGTAGAAGTCCCAGCTTGATTTGGGCAAGCATCAGATAAGTTTCCACTTGGATTATCTCCGTAACCATCTCCATCATAGTCATACCATTGAGTTGGTTCATTATCAAATTCATCTTCAATATCTGCATATCCATCACCATCAGTGTCAGGACATCCTTGGAAATTACCACCAGACATAGTTCCGTTTACATATGGACACCAATCTTCATAATTATCACCAAAACCATCACCATCCGAATCGGCCCATTCATCAGAATTATCAGGGAATAAATCAGGATTATTTCCTGCTTGATTATCACCATATCCATCTTCATCATTATCTTCGAATTGCGTTGGGTCATATGGGAATTCATCATGTTCTTCATCTCCATGACCGTCACCATCCGTATCAGCCCATTCAGAGGAATTATTAGGGAATAAATCCGGATTATTTCCATTTATATTATCACCATATCCATCTTCATCATTATCTTCAAATTGTGTTGGGTCATATGGGAATTCATCAGAGTTATCGCCAACTCCATCGTCATCTGAGTCTTCTGATTCGTCATAATCATCCGGGAAAGCATCAGAATTATCTCCAAACCCATCTCCATCAGAATCTATACTTTCATCTGAGTCATATGGGAATTGGTCTGAATTATCACCGACTCCGTCACCATCAGAATCTTCTGATTCAGTGGAATCGTCCGGGAATTCATCCGAATTATCCCCAACTCCGTCACCATCAGAATCTTCCCATTCATTTGAGTCTCCAGGGAATAAATCTTCAGCATTACTCCAGCCATCATTATCATTATCGATACAGCCTGCAACATCTTCAGTACTGGTGCCATAAAATATTGGACAGTAATCGAAAACCACATCATTTGATATAGATTCATCACTTTCTTTCAATATACTCATCGGTTCACCATTCAGATTTGTATAGCCAATGTAGGCTTGATCGTCATTTGATAATACGAAGTGTAAGTTCTCTGCGCAATCTACATCAAAAGGTACAATTATAGAAATATCCCATTCGACTCCGTCATAAATCGCATATTTTATTCGATGTTTCATAGGTGCCCATTGATCATAAAAACAGTTGGTATACACAACATGGGTAAATCCATTGGAATCGACTTCCATTCTGAGATTGACCCCTTCGAGTGACTTCACCGCCACCGAGGCGATAATCTTGGAGATCCTGTCCAGAAGTAAAACCAAATTCATCAGGAGAATCAAAAGGTTCCATGTCAATACATCTAGCATCACCACTAAGGCTAGAATAACTTGAATTACTTACACCAAAAAACAACTGGCCTATTTCATCCATGGAGAATAAATGCATCTTATCAAAAGGATCCAAATGGGCTATTGGTTCAACCAGCCCAGCGTTCATGCCCGCGCCAGAATAATATCCACAATTCCAGTCAAGAACTGGCTGATTCATATGATCCACAGCAATTAATAAACTCATGTCTTGAACAACGGTTAAGTCACCAAAAGAATCGATGTAGAAGTCCATATAATTAAGTGGATCAATTGAATATTGCTGTCCACCTGGAGACATCATTTTCAACTCCTGATGTAGCTGACCTTGCCACCCATTGATACTGTCGAATGAACCCATCCAGTGGGCGTTTAATTCAATAGATTCTGAGATTCCATTATTTGCATATGTCACATTCGAGTAAACTTGGTAGTACATTGGACTGCTGCCTGCATTACCCGTCACTAAATATACATCATCCGAAAAACCGACTTCAGAAGCGACCAATTCATAATCTCCAAGGTCTAAAGGACCAAGCTGCTTGATATGTTTTGAAAATGCCAATTTCCAGACTCTGTATATATGCCATACTTAGTAGTTCCAGTCAAAATTGAAGAATTTAGGTATACATCCACAATAGCGTGAATTGTGTTATTGACATATGCCAAATCGGCAAATAGCAAAGAGTATGAACCATTTTCATCTTGAAGTGTATTCACAGTCCAAGAAACCCCATCCCAAATACTATGATTGGTTTGGAATTCCCACTGCAGGGGACCTATATTGATAGAGTTTGTAGAAATAATGTGTAAAGAGCCTGAATCATCATACCATACGTGAGTCGTACCAGCACCAATACTTTCATTATTGATTCCATTCGTCTGTGTTGAAGAACATATTGCTGCTGAGGAATTTACTGCTATATCCAACTGTGATACAGGCCCAGACGGCTCTATGATATACTGGCTAAAAGTCGATAATCCTTCATCTTCAAAACCATCGTTATCAAAATCAAGTGGAGAATCATCTGTTAATATAGCATTTTCAACGAATTCTCCTGGCCAGTGAGATGGTTTACAAAATGATTCATCTCCCCAATTATCACCAAGCCCATCACCATCAGTGTCTTTCCATTGTGTGACTTTGTTGTGGAAATCATCTCCTAAGTCTGACCATCCGTCACCGTCTGTGTCGATACAACCTATTCGGTCTTCAGTGCTGGTTCCGTAGTTGTATGGACAAACATCGTTTATATCCAAAACACCGTCCATATCAGTATCTGTGTTGCCAGTGTGCATCGGTTCTGTTTCGGTCAGTTCCAAAGACGGTGGTTCATGGTTTTGAACGGTCATTCCACCAAGTGTAGATAGGGTCATCAGTAGGCAAATAAGTAAACTTCCAGCGGTTAAGGTAGTTCGGTTCATGTCTACTGGAGATTACACTGGCACTTGAACTATACTCAATCTACCTTTTTGGCAGATATCAGACATAGAGAATAGAGATTATTTAGGTTTTCTTAGCGGGAGCATTGAAGAATGCGCAACATTTGGGCGCAGTTAGAGGGTTTTTTGTGGCGACAATCAAGGAGCAAATTGATTTGATTCGCGTCGAGATCGATAAGACTCAGAAAAACAAGGCAACCAATGCTCACATTGGTAAGTTAAAAGCCAAAATTGCTCAATTAAAAATCAAGGAAGAAAGAGCCCATGCTCACTCAAAAGCCAGCGGTGGTGGCAAGGGTTTTGAAGTCAAGAAGTCCGGCGATGCAACAGTTGCTCTGGTAGGGTTTCCCTCGGTTGGTAAGTCCACTCTCATCTCTAAAGTCACAGATGCTCATTCAGAGGTTGCTGGTTATGCATTTACTACGCTTACTTGTATTCCTGGCGTTATGGAACATCGAGGTGCTAAAATTCAGATTTTAGATTTACCAGGTTTGATTAAAGGAGCTGCAGAAGGTAAAGGTCGAGGTCGTGAAATTCTCAATGTGATTAGAAGTGCAGATATGATTTTGTATATTGTTGATCCTTTTCAGGATGCTCACTTCAATGTACTGCATCGGGAACTACATAATGCCGGATTACGCTTGAATGAAACCAAGCCCCCAGTATTTATCAAGCGTACAGAGCGAGGTGGAATCGATGTTAGAACTACGGTTGAGCAAACACATTTGACCAATGAAGAAATTGGTCAAATAATACGTTCATTTGGCTTCACTTCAGCGATTGTCACCTTGAGAAATAATACCACAGCAGAGCAAATCGTCGATTGTTTGGCGGAAAATAGAATTTATGAAAAAGCGGTAATTGCAATAAATAAGATAGATATTGCTAGCGAAGAGGAACTTGTCCGAGCAACCAAAGCATTGCCAAGTGGCTGGCCAATCATGCGTATTTCTGCTTTCAAGGATATTGGACTTAATGAATTAAAAGATTTTATTTATGATAATTTAGGTTTCATGAGAGTATACTTGAAACCACAAGGCCAAGAAGCTGATATGGAAGAGCCATTGATAGTGAAAGATGATTCGACTGTTGGAAATATCTGTAATAAATTACATCGTGATTTTTACCGAAAATTCCGCTATGGTAGAGTCAAAGGACCTAGCGCTAAGTTTGATTGGCAACGTGTAGGCCTCGACCACACTTTGAAAGATGGTGATTTACTTACGATTGTAGTAAAACGTTAATCCCAAATACCCATATCCATTTTGGCATCTTCATTTGCATGAATTTTGGGATCCCATCTTGGAGTCCATACAAGATTAACATGAACACTATTAATTCCCTTAGTATTCAGGGCAGCCCTATGTGTTGCGGCCATTATTTCAGGAGCAGCAGGGCATCCCGGACTGGTTAATGTAATATCGATTTCAGCATGCTTTCCATCATCTTTATCTTCAATTCGAACATCATAAACAAGACCCAATTCGACGATAGAAAGTTTCAGTTCAGGGTCTTCGACTTCGTCTAATTCTTCTAATACTGCTTCTTTGTTAACCATGTTATCACCTACATTTTTTCTTGAATTTCATACATTACTTTGTCAAACATATTACGAAAACCATTCGACCTACTCGGTGATAATGAGTTCAAGACTCCCATCTCACTTGCAAATTCTGGTGTTAATTCGAGTGCTCTTGTTGGACTAATATTTCTAAGGGCGATTGTTAGAATCCCCATTAAACCTTGAACTAACTTTGAATCTGCTCCGGCTCTTAATTTAACTAATTCATCTTCGATAGATACCAACACATGTGCCTCAGATTGGCATCCTCTGACACGAGTCAAGTCATTCCAATTTTCAATTTCTAAGAAATCTACTTCTTCAGATAGTTCAAAAACCATCTCAAGTCGTTCCATTTTATCCTCGACATCTTGGAACTCTTCGATTAATTCTTCAAGAGTAATCAGGTCACTCAAGAGAATCTCTCCAAGATTTCAGAAAGTTGCTTGACAAAGTTTTCTACTTCTTCCCTAGAGTTGTAAAAGTATAATGACGCCCTAACCGTTCCAGTAATATTCAGTCTTTCAAGCAAAGGTTGGGCACAGTGATGCCCAGTTCTAACAGCAAATCCTCTAGCATCGAGTAAGTGAGCCATATCTTCACTATTCATAGTGGGGTGAAGAAATGAAACTACTGCTGCATCGTCATCATCATGACGACCATAAACTGTCATACCCATAGAGCGAAGTTGGTCAGATAACCATCTTGCAATTTCTAATAATCGCACATGTTCGGATTCTAAGTCTATTCCATCCATCCATTTTAAAGCAGCATGCCATCCAATTGCTTCAGCAATTTTAGGTGTTCCTGCCTCGAATTTATGTTCATTAGTTTGGTAGGTTGACCCATGAATCGAAACTGTTTCTATCATATCGCCCCCTCCCATAAATGGCTGCATCTGTTCAAAGACATCATTGTCTACTAATAATGCTCCAATTCCAGTCGGTCCACACATTTTATGTGCTGAAAATGCCATGAAATCAGCACCGAGTTTTTGGAAATCTACAATTTGATGAGGTACGCTTTGAGCAGCATCAAGTAATACATGAGCCCCATTTTGTTTGGCCAATGAGATTATTTTTTCAACAGGATTACACACTCCTAAAACATTCGAAATGTGTACGACACATACCAATTTGGCTCCTTCTAGTGAAGCCTCAAAGATTTCCATATCGAGAGTTAAGTCATCTTGAACAGGTACATAGCGAAGTTCAATGTCTAACTCTTTAGCTAGCATTTGCCAAGGAACAATGTCGGAGTGATGTTCCATTTCTGTAAGAACTACTGCATCCCCTGGAGATAGATTTGCTTTACCCCATGCATGTGCTACCAAGTTGATCGCTTCTGTAGTTCCTCCAGTTATGATTACCCTTTGTGCATTGAATCTATTTTTTAATGCAGTTCTGCATGCTTCATATCCATCGGTAGCCTCTCCTGCCAATGTGTGAACTGCTCTGTGAACATTAGCATTAGAATTGGTATAGTAATCATTCATTGCATCAATGACTACTTGTGGTTTTTGAGTAGTTGCAGCATTATCAAGATACACCAAAGGGTATCCATTGACTTTACGCTGAAGAATTGGAAACTGCTCTCTCATATAATCACCCAATGATACCACATTCTAGATGAATTTTAAGTCTTGTTTTCAAATCTTCCGATATTATTTGATTCCTCAAAGATGAGAAGGTATTGACAAGGAAGCCTTCCACAATAAGCGCTTCAGCCTGCTCGGGAGAATGGCCACGCGATAAAAGGTAGTGCAACTGCTCTTTATCGATTGGAGCACTTGCAGCACCATGTGCAGCACTCACTTCATCAGATAGAACTTCAAGTTCCGGAATCGCATCCGCTCTGGCATCTTGTGAAAGTAGTAGGTTGTGAAATACTTGTCCTGCATTGGAGTAGTTGGCGTCTTTATCGATTAATAATTGCCCAGTTCCAATTGAGTGACTTCTCCCACCGCATGCAGCATTCATGGTCAAGGATGAATCGGTGTGTTCAACCATATGTCTAATTTCCATGTGGTGGTCATCATGCCTTGAATCAGTACCGTAAACAGCAACAGTTTGATTTAGTGAAGAATTAGAATCACGTAGGTTAGTTCTAATATCGGTCTTATTTCTAAAGCCGCCAATTGAAAGTTCACCATACTCCAAAGAAGAATCACGGTGTAAATTCCAGTCTTCACATCGAAGTAATTTCGAATTTGCATCTAATTCATTGACAAAAGCATATCCTATTGATGCGTTTTTACTAATATTGCCTGAAATATGTAAACCAGTCCAAGTACTCGAACCAGAAAGATGAATGATTATTGATGCCTCACCTTTACACTGAAAATCAATATGACTTACAGTTGTATCACCAGATGCAATTAAATTAATATGAACGGATTGGCCTTTCCCATCAATTTCAATTACATTCATTTTATTATTACATTCACTTAGAAATACACGGGATATATCACTCGAATCGCTGACATCACGTATTCCCTTTTTTATTATACAATCACCTTCGTGATTGAAAACGACTTCTTCACAACTTGGAATAATATCAATTTTGGATGGGTGGATGCGTTTCCAGGGAGTGTATCGCCAAAGATGTGAAGAACGTGAAGGGATCTCCATATCGAGGTACGTCATCCGATAGAACCCTCCATCTCTAATTCTAACAACTTGTTTAGTTCAACCGCATATTCCATCGGAAGTTCTCTTGTGAAAGGTTCAAAGAATCCGTTTACAATCATTCCCATTGCTTCCTTTTCACTAAACCCTCTACTCATGAGGTAAAATAATTGGTCTCCAGATATTTTTGATACACTTGCTTCATGTTCCAAATCTGCTGTGGCATTTCCAATTTCCATAGTAGGATAAGTGTCAGAGCGAGAAATATCGTCTAGAATGAGTGCGTCACAAACAATCTTGGATCTGCAACCTTCTGCTTTTGGAGTTACCTGTAACAGGCCTCTATATGACGAACGACCACCATTCTTAGAAATCGATTTCGAAAGAATGTTGGAAGTAGTTCTTGGGGCAAGGTGATGGACCTTTGCACCAGCATCTTGGTGTTGACCTTCTCCTGAATAAGCAACTGAAATAACTTCAGCGTGGGCTCCTTCGCCCTTTAGAATTACCGAGGGATACTTCATTGTCAACTTGGAGCCAATATTTCCATCGACCCATTCAATTACCGAATTAGAGTGTGCAATGCCTCTTTTTGTGACTAGGTTATACACATTTGCTGACCAGTTTTGAACAGTAGAATATCTAATTTTAGCATTGTCCATTGCAATCAATTCAACTACTGCTGAGTGAAGTGAATCTGTGGAATATGTTGGTGCAGTGCAACCTTCAACGTAATGTATACTACTACCTTCATCTGCAATAATTAGGGTTCTTTCAAATTGACCCATATTCTTTGCATTAATTCTAAAGTAGGCTTGAACAGGCATCTCAACATGTACATTTTTCGGCACATAAATGAATGAGCCACCTGACCAAACAGCAGTGTTTAACGCTGCAAATTTATTATCGGAATATGGTACAACGCTGCAGAAATATTTCTTGATAATCTCCGGATGTTCTTTCAGTCCAGTATCCATATCAAAGAATAAAACACCTTGTTGTTCGAGGTCTTCTCTAATCGAATGATAAACCGCTTCAGACTCATACTGAGCAGTAACTCCACCGAGCCACTTTTGTTCAGCTTCTGGAATTCCTAATCTTTCAAACGTATTCTTGATATCATCAGGAACATCATCCCAATCGTTCTCAGTCTGCTTAGAGGAGCGTAGGAAATAAGTTATATTCTCGAACTTAATACTATCTAACATGCTACAATTACCCCATTCTGGCATCGGTCTTTCAATAAAGTGATGATATGCTTTGACTCGTATATCAGTCATCCATTTCGGCTCGTTTTTTAGTTCAGAAATATCTCTTACAACTTGTTCTGTAAGACCTTTATCAAATCTTATTGTTGATTGCTCTGGATCGTGAAATCCATATCGATAATCTCCAACTGCTTCATGTGCTAAATCACTCATTTTTAGGCCTCCAACCAATCATATCCATTCTCTTCAAGTTTTAATGCTAGTTCAGGTCCACCGGACTGGACTATTTTTCCATCTATCATAGCATGGACAAAGTCGGGTTTTACCAAATCAAGCAATCTTTGATAGTGAGTAATTATTAGGCATCCAGCATCTTGTGCTATTTCGTTAATTCCTTTTGCTACGACTCTAAGGGCATCGATATCAAGACCGGAATCGGTCTCATCAAGTAGAGCCAATTGTGGTTTTAGTAGTAACATTTGGAGAGTTTCTAAACGCTTTTTCTCTCCACCGCTAAATCCGTCATTAACATATCTTGAAAGAAACGACTTATCCATCTCAAGTTGCGTCATTGCAGAATTAAGTTCTTTTCTAAATTCTCTGGCTTTGAGTTGTTGGTTTCTAACAGAAGCAACAGACTTCTTCAAGAAATTTCCAACCTGTACGCCTGGTATGGAAGGTGGATACTGGAATGAAAGGAACATTCCAGAGCGTGCTCTTTCATGAACTTCATAGTCATCGAGTGGTTTTCCAAGGAATGTTACATCACCTGATGTGATTTCATATGATGGGTGACCCATCACTACATTTGCTAGAGTTGATTTACCAGCACCATTACGACCCATGATTGCATGGATTTCCCCTTTTTTGATTGTGATAGATACACCATTGATGATGGGGGTATCATCCACAGACACATGCAAATCATTTATTTTCAAAATTTCCATCTTGACTCCCCTGCAGGTTCACCTCTAGTCTCTCCCTTATGAAGTGGTGTAAAGAAATGTCACGCAGTATGCCGCTTTTAGGGTAGCCTAAAAGCCAGCCTTAGTGATAATAAAAGAGTTCAAATTGATTGTAGTGGAGCAACGTTCATGCCCGATGAGGATTTAGTCGCCAAATATGCTGCTGAAGCACTAGAATCAATGAAGTTAGAGGCTAAGAAACGTATAGATGACGTTACCGATAAAGAGGCTGAAAAAAGATTTCGAAGTTTATCTTTAATTGAAATAATTGATACGGAGGAAATAATTCCGGCTTTACTTTCTCGATTGAATGAAGTTAGGGCTGCACTTGATGGACATGGTGGAGGAATTAAATTAACATCTTATGAAATCTTAGAGTTACCAGATAAGGGTTTGAACATAGTCTTGGATTTGACCGGAGCTTGCCTTTCATGTGGTGCAGCACCAGGCACACTAGAAGGTGTCAAATCAGATTTAGAATCGGATAAAGAGATTTCATCAGTCAAATTCTCGAGTGTTCTATTGGATTCATTCGACGAACTAGGTCGCGAATTCATTTTGGCGCATGGCAAAGTTGAGTTTGTAGATTAACTACTAATTTTTTCATATTTTTACGGATGGTTTGAAGGAGGTCACATACCGGCCATCAGTCATGGCAGCATGGCGAGAAGGCACTCGAGAAGACCCTAAGCCCTGTAGAGAGCAAGACAGGGGTAAATTCGAAGTCATTCACAGGGATGGACGTGCTCGTCTAGGCCGTCTCCATACCGATCACGGAATATTAGAGACTCCTGCACTACTTCCAGTTATCAATCCTAATATTAGAACAATTGAACCTAGAGAAATGTGGGACAGGTATGGCATTGGCGCTTTGATAACCAATTCATATATCATTTGGAAACATGAAGAATTGAAAAATAAGGCTCAAAAAGATGGAGTTCATGAACTGATAGATTATCCAGGCGTAATAATGACAGATTCCGGTACTTTCCAGGCTTATGTCTACGGAGATGTGGAGGTCGGTGTGGAGGAAATCGTCGAGTTTCAACGCTCGATAGGTGTTGATATTGCTACTATGTTAGATGTGTTCTCGCGTCCAGATATGACCGAGTTGGAAGTCGAAAGTTGTGTTGATGAAACTTTAGCGAGAGCCCAAATCAGTGTCGATACTTCTCAAGATACCATGTTAAACGGTCCTATTCAAGGTGGATTGTTCAAAGAATTGAGAGAAAAGTCTGCCAGTGAAATGGGTAAGTTCGACTTTTCAGTCCATCCAATCGGGGGAATCGTACCGGTAATGGAACAGCACCGTTACAAAGAATACGCAAAAATAATGTTATCTTCTCTTCCAAAATTACCGCCTAATCGACCCGTTCATATGTTTGGTTGTGGACATCCAATGTTGTTCCCAATGTCCATTGCACTTGGAGCGGATTTATTTGACTCTGCGGCGTATGCGTTATTTGCAAGAGATGGTCGCCTTTTGACTCCATGGGGGACAGAAAAAATAGCTAATTTAGTCGATTGGCCGGTTACAACTCCTAGCATTGCCCATCTAACTCCTGAAGAAGTGAGGGAGATGGACGGCAAGGAGAGAACAAAACTTCTATCCAAATACAACCTGGAGGTGACTTTATCAGAACTAGCAAGGTGTAAACAAGCGGTTCGTGATGGTACTATTTGGCGTATGGTAGAGAGGCGAAGTCATCAGCATCCGGCGCTTCGCGAGGCATTTCTATGGTTGATTACCAATCCTTCACTTGGAAATATTTCAAAGATGTTCAAAGAGGAAATGATACTCGATGAAAAGTTGGCATCACAAGAAATCGGTTCACAAAAAGGAGCATGGGAATCAAGTTGGGATTGGATTGTTGAATCTCAAACAACTCCGCGAAAAGGTGGAGAGTCTTGGGGTGGTAAAGATACATTAGCAAGGCCACACATAATTGCTGCAAGACACATGATGTTCACAAGATGGCATTCTTTAGCACCAAGAGGTTCCGGTTCATCTGATGTATTGATTCTTCATGGTCGTTCAGGTCCATGGAGGGAGAGGTGTGATAATCTTGTCACCAGAATAATTCATCATGCTCCTGGGCTGGAAGTTATGATTTTGACACCTATCGGTTTAATGCCTTATTCTCTTGAAGATGTCAATCCATTCACACACATTGTAGGCCCCGAATGGATGTGGAGAAGTCGTCCTGATCTATCTATGATTAGAGAAGACTTAGAAAAGTTTTCAATGAGTGAAAGACGTATTATCACCCTCGACCTCCAAGGTGACAGCCTAGTTGACCGAGCATTTGCTAAATTAGTTGAAATGGGGGTCGTCGAGCAAGGTTCTGTAGAAAAGCCGATCGAGTCAAAGGACTTTGAAGCCTCGGAACTACAACTGCGTAGAAGAAAAGCAGCAGATAAATTTGCACTATTTTTCAATATCCAAAGTGAACTATCTCATGAAATGACTAAGCAAACCGAATTTGTTATCAATCGTCAAGGTAGGATAAAAAATGTGCTTAGTTCCTCTGAAAAACATCTTGCTAGTTTCCGCCTAGGCGATGGTGGTCTTTCTCTAAATAACGACGGTGCTATCGAATTACACAGTCATAGAAGACGTGAAATTCCAAATAATTTTTCAGAGACAGATATTTTCGGTTATTGCGGTGAAGGCCTCGCATTTGTGGTAGTCGATGATGATGCTGAACCTTTCATCCGTCAAGGCCGAAATGTATTCCATGGTTTTGTAACCGCTTGTGACCCTTGGTTAAGGCCTAACGAGGCTTGCCTGATTGTTAATGGCAAAGGTGAGTTACTCGGTCATGGTGTATCTCAGTGTACTTCTGACGAACTTGCTACTTTCCAAAAAGGTGTTGCAATTAAGACCCGTGATGGTATAAAAATTGAATAATATCACTAATCATGTAGTGGTATAGTTGAAGAGTCGTACCTAATCTCGCTAATTCGAGGGAGCGGCAATATGGCTGATGATTATATCATAAAAACCTCAAATTTGTCAAAATCATACGGCCCACACATGGCTTTAGAGAATTTAAACCTCAAGGTCGAAAGAGGTGCTACTGGACTTTTAGGGCCGAATGGTGCTGGAAAGTCTACTTTCTTGAAAACAATACTTGGACTAATTCAAGCAACATCTGGTGAAGGAACTGTTCTTGGACATGACATTCGAACCGATGGAGCGGCGATTCGCTCTCGTATTGGATACATGCCAGAATATGAAGCTCTAAATCCCGATATGGATGCAATATATCAGGTTAGATATTCTGGTGAATTATTGGGTATGAATCCGGTTGTTGCCATGTCGAGGGCTCATGATGCATTACAATACGTAGGTCTTGGTGAGCAGAGATACCGTAATATTGGCAGTTTTTCGACAGGTATGAAACAGGCGACTAAACTTGCATGTGCTATCATTCATGACCCTGAGTTGATCATTGCAGATGAACCATCTAATGGTCTTGATTCAGTAGCCAGAGAATTTATGATAACCACGCTTCAAAACACCGTCAATACTGGTAATAGGTCTGTTTTGATGGCTTCGCACTTAATGGATGATGTAGAAAGAGTCTGTGATAATATTGTTCTTTTACACAAGGGCAAACTTGCCGCTCAAGGTCGCATAGAAGACCTAAAAGATATCGATAGAGAAATCGAGATACATGTTTGGGGAGGGGCGACTAAACTTGAAGAATCTATGGCAAAGGCTGGTTTGACAGTTAGAAGAGAAGGGCGAATTATGAGGATTCAACATATTGGTGAAGACACGACTACTCTTATTCTGAAATGTGCTGCTGAATCAGGCGCTCAAATTCGTAGGATGCATGAATATGAAGCCTCACTCGAAGATTTATTCCTAGTTATTATGGAAAACCTCGGGTATGAGGTGAAGACCAGTGAAGATTTACTCCGAAGCCCGATTAAAGCAAGGCAAGTAGATGCTCCAAAGAGTATGGGGGGTGGCTCATCATGACACTAGAAGATGAGGCTCAAGCGCCTGCGCCGAGTTCTATCGAGTTAGATTTTCAAGACGTATCATATGATGCTGATGCTCCGGTAAAAGGCCAGGGTAGAATGGATTCCGCTTGGGGTTCTTCTCAAGGAGATGAAGTAAATACTGCTCAAGTTGCCCCATCAAAGGATACAACAGGATTTATCTTCGAACAAGTATATCAGCCTTGGAATGGTACTTTGAATCCTCGCTGGATGAGGAACTGGGCGATTTTAAGACACCATGTGGCAGGGATTTTCCGTAAAGGTCATCGACCTTGGAGCATACCTACTCGCCTCTTCCTAGTGGTTGTTTTCATCGCATCTTTAGCAGATGTCGGCCTTACATTACTATCAGCGTTGATTGGAAGTGCAGACTTACATTCAGTCTGGGGTGTAAACCGTGATAACCTGTACGGCCATGTACTCGGTTTCTTTCCAAGAAATGTTTTGTATTTCCCAATTGTTGCAGCCCTTCTTGTCGGTGGAGTCATCTCTGAAGATAGGTTACATGGAACCTCTGCCCTTTATTTCTCAAGACCGATTAATCGATTTGATTATGTTATGATGAAGTATCTCTCAGTTGCAATAATTCAAGCCATGATTGTTCTTTTGACACTTTGCTTATACTATTTTTCTGAGATAATAAGCATGGGTAGAGGCTGGGCTTGGATTATCGATACATTTCCACAGTTTATTGCAGCATTCATCGGAGGTACTTTACTGATTATTACTTACACCAGTATCGGCTTAGGTCTTTCCAGTGTTTCAAAAGGTAAGTTCTTTCCAGGGATTGGTCTGATTGCCATCGTTCTTGGTACCAAAACTTTAGCAATAATCGTATCACAATTATTTGATAGAGAAATCCTTTATCTACTATCTCCATATGATTGCTTAGCACATGTTGGGCAAACAATTATTGGAACCCAACCAACTTACAATCAATATTCATGGACATGGTCATTAGCCTCTTTAGTAGTAATGAATGCCTTATCGCTTTATGTCCTGAGTTCTAGAGTTTCTTCGATGGAGGTGACAAGAGAATGATGCCAGATTTTGACCAAAAAGGTCTACCTCAAACAAAGGAGTGGGTTCCTGAACAAAATGCTCCAGTCATACTTCTTGAGAATGTTTCAAAGACTTATGGTAGGATTCATGCATTGACAGGAATAACTCTCTCGTTAAGTGGTGGAGTGACTGGAATCCTTGGTCTTAATGGTGCGGGTAAATCTACATTGTTCAAGATTCTAATGGGTAAGATTAAGCCGAGTTCAGGGCAAGTTAGATTGTTTGGTACAGACCCGTGGAAAAACCCAGCACCATATTCTAGAGTTGGATTTGTACCCGAACATGAAAAGATGTATGATTGGATGACTGCGCATGATTTTATTTCGACATTTGCTAGATTAAACGGACTTAAGAGAGATGAAGCTAAAATTGAAGCAGAACGAGTTTTGGACTTTGTTGGACTTTCTGATGTGGCTCATAAGCAGATTGGACGCTTCTCGAAAGGTATGCGTCAAAGAACAAAAATAGCACATGCTCTTGTCAACGATCCTGAATTGATTATTCTCGATGAGCCTCTACAAGGCTGTGACCCACTTGCAAGGACTACAATCATGAATGTGATTAGAGAACTTGGTAGAATGGGTAGAACAGTTATTGTCAGCAGCCACATTCTTCATGAGATAGAGAGAATAACTGAACAAATAGTGATTCTACATCATGGAAGATTATTGGCTCTCGGAAACTTACATGCTATTAGGGAAAGGCTTGATAATATACCACACAAGATTGAACTTGAAACTGAAAATCCTAAACAACTAGCAAAGACAATCTTAGAAATAGATTCTGTTCATGGTATATTTTTCCCAGAGGGTAATATCCTTTCAATCCAAACTCATAATTTGGGTTCTTTCCATTCACACTTGCCTAAGGCAATCATAGAAAGTGGGCAAAGGGTAGATTCAATAGATAATCCAGATGATGATTTAGAATCGATTTTGGGCTATCTTACCGGTGGAGGTCGAATGTGATGGCTGAGAAAACTAATACTATTTTCCGAGCTCTTGACCGTAAAGCAGCAGCAGTCACTGAATTCACTATGCGCCAGTACAGAACTAAACTTTCCACATGGGTTGTTTTGATTGTTGGATTTTTAGTGATCAGTATACTCTTACTATTCTATGTTGATGGAATGCAGCAGGGCTATGAGTCAATAGATAACGATGGTGATTCAGCTGATTGGGATGGTGATGGATATCCTACTGGTCAAGAACGAGTGTATGGAACAGACCCGTATTCTGCCGATTCTCATCCTGGTCTGTTGGTTCCACCGGTGGAGCCCGACCCGCCAGAAAAATGGATAGATGAAGATGATTTTGATTGGAATTCAACTCCAGGTGCAGGGCAAACAATATCTGTAGGTTACGATGATGACGGTGATTGCAATCGAGAGGATAGAACCGATTCACAGAAAGATTCCAATGACAATAACATCCCCTGTGATGTAGTTCTTCAAGGTCCAATAGAACTTGTGTCAGAAGGTTTTACTGTAGAGGCCGATAACTTTGTCGACGAAGACCCTGATGATGCCGCCTATGCAAAAGAAGCAATTCATAGAGCGTCAATATTGGCTATCGGTAAACTCGGATTTGTATTCATTATCGGAATATTTGTTCCACTATTTTTGGCTACAGGACTTATCAGAGATGAGATGTCTTCAGGAACAATGCACTACATGTTGTCTAAACCAATAGCTAGAACAGAGGTGTTTCTTTACAGAATATTGGGATACTTGGGGATAGTGTGGCCATATTTGGCGATACTTGTTTTCATTTCAGCCATAGTTACTGGTTTGGCTGGCCCAAGTGATTCGTTTTTCAGATTCTCGGATTTTGGAATCTGGTTATCGGTCTTATTTGCCGCGATGCTGGCGACATTAGTTTATGGGATGCTGTTCTGTTTCTTTGGAGTACTTTGGAGGTATGGAGTGATTTTAGCAATTCCTTTCGCAGCATGGGAACTTGGGATGGCGTTACTTTCAATGGGAGTACCGGAATCATCTATACTTAGATTCTCAGTAATTGGTTGGTCTTTGACAATTATAGACTCTGCAGCCATGCTAGTTTGGCCAGATTTAGATATA
Organism: Candidatus Poseidoniaceae archaeon; assembly: GCA_949372655.1. GTDB lineage: Archaea > Thermoplasmatota > Poseidoniia > Poseidoniales > Poseidoniaceae > MGIIa-L1. The sequence goes on from CASIAI010000002.1 coordinate 277,672, forward strand.
TTCATCCAAATGGGCCTATGGGGCGGTGGTGGTGATGGAACAGGACTATTTGGTAGTTCAATTGAAGGTGCAGTTCCACTAAATTACTTCAGTTCCAAGCCTGGACTTGGCAATTTCAGTCCATTTGTTTCGATGCTTATTTCTACAATTGTACTACTTGTTCAAGCGGCAGCCCTATGGTTGGTCGGTGGACTAATATTCAAAGGAAAGGAAATTGAATGAGTTCTGAAATGGAATCGTTTACCGGTGACCTTTCACGTATGTGGAAATTACAAGAAAGGCCCCCGCTAAATCACCTTACTTGGGATTGGTGGTGGTGGCTTTTGATGCTTGAGGATGAAAATGGAAATCCAAGTGGAAAGCAACTGATGGTTCTATGGTCTACTAAAGATAATTCAAAAGTAACAGTTAGTGATACAATTTGGGAGCCTGAAGGTCGCCCTGGGTTTGATGAAGAGAGTGGAATCGCGCTAGATGGTATGGTATGTGCTTGGTGGTATGATGGTAAGAGAATGCATGAGCCATTGATAAAGAGAAAATGTAGAATCATCACAATGGATGATACTCATTCAAAGTGGCCAAATTCATCAGATGATTCTGGGCGCGGTGGAGGTGCAGTTGTACCGCTTCTGGAAGATGATTTATCGATGGGTTTGAAAAGTGACCTATCCGAGTTCTGGCTTAACCTTACCGCAGATGAACAACCAGTTCCAGGATTAGTTCCTGAAAAGATGAAATTTAAAATCACTCCTTGGAATGAGGCGATGTCTACAGCAAGACATGCTACAGCCACATATGCGATGAATATGGGCTATGATATTCTTAGACTACACGGCTGTAAAGTGGAAGGTAGTTTAGATGATGAGAATATCAAAGGAACTGCATATTTCCAAAAAGTGTGTGTACAAGCCCCTTCAGTTCCGTGGTATTGGGGTGTTTTACATCTTGATGACGGCTCATACATTGACTGGTTCTTACCACACCTAAGTTTCACAATAGCTGCACGTGATAATAGGCCATGGAAGAAACGTGATTTAACCCATATTAGTCTTTCACAAGGCGGCCTATTTCATGATGCTAAAAATAACCGCTCTGAAAAGTTCACTCACGTACAAATTGCGAAAGAGATATCTAACCGCTCCGAAGGTAAACATGGACATCATCCTGGTGCCCCTTTGCCAAGTTTCATTATCAAGATGTGGAATAATAAAACCAGTATATCTCTTAGAGCTGATGCAGTTGATCGTGCCCATTGGACCTTTGAGCAACCCACTAGGGGAGGGCTAACCTCGCATTTCACCTACAATGAATATCCTCTTGAAACAAAATATCTCAAAATAGTAGATGAAACAGGAATCCGTACCCATAATGACTATTCTTGGATAAGAGGTAATGCAGAACATTCTTGGGGCCTTCTTCACTGACTTTTCTCTTTATGAAGGGGGAAGGTTCATGATGGATAAGTCACTAAAGCCATATTAGGAGGCTTACTATGAGTGATGAAGTAACCGAAGAAAAGACAACTGATGAAGAGTCGGAAGTAAAAAATGCCGAAAAATTAGCCAAGACCTTTCGTTTAATCGACGGAGAAGAAATATTATTGACAAAGAAGCCGAGTATCTTCGCCTTTTTGGGATTATATGTACTTGGTGCCGTAGTTTTACTACTACACTTAATTTTTGGACATGTTGAATCACTTGGTAATGATGCTGAAGGTTTCATGGGCGTAGTTTGGGCTTTTATCGATTTCACTACCAGCGACCAAATGTCTTTCAGTTTCGTCTTTGCAATGCTTTTCCTTACTTGGTTAAATCGATTGATGAATACCTCGACATCTGGAAGATGGGTTACAATGTGGTTGTTTTTGGTAGCTGTAACTCCAGTTATTATTCAGTTTGATGATTTCCTTGGGTTCATGTCCAACTTATTTGGAATGGATAACGATATGGATTTCATTCCTTTCGGATATAGTTTCACAATCTTTGGAATTGTATACAGTGGATTATTTTGGCTTTTGACATTCTACTATCAAAATAGTTTCCACTATGCTATAACTTCCGATGCGGTGATTTTCGAGCACAGTTTCTTATTATCAAGAGCTCATCGAAGAATTCTTTTCGATAGAATCTCTGAAGTAATTGTAGATCGTTCACCAGTTGGAACTATTTGTGGTTTCGCTACAGTCTCAATATTGACTGATTCAGGTGTTGGGATTGTCGATGAGACCTTAGGTGCTGGTGGTGCAGTATCAATGCCAGGTACAGCCGAAAAAGTGGATGATTCTGCTGCTGGTAAAGCAGGAAAATCCTTGATTCGCTCTTTCTTTGCTTTGATGAGTTATCAGAGAACCATCAAAACGGTAAGGCCAGACCCTAAGCATTGCTTCTACTCCATTAGACACTGGGAAAAGTGTAAGATGTTGCTAAATGAAATGCATAAAAAGCATAGCCAATCCAACCTTTTGAGTGACCTTAAGGACTCAATTACAGGAACAAATTCGGATGAAGATTGAACTCTTCCAAGCGAGTCTTTCAAGAACTGAAACCTCTCCCCCCCATTTGTAGAGGACTTATTATGAGCGACGAGATATTAGAATCAGCGATTGAATTGTTTAGAGGTGGCGACTTAGCAGGTGCTGTTGCCGATTTGGAAGCAAAGGCAAAAACCCATTCTGGTGTAGCCATTGTGCATCACACATTTGCAGAATTTGCAAATATGCTAAATACAGAAGAACAAGAAGATGTTGTCCCTGGTGGCAAGATTATGATGTCTTACAAGAAAGCCATGCAACTTGATGAAGAGAATGTCGAATATATCGCAGATTTTGCAGCCTTCGCACTCGAATGCCGACGTGTACCAGTGGCTGTCAAAGAATTTCAGAGATATTCCAAGAAATTGGAGATTGAAGATATACCTGTAGATGATATTCTCTACCAAGCAAGCAGAAACTTAGTGGATGCCATCGAAGTGATGGACCCTTCCCGTAAAGCCTCAACTGTACAACCATGGTTGAAGCAGGCTCTATTGTGGGCTGTTGGAGGCTTAGGATTTAGCGTCGAAGAAGCCATTGAAGTACTTGGTAGCGAAGACTGAGGTGGAACTTTGACGAACGACTACGTTCGTCTTGCCTTTCGCATTGGATATCTAGGCGATAGTTTCCATGGTAGCCAAATTCAACCTGATGTCAAAACAGTTCAGGGTGAATTGGTTAAAGCCTTCAATCAATTAAAATGGCTTGACCATACATTAGAAGGTCATAATCTAGTTCTTTCAAGTCGAACTGATGCTGGTGTCAATGTCAGATTGAATGGTGGTGTAGTCACGATAAAGAGAAGTTTGTGGGAAGCATTGACTCCTCGTAAAATGATTAGAGCAGTCGATGACCATATCTCAGATGAAATCGCATTTTTAGATGTGCATGAAGTTGATGAACAATGGAATCCTCGAATTGCCAAGCATCGAGTTTACAGATATCGACTGGAAGGGATAGAATCATGGAAATATCCCGGTGAGGTTTTTTCACAATGGCTTAATCTTTTTGTTGGAACTTATGATGCTCGAAATTTTGCTAGAATGGAAGAGGGAAAGAATCCATTGAGGAAGATTTTCTCTTGTTCCCCTTGGATTGTCCAAGGTCGAGTTGTTGGCTTTGAAATAATAGGGGAAGCATTTCTTTGGAATCAAGTCCGTCGTACAGCAATGGCTCTATTCAAACTATCATCAGGTGAATTATCTATTGATGACATAAAGAATGCTATTTCTGACCCCTTAACACCAGTGGATTTTGGTGTTGCTCCTCCCGACTGGTTGGTATTATGGGGGGTTTCTTGGGAGAAGTTCCCTATTCCTGCAGAGGGGAACACTGAATTTACATTTACCGAAGTTCCCAGTGATTTAGCACTTGAAAGGACTATGCGTGGAAGGTGGGAACATGGAGCACGCTTGGAAATGAAAAGTATGCTATACCATGAGTGGGCTTATCTAGGCAGACTACCCGTTGTAAAACACAATCCAGATTAGTTTAATTCCAGTTCCAGTTCTACTTCATCACCGTCTTTTAGATCAAGGTGTTCTCTTAGGAAAGTAGGAGAGATGACCTCTACTACATCGAAGTGTCTGGTCAAATCAGGAATAAGTACTGCACAATCTACTGTTCTTTCACCAACAATAAATTCGGCTTTGAAAGCAGTAGCTCCACCGAATGAAATACCATCTCTAAGGAATCCCCTGATTCGATGACTTTCAATCTGCTCTAGAGGGACTTTCTTTGCTTCCTCGAGATCTTGTTGTTCTGCATCGAGTGTATCTATTCCAGATTTCATTCTCAAAGCAATATAATTGATTAGATTAGACTGAGAGACGCTTAGATTTAGAGTTCCTGGCCACACCGTCTTACCTATCAAAGAGAGAAATTGTTCTTGGTAGTGCTTTTGAGCCATGAATACATGTGCTCTGCCAAGTCCACTACTGACTATTCCACTTATCCGCACAGGCATCCGAAGAGCCCGCCCTTTTTGAGTTTCATGTATTTTTCTTGTTGCGAAACGATACAAAAGCACTTCAAGTATCACCCCTTCCATCCCTTTGGTGAGACTATGCCTAGTGATATGTCATGGATGAAAGAAAGGTATGAACAACTATCTTCACAATCATTATTGTGGGAACCTCCAACTCTAGAAAGTTCCAATGAACCTAGGTGTACTATTGAGGGTAAGCCTACAATTATGTTATCCTCCAACAACTATCTAAACTTGACAACCCACCCAAAAGTCGTTGAAGCCATGATTTCAGCAACCAGAAAATATGGTACTGGTAGTGGAAGCGTTAGGGCTATTGCAGGTACAATGGACATACATTTGGAAGCGGAAAGAAAAGTTGCTGAATTTAAAAAAGTTGAATCATCTCTAATCTATTCCGCTGGATACACTGTCAATGTTGGTCTTATCCCTACTCTTGTTTCAGGTCCTCAGGATGTAATTATCAGCGATGAATTAAATCATGGTTCCATAATTGATGGAGTTAGATTAACCAAAGCAAGTCGTGGCGTATATGCGCACAACGACATGGGTGAATTGGAGGCGGTTCTTCGTCAACATGAGAACAGTGGTCGTAAATTGATTATTACCGATGGTGTGTTTTCAATGGATGGGGATATGGCGCCACTAGACGAAATCCATAAGTTGGCAGACGAATATGATGCTATGATATATGTCGATGATTGTCATGGTGAAGGAGTTCTTGGAGATGGCGGAGCAGGTATTGTTGACCACTTCAAATTACAAGGCAAAGTCGACTTTGAGGTCGGGTCTTTCTCAAAGGCACTTGGTGTACAAGGTGGAATTCTTGCAGGTAGTGAAATGACTAGGAATTATGCACTAAATCATTCACGCTCATGGCTTCTTTCTGGCTCACAACCCCCTGGTGTAGCAGCAGCACAAAAAGCAGCGGTGGAAGTACTGATGGAAGAACCAGAACATCATCAAAAACTCTGGGAAAATACCAATTATTTTAGAAAAGAATTACAAAATCTAGGTTTTGATACAGGAGTTTCTACTACCCCAATTATCCCAGTTATGTGTGGTGAATCGAGTATTGCTAAATCGATGACTAATTCTCTTGCTAAGCATGGTGTAATGGCAGGAGCGATTGTATTTCCTATGGTCGCTAGAGATAAAGCACGAATTCGTACGCAGATGTCTTCTGGGCTTTCAAGAGAAGACCTTGATGAAGTACTTTCTATATTCGAGAAAGTAGGACCTGAAGTCGGAATAATCTAATTATTCGGACTCGAAATCATTTATTACTGATATGAGTTCAGTATCTTTAAAATCTTCATCAATAGTTAATTTTTCATAACTTTTTTCTTCACTTTCTATTGACTCGAAAGGATTTCTACCATCTTCTATCATACATAATAGGCGCCATCTAGGGGCCCATGATAAATGGACATACATAGGACCGGGAAGGAGCATTAACAGCCATGATAATGCTGCTGGGATCTGTAAAATATCTGTTCGGTCAATAGTCAGAAGAGCCAACCCTAAAAACGGCATAGGATAGAGAATTGAACGTGGAGGAGCGGCAGGGAATCTTCCGGTAAAACTCACTATTATAGTAGAACAAAGTCCTAGGAAGAAGCAAGCGACTAGCAGAAGGCAACAATGAAGCCCCCAGTCAGTGAGCCAACCAGCATGGTCGTCATTGGCAAAACGATATGGAAGTAGTAGTGCAACTGCAACTAATAGTCCGTAAAATCCTCCTATATTAGATGGGTGAGAAAGCCAAAGCGGCAACTTGGTGAACAATTTGGAGAGAGATGTTCCGAGGAGTGTCTCACTTTCTTTGGAATCAAGAGACTCAATCTTTAATTTCCAGTTTGACAGTCTATTCACAAATCATCGAAAACGATTAAGCCTTTGAATATACAGGGCAAAAATTGAATATTCATTCGCTTCTTCCAATCATTTTCGAAATCGGCCCAGCTATTTCCATCTCTTCTTCACCCATCCACTCTCTTTCAAGCAGTCCACTTTCCTCATCTTCTCTTACTCTAGCCTCTTCAATATCATCTTGTACTTCGTTAACAGCATCACGCAGTGATAATGCTTGATTAATGAGGGTAACCTGCATTTTAAGAATCTTATAATTGGTTGAACTACTAAAATGACCGATACTTGTATAATTTTCATTATCCTCTACAATATTGTAGCCACCAATTAAATCATCTTTTAATAGTTTTAATCTATACTTTCCTGGACTAATCCAATTATTATTAGAGAGCCCGATATACACCTCAGCATTGCCCATCGGCTGTTCATCGAAAAACGGATGATTCAGATTTACGGCTAAAGGGGTATTCATTATGGCTAATTGTGTTGGTAAAAATAGTATAGAAGCGAGAGCAATCATCATCAAAGTAATGATAATCGACCATATTGGTAGTTCTAGAGAAATCCATGACATAATCGATATCAAGCCCAATGCCAAGATTACCAAAACCATCAATATGAGTTGATTTCTCTGAGGCTTTGATACAGGTAACTGATGAAATGTTAGCATCCCTTTGGGTAGTTCACCTTCCTCTGCCATAACGTGTGCTAATAATTAGACCAATTAGACTTTACAATCACTTGATGGTGTTTTACAAGTAGTATCAAAACCTAACTTTTCCTAGAATTTCATCCGCACCTTTCAAGAACATATAGTGAAGGCTTGACCCGTAGGGGTCTATCTAGTGGTCGAATTACCTCAGGGTGTTGTCATTGAAGTTCGTCGTGGTGGGCACGATGCATTGAGACAACTTGCAGGAGATATGTCGAGACTTGGAGTGTCTGGGCACATTCGTGTTGAGCGTAAACCGAAGGAACTTATGCCACGTATTAGTCAGATTGTAATTCAGGATGGGATTCCCAAAATTGCCATTCATGAATCGGATGCGATAAAGACTGGCATTGAAGCATTGTTAGAGATTGAAAGTGATGCTACTGCGGTAGATGCATTAATTTCATTACATGAATTATCAGATGATGAATTAGAAAAAGTCATCAGACTATATCCAGATGCTGGTGTTTACTCTCAAGAGCAAAATGGCTCTGAAGAAGATGACCAATGGTGGAATCAAGTGAAGTTACAATCAAGGCGATGGGTTCGGGATAATCGATTACCTGAGGTGGAACCAACTGTAGAAGCACCAGAGTTTATCCGCCAAAAATCGCAGGCACAACTAAGGCGTCTTGAAGGGGATAACCGCCAACTGAATCTCGGTGATGTACTACTATTTGATGCCGAAGATTCAAATTTAGTTGTTGAATTATCAAGTGCTCTAGCAAGTCATGGGAGGCCGATTCTTGTTATTACTCGAACCAATCCTAAATTTTTGAATAGGAATCATGACATACCTACAAGTTCCTGCCTTTGGTTGAGTAGTAGTGATGATAAAAGTGCAATTTCATCGAATTTGGACATACTTCGTAAGAGAATTATGAATTTCTTATGGGCCAATAAGCAGGCAATAATTTCAATCGACGGGCTTGAATACCTTTCCAGTCGTAATGATGACACAGCAATGATGGAGTTTATCCGAACCATCGCTGATGAAGTTCGTATGGAAGACCATGCAATGTTGCTGTCATGTGACCTTTCAGCATTTGAATCATCTACCAGGCATAGTATCACAAGAGAAGTTGAAGAACTTTCAACGAGTATGGTTGAATTATGGTTGATGGAGGAAGAATCTTTGTTTGAACATCCAATTTGTGTAGATCTCGGTGAAGAGGAATCAAGATGGATTGAACAGCAACTTAACCTACTTTCATCTAGAACTGGGGATATGATTCATAATGTAGATTTCGAACTTACAGGTGGAAGTACGATTATTGAAGCAGATGATGCAATTTCAGCCGGAGAGAATTTAGCACAAGTGGTTGAACAATGGGAACAAGAATCTCATCAAAGTATCGATATTTCAGAAACCCCAGAGGTATTCGAGGATTCAAGTGAGGATTTAATCTCTAAGCCTATTGTAAGTGTTGGGAAATATGGAGATGATAGTTTGGAGGAACTCGAAAAGTCATTTGAATCTGAAAAAGTTATACTTTCTGAAACTTTAGATGTCGTAGAATCTGTCGATGATACTTTAGTAATTTCAGATATTCCATTGACTGTAATTGAAAAGAAGCCTGTCCCACGCAGTCCAATTAGAATCAAGAGACGTAAATCTCGGAAGGTTAAACCTTCGAGTAACTCAGTTAATTCTTCCAAGAGCAGGATGTTAGCTGCTGTCAAAAACAATACTCAAGTCGATAGTTTTGAAAAACTTGACAATTTCCCTACAAGGAAATTAGGTATTGCAGACAACTTAGAAGAATATTCAAAGCGTCAAGATAATGCATTTGATAAAACCTTTAGAGTAAAGGGCCAAACCTCTGATAAATCGTTGATACAAGCAAGTAAACAGAAGGCTGCCAAGAGAATTCCTTCTATGGGCATAATGCAAACCAAAAAGACGATCCAGTATCAAAAATCGGGTGAAAGCAGAGATACTTCGTTAAGTCCTTTGATGGCAAGAAGAGTCGAAGTCAAAAACGAGGAGTCTAAGTTTTCCAGAGAATCCGCTACAAGGAAACAGAGTAATACCACTATTGAGCAACACTATGAAGAGTGGTCAAAAGAAGAGAACTCTGATAAATCCTCGACTACTTTGTATGATGAAAACGGAAAAGAAATAAATAGAGTCAATGGTGATAATCAATGATGACTCGTAAGGATAGATTAAATTCAGCGCTAAATAATGCCAAGCGTCACTTACAGTCTTTGGATAATTCTTCGGCAGAAGATAATGATACTGAACCATCAAAAGATTTCATGCCTGCTCGTTCTAAGTTAAACAAAATGCTCGGACGGAAATCGGTTGCAGATACTCGCAGAGCCAAGTTATTACAGAGAGTTGGAGTTTCATCAAGACCGACTTTCGACCTTATCGCAGACCATGTACTTGGACGTGAAAGTCGTAACTTCAAACCTTCCATAGACTTGGAAAACAACGGAGATGACATTTCGGATGTTGTAGCAAAGCGGTTGGCTAACTTACGCGAAAGAACCCTTGCATCAATAGATGAAGATAGTCAATCGATGTATGGAGATGATAATAATTATCTTGGATATGACCATGATGGAATTCCAGTGTGGAAAAGCGTAGTGCAAGGGCAAAGAAGGAGTCAAAAGTTGACTCATATTGAATTGGAAAATGAAATTTCTCTTGCAGCCCATCATCACTCGGTTTACATTCCAAAGGATTTTGACTGGCCTAAAAAACTTGACTTTGAAACTCATAAAACCTTCAAACAGTGGGTTACTATTGTCGAGAATCGTCGAGCAACACAATTAGCAGAAGGAGTCGTTGATTCAACTGGGGATGGACTAAACCCACTACTCATCATTGGTGATGGAGAGACTGGCCGTTCTCATCTTATCCATGCTATTTCCCAAGCGATATTACAGCGTCATGAAGGACATGTATTTCTTCTGTCGGGAGTGGAATTAGAGGATTTAGAATCACTCCCTGAAGGATGGCAAGAATCCTTGATTGGATGTAGTCTTCTGGCTTTTGATGATATTGATATGATCGCTGAAAATAAGATGCTCTCCAATTCTATTGGCAAGATGATAGATTATGCTTTGAATTTGAATGTGCATGTAGTTTTGACATCTTCATGTTCTCCAAGTGAATGGCCTGCATCTAGACTGTGGGATTTATGCAGGGGATGTGTTCAAACTTCGATAAAACAGCCTAGTGCTGGAAGTTTGATGCTATTTGCTAGAAGGCAGGCTATTGAATTGAATCTTGTTCTTGATGATAGTCAGTTGGCAACTCTTGTCACTCATGATTCTGTGGGTTGGCGTTCGACGAATTCTAATCTAGAAAAATTAGCTAATTTTATTCGAAGTGGTGAGCAAATAGTAGATGCTCATGATGTATCTTCAATTCTATCAGATATGCCTCTTGAATCACAGATGGAGCATGATGAAATCGTCCGGGAGCGAGTGGAGGATATCGCTCAAAGGCTGATTTCAAATGCTGTCGATGTGGTTTACAGTGACCATGAAATTGGAGGCATAGAATTAACCAGTGAACTACCCGAACTTTCAGAGCACTATGAACCTCCTAATTGGGATGTTGAGGAACTATCTAATTCACAGGTTGACCTCCTAGAGAGGCATGTCAAAACTACACTTGAAGATTTAACACCTGAGGCACCATCGGTTTTAGATTTACATGACCGTGACAAGCATTTAGTTGCTCAAAGAAACCGTATTCGAGGTGAGGACTTTGGCAAAGCAGCAGATATCCTAACCGATATTGAGATGAATCTTGATGGTCAGTTTGAATCTGCGGAACTAGAATTGAGTGAGAATTCCATTATCTTGGAAGGTCTTGAAAATTCTATGTTGGAATTGGCACAGAGGGCTAGTGATGCATCACTTGAAGATCTAATTCTGATTGCAGATGATCTGCGTGAACTCGAACAAAAGTTAGTTGAAATCGACCCGGAGAAAGAACCTTTACCAGAGTTTGTTGAGGCTAAACTAATTCGTAAACCTGCAAAACGAAGAAGGAAAAAACAACGTACAGCAAAAACTAGCATTCTGAAAGTTTCTTCCAACATTTCCTCTATTTTAGATAGTCATGAACCCGAAGGTGAATGGAATCTTGATGATGCGAATGTCTCGATAGATGACCTTTTAGATTCTAATTTAGACCAAAGTAATTCTATTAGAGAAATAAAACAAACACTAGTACCTCATCCGGATGAGGTCCAGGGAACTACTACGTTAACTGCAAAATCAGTTCTTGTTTCAGGTGAAGAAGAATGAAATCACCTTGGTGGATGAAGGGGGTTCCCTTCTCTTGTCAACCAGAATGTGGTAAGTGTTGCGATGAACCTGGAGGAATTGTATTTCTCAGCATAAATGATGCACAAAGAATAGCAAACCACTTCGACATGGAGGTTTCAGATTGGTTGGAAAGAGATTGTACTCAGACATTAGATGGAAGATATATCCTAAATAGTCGTGAAACCGATGGGATATGTATTTACTTAGATGGATTAAAACAATGTGAAATTTATCAGGTTAGACCCCAGCAATGTGCAGCATTTCCTTGGTGGTCAGAAAATCTATCTTCCCAAAGAGCTTGGAATGAAGTTAAGAAGTCATGCCCCGGTTTAACTTCAGATGATGCCATTGTAATTGATGGAAATACAATTAGAATTCAAATTTTTTCAGACAGACAGTCAACAAAGGGTTTCCGCAGTTGGCCAGGTAATAAGCGATGACCTTTCGATTGATTCGAATATTTAGAGGCCGACTTTATACACAAGTGTTTTCTCGGATTGTTGAGGGGGATTAAATTGACTGATGATGATATACTACTGGAGATGACAGATGAGCATCTAAATATTGGTCTAAGAGGAGTCCCAGTCGGCACATGTCGTACCTCTTTTGTCACTCCTACTGAAGGTGTTCACTATTGTGGATACCCAATTAGAGAATTGGCGAGTTTTGAACCTGAAGATATTGTTTATCTTTTACTGAATAAAGAATTACCTAATGCACAACAATCTCTTGAAATCCGCAAAGATTTAGCTAGCAGAGCGAAAATTCCGGGAGACTTGGAATCAGTTTTGCGTACTCTCCCTAAATCCGGCCACCCTATGGATTGGCTATCTGTTGGAATTCACACCCTTGGAATGTTTGATACGACCGATGATTGGAAAGAAGATGCATTGAATCTAATTGCTAGAATGCCTAGATTAATGGGCTTAATTTTTAGAATTAGAGAAGGGCGTGACTCCAATATTCCTGATGATGATACATCTCTTTCTTTAGTTGATAGATTCATCAGTACTTTGGAACTAGACAATGTAAATCATGGAGTTATGAATAGAGTTATTTCAACATACCTTGTATTGCATATGGATCATGGTGGAGGTAATCTTTCAACTTTCACTGGAAAGGCAGTAGCATCAGGTAAAGCGACTGTTTATTCATCAATGGCGGGTGCTATGAATGCATTATCGGGCCCTCTTCATGGGCGTGCTAACCAATCATGCTTAGAATTTGTTTTGAAAATTGGAACGAGTGATACCACAGAAGTAGAAGCCTTCGTGCGAGCAGAATTAGATGCTGGTAGGCCAATTTTTGGGTTTGGACATGCTGTTCTAAGAGTTGAAGACCCTCGGGCTACTGTACAATTTGAACTTGGAGAAGAAATCTGTCCAAATGATGAAAATTTCAAGATTATCAGAACACTACGTGAAGTAGCCCCTAGAGTCTTAGGAGAGAATTCGAAAATAAGTAATCCAAATGCTAATGTCGATATTGCTAGCGGTGCATTATTACATCATGCAGGATTGAAAGACCCAACTTACTATACTACCTTTTTCGGTTGGGCTAGAGTTGCTGGAATTGGTGCACAAATTGTTGATGAGCGTTCTGTTTTCCGTGGTGGCAAGGGTGTTCCAATTTATCGACCAAAATATTTTGCAGAACAGCAAACCTTGCGTCATATCGAGTAATTATTTCATTACTGGTCTAGAAGTTTTCCCTGACCCTCGATGGCCGATTAATCTAACACTTTGCCAGGGTGGAGAGTCAACACTTTTTGTCAATACAACATCGAGATCTATATCCCAATTCCATTTTTGCCGCCAATATTGAATGAGTTCTGTCTTCCTCTGAGTGTCACATTCATTCCATGATGGTACATCCGATTTCAATTGTTTAATTATCGACAGGTGTTGTTCTTTTGAAGCACTATCTAGTAATTCTTTTTGCTTTTTATCCAGTGGCATAGTTGCAGGATTAAGCCATCTGGCATCACCTGATGGTAGCCATGTTAAGTTAGGGTCTAAGTGGTCGGTTAATGCGGTTAAACCTGCATTTAATACGCTGTATTCCAAATTAGGTTTAGTTGGCCAAACATAAGTTGGTAATCCTCTTTGGCATTGTAAAAGGTATTCTCTACGTTTTCCATGTAATCCGACCATCCTACCAAAGAGTGCACGAGAATATACAGGTGAGAAATATTCCATCGCACATGGAACCATCGAAGACTCGGAATCTCTATGTTTCTTTACTAATCGAGAAAAGGGAGTGATGAAATATTGCGGGAAGGCATAAGTTCTCTTGACAGTACGATTTCCTATTGTTGGAATGGATGGCATTAATTCAGCCCAGTTCCTCTTTATTGAAGTATTATCAATTATTTTCTTCATTCCTTTATAGAATGAATAGAATACAGAATTTTGATTTGGTATATGGTTTTGGTCGAGTTTTGATTCAGCCATCTTCATGGCTGTTGAAAGGGAATTTATCTGTCTGGATTTACCAAATATACCCCGGCCCGTTGGAGAAAGTAAATGCGGACGTTTGAATTCAAGACATACCATTTTACCTCGTTCAATCCAATGTTCTCTTATCTCTGAATCATTTAATAGATCATCAAGAGAGCAGAATCCTTCCTCCTTTAGTTCATCTAAAGTCCATGATTCTAACCATTTACTTCGACCCTCTAATCTTTCCTTTGCTACAGAGACTATCGAGTCATGATGAATCACTAACTCATTATCATTAGTTAGTCGGACATCCAGTTCGATTCCATCGGTGTGAACAATTCCATGTCGAAGACTCTGTAGAGTATTTTCTGGAGATTGACTCCAAGCATCGGACATGAGACTTCGTGTCAGTTTCTATTTGTAAATGTGCCATGTCTGGCAATTATCATTTCATTGATTAAACTACACTAAACAACAGTTGCCGTCAAAAAGGATATATTGTCAAATGCTACGTCAGTCACATGAGCCCTTACCGTGTTATGATGCTTATCATCCTTTTACTAACACCCGTAATCTGCTTATGGTTCACTCTCCACATCAAAGGACGTAGAATTCCCATTAAACATTGGCTAAAAGAATTCCATGAGAATAGATATTACCTTCACGCAATCGGCTATGTCATAATAATTAGATGGAAATCAATTACCGACGGTCTAAATGAACCAATCAAAGCTGATGTCGGGCACTGGACTGAATGGGTTCATGGTCTAGAAGGAGAATTTACTAAGTTCATTCAAGATACCTTCTATAATGAAACTCTAACCACTATACTGAATTTCCATTATCTTTTCATCTATCTATTCTTGATTTATGTTACCACGGTATATTATGCCTACAGTGGAGATAGAGATATGACTGATAAAGTGACGATGAACTATCTTTTGATATATGCTCTCGCAGTTCCTTATTACCTATTTTTCAATGTAGAAGTCACTTCTTCTTGGATTCCTGGAATGGATGCTTTACTATACCAAGATGGTGCTTATACAACCTTTTACGCACTTCATGACCCTCTCGATAATGCAGTTCCTTCACTTCATGTAGCAATTCCTTTTGGTATTTTGATGTTAAATTACCTTCATGTTAAAGAAAAGGGTGGGAAAATGTCTGAATGGGAACATTGGCCATATCATCTATTTATCCTAATCAACACAATAGTATTCTGCTTCTCGATTTTATATCTAGGAATTCATTGGGTCACCGATATTCCACTTGGTATGATTATTGGTGGGGTAGGGGCGCTATTCATACATCACCTACAACCTCGTCTTAGAAATGACCATGGTTCCTTCTTCAAAGGAATTACAAAATCTAAAGTCAAGCGGCATACCATGATTGAAGGAATGGGGACTTTAATAATGCTTACAATCATACTTTTGGCAGTTAATTTTCAAATAGATCAATCCGATGAAAGAGTCTCTTATCAGTTGGGACCTCAAGATTCAACCTTCGAGATAATTCAAGAAATTAGTCATGGTGATTTAGTAGATTCTCAAATTACTAATCTCGATAGCAGTCTTTCGCTTGAAGTTGTTTATTTGCAAGTAGAGGATAGTACTTCTGCGATGGAAGATGGGATGATAGACTGGCAGAAATTGAAAACGTTAGGTGATAATTATACCATTCCTGCTGGAGGAACACTGGACTTAGAAACGACCCAGCATAACGTTTTTCACTTTATTGTTTTACATAACCCAGCAGATAGTTCTTCTGAAGATTCGGTATTGAAGGTTAGAGTTGTTAATGATTATCATCAAGAGGAAATGTCTACTGCAATATTGATATCTTTGCCCTCGCTATGGATGACAGTATTCGTACTCCATAGACTTCGACGTCTGAAACTTAACAAGCGTTCAATGATTGATTCAACACCGTCTCACATTTGGGATGAAGAAGAATAGTTATCGTTTGTGTTATGAGTTCCCACCTTTTCGGATAATCATGGGCGAACAGAATTCACTTACTCAGACGGTTACTGAGTTAGTAGATTCTCCTGGTGGACAAATCGTTATGGATATCAGGGAATTCATGATTTCGAGAATAAAATACATTGTTGCGATATTCTTACTTGGAGTGATGATAGGTTTCCCACTCACCAAATCTGTCATCTCCTGGTTAATCGACCCATCTAGGCTACCTGATGATGTCAATATCATTGTAGTTACACCTGTAGAGTATATCCTACTTCAGTTTCATATCGCTACAAGTCTAGGAGCCTTTTTCGTTATGTCATATCTTTTCTTTGAAGCTGCATGGAGGGGATTAAGTAATGATTCAGTAAAACAAAGAATTGCAGAATTAAATCTTCAGCCGCCTTCTTTTGGTCCAACGGTAATTCTCACTATATTGTCAACTCTTGGTTTGGCTCTATTGGGTCTTTTTTATTCTTGGGAGTTTCTAACACCAATGATTCTACAGTACCTCACTGATGATGCACAGAGTGCAGGGATCTCAACCGAATGGAGATTATCGGGATATGTCGGCTTCATTGTAAGTTTGGCACTTGCTTCAGTTATTGGATTTCAATCTCCAGTGGCTACATTATTGATACTTAGAATGGGAGTTCTAGAGAGGACAGAAATTAGGGCATATAGAAGACATATCTGGTTTACAGCATTCCTTCTTGGAGCATTACTATCGCCTCCAGACCCGCTTTCACTATTCTTGGTGGCAATGCCGGTTGTAATCTTATTCGAATTAGCACTAATTGCCGACTCAATTACTCGCCGAGGGTAATTGACTGTTCAATCCACTAAATGGAACAACAGCATATCCTGGTCGATGTCCATGATTACTACCGTGGAAGTCAGAACCACACGTGATTGTCATTCCTTTTTGCACAGCTACTTTCCATAGTTGAAAACGATATGAGTCTGGATGGCTACCATGGAAGGCTTCGATTGAATCAACCCCTTTACTATGGCAATAATCTATCAATTTCTCAGGTTTCACCCCATAGTATAATGGGTGTGCTAAAGAGACAAATCCCCCAACTGAATGAACTATTTTAGTCGCTTCTTCAATACTAGGCTTGGGTTGAACATAATGTCCAGGCATACCGTCGCCAATCCATAATTCAAAGGCTTCATTCTTACTTTCAACGTATCCTTCTTCAACCATAACTTCTGCTAAATGAGGTCTTCCAATTGAACCTCCGGCCTTCTCTAGTACTCTTTCTAGTGGAATTGGCATTCCTAATTCCGCCAATTTTTCAACCATTTTTTTCATGCGTGGAAGTCGGCTTTCTTGAAGTGGTTTAAGCCATGTCGCAAATTTTTCAATTCCCTTATTTGATTCAGTATATTTAGGGAAGTATGCCAGAAGATGCCATGATTTTGATGCGCCTTCACGCTCCATTCTTTTCAATTCCTCTTCATCGGCTTGCAGTCCAGGCGAACAAGTGATCTCTACCCCGGGAATAAAGTGAATATCACTACTATTGGCTGCCAGTCTTGCCTCATCCCATCCACTGATAGTGTCATGGTCGGTTAATGCCCAATATTTGACATTAGAATCTTTCATTTTTTGTGCAACTTCTTGTACTGCATGGATGCCATCACTGTGGGTTGAATGGCTATGAAGGTCAAAATCCTGTGTCCACACAAACACATGGACGTGGCCAACATCTATTGAACTTGTGATTTAGAATAAATTATCCAAGTTTGGTAATTCAGGTGTTTTATCAGTAACTTCCTCTTTCTGCTTAGTAATCACATTGAAGTCTGGTAGATCAGGTGTTTCGATAACTTCTTTCTGATTTGGTAACTCTAACAACTCGAGTTCTTCTAACGAGATTTCATCATCCTCAACTTGAGTGGGTAGTGGGATTTCTTTTACGGCCACTTCTGTAGTGAAAGTAGCATCAGCCTCCATCCATGATAGGTCGGGCGTAGAAGATACGGTTTGGTTAGGCAAGGGGATATTATCGAGCTTACTTCTCTGTTCGAGGGATTCATTGCTGTCGAGAATTGCAGTTTCTAATACCTGTGTGGCATATTTGTGTGGTGCAGGGTTAGAAGATGCTTCAGCAGCTGAATATTCTCCTAAGTCACCTTTCGATAGGGAATCGATTGCTGCACTTACTTCACCTGTTGTTGGTTCATATTGAGTCTTAACTACCGACTGAATTATGTTTTGAGTTTGAGAGTTTACTGTTTCGAGACCGAACTGATCAGTATTTGTCAATATAGAGCGAACAATAGTTGGTGAAGATTCTAAATCTGCAAATTGCTGTTCCACACTTGGATTTTCATTTAACTGAGGTATTTTACGCTCACGTGATGCCCAGAAACTTGTTATTAAACTGATGATGGAAATTGCGATCAATCCATAAACCAATAAATTTCTTTTTTCAGTGGATAATACATCTTCTGGAATCATTTTCCATGATATTAAACTGATGAGTAGAAGTAGTCCGCCACCAATGCGTCCTGCCGCTGCTAATCTAGGGGCTTTGTATTCCATTTAACAAAGACTATTCACTCTTGGTTATGATTGTTCTCATAGAATCAGTTAAGATTATTTTCAGCAGACCTAACCGTATTTTCCATCAACATTGCAACTGTCATTGGTCCAACACCACCTGGCACTGGCGATAGCCAAGAAGCGATTTCCTTTACTTCTGGAGATACATCACCAGCAAGCCTCCATCCTCTTTCTCTTGATGAATCATCGACTCGATTAACACCGACATCAACTACTACTGCACCGCTTTTGACCCATTCGGCTTTCACCATTTCAGGTCTGCCAACAGCAGCCACAATGATATCAGCAGACTTACACAGTTCTGGGATATTATCGGTTTTCGAATGAGCGATAGTTACAGTAGAATCAGCGCCTCTTGCAGTTAGAAGTAGTGCTTGTGGCATACCAACATTTTGAGAACGTCCAATTACCACAGCACGCTTACCTTTTGTCTCAATTCCTGCCCACTCTAATAGGCGCATGACTCCACTTGGAGTACAAGGGAGCATTCCATCTGTTCGTCCTTGTACTAAACGACCTAGATTAGTAGGATGAAATCCATCAACATCTTTCTTAGGGTCAATCAGGTCGGTTAGTTCCTCTTCATCCAAGTTATTGGGCAAAGGTGATTGAATCAGGATACCATGAACTGAGTCATCTTGATTCAATTTATCGACGATATCTCTCAATTCTTCTTGTTTTGTATCCGCTGATAATTCAATATGTGTACTTTTTAGATTTAATCGTTCACAAGCCTTTATCTTGGCTCCAACATAAACATGACTAGCAGGGTCTTTTCCAACAATTATTACTGCAATATGAGGGATTATACCATTTTCGATACATGTCTGAATTCGTGCACTCAAATCAGCTTCCACCTCTTGAGAACAAGCCTTACCGTCCAAACGTTGTGCCACCATGAACAGTCCACATACTGTTGCCCCTTGAGTATTTCTTAGTTCAGAACTCTATCATCAAATGGATTTACTCCAAGAAAGAATTCTTCGATTACACTCAAATCAATAACCAGAAAAGCAAGCCAAAAAGGCCTGAAAGTTATTGCATAAGCACTTCTTTATGTTTTTTTTATGGAGCCTGCGGAGGGACTCGAACCCCCGACCTTCGGATTACAAATCCGATGCACTACCAGCTATGCTACACAGGCGACGAACTGTCCGAGACACTTACCCTAGATGAATGAAACGGATGAATTAACGATTCAAAATCTAAATTATAGGTCAATTCTTTATTTCACTAAGAGGTAACTCAAAGAGGTGGAGCCTAATGGATAATCCATGAGCGAAGGAGCAGGTGCAGGTTTTCTCAATACTTTTTCACAAACAAAAGTTGGAAGTGACACTATCTTTTCTTGGTGGGCTAGATATCAAGAAGCAGTTGGCTCAGGGCATGATGCAGTCAATGGCACAATCGGGGCGTTATTAGAAAACAATGGAGAATTAGCCATAAATCATGTTGTTGACAAAGTAGTAAGGGAGTCACCTCCAATCGAAATTTCTGCTTATGCTCCATTGAAAGGTCTACCAGCCTTTCTTGACCTAGCGATTACTTTGGCCCTAGGAGATGTACGTGAGGAGTTAGAAAGTATTGGGATGAATGTCACCTCAACAGCATCGCCGGGTGGTTCTGGTGCATTATACCTGGCTGCAGCAAATTTTGCTGATAGGGGCGATAAGGTACTTCTCAGAGATCGACACTGGGGTCCATATGATGGATTTTTAGCTGGATGTGATCTAGGTATTGCAACTTACCCTTTATTGCCTAGCAAAGATGTTGAAGGGTCTTTTTTAGATTTAGATTCATTGCAGAAGGAACTAGCCAAACTTTGTAATTCACAAAGTAAAGTAATGTCTTGGTTAAATGACCCTGCTCATAATCCTACAGGACTTTCGTTAACCGAACAAGATAGATATAACTTTTTGAAATGTTTCATCGAAAGTTCATTAGCAAATCAAGAGGTATCTCATACTTTACTTGTTGACGCTGCATACCACCTTTATGCCGGACAACCCCATGGTTGGGCAGATACGATTTGTCAATTATTGCATGATGGAATATCTTGGCCGGATAACTTGCTGGTAACGTTTGCAATATCCTTATCTAAATCTCATACCATCTATGGTCTTAGAACAGGTGCTTTGGTGACGATTCATCCCGATGAGCAGGTTATCGACCGTATCACAACAGTCATGGGTGTTACAGGAAGACAAACTTGGTCAGCCACCTCAAGACTTGCTCAGTATGCAGTGAGCCAGATTCATAGTGATGAAGAGTTAGCAAATAATTGGGACGAGGAAAGAGAGCGTTTACAAAATCTACTCGAGGAAAGAAGAGAATTATTTATTCAAGAATGTGATAAACTTGGAGTACCTATTAACCCTACACATGATGGCTTTTTTGCTTGGCTCGATTGTGAAGACTCCGTTTCTATTGCTAATGAATGCGCTAAAAATCATGTCTACTTGGTACCATTGGATGGGGGAGTAAGGATTGGCCTTTGTGCAATCCCAACCGATAAGATTGCGAGAGTTGCTCAGGCTCTTTCACAAGCTCTTTCTTGAGGTGACGATATGTCCCGCAATCCAAGAGAGAACCTAATTCTTGGAGGATTTATCTGTATTGCTTTTGGAGCATTCTTCACAGTGGGTGGAGTTTATTCTATGGGGGCTACTGTGGGAGTAAGCGGTATTGTTGTGTTCATAATTGGCATGAGTATGAAATCTGACCTTGGTATGTCTGAAGAAGCAATTCAGGAATGGCAGCCAAGTTCTGGAAGGCTACCAGATGCTGGGAGAGTAATGTATCGAGTGGACGTGACAATTGATGAGCCTATAACAAGTACAATTGTGTGTGGGCCATGTGGTAATATGGTTGTTCAAGATGGTCCAAGACCTAACACCTTTACCTGTTCTAAATGTTCGGTCTTGTTATGGGAATTGGAAGAAGAGTAATACCTTGATAATCTAATTTTTTACCCCGTTGACAAGCATAGATTTGAAAGATAGATTCTTTCTCGAAGGTTCATGGACGCCTCCAAATTACTCAATCCGGAGCGTCGAATGCTAAAACTGATGCAATCGGAATCATCAAAGAATTGGTCATTGGAAGAAATCCTGTCTGCATGTGATTGGAAAGACCAAGCGATTGCAGTAGGTGCGGGTTTAGGTCTGTCAAATGTAGGCCTTGTCAATATTGAGGAGACTGTTGAAACTGTTATTCGTCTTTCATCTCAAGGTACTTCTGCTATGGGCGATGGATTACTTGAATCTCGACTATGGTCATGGATTTGTGATAATGAGGGTGCGGATATGGCTTCATTACAACAATCGTTTGAAAGGCATGAGGCAGGTCCAGGTGTAGGCCTACTCAAAAGGATTGGAGTGCAATTAAGTGGTGGTAAGTTTGTGGCACAAGAACCTAGCCAAGTGGAAAAAGTAATTTCCGAGCGTTCTAATTTCTTATCGAATTTACCAAATTTAGTTGAAAACTTAAACTCTGAAATGTTAGAACATTTTAGAGGTCGAAAAGGATTCATTGAAAATCAAGATACTACCACACGTACTTGGAATATTACTCAATTAGGTCTTTCTGTAGAATCCGAACTATTGATTGAAAAAGAGATGGTCGCTGAAATAACTCCTGAACTACTACAAAGTGATAATTGGAAAGATGCTGAATTTCGTTCTTTCGATGTCACTCTTGAATCAGCAACTCCAAGAACCGGTAGAAGTCATCCAATGCAGGCATTGATCGAAAGAATTCGTAATATTTTCTTAGAGATGGGCTTTTCCGAGTTAGTTGAAGACTATGTGCAAACTGCAGGATGGAATATGGATGCTTTGTTCATTCCTCAAGATCATCCTGCAAGAGAGATGCAGGATACTTTCTATTTAGATAATCCAGCAAAAATGGAACTACCTGATGAGGTAATGGATTTATGGTCTGGTATCCACAAGCATGGTGGAGATACTGGTTCTGTAGGTTGGGGAGGTGACTTTTCCAAGGATACTTCCCAAAAAGGTCTACTTAGGACACATACAACCGTTAACACAATTCAATATCTTGCAGAAAACCCTTCAAAACCATGTAGAATGTTTACTGTCGATAGAGTGTTTAGGAAAGAGGCAATCGATAGAACACATTTACCGGAATTTCATCAAATTGAAGGTATAATTATGGAAGAGGGGGCAAACTTACAGATGTTAGTTGCAACTTTGAAAACCTTTTATCATAAAATGGGTTATCCAGAAGTACGTGTGAGACCTGCTTATTTCCCTTATACTGAACCTAGTTTAGAAATTGAAGTGAAGTGGCGAGGTAAATGGTTAGAACTCGGTGGTGCAGGTATATTTCGTCCTGAAGTGACAGAGCCTCTTGGAATCACAAGCCCTGTTTTAGCATGGGGTATGGGTCTAGAAAGGTTAGCAATGCTTGTGCTAGGACTCGACGATATACGTCAATTATACATCTCTGACTTAGAGTGGTTAAGAAATCAGCCGATTATATGATCAGCGCTTCTGCCACTCTGTGCCAGTCCACCAAGCCATACTTCCATCGCTCATACTTCTCCAAGTATATCCTGACTCATCAGTCCACTGTTGAAGTATTGTTGGCTCAGCAACCGGTTCCTGAACCATGGGTTGTTGAATAACAGGTTGCTCCATTAGTGGTTGTTGAGATATAGTTGAAATTGGCGCTAATAGATCGGAATTATTTGCTACTTCTTGGCTAGCAGAGAAGTCTTTCGGCAAATCATCTCTTCCCATTCTCATGAATAGTACTGCCCCAACAGCGCCAGAAATCAATACAAGTGCTACAATTATGATGATTTTATTTCGCTTGGCTTTATCTTCAGAAGCTTGTTGCTCGATATCCCCAACACCGTCTCCATCAGAGTCCATAGTTTCAGAATCATCATTAGGGAATGCATCAGCATTATCTCCAACACCATCACCATCAGTATCAGCCGATTCACTCGGGTCGTTAGGATAAAGGTCGGAGTTATCTCCAACCATATCGCCATCGGAGTCAACTGTTTCAGTAGGGTCATTATCAAATGCATCAGCATTATCGCCAATTGAATCACCGTCAGAATCCATAGATTCATTCTTGTCCTTAGGGAAAGCATCCACAGTATCAATTACATCATCACCATCATCATCAGGGTCGACATCGTCAATTATTTGGTCACCATCTGTATCGTCTTTATCGACGTTGCTTGGATGGCTTGCATCATCAGTATCCAGTATGCCATCTCCATCATCGTCATCATCAGTATTATCTCCAATACCATCTAAATCTAAATCAGTGGTTTCACTTGAATTTAGTGGGAATGCGTCTAGTTCATCATTCACTCCATCATCGTCAGCATCTGGGTCTGCATTATCACCAGTTCCATCACCGTCTGTATCAACAGTCTCAGTTGGGTCGTTATCAAATGCGTCAGCATTATCTCCAACACTGTCCCCATCAGTATCTACAGTTTCATTTGGATCGTTAGGGAATGCATCACCGTTGTCGCCAACACCATCAGAATCGGAGTCCACACTTTCAGTTGGGTCGTTATCAAATACGTCAGCATTATCTCCAACATTGTCCCCATCAGTATCTACAGTTTCATTAGGATCGTTAGGGAATGCATCACCATTATCTCCTACACCATCTAAATCTGAATCAACACTTTCTGTTGGGTCATTATCAAAGGCATCTGCATTATTTCCAACACCATCGGAATCAGAATCTAATGTTTCAGTTGCATCATCAGGGAATGCGTCAGCATTGTCGCCGACACCATCGGAATCAGAATCTAATGTTTCAGTTGCATCATCAGGGAACGCATCAGAGTTATCTCCAACACCATCGGAATCAGAGTCTACTGTTTCTGTAGGGTCATCATCAAATGCATCCGCATTATCACCAACTCCATCGCCATCAGTATCTAGCCATTCTGTAGAATCATCTGGAAATGCATCGACTGAGTCAGCATATCCATCTCCATCTGCATCAGCTTGTACTGGAGCGGTAATATTTACTATATCAGATTCAACTAATATACCAAAATCAGAACCATCATTAGGCTTAATTGTGACTTTCCAAACTTCCCCTACTGTTGTGGCTGAACTGGGTAAGGTTGTTAATCCCGAATAACTAGCCTCAATATTTCCATCTTTTAGCCAGTTGATTTCAGTACCTGATTCAGCATCATTATCAGCATCTGAGTAAGTATAACTGACGGTAATGTCTGTAGTTGATACAGCATTTGAATTGGGGCTGAGGACTATATTTGAAGCAACTGGGGCATAATTTTTCGGTAAGTTTTCTGTAATAGAATGTGTATCAGTAGTCCAAGAATCACCATTGTTTCCCGCAGGGTATTCTGCCCTTAATCCTGCAATAGCGATAGTTACAGTTCCCGAATTTGCACTAGGTCCAACCCAATCAAAAGACCAGGACACTAAACTGCTACCGGTATGAGTGACACTTGTTCCACTAATTGAAACACCTGAACCCGCATTACTGAAAGAGCCTTTATCAGCACTTACAGAAAAACCACCGTTAGAACCGGAGGAAAGACTGACCGTAACAGAATAGGTTTGCCCTGGAGTATAGGCTGGAGGGAAGTTGTGATTTATTGAAGAGAGAGCACCAGAATTAGAGTGGCAACTACATCCACTGCTGGAATTATGTTTCCCTGATGAGGATGCATCGATAACAGGCGATTGACTGGCAAGTAATATCATCATAAAGAAACCCAAGAGGCCAAGTCGATTTAAGCGCATAGTTTTCGCTTTGTCCTAACCCATTTAAAGCGATTGGTACATTGATGATACAAAAGTCAACAGTAAGGCAATTTCAATAACAAACTTGTGTTCGGTTAATCATGGGGGCAGAAGATTCAGACAAGTATGTGGATTCTGTGCACATTGGTGATAATATTGTCAATGAACCCAAAGCTATAATTGAAGCCTATGAAATTGGTAAAAATGAGGAAAAGAGTTCTCGGTTTTTAGCAATCTTCAAACCATTTCTATTTTCTGCTGATTTGGGTGTTTTCAAGCGTTCAGAGACTTGGAA
This sequence comes from Candidatus Poseidoniaceae archaeon, assembly GCA_949372655.1. GTDB lineage: Archaea > Thermoplasmatota > Poseidoniia > Poseidoniales > Poseidoniaceae > MGIIa-L1. The sequence goes on from CASIAI010000002.1 coordinate 303,123, forward strand.
GGCATTTGGAATTGCAGCCTTAATGTTTGCAACAATCTCATTTGCAGCACTATCGATGTTCGATAGTATGGATGAAATTTTCCAATCGGATGCAGAACCTGCTCCTGTCCCAAATATCGTTTTTGAATCATTGAATAGAAGCGGTTATGAATCATCCTTGGTTAATGAGACGGGATGGTTTAATCTAGATGACCACATTGGTGATATCATTATTCTTGATTTTATGGCTCGAGATTGTAGTAACTGTCATTCAGTTCAAGAGCACCTAGAAGATAATTTAGATGCTTGGCAAGAATTAGCAAATAATTCTAATAAAACTCTCAAGTTATTTGCCTATGGTTCTTGGTATTCAGAAGGATTAGATTATCTTAACGAGTCTTCTGGCGCCTATCATGTTCCATTTTATGCAACAGGAATAGGTACTACAAATTCTGCAATTCTCGAAGACGGTTCAACAACTGACCCTGTGAGGCTATTCACTACAGCAGGAACCGGTCAAATTCCTGTTGTGATGGTACTAGATGAACAAGGTTACATCATAGCCAGACAGTCTACTGGTACACCAACTGATAAATGGAGTTCTTTTGACTCGGTTGTCGAAACAGCCTTGTCTGGTGAAATGGAAGATACAATCGATCTAAGAATTGCTTGGGAAGAACCATCAACGTCTTATGTTGCTATTTTTGTATTGGGATTAATTCTTTCAATATTGGTCTATTTCTCTCCATGTGCTTTCCCTGTACTTCCTGGATTCATCTCCTATTACCTCTCCCTTGGTGCACGGGAAGATGAATTAATTGAGGCTGGTAAACTGAAAACTAAAATGCCTAGTCCAGTGGTAATAGGTTCTCTTTCCGGATTAGGTATGTGGACTTTTTTCGCATTGATTGGAATAGTTGCCATGATAATGGGAGAAGCCTTTGAAAAGTCAGGTCTTGTGCATTATATTGCAGTAGGAATTGCAATTTTACTAATCATATTAGGTTCGATGATGTTACTTGGAATTACATCACATTTGATGGGCTTTGTTCAGAGGTTTGTTGATAAATATAGTACTACAGAAGATGATGAGATATTTACTCCAAAGAGAAATATGTACCTCTATGGGATAGGTTATGCTGCCGCATCAATAGATTGTACAGCTGCTGCAGTACTTCCTTTCGTACTTTATTTAGGCACCCTAGGTACCAGTGCCACAGCACTGGGTATCGGTGGTCTAATGGTTGGTTTATTAGTTCTAATGATTATTGTCACCTTACTTGTTGGTCTTGGTCGACAAGTTATGATAAATTTCCTCAGAAGAGCGACTGGAATGATAAAACTAGTTGGCTCGTGGATGATGATTATGGCCGGTGTAAGTTTGACTATTTACCTAACCAATCCTGAAATAGTGAGTTTAGTATTTGGCTGATTATAGAGATTCAAAATTAGCAATTGATTCTTCATTGTGACAATTTTCCAACAAAGGTAACATCCAGTACTTCCATGCTACTAAGCCTGTGATAATTCCTGTAATTGCATCCCAGACAAAGTGTTGTTTTGTTGTCATCACGGAAATAGTCAACATTAACCAAGCAAACCATAGTAATCTAATATGCCATTTGTATTCTTCAGTGTTGTACCACCGGCTGACTACTAATACTGCAAGTAGGCTTTGCACAATGTGTAACGAGGGCCAAGCATTCCAAGGGGTGTCAATTTCGTATAGTAAATCATACCAAGGTTGCCAAATGCCAAGTTCAGTCCCAAACACACTTTTACGAATGTCGACTTCAACTGGCAAGATTATGAATATTAGAAAAACCATCCAAGTAAGGATCAAAATTATTTGATGAAAAATGATGTTTTCGCGTTGTGTTTGATCATTTTTCATGCCTAGGAATGCAGCCATTGGGTAGTAAAAATATAATGTAGAATATGGAACAATCATCCATGGTATTACTGGAATCCAACTATCAAGTTGCGTCATAGGGTCAAATGCTTGCCAATCTCGCCAATAGGAAAACTGGTTCGTTATCATATAACCAAGGCCAGCACCGATGATTATTGTAATAATTAAAACAAATGGAAGGCGATAACCAAAAAGCGATAATCGATTATGCCAATGGCTTCTCCATAATTTCCAAGGTTTAGAACCGAGGCTTATTGCCATGACTACCGCTGATTTGTTACCGATTATGAATGGTCGGGTGAAATTATAGTGATTGACCACAATTTGGACATGCGTTCCAGTTAGCCTGTACACTATTACCGCATGATGGGCAAACCGGATTTACGCTAGTCTGTAGATTGGCTGAAGGGATTTCTCCACCGCTGCCATCAACTGCTTTTTGTGCAGTTTGTTGCTTCAAGAATTCTTGCATTACATCAGGTGTTAGAGCACCATTTTCTGCAGCCATTTCCATCATCTTGACTTGCAAGTCATTCTGCTTATCCATACGCTGGTCTTGATGGTCATGTTGTTGTTCAATTCTAGCACGCTTCTTAGCTTGAACCTGTTCAAAAAGAGCCATTGCTTGTTCGGTTTTATGACTTGATTCCTTCATTTTTAATTCGGATTTACCCTGGTCACGCTTTAACTCTGCTTCCCATTTTGCTTCTTGCTTACGTAATTCTTTCAGTTCACTTTCCATTTCAACAGAAACTCTACCAGAAGATTGTGCTTTGGCAACATTAACTTCACATTCAATACGGCGTAGTGTTGCAGCTTCCCTTACTGCGATTCTTTCCATAAGTGCCTCTGCATGTGCACCTTCTGTTTGAGTTGCAGCAGAGAGTTCAGACCTTAATTGTGCAATCTTTTCACTATCGGTAGAATTAGTTGCAACAAAGGCTTTCAAGAATGTAAACCCGAGTGTAGATAAAGTCGCACGCATTTCCACTTCAGCACGCATTTCGAATTGTTCTTGAAAGTGAGGCTTTCTAAGGTCATCACTAGTTTGACATTGTGAAAGTGTTGGAGCAATTACTCTATTGTTTAACTCGTGTTGCAAGACTTTAATCAATCTTTCACGGTCGAGTAGAGGGGCACTATTGGCAAACATGTTTAGGAGTTTAGGGATGTCATCATCACGGATTTGAACCCTTAGGTTGGCAAAGCCCTGAACTTTTGAACCATCAGGTAAATTTCCTTCGAATGGAATCGAAATATCAGCAGGACCCGTCATAGCAAAAAGCATTCGACGGTCTGTTGCTGTAGCGCCTAACATATCTCCGAGATACCGACCTAAACCTCCACCTATGTTGCGAACAATTTTTTCGGAGACAATATCCCCTATTCTACCATCAATAATGAAAGCACAAGCCTCATTTGGCTTTAGAATAACTTGTCTTGACTTCCATGTTTGAATATCATCTGCATTAACTAGTCTGGCAAGAATAGTTGGATTACTTCTCCATCTGTATATATTAGACATTTATATCACTTCTTTTTCAAATTCTTTTTTTGTCTTAGACCACCAAGGATCGTTGCTCTTGTTCCAAAGAAACCACGGCAACTAGTGGACATTTGTTGACATTGTCTTATCAGTTTGATAATTTCTTCTGGATTAGACCCTTTATTGAATGCGTGTTCTGCACTATTGGCGATATTTACTGACTTGGTTATCATTTCAATGACATCATGGTCATGTTTTATCAACTTCTTCAAGTCAGATTTCGATGCAGAGCGTGTACCAGAAAGGAAAGCATGGTCCATTCCAGTCGGTGCTTTATCGACATCTTCGATAAGAGCATCTATTTCTGTACAAGCCGCTTTGGCTGCTCTAGCAATAGGGATTGCACCATCTTTGAAAGCAGAATCATGAACATTAGAAATATGGCTCCTGGCTCTCCCAGCGGCTCGTTCTATCTCCTCGCGAATTAATTTATCTGCATCTCTTCGCTTGCCTTTTGTATAACCAGAGTAACCTGATAAAACCATTTGTATGCCACGTACATATGGAAGAACATCTAATGGGGTACCTAACATGTGCGCTCATACATTCTTTAGCATCGCTCGTTATTATTGGTTGCCCTAAGTAGTTTTAAACTAAGAACAAATTATTTCCCAGTTTAATACTCTATCAGCTACTAATTCCGCTTCTTCTTTATCATGGGTTACATGTATAGCAGTTATCTTTCTAGACTTCAAAAATTTACGTGTTTCAATGGCTAGTTTACGACGTGATTTAACATCTAATGCTGAAAATGGTTCATCTAATAATAATAATTCTGGTTTTGCTAAAAGGGCTCTTGCTAGGGCGACTCTTTGTGATTCTCCACCGGATAGAGATTCTATCTTTCGCTTAGCAAAGCCAGGTAATCCGATAAATTCTAGTTCCCTTTCTATTATCTCCATGTTATCTTTTTTATCGCCCTTCTGTTTGGAACCTAATAAGATATTCTTGCCTACATTTAGATGTGGGAATAAAATTGGCTTCTGGAAAATAAAACCAACTTTTCCTTCTGTATTATTATCCTTAATGTCTTGGCCATTGAAAAATATACTATCTTTCTCACAAGTTTCTAATCCACAAATCATTCTTAGCATGGTAGTTTTACCACAACCACTTGGCCCTAATATTGCGATAATTTGATTTTCTTCAACATTAAGATTTAGATTTGTAAAAATATCTTCATTTTCAAACCTCTTAGATAAATTACGTATTGCTATAATCTCATTTGAATTATTACCAGTCATTAAAATCCACTCCCCTCTCCACTTGGTCTTACTTTTTCGGCTAATAAGAATAATACGAACGTTAGTGCCATTAGAATTGTCGCACTTGCCATAGCCATTGGATAGATAAGAGGGTTAAACTTTGGCTGACTCATCAATTGGTCGACAAGGATCGATAAAGTATCCCAAGACCCTGAACGAACTAATATCCAAGTAGCACCAAATTCACCTAATGAGAAGGCTATTGTCAAAGAACCGGCTACTGCTAGGGGTCCGAGTAAAAAACTCAATCTCGAATGTATCCAAATTCTAAATTCAGATAGACCTAGCATCTTTGCTTGTTCTTCGAATGAATTATCTAGGCTGCGAATCGCAGGAAGCATAACTCTAACCACAAATGGAGTGGTGAGTAATACGTGGGGTAATACAGGAACCATGAACCAATTGAATAATGAAGGACTCCACCTTAGTATACCCAATAAAATCCCGAGACCAATCATTACAGCAGAAATTCCAAGTGGTGCCAGACTTATCAAATCCACTATCTTAGCCATTCTCACCTTACCAGACAGTTCTAGGCGATTAATAGTCGAAGCAATTACCCAGCCAATAGTTAGTGAAAATACCAGAGTGATTAGAGCATAAATCAAAGAATTCCCCAATGCCTCATGCAATGCAATTGTAGAATTATCACCAGCCCAAACATTCTCCCAAGCCGCTAAAGTAAATTCATTAGAAACGATTCCATCTTCAACAGTTCTAACAATAAAAGATGACCAAGTGATTAAAATTAGAGGTAATAGTGTGAAAATTAGACCAGATAAAATAGTAATTCTTCCAAGTATTGTAGGTTTCCCACGGCTATTTCTAGCACTTGATTCACTAACCATTGCATGTCTCAGGGAGTGTTTTCTTTGTAATCTAGAAGTAAAACCTAGTGCTGTAATCAATATGATTAGTTGAACAAGACAAATAGCAAGTACAATTTCACTAGTATCAACTCGGTAATTGTATATGCCAGCCGTTCCTCCGGATTCAGCCATGAGTGATTCCATTGTGGAATTATTAGGAGTAAGCCATTTGACTAAGGCGAATGAGGTGAAGGAAAATACGAAGCAAAGGGCAGATGCACACGCTATCGCTGGGCCAATAAACGGTAGCCAAATATTTCTGATTCTACCTAAACGACTATTTCCAGCGGGGAGTAATCTGAGCTGCTCTTCCCAACTAGGGTCCATAGTTGACAATGTAGGCTCAACCATTCGAACTATTAGTGAAATATTGAACCATGCATGTGCGACTATTAGAGCGATGAAATGACCAGTATTCTCAAATCCGGTCAGTGATGATATCTCACCGATAAAACCACTCTCACTACGTAGGTCAATCCCAATTTTTTGTAATGGTCCATCTTGGTCAATTAGAGCTAAAAAACCCATGGCAGCAACTATCGCTGGCATGACGAATGGAATGGATAATAGCGAACGAATAATCGGGATATGTTTCCATTCATACCTACCTAATTGCCATGCTAGAGGTAAGCCAATTATTAATGTCAGAATTACAGAAAATAAAGACTCAACCATTGTGAACTTCAGAGCATCTAGAGTTTCAGGATTCTCAAAAAACAATATAATGGAATCAAGAGAACTATTTCCAGTGACAGACTCTAAGCGAATTATCGCATATAGTAAGGGTAAGATAATTGCCAATGCGAAAGAGGTTATTATTACCCATTGGGCTAAATTGAAAATTAAACTTCTACCCTTGCCCATTCGCATGGAAAAGCCCCATCATTGTGTTGCAGATTTCCAATTTGTCAGCCACTGTTCCATTTCCATCTCAATACGAGAGATTGGTATCTCTGCAGGTTGGTTGGCTATGTCAGCGTGGAATCTAAAGCCATCTGTTTCAGGGAGGCTAGAGTTTTCAAGTACAGAATACATTAGATTATTCTCAGGCATTAGTGTATTTATTCCATTTGAAAGAAGATGCTCAATAAATAACTCTGCACCAGCAACATTAGCAGCACCATTTATTATTCCAACATACTCAACTTGATGGAATGATGACTTTGGTAGGTTCAAACTTGTTGAATGTGTCCAATTAGAACTGTAAAATGCTTCGACGCCTGGTGAATGACAATAAGATACTGTAAGGTGAGAATCTCCGATATATCCTACAGTGTATTCACCATATCCTCCAGTGTAATGAGTTTCGTATGCTTCAGTCCATCCAGAGGTAAATGTAGCGCCATTGTCAGACATTTCACTCCACCAGTCAAAGGCATCGGTTTGATTGTCATCATCATTTTCGAAGTATTCGATTGTGGCTATCATAAATGCTCTTCCTGGTGAAGAAGATAGAGGCGAGGGGAAAGCTGTTTTTCCATTCCACTGTGGCTCGGTAAGATTCCATAGAGATGTAGGCAAAGTGACATTTTCACCATCGACATAATTCTCATCATAGTTTAAGCAAACAGTTCCTTGGTCAAACGGTATAGCAAGTTCACCTTGGTAAGGTTTTAATGCTGATGTTGATATATTTTCGAATTGTGGACTTTGTGTAAAAAGTGTCTCTCTCAATAAGCAGTTATCAATAGCAGTTTTCAGGTAAGAATTATCTAATCCAATCATTAAATCTGCTTGTTGTGCTGATTTAGTTAACATCATTTGATCTAATACTCCTCCAGCATCACTTTCTTTGATGAATTCAACCTCCATACCCGATGATGATTCAAATTCTTCAACCATTGAATCTGTTAGAGCCAATACATCGTAAGTGAGTATTCTTAATTTCCCATCATCATCGTGTCCTGCTGGAAGCGTCACACACTCTTGTTCTTGGTTATCAGCTACACTTTCATCCAAGCAACCCGATAGTGGGGCGCAAAGTAAAATACCAATCAATGTAAATAGTTTTAAGTTCATAATTCCACCTCAAAGAGCAGCCACTAATTGGTGTGTTCTATCTATTAGTTCTAAGGGGTTATGTGCTAGAATGTACATACTTGGCTCCCAACCAAAATCTCCAACATCCAAAACAACATCCAATTTATTGTGAGAGCCAGTTATCTTACCTTTATTAGAAATAGCAAATGAATATCCCAATTGGTCACATATTTGCTTTATTTTCTTCTGGTCTATCTTGTCCTGTTTATTTAACGGGTTGATATTGATTATTGAGGTTTTAGCCTCATTCATTATATGTGCCTGCAGTAGTACATTTGCAAGGTGGTTGGAGACGCCAAAACTCGGAGTCTCATAATGCCGTAATTTACCATCGACAATAGAAATCTTACCAGGGAATGCTGCTACTTGTGAAGCGTCTCTTGCTCCCTTGTTACACGATGCTATATTCATCCCAACTGCTGGCATAACATGCTTCACTCTTTTGGAGTCGAGGCGCCCTATTGCCCATTCGAGTCTTCTGAGTAATGCTCTTTGTTCTTGTCCTTGATCTAAGTCTAGTCCAGTCAAAGTCTTATCAAAGCGAATAGTATGATTGCCCTTAAACTGAAACTCTACAACCAGTCTTTGCCTAACCACTTCACTCTTTGGACCTATCGAGTTTAAGGCCTGTGATAATTCACTTGACCAGGCATCTACCATCGCTTCATCGCCCGATGAAGATAATTCGATTGCAGGTTTTTGAATATGTCTCGAGATAGTACTTTGAGTCGAACCGAGGATATCTGCAATTTCTGCTTGAGACCACCCTTTTGTCCGCAAATCTTTCGCCACATCTTGGTGCAATCTATCTAGCCACTTACTTCCAACTTCTCCTAGCATGTGTTGTGTCAAGTCGTCTTACTATTCAATGTTACTAACTAATTATGCATATTGAATACCGTTTTATCAGTTTTTTACCTTTTTCTGGCACTAGTGGAATGTCCATTGTATAGATATTTACATTTGGGCAATGTAAATTTAATTTTTATCATTTTATCGACTTAATTTACCATTTGACGAATTTTTGGCTCTGTATGCCCCGGATGCATCTTGAATAAATAATTATTCATCATAGTTTGAACCATCTTTAAGGTCATCTTTTATCAATAATGTCAAACATTTAGTCACATAAGACTAAGGCTTGAAAGGACTCGCCAGTTTGGGGAGAGATAATGGCACTTGAAGAGTTCATCGACCAACTTGCAGAGAGGATTGTCAGTTATGTTAAGGCCGAAGAAGACCATTCCAAGAAGACCATCGACTTTTTATCACATAGTTCACGTTCAAAGACGACTGATATCAAATTACCACTAGAAGGTCTGGGTCCACAAGGAGTGATGGATGATATTGATGAATTCCTAAAACAATGTATCAAGACAAATCGTGGTGAATTCATGAATCCTCTTTGGGGTGGGATGAACATAACCGCTTTTGCTGGTGAATTAATTGCAACTTTGACTAACCAGTCAATGTATACATACGAACTAGCACCTCTTGCGTCTATTATTGAGCAGACAATAATTAACAGGATGTCTGAAATTATCGGCTTTTCTGAAGGATTTGGCACCTTGACTACTGGTGGTTCTAATGGTAACATGCTAGGTATGCTTTGTGCGAGGCAATCTATCCTCCCTAGTTCCTCGAAAACTGGTTTTGATGGTAGTAAGTATGCTGCTTTTGTCTCCAGTGAGTCTCATTACTCCGTTCTGATGTCAGCTAATGTTGTTGGAATTGGTCACCAAAATGTAATCAAAGTGGCATGTGATGAAAAGGGTAGAATGAAATCTTCAGCATTGCTTGAAGAAATAGATAGAAGTCGTACAAATGGATTGATTCCATTTTGCATTATTGCTACTTCAGGTACTACTGTCAGAGGTGCTTTTGACCCTATTGATGAACTTGCTGAGATAGCTCATGCTGAATCGATTTGGCTGCATGTAGATGCAGCATGGGGCGGAAGTTGCCTGTTTTCTTCCAAGAAGAGACATTTGATGAATGGAGTAGAACTAGCAGATAGCGTATGTTGGGATGCACACAAAATGATGGGCATGCCATTGATTTGTAGTGCTTTTATCATAAAGCAGCCAGAGATACTGAGAAGTGTTTGTTCACACGGAGATGTTGCACATTATTTATTCCATGAAGAATCTAAAGACTTTGACTTAGGAAGATATTCACTACAATGCGGAAGAAGAAATGATTCGCTTAAGTTGTGGTTGGCATGGAGAGAGATTGGAGACTCTGGCTGGGCTAGAATGGTTGATGATTATTGCAGTCTAGCCGATCATCTAGAGCAGAGGGTTACCGAAGATTCCGAGTTGGAAATGATGTCACACAGAGATTGGACAAATGTTTGCATCAGATATAATGATAATTCTGGCGACCATGACTTGAACGAACTTAATGCACAAATTAGAGATAGGCTGCTAAAAGAAGGAGAGATTCTAGTAAGTCGCTCAAATATTGGTACAGATGTAATACTTAGGCCTGTAATATCAAACCCATCTGTGACCTCTGATATACTCGATAGGCTTGTTGAAAAAGTCAAGAATCATGCATCAGATATTATCTCTGGCATACCTCCATCTAAATGAGTTAGGAACTATCTCTTTTACTTGAGTTTAAGGAGTGTCTAGTTTTCCAATAACCATGGGCGAGCATCAGCCGGTTCGAACTTCGCTATATGACGAGCATGTATTGCTCGACGGAAATATTGTAGATTTTCATGGTTTTGAATTGCCGATATGGTATAGTAACATCAAGGATGAGCATCTTTCTACAAGAAGTGGAGCAGGATTATTCGATGTTTCTCACATGGGCGTTTTCAAATTCTCTGGGCCTAGCGTCAAAGATTGGCTACAAAGTATCGCTACACAGAGGGTGACATCGATTTCACCTTCGAGGTGTGCTTACACTCATTTCCTTGATGATGATGGTTTCATAATTGATGACATGATTTTTGCTGTAGTATCAGAAACAGAAATTTTGGGAGTGCCCAATGCTTCCATGATTGGAATTATGTGGGAATGGTTCAATACCAAATTACCACAAGATGATTCAGTTGTTTTAGAAAACTTATCTGATGATTATTCAATAGTTGCTCTTCAAGGTCCTGAGTCTAAAAACATACTATCGTCGGTTTTAGGTGAGCAAAATCATGTCGGAAGATTCCGTTGGCAACTTCTTACCACTAACTCTCATCAAGTGTCTGGATGGATTCAAGGTACAGGTTATACAGGTGAGTCTGGTTATGAGATTTTTATCCCTAATAGTGAGGCACCATTACTTTGGCGAGAGTTGATTAAATCAGGAGCGACACCAGTAGGACTCGGTGCTAGAGATACATTGCGATTAGAAAAAGGATACCTGCTATCCGGAGTAGATTTCTGTTGGCCAAAGTCCGACTCAAGTGTTCCATTCTTGGCACGAGATTCATGGGAGACAAATGTTCCATTTGGTCTTGACTTAGAACATGACTTTGTCGGGAAACAACGAGTCATTAGTCACCATGAAGATGACGCTAGATGGTGGGGCATTAGGTATTTGGAGAAAGGTCCTTTGCCTCGACCAGGGAAAGAAGTTAGTGATTTAGATGGTAATCTCATCGGTAAATTAAGTTCAGGAGCACCCGCTCCAAGTTTAGACAACACCGGTATTGGGATAGGATACATGGAAGGAGTCAAAGAAGGCGATGAAGTTCTCATTGTTGCTAGTCCAAGAAAATCAGTACGAGCAGTAATTGTTCGTCCGCCGTTTATATGAAATGAAGAGGGAGTATTATGGTCGTTACGCGCACAGATAGAATTGTCAAGGGGGTTATTATATGGTAGACCAGTTACCGAATCGAGGATTAGAATTAGAAATGCTTCAAGAAATGGGTATGTCAAGTATCGATGATTTATTCGATGATATTCCAGTTGGAGTACGTATGAATGAACCGTTGCCACTACCACCACCTCAATCTGAGGAAGAAATCATTGCAGACGCTAGGAGATTATTAGGTGCTAATTTGGCTATGAGCGAGGTTGTATCTTTCTTGGGTGCAGGGCTATATCGAAACTACGTTCCAGCATCTGTATTTCAATTGATTACTCGTGGAGAGTTTTTGACTTCTTACACTCCATATCAACCAGAAGTCAGTCAAGGAATGCTTCAAGCAATGTGGGAATTTCAAACTCTAATTTCGGAACTAGTAGGATTACCAATTTCTAATTTATCATTATATGATGGCTCAACTGCTGCTGCTGAAGCACTGACATGTGCGGTTCGTGTACACAATAGAAAAGCAGAGCAGAAAGATACGGTTTATGTTTCTGAACTAACCCCGCCTGACAAAATTTCTGTAATGAAAAATTATTGTCAAGGTGCGGGAATAACAATCAAATTCATCAAACATAATTCTGATGGAAGTATCGACCTATCCAGTGCCCAACAAGCCGCAGGTTCATGTGGAGTCTATGTTGAGCAACCTAATCCTCTAGGTTTACTAGATGGTGGATATCCACAACTCAAGGAAATAATTGGAGATAAAACTGCATTAATCGTCGGAATCCAACCAATCTCTCTAGGATTGGTTGAGGCACCAGGGCATTATGGTGCAGATATTGTAGTTGGAGAAGGCCAGCCACTTGGTAGCCCAATAACTGCTGGTGGTCCAATCTATGGGATTTTTGCTTGCTCCAAAACTTACCTAAGATTGATGCCAGGAAGGATTGCTGGGAAAAGTATAGATGTCGACGGTCAAGAAGCATACTGTTTGACTCTTTCAACTCGAGAACAACATATTCGTCGTCACCGTGCAACTTCTAATATTTGTACAAATGAAACATTGATCGCACTCATGGGGGCAATGCACATGTCTTTACTTGGGCCTGAAGGACTCAACCATCTGGCACTGCGAAATATTACCGCCTGTAACTTAGCCAAACAAAAGTTATCAGAAATAAATACCATCGCACTACCGCACTTACAAGGAACCCACTTCAACGAGTTCATTGTTGAATTACCGTCTTCAGCCGCCGACTGTCTAGATTATCTAGACGGAATTGGAATCATTGGTGGATTTGATGCAAGTCGTTGGTATCCGGAACGTAAGAATTGGTTACTAGTTACAGTAACTGACCAAACTTCTGCCAAGGAGATTGAATTGTTAGCTGCTCACATAGCGGCATGGTCTGTGGGGGTGAGTGCATGAGTCGATTGTTTGACTTTGCTGGTGGCGTAGGAATGGGATATTCCCAACCTGATACTCTCATGCCCAAAGAATCAGTATCACTTCCTGCGAGTTTGATTCGTAAAGAATTACCTAGATGGCCAAGACTTTCCGAACCAGAGATGGTAAGACACTATACTTGGCTATCACGTAGAAACTTTGGAATTGATACAGGTTTCTACCCCTTGGGTTCTTGCACAATGAAGCATAACCCAAGAGTAAACGAAGTTATCGCTCAAATACCAGGTATTGCTCAGATTCATCCTCATCAACCAGAACATCACCTCCAAGGACTTCTCTCAATATTCCATGAGATGCAACATATGTTGGAGATCTGTTCGGGAATGGACCAAGTTACACTTCAACCGGTTGCAGGTGCTCAAGGAGAGTTCACTGCAGTTAGATGTGTACAGGAATATTTTAGGAAACGTGGAGAAGATCAGCGTACAAAAGTGATAGTTCCTGATTCAGCTCACGGAACAAACCCAGCAAGTGCGGCTATGGCCGGATTTGAGATTGTTGAAATCCCAAGTTTAGAGGATGGCAGAATAGATATTGATGCACTTCGGGCAGTTGTCGATGATACCGTTGCATTAATGATGGTCACCAATCCTAACACACTTGGATTATTTGAAAATGATATATCTCAAGCCTCGGAAATAATCCACTCGGTAGGTGGTCAAATGTATTATGATGGAGCAAACTTCAATGCGATTCTTGGAAGAACCTCACCTGGTTTAATGGGCTTTGATGCCGTTCACTTCAATTTGCATAAAACATTCAGTCAGCCGCATGGAGGCGGAGGTCCAGGTTCTGGTCCAATAGGTGTAAAGTCTCATCTCGCTGAATTTTTACCAGGACCAATTGTCAAGAAGAGACCTATTGCAAGTGGTCATGAGAATTTTGCAGTTGATGATATGTGGTATGGTTGGTACCAACCTGCCAATAGTATTGGTAAAGTTCAACAATGGCATGGTAACTCTGGAGCAGTGATACGTTGCTGGGCATATTACAGACGTTATGGATATGGCCTTAAAGACATGTCTGAGCATGCTGTTTTGAATGCAAATTATTTACGTCATGCATTACATAGAGAGGCACAAAAAGCCGGTGTTACCGATATGTTTGTCGATGGTGCAACCACCAAGGTTGCTAAGCACGAATTCACACTTTCACTATTACCTGCTAAGGAGAAGTATGGTATTTCAGCAATGGATGTAGCGAAGGGTCTTCTTGATAAAGGCTACATGGCTCCTACCGTTTACTTCCCACTGGTAGTTCCTGAATGTATGATGTTTGAACCAACCGAAACAGAGAGTCGCGATACCCTCGATAAATTTGCTAAAGAATTCATTGAAGTTCTTCAACAAGATGCAGAAATACTCCATGAAGCACCTATCACGACTCCCGTCCGTAGAGTTGATGAAGTGTATGCTGCAAGAAATCTATGCCTACGTCATCCATTTGACGAGTAGTGATTAAGATGGTTAGGGCGAGAGACACATCTCCCGAATCATTTGGTTGGAATATAGTTGATTTAAAACCAAATCCAAAAGCAGTTTTATATCCTCTTTCGTGGGGAATTCTTCCAATTGTTTTTGCTCTGATAATGATGATTACACGGACAGGCGAAGAGTGGATTGCTTGGTCAGGGGCAATAGGAATAATCTTGTTTCTTATCGGTGGAGTTAGCGCAGTAGGGCCAAGACAAGGTGCGTTTAATTCAATTAGAATAGCATCTGGATTCTTCTTCTGTATTCTTGCATTATTTGCATGGGTCTTGGTTGCGACCAATAATTTGATCGAGGTTTATGCAATGTTGAGTTCAATGTTGGCATTACTAATGATTTACCGTTCATTAGATTTTATTTTCAAAGATATTGGATTAATTTATCAAATAAGTTGGGATGCTAAGAAACAAATGCCGACCTCCTCGATGGAAGGCTGGGATATACGCTCGACTCGTTTTACTCAAAATACAATGGCTCTGAAGAGGTTTGACGGTGACCGGTTCGCTCAAATATATGGTTCAAGGACTACAGAAGGCTTAGTTTTAAGATTGGATATTTTTGGAATCCATGAAGGAAATCGGTTTGATTTCCGCACTTTAGGCATAGATTTGAGTGATTTTACTAATGAAGATGAATAGTCATCTTGAATAACCATACGCGACGGCGAGGTATCATGGAAGTAACGATTCTGTTGGGTTCATCCTCAGACATGCCAATTGCCGAGAAATGTACAAAAATTCTAGACCAGTTTTCAGTAAACTATCAGTTAAGAGTTGCTAGTGCTCATCGCTCACCCAAATTTGTTGAACAAATAATACATGATGCAGAAGCGGATGGATGTCAAATATTCATCGCTATGGCAGGTCTTGCAGCAGCACTTCCTGGTGCGGTGGCAGCACTTACTACTAAACCAGTAATCGGAGTTCCATGCGGTGGTAAAGTTCCTTTTGACTCTCTCTTGTCTATTGTTCAATTACCACCTGGAGTTCCAGCAGCAACCGTTGGAGTAGACCGTGGTGATAATGCAGGATACTTAGCAGTTCAAATTTTGGCTTTGAAAAATCAAGCTCATGCTGATTCACTAAAGCAAAACAAACTCGACCAAGTTGAGAGAGTAAAAGCCCAAGACCGAGAGGTTAATGGGGGCGTTTGAATGTTTGATACCGATGAGTTCATTCAAGAATCCATCAAGTCACTCCAAGAAACGATAGATGATATTGCCATAATTGCTTGTTCTGGTGGTGTCGATTCAACTGTTGCTGCAGTTATAGCAAATCAAGCGGTAGGAGATTTACTTCACTGCGTTTATGTTGATACTGGATTCATGCGTAAGGACGAAACCGAGCAAATCGAAGCATTACTTGCTGAACAAGGAATAAAGAATTTAGTCACTGTAAAAGCCGCTGACCGTTACTTTGAGGCTCTAAAAGGAGTCACTGAACCTGAACATAAGCGTAAGGTAATAGGAGAACTATTCATTAGAATCTTCGAAGATGAGCAGAAGAAATGTGGTGCTAAATATTTAGTTCAAGGAACCATTGCTCCTGATTGGATTGAATCAGGTGGCGGTGTTCGTGATACTATCAAATCTCACCATAATGTCGGTGGACTTCCCGAAGATATGACATTAGAGGTAGTTGAACCACTGCGTGACTTATACAAAGATGAAGTTAGAGACTTGGCAAGAGAATTGAAAATCAATGTGGCAGAAAGGCAACCATTCCCAGGACCCGGGCTAGCAGTTAGAACGCTTGGTGACTTAACACCAGAGCGTGTAGCAGTAGTTCGTGAGGCTTGCGCAATTGTTGAAGAAGAATTTGAAACCGCTGCAGAACAAGGCCTTATGGAATTACCATGGCAATATTTTGCAGCATTACTGCCGGTTCGAAGTGTAGGTGTCCATGGTGATGTTCGTGTTTATGGTGAAACTATTGTAGTTCGTGCAGTTCAATCTATGGACGGTATGTCTGCAAGATACTCAGAGATACCTCATGCTATTCTTCAAAAAATTAGTACTAGAATTACTAATACAGTCAAAGGTGCAGCCAATAGGGTGGTTTACGATATTACTCACAAACCACCTGGTACCATTGAGTGGGAATGATTCCGAACTAATCGAATTGATTTTAGTTTAATCACTTCATCTTTGCTTCAAGATGAACTCATCTTTAGAGTCCTAGTTTTCACTAAGTAAATACTATCAAGCAAAGTTATTCACTGATATTGCTAATTTATTATTTCAATAAATTCTAACTTCAGTTTCAATCAATGGCATACCTTGATCATCTATTTCGACAATCATTAATCCAACAATTACTGGATTACTTGTGGCATCAATTACTGCTTTCATGATTAACTTACCGTTAATGATTGCCATAGGAGCCATTCCTCCGTAATCTGTGGTAGTTAAATCTAGGAAACATTGAGTTGTAGCAGCAGTTCCAGTAGTAGTCCAAATTTCAGAACCAGTTGTAGTGCTTTCTCCAATGAATAATAATCCATTTCCATACACCAATGGTGCTACAGTGCCGGGTACTCCGTTTTGACTTCCACTTGAAATATCGATTATCATTGCTGTAGTTATGCCACCTGTTGAAGTATAACTCACTTTATACAATTCTTTACCAGTATTCGCATCTTGGGCAGTGAAATAGACTTCTCCAGCAGATATTACAAATTGGCTTGGATTACTTCCAGTTGAACCGGAATAGATATCTTGAACAATTGCAGTTCCCGATGTTGTTCCATCAGTTGAATGTAATTCATATCCTGAACCAGAATCTGCTGAAAATAATAAGTAATTATTGTGAGAGATACTTGTTCCCGCTTCTGTATTAAACTTAGGTGCTGAACCATACGTAGCAATATAATCAACGTTTTGATTAGAGTCAATCTTGTATAATTCATGCACAGAACCCGTGTTTCCACTGAAATAAACTTCCCCATTCAAGATTGGTAATGTGAATGCACTGGCATCCACGCCATTAGTGAAAGTTTTTGCAACTGGAGTACAGTAATTCATTGGGCGATCTGAGTCTGAAAATAATTTCATTAAACCAACACCACTTGCCTTTGCTATAAAAGTCAAAGTGCCATTGTGGGATGTTATTCCTCGAGGAGATTGGTAAAAATTATCTCTATCAGTATTTCCAACATCATCATAACATGAAGATGAAGTATAACCGTCAAAATTCATGGTAAATAATGTGTTGATACTATCAACAGTGGCTTGTAAATATATCATGCCCTTATGCAGTGTCAGTTGATTAGGATTAGAACCTTGATTACCCGGGTTTATATCATTCCACAAATATGTTCCATCAGAAGTTCCATCTGATATCCATAATTCAGTGCCGTGAATTCCATCATCTGCGGTGAACATTATTTTTCCATCATACTTGAGAGCTTTCTTTTCGACGAAGTCCAAGTTTAAACCACTACTTTGAGTTCCGGTTCGAATATCTTTAACCATCCAAGTCCCGGCAGTAGTTCCATCAGTTCTCCATAATTCATTACCATGAATGCCGTCATTGCCGACAAATAATGTGATTCCATTGTAGAGTACACCTTGTCCTGAAGGTATGACTGGGAGTGAAACCATAGAATATTTCTGGCACATTTCAACAGTATACGAAATTTCATTACCTGTTAAAGTTCCATCACCGTCGGCATCTATACCGTGTTCGTAAGCCATACTTGATGATAGGCAATCAGTCGATAGAGTTCCAGATTGAATCATTATTGATTCACCATTAATGCCAGGAGCGCCAGCAGCACCAGCAGCTCCTTGGGTACCTTGGATACCAGTATCTCCTTTATCTCCAGTAGCGCCATCGTCCTTTAGTCCTTGCACCAGTAGCGCCAGCCATAGCCCTGACCAGCAGGTCCTTGGGCACCATCAGCGCCTGGAGAGCCAGTAGGTCCATTGAGCACCATCCGCACCTGGCGAGCCAGCAGGTCC
The DNA here is from genome assembly GCA_949372655.1 of Candidatus Poseidoniaceae archaeon. Taxonomy (GTDB): domain Archaea; phylum Thermoplasmatota; class Poseidoniia; order Poseidoniales; family Poseidoniaceae; genus MGIIa-L1. The sequence goes on from CASIAI010000002.1 coordinate 321,418, forward strand.
TTGAGCACCATCAGCACCTGGAGAGCCAGCAGGTCCTTGAGCACCATCAGCGCCATCTTGTCCATTAGTTCCGTCTGCACCATCAGCACCTGGAGAGCCAGTAGCACCATTACAGATATCTAATGTAAGAATAACTTCAGTAAGGTCTAACACACCGTCGCCGTTAGTATCATCACCAATTTCAAATGTATTGCCTCCAGTAGTACAAGATGTACTAGAAAGGACTCTGATCAATGTGGAAACACCATCTTGGCCATCAGCACCGTTCATACCATCTGTACCAGCAACGCCAGTAGCACCATCTTGTCCATTAGTTCCGTCTGCACCATCAGCGCCAGTAGCACCATCAGTTCCAGTAGCACCATCAGTTCCGTTTATGCCATCAGCACCAGAAGTTCCATCTTGTCCATCAGTTCCGTTCATGCCATCAGCACCATCAGCGCCTTGAATTGCAATTACTTCCCAACCTGCAGTTTTACAAACTTGGAATTCTTCAGTAGATTCGATATAGTATAGTCTTCCGTTTGTTACCTCGTCGCATACTGGCAAATCAGAAGCAGTTGCAACAAAGTGAACATTCCAATCAGAAAGTTGTGATTCGTTTCCTTCAGGAGAGGTTTCATCTCCTCCATCTACGCATCCAGCAATGGGTGCGCTTATCATTAGTAGGCAAAAAAGCATAGCAATCTTTCTGTTCATAACATTGCCAGAAACATCTATTGTTTAACCTTTTATAAGTGTAAATCCTAAGCAATTGCTAATTTTCTTTCAATAAGAATTAAGATGATGTGTGAACTGATTAAGCAAGGTATCAAAACCATTCACTAAATCCCAACACCATGGCAAGGAAGCGAACCAGTCTATTTATCCTCAGTATCTTGATGTTTTCTTTGGTTTCCAATGTACAAGCATCTGAAGAATCTAATATTGTAAATCAGTTTGGTACAGGGTTTGAGGAAGTAGTAATCGTAGACTCATCCGATGGTCTAAATGACCCAAGGGACCTGGAATTCCATCCTGGTCGTACCGATGAACTATGGATTGCTAATAGAGGGGATGATAGTATGACTATTGTCCATGATACCGGTCTTTCTACTCAAAATGCTGAAACAAGAGAAGATTCAAACAGTAATCATTTCCTTGAGGAAGTCAGTGCTATCGCCTTCGGCTCATATGATTCTGAATTTGATTGGCAATGGGGTTCAGCTCAGGAAACCCAGAATACTTACTGTGGACTTGGCTCTCCTAATCAGTTCATGGGACCAACATTGTGGCCATCATCACTAAACCATTATGCTGTAGAGAATCAAAATAATGGAAATGGCTTACTTGGTAGCCATATCGATATGAATCATGAATCACCAGATGGAATGGGAATTGCCCACGATAGCGGTAATGCCTACTGGTACTTTGATGGCTACTATGGGGAATTGGTTTACTATGATTTCCAAGAAGATCATGACACTGGTCAAGACGACCATTCAGATGGAATTGTTCATCGTTACTCCGATATTCAATTGACAAGAGATGGAGGTATTCCAGGACATATGATCTTAGACAAGGACTCTGGAATCCTTTACATTGCCGATACTGGTGCTAATCGAGTATTATGGGTAAACACAGATGATACTTCTGTAAATACAATAGATATCATGAACGACCCATCAAGGTTAGAACCTCTAGCTCAATACAAACGAAAGACTGGTATGGAATGGGGTATTCTTGATAGCGGTCTTAGTGCACCTTCGGGAATTGCATTAGATGGAGATACTCTTTTCGTTTCACAAAACGGTAATGGGAAAATAACTGCTTATGATTTATCAGATAACGGTAAAAGCGGAGAAGAAATAGATACAATTCAAACCTCTGCTTATTTCATAATGGGTCTAGAAATTGGTCCAGATGGTCACCTATACTTCGTAGATAATGGGAAAGACCAAGTTGTTAGAATTGACCCTTATTTTGATGTAGATGCTGATGGTGTTCTAGACGATGCTGATAATTGTCCATTCATAGCCAATGCTCAACAAGGAAATTATGATGGTGACTCATTTGGTGATGCTTGTGACCAAGATGATGATAATGATGGTGTTGAAGATGATTCAGACCTGTGTATGGCAGGTAAGAAGGATTGGGTCTCAGCAGCCTTTAATGATCATGATATGGATGGTTGTCATGATACGATAGAAGACCTTGATGACGATAATGATGGACTTACCGATACAGATGATTCTTGTCCAATGGGTGAAATCGACTGGACTTCTGGAACTCAAACTGATTATGACCGTGATGGTTGTAGAGACCTTGGTGAAGACTTGGATGATGATGATGATATGATTTGTGATGGCGCTACTGAAGATTTATTCTGCGTAGTTGCAGATACTCAAACCGACACATGTCCAACAAGCCGACTAGTATTTACCTCAACTGCCTTGACAGATATCGACCGAGACGGTTGTGAAGACTTAGGAGAGGATTTAGATGATGACAATGATGGTTTCCTAGATGTTGATGATTACTGTCCGACTATTGTTGGTGACAGTGTAGGTACGGCAAAGGGTTGTATTGACACTGATGGTGATGATTATGCAGATGTAATCGATGATTTCCCACTAGAGCCAACCCAATGGTATGATTCGGATAGTGATGGTTATGGTGATTTGATTCAAGGTTTTGAAGGGGACTTCTGTGTCAATGTAGCGGGAACTTCTACTCAAGACCGTATGGGATGTGTAGACTCAGATGGTGATGGATGGTCAGATGCTGATACCTATTGGAGAATAAGTTCGGGTGCAGATTCATTCCCCGATGATCCAACTCAACATGCTGATGCTGATTATGACGGCTATGGTGATGAAGAAACCGGTTTCCAGCCTGATGGTTGTACAGATGAATATGGTACTTCGACTCTTGATATGTTTGGATGTAAAGATTCTGATGGTGATGGATGGTCAGATATTAACGATTCTTTCCCTGAAGATGAGTCACAATACTCTGACAGAGATGCTGATGGCTTTGGAGATGCAATCGATGGCAACTTCCCTGACTCATGCCCCGATACTTTTGGTAATTCGACTAAGCAGCGCTTCGGGTGCTTAGATACAGATGGTGATGGTTGGGATGACTCCCTAGATAAATTCCCTTCAGATACAACCGAATGGATAGATACAGATGATGATGGAGTTGGAGATAATTCAGATGCTTATCCTTTGGATGCAACACTCTCAGAGGTAGAGGATGATTCTTCATCATTAGCCATAGTCGGTATTTTGGCATTTGTTGTAATTACAATAGCAGTTATAGGAATACTCTTTACAAGACGTAATAAAACTAAGATTCCTTTAGGCCATTCTGAATTCTTACCGGTCATGACAAATATTGACTCATTTCCAGTTACGGCCCCAGTTTCTACAATTCATCCACCGTTACCACCTGAAGGACTTCCACCAGGTTGGTCTCTAGAACAGTGGGCTTGGTATGGTGAAGATTACCTACGCAATAGGTAATGATATCAATTTACCTTTTATAGTGAATTTGATTACCATAACTGATGAATAATTCTCTAATGAGAATCTGCCGTTTTTGGTTATGCTTAGGAAGGTTGTATGATATTGCTATTTCGTTAATTCTTTCATCTTTAATTTCCCTAATTCTACAAGTATCATCAATATTAGAATTTGCTATAATTTTTATTATTTGTTGGCTTGTATTAGAATTATTCTGGTGGTCTGTCAGTGCGTTTAGTTTAGGATTAGTAAATAATAGAACAATAAGCAAATATTTCCTCGGCGCTGATTTTAGGAAAAAATAGAATAATCTGATACCTTTGATAATGGCGCCGATTAAGTATTAATCCATCCCTATTTTTCATTCTTTTTTTACTCAATAATTAATCTCGTTTTGAGATAATTATTGCTGCAAAAATCATGCTTACAATTAGTAAGCTAACTTGGAATCCAGGTAATCCATCACTATCAGAATCATTTGTTGTTCCATTTGAACTACCTGATGAACTAATATCGCATCCAGTTGAATCAACTACAGTATTGAAAGGAGTATTTGGACATTGATCGAAGCTGTCTGCTATACCATCACTATCTGAATCCTTCTGACTTGGCGCACATCCATTACTATCGACTTGTGAACCAACAAAGGTATTCGGACAGATATCGACGTCATCATTTACTCCATCATTATCTGAATCAATTTGTGATGTTGAACAACCATTAGAATCTATGATTGCATTTGGTAAAGTATTTGGGCATAAATCAGTTGAATCGTTGATTCCGTCGCCATCAGAATCTCTTTGAGATGCTGAACAACCTTGAGCATTAACAGATTGTTGTAGCATTGTATTAGGGCAATTATCCATGCTATTCATCACTCCATCGCCATCAGAATCAATTTGAGATTGTCCACAACCCGTTGAATCGGCAGTATCAGAAATTGGAGTATTAGGGCAATTATCAGATAAGTCTGAAATTCCATCACCATCACTGTCTAAATTAGGATCGATATTTTCAACACTGATACAATCAGAATATTGTTGATTTGCATAGTCAAAGGAAATCAAGCAAAAATAATTATTTCCAAAAGGCAGATTAAATTGTAAGTTAGAAATATTTGTGGTTGAATTACTTATTGCATTACCATTAATTGTGAAATAATGATTTGAAGAATTCTGCAATGTGTATGAAACAGAGATAATCTGTCCTACAAAACTAGAATCATTGAGTGGTGAATCAATTTGTGCGACATGGTTAGGGATATTTCTAAACAGATTTACACAATCCACCAAGTAGGAATTATTCTGGCCATAAAGTTCTAAGCAAACCAATGAATTACCGTATGAAATATATATTGAAACTGAATTATTTGATGCAGCAGAATTATTATTGTTCCACCATGATGATGAATTTATTAGATTGTAGTAATTATTGCCATTAACAGTAATTTCACCGTAAGTGTAGTTACTTGCCCAGTAAGCAATATTGAGTGAATTACTATTAGTGTAAGTACTATTTGGAGAAATTAAATATCCTTCAAGAGTTTTTGGAATTAAGTTAACATTGAAACAAGAATCGATAGAGTTCTGTGATGAATTATTTTGAACAGATAGATTAATCGAGCCACAAATATTAATGCTTCCAAATGAATTTGAATTAAGTGTAATTGAACTAACTGAATTAGATGAATAACTATTTCGAACTTGATTTCCGTCAATCGTCCAAGAAATATAGCCTGAGTAGTTTTCAGTTGAATATAGAATTTGTATTTCATTACCTAATATTGTAGTTTGGCTAACTGGAGACATGACATTTAACCTAACGACTGGATAAGGAATCATATAATTGACACATTCAGTAGTTAATGAATTATCTTCGCTAAATAATTCTAAACATATTACGTTATTTCCATAGTTAAAATGATAATAACTAATTGTATAATCAGTATTATTTGAAAGATTATTATCGAATTTCTTCGAAAGATATGTCACCCTGTTACCATTTACAGTAATTTCGCCGTTAGAATAATTATTTGCAAAGTATTCTAAATTGATACCGTTAAAATTACTTGAATTAGATAAATTTTGATACGAAATAATAGAAGCTTCAACCTGTCTAGGAATCACGTTAATATTTTTACAATCACTGAACACATTATTTGGATTTATAGAATTATTAGAATAACTTGCTATCGATGCACAAACGGTGACATTACCAAATCCAACTCTTCTATAATGTGAGGAATATAGATTAGAATTATTACTTGAATAAACATAATCACTCCAACTTTGAAAAGAATTATTCAAGTTACTAGAACTAATATTCCAATAAACATAATTGTATGTATAATTTTCAACAATCGCTGTTAAATCTAAGAAATCAACATAATTATTTTGAAAAAATGGCATGGTAATTACTGAATTATTAGTCAAGGAAGTAATTCTAACCTTTGAAGGCGGGAGTAAAATAGTTATGTTAACACAACTTGAATAGTTTATATAATTCAATGAAGCACATAGTTGAAAATTATCATTAAAACTGATTGAATAGCCTGGAATAGTCGTTGTTAAATTTCTTTGACTTGAAGAACTAGTTTGTAAATACGCACTATCATACCAACTTATAGCAGAACTATTAGTTGTACTAGAGATTAGTTCCCATACTACCGACCCTGAATAATTTGACAATGTATAATCCACAGAAATATTTGAATTGCTATTTACATTTAATGTATCTCCATTTTGTAAACTAGTAATTGAAATTGATGGTTCAAAATTAATACGGGTATAATTTACACAATCAGAATGTCCAGTATTTAGTGTGATGCAGAGGGTATAATTCCCATTGGTCATTCCATCATAAATTGGTGTTATGGTTCCAGTGAAATTCCCAAAACGAGTATTTTTGTAGCCATTCCAAGAATTAGAATAACTATTGTCATGATTAGTCAAATTGAGATTGATCGAACCAGAGCTATAATTAGAAATACTGATATTGATTGAACCGGAATTCTTTCCATAAATCGAATAGATGATTTGGTTATTTATTGGTGATAAGATTTCTATGGATGTTGGTACATAGTAGTTATTGAATGAAACACAATCATGTTCGCCAAATGGTATTTCTATACATACAGTATTATTTCCGAAACCACTGAAATAAAAGTAAAGAAAATTTCCTTGATTTTGTCCTGCATTTGAATTATTGGAATAAGCAATAGATGTTCCTGAATTTGTTAGTATTGAACCATTTGTTAAAACAGTTGTAGAATTCCAATACAAGGTTCCTGTATAGTTTTGAACAGAATAGTAGATGATTACTCCATGAGAACCGTGAACATCAGAATAATTTTGGGGAGATGTAATTGTTATGGTTGAATTTACCGTATTATTCGAACCATTTGTTGTATTATTTCCTGAACTAGAATAAATTTCAGTAGAGATTACCTCTTGGAGTTCTATTTCTTGATCTCCATTTACCATTAAAACCGAAGAAATCATTAAGAAAATCAGTAAAAATGCTGATAACTTTTTACCATCCTGCATAATACTAACTCTGGACACCATTATTCAATTCTTTCCCCTTCATAATATCAGTAAAGTAATACATGCTCGGTAAACCCTACCTTGAAATTACTCTTCTTCATAATTAAGGCATTTGAAGAAATATCCAACCACCTGCACAGAACCCGCATAACGAACTTCCGATGAGAAGAAAAAACAAAGCCCGTCCGTTCCTAAACCTTTTTTCTTCCCCTCTACGCCTTTCCTCTGTGGTCAGGTGAAGTTCTAAGAATTCTGCATCATCCATACCAATCACTCTTCTTCGGCTCTTAGGTAGTTTACATTGTATTGTTCACATTCCATGCAATATCCAATATCCACCTTAGCGAAAAAATGGTAAAGCAATAATGAACATGTCATAAGGCCAATAAATACTGCTAAATCGGTATCGGTAGGATGGTAAAGCCAATTAAAGGCTATTGAAGTTAGTATCAAAACACCAAAAAAAATTCCCGCCCTATACCAAAGGTTATCTCGTTCATAGTAGAAATCAACCATGACAATCCTACTACTATTTGATATACAAAATATACTCAAAAATAGGTAAAATATCTATCAAATATTAGTGAGTTTTAACTAATTTTTTTGAGTAAGAAAAACTCAGTTTTACTCAAACATTTACGCTTTGCAGTATAGCGTTTTTTATGTGGCGCCGATTAAGGGGTTCGAACCCTTGACCTTGGGATTAACAGTCCCACGCTCCACCAGCTAAGCTAAATCGGCATCGTGGCCGAGTAACCCCTCCTTTATGACGACTTCGGATATTTTAGATTTATGAAATAGTGCTTATGAGTCTAGATTTAACTCGAGGTTGCCTATCATCTAACTCTAAAATACTGTTAAGCAAAGCCATTTCCGATTCACTCAAACTTTGATTATGATGGAATTCTAGCCATATTTGCTTAGAACTGACATGTTGTCCATGGTCTACCAAAATCTTGAAACCAACATCAAATATTATTTCATCTTCTATTGCAAATCTTCCAGCCCCATGTTGTCTGGCGATATCCGCCATAGCCATTGAATTGATTTTCGAGACATATCCTGACTTTGGAGCGCTAACTTTAGTCACCAGCGATGATTTGGCTAAAACATTTCTAGGATTTTCAATAAGTTCTTTGGCAATACTTCCCTTCACCCCCTGCGCTACACACATTTTTTCAAAATATTGTAGTGCTAGACCATTACTAAGAACCTCTTCTATCATTTCGTTTCCTTTTAGATTATTTTGAGCAATTCCACTTTGAACCAATAGTGCAGATCCTTGCATAACCACTAATTCTCTTGTATCTTTAGAACCCATACCCTGTAGAATTTCGATACTACCTATTACTTCTAATGAATTACCTACATAATTGCCAATGGGATAGTCCATTTGAGTTATTTGAGCAGTAGTATTGATTCCAAGACCTTTTGCAGCACCAACCATGGATTTAGCCAATTCTTCAGCATCAGACTTAGTTTTCATGAATGCTGCAGAACCGCATTTTACATCGAGAACCAATGAGCCAAGCCCTTCCGCTGCTTTTTTAGATATTATTGAGGCCGTGATAAGTGGAATACTATCGATGGTATGAGTGACATCACGTATCGCATAGAGCAAACCATCAGCAGGAGCAATTGCATCATTTTGAGCAGCGATACAGCAGCCAATATCTGCAATCTGTTTCTGCATTTCTTTAGGAGTCAAGGAGCAATTAAACCCAGGAATAGATTCTAATTTGTCTATAGTTCCTCCAGTATGCCCTAGTCCTCTTCCTGCTAGCATCGGAACTTTAGCACCACAAGCAGCAAGTGCTGGTGCTAAAATCAACGACATTTTGTCACCAACTCCTCCAGTACTATGTTTGTCAACTACCAATTTATTATCTGACCAATCAAGAACAGCACCTGACTGCATCATATTCCTTGTAAGAATAGTAGTTTCTTTTACAGAAATACCATTTGAATGTACTGCTTTTAGCCATTTTTCGATCTTCTTTACCGGTATACTATGATTTGCGACACCTGTTATGAATTCAGCAAGATGGTCTAGATTCATCATTTGATTGGACTCTACTGAAGAAATTAATTTATCGACTTTCACTAGTTCCATATCAATCATCATTTCCTGCCAATCCGATTTCAACCAATCTTTGGTGAAGGTATTCACCAGCAGTGATAGATTGGTAATGTGAGGTTCCACCGGTCATTTCAATAAATTCCGGCTTCGGCGATAAATCAATTTGATTTCTAGGATGGACAAACATAGGCATAGAGAATCTCCTTTCAGACTTAGAACTTGGATTCACGACACGATGAGTGGTAGATTTGAACAGACCGTTAGTTAGATTTTGTAGCATATCTCCTGAATCTACAATGATACATTCTGCATCACCTTCAACCTTAATCCAACTACCATCATGGTCCATTACTTCGAGTCCATCCGCAGTAGCAGTTACCAGTAGTGTGATGAAATTTATATCTTCATGGGCAGCAGAACGAACTGCTCCAGCTGGTGTACTCTCTCCAAGAGGGGGGTAGTGAATAATTCGCATTATTGTATTTCCTCGATCTGTCATTTCGCCTAACCATTGTTGACTTTTTCCAAGGTAAGTACTACATGCTGATAATAGGTCTTGAGATAACGATTCCATACGATTATACAATCCATCAATCACTGATTCAAAATCTGGGACTTTATCATTTGGCCACACGTTTAGTGGATAATTTGGTAGTGTTTCACTTCCATCATGGCTACGGCCGTTCTGCCAAAACTCTTTCAGGTCAGGTGCAGGATTATCTTTAGCATGTTCGATTCCAAATGCAGTATATCCTCTTTGATGTGATATTTCGGGTTGTAAATAAGTTCTCTTAGTGGCCTCATCCAAACTGAAAAACGCATCACCTTGAATATATGATTGTTCAATTAAATCAATGGGTATACCATGATTCTTTAGTGCAAAGAATCCAATGTCTTTGAGTGAGTCTCCTACCGCTTGGATAAATTGATTCGACTTTTTATCATCACTAGAATTGAAATCATCAAAATCGATTACAGGAATAGTTCGAGTCATGTTATCAATATGGCGGTATGGTCGATAGTGTTTCAATTCTACCCTAATGTGTCAGTAAAAACATCGATTATAATCATTCAACAGATGCTTCACTGTATAAACGTAGAACTACAACCCCTACAATAATTAGACTCAAACCTATCATTGCTGCAAGGTCTAACTTTTGGTCTAAAAACAATACAGAAACAACGGTTATAGCGGCAATTCCTACACTTGACCAGACCGCATAAACTACACTAATTGGAATTGAGTCTAGTGTTAGCGATAGAAAATAAAAGGCTGTACAATAGCCTATTACGACTATTGTGGAAGGCCATAGTTTAGTGAATCCCTCTGTAGATTTAAGAAATAATGTACCAACTACTTCAGCAACTATTGCTAGAATTAAGAATATCCACTTTGACATTGTAGGTCAGCAGGTTAGTGATAATCAATCTCTCAGCTTAGAGAGTAAGCGCACCATTTCGATATAAATCCAGATTATGGTGACAAGTACTCCAAAGGCACCCCACCATTCAGCACTTTTTGGAGCATTCATTTTAACACCAGATTCAATAAATCCAAAGTCAGAAATCAAACTCAGTGCGGCTATTGTGAGGATAAATAGTGTGATTCCAATTCCAATAGGCCCAGAAGTATGTAGGTAGGGGATCTCAAAAGGCGTAAACATTGTGAACATGATTGATACTGCATACATTAGCATAATCGATACTGTGAGGCTACCGATTACTTTGTTGAATGTAGGTGTTGGTTTGATAACTCTAGATGAGTAAATGAAAAGCATTGCACCAGTAATAAATACTGTCCCAAAGGCTGCTTGAATAATTATTCCCGAGTAAAATGCTTCAAAAAGAAGAGAAATTGAACCAACAAACATACCCATTAGAACCGCATAAATGGTCATCAGAGGAGCTGGATTAGCAGGACGCATAAATCCAAGCATCAAAGCGACTACAACGCTACCTAAAATTCCACCCCAAGTCAAGCCACTGATGACTGATGAATTGCCTGATGCTAGTGCATCGAGTGACAAATAGGCTGAAATAATTCCAGTGATTGTTACTATGCTTAACAGATATGCCAATTTACCAATTGTACCTTGGAAAGTCATAGTATTTTGACCAGTGATATTTGACCAAAAGTTCTGAGTCATAATTGGGTTACTAGTGGTATAACGCATGCTTCTCAAATGCCCCTAACGATAAGTCCCTTGTCAAACTTACGCTTATTGGTAAGTTATTCTAACTGTTCTGCATAATATTCAGCAAGTTGGTCTATCGTCCATCCTTGGTCTAGATATGACTGAATAGTTTCTTCATCCCATCCTGGGCATTTAGCTAGGTCTTCAGATGAAAGGTTTGACCCAGAACTCACTTCTTCGCTTTCTGAACCACTGCCATCAAGAACTGGCATATCCCATTGAGTCTCAGGTGCTAAGCCCGAACTCTCAGCAAGCATTCTTTCCTGTTCCTCAATTGAAACCAAGTCTTTTTCAGATTCAGCCTTTGATTCTAATTGCTTGAGAATTCCAAATGCTCCAGCGGCAAGTATTCCTGCAGCAAGCATTATCCAGAGCATAGTCTTGGTTCCAGAGTCATCATTTTCTCCCTTACTTGCATCAGCTAAATCCATACGTTGCTTATTGGAACAACCTTCTGCATCGGTAGGTGTGCCTTCTGGAGTTTCAGAACAAATATCAACTTCGTTTAGAATCCCATCTCCATCTTCATCGCCAACAGGGTCTAATGTTTGATTATCAGTTGAGTTTCCTGGTATTTCGATCCCTCCCAAATCACACCCTAGAGCAGTAGATTCATTGACACCATCTCCATCAGCATCTGCCAAATTCAATGCATCATAAGGAGATACAGTAACTATACTCGGGTCAAGCGCTGTACTTTGTGCCCAAGCGATTTCAACATCATCTCTAATACAATCTCCATCGGTATCTGCTAATAGTGGATGGCCACCTTGGTTATATTCAATTAGATTAGATAATCCATCACCGTCAGCGTCATACATGTCTTCAGTGATTCCTGAGTCTAGTACTCTCTTGGTACGGTTTAATCCATTAGGTAATTCCCACTTGTCAATCAGTCCATCTTGATCGGTATCAGTCACATTATCAACTCGATTCCAATCAACATTCCATGCATCTTTGTAGATTTGAGCGATAGTTTCAGAATGGATAATAACACCCATCTCACGATTTCTATTCATTGCCGAACTTCCCAAATTTATCGAGGAAACTAAAACACTCTTTTCATCAACAATGATTCCTTTGTTGTGAAGTTTTGAAACATCATCATCTTCACTCATCACAACTGCTGATGCATCTAAGCCTTCAGTTCCATTCCATACTTCATTCAGTAAGTCAACTATGCCTTGGTCATCATCATCTAAGTATGCACCATTGATTATGACTCGTACTGCTACACCGCGCTTGGCTGCCTGATACATCGATTGAATGACTGGACTTTCTTGACCCCAACCCCAATACCAATCGACATCTAGGGTTTGCTGTGAAAGCACTACTTCATAGTAAGCACTATCAATCAAATTAGTAATTCCAGTAATACAATTATTAGGGCAGGTTAGAACTTCTCCGCTTGCATCCACAGAGTATGAAGTTGCTAATCCACCACTGCTTATCGATTGAATACCGGGCATTGTCCAATCAGATGGCTCATCAGAGGATTTGTATTCCGTAATGTGGTCTAGTTGAGAATTAGTGTCAAAGTCCATTTGCTGCATCACAACTTCAGCTAGTTGCTGATTATCAATTATGACACTCCACTCAACATTGCCTCTAACTCCAGGTGCAGGTTGTGATGATGATTTCCAGTTTCCTGAAGACATCCAAGTACTATTTCCGTCTCTAACTGCAACTTTACTGTGAATGTATAGGTATGGTTGGTCACTTTCGCCGCCAAACCAGTATACTTCAGCCCCAGCATTGTCAAGTTCACTAGCAAATCCATATTGTAACTGCATATCATTATATGACCAAATATTTGTACATGCACAGCCTTCATCGAGTAGAACTTTTACTTCTATACCATTAGAAGCGGCATTGATCAAGGCTTGAACCAATCTTGGTTCTTGCATTTGATAGATATGTACTTCAAGTGAAGTTGTAGCCCCATCAATCCAATTTAGTAAGTCCAACAAGCCGTCTTGTGGTCCTATTAGTGGAGTGATTGTACTCATTCCACTAAATTGTGTCTCGGAGCAAAAGTTACTTGCACCCAAAACACTCCATCGGTAATTCCAATCTATCGCAGTATCTGTATCTGGTAGATAATCACAACCATCTCCCCTGACATATACTATCATGTTGATGCCATTACGTGGTGGGCTTACAGATTGTCCAGACCATCCTTCTGCTTGAGCAGGGCCGTTATCATAGACAACGGAGTCAGATATCATACCGCTTGCATCTTTGATATGTATCGCAGCACCAGAGTCAGGGATGAGGATATTTTCTCCTAATACTTCAACAAATGATAGATATTCGATATTATCTAATGCGATAGGTGATGATTCGCTCACCCATATTCCAATTGCATCATTGGCCAAAACAACAGATGATTCTGTAGGGATTGTTAACTGATCTATGGTATAGGTGTTGGTCGTTCCACCTGCACTAACATCGAAAGTCCATCCAGTCAAATATGCTACTGAATCTCCAATGTTACGAATTTCCATAAATTCTGAGTTGCTGACATCATCATTGCTACCTTGTGTCATTAGTCTAGTGAATATGATGTCACCTGCATTAGCAAGATTGCTTGAATCAGGATTGGCTAGTGCCGGAGTACTCCAAGGTGAATCCGCCCAACCTTGTGAAGAGATGATCTTAGACTGGCATAGAGAATTAGTTCCGATGGAAAAGTGGTCAATCATATCACCATCAGGGTTGTATAGCGATATATTGTGGTCATCCATGAGTAATGATTTATCAAATTTAACAATTGCATATTCGCCGCTAGCCAAAGTTGTAGATTGATTATTAGGGGCCGTTAAGTCAGTACCTATGTCACCAATTGTTGCCATTGTAGTGATAAATTCCCGATGACCAAGTGATGAGTCTACTCTCCAACGACTTAGATTGATCGGAGCGGAGTCATTGTTATAGAATTCGATCCAATCAAATTCAGAATTTGAAGAACAAGATGCCATAAATTCAGTGATTAGTAGATTATCTGAGTCGGAGTATTGTGGCCAAATTGGATTAACTTCGTTTGGCGTCTGCCAGGCTGAAGGAACCCACCCTGAAAGGCCACTTGCTGTCTGGGAGGCGTAGCCTGAATGACTGGTAAGAGGAGGAACTAATGATTGATTTTGATTGGTTTCATTCCATCCTGCAAGGTCGACGATTGAACCCATTGAATCAACGATAGTAATGATATCATTACTTTGTTTGAGATAGAACGAACTCGTTCCATTTAATGCAATTAAGGCTACTTCACCCGGTTGGATCAAAGTATCAGATTGTAAAGGTAGATTGAATGCATCAATAACGAAGTTTCGATTGTTGGCTTTTAATTTCCAACCATCAACATCAGCTACAGAAGAATCATTATTGTATATCTCAATCCATTCTCCAAGTGGCCAACTTTGGGTATCTGCGCCTGTACTATCAGCCATTATTTCTGTGAATGTTATATCGCTAGTAGAAACTGGTCCAGAGCCTGGTTCAGGTTGCCCAGGGGTAATCCAAGATGATGGCATCCAAGCATTTGCTGGATTTATATTTCGAATTAGAGATGTATTTACTCCATAATCATTAGAATACCATGCTACATCGTTTATCGAGCCGCTTGTATCCATTAGGATTAGATGATTATAGTAATCCCACAATCTAGTTTCGCCAGTAAATTGTACTAATCTTCTTCCATCTGGAGCAATATCAGTAGAACCTTGTGTATTGTTAAAAACCAAAGAAACAGGGTCAAGTGTTGTTACATTGCCCATCCCATCAGTAATAGTCCATCCAAGGAGGTCGACTGTACTTGTTCCTGAGTTGTGAATTTCAATCCACTCTCCATCCGGGAATGTTGTTCCATTAGAATAAGAGTGCGGCATTACTTCAGTAAAGCGAACATCGGCAGGTGAAGGTGATAGTTCATCGATAGGGAGAGGATTGGTTTGGTTTAAACTTGGATAGGAAGAATAAAACATACTTTCAGTAGTTGAATCATAGGAAAGTGAGTAACCATTGACAGTATCAGTCCAGTCGACAATATGAGTAATACTACCATTTGGTAGTTTTAGAGATAATTGCTCGACACCGTTATTGAGTAATCCGGAATTAGAAGAACCATTTACTGTAATGATTCTTGTATGGCCGCCTGCTATGTAGAAGGATTCAGTAATTAAACTATCAGAGCCAATCAAATGAGTAACATCTATCATGATTTGATTTCCTGCATTATCTTCAACATGCCAACCAGTCAAGTCAATTACTTCGCTACCAGTATTTAGAATCTCAATCCATTCTCCACCAGGCCAAACATCACTATCCTCAGAAGGCCAAGGATTTGACATGACTTCATTAATTTTGATATCTGTTGAATAAATTGTTGGTCCACCACTTGGTGCACCTCCATTATCGCCTCCAGGAGTTGTATTATTTGTCTCAACCCAGTACGCAGTAGGGTCGTTAGGGTCTTCTTGCAAACTGGTGCCTGAAGGTGCGCTACTTGAGAATGTCCATGAGGCAACATCTATCTGACTTCCCAATGAATCAAATAGAGTAATTATATCGTTAGAGTTGGAAAGGTAAAACATAGCATTAGACATTGCATTTCTAGAGATAACCATGTAATCTCCCGGCGAAATTGTCCACGAAGCTGAATTTGCAGAATCATAATCAACTATGGTAGTCGAATTGAAAATCATCTGCTTTTGAACCTTATTTTCAATGTACCAGCCGCTAATATCTACGCTCATAGTACCATTGTTATGAATTTCCACCCACTCGCCAGCAGGCCATGCAGCATTGTCATTTCCATTTGGGTTTGGTAGTACTTCATTGAGGCAAACATCTCCTAGGCAAGCAATAGAACTAGATTGTAAAATCACCTCTTGAGATTCAAGAGTACTAGATTCGTTTGACTCGAATAAAGGTACCAATGACGAAATAAGCATTAGGGAAACAAGCGCGAAAGGTAATTTTCGTGTGTGCATAAGAAGACCTCTTCAAATAGGCGGGGATAGTCAAAGGGCATATCTCTTTTGCATACCGGGTAATATTAATTCATAGGAATCCAAATGCGTCTTGGACTTGATTAAATGTGTAAATCATGATTGGAACGATGATGATTCCCATTCCATGGCTTCTTCTAATTCCAATTCTAGGAGGGAGTAACCCTAGTATTGTACCAATGATTAGTACCCCAATTCCGACAAAGCCTGTAGTGAACCAAACAAGGGCGGCAACGAAAATTATTACTCCCATGACCATTTGCTGAAGAGGTATTGCAGCGTGCAATCGAAGCATACCTTTACCAACAACTCTGATGATAGGCATTGCCATCATACCAGCAGCAACTGTGATGGCCATCAATCGAATGAAATCAGCAGTTGGCTGAGCCGATGACCAAGTATCGATAGGATACATCAGTTTCAAAGCAAGAGTTGCACCTGAACGTGAACGTCCGATAATATACAAGAATCCCAGGACCATGACAGTAACAGCGGTATTTACTGCAGATAATATCGCAATAACTTCGAGATCTTGTTTTGTTTGAGGACCTTCAACATCACCTTCAGCCTCAGCCATTGCAATTTCCAATAACTCATCATCTGTTAGTTCAGTTAACTTTCTAGTTTCCCAGTCCATTCCATATCCTTCTTTACCTTGGATTTTAGCGGCAACATTTCTTCCACCCATTACCAGTACTGTGGCTTGTGATGCGGTCATACCTGGCAGTACCCCCATAGATGCACCAGCAACGCCCGACCAGAAACACGGAACGATAAGTGGCTTTATTGGAGGTAATGACCAATCTTCTTTTTGTGGAGGAATATGAGATGTAGTGGCATAGATATCTAGTAGATTTGCAATACCGAAAAGACCTGCGAGACTGGGCAAAAGTAAACTTGCGTCGGGGATTCCAATAGGCGACCTAGCAGGTAGAGTGAATACCGCCCATCCGTAGAATCCGGATAATAGGAAAAATGCGGTTGCAGTCAAAAAACCAGCGAATCTAGAATCTCTTCCAAGAATACCTCTAGTAAAACTACGTACCCATTTTGGCCAATCTAGTCTTGTAGTCTCAGTAGCTAGTAGGAGTAAAGATATGGAGAGTAGTAAGAAGAAAACAATATTTCGTAGATAATCATACCACCCAAGTTCATCACCAAATGCAATTCTAGCAACTAAAATCAATGGTAGAGACAAGAATAGTCCAAGTTGTGAACCTCTTGCCGACCAGGCTACACCTCTAGCAGCATTTCCGGAAAGTAACATTCTATGTCCAGGCAGTAATGATAGTGCTTGATCTGCATCTGGTGCCCCAAGCAGGGCTGAAGGGATATAATTCAAGAAAGTATGAACCGTTCCGGTTGAAACAATAATCGCTGCTACTGCAGAAAGAGGAATACCCCATCCCAACATTACAGGTGATAAAGCAAGAAGAATAAGTGCTACATTGTTGACGTGGAAACCAGGAATTAAACCGGTTAATGACCCCATTGCAACTCCAAAAAATAGAGCGAATAGTAACCATCCGAGGTCGACAAAGTAAGCTTCTAACATATTTTCACCTCAGTTTGCGCTATTCGGGTCAGTATCTTCTTCTATCTCGAATCTATCATTAGAGCCATCACCATCGGTATCCGGATTATATGGATTGGTACCGTAAATTGATTCCAAATCATCGGACAATCCATCGCCATCACTGTCCATTACATCAGCAGTAATTAGTTGGAAAACGAGAGATATCGAATCAACATCCTCTATCTGCATCATTCTTCCAGTCCAAGTCATGGAAGTTCCATTATGTAGTGAATCTGTTCCAATACTACTTATTGCAGCAGTAGACAACTGAATACTTTGGTTTGTTCCTTCCCTTTGAAGCCACCAATCACCACTATCGTCTTCAACTGCTAAACCATCTAAGTTTACCATTTGATTTCTAGAATACCCCCATTGTGTAGCGCCGTCATCCCAAAGAAGATTTTTGGCTGAAGGCACACTTCCTACGACATAATCGTGTACTTGTAACCTTATTCTCATGTCTTCATCGTCCCATGTAACTGAAACATTGGCGGAAATCTGTTGACCTGCTTCAAGCCATTGAGTTGAAGTTTGTGCTGGGAATGTGGCTGCAATTGTAGTTTGTCCAGGCATGTAGCCGGATGAGTCGACAAAGTATCCATTGACATCTTCTACAGATGGTTCAATAGGGTACTTGATAAAAGCCGAAAGAGTATACCTTTCAGTAGGATTCTCGATTAATTCTACAGGATTACCAGATAATAGCGCTAGGAGACTGACAGTTGTTTCGCTACTATCAAGACTACCAGATGGAGTGCCTTGATTAGCATCTACGCACCAAGTTGAATCAGATTCAGACCACATTAATCGACCTTGGATGTCATGAAATGTATTATCCCAAGATGCATTGGTTGAAGAAATGATATCTTCTTGACTGGGGTTTAGGCAAATTGTAGTACCGCTAGGTCCTCTAAGTGACCATTCCTCGCCACTGATTTGTACATATCCTGCGATGTTGACAAGATTTCCAGATTGGTAACTCCATGTAGATTCAGCACCCCAGTCCAAGCGAGTAATATCAACAGGATGATTTCTATCAACTAAAATTTCAGGGCCTTGAACAGACATAATCCAATTTAGTTCTCTTTGATTATAAGCCACTGTTCCAGTTACTTGTATCTTGGATGATGACTCAATCCATTCTCCAACATTAGATCTTATATTGAGTTTAATTTGGTGTTCTGAGTTCCCATAAGAAGGGTGATCTCTAAGGTCTGCATTGACAAACATTTCATCAGGAGGGATAGATTCTCCAATATATCCTGTTAACGTTATTACTTCATCAACGTATTTTTCAGGGTCCATGGCAACATCAACTATTGCAAGTTCAACAACATCAGGAAGGTCATCTTGACTCCATTCCATTGCACCAGAGCCAGTCGCACGCATGAATATATTTCCCTGAAATTCAGCAACTTCACCGGTAATTATCACAGTTGTCCCAATGGGGGGAATTTCAGCAGGACGGCTCCACCTAACTTCTACGACTGCAGTTTCGTCAGTTATGATTACGTGTGTTTCCCAATCGCCAGAATTCCAAGGGTCTTCTCTCCAAGAGATTATTTTCCCTTCAACCTTAACAACCTCATTGTTGAATTCAACTAATTCATCCATCGGTATAATCTCCGGTTCACGAACTAGGGCATAATAATTCATGGCTGCAACAAGTAGAACAGCCAATGCGAACATCACCCATAATTTCTGTCCACGCGTTTCAGGATTGTCATCCGTAATCTTGTCCATCATACTCTTCAGGATGTCCGCCATAATTACCTCGAAGCGAACTCAACGCATATCTGTTTTGGCATGAGGAGGTAAAATAAATTCTTGAATCTACGCGTGTTTTTTAACTGAAGAACTGAAGCGGTGTATGGGATGGACATGCGTGACAGAGTCATTCGAGATGAAATCCATCGGGATATTCTAGTGCCTAGTAGTCACGCTAGTATAATTGATACAAAAGAATTCCAACGGCTTCGTTCGATTCAACAATTGTCTACCTGTGAGTATGTTTTTCCAGCAGCCACTCACAATAGATTCTCTCATTCTCTAGGTGCGTATTATCTTGCCAAACAATTGACGATTTCCTTGGAAGAAGTTCAGCCTGATACAATTTCAAAAGATGATGCTGAGTTGGTTCATCTTGCTGCTTTACTACATGACATAGGTCATCCACCATACTCTCATCTTCTCGAAACTCCCGAAGTCTTTGCAACATTTCACTCTCACGAACATTGGGGTCGACTATTGCTTGAATCCAATGAGACCGAAATAGGTAAAGCATTACGAGCGGTGATTGGAGAAAAAAGGCTGAAACGACTTTTTGCTCTCATGGATGGACAAAATGAATGTGATGGAGTCTCAATTCCTCCTTTCATGAAAGAGATAGTATCATCTCAGTTAGATGTCGACAGAATGGACTATCTTGTACGAGACCAAGCCAATACAGGCGCCCAAATAGGTGGATTTGATATCCCTAGAGTTTTCAGGGCATTAAGAGTAGGGGGAAATGGCCACTTTTATGTTAAAAACTGGGGGCTTCCTGCTATTGAAGCATACCTAGTTACTCGATATCACATGTATAACCAAGTATACTTCCACAAAGTCAACATGTTGACACAAAATTATCTTGTCAAAATGTTGGCAAGAGCAAGAAAACTAGCTCTAAGCGGTGATTTAGAAATTACAGGAAGGCTTAGGCATATGCTTCTCAACGATAAACTAACGCCGGTCGAGTATGCTGAAATTAATGACTCTCACGTCAAAGTTGCTTTACCAGATTGGGCTAAGCATGATGATGAGATAGTTTCGCTATATGCAGAAAAATTACTTTCAAGAAAAGATTTCCATAAATCGATTAGAATTGATACTCTTACTACTGAAATGGTTGGAATCATCAAAGATAGGCTAGAAGAAATGGTTTCCTCTAAGGGATATGACCCTGAAATACATGTTCTTTATGCTAAAATCTCTAAAAGAGGTTACATGCCATATGAGCAAGGGATAATTTTGGAGGACGGCCGAGATGCTGCTGATCATTCTTCGATGATACGTTCTTTATCACAACCTACAGAAAGAGCATTAATTTTTGTTCCAGAAGCCATTAGAGATGAACTTGAAGCAACGGTCAGAGATTGGATAAAACCGGGTCAATCATCACTTTCACAGTTCGATTGACGATGATAAGGTTCAACAGTAAGTGCTTCTACGCTCAACATACGGGCCTGTAGCTTAGTTGGTTGGAGCACCCGGCTCATAACCGGGGGGTCAGGGGTTCAAGTCCCTTCGGGCCCACTTTTTTTATTTGCCACCGTCTTGAAATATGGCATTCAAGCGGTTTTATCTATCCATCTCTCCACAATGGTTATGAGTGGCGCTTGAGTGGCATGGTTGATAGGTGAGACTGTGTCAATGTTCAAGCGTGCGTCCTTTCTTTTAGCTTTATACATGATTTCGATGTTATCCGTAGCCGCTCCAGCAGCTGCTCAGATTCCTACTGCGGCCATCTCAGTCACATGTGCTCCGATTAATATTAACGTTGAAGTAAAACCTGGTTCAACATACTCAGGTTTCACTACTTGTACAGCAACCAATCCTACTCAATACCAAGAGAAGATTAGTATTATCGTAACAAGCGATAACCTTGCTACTGCCGCTCCTGGTGATATGTATATTGGTGGAGGCCAAGATGTAGATTTCCAAATTTCTGTTCGGGCTACACCATACATGGCTATGCAAAGCCGTACATTATCAGTATCAGCAACAGTACAGGAGATTCAAAGTGCACCACCGCCCAATTCGGCATCCTCTCAAAACAATATGATTGTTAACATTCTACAATACTCACTTGTTCAAGTTGAGGCAGTTGAACCATTCGTACAACTTATGCCAAAGACTGACAAGAATTTTGAATTCAAGGTATACAACCTTGGTAATCAAAAAGATTTCATGAAGGTTGGAATTACTGAATCTTACAGAGAAGAATTGGAAGAAGCAGGGTTTACAATCAATCTACCTTCGGTTAAGGTTCAAATCGATGCAATTCCAACTCCTACCAATGTCAGAGTTCAAGCAAGAACTCCTAAGACCCAAGGTTGGAGCGATGCTTACCACGTTCTAGACTTCTATGCGGAATCAGAGTTTGCTTGTAACAACGGTGGCTGTATTAGAGAGTCACAGATGATCACAGTTTATGTCCGTGGAGTTTATCTCCCAGGTTTCGAGTTAATCCCTGCTCTTTCAATGGTGGCACTAGCAGCAGCAGTTGTTGGTCGTAGATTCCTACCTGATGATGATGAATTCGAAGAGGAGTGGCGAGAAGCTGCTCCAGGCATTTGACAGTTTGAGTTAATTGGCTAAATCGCTATTTTGTGATGCCGGTAGGCGCTTAATTCATAACACAAGTCAATAGTCCATCGTTTGGAGACGGTAACTATGGCTGGATTACTTGATAAGGCAAAGACAACTGAAACAGACGATAAGTCAACACAATCTAAAGAGGAAAAGACAGGATTGTTATCCAAAGGTACTTCAAAAGTAGTCTCTAAAACAACAGTAACGACCACCCAGGTCTTAGTCCAAGAAAATAGTAATGATACTGCTCGAATCATTGGAATGGTCGGCTGGGCCGTAATTCTAGTAGGCGCAATAATTTCTCTTCAAGGTGGAGGTTTTGGACTTCTTGTTGTACTTGTTGTATTAGCAATCGGTTTAGGTTCAATAATTCAATCACAGAGGATGACTGGAAATGTTTCACAACCAAAGATGATAGCATCAGTAATAGTAGCAGTAATCATAGCGATTGGACCTTATGCTGCAGTAGTAATAGTCCCATCAAATGCTTCGATGGCTGTAACTGAACTGACTATAAATGAGGCAGATAATGAAATCACTTTCCTTGTTAGAGGAAGTTTCTCAGAAGCATCAGCGGAAATATTTGTAGATGGAGTCTCCACTTGGTCAAGTGATAAAGAAATGGATAATGATGTAGCAAGATTCAAAGTGCCAATATCTACTATATTCGATGGTAATGCTTTGGATTATCGTGCACAATCGGTCAAAGATTATAAAATCACAGTTTCATCCTCTGATGCTCAAGAAAAATCAATACCAATCGATGGAGATATGATGACTAGAGAAGTTCTTAACTCAGCAGCAAGAATCACTGAAGTTCTCAAAACCAATGCGGGTGGTACCCAAACAACCACAGATGGAATTACAGTAGAAGCGATAGTTGGGCTATTTTCTCCAAATGAAGGATCTGAAGATGATGGTAAGCACAGCATGACGAACCTTGCACTAATACCGGTTTCTTCTGATTACTCTTTCCAAGTTAAAGTGAAGAAAGGTAGTTCGGTTAAGTACACTATGAATACAATTTCAGTTGATGGTTTAGATGCAACTTGGTCAAGTTCCATGAGTGGTTCACAAAGCGGTAAAACAAGCGGTTGGCTTGGTATGCCTGGAACTGCTGAGAATCAACTTAATACAGAGTATCTACAAAGAGATGATTTCTATGATGGAGACGGATGTTATACCTTTGAAATTACGGTTACAAATGCATTTACCCCGTCTGAAGGGAGTTCGACCATTAGTTCAACAGACTCTTGGAATCTCGACTGGAGTGAAACAGACTCTGGTGCTAATGGTGAAATGACTACCTGTTGAATAACCAATTTCAGTTCAACTGATTATTCTACTATGGTTTCTTCCTCAGATGCTTCAATAATATTTTCATCATATTGCTTTTCTTCAGTTTCCTCTTCAGTTACTTCTTCGGTTTCCTCGGTACTTTGTGCTCCTTTTCTTGTGACCAGTACAGTCCCCAAAACTATGAACACTAATAGAGCAGCATAGATTATTATTGGTGCATCCTCAGTATCATCAGCATCCTTGAAGGAGATCTCACTAGAGGTTGCACCTGAAGAACTTGCCAAATTATCTGCTAGTGAATTGAATCCAATAGGGACTAATGCTTTGCAAGTTAATGCCTTACTTCCTGAGGCATTTGCCCACCATGTAGTAGGTATCTTCTTTGATTCACCTACTTCAAGTGAAACAAGAAGAGTAGTAGTATCTGCAAGGTCACTACCTTCATAGCACCTGATATTAGTTTTTACAGGGGCATCTCCTGTATTGCTAACAGTTATCATTACTCCTAATCCCTTGTTAGCAGTTCCGGAGGTGTCTTCTGCCACTACTGAATCTATTGAAACAAATGGTAAGTCAATCGATACTTCATGATATGGTACGGATGGTGCAGGGTCAATTAGAATATCATAACCTTCACTCCAAGTTGTAACTCCCCCATTTAGAGTGATTAACACATCAGAATCCTCAGTTCCATAAACTCCATCTCCACTTACCCATTCAATAATCCTCTTTGATTCAGAAGTTCCTATATCAACACGTCCATTTTCGTCTATAATATCGTCTCCAATATCACCAGTCAAACCTAAGCCTTCAAAATGAACAGTTGCCCCAGCATCCATAAGATTTGTTTGTATGACTCTTTGAGATAGAAGTCTTATCCATGAATCAGTAGTACCTCCAGTACCAGTCATTGTATCGACATCATAGTTGATAACCGCTGAGTCATGTACAACAATATCTTCATCGGTACGACTACCAACTATTGAACTGGTCTCTGCTGTTAGCGATGAGCCATTCTTCACATTTATTGGAGCACTTCCAATCATTGTGCTATTTTTGAAATTACATTCACCGGAACAGAAAATGTCTGCACCCTGGAATTCTCCACCCATAGAGTTCATAGTACCATCAACTCTGACAATGAATGAAGGGTCACTTTTCCAAGCTAAACTAGACCCAGTCTGATTAATATCTTCAGCTCTAATTGTTTGGATAACTCCATTAACATCTCTTGACTGTATTGTAGATATTTCTGGTAATATGAAGGAGTATAATTCAAAAGTGATATTGAATGGATTACCATCATAATCTACATCAATCTCTACTTTATCCTTGCCGGAGACATTTGTCAGCTGTTCACCGATAGTTATGTTACAGTACTGTGTAGTGAATAAATCAAAATTAATTATCAATTGTCCACTACCTGTTAGACTACCAAAGTCAGCGTGAATCACGCTAGCATCATCAATTCTTAAGGCAGCATTGAGGTTTTCACCGATCAATTTACCGTTTAGTTCTAAGATACCCCCTTGCTCAACTTGGATAGAAGATTCGTCTGCAATTGTGATATCTCCATTGATAGTCAAAGAGCCACCATTGGTAATTAGCACATCACCATCTAAGGGTCCATCTGATTCCCAAGTTTCACTACTTGAAACTGTTTTAGTTGAACCATCATTCTGTGGGCTTGATGATACCAATGGTATGGTGGAAAGGCTTGTAATCATTAGCAGAATTGTGACAAGTATTACTCTTCGCATGAAATATACTCGAAGAGTCTACTCTTCAATGCTTCTCCTACAGGAGGCATAAATCAATGTTTAATATGGAACATCTTTCCAACCAATGGCATATCCAATTAGGTTGAATGAGCGATGAAGTACTGGAGTGATTAAAACCAAAACTAACATTGGAAGTATTAGATCTGTAGACGACAATAACGAGCTTCCGAGGAATAATTGACCCCACAAGAATACCATTATTGCAAACGGCAATGTATCCAAGAGTGGTGCTTTTGAAGAAACTTCACCTTCTCGCTTGAGTCCACGTCTACGCTTAACAAACGAGCCAGTACTATCACCAAGTAAGCAAGCAAAGCCAAGAAAAGTACCTAAGATGAAAGCGGAGAGCATTTCTCCTCCAATGTCAAACCATGCTCCATCAAATCCTGTTAATGGATGAGAAAATATACCCGACTCGATGTTCGAACTATCGGGAGCGTCACCCATTATTGATACAATCAATACACAAAGTAATCCCGAGGTCATAGAACCTCCAATCAAACCATTCCAGGTTTTCCCATCACCTAATATTCGATTTCCATCTTTCCAATTACGACCACCATCGATTGGCCAAGGACCATACCCTGTCTTAGGTAGCCATTTACCCCACATCATAGCAAAAGTATTTGCCAGAAAACCGGGTAAATATAGCCATAAAGTCATCAAACATAGTGATAGAAATCCTATGTCTAATGCAGTATCATTGACTGTAACCATGTATGACGCTATGTAGCGAGGCTCTTAACATTTGAGACATTAGGTTGTATCATTTTGACGCGATAGATTATCAAGTGGTTAGTAGAAGCAACCTCATGGGAGATAAGTCGGTGCTTGTTATCGGTGGCGGAGGTCGTGAACACTCTCTTTGCATAGAATTATCAAATTCACCACTTGTCGCCGAGGTTCATTGCTGCCCAGGTAATGCAGGTACTAGGCAAATTGCTACCAATCATAATGTTTCAGTATCCGATATCAAATCAATAGTATCTCTTGCTAAGAGATTAGATGTAGATTTAGTAGTGGTTGGCCCTGAGGGTCCGCTCTGCCAAGGTTTGGCTGATGATTTATCTAAATTAGAAATTCCATGCTTTGGCCCAACTTCTAAACTTGCTAATCTTGAAGGTTCGAAATTATATGCAAAAGAAATTATGAGCAAGGTAGGAGTTCCCACCGCGAGTTATCATATTCTTTCTGAAGGTTCAGACATAGATTTAGCGCTTGATGAATTTTCTGACAACCCTTGGGTTGTCAAAAGAGATGTTTTGGCTGGTGGAAAAGGAGTTGTAGTCACCTCGGATAGGTCTGAAGCAAAAGATTTCATTGAGCAATCTATTACAAGCGACGGCAAAGTATTGCTAGAGCAATTTCTCCCTGGCGAAGAAGCAAGCATGTTGGTAGTGATGGATGGTAGTGGTTTTGTTTGTTTACCCGCCAGTCAAGACCACAAAAGGGCTTATGACGGTGATAATGGCCCAAATACTGGTGGTATGGGCGCATATTGCCCTGCTCCAGTAGTTACACTCGAGGTCAAAGATAAGGTGATTAAAACTATTATTCAACCAATGCATGACTACCTATCTTCTTTGAGTACTCCCTATCGTGGAGTTTTATATGTTGGACTAATGATTACCGAATCGGGCGTTCCAAATGTTGTAGAATTTAATGTCCGTTTTGGAGATCCGGAATGTCAAATAACTTTGCCACTTATCAAATCTGATGTTTATGAAATACTCCATTCAGCATCCACTGATAAATTATCATCTTTGGTTGTCGAATTTTATGCTAAGCATTCATTGACAGTAGTATTAGCCGCAGAGGGATATCCTTCTAATCCGGTCAAGGGTAGAATTATCAATGGTTTAACTGAAGAGGAATTAACTCATGCTTGGATAAATCATGCTGGAACTTCATTAAATGATAACGGAGAAATCATTTCAACTGGTGGAAGAGTTTTATCTTGCAGTGCTACTGGAGATTCCCTAGAGGAAGCTGCTAAGCGAGCATATCAATTATTGGAAACTATTGCCCTAGATGGCTCACATTACAGAACAGATATCGGACATAGGGCGCTCTGAATATTTGAACTCGGCGGTAGTTATTTGACTTAAAAAAATACTCATTTAACCCCCAAATTCAAAGTACTGCGTCTAAAGTGGAAGATGTCTGCGTGCGTCATCATTAAAAGATGACCCAAAGTGGCGAAGTCGCTTCAGCCTATCGGCTGTCGCGAAAACAAGACAGAGGGAAAAAATATGGAAGAAAAAACAGGTAGTCCGCGAACAGCACCGGCACCACTGCTAGGATGGCTAATTGCCCCCCTTGCAGTATTGCTGGCAATCGCAGCCATCAAGGTCGTAGGAATCAACTTCGATCTGGATTTAGACAATATGATGCCGATGCTCGTCATCGTCATCGCAGGAATTTTGGGTACGGTTCCACGTATCCTAAAAAACAACGATATGATTCCACTTGGTTCTTCAACTCTTTCCCTCGCAACACTCGGTGTTGCCATGGTTGGACATCAAGCAATAACTCACCTTTCAGATTTGGGTGCATTCACCGCGCTTCAATTCTTAATTGTGACATTCGTTGTTTACTACTTTGACTCCAGGGCTCGTTATGAGTGGTCTACAGTCACTATTTTTACTGCAATTGGCCTAAACATAGGTATGGTTGCATCTAATTTCTACAATGGAGAATTAGTAACTATTTTTGAGAGACAAGAAGGTGGTTTCATCTCTACTCTTAATTTGCAGAGGCAAGCATTAGGTTACATCTTTTTCAGTTACTTGATGATTTTTACACTTTTGGGATTGTTAGTCGCAGTTCTTACTAGAGGTGTTCTAAACGCAGAAAGTGATGAAGGATGGTTTGGAAACATTAGCTCTTCTCAGGGTCTTTGGAATAAATCAACACTTCCTTTACAAATTGGAATACTAGTATGGATTCTCGCCCATGTTGCGAGTCTCTGGCATTTCGAATCTGTCTCTATGTCAGATAAACTTGGAATTACTAGCGTTGAAGGATATCACGGCCATTTTGGATTTTGGGCGGCTTTCTTCACAGGTCTTGTAGCAGTTTTAGTTGCAGGAATGTTTTCAGAAAGATGGCACACAAGAGCAATGCTAACAGGTTCCATGTGGACACTTTACCAAATTTCATCTTGGTATGAGAAGGGCATGTGGGAAGCAAAACAACTTGATGGAACATGGGGTGCCTTGATTTGGTTAGGTATCACCTTCTTCATATGTGTAGGAATATACATGATTTCAACCCACGAAAAGTGGGGTGGATGGTCTAACAAAGAAGACCATGAAATAAGCGGAGCAAGAAAGTTCTGGAATGCTCACTGGTCTGGAATAATGATTGGAATGGCCTTCTTCTTCGGTCTTGTTATTCGTATTCAATGGTATGCTGTACCGTCCATGAATGCTTATGGAACAGGCAACTGGGATATGACCGGTGGTTCTGACCCATGGTACATGAAGAGAGTTGTAGATTACATTATTGCTAACGATGCACATCTTATCATGGATGCTGATAGGGCTTATCCATTAGGAGGAATTAATCCTAGGCCACCTTTGTTTACTTGGTCTATTGCGATTCTGTCAATGTTACTTGAACCAATGTTGGGTGATGACGCAGTATGGTACGCAATGCTTGGTCTTCCAGCAGTTTACGGTGCATTAACAATCTTCCCAATTGCTACTATCGCTAAAGACCACTTTGGCAAGTCAACTGGTGTTATTGCAGCTTGGTTAATTTCATTCATGCCTGCACATGTTAGTCACTCTACTTGGGCTCTAGCCGACCACGATGCCTTTGTTATGCTATTTATCTCACTAGGTATCATGTATTGGATGAAGGCAATGAAGTATTCTGGTTCTGATCGACTAACAAGAAACTCATCACCTAGGTTATCATCGATTTTAACTTCCTTTGGTGTAGTTGCTAGAGAGCGAAAAGCAGCAATGTCTTTTGCTATTCTTGCGGGAGTTTCCTTTGGTGTAGCATCTCTTGGTTGGAAAGGTTTCGTTGTTGGACCGAGCATTTTGTTCTTGGCCTACTTCGTACAAGTCGCATTGAATATGTTTAGGAGAAGAGATTCGACTACTATCAATACTCTGTTCTTGACAATGTTAGGTGTTAACCTTCTGATGGCAATACCATTCTATGGGCATCCAGAGTTTGATTTGATTTTCAATGGAACCGGCCTACAACCATTCTTGTTTGTACTCGGGTTCTCAGTTGTAATTGCATATATTACCACTGGATTTAGAGATAAGCCTTGGTTATTAGTTCTTGGAACATTAACAGTTGCAGCATTGATTTTCTTTACCATTCTTTGGACTCTCAAGCAATTCGATATTTCCAATGCGTGGGATGTTCTATTCACAGGTAGTGGATATTTCACAAAGACTAAGATTTTTGGAACTGTTGCTGAAGCAAATCCACCAGATAGAGGTCAGTTATTTGCCCAACTTGGACCGATTGTTCTTGTTCTTGCTTTGACAATGGGTATCTACAGTTTGTGGTCTTCGCTAAGAACACGTAATCAATCACACCTCGTTTTCGGAATTTGGATTTTCGCAGCCACATACATGGCATGGACTGCTGCAAGATTTATGTTCAATGCAACACCTGCTGTTGCCATACTTGGCGCATGGGGAATTTCTGCACTATGGCGTAAGGCAAATTGGGATGGTCTTATGAAAGCATGGAAGAAATTCGGTATTCGTACACCTGCAGATAGAATTACAGGTGCCAGAAAAGCGATATGGAAAACTCCTTCATTCTCTGCTATCTTATTGATCTTCGTACTTCTAGGTGGACAGCAGTTCACCTATGGTCTAGATGCAGCAATTCCAAGTTCCGCTGAGTCAGAAGATGAACTTGACGAAACCATCTTTAATTTGATTCCCGACGCTCTAAGATGGGAGTTGGCAGGATTCTCAATTCTAGATAGCAGTTCATATTCAGGTAACTGGTATCTTGGTTCCTTTGGTTCAGGATATAATGATCAAGGTTGGAATGGTGCATATGAATGGCTTGCTAACCAAGATGCAGGCGATGCATATTCCGATAAGCCAGCTTTCGTTTCATGGTGGGACTACGGATTCCAAGCACTAGATACTGGAGAACATCCATCGGTATCTGATAACTTCCAATCCGGGATTCCAGCATCTGGAAATATGCTTCTTGCTAGAAATCAAGATGATTTGATTTCTATGTTCGTTTGGCAACTGGCACAAGGTGACTTGAGTTACTCCGTATCAAAGGGAGATGGCTATGAGTTGACTAGCGGATATGAGAATATATTAGAAAATCACCTTTCAGCAGAACAATTGGAACAGTTCAAAGATTCACAAGAAAATGTGGACTTTGATGAAATGAAAGAAATGATTGATGATTATTCATTCAAGGTAATTCAAACCAATCGCGAAGTAGTAATGGCTGAAGGTCATCACAGAGCGGATGGAGTTGCAGATACATCAGCAAGTTTCTGGAGACTATATGAAGACGGAGAGAGAATTCTTTGTGATGAAGTAGTTTCTAGTTCCTGTTCAGATGGTGATTGGTCAACCTTTGATGACGCTAATTTGACATTCAATAATGAGGTGCGTTCAGGTCAAGAATCAACTTATGATACCACCCATTATATCTTTGGAGACTATTGGTATACTGAAGATTTGAGATCAGAATTTTCTTCAGTATCTACGCATATCCATAGAAAGAATACTCGTTTAGCATTAGCAGTTCAATTATTGTCAGACAGCCTTGATTCTGATGGAATAACAAATCTTTACCACGACCTTATTGGCCTAGAAGATTATTATCATGTTCAAGATTATGAAGGTCTACCAGGAGATATGATCTCTAGAGACCACGAAATCCGATATTTTGCAATCGATAACAGACTATACCCGAGAGCCGGTAAATATACTCAAGATTATAATTATAATCAAGGTCAACCAATGGGGATTTTCGGAGCACCTACTATTCTTAGTGGACAAGACATTTCTACATTCATGAATGAAGTTTACGAAACTACTCGAGATGGAATTCCTCAAGAACTAACACGTGAACAAGTTGATGATGCAATGACTGATGACTTCCTTGACCAACAAGCGGGACTCGAAATAGACCCATTACAAGTTGAGGACGTTAGAGTTGACCACAATGCTGCTTTCTTTGACACTATGCTATCACGAGCATACGTCGGTTATGGAGCTTCATCATTGGGAGTCAATACCGACTCGAGTAACCCTCAACCATCTCAACACTTCGGTCAATCCGGAACACCTGGAAGTTACTTACAACAGGCTCTTCCTATGCCTGGAGCCATGATGAATCATTTTGTTATCGCCAACTGGTACAGTGAAGATTCTAACCTTTCTTTCGGACAAACTAACACACTTGTCAAGATTCTAAAGTACTATTCTGGTGCTGAAGTATCTGGTCAAGTCACCATGTCTGATAATGGTGATTCTCTTCCTGGAGTTAGACTTTTGATTGAAAGAGACGCATTCTCAGGAGAAGGTTCCGAAGATTTAGACAATGATACTTATTGGATTCCTATCGGATATACTGATGCAGATGAAGATGGAAAATGGTCTTTTGATGCTCCTGCTGGAAAGATACGAGTTAGCGCATTTACTGGTACTCTTAACTTTACAACAGCTCGTAATTCAATTTCAGATGGTTCATTTGCACAAAATTTGAATGATGTTTTGAATGAGTTCAATACTGAAAGGTCTGTGAACGAAGTTACAGCTATTCTAGGTAATGTTGCAAATATGACTTGGTTAGGCGAAGTCCAAATGAATGTTACCGGTGAGCAAGCCAATAGAACTGATATTGTTACCGAGACCATGGATATCGAAGTATCTAGTTCTGGAATCTCGGGTATGGTTTCATGGACTGGCGATGAACTGTTCAATGGCGATCCTCTAGTCAATACCGACATAGTTTTGCGTAGTACCTTTGGAATTTCTGATGATGTCACCGTAACTACTACAAATGGTTCTTTTACTACAGATGAGACACGAATTGTTCAAGGTACAGGGGAAGTTACTTTCACTGAGAATGGAACATTCGTAAGCGAAGGAATCGCTTCTGTTGTAGACTTCTCAGGTACATTTACTAGAGATATTAACGATGGCAGAACATTCGTTGCTAACGGTACATGGGATGGAACTGGGTCGATTAAGGCTTCTTGGATCAATATGGATAGTTCAGACGTTGTAGCATGTGATGTAGATCCTGATAATAGTGCAAATATCACCATGCCAGTTAACCAAACCATATGTTTGAAGGATGCAACAGGAACTTTACCTGTGTACATGATAGATGGAGTTTTAGAGGCTAATGGTAGATTCACATCAGTTGGAAAAACTGTTCTAGTTCAAGAAATTGAACTTTCTACATTTGAAGGAATAGGAAGCTTTGTAGGAACTGGTACATTTAATGGAACAGGTCAATTTACTGGAATTGGGGATTTCTCTGGTGACTTAGTAAAGCCTGGTTCCTTCTACCAGACAGGATTAGTGCCTGGTGATTATGAAGTATTTGCGCAACTTGAAAATGGTCGAGAAGTGAAATTACCTCAGATTGTGAGCGTCGGTTTGACTCCGAGTTATGATGTTGAAGTAACGATCCCTGGTTCGATACTTCGTGGAAATATCACAGACAGCGCTGGAGAAGTCATCGAAGGATTAGAGAATTTTGAATGGGATGATAAATCTTTAGACGGAGCTGCTTTACAAATACCTGTAAACGAAACTGGAAACTATAATTATGGTCCAATTTCAACAGGTGATTATCAAGTTAGAATCGATGTAGATAGCGATGGATTCTTTGAAGTTAATCAGACAATCTTTGTTAATAATGTGTCCAATGTATTGACTCCTATATCTGTAATACAGGATATGTATGACATTTCTATACAACTTACTTCCCCAGTCAATGACTCGAATGGAGAAGATTTGATAGAATTAGGAAACCGTACTCTTCAACTACAATCTGATTTGTCAGAAATGGCAAAGACTGTTGAAAGTGATGAGAATGGAATGATTAAGGCTGAATTAATCCCAGGAAACTACAATCTGTTTGATTCTCTTTCCGAAGATTATCTACTATTCGAATCGTTTGAATTAGTCGATGAAAACTTGTCTTTAACAGTTGATTATTCAATATCTTCAACCGTTTCAGGTAAATTATTGGCTTACACCATGGAATTCGACGAGAACTGGACTACTGCTGAAGCAGAAAATAATAGTACTCCAGCAAGCAATTCTATCATAGTCTTTACCTCCGGTAATTTGACTCTCGAAACTATTGCTGATGTGGAGGGTGATTTCACTGTCAAACTACCTGGTGATCTAAATTTCCAGATGATTGCATCCAGTCCTGGAAACTTTGCAGGTGGTAGTCAATATTTCGAAATCAATAATTCTTCATCTTTTGATTTAGGTACGATTTACTTAGAAGAACTCCAAACTGTAAATGGAATATTATTTGCTTACAATAATAATTCTACATGGGATTCATCTCTCTTTGAAGATTATTCCCCTACAGTTACTGCTACCAATGCAGATGGTGTGTACTGGGAAACTGTAATCTCAAATATTGGTTCCTTTACAATATCTCTTCCTAAGGATACCTATGACCTAACTATCGATGATGAAGCACTAACTGTATCTCCACTATTGGGCCACATTGTAACTGATAACTTCACAACAAATTCTGTTGAGTTGACAGCTAACCCGGAATCTAAATCTGTAAGGTTCGATATATTCATTGATGCTGCTGGAAACGGTTCACTAGATTTCGGAACTCCAGTGAATTCAAACTTCACTTTGAGTAGTTCGCTTCTGAGTGAGGATTTGACTAATGTTACATTATCAGATTTCACCACACTCGGTGAGATTTCCTTGGACTTACTACCTGGAACATATACGCTTACAGTCGAGAATTATCCTATCGGTACAGAAAATGCTACCGATTACAATAATATGTTTGTTTCCAAGAATATTTATGTTTCTCTAGACGATGAACAGCAAAACTTCACCATATCGTTTGAGAATCAGTGGTTGGTTGAAGGAGTGCTAAAGGACAGCAATGGTATTGAACTCAAGGCTGACTTCTCATTGTATAACGAGTCAAGAAATGACTGGCATGATATCTCAAGTGATTTAACTGGAGAATTCTCATCATATGTTGAAGCAGGTGATTGGGTAGTAATTGTCTCTCCAGTAGTTGGACAGAATAATACTACTTTACTTAGAATGCCATTGACAGTTAGTGATGATTCTGCACTTCGTACAGGATTAGTATTAGAAATGGTCGAGTCTATGCAAATTACCATGCAACTCTTAGAAAACTTGACTGAGGAACCAGTAAATGGTGCTAGAGTTATTGCAGTTAGTAATGATGGGTTTGGTAATGTCACTTTGAAATCTTCAAGTCTTGAAGGAAATATTTCTGATGACTTAATGCCAGGTTCTTGGAGCCTATTCTTGGATAACCAAGGAACTAATCGCTCACTATCGTTAGATACCTATGGTACTCCATTCTCAATATTAGATGCAGTCAATGACTCAGTGGAATTAGGTACAGTCTATACAGAAGTCACTGTTTTGATTCAAGGAACTGTCTACTGGGATTCAGATGGTGATAATATTGACTTGGCTGATGAATGGATCTTTGGAGCGAATGTCACAGTTAAAGATAATACTTCAACAGGATTTAACCAAACAATATCGACAGATGAAGATGGAGATTGGGAACTATTTGTTCCTATTCGAGATATCTACAATGTAACTGTAGAAAAGTTAGGTTATGGAACCGTTTACTATGATATGGATAATCAATCAGGCTTTGTCGTGGAAGATTATGCGGTGACTCAAGATATATTGATGGAAGCAGAAAATGTCGATGTCAGTGGAACTATCCAAACCTCTCTATCTAATCCGGACCTTCAACTTGATGGCGCATCAATTACACTTTATCCAAGTTCAGACTCAGATTTAGAGCCTCTAAACGTCATAGGAACATACCTTGACGGGACACTTTCGTGGGACGAAAACATAATTCCAGGAATATGGACAGTTGTTGTTCAGAGTCAAAATGTTGATGAGAATGGTGGTGGAGTCGCAGTAGGATTCTTGAATGCCAATATATCCAGTGGTGGAGTTCTAGAAATGAATATGACTACTGGTGGATGGGTTGAAATTTCAACAAATTGGGAAGATATCAATCTAAATGAGCACCATACAGGTTCATCTGATGCAGAAGGATATGCATTTATACAATCAGATGTAGAAGTTTCCTTCGACTTAGAACTTGGATCATCATGGAATTACAGTGTTGATTCAAATGGAGAAATTAGAGTATTGATGCCATTAGGAACTGTTAAGTTAACTTCTGAATTTACTACAATACAACATCAGAGAAATATTTCTATGGACTATTCCTTCTTCTCTTCGCAAGATATTGAGCAAGGAATATTAGATGTTGAAATGGATTATTCTCGTAGAATTAATTCAGAAACTTCCATCAGTATTGATATGAATTCAATCGTAAATGCGACATTTAACAGTGTAGAAGAACTTACTGCAATCAAAGATGGAGATGATTACAAGGTAATTGAATTTGATGTTGGTGCCATTTATGAAGGTTCTGAGAATAGTGATGTATTCATTGTCACCGGTTCGGTACAAGCTAACATGGACTCTGAACTATGGAGTCTTGAGTTCTTTAACGGTACTGATTGGGTTTCTTCAGTAGAAGTTACTATGGGTATCGGTGAATCTTTATCTGATGATTCAGTATCTAATTCGAGTATTTCGAAGGCAAGAATTGTAATGCCAAATGCAAGTTCAGTTACGAGTTTCGAAGATGGGCATAGTATCAAGATTCGCGTAGAGAATGACGGTGGAATTTCAAGTTCGAAATTCATTACTGTTTCAATACCAGAAACCTATGGGATTGAAATCTCAGATATTATTGATGAGACTGGTGTTTCACCTGGTGGAACGAGTTCTTTCTCTTTTACAATAACCAATACTGGTAATGGTAATGACAATGTTAAGATTGAACAAACCAATACTCTTGGAACTGGATGGCAAATCACGCCTGAATTGACCTATCTGAATATCTCCAAGGGTGCATCAATATCTCAACCTTTCACAGTATTTGCGCCTTCTGACTTTACCTCCGGTGAAGTCCAAGCATGGTTTACCGTTTCAAGTGAAGATGGTATTACTAACACTACGGTGGAAGTTGATATTTATTCAGCAAGGATTTCTCTTAGTGTCGATGAATCATCTGTTTATGAAAAGTCATATCAAAATGAAATCGGTGGCGGAGAATTAATTATTCCTGTTGAAAATTCCGGATTTAGAGCTGCAGGAACAGTAGTAGTTACTGCAAACCGAATTGATGATACAGGAACAGTTCTTGAATCATTCACTCCACAGACTATTTCAGTGGGCGCTGGACAGACAGTTGATGCAATATTCCAACTCAATGCAACTTCCAAGACAGATCAACGTTATGCAGTTAGTGTCGATGTAGAAGGAGAGGATAAGAACTTCACTACAGGAGAGGTTGAATCTTTCGATTTCGACCTCCCAACTAAACTGAATGTTGAAAAGGATTCATCCGTATGGCTTATGGTGGTTATCGTAGCTTTGACTATTCTTGTCGCCTATGGTGGCTTGAAGGTAGCAAGAAATAAATCGTCGACTAGATTCTGATTTGAGACAAGTCATTAAATGCTGTACCCCGAAGTTGAGTCTGTAGTGGTGAAGCCTTGGGTAGTTTAGAGAATATCGAACTTCTTCCTGAACCGGATGATGACCGGATTCTTTCAGCCATTGATCCATCCGTTGTTGGCTTTCAAGATGAATGGAGAGCTGAGGTTACAGGTTGGGCACCGATGATTGCGAAGCCAATACATCGGGTGAGAAGTCGCAGATTTTTGTTCACTAATCTCGTATTATTTGCTATCCTTGCATCATTGATGCTTTGGGTTTGGCAATCAGGATTTATGTTCATTGAATTGCCCCCCCCTAAATCGGAGTGGGCCATTGAACAGGCTGGATTTGAAGATGAAATTTTGAATGGATTAACCGGTGAAGGGATTAGGGTATGTATCGTAGATACAGGAATTGATATTTCACATTCAGCATTTCAAGGATTTCA
Source organism: Candidatus Poseidoniaceae archaeon (assembly GCA_949372655.1). Lineage (GTDB taxonomy): Archaea > Thermoplasmatota > Poseidoniia > Poseidoniales > Poseidoniaceae > MGIIa-L1. Next base: position 358,969 of record CASIAI010000002.1, read on the forward strand.
GGTAGTTTTCAATGATATGATTTCTAATTCTGCCAGTCCAGTAGATTACGGGGCAATTGCTCATGGTACTTTGATGGCAGGCATTTTGATATCTCAATCTCACCAAACGGGAGTCGCTCCTGGAATCACTTTGGGAGTGGTTGCGGCTTTGGATGATGACGGTTCAGGTATGAATACGGCTGGCGAGCAGACTATATCGGATGCTATTGAATGGTGTATCAATGAATTTTCTGCAGATATAATTTCGCTTTCCTTAGGGGGTACACAGAGCGATGGGATGACCCGAGAAGGGCCGAGTGTGTCCTCGACAAGAAAGGCACTAGATCGTGGAATATTTGTCGTTGCTGCTGCAGGTAATGATGGTGGTAATGGAGATGATGGTAGAGTTTCAGTACCCAGTAATGTTCCATTAGCAATATCAGTAGGTGCTTCATCACAAGGTGGAGATTTATGGGAAAACAGTTCAAGAGGTAATCAGATGACCTATGATGGCCAGCAACGTTCCCACCCTCATCAAAAGCCAGAAATTATCGCCCCAGGTGTTGGTATCATCAGTACAGGGTCTGGAAATACTTGGTTTTCTAGTAGTGGAACTTCTGATTCGACTGTATTTGTTACAGGAGCTTTAGCATTAATTCTACAAGATCAACCTCAGTTGAGACCTTCTTCAACACTGGGAAGTTCTTGTATCGAAGGTGTGAAGGAATCTTTACGAGTTAGCGCCAGTGATTCAATTTATGACCATGATGATGGCTTAGGGTATGGTAATTTGGACGCAGGCTCTTGGTTAGAAGAAGTTAGGAAGATGCCTAATTGCTGAATAATACTTGGTGGTATTGATACTATTGCTACTTTGTGATACTTTAACGATTGAAATCTTGATACTTTTTCATGTTTATGATACAAATGCAGCGACAGTAAGGGAGCAGCATTATATTCATGGCATCAATGGCAACTCTAGAGGCCAAACAATGTCGAACAAAAAATCAGGAAAAAGTATTTCTCTAGTTATGCTACTAATTTTATCATCTCTTACTGGAATGCTAATGTTACCTAATTCTTCAGCCGCAGGAATTAACCAAACCACTAATGGCACTCTTAACGGTCAAGAGACTTGGTCTGGCACCCACACACTCACTGACAATGTAACTATCGCTGCAGGTGCAAGTTTAGTCGTGAGCACAGGTACAACAGTCAATATCCCATATGGGAAGCATATTGATGTTCAAGGTGCAATATGTGTGGCGTCTACATCTTGTGGAGCATCTTCCGATGGAAGTGCTGCATCTCAAACTAGGTTCACATGGACTCTACCTACTGATTATACTATCAGAGGTGCCTGTGTAGTCAGTATCGATACTGCGTGTGGTAGCGGTATGGTGATAAGAAATACCATTGACCAGTCGAAGACTGGATTGAATCATGTTGTTTTTACTAATGCATACGGATTTGAGATGGCCGTAGATACCTTTAGCGGTGTAGCTCCTAAATATTCTGCTTTAGTTTTTGATGGTTCAGAAACTACTGCAAATGGTTTAGAGTTTGAAAATGTCAACGGAACAAATATTTTATTGGTTGATTTAGCGAATCCTAGTATCACAGACTCTAAATTGAAACTTGGTCTTGATGATTATTCGATTGGTAAGTCTGCTGCTCTTTCAGCATATGGAGCTGGGGCAGGGATTTCCGACCCATTCTCAGTAGTAGACCTAGAATTCACAGGAGATTCAGAAGGTACTTGTGGAACTAATGGTAATGGTATTTCTATGATATATGTTGAAAATAGTTATGCTAATTTTGATGATATAGAAATTACTGAAAATGGCTATGGTGCATTCTTCCGTCAATCCTCAGGAGAACTTGCAAATTCGGAATTTACAGTCAACTGTGCTGCAGTTGATACAAAAGGTCTAAAGCAAACTGGAGACATCAAGCATACTTTACAGATAAATAATAATGATTTCATTACTACCGATGGTGCAGGAATTACTGCTTATGATCAAGCCAGAATATCTGCTACTGGAAATAATATTTCTGGCGCTGAGAAAGGTTCGGGGATTGCAATTCGTTCATCCATAGCAACATTGGAGAATAATATTGTTGGACCTATAGGTGGATTTAACGGCCTTTGGATTTACGGTACATCAGATGTTGTAGCAATTGGTAATACGATTACTGATACTGGACGAGAACCGGTTGTTCATGGTGAATATCACTATCAAGATTCTGGATGGCCGTCAATTCAGCCGACTGAATCGAGATTATATATGGAAAATAATATAATTTCTAATAATCAAGGTACATGTAACTCTGAAAAGATGTATGGCGGTGACTTCCAATGTCCTGCAATCCACATATTCCGTAGTTCAGCCACACTTTACAATAACACTGTATCTAACAGTGTTGGAGATGCTCTTAGAATTAAGGGTGGTATTGTAAATATTCAAGGTAATAATATGCAAACTGAGAGTTTTGGTGTTAATATTTCTCATCATGATGATAACTATGGGAACAAGTATGGTTCAATCGGTTACTTCTCCGGAAATACATATACTAACGCTACACAAGTTTACAATATTACTGAATCTCGAGTGACTATTCAATCAGAATACATTCCAAATGCTGGTGGTAGCGAAATATTCCCAATCCAATTACGCTGGTTAAATTCTGAGTGTCCTGCGGTTCAAAATCAGTGTTTAAAAGTCCCTGATACATCTGAAATGCCGCCTGTTGGTATGCCAATGTCTCTAGAATTAGTCAATAATTCTACAGTTTTATCATATGCCGGTTTACAGAACTTCGATACTTCTAAAATCCACGTTCAGAATCAAAATTCTGCATGGGGAACTCAAGTAAGAGAAGGAGAATTAGTAAGGTTCCAAATCAAAGCCTCGAATAGTAACGTCAATGAGGCAACTGTAATAATAAAGAATTCCACTGGATTCCCACTTTACTCTCTCACTACTGACCAGTTTGGATATACACCTGAAGTTACACTTCCAAGCGATTTCTATCTCGATAGAAATTGGAATAATCAAGTTGGCGAGGAAGATATAACTGTTGTAGTCGATGCAGGACCTCCTGCAACTACTACAACCATGGATGAAAATACATGTTCTGATGGATATGATAATGATGGAGATACTTTGACAGACGCAAATGACCCTGATTGTTTAACAGGTAGAGAGATACCATCTTATAGTGTTGAAGCATACAAATTTGGAAAAGGTGTTTATGACTTTGATTTTACTCTAACAGGGCCAATTGACGATATTATCAATTTGGATAATATGCCACCAAGTGTTACTCTAACTCAGCCCGAATTCACATCATTCGCTCGTACAGTATCACTAAGCGGTTCTGCATGGGATGGTGAAGCTCCACCTTATGCCTCTGATATTATTGCAATGCAGAAGCAATTTGGTTACGTGGAAGATGTACAAATTCAGCCACCTGGATCTGACCAATGGTACTCAGCAGTAGATACTTCCAACTCAGGCGGTATGATCAATCAAGAGAGTTATCCTTTCAGTAGTTGGACATTTGATTGGGACATGTCTTCGTACCCTGAAGGAGAGGGTGATGTGACATTCAGAGTTCGCTCTTATGATGGACTTGAATACTCACCCCTCACTGTTAGGAAGTTCAAGTTGAACCTTGAAGCTCCATCTGTTATTGTTAATACCCCATCTGATGGTCAATCCCATTCACCAAGTTCGTCGAAAGGTTATATTGTATCTTTCAGCGGAACTGCATCAGACCAGTATCTAGGAATCAGAGGAAGTGACATTCAGAAGATTTGGTTTGAAATTAGAAATAATGAAAATGGCCAAACATCTAAATTTAGTATTAATGCTGAAGTTGGTCAATCTCTAAGTGCTTGGTCATATGATTGGGATTATTCTATCTATGCTACTGGTCAGTATACATTTACGATTTGGGCTGCTGATAGCGACTTCTGTACCAATGATTACAATGCTGATACTTGCGACCCACAAAGCCTCGAGGTCAATATTGAAAATGATAATGCCATTCCCGGTATCGTCTTGGAAAGTATGTATTCTGGTGAAGTGATTAGAGGAAGTATTTCTACGCCTATCAGCGGTTATGTTTGGGATAATGATGGTGTAGTCACTAGAGTAGAAATTGATATTTATCAAGGGGGACGTAATACCGGAAACTCACCTACGAATATTATTGTTAGACAAGACCAACTCGATTCGGGAGTTTTCAATACCTCATGGGACCTGACTAATGTTTGGAAAACCAACAGTCTGCCTCATAATTCTAACTATGAAATAGTTCTTCGGTCTTTTGATGGGCAAGATTTCTCTTCAGAGATCTCAGTGATAATAACTATTGATAATTCTGTAGATAATTTAGCACCAACGTTCAATCCTTCTGGATGGGCGAATACTGTGAAAGTATACTGTGATGAAAACTCAAGAAGTCTTAATCGATGTGGAATCGGGGCTACATTTGATTTAAATGAATACTTCAATGACCCAGAAGGAGGTACTCTGGTTTTCGAAGTATATGATGACCCTAGTACTGAGATTGATAATTTCTATGATTCATATTTTTCAATTTCGGTTGATGGAATTGCCTCTTACAACCCTTCAGCAACTCGTTCAGATCAAATAAATAGTTGGTCTCTAATAGATGTTAAGTTCAAAGCCACCGATGGCAGTGAACTTTCAAAACTTTCAAGATCAGTCGATATTGATATTGAAGCAATAAAATTCACAGTTCTAAGAGATAACACGGGCTCGGTAGTAACAACCACTGAACCAGCATCTTTCTCTGGAGTTGGTTTACCAAATAGTTTGGTCAAGGCAAGGTTTGATTCAGGGTCTGGTCAAGAAATTAATTCAACCAGAGTATCACCTGATGGAACTTGGCAGATGTTTTTGACTACAAGTCAATTAGGTTCAGCAGATTCTAGGCAAGTGGTTTTCGAAATGGATGGTCAATTATTCAGTAGTACTAATGATAATCAGGATACTCAATTCGCTTTATCATTAACTTCTGAAGAAGAAAGTTCTAATCTTCTAATAATTATAATAATCGTAATCATTTGTATTGCAGTACTTGCTGGTGTAGGTGCATTTTTCTTCACCTTTGAGGAAGAATTAGAAGATTTAGTAGAAGCAGGTCACAATACTGAACAGGCTGTAGACCCATATGCTTGGGCAAAGAACAAGAAAGTTCCTGAGATAACTGTAGCGACTCAACAAGTTCAGCAAATACAACAACAAGTGATTCAGCAACCAGTTCAGCAAGAACAACAACTCACTCAGCAAGCAACATCTTCTCAACACCCTGGATGGTTATGGGATGCTGAAACAAATCAATGGGTTCCAGACCCTAACTATGTTCCTGGGCAGAATTGAGGTTTTAACATGGTTTCAACTGCCAAACCAGGTGTTCAGGAGAGAATTCTCCTCCACTTATTGGATTATTCTGATTATAAGAACAGTGTCGAAGTGCCATTTTCACTTTCTCAAATGGGAATAGCGAATGCAGTTGCTATAGCTCGTTCTAATGTGCCAAGGGCTATTGCCGGCCTAAAAGACCAAGGATTACTTATAGAAAGACAAGCCCACGTCAAAGGTGTTTCTAGGAAACGTAAAGCATACTTTTTGACTGATTCTGGTATGACTGTTGCAGAAGAAACATGGAATGAACTTAGGAGTTTCCCACTGAGGTGTATATTGGAAGAAGGACAGATTCATAATACTAATTTAGGGGAGATAAATACTATACTACCGTTCAATATGCGCTCAGTAGATATAATTAGATATTTAGATGAGAACTGTATTTTAGATCTTAGAATGCTTTCTGTTGATTTGATTGAAAGAGACTTATCTAAGCATGTTGAAAAGCAGTTGGTGACATCATTAGGTGATTTACCAAGATTAAGACATTTCTATGGACGTGAAAAGGAACTCGATAATATGTGTAACCTTTTGGATGCTAGGGCCACTACTTTGATGATTCCCGGAATTGCAGGTATTGGAAAAACTACTATGGCATCTAAATTGATTGAACGTTTTATGCATAGACGGAATTTATTTTATCATAGGTGTCAAGATCAGGCAGGCTCTCGTTCCTTCCTTGAATCAATTGCAGACTGGTTGGCAAATATCGGAGATTCTACCTTTGCCGACTATATCGCATCAACACCTGTTCCAAAGCCTGCTGACTCAGCACGATTTTTAATTGATGCACTGGGCGGTGCTCCTTCTTTGATTGTAATTGATGACTTCCATAAAATTTCTGATACAACTCTACACCAAACCTTCCAAGCTATGGCTCTAGGACTTCTTGGTAGTGAAGAGGAAATAGGTTTAGTAATGTTCTCACGCTCATTCAAACCTGTAGTTCCTGCAAAAGATGCCGAAGGTCGTATTGCAAGTTTAGTTCTGCCACTCGATGGACTCGATTCAGACTCAGGTCGTAAACTATTGAGTAGTTATGAGGATATGGGTGAAGAACAGTGGTTGTACATTCATGGTATTTCTCGCGGTCACCCACTCGTACTGGAACTGATTAACAGAGGTGCTTCAGCAGGTGCTTTCCATGAGACATTAGAAAATTATGTAACTGTTGAAATCTTTTCGAAATTAACTGCAGAGCAGAAGAGACTTCTTTCAGCTTTGTCGATTTATCGAGAACCAGTCGCTCTTGGCGCACTCGCTGAACAGAATTTGGATACAGATGAATTAGATTCTCTTGTTGAACAAGGACTGGCTCGTCAAGTTGAATCAGAAATATATGATGTTCACGATTTAATAAGAGAGTTCTTGCTTAGAAGTTTGGATGATAAAACTAAGATAGAATCTCATTCCAAGTGTGCTGAATGGTATTCGAAAGCCACACAGACACCAGGATTCACTATCGAACTAATCTATCATTTGATTAATTCTAATTCGAGTGAAGATGCTGCTAAAATTATAGTAGAAGAAGGCCGTGGTTTAGTTTCTCTTGGCCATATGGAATTACTTGGATTGATTGAGCAAATTGAATTTTCGGATATTATTCTAGAATCTAAGACTAGTATCAATCAACTTCAGGGAGAGATAATGGCTCTACTCGGTCGCTTTGAAGATGCAAAGGAAGTTTTCACTGAGGCTCAGAAGGGTGCTTTGGAATTAAAGAATATTCCAATACAAGCAGAAGTATTGTCAGCATTAGCAGATATTGCTCTGAAACAAGGAAACTTGGAAGATGCATTGTCAATGCACAATGAAGCATTAAAGAATTTCATTGAACTTGGAGATGCTAAGGGTGCTGCTAGGTCATACAACAACATGGGATACTTGCTAAGAAGAAAAAATGACCGTTCAAAGGCTCTTGAATCTTATGGGGAAGTCGAAGCAATATTAGAACAGAATGATGGTGTTGAGTTGATATCTGCACAACTTATTCTAGCACGTTCTTTCCTAGATTTGGGAGAGATTGAGCGTGCAAGGAAACATGCATTAGATGCTTTTGAAAAATCTGATAACTCGGAAAACCACCAGATACACGCCCGTGCTCAGGCAGTATTAGGGCGCTATCATGCTAAGATTGGAGATCTTGATGTCGCATCTCATCATTATTCTAACGCTCTAGAAGCAATGGGTGAAGAAGGAGATATTCTTTCAATGGTAGATATTACTATTCTACTGGGTGAAGTTCTACAAGATGCTGGCCGTACTGAGGAAGCAATGGAACATTTCCGTGAAGCATTAATTATTGCTGAGGCTAATGATTTACGAATGCAAATAGGTGAATTACTAACAAGATTAGGAACTGTAGCATCAGATAAGTCACGTCGGATGGAGTATTTGCAAAGAGCATTATCCGTATTTAGAGAATTAGGTGCTAAATCCAGAATGAGAGATGTTCAAACCCAAGTTCACAATGCAGTAATGGGACGATGATTACTGAGGTCGTTCAAGTTGGATTTTAGTTACCCCATCTGAGTGAACTATCCAAATTGAACTGATTCCAGATAGTTGTACAGACCCAGAGTGGTTTCCACTTCCAGCACCTGAAATTGAAACTTCTAAGTCTAATAATCCTCCATTATCTTCTAGAATAAGTAAATCATTTGTTAAACTTAGAACAAATTGATTCTCATCTGCCTCAGTAGCCCGCCAATATATTGATTCTGAATATTGTATATCGCCCATTCGACTCGCCTCATCCGCCCTTTCAACAGCAGCAGCAATATCATCCATATTGGCTTGAACAGCTTGTTCATTCCATCTTTCTCTCGTTGCAGTTTCAATATCCCATGCCCATAGACTGAACATAGAAAGAAGTAGTACTCCTAAAAGGAAAGTGAAAATATAGCCAAGTTCAGTAGCAGCACCATTTGTGTCCTTTCGCATTAGTGAGTGCTTCATCCTAAAGCCTCCAACATTAATACATCAAGTGCTGAAATTTGTAAAGAAAATTGTATCGCCTCTCCACCGGTATGCCAAACGGCCTCCGAAGTTCCTAAACTTGGATCAGGGACCCACCCAACATAATCGGTTAACAGATCTAATCTTCCAGGATAAATTGCCCAATCTTCACTAAGTTCTAATCCATCCGATGCATCATTTGCAATTGCAGCACCATATGGCTCTGACCAACCACGTCTTATTTCATAGGCGATATCAGAGGCCAAAGTTTCCCGTGATGATAATTCGATATCTAAAGTCAAACTCCCTCCTCCAATCACTCCTTCATTTACTGGATGTAATGATGGAATGGTTGCAGCGAACCTTGGTCCTGGGCCAGAGCGGTCTACAGGCTCACGGATTATAGTTGGAGTAAATTCAGGATGGTTTGTTACAATTGCACCACCAGTGTAGGCAACTTCCATCCCAGTAATTGAGGAGGAAAACGAATAGGCCAACCTCGATAGATGAAATACCCAAGAAGTGGCTAAGTTGGAGTGAGTAGATGCTCCTTGATGACCAATTAATGTGATCTCCATACTTGCAGGAAACTCACCACTTTTCCATGCTTGCATGACTTTAAAGTCTTCTTGACCACTCAACGAGTCCCATGGTAAGTCTACTGTTATCCACCCACTTGCCATCATATTTACGCTACTACACCTTTGTGCGCCATCATGTAATGCTTGGATAATTCCGCTATCACCCGAAATATGGTGAACTCTCAGAGGGTGACCTTCAGTGACATTCATTTGGTATGTTCCTGGCGATATACTTTGCATTACATTTTGGACATCATTTCCAATTATTCCTTGAATCTCCGATGTTCCAGTTATGTTCCATTCACTTGAACTTCCAGCACGGGATATTGACAGACTATGGGTCTGGCCATCATTTTCTATAATCACTTCATGCTGGATTCCAGACGAAGCACCGGTATCTGCACCAGGTAGCAAGTATATTCCTTTACCAGTATTTCCTTGATTTGAAACTTTCCAAGTTACAAATAAGTCACCATCAGCATCTAGCATTGGTGCGCCATCGATTCCTGCAGGAGGCCATGCAACAATTGTATTTCCTAATGCGGCAATCGATGTTCCACCTCCACGCCAAGTTATAGTAACACTTTCACTTCCAGGATTGCTAAACTCCATTTTCCCTTCAAGGGATGGTGCAATAAATGAATGGCCGAGGTAGTTTCCATCTTGACTAATCAAGGTTGTAGAACCACTGATATTATTGACCTCAGTTTGTAGTATTAAGTGTGAATTGGTACTGGTAGTTACCCTGATGACATCAGGTTGTAGCAGTGTGAACTGATGAGTAAAAGAGACCCCTGTTCTAAACTGTTCAGTATCAATAGCATAATGAGTCTGGGAAATAGTAGATGATTCAATTTCTATTTGATTTGAGTCTTCACTGAATATATGAATACGACTTTCTCCAGCATCTAAAGGAATGTTCCAGGTTTTGCCAGTATTGTCAGTAGGACTTGATTGAGTAGGAGTAAGAAGGGATGTACCTCCATCGCCTTTAGAGTAAATAACTACTAATTCATGTGATGATGTAATTTCTGGTGCATTGTAAGAACTTAGATCGACACTTGTTGATTCATAAATTTGTAAGTCAGCAGTTTGAACCACCTGGCCATCATTGCTAACTTCAACTTCAACTGGGCCAAGAGGTATTGCTAATCCTGTAGAAATCGCTATTTGTGCGCTATCTGCCCACATTGGTGGAGTATAGATAAATGGTCTTGATGGGCCCAAACGTAGGTCGTCGAAGCATACTGCGGAGGTGAAAGATTCTGGGTGCTTAATTTCCAATGAATTATCAAAATCAAGTACACCTTTCATTCTGAAACTAGATTCCTTTTGCCAAGTTGATGAATACCACATACCGCCACGACTGACATCCCATCCAAGAGAACCATCCAAAGGAATCAATTTCACTTCAGTTGAATCGCCTGGCATTCCATTTTCACTTAATGATTCAGTCTGCTCTGCTAATATCATCATTTGTGAAGACATATCTCCTCTTTCTATGGAGCCTTCTAGTTCTTCTATAACCGGTACCATGGAAACTAACATCAAGCCAATTATTGAGACAACTCCTCCAAATAACAGTACAGTGGCTACTGCAGCAGAAACTGCCTGGTCATCTCTCTTTGAGTTGACTCTCATTTTTGCACCACCACTTGCTGAATATTTACATCAAGATATAATGGAATTCCTTGAGTTTCTACAGAGATTCCATCATATCCACTTGAACGCTCAAATGGTATCATTCCAGTAAATGTATCCAGTGTTCCTGAAGCACGATTAAGGTAGTAATCTGAAAGCCATAACTCATTGTATTGTGGTGTTATCACCGCTGCAATTTCATTTGTCATAGTAAATCTTAGGTTATGGCAAAATCCTGAAAATGGTGTTAATGTTCCGGAAGATAAGATATCTATTCCGAGAGTCGAAGATATTCCTAAAGTTCCGTTAACATCGATATTGGTTAGTAAAATAGAAAATCTGAACTCTCCTGATGCCAATTCTTCAAATCGGATTACAGGGAATTGACTGATCTCCCAAGGGGAGTTAGCAAAATGCTCAATTCTTGCATTATTTACTATATTTATTTGATGCTCACCGGAGGCAAGAGAAGTGATAATTTTCAAACCTGAAATTGGATAAGTAATACTTCGATGAATCGGGTTATCTTCACTATCATAGATAGTAATAATTTTCCAACCCGATGATATCGAATCATAGGACACAATACTTTCAGATTGACTTGAAGCGATTATCTCTTCCCAGTATGTTTCACTCGTGGTAATTGAGATTTTACGAGCTGTATCATTCATGGCAGTCACCCCTATTGTATTATCTGAAACACTCCTTATTGAGATCTGGTCGGTAGATACTAAGTCTGCTGAGATAGTCCACAATTCCATATTGGTTACCCCCTGTAAAAGTGAACTCTGCATAGTTAATTTATGCCTTATTCCAGTACCATTAGGAGAATCTCCAACCACTTCTATACGGTCTTCTAATCTATCTGCAATACCAGTGGCCTTATTCCAACTGGTATTATCTTCAAAATCAGACAGATATGGATTCAAAAATACCCAAACACCACCCATAATGCTAACCACCATTGCTAGCATCATTATTACTCCAAGGACTTCACTCACTCCACGTTCATCACGAGTGATATTTTTGTCAAGATTGCAGCGGCGAATACTTGACATGATACCCTCATGCTTCGGTATCATTTAGGCATTGACCTTCTCAAAGGTTATTTTACCTTGAATTAGAACCTTTTGTCACTGCTCAGATTTACTTTTTATCATGACTACATTCTGATGTAACTCGCCTTTTCCATTGATGAAATGGGTTTTCTCAGGGCCATCTTGGAGGGAAATATCTATATCACCGCTGAAGAATTCTCCAATGTGATAAAGTATAGTCGATTCAGCAAGATGCGGGGAATTATTCTTTTCGCTTAAGTGAGTTAAGACAATGCTTCGAGTATTTTCGGTACAAACTTCGGCGAGAAACTCTCCTGTTTGTTTATTTGAAAGGTGGCCACCTCTACTTCTAATTCTCTCTTTAAGAGAGAATGGATATGGTCCGTTATTGAGTAAATCTTCATCATAATTCGCTTCAATTGAGATGTGTTGACAGTTGTGCACATGTTTTACTAATTCATCAGTCCAAGAGCCTAAATCGGTAATCACAGCGGCTCTTTCGCCACGATAATTTGCTACAAAAGCAACATTGTCAGAACCGCTATGAGGTACAGGAACTGTCAAAATAGATAATTCGTCTCCGACTCTAATCAAATCTAGAGAGCCAAAATAAGTAGTTTTCATAGGGTCAAGGTTTAACTCCATTGCAGTCCTTTCATTTGCTAATATTTGGATACCCCATTTCTTCTGTGCGATTGCAGCCCCACCGCCATGATCTCCATGATGGTGGCTAATCATTATACAATCAATGTCTGATGGAGAAAGGTTCATTCGATTGAGTCTCTTTTCCAATTGCTTGCCACTAAATCCCTGGTCTAAAAGTACACAAACTCCCCCAGCCTCTAGTAAAGTAGAGTTTCCTCTACTTCCAGTGCCAAGATGAGTTATGCTCATAGCCATGCGTATCAGTTCAAGCGCATCGCGTACGGGTCTTGAATAAACCTGTATGATTGAGATAATTATTGCTATTTGAAGACTTAATTTATAATTCCGACACTAATTTTCTTTCACATTTAGGAGGTATTGTATGAACATCGCTCCATCATGCTCTTAAGTGTAGAATAAGACAATCGAATCAGCGAAGCGTATGCTTTGCAGTGTGGAATCTAAATGCGTCGAAGCCAATCTACTCTTTTGACTACCGTTGCAGTAGTTGTAAGTTTACTTTTCATGTCTCAATTCCCTGTAATTTCACCAGTTTCAAACGTCCACCCAGATACCACTAATTTCGAGAAACCACCAGCAACAGACTCTGATGGAGACGGAATTCCTGATGTACATGAAAATATATTTTCCGAGTGGATTAATTTCACTGCTGTTGACGGTAGACCAGTAGCCATGCCCGGTATGGATAAAGATGACTCATCTGATGCATTTGTCGATAATGATAAAGATGGACTAAATGCCACTGAAGAATATTGTTGGCCTTATCCATCAATTTGTACGGACCCCGGTTTTTCAAGGGGATTAACAGGGGTTGTAGATGGTGAAGGGGTTAGAAGTTACTTGGATCCAAGAAGTTCAGATACCGACGGAGACGGGATGCCAGATGGTTATGAAGCATACATGTGCTTGAGAATTGGCGGTTTTGATTCTGCTTCACAACGCTATGATTGTGATAGTTTTGACCCATTGAATGCAAGCGATATGACTGAAGACCCAGATGATGATGGGTTTGATGTGAATAGAGATGGTATTCTCTCTCCAACCGAATGGTATACTTCAGCTGAAGAATATCTATTTGGTTCGCCCCAAAATCATACTACAGAATTAGATGGGCTTTGGTGTATTGCTACTTTACCTGAAGGTTCCATTTTGACAAATTGGCCTTATATTCCTACAGGGAATAATGCAACATTCCAAAATCTATTATCAGCTTGTGCAACAAATTCGACAACTCAAATTGGCGAAGACATGTGGCTTGGTACCGACCCGTTACTGGAAGATTCAGACCGATATAATTGGGACGGATATCTATTGAGGAATACATACCCATCTTTCGGTGATGGAATTCCAGATGGTTGGGAAGTTCATTTCGGTTTGGACCCATTAAACCGTAGTAGTGCTTTGTTTGACGCAGATGACGACGGTTGGGATTCTAATCGAGATGGGGTCTTATCTCCAGATGTAAGTAGGACTCCAACAGCATTAAAATTAGGTGAACAACTCTCCAACTTGGAAGAGTATCTAATTTATGAGGATGAGGGAAATAATGTTATTTCGGGTTTGAAATCTGTAATTTATGACTCGAATGATGAATCTTCTCTTTACCAATATCCTATCACTTTTGGCGCCCAAAGTGAACCATATAGTGTTTTGAATCATGATGTTCGGGGCATAGAAGTGGTCGACACTATTGTATATGTGACGACAAAATATGGTCTTACCATATTTGATTATGAAACGACTTCCAGTGTTGACATATGGATGCCACAAGGTGTGGAACTTTTTGATTCGCAGTTGATATATGATGGTAATGAAGAGTTGTATGCTATTGCTTTTGCATCTAGTGTCGGACTTGGTGTTGCCAGAATTCAAGTGGATGGATTCACGGATTCTCTCAATACTTGGGAGTGGTCACTTACCGATTCAATTAACTCTATTGGAACACTTCAAATTTCTAATTCCAATTCTCATATTATTGGTTTAGGTGATAATGGTACAGGTAATGTTTTCGAAGTTAGCAGCCTTGGATTAATAGAAATCACACATTCATTAGGTGAAGGAATCACAAATACTCTAGCACAAGCAAATGCATCGGTGAATGATATTGAACATGGATTAATGGACGGGGTCCTCACTTTGTTCATAGCTACTGATGTTGGTTTACTGATAGTCAAAACGGATTCGGCAAGAGACACAACCATGCCAGAATGGCGAGTTTTCTTTTCAGAGGAAGAGGTTGGTTTTGAGAATTCAATCAATGAACTGAGGTTATTATCTTCTGGTTCAGTTGCTAATCCTGCAGAAATAAGAGATATAATGCTAGATGGTCCGTCTCCATCCAATCCACAAGTTTTGTGGTTCGGGACACCATCAGGCCTCCATCAACTCAAATTAGTCGACAATCTGATTATTCATAGCGGACTTTTGGAAAACCCTGGCACTGATATGTCGCCCTCCAGGGAACTCAATGATATATACTCCATATTTTCAACAGGTCAAGAAATTATTATTGGTTCTAATCATGGAACTTGGTCTCTTTCTGGGGATTACACCAATGTCTATCAGATTCTACCTGAAGAATCAATACCAGGTTCAATTGTAGAATTAGGTGCTATGACTTTGAATGGAAATATGACCCTTTTCGGGGCATCTTCGCCAGGTCAATATTCTAATTTAGAATTGATTGACCCTGGTTCTAATGATTCAGATAGCGATGGAATCCCAGATGGTTGGGAACTTGGTAATGGATTAGACCCTACAGACCCATGGGATGGATTATTGGACTTTGATTCCGATGGTATAGACCTAGATCAGTCTGGTGATGGAGTTATTGAACGTCTATGGACAAATATCGACGAATATCGCTACGAGGCTAGAACTCCAGAAGGATATAATTCAACCAATCCCCAAGAAGGAGATACCGATGGTGATGGTTTGAGTGATGGCGAAGAATATTTTGGCTTCTTTTATGAAAGTTCTAACTTATGGTGTCATTACAACATCCAAATGGAATACATTTGTAATGATGCTGCAGGTCAATCTGCTAATGCAACTTACTTAGCATTCTCAAGCGTTGATTATGGGACAGACCCTACAAATCATGATTCAGATGGAGATGGTATGCCTGATGGTTGGGAGATTGAGAATAGAAGATGGGTCGGTTCAACATTTACTGGTGGTAATAATTGGAGTTTAGATCCAAATAGACCCGAAGATGCAACATGGGATGCAGATAAAGATGGTCTAGTCAATCTGTGTGAGTATAAATGGTCGCTAATTAGATTACAAGCGATTGATGGTATATTATTCGAATCTCATGGAGAATCAACAACTGCAGCTGAGAATTGGTCGGTTTCAGATCCAAATAATGTTGATTCAGATGGTGACTCATTACCTGATGGTTGGGAAGCTGTATATTCTTGTTCCTGGGATTCATCTAGAGTTGGAATAAACCCACTAAATGGTTCAGATGCATTCAAGAATCCTGATGGTGATGGATATGATATCAATCATGATGGTATACTCCAAACAAATGAGCAATTTGTCAACTGGTTGGAATTCCATATTAGAACTGATCTGTTTAATTTCAACCAAACATTCGATGGAGTGCCTCTGCCTGATGGCTTTACTACAGATTTGTTTGAAAATATCAGCTACCTAGGAATTCCTCAAGCCACATTTGCTGAAAGAGCGTCTGGTTCGATATTAGCGTCTCAACTAGAAGTCAGTTCAGGCTCCTGTGACCCACTGGATACAGATTCTGATGATGATGGAATGCCCGATGGTTGGGAGATTTGGTTTGCAAGATGGAATCTTCTAGAAGATAAGTGGACCTTGAATCCCCTAGAACCGAGCGATAGATGGAACGATGCAGATGATGATGGAATGACAAACTGGGAAGAATATAATTCAATCGACCCTGAGTACTCACAAACCGACCAGAATAGAACCTCACCGAAATGGTTCGTCACTACTATCGGAAGTGCATATGCATTCCAAGCATGGGCAGGAGTTCTAACAGATACCTCATTTGGGTCTTTTATCGACCAATCACAGATTAATTTGACTGGAAGAACAGCAGACCCAAACAATATCGATACAGATGGTGATGGAATTATAGACGGTCTAGAACTTTTATTCACCACTTGGAACCTTTCTGCACAAAAATGGACTCTAAATCCACTCGACCCAACTGATGGTCTATTTGACTCGGATGAAGACGGAATTAATGACCTTCAGGAATTTGCCTTGGCTAATTCTAACCCCGACAATGGTATTGACCACCCAGAAGATGCACCTTTGATGCATATCGATGGAGATTTACTGCAACCAACCGAGAAGGCTCAAAGAATTTTTAATATTTTGATGAGTAAAGAAACTCGAGGTAAGAGGCTAATTAATGACTTTACTGATTGGCAAAATGGAGAGCCTGCAAACATCTTTATTTCAGTTCTAATGGGTATAACTGACCCAACAAATCCGGATACTGATGGTGATGGAATGTTTGATGGATTTGAATATTGGTTCGCTGAGTGGAACCTTGAAGATAATTTATGGGGTATCAATCCACTTATTGATGGAGATGTTCTTTTGGATTCCGATGATGATAGTTTTGATTGTGATGGCGATGGAAATATTTCATTAGATGAACGGTTTTCTAATTTACGTGAATGGGAATCACGGACTTGGGGTAAGTTTAGTGAAAGGAATAATGTTCCACAAGATGTTGGAATTTTGAGTTTTGGTACTGATGCTATCAATGCATATATGGAAGAAGAAGGATATGATTACTTCCAGGCGAGAAATGGTGTTTACAATGATTTCATCAATAAGGGGCAAAAGAGTTCAGATAGAATGGATAAGATAAATGAATTGGACTCTGAAAACTTTAATCGAACCTTAATTGGCATTGCTGATCCAACTAGTTCTGACTCAGATGGCGACTCTATACCTGACGGTTGGGAATATTGTTATGCGATTTATGGAATGCCAGATGTGACTACTGAAGATCATTGGGCAGCTAATCCTGTCAATCCTTTCGATGTCAACTATGATGGTGACCATGATGGATGGTATGATAGAAATTCTTTCGACACCCCTGCTATCCAGGGAGAATGGGATGATAGAGACTTTACTCCCTATCAATTCATAATTCAATCGGGTCCAGGAAGTCTACCTTTTACTAATCTAATGGAATGGAATAATGAAACTCGTCCTGACTTGAATGATTCTGATGGTGATTCAATTACCTTCAACACACAACTTTCTGGTTCGCAAGTGGTTTCTCACACCATAGACTACAATCTTTCTGATGGTCGAGAAGTGTTCAAGTATGGTATTAATCCAATGGATAATGACTCTGATGGAGATATGTTACCTGACTGGTATGAATACTCGATGGCTTGGAATGAATCAAATGATAATTTTAGTTCTTATCTTCAAATAATGGTTAAATGGATTGATGGTGAAACCGGAGGAGAATGTATCACAACAACAACTTCATGCCTACCACTTTCACTGAATGCTGGTATTTTGTCAAGACCAGAGTTAGAATTTACATGGTTTACTCTTAATCCTGCAGACCCAGTAGATGCAAATTATGACCCCGACATGGATGGTAATTGGGAT
>CASIAI010000003.1 GCA_949372655.1 Candidatus Poseidoniaceae archaeon
AAATGTCATGGTCCCTACGAACATAGGGATGGGGACACCTCTCACTCATCCATTACCTCTACAGATAGGACAGGAGCCATTGGCGACACCTAATGCTGCTACACCTGCCCATCAAGTCGATACGAATGGATACGAGTGGCTCACACATTTAGATGGAAGTAAATGGTATCGTATCGCTCAATCGAATTCGCAATGGACTAAATTTGAATAAGTAATGTTTAGATTTATTTTCAAGTTTGTTCCAGAGTAGCGAGTTCTTCTGAACATTGGATTCTTTGGAAATAGTGAAACTATTTTGGTGAGTTTGTACTCAAAATAATGCTCTAAGGGCTTGAAATTGTTCGTAAGGAAGGTTTGAGTTTTCCGGTACGAGCACTAAGCAGTCTTTTGATGATATTCGTGCTCATACCGACATTAGAATTTCATTCTGATTGTTAATGATATATTCATTCCAATTCTAACGTTCCGGTACGAGCACTCAAAGTTGGCGCTTCTATAATTGAGATCTTACCATGGTATTTGCAGATAGTATCCCGGTACGAGCACCAAATATTACGGTATTTGGTTTATTATAAAGATCCATCAAGTGTTTTGCCATAAGCACGATTGAATAATTCTTCGAATTTATAGATTGATTCTAAATTTCTTTTTTCACTTATAATCGTTATTATGAACTGATGTATCTTGAATAGAGCATTCTCGTCTCCGGTTAATAGAGAATAGAATGAGTAACCATCAATGATTCTTATATCCTCTCTACCTTCCCTATTTGACTTAGTAGTATTATCTGAAGGAGTAAATTGATTATTATATCTTACAGGTTTTTTTGGAATTATTTCAACATAATAACCTGTAAATCCATGATATTTTTCATTAATCAACTTTGATAAGTCGTCATATATCTCCTTCTTATGATTTCCTTTTGTAGTGTTGAATTTGTTTTTTACTTCTCCGATGATTGATTTATCTCTACATAAAATGTCAACAACTTGTCCTTTCGCTAAATTCTCTACTCCAGTTATACAGGCTAATAATTCTTCATGTAAATGCCCGATTTTATTGGTCAGAGTTTTTTGCTTTTGACGCATAACTTCAGCATTAATCCAAGAATCATAAGTGTAGGAATTAACAGCAGCTTCGAATAATGAGGAGAATGGATCAATTACATTTTTGTGAATATCAGTTTCAATAGCCTGTAGGTCTTTTAGAATATTTAATACTAATTTTTCTGCTTCAACTTGATTAAACCATGGCATGTTAAGGCTCATAATACTTAATTAAAATGATTTAAAGATAATTGTTTCTGATTTGCTTTCGGTAAAACAGTGAATTTAGTATGAATTATTTTATCACCACTAGGATTAGTTAGACAATGGATAATTGAAGTCCCTATTGCTTTTGCAACATTCACTGCTACTGCATTTCCTATTTGCTTGTACATTGATGAGATACTCCCAGTTAATTCCCAGGAATCTGGAAATGATTGAATTCTGGCATATTCGCGTACAGTAAAAGGTCTTGTTTCGTCAGGATGGCAACGTTCTGTTTGTTTTTGTGATGGGGAAGTTGTCAATGTCAAGCATTGTTCATCCCAACTGATCCTGCGAGCCATTCCTCTCTTACCTCCACCACTATTGAAACTTGCTCCCATGAATTCTTTTTGGATTTCAAGCGGCAAATCAATCCAGCAACCACCCGGGGGAACCAATTTAAGAACATTATACCTCTTTTCAGAAAACTTAGTTCCCTGTGATTTTGGAACATTTTTTAGTGCATCTCGTAGTGTTATTTTACTATCACTTTCCTCTGGATAAATAAATTGATATCCGGGTTTTGTTCCAATCAAGAACAAGCGCTTTCTTTTTTGTGCTACAGAAAAATCTGCAGAGTTTAGTACTTTTTTCTGTACATGGTACCCTAATTCTGTTAGAACTGTTACCATTGTGTTAAGGGTTCTTCCTCCATCGTGATTTTTTAAACCTTCAACGTTTTCACCGACAAAAATGTTCGGTTGAATTTCTTTGATTGCTCTAGCGAACTCAAAGAACAGAGTTCCTCTTATATCTTCAAAGCCTAATCCTTTACCTGCGTAACTAAATGCTTGACATGGGAAACCACCTGCAACAACATCAGCATTATATTTAGTGAAATCAACCTCAGCAACATCCTGGTGAATCACATTCCAATCAGGTCTATTCTTTTTGAGTGATGAACATGCATCTTTATTGATCTCTACCAAGGCCTCTGTTTCAAGCCCTGCCATTTCAAAACCTAGAGCCATACCTCCTGCGCCAGCGAATAATTCTAGCACAGTAAATTTACCCATATACTTACCCTTATGACAACAGTTAATGAATAATTCTAATTTATTTCTTTGATAAATAGAAAACAGGTTTACAGAATTCTCAATTATCATTTTGTCTCATTATGAATTCATCCTTACATTTCGGGCACTTATTGAAACCTTTTTGATATCTTTCTAACCCAATGCGATCCTTAGCACCATCTGCGTTTTTACAAATCGCATTGATTGACTTTTTGAAAGTACATTTCCCATCATCTTTTCTGTGACTCCAAAAATGCCATTTTTCATTTTTACTTTCAAAATCCACTTCATACAGATACTTTGCAAAGTCTTTGGTTGCTTCCTCTGCCAGTGAGTCAAGTTCGTCAGGGGTCATAACTCCTTCAACAAAGAACTTGTCAAGGTTCTTTTTCACTATGGAATTTCCTTCAAGTGCTTTTTCAATTCCAGCAAATATATTCAAAAGTGCATTTGGGTTTTCAGTAATGAATTTCCAGAATTTATTTGCAGCATAAATTTCTTTTTCTGTCATTGGTTTGGCTTTACTGCCTTGGTCTTGCATCCATTCCTCATGACTGGTTCTATCTCCGCCAGCTTTTGAGTTATATGGAAATATATAACCAACAGTTATGTTTTTCGCACTAATTGTCCCTCTAAGTTGATGTTTTTTGTTAGTTAGCCATTTAATTAACTGCTGATCAAATTTATTTCCACTACCAGAGTTTATTTGCACTGTTTTTACATCAAATATGAAGTATTTATCTTCTTTCTTAAAATATAAATCAACTCCTTCGCCACTTTCCCAAGAGATTGTACCACCATCAACGGGTTTATTCTTATACATCTCATCTAAACTTTCACAATAATCTAGAATTGAACGGTCATCACCACTAAGCCTTTGGTCAATCATATTCTGCATTTCAATTTTAATTTCTGGAGGAAGATTTCTTGCTTTTTTGAACTCACTCTTTGTCATGACATCATAATCTTTGAGTTTAGCAAATTCTTCAGCAATGACCTCCCAAAATGTTCCTAAAGAAGTCCTAATACTGTTTAATACAAATGATATTTGGTTAATGTCTTTGTTGTAGAGGTCAACAAAAAAGTGGGGAGATATTTTTTGTGATTTAGTATCACATAGATTACCCATTATACTCATAATTAATGCTTTCCCTGTGACATTTGAAATTGTCTCACCGGAAATCATAGATAAAACTGTATAGTACTCATATTATAGTATTTCCTTATCTATTGAAACCTCTCTTAATAAAGCAGAATTGAATCATGTTAGTAGATCTTCAGAGTATGCTTCTAGAGGCATTCTTATGATGTGAGAATTGTTTAATATTTCATAATAGTTTCTGTAGTACCATGGTAAATGCAGATAGTATCCCGGTACGAGCACTTTCTATCAATCGTTCTATAGAAAATTGCTAGTGTTTGATTAGTTCTCAAACTTGAACCAATCATCACTACTACCAGCAGGACGATACCAATTTTCTTCACCTTGTTTGAACCATTCATAGCCAGATTCATCGATTGAAGTTGCGGCAGTTTCTTTGGTTGGTTCGGTGATTGATTCGTTGATTGGTGGGATGTCTTTACCTTCATTTTCTACAATGTTGGTTTGATCATAACCGATTTCAGTTTCATCATAGGTTGTATTCTCGAACTTATCATCGAGTTCAGCACGTAATCTTTCTAGCCTGATTCCTTGATGCGGACCAAGCATTCTAAGCATTAGTGAGTATTCCCATCGCAATGCAACTTGCTCGAGTTCGTCTCTTGAATTGGCAGAATTGAGTAATTCTTCATATCTTTGACAGCGGCCATTTCTAGTAGCAAATCCAAAAGCTATCCAGACAAATAGAGGTATTCCACCAAACATACCGATTAAATCCCAAGCACCAAGTCCAACTGAAGTTCCAGGAATTACAATTTCAAAACTGTCAACTGGTTTGCTGCTAGAAGATAGTGAATCAGTTCCTAACCTTTCTTCATCAGCATCAGTCCAGCCATCGCCATCATCATCAGAATCACCATTATTACCAATGCCGTCTCCATCTGTATCAACACATTCTTGACCGTTTTCGGGGAATGCATCATCTTCATCTAAACAACCATCAGCATCCAAGTCACCAGGGCTTGCTAGTTTGGGCAGAATATCGATAGAGTCATTGAAACCATCATTGTCAAAGTCGTTGAGGAATGGGTCGGCATCAGTTCCAGATTGATTATCTCCAAGTCCATCTTCATCAGCATCTTCCCATTGTGTTGGGTTATCTGGGAATAAATCGTAGAGTCTGCCTTGGGGATTATCCCCGTAACCATCCCCATCTCGGTCAGCCCATTGTGTGGCATCTGTGATGAACAAGTCAGGATTATTTCCTAATGGATTATCACCGTATCCATCACCATCTATGTCGCCCCATTGAGTTGCATCATCAGGGAACTTATCGGCACCAATACCCATTGGATTATCGCCCATCCCATCGCCATCTCTGTCTTCAACTTGGGTAGGGTCGAACGGGAATAAGTCTGCATTATCTCCTAAACCATCTCCATCAGAATCTTTCCATTCATTAGGGTCATTAGGGAAGGAATCGCCTCGATTACCATCTATGTTGTCGCCATAACCATCACCATCTGAATCGACTTGTTGTGTTGCATCATTAGGGAAGGCATCATCTTCATCGGCAGTAGCATCTTGGTCAGAATCACGCCATCTCGTCGGGTCATCTGGGAACCAGTCACCCTGTGTACCATACGGATTATCACCATGACCGTCACCATCAGTATCATTCCACTGAGTACCATCTGAAGGGAATAAATCAACTTCAGTTGCTTCTTCAGAGTTGTTTTCTCCAAAACCATCACCGTCTCTATCAAGCCATTGAGTTGGGTTTTCAGGCAGAGCATCACCATTATCGCTCCAACCATCATTATCAGTATCTCTGCAACCAAATCTATCTAGAGTTGAGCTTCCAGAACTCTTTGGACATGCATCTCCTTGGAAACCATTTAATTGGTCGCCATAGCCGTCACTATCAGTATCATTCCATTGGGATGAATCATTATCAAAAGTGTCAAAATTATCACTCCAGCCATCATAATCAGCATCTGGGCAGCCATAGGAATCTCGATTTGATTCGCCATATTTTAGCGGGCAATTATCTCCAAATCTACCACTTTGATTGTCACCATATCCATCTCCATCTTTATCTGCCCACTGAGAAGACTCAAGAGGAAATGAATCACCTGTGTTCGAATATCCATCGCCATCTCTATCTAAACAGCCAAACAAATCTGTAGTCGAGTTACCATTTACTGATGGGCATCCATCCGGAGTGGTTCCTCCAGCATTGTCTCCATAACCATCATTATCTTGATCAGACCATTGGGTCGAATCATTTGGAAAAAGGTCGCTTAAATCTCCAGTTCCGTCTTGGTCACTATCATACCATACATTACCCCATCCTTGAGGTGTAAGGAACGTTCCATTATACTCTGATGTGCATGCGAGTAATTCTGGTGCATTTCTGATCTCAACATCATTACCTCCTATGGTTATAAAATCACCTGTTGCGCCCATATCTGTAGAGGATATGGAGCAAAATTTACTCGAATATTGACCATTTACATTATCGTTAGGTATTGGAATTGTTCCTCCTGAAGCGATACTTATTGCTCGATATTCGCCATTACCACCAAGTAAAACTCCACCATTGTCGATATTCAAGAGATTCTTACTGAGGTGTATGTCTGTGCCCATAGAGCTAGTGATATAAAGCGATGAAATAGTTGTGTAATCAATAATCAATATACCTTGCATAAGGCGCTTCGCAAGTACCAAGCTTATTAGTCTTAAAAGCAAATACTAACTTAATTTTAGGTGTATCTTCCATAATAAATGCGTGTAATAAAAAAGCATAATGATTTCCTGGAGCTGAAAGACTAACCTCCTTCACCATTTGAGTACCATTATAGATTTTCAATGCTCCTCCGTTACCACTCAAACAGTTAGGGTCATTAACGTAATTCCCATTGAATGTGACAGTTAAATTTGATAATGGTGTTGCAAGACGATTTATAGGTCCTTGATAAAGAATAGAAAAACCTGAACTTTCAATTACATATGTTGCTTCACTACACATTGCTATGGTTGAATTGACATTAACTCTCAAAAAACTTGTACAAGGAGCAGTATCAATTGTTTGTTCTGCTTTTACATCAAAAAGGGGTGATCGAAGTAGAGTTACGCAGTAAAAATTTTGAATCAGATATGCCGTGAATAGAATCATATGTTTCACTAAATATACCTTCTTTATCCAACACAGGTTCCGCATCAGAGTAAATTACTGGAATAATTAACAATGAAAGAATAATAGCAATTAATCTTTTGATTTATCACTGATGTTTCACTAATAATAACAACTCCGGTCAGGGTTTAGGCCACATGGCTCTGTTTTGTTGCTCTATTATCCAAATTTAAAACTATTCAATGAATTTTCTCAATTTATAAAATCAATTTTACCATGGTATTTGCAGATAGTATCCCGATAAGAGCACCCTCTACAGGTTGATTAGTCCTCTAATTTCCAAGACTGTTCAAGACTGAAATGAACCATATTGTAACTCCAACCATAACAATGCCTCCAATTACTAATATCGTCATCGCACCTTTAGCCATCGATTTCTTCCCACTCCCCTTCCATTTAATCACCAATGAGCCAGCAACAACAGGTAAGCTGAGAGCAATAATCACGACATTCCAAAATCCAAACGGATCGAGGGGGACAGTAAAACCAATGCCCATTACCAGTAATCCTGAGAGTAATGCAAAACCTGAACCAAACAAGAAACTACCTTGAGAATCCTCTTTCTTCAGATAACCCTCTTCATCAGATACTGCTTCTACCACGTTGATTCCTAGTTCTCGATTGTATTATACTTGTTCCATTTCTCACTACTTTACCACATACCATGGTATATTCAGATAGTATCCAGGTAAGGGTCTATCTACGGATTAGCCTTACTATTGCAGAGACTATTATTGCTAATCCAAATAATCCTAACAATATAGCAATGAGTAAAGCAAGTAAGGCAATTGGAATAATCACAACAACGAACATAATCTCCCACACCCATTCCGAAGAATCAAATTTCGTTAATTCCTCCAACATCCACGAACCTAGTCCCGAACCTGCGATGAAAAAGTTCGCAGAGAGGATAATCATTACTAATCCGACTAGTAGTGAAATCGGAAGAAGAACTAATGCCCATATCAATGGCATCGGGGTGACTGCCAAACTCGCCTTGTTAAGTAACCAAGCAAACATTGATGCAAATTTTCTTGAACCAGGATCTGCAATGGGTGAATCATCATTTGGTATATTCCATTCAAATTCTCTTCCACAATGTGGACATTCAAATTTACCTGACGCATCAGAATCGAGCTCTACCTCGCCTTCGCAATGCGGGCAAAGAATCTTCACCATGAACATACCAAATGCAAATACGAGATAATGATTTGCCCGTTTTCATTGTAACTTAATTTGTAATTTTAATTGAATTGAGAGATATAATCATGGTATTTGCAGATAGTATCCCGGAACGAAGAACTGTACGTAAGCAATTGAAATTATCCGGACAGAACCTTAGAGTGTCCCGGTACGAGCACTGTTCAATTCATTAACAGAACTTGGTATCCATCTACTTATTACGGCACATTAAATAGGGAGGTCTAGATAATCACATCTATGAATCCTGAACTATGGCTGGAAAATATCCTCACATCTATGGGATTAGGACAGGAGATGACGAATTATGCCATGTTAGGAATTGGTTCAATTATTCTTTTACTGGTTTGTGTGTTGAGTAACTTAGTTACAAGAAAGTTCATTGTTCAAGGTATCCAGAAGTTTATTGAAAATTCCAAAAACGATTGGGATGACATATTTCTCAAAAATAAAGTATTCAATTCCTTATCGACTTTGGTTCCGTTGATTTTTATCCAATACCTTTCGGTTCCAATTCTTTCTAATTTCTCTTCACTCATTCCATTCGTCTATATTGTAGTTAAGATTTCACTGGTATGGGTAATTACATCGGTTTTGGTAAAGGCGCTCAAAGCCATGGAAGAGGTCAGCACAAAAATTCCTTCTCTCCAAGACAAGCCAATTGTAAGCTACATTCAGCTTGCTTCTGTCATGATTTACCTTGTGGCTTCAATTTTAATTTTTGCAACAATCTTGGATAAAGACCCATTAGCGTTATTGGGTGCTTTAGGGGCTCTAACAGCAGTACTTATGTTGGTTTTTAAGGATACAATTCTTGGTTTAGTGGCAAGTATTCAAATTTCATCGAACGATATGGTTAGGGTTGGAGATTGGGTTTCCATGCCTAAGTACGGAACTGATGGAGATGTTTTAGAGATTACTTTGAATACTGTTAAAGTTCAAAACTGGGACAAAACGATTTCCACTATTCCAACATATGCTTTCATTTCAGACTCGTTTAAGAATTGGAGAGGGATGACGGATTCGAAGGGAAGACGAATTAAGAGGTCGCTTAATATCAACATGACGACCATCAAGTTTTGTACGGATGAAGAAATTAATCAATTTAAGAAGGTAGAGATGTTGAAAGATTATATTGAAGCAACTCAGAGCGAAATAGCCACTCATAATGACACGAATAGCCATGATAAATCATCTATGTTAAATGGGCGAAACCTCACCAATATCGGACTTTTCAGGGAGTATGCGCATCAATATTTAGCTGCCAATAAGAACCTTAGAACAGATTTAACTTTGATGGTTCGACAGTTGGAGCCAACTGGAAATGGTTTGCCAATAGAGGTTTATTGCTTTAGTAATAATATTGCATGGGCGGATTATGAAGCAATTCAAGCAGATATATTCGACCACCTTTTATCATCAATATCAAGTTTTGATCTCGAGATATTTCAGAATCCTACAGGGAAATTCGGTAGTTAAGTTACTCCATTCTAAATTATGATACTTCCCCTATTCACTCAAAATTGCTTTTGGCTTCAAACGAAATGCTTCTAATAGAAAATCCGCCCAAAGAAAAAGATTTCCGATGAATAAACACGACGCATGTTTGGCACTTGACACGACTCCAACCATGGCAACACCTGTAGCATAATAGAAATTATTAATGAATTCTGTTTCTATGTACATGGTGACCATAGTACCGATTAGAAGGGAGCAAGCAAGTCCAACTATCAGTGCTTCAACGCATTTACGAAAATTAGTAATAAACAAAACTAGACCTGCACTTAGAAGCATTGCGATGAACATTACCTCTGGACCTATTGAATATATGGCCTCATAATAAGTCTGAGGCGGGCCTATGTCGAGGTTACCTTTTGAATCAATACCTACAGATTCGGAGTCATCAAAGATTATAAAAACACCGATAAGCAACCGAAATAAGCAATTATACCCATCAAGTATTGAAGCAAAAATTTCTTTATCGAATCCTTGGAGTCAAAAACCGTCATGATTGGCTTAGGAAGACCAGTTGTTAAAATACCTCATTCATGAGAAAAGTAGTAACTTATCTATCAAACAAATAATATTTTATCAAATAGTGTTATTTCTAAGATTTTTAAGAACTCTAAGAGTCGCACTCTCACCTGCTGAAAGGCCAGATATCCTACGTAAATCAGCTACTTCATTCCAAACCTCAAGGAGTCTTTCGTCCATCCAAGCATCGAGGAACCATGGGTGGATATAGGATGAACGACATACCATTCTAGTATTTCCGAGGTCTGCTGCAACCGTATCAATAACGGCCAACATAGCTTTGTTTAGACCCGTCTCGGAAGTTGGTACTTCCCAATCACCTTCGGTCCAAAGTTTTTCGATAGACTCAACATCTGGTAGTTTTCGAAGCCATCGTTTCATATCTTTTTCAACCTGTGGCTGGGCTAGAAATGCTAGACGCTCTGCGCAGCGATAGGTCGCCCCCCATGTTCTGAAGTTCTTTGCAGTGAACCCTTCTCCACTAGTGGCCCGAATATATTGATTGATATGTTCTGCTTTCAGGTCGACTTCATTTCCTGATTCCGAGATGTACATGAATAGGTCAGCATCCTTAACTCCGAGCCGATTGGTTCGCAAAATCAGGTCAACAAGATGATCATCCTCTATGGTAATCTCCCAATCCTTATCTGATTTCCCAGTGAAAGTGAATACAGCATCATGACGGCCTTCAGCAGTTTCTCCTTTGACGCGTTTGACATGCATAGATTTGAGAGTTGTCAAACCATAGGATTCGTTTGCCTTAGCATATTCGTCACTTCCTACACGGATATTATACAGGTCAATTAGGCGAACTACCAGGGCAGAAACAGTATGAAGTTCCATTGAACTCTCCTCAAGGTCACGGTCGACCTGTTTGCGAAGGCGCGGGAGTTGGGATGCAAAATAAACAACATCATCGTATTTCATTTCTGTAGTAATCTCAATCCAATCAGGATGATAGCGATATTGAAGTCTGCCTTTAATATCTCGGCCTGTCGCTTGGATATGACCTCTTGCGTTTGGACAAATCCAGACCTCCATCCAAGCGGGCGGTAGGCCAAGTGAATTCCATCGATTAATTGGGTCTTTTTCCTCTATGGGCTCTCCATCAGGTGCGAGGTATTGCCACTCGAATATATCTTCATTTTTAGAAATATTACGTCGAGATACTCCGACCAAAGAAGGGTCACTACGAACTAAAGTCGCTCGCTTCAATGCTTCATCAGAGTCTACTGGCACAAAGACAACGGTTGGCTTACAGGAAATGTACTTACTGGTACTGACCTAGTTTAGAGTAGCGTATCTTTCTCGATTGAATCTTCGCACATCGATTTCTCTGTATTAGAAATTGACCATTGGTTTTCTTAAACAATTTCGTTTCATACAGAGGTAGTATTTAGATTACCAGGTAGTATCTTTCGACAAGAGAAGTCTCCAAGTAAGTTTTCAGTACTGGTATTGTAGTATTGAAAAACAATAAACCTTGCTTAACTTATCTAAATAGAATTGACTGGCATACTGTTTGGTTGTGACTTGTAAAGTATCAACCCAAATGTTCCACAAACTACTGGTGCAAATAGTAGTGGTATTAGGGCGGTTACAGGTTGTGTGGTCATAAATATAGAAAGTCCTAGAAATCCTAGGGTATATCCTATTACAGCCGTAGCTGAAAGCATGTTTTTGGTGTTCGACTTTAATTGGTCCATGTACTAAAGAACGGAAAGGAGGTATATGAGGATGTGTTTTTTTAATTCTATATTCAATATTTCAATAAATAGTTAGATTCTTAATTTTAGTATATAGTGAAAAAGAATTACTGCTCAGTAATATTAAGTGGAGATTCTTCATTGTTAGAAGAAACTATGTTTATGCTTACTTATGCTAGTGTGTGCGCATGGCGAACATTTATTCAACCTATGATTAGACAGAGCATTATGTCCGACAATGATGAGGCCTGGGATGTTAGCGTCGCAATGAATAAAATACGTACCGCACTTGAAGAAAATGGAGATTCAGTAGAAGATTTATTTTCAGCTATCGATGGTGATGGTGATGGTCAAATCAGCGGACCCGAACTTTTTAAGGGGTTGAAAGAAGCAATAGGTAATCGCTTATCTCCTAGCCAAGTTTCTATGATAATCAAGTCTCTAGATACCAATCAAGACAACCGTATTGACCTTGAAGAATTAAAATCAGGAATTGAATCTAGTTCCAATGAATGATTGAGTTACACATCATCTAATTATATCGATTAGATAAGCGATGAACCGCTGTATCAATAAACTCTCTTCCTCACACTGCCATTATGCAATCGCGACCATTATTACAGGGTGATGCTAAATCTGTCTGGATGATCAATGAACAAGGGTTGCCAGGCACAGGTAAAGTTTCAGTTGATGAGATTCAACATTTGATTAGTATCTCTAAGGTTGCTTTGGGCGTTTTTGAACAAGAAGGTTTAGTCGGATTCATTATTTGTTTATCTCCTAATGTTGATTATGGCAGCCTTAACTATGCTTGGTTTAATGAAAGATATGATGAATTTTTTTACGTTGATAGAATTGCAGTGTCTACAAGGGAAAGGAATAAGGGAATAGGTTCTTATCTTTACCGAGAATTGATAGAACTCTCTAATCAGAAGAGAATACCGATTGCGGCTGAAGTGAACCTTAAGCCTCTAAATGTCGGTTCGATGAGATTTCATTTTGGCTTTAATTTTTCAGAGATTGGAATACTTCATCACAAAGAAAAGTCTGTGACAATGTTACTACGCCAAGTTGATGAAAGTGTTTAATTTCGAATAAATTATTCATTATGGAGCAAACTATCTTGTGTTAAACTAAGTGTTTCCTGCTACATCTAACCCCAACGGTCAATAGTCGGAATGTTTTGAAACCATCATGACTGAGTATAGTGCATCGACAAAAATCAATTGGCTCAACACTATTTTCCTTGTTTTTACACCTATATTAGCGATATTAGGCGTTATTCTTGACTGGTCTTATTTCGGAGCCCCTGGATTGCTCGAAATGATAATTTTCTTATCGTTTTACTATGCTTGTGGTCTTTCAATAACAGTTGGCTATCACAGATTATTTTCACATCGCTCACATGATGCTTCATGGCCTTTGGTCTTTTTTTATTCTATATTTGGAGCCGGTTCTTTCCAAAACTCAATTATTGAATGGTGCTCAGACCATCGTAATCATCACAAGTCTACCGATTCCGAAGATGACCCATATTCAGTCACCCGTGGATTTTGGCATTCTCACATTGGATGGATAATGGTTGAAGAAGAGAAGTTCGAAAATAAC
The DNA here is from genome assembly GCA_949372655.1 of Candidatus Poseidoniaceae archaeon. Lineage (GTDB taxonomy): Archaea > Thermoplasmatota > Poseidoniia > Poseidoniales > Poseidoniaceae > MGIIa-L1. Next base: position 13,173 of record CASIAI010000003.1, read on the forward strand.
TTTTCAAATGTCAAAGACCTCGAGAGGAGTAAAATAATCCGTTGGCAACATCGCAATATATTCTTGATTGGTGCTTTTTCAGGAATTATATTACCTGCCCTTATTGGATATTTAATCGGTGGTATTTCCGCTGCTATAGGATGTTTGGTTTGGGGTGGACTGGTGCGACTAGTCTTTGTTCATCATGGCACATTTCTGATTAATAGTGCAGCACATATATGGGGTAAGCAACCATATTCTGAAGAGAACTCCAGCAAAGATTCTTTCTGGTTAGCATTTCTTACCTTTGGAGAAGGTTACCATAATTTCCATCACACCTTCCAAGCAGATTATCGAAATGGGCATAAGTGGTATCACGTAGATCCAAGTAAATGGTGGATTCGTATGTTTAGGATATTAGGTTTAAAATCGAATCTTAAAGTAACGCCAAAGCATTCTATCGAGGTTGCTAAATTAGATATGAAGTTCAAGAAAACAGCAAAAAAACTTAGTTCGAGAAATATAGACATAAGTATATTTGAAAGACAAGTTGATAATTATCGTAAATCGATGAGAGCATGCCTTTTTGAAATCCATAAAGCACGTAAGGATTTGAAGAAAGCTATGGAGAGTCAAGCAGACTCTATCCGTGAGAAAATCACTGATATCAAACACTCATACAAGCAGATAAAAGAGGATTTGAAAATAATGTTCAAGGAAATGAATGAACAATATTTATTATTAAATAAAGTAAATAGTTACTAACTTATTTTCGATATTTAGGGAATTAGTCACTCTTTATACTAATCATTGTACATAAATCCAGAATAACCCATCCTGATCTCTGTGGTTTGGTTAATATTAACCTCTTGAGAACTATCGATTATGAGTTGCCATGGGCCACGCATAGGCTTATCTACCCATATTTCCCAAGTGAAATCTTCTCCAACATCTAAGGTTTCAGTATGGCTTTCAACTACATTGCCTTCAGGGTCTATTAGATTCCATGTTATTTCGGTCGGCTGAGAGGTAAGCGGTAGCGCCCATGCGTTTCCTATCGTAGATTCAACACGGAGTATTTCAGCAGAACCAACTGAATTAGGGTTAGGTCCATCGACAAATAAATTGGCGGGTTCACTAACTTGTGACTGATTCAAATAAAAGTTTGCAGAACGAATAACAGCAGGCCAGTCATCTTCTGAATAAGGTATAGTATCTTCATTTCCTTCCGAGTCAACGACACCAAACTTGGACATGAATGCTCCATAACCAGTATACATATGTGAAATAGTATTACCTTGATCAGGGTCTATACTTTTTTTCTCTGAATCATCACCTGGCAGAAACCAAAATTCGGTGAATTCAGCACCAATATCTGATTCAGGTGAATATTCTATTTCTATTTCAGTCAAAGTTTCGATAGTTTGATTATTTTCATCTTTTTCAAAGTGTTGAGTTACTTCCCAACCAGTCATTCCATACATCGGATAAATCGCCATGTTTGGCTCATCAAATGGTTCCATACTGACACAACCGGGAATCATTATCAATGATGTCACAAGGATGGCCAATAGTACACGCACAGCCGAATCAATCGCGACTGTTTTATCAATATTTGGCCTACATGAATTTAGTTAGATAGTGGATTTTAGGATTATAATTAGTAGAAACTACTTTGGTCACTATATCTTAGCGGTTACATGGAAGAGGATAGGAACTTTATTTCAAAATGGTTTGGATTTAGCGGCTGGAAAGTTATGTCGGCTAAGTCTAGAATTGGAATTCAAATATTATATAGAGCAATATTTTTGTTAGGCCTTGGTATTCTTATAATTGGTTATGGTTATGTCATGAATGATGACCCCGGAGGAATTGCATTGTTTGGTATGGTCTTAGTTTGGTTTATGTTGTTCCAATTCATCATAAATTTTATTTTCATTGAAGGTTCAAGATGAAGTTGTAATTTAGCAATTATAGAGTTAACAGGAGTTTTTGAAACATATCTGAATCTATAACGGGTACTCATTTTATGCGTGTGTGCCTTCATGGCTAGCGTCTGATAAGACCCACTGAATTCCCTTTGTACAGGAAGATAAAATGCAAAGGGGTTTCGGATGAACCCTTGCAACTTATCCGAATCAATTTGTAGGAGGTTCGAACATTGTGTCGGTTATTTTCTTCAAGAAGTATGCCGAACTAACTGAATCTGCTACTAACTTAATGAACAATCCAATCATTGAAGCGATAAAAATAGAATAAGAAAGTACTAAACAAATTAATTTCATAGCCTCTTCAAATTGATTTGAACCATCAATAGATTCTGAGAATAAATACAGGGAGCCTGAAACGGAAAGTGCTGCTAAAACTGCAAATAAGTAAGTCAATCCAATTACCATCACCGATTTCCATGATAATAATTTGATATCGCTTTTCAGTGATGGGAACTTAAACTCCATGCTATACCCTGCAATTCAAATTACTTCTTTTTATCGCTTAATTCCCATTCAGCCCTACCGATACCCATGCAACATATGTTTCATGCAAGGGTACTGAAGCGACAGACCTCTCACGCGTAGGTGTCGTAAGGGCATGAATAGTGCCGGGTTAAGAGTTATACCTAGTTAGAAATCAGAGTCTAATATGGTCGAGGTTGAGTGCCCATTATGTACCGCGAATGTCGATTTGGGGGTGGCTGGAGAGGGAGCATATGTGTGTCCATACTGTGAAGGTGAATTTTATTGGGAACACGATGAATTTCTCGATAAGGCAAACGAGGTTTCGTCTAATGGTCCATTGAGAGAACGTTTCAATATTTTAGAGAGTTCAACCTATGCTAGCCCTCGAATTACCATGACGAATGATTCAGTCGGCGTGTTTGTTGAAAGTCCACCTGCTCCACTCTTTGTAGCAATCATAGTCTTTACAATTGGAATAATAACGCTTATTTTCGGAGGAGGAGCTTTTCTTGTCAACAAAGTATCACCCTCGTGGGTGATGTTTTTACTATTTTGGGCATTGTTAATGATATTTTTATTCAGTGTCGGTGGCAATCTAATTTGGAAACATTTCCTAGGCGATAAATGGCTTTTCATACATGAAACTCATCTTGAGTTGCGGTATGAGAAAAGTGAGAAAGGGATTCCTGAAGAATACAAACATATCCTTCATTCAGATGTTGTCAAAATCATCAGCCAAGAACGCGTCACAGAAAACTCAACTTCAGACTATAATACCACGTACACTATTCATCCAGTCACAAGTATGCTGGTGTACAATGCAGATGAACCGGAATCGAGAACTAATCAAGATCTCTGTCTTTGCGTGACCGATATTCCTTCTTCATCGAAAGAGGAATCAGATGCAATTGCAGCAGCACTCAACTTTTTGATTCTCGCCACTCCTCTCCCATCAAGTGTTGAGTAACAGACTTTATTGGAGGTTGCAATTTTGAAAATTAATCAAAGAATTGCTTGGTTAACATCATAGAATCTAAAGTAAGACGAGTATAGGTCACCCTTCCAATACCCTATGTATAACCGTCTATACGAAGGGTAGGCAGTGTACTGGGGGACTGAACACCCATTGTACTCCTCCATAATGTCTTGAGGGGTTTGTAAGAACCCTCGCGATTTCATGGAAATGATATGTCGCTACTGTTGATTTTGCTCATCAATAACAGTCTGAGCAATCTGTCGAATATCAACTTCATATTGATCAAATTCTGGAACACTGGTGGGTTCAATACCATACACGGCATGAAGCCATACCAGCGTACCAGTATCAATTGCGATTTGCCCTGCGTGGCCTTTTGCATCGGTGAAAATGGAGGTTTCTTTCGGTCCTGTAAGTTGGTCAACGTCTCCATCCAGTTCACCTGCTTCAAACATATCTCGGAGTTCATACAAGACTGCCCCATGATTGAATGTAAATACATCAGTAGATGGGAAATCAGTACTCAAGTTTGTGGAGAGATTCACCCAGGCATCATAGGCAATATCTGATTGATTTCTGTACTCCGTTCCGTTCTCATATTCCGCTGGGAAATCTTTCCATGGCATGGCCAAACCAATGTGTGTATCAGGATTCTTTTCTATGGCATAGGAGGTGAAATTCCAAATTGCCGCATCAGATTGGAGACCGGTTTCAATAAACTCAATGCTGCAACAAATCATGATCAATACATCGACTTCACCAGTATCCAAGTAAGCCTTGATGGTCTCGCGGTGCCCTTCATCAGCCCACAGCGCATCAGGCGCTCCGGATGCCCCTCCACTTACCTCATTGTATTGTGAATGATTGGTAATGCCTGCTAATTCTGCATGATTACTAAGCGTTTTTACGAAAATATTTCCAAAACTGTGGCCAATGTAGAGGACGTTATGATTGTCAGGACTCAATTGGTCAGCCATCCAGTCGTTATCGAGGGTTATTCCTTCTTCAAACGGGTAAGCAATTGAGCGTTGAATAGATGCTGAAATGAATGAATCGACGATGTCATGTGAAGCTCCGACATTAATGGTTGGAACATGTTTTTCGCCTTCGATTAATGCCAGCCCGTGTGGGTTGTTGGGTTGTAGATTAAGGATGTCTTTCATTGGCTGAGCCAGCCACCTACAATTGTTGTCGAATCCTTCCGCAACGGCTTCGGGGATTGCAGCCCGATCACCTGCACATTGAGAATCAATTGTGCCGCCAATTTGGAGAATGGGCGTCATCTCAAAACCAGCAGCAATTCTTTCCTCCGGTGAAAGCAGGTTATCACTGTCTCTCCATACGCCCACCTTTGCATCAACACCTGAAGTCTCAAACCCTTCCTGTTGAGGAAAACCCGGTGTTCCAGCAAATAGATCTTGAATCACGATGTTGCGTGAGGTGAGAATCGAATCGGATACAACACCGGTCAAACCTGTTCCTTCGGCAGCGTAACTCAACCCAACAGCATAGGCGCCAACGGAACCCGCACTTGTTCCGTGCACGAACACATTGGTCGTTGGATAACTCGCTACAGTGTAATCAATGGCCGCCATAGTTGCTTGTAAACCGTTCACTTCAGCATTCGGATTTGATGGATGATTTGGGATGGCGGTCCCCATTCCGAGGTATTGGTCATGGTCGCACATAGAGACCACAAGCAGCCGATACCCCTCCATGATGCGTCGAGACAACGTGTTGTCTTCCACTTGCCCACCGATGAAATCAATTCGAAGTGTAATCGTTTCGAGAAGATCTTCGGATGTTTCCTCATGGTTCCATGTGTCCTGAGTCTGTGCACCTACGGCGTAATAGGTCCCATCTTCAGCCCAATAGCCTGAGCCCCCGCCATGTAAGTAAACCCAAAGCGGCGCCTCATCTCCAGCTTCACTGTTGATTGGATTCATCACCATAAATGAGTACACACCGCTTAATCCGCATTCATACGCATTGTTTTGGTAGAATTCAAGATTCATGTATGCCTCATTTTGAAGAGCAATACGAAGGTCGTCTGAGGCTTGAATGCCCTGTGTGATACGCTCAACGAGAGGTACGAGAGGCAACCCGTCAGAGTTCTCCCCATCTTGAGTGATTCCTGCCTCCCCGTGGCGTTGAAGGGCAAGAACCGACGCTCCAACAAGCAGTAATACAATTAGCACAACAGGTATAGTTTTCTTCGCCATGTAATTTAACAATGCGATGAAGTATATTTTACCTCGCTAACACTTCTGTAAGTTCTTCACCTTCAGTGTACTCGGAAATTAAACCCCAGCGTCCTTCTCTATAATGTCTTGAGGAGTTTGGAAGAACCCTTACGATTTCGTGGGAATGATATGTCGGAACTGTTGATTTCACTAACAATTGTGATACCCTTGACTTGATAATTAGAGGCATCATCGAAAGGAACATGGGCGATGCAGAAAGCAGTGGAGTAAAGGCAATACGAAGAAATCTGCGTAACGAAGTAGATAATCTGCTTATTTTGCTCTCAAAATCAACTATGCTCCATACGTTGGTTGTTCTAAACTCAAATAAAGAGCCGATGCGATTTTCTGAAATTGAAAGGAGAGTAGAAAGTTCTGCTACGACCCTCTCAAGACGGCTGGCTGAACTTGAAGAGTATGGACTCATCACTCGTAAAGAATTCACAGATTCTCAGGTAAACCGAGTTGAATACGCACTTACAGATGACGGTGTCGCACTCCACCCAAGTTTGGAATCTGTGTTTGAGTGGGTTCTTCATAGGTCAGCCGATCCACGAATTCAGTCCCTTGAAACCCCATGCTCTACCCAAGTCACAACAGGATCTGGAGGCGAGGTCTGATGAAAAAATCAACCAAACCAAACGCTTTACTCATGGTACTGTTTTTTCTTTCGATATCTCTAGCGGGATGTTTTGGTGAGTCTGAAGGTACATCAGGCGATGAGGAACTTGAAAATTCGGATGATGAATTTGAAATTCCATTGGTCGAACGAACGACTGAACACATCAAACTTGTCGAATCAAGGATACTCGAGATGGACAACAACACAAGTGTTGAAATTAGTTTTTATCGGAATGAAGCATATACCTGTGGCCTTTCAGGATTTTACACCTTTTTTGTCATGGATCCAATCAATAATCCTGACGTTGAGGCCCCACTATGGACCTATTTGCACGGAGGTGGCTACGGGTGGTTTGATGAAAATCAGACGTACCAAACCGTCAAGACGCTCACTCAGGATACTTGGAACCATGAGGAATCCTTTGACCAACTGATCGACAAACATTTGATGGCAAACACACACAATAACAACGACGAACTGATGAGTTCAACTCTTACACGACGAATTACCGACGGATATCGCGTTTTATTGGTATCACTCTGCGACCATGACAATTATGCCGGTCGTGGCGACCCATATCCGAATAACCCGAATTCATCCTCTGATGGTGTTCTTCGAGAGGTGAATGGTCTGCAGGCTACGATGGCTGCCATGGATTACACCGTAGACAACTACCCAACCAGCCAGGTTTTCGCTCATGGAACAAGTGCTGGCTCAATCGGCGTATGGAATGTAGCTGTTGCATACTCGCACGAAGACATCTACCTTACTGCAGTCGTGGCGGATTCATGGACATTTGATCCCCCCCGTATCTTTGAGATGTTTGACATCTATGTCGGTGTTGACCCCTATCCTTTCAACGGAGGAGATCTACGTGGCGATGGTATGGAGAAACTCGGGTTTGATTACGAGGGCTATGGCCTCTATCCTGAAGCGATGATTCGAAATGGATTTACTGAGGTGCCAATTATGTTCATTATCGGTGAACTCGATCCTGCCTGTGGGGGGAAATTACCAACGATTCCTGCAGCTGAAGAGGCTAACTTGAGTAATTGTCGTTGGATGTATGACAATTTGCGGCAGACGATTGATGCACAACCGAATACACCCCATATCTTGGATTTCGATCCCGACGGAGATCATGTTGAAACAAACTGGGCTAGAACACCAATCAACGACAGAGTCGATGCTTTCCTTGAAGCGATCTGGGCAAATAACCCTCCACAGGTATTTGTGTCAAACAGTACGAATTGATATTTTACTGGAAAATGGTGAGACTTATATGTCGAAATTGATGTCAGAAAAAACAGTTGTAATCACTGGAGCAACCTCTGGAATTGGATATTACAGTGCTCTTGAAATTGCGAACCTCGGAGCGCATGTGATTCTCGTTGGAAGAAATACTGAGCGTGGAGAAAATGCTACTGAAACCATCATCAAAGAATCAGGAAATTCTGAAATTGAGTTTATTGTTGGGGATGTTTCAACAAAGAACGGAGTTGAGCAATTAGCAAATGCAATCAATGAAAGCGTTTCAAAAATTGATGTCCTCATTAACAATGCAGGCTATCTTGGAAACACGCTCAAACACAACGAAGATGGATTAGAGATGCATTTTGCAGTGAATGTGGTTGCACCTTGGAACCTAACCCATGCCCTCTTGCCGAAGTTAAAATCCTCGCCATCACCTCGAGTATTGAATATCAGTGGTGGGGACAAACCTGCCGCAATTGTTCCAACAAATCTACAGGCTGAGAAAAAATTCAGAGGTTTGATGACATACACTCACTCAAAAAGTATCTTGGAAGCCATGTCGATTACCCTCTCCAAAAGATTGGAGCCAGAGAACGTGAGTGTCAATATCGTTTTTCCGGGAAGAGCATCAACTTCAATGACACAATCATTGACAACGAAGGGGCTTCCTGGTCCAATGAAAATTATGATGCCATTTTTCAAATTATTTTTCCGAAGTGATGGTGGCAAGAGCGCTCACAAAGCTTCACTATCAACGGTATTTGCTGCAACCGATCCATCACTGGAAGGCGTAACAGGGCGTTACTTTGACACCAAATCGAAAGAAAAAGAACTCCATCCATCGGCTTATGACGAACACATACAGAAGCAAATCATTGATGCAATTGAGTGTTCTTGATACCTTTGTATACCCATGCAACACCCTCTGTACACCCACTGTATAGGCATCTCATGATATGTCGTTCCAATATATTCAAACAAAGGAGACATCTTTGCTGAAGATCAGTCGCCAAAGTTCTCGGCCATCCCAGTTGTCTTCACCTGCGAAGTACACATGACCCTCGTGAACATGAATATCACCAATAAATCCACCCGTTGGTTTCAAATCGATGACCTGCCAAGTTGTTCCGTTGATTGAATTGTGCGCCCACAATTCTTCACCAGTCGTACCATCGTTGGCGGAGAAATACACGGTGTATTGATGCACCGTGAGTTCAGTTGGTCCATTGGCTCCGGAAGTTGATTGGATATCGGTTACTTCCCTGAATGAATTGTTTTGGCTTTCATAGACCCACATTTCGAAGTGAGTTCCTGAAGTTGCCTGGAAGTAAACTTGGGTGCCAAGAACGACGAGATCAGAAGGTGAACTGCCGGCAGCTCCTGCGCGAATGTCAGCTGCAAGCCAGACTGAATTATTTGTTGTCTCATAAGCATACAACTCAGTTCCATGGGTTGTGCCTGCGTTTGCAGACATGTAGATCGTTGTTCCCATCGCAACAAGGTTTTGAGGGCTTGAAGAGAGAGACCCGGGATTGATATCGTTCACCATAAAGGTGGTATTTGTGCTTGTCTCATGTTTCCATAATTCGATTCCAGTCACTCCAACCGATGGTTGAGCTGAGAAATAGAGGTCTGAATTGACGGCAAGCAGCGAGGATGGTTGGATGTCTGCTTCTACTTTCCACACGCTGAAATTAACAGTTTCATAGGCCCAAAGGTCAAACAATCCAATGCCCGTAGAACCAGCACTATCTCGAGCGCTAAAGAAAACAGTCGTGTCAATGAGCGTAAATTCGCCAGGAAAACTCGAGCCTCCTGGGAAAATTTCCTTAATCTGCCATGCTGTTCCGTTTGATGGCTCGTAGACAAACGGTTTGACGTTAAAGCCAGCGTCCTGTCCTGCAAACATCAATTGTGGACCAATCGCATGCAACGAGAGAACACTCCCTGAATACACCAGTGAGATGCTTCCATTATCATAGGCCCAAATTCCGCTTGCAGTTCCATTGTTTGCTGTGAAATACATGGTAGAATTAATCGTGACAAAATTGGCAGGAGTGCTGTGCCCGGACGGGTTGAGGTCTTCGACGAGCGCCACTTCAAAGGTGGTGCAAATCAGCATGCTTGAGATTACCTCTCCAGATTCCAGTGCTCCATTGAGCGCGATGCCGTTGCCTGCTCCATTATCCATGCCCTGCTGCAGCAATTCTCCAGTTCCGTTGCATCCAAGAAACGCTGGTGCAATGGAAAGACGAGCGACCATCATCGTGAGGGTCGAACTTCCATCAGCGCCATCTGCTCCGTCAGCACCGTTTGCTCCGTCAGATCCATCCTGGCCTGTTTCGCCATTGCATACAACGACAAATGAATCAACTTCATCAACAGAAAGCGTATTGTCGCCGTTGTCGTCAACACCCGTTTCCACGATAGTTCCACCATTTTGGCACCCTTCGACAATTGGTTCAGTGCGTGTTACAATAAGGGAGGTTAGGCCGTTTTCACCGTTGGTACCGTCAGCACCATTGGCACCGTTCTGTCCATTAGTACCATCACTACCGTCGACTCCTTCGTTTCCGTTGGTTCCGTTCAAACCATCGTTGCCGTCAGTGCCGTTGAGTCCTGCTTGTCCAGTAAGGTCCATTTCTTGCCATGCATTGTTTTGGCACACTTGAAACATTGCTTGTGAAGCGATAAAGAAAATTTGATTGTTGAGATCTTCATTGCACGTCTGAAGTTCAGCCGCAGTGACAACGAGGTGGAAGCTTGACCCGTCGGTCCCGTTCGAACCATTCATTCCATCGTTGCCAGAAGCGCCTTCAATGCCTTCTGCATTGGAGATTGAATAGATGGAAAAAGGCACCAAGACAAGCATGGCTGCCAAAAGGATGGCAGACATTGGCGCCGGCATGGACGAAGCGATTCCAGATGATCCAAGGGGGGTGCTCAGGGCCTCAATTTTTCCCCCCACAATTGGGATTGAGGTGCTGACTTCTGGCAGTTCCATCTGGGTGATTGCGATTTCGGCGGCTTGTTCCACTCTGCGGGATGCGATTTGCTCATCGGTCCAACCTTGTTCACGTAACTGTTCGTCTGTCCACATATCCTCTGCTCGGTTTGAGGTATTATACAAATATTGGTGTAGCGATTTGACAAACTTTCACCATGTATACGAAGTCACTTAGACACGGATTTGGATTTCTTTCGGTTGCGTCACCCTCTGTACATACAGTCCACGCGTCGGTACCGACGCGTGGAAATCAAACGCGAGGGTATCGCAAGGGTGATTTCTGCTTGCGGCTGTGAATCAAAACCATTCAAAATTGAATTTGATTTTCTGACCTACTACTATAGTAGTAGACTAAAATTACCGTTTTCACAAGTATTATACACTCAATAATCACGTCTTCCTTATACCTTTAAGCAGCCTTGAATCGACGATGCATACTATGGATATCTCATGGGCATTATCCTCATTAGCCGCTTCACTATGGAGGGGTCATGAAGAACTACCTCGCCGTTCTAATCTGCATGATTTTCCTGCTTGGCTCACTCTCTGGCTGCATCGGTAATGATGAGTCCATGGAATCCTCAACCGATGAGTCAGATGATTCATCTCCAACTGATTCTGGATCCAATACAGATAGTGGTTCCAACAATACGACTGGCACGACGGATACAACCAATTCGACCGATAGCCCGCCCGTAGAGGATGATTCACCCTACGATGTCATTTGTCCCGACGGAACCAATGAAACCATCCAGTGGGGCAATGTAACATGTGCAACTCCTGTTGCCTTCAAAGCCGCAGATGTGTCAAATGAAACTCTCAATCTTACACTTGAATGGTACAATATTGCTTCTGCTGAATGGGGCAATTTTGGTCCGGTTGAAATCTATGTCATCGGAAATGATGTAGATGCAGCCAAGGATTTGGAGAATGTGTTCTGTGAACGCCACAAAGCCTTGGATGAAAATTGGAATGAAGAATGGGACTGTGCCAATGAGAATTATGAAATATTCACTCGCTACACTGAAGACGGAGGTGCAGCCATTAGCACCTTCAAGCGGACGTATATCGAATACGATTTCATGATGATGATCATGTCTGCAAAGTATCCGGGTCCTGAAGAAGATGATTACAAACCGGTTACACTGCACGAATACTTCCACATTTACCAGCACTCTCACATCAACGATGAATGCACAGGTGACAGTCGAGATTCTTGCGAGCGAGATGCGAAGATGGGTGGGGAAGGCAAACCATGGTTTGCAGAAGGTGGCGCCGAATTCATGGCTCAATCTCTCTATTCAGAGCAGGATGGTGTTGGGGAGAATTATCTGCGAGAGGTCATGCAGCGCAAATTGGAGATGTCCCAAGATGGATACAACGCGCAAGACGTGCCTTTGGACCAACTTGGATACGATTCACAAGTTAATGTCTATGATGTCGGCTCCTGGTTTGTTGCCTATTTGATTCACCACGAGGGTGAAGATGCCTTCGTTAATGGTTTCTATGGCGATCTTGATGAGTTAGGATTTGACGCAGCGTTTGAGAAGAATTTCAACGCAACAAAGAGCGAATACTTAGCAGAGTTTGAGACCTTCTATTCCCAGCCAGCAGAAGATGTCATGGCGTTATTCCCAGAGGCTTCTAGCACTGCTGAGTAGAACGCCTGTTCCGTCATTTGAGTTCCGAGTGCATCACTGGACACATCGTGTCCAATGTCTCGCAAGGGTATGAACAGAAAACCCTCAAGTGCTCAATATAGCTTCACACCGTCTCTCAAGGGCTAATACAGACAACCGACATATCATTTCCACTAAATCGCAAGGGTTCTTGCAAACCCCTCAATACATTATGGGGGAGTATAATGGGTGTTCAGCCCCCCAGTACTGAGCCTAACGACTTGACAGGCGTATCACGGAAGGGTATCGCGATGGACCTTGTGTTAAACTATCCGTTGAAGCCTTTTTTGACTGCTCCGAGATTGTGGCTTACTGCGTTTGAAATTTGGTTATACAGTAGCTTGTTAGATATCATTAGCGCTGTCATGGAAACTTCACTCAGATATCATCAATTTCCAGTGTTTCCATAAGGATTATGTGAGGTCGGCTACAAGTCCTTTTGTTAATTTTTAGTTTAAATTGAATTAGAGATATTACCATGGAATTTGAAAAGCCTGATGAACCTGAATTTGTTGGGAGCCAATATGCCCCTTCCTCACGGCGTTTACGAAGATGTAGTTTCAGCGATTGGTCACACACCTCTCGTACGTTTGAACAAGGTGACTGCTGACTTATCAAGCTCAGAAGTTTGGGCAAAACTCGAACGTTGTAGTCCAGGAGGCTCAATCAAAGACCGAATTGGGCTTGCAATGATTTTAGAAGCGGAACAAAAAGGTTGGCTTAAGCCCGGTGGAACCATTGTTGAAGGTACTAGTGGCAACACTGGTATTGGACTAGCGATGGTAGCAGCACAACGGGGATACAAGTGTGTATTTACAATGCCTGATAAGATGGCAAAGGAGAAAATCGACTTGCTACGAGCTATGGGTGCAAGAGTTGAAGTTTGTCCGACTGCAGTAGAAAAAGAAGACCCTCGCTCCTATTATATGGTCGCTGAGCGACTGAGCAAGGAGATTGAAGGAGCATGGTATCCCGATCAATATTCTAATCAATCAAATCCAAAAGCCCATATTCATTCAACTGGGCCTGAACTTTGGCAACAGACTCAAGGAGATATAACACACTTTGTCGCAACTATGGGGACAGGTGGCACCATTACAGGATGTGGAAAATATCTAAAAGCGCAAGCACAAGAAAACGGTAAAGATTCTCCAATGATAGTTGGTGTCGATGCTGAGGGGTCAATTCTCAAAGAATGGTTTGAAGATGGAACCATGGGTGTACCTCATGGATACAAAGTTGAGGGATTTGGTGAAGACTTTATCCCACTAGCTACTGATTTTTCAGTTATTGACGAAATTCGAATGGTTGATGATGAGATTTGTTTCCGTATGGCTCGACGTCTTGCTAAGCAAGAAGGGTTATTCTGCGGAGGTTCATGCGGTGGAGCATTACAAATTGCACTAGACATTGCTGCTGAACACGATAAAGTAGGGCAAAAAGCAAAGATTGTTGTTATTCTCCCAGATGCAGGAAATCCATATCTTGGAAAAGTCTACAATGATGACTGGTTAAGGGATAACGGATTTGATGTCGATGGATGGGAGTGGTAATATGACTGGAGATTCAACCCGCTGCGTTCATTCATCCTTGGATCCTGAAGTTACGACAGGCTCTGTACATACGCCTATTTTTCAAACCTCTACCTATGTTCAGAACGATTTTGCTGACCATCTTGGATATGAATATGCACGTGGAGATAACCCTACTCGAAATGCTCTTCAACGAGCACTAGCAGAAATGGAATCACCTCATCAAGAAGCATTTGGGTTCTGCTTTGGAAGCGGAATGGCAGCGATTACAACCATCAGTCAAATGCTCAAACAAGGCGACCATGTCATCGCATGTGACGACCTTTATGGTGGCACAGTTCGCTTATTTGACCAGATTGCTTCACGTTTCGGCATTGAAACCAGTTATTCTCCATTGAAAAGCGGAGACCTTGGTAAAGTTGTTCGTGAAAACTCAAAAATCCTTTGGCTTGAAAGTCCAACAAATCCACTTCTTACAGTCCATGATATCAAATCATTAGCTGCTGAAGCAAAAGAACATGGTCTCATTGTCGTTGTTGATTCGACCTTTGCAACACCAATTCTACAGCGACCATTCGAGTTAGGAGCAGATATTATTGTTCATTCAACAACCAAGTATATCGGTGGCCACAGTGATGTCATCGGTGGTTGTTTAATCACTCAAAGCAAGGAACTTGCTGAAAAGATATCATTCTTGCAAAATGCAGTTGGTGCAGTTCCAGCACCGATGGATTGTTTCCTAATCCTCAGAGGACTGCGAACACTCGCTTTACGAATGAACCGTCATTGTGAAAGTGCACAGACGTTGGCTGAGCGATTACAAGAAAATGAAAAGGTTACCCGCCTTTTCTATCCTGGGCTGGAAAGTCATCCAACTCATGAAATCGCACAACGGCAAATGAATGCCTTTGGTGGTATTATTTCCTTAGAAGTCAAAGGTGGAGAAGAAGGTGCACGAAAATTCGCAGCACAGTTGAAATTATTTGCAACAGCAGAAAGTTTGGGTGGAATCGAATCGCTCATCAACCATCCTTGGACAATGACGCATGCAGCAATTCCAGAGAAGCAACGATATGATGCAGGAATGACTCCGGGCTTGATTCGCTTGTCAGTTGGTATCGAAGATATGGAAGACTTATGGCAAGACCTTGTGAACGCTCTTGAAACACTCTAACTAGTGTTAATTCAAGGAATAAGTATTCCATAGAAGAATGGTAAGTTGTGTGCTGGAACTGAGTACCATATACTTACCAGTTGATGCAAAGGAGCCCTTTACTAAATTGAGGATAATCAATTTATTGTAAATGGGATTTATATCCGTTCAAGGTGAAACATTGGTTTATTCTCTACTAGTTTTTATTGATAAAATATGACTTTATTTTGATGGCGATGCCCGTTAAGAGTATCAAGTATGTCAGACTTAACAAAACCCATTTTATCATATTGATTCCTGACCCTACTGAAGCGAGTGTTTCAGAAACTGAGTTTGAATCGAGATAACTATTTATCATCAATATTTCAACAAAGTTTTCAGCCCAGTCTGCAACCATAGCAAGAATAGGCACCACCAAAAGTATTCTTCGACTATTGAATAAGTACATTATCCAAGAGCCATACATAGTGGCATAGATGATTGCAAAAATCACATCCCAAATTTGTAGGAACTCACTATAGCAGTCAAGTTGATCTTGACTCCTTAATTCAAAGAAATCTTGAACCATCTGCAAAGTATAACTGAATGTTAGCCCCAAGGAATTAGAACTATCGTCTAGCCTGAAGCATTTACCAACTGGGTCTAAAACAAGTACTGAGTATAGAACAAAGGTTAGAGTTGATCCAATAGCCATGTATAGGATTCTCCGGCTTTCTGAAGGCTTCTCCGTCATTATTGTGCCTGAATCGACTTCAGAGGACTCTTTATCCATATGCAACGCTGAATGGGACTACAGATAGGCTTTATGTATTAACCCATATTAGATATGGATTGATTATGTTCTATTTGATATAATTATTAAACCATGAATCTTCAGATTTGGTTGGAAGTCCAGAAGGAGTCTTAGGTTGTTTAGGACCCCTTAACATAAGTGAAATTCCAATTAGAACAAGTACTGAACTTATTGCGATTAGTATGTTGATATTTGAGTTGGAATCTTTGTCTGATTTAACGCCTGCTTGATTATCTTCATTTTGTATATTAGCATCTGTTTGATTAGTTTGTGAAGACTCAATCAAACATGAAGTGCAGAAATTGGTATATACCGAAGCAGAATTACCAGTTAGGTCAAATACAGTAAAGGAGATTGTGATATTGGCTACCTGTTGTGAAATTGACATTTCAATCTCTGGACTCACTTTAGTTAAATCAATACTTTGTCTGACTACATTGGTCGAAATTGAATAATTCATCAAAACTGAGTCATCACTTAATGAAAATTTAACAGTATAACTGCCAGCCTCTAAATTAGAGAAAGTCGCTTCTTCGCCACCATTGAACCATCTACTTGTTTCAAGTTTCATATCTGAATCATAAAGTTTCAATTGAATTTTTGGAGCCTCACGGTCTTCAACTACTGTACTACTTAGTGTCCAGTCTTCAAAGTCGATATCATTACCAAACAGGTCTATTGCACCGATTGCATATACTGCAGTTACGACTTCTCCTTCTTGAGCGACAGTATCGACTACCACCATATGTAGAGATGCTCCATTATTTTCTTTTTGAGATACTTTTACCCAGAATGATTCCTCTGTAACATCTGAGTATAAACTTCGATAGATATGCCAGATAGTCCCTTGCTCAGTTCCGTCTCCGGTCCATGTTAATTCAGTAGAACCATCCAGTTGATATTTTACATTCAAAGTACTTGGGGCAGTAGGTGTGTTGTGGTCTTCATTAATCGAAGATAATAAAGCGTTTTTCGATAGTGTAATATTAGACTGAGGGGATGTTAAATTTTGTGTTCCGAATGAAGCAATAACGGTTATTGCATACCATGATTTTTGAGAAATACCCTCTTCGATTGTATGATTATAATGTTGAATGCCCTCTTCTATAGTTTGAAGAAGCGTGACGCTCGAAGTTCCAAATGATGTTTCATTTATTTGTCCGGAAGTTGAACTCCAGATTTGGTAAGTCGCTTCAGAATGATTCTCTAAATCAGTCCATGTCAAAGTTGTAGTTCCAGCTGAATACGATGCAGTTAAGTCAGTAACAATATTTTCATCTGCTTCTAAAGTGAATTCTTTAAGATTGGCTTTAGGTGCGAGAGTAAAGTCAGTTTGCTGATTGCCAAGTTCGTCTGAAAGGGTGATTAGATAGTATGTTTGACCACTATAACCGCTGACTACAGTATAATTATAGTGGGTTGAGTTTGCAGCCAATTGAGATATTTCCTCAACTCCGTCGGCGCTAATATCTGTTATTGGTGAAGAACTACGCCAAATATGTAAGGTATGGTTCGCATCTTCGATAACCGAGCCATTCCAAACTAATGCAGTCATCGAGTTAGTGTTATTGAAATTCACATTCAATGTACCAGTAATAGAAGAGCCTATGTTGTCCTCAGTAATACCCTGAGTCAAAGTATTACCAGAGACTAAACGGGAGTCTTGCTGGTTGTTGAAGGAGTGTAATACGGTATAGTAACTTACACGACTGGTACTTGGTGGATGAATTATCGTGTACGAATTGATACCTTGCGAAAGATTACTAACGACTTCCACTTTGTTCAAAGTTTCCCAATTACTAATATTAGCCATAACAGAATGACTCCAGATTGTGGTATTGTGGTAGGAGTTAATCGAAGAATCGACTTGTGAAATATCTATCCAACTCAGGTGAGTGGTAGCGTTTTGGATATTATAGGAAGCTTGTAGATAGTAAGGAGAAGAAATTGGAGAGCCAAATTCTTGCACAGGTTCACTAAGTGTACCGTTACCAATTGAAAAGTTACTGATTACAGAACCATCTTCTAAGGTACTAATTACACCGTAGTAGTAAGTACCATTTGTATTTGCAGGAGTGTTGTAAACAACTGAATGTACTCTATCTTTGCATTCACCAAAGGTATCATCTTCTAGACAAGCTTGGATACTATCTGAGATCTTTTCAGTTTGTTGATAGTTTGAACTATTCAAAGGTTCATCAGAACGGTACAAAGTATAGTTAGTTGACTTCAATTCTTCAAGAATTAAGTAGTTAGTTGTATTGACATTATTCCAAGTTAAAGTCACAGTTTCCTTGATTGAATCGACTGACGCCTCAAGGTTTTTCGCTTCAAAGTCAGACTCAGTAGACCCGTCAGCCTGTACAGAATTAATCATAGGAGTTAGCATGAGAATTATCAAAAAAATGGAAATCTTACGTCTGTTCATTATCATCCCTCATGGCGGGCTACTCAAACACCACTTATGTGAATTTTCCATACAGGCTATACCAAAACGCTCATGAACAACGGTGATGACGAGCGCTCATGCTTCACGACATAATACATGAAATGGAACCTAGCGATCGCTTCCAATATGCTCAACTTTTGGGTCACCTCGCCAGTGTTGATAGTAATATTTCGACAGTCGAACTCGCTTTTTATGAACAACGTTTAGGGGCTACATTACTTTCTCCGGAACGTAAGCAACAACTTAGAGAAGGTTTGAAGCAAGGTATTGACCTTGAGAGTCATCTAGCAAGTATGACTCCTAGGACAATTAAACTAGCACTAAGAGATATTTGTTTGATGACCATGGTTGACCGAGAAGTTGACGAAACTGAACGAGCAGTGCTAAACATAGTTGCTAAAGCAGCAGGTCTTCCTCAACAACACGTCGATAAGTTACTGCAATGGGTAGTCAAAGGTTTTCACTGGATGCAAGATGGCTACAATGTGTTAGAGATTTGATAGATCCTTTGTTGCACAATTGAATACTATTTTACCTCGGCTGATTACTTTGTCTTGCCAAACAGTATCATCAGGATTGAATGTTCTTAACATCTTTAGTCTACTCCAATGTCGTTTAGCCTCTTGTTGTGAATCATATTGACCCCACTGTGTCCAGCGATTCTCAGTTCTACTTGCTCTAATTACTTTTACAGGGCTGAAGGTTCCAAATTCTTGAGTGATGGACGTCCAATTAATTTTGTCATAACGGTCTTCTAAGCCTTGGTGTAAGTCCCCATCTATCTGGTAGCCCACTCCTGCATTAGGGTCTAGACTCTCGACATGGCCAGGGAATAAATCATTCAACTTTTCTAATTTAGAATTTGAAGTATTAGGTGATACAAGAAGTGTATCATGTCCGCTTGGACCCAATCCAGTATGCAAATCAATAGCCCAAATATGTGAAACTGTTTTGAGGTTTTCATCTAGCCATTCAAGTATTAATTTAGGCCCAAGTTGCAGAGACTTACCGCCAAATTGTATTGCTTTAGGATACTCGTATTGTCCTTCTGCAACCCATTGCTTAACATTGTTAAATCCATGACGCATGATTAATTTCACTGCGTTAAAGAGAAATAAACGGTCTCTTTGTTTGGGTGGTGTTTGTGGATTAAAGAATTCTCTTATGTATTCATAACCCTCTGGTGTGCCTGAATAAGATTGCCGGGAAGTAAGGAAGTTTCTGTTTAAGTCTACATTATTTTCATTAAACCTTCTCCACCAAGCCATGCCATACGGATTAACTGTGTGAATGAAAATAACTGCATGGTCTTCGAAGGGTTCTTGTTTCGCCATTTCGCTCATTATTGATAATTGAATGGCACTCCCCGGATATCCTTCAACACCATGTACACCTGAACTTGAAAGTAAAACTTTGGCACTATCTAATGAACCTATGACTGCGATGTCAATGGCCAATGGTTCTTTTTCAGGGCCCTCCATCCCTAGCATTAGCCTCTCATATCTCACTTGATGATTACCTTCTCTTAGTGAGTCACAAGCCATAGAGAATCTTCCAGCAGCCTCAGAGTAAGACTGGGAGAACCATCTGCTCGACATTGTCACTGCTAACTGGGTTCAGGGTTTTATGCTTCGCAATATTTATTGCTTAATAATCACAAATTAAGATTTGATTTCTAACTGTTCGGCATCTTCAACCAGGGTAAAGCCGAAATTACCGCTAGCGCTATCATAATCAATATTAGAGAATAAAACTTTCATTCTTCTATCTTCAAATGGGTCGTGGAACCAAGGTTGTCCACCTCGAAAAATCTTAAGGATCTCTTTGTAATCAATCATTGGCATTTTCCCTGTTATTGTGTAGACTGCCGACTCGGCTCCTTCATCGAGCAGATCATCTCCCTCATTACCTCTAATTACAGTTCTTTGCATACGTCTTTTGATATTCATATGAACATTACAATTAGAGATTCTTATCCAATCTTTTCCGACATTAGCGATATAGCACTCACCTGCTTCCATAGATATCCCTAAGGCTCAAGGCATTTATCCTTATTGAATATTTAGTCATTTTATAAATTGTAAATCTAAGCACTAATATCTAATTTGAACCATAGTCAAGTGGTTATTAAAAGGTCATTTGAGGTGATTTACTTAGGGAAACTTCATACCTATTGTAAAGCCAATAATGTAATGATGGGATGCGTATGACTGAGCGAAAGCAGGATTCTTTAACGGAGAAGTTCCTTGAATCATTGATTCAAGATAATCAATATCAGATGGAGAAAGAACAACAAGAAATTACCCTTCAAGTAAAAACTTCACCCGAGGTTGATGATGATGAGTCGTTTTCTAATCTAGCAAATAGAATTGTTGATGAGGTAATATCTACTAGTTCACATACTGATTTAGCAAAGAAGGTTCTTGGACAAGCTGGAATAAACACAAATGATGGTCCAGCAGAACCCCAAGTATTCAACGGTCATTTGAGACATGTTGGCAAGAGGGCGAGAAAAGTTGCTCGTAAAGAGAATACGAATCTTAGAATAAGGAAAGTAAAGGTTCAGTCAAGAGGTGCTCCACCTAGTATGAAACGAAGAGGTGCCCCTCCTATGACAAGAGTTAGACCATCTATTGGTATGGAAGATGAAGTTAGGCTTTCTGCTAGGTCTTCTGATAATAGTAGAGGCAAACCAAAGAAGAAATCTCGTCGATTTTTCCGAAGGTGATTATTACAAACGGTCAAAAAGGGAGAGCCTTCCCCCATAATGTAGGTGGTCTATTTGAGCATATCAAATCCTAGTGAAGAACATATGATGCTGCGCGAAATGGTTCGTGATTGGGTTAAAGAAAATGTCGAGCCACAAGCCTTTGAGCATGATAAAGAAGAGAAATTCAACCTAGAACTTCTAAAATCGATGGGAGAAATGGGTCTTCTTGGAATCAGTGCTCCAGAAGAATATGGTGGTGCTGGACTTGATGCGACTGCTTGTACCATAATCCATGAAGAATTATCAGCATCTGACCCTGGGTTTGCACTTGCTTACTTAGCCCATTCTATGCTATTTGTCAATAACTTATCCTTCAATGGAAATGAAGAGCAAAAAGCAAGAATTCTACCTAAAGTATGTTCTGGAGAATGGATTGGCGCAATGGCAATGTCAGAGCCCGATGCAGGTACTGATGTTCTTGGACTTTCAACAACTGCAAAGCAGACTGAAGATGGTAGTTGGTGTATCAATGGTAGAAAGATGTGGATCACGAATGGATGTTTAGATGAAGACGGAACTCCAGCAGATGTTGTCTGGGTTTACGCAAGAACAGGAACTGATGATAGGGGGAGAGTTGAGATGTCGACTTTCATTGTCGAAGCAGGTATGCCAGGATATTCAGTTGGTCAGAAGATTTTGGATAAAACCGGAATGCGTGCGTCTAATACAGCAGAATTAGTTTTTGATAATTGTATAGTTCCAGCGTCTAATTTGGTTGGAAGAACAGGTGAGTCGCTAATTCATATGATGTGTAATCTTGAGGCTGAAAGACTAACTTTGGCTGCAATGTCACTGGGGATTTCAAGAAGGTGCCTTGATGAGATGAACAGATATGCTACAGATAGAACAGCATTCAAGAGTCAAATTAGAGACTTTGGGCAAATACAAAGATACATCGGTGATTCTTGGGCTAAATATCGTGCTATGCGTGCTTATATCTACGATACTGCAGCGAGTATGACTCTTGGTAAGCCAGGTCACAGGCTCGATTCAGACGGCGTCAAGTTATTTGCTGCTACTGCCGCAAAAGAAATTGCAGATTCTGCCATACAAGTTTTAGGTGGCTATGGATATGTAGCCGAGTATCATGTGGAAAGACTGTGGAGAGATTCAAAACTTCTAGAGATCGGTGGTGGGACTGTAGAATCCCATCAAAAGAATATTACCAGGGATCTGTTTAAGAATCCGGAAATTATCAATCAATGATTTCGGTAATCTGTTTTACACTCACTAATTTCTTAGTTGAATTCCAAGCAAATGCGATTAAACTACTGGTCAACAGTAAAGCAATTGCAATTACTGTTCCCCAAGTCCAAACATTAGAAATTGTTTTCATTGAGTCATCATTCATTAATATTCCAAATGATGTAGTGATACCTACTGCTAACGCAGTTTGAAATTTAATTATCACTGGTAATTTGAGTGCGTTTGAGGAATGACCCAACCGTTGTAATAAATAGAGAGCCCAACAAGTTGATCCTACAGACCAACTAATGATTTCAGCAGGATAGTTTTTAGTTATCATTATCTCATTCTTCGATAAGTAATTGTCAAACGCTAAAAGAAGTATGATGAAAAGCAGTGATGCTCCTAATAAGTGAATAACTTCAGTCATTACAGGTGAAGTATATTCATCTCTCTCATTATTGTTAACTTCTATGTTTGAATCTTTCAAGACAGATTCTATTTTTTCTGTTTTATGTTTTCTTTTTTCAATCATATCAACACGTTCGGAGAGTCTCTGCATTTCCTCTAAAACCATAATTAGATTATCATTTTGTTCAGATACAAGAGACATTCTTTCTTGTTCAAACTCCGGTAATGTGACCATTGATGGTACGTCATTTAGTAATCCTTCGGAAGATAATTCTTGACGTGCTTCTTCGAGCTTCTTTTGTTTTTTGATATCCCTTTTTTGCTTATTTTCATTTATTGCAGATTTTATTGAGTCATTAGCATTACCAACTACTGATTTTGTCGAATTAGCGACTTTACGCGATAATTCGGATAGTTTATTTCCAGTCGAATTCAATTTTTCTGCCAATGTAAGTGGCTTGGACTCGTCAGACATAGATGGTCTTAGATTAACATTATAGTTAATTCTTCGTAGTAATTAGTATGCCACTGGAACAGGGTCTAGCATTCTCCATAGGTACCAACAAGCAGCAGTTCGATAAGGTGACCATCGCTTAGCAAGTACTTCTATAGATTCATTACTTCCTACATCAGGTACTAACATTTTGATAGCTCGGATTAACGCAATATCACCAATACTGAAAACATCGGGGCGAGTAAAAGAAAACATCAGCATCATTTCTGCAGTCCAAGGTCCAATACCTTTGAATTGAATCAAATGAGTTTTAATTTCCTTATCAGACATATTATCCCAGTCCATCTCTAAAAGTAATTTAGACTGTTCTGCTAATCCATAAATGTAGTTTGACTTCGGACGTGTTAATCCACATTTAGCGATTTCTTCTTTAGTGAACTTTAGTACGTTTTCTGGATTGACTGATTCTAACTTTCCAACCAACCTTCCCCAGATAGCATCGGCGGCAATAACAGATATTTGTTGACCAACAATTGAACGAATAGTAGTTTGGAAAAGGTCATCTTTACTTTCAAGGTAACCATCATGGTATTTTTCTACAATTGGCCCGAGTAATTCGTCATCCTTCAAGTAATCAACGGCTAAGTCCCACCAGTCTGGTTTTCCATTCCCCATGTTAGTCAATTAGGGGTCGAGGTTTTGACCTCTTGCTTTATGGCACAAATCATGCGAGAATCATTAACTGAGATACTTGGACTAAAAGACATCGTTCGTACAGGCTGGGTTAGAAATGATGTCAAGAACCCAGAATCAGTAGCAGCACACTCTTGGGGAATGGCTATATTAGCACTAAAGTTGACTCCCAAAGAACTAGATTTATCTAAAGTATTGAGTTTATGTTTAGTTCACGATATTCCAGAGGTTAGAGTTGGTGATCTTACTCCTCATGATGATTGTTCTACTAAAGCGGAAGATGAATTTAAAGCTATGAAAGAATTAGCTCCGGAGTGGTTATCTCTGTTTCAAGAGTATGAGATGGGAGAAACAGAAGAGGCAAAGTTCGTCAAGCAGTTGGATAAATTAGATATGGGGCTTCAGGCTATGATTTATGAGTCTAAACAGGACCTTGATTTATCAGAATTCAAGTCTAGCGCATTGTCAAAAATCAGTAATTTAGAACTTTCTTCATTAATCATTTGAGACGTTTTCTTCCGACAAGAACAAAAAGGGGTTCGCAACCGGCAAACTACACAGCCCGATAGTGTAGGGGTCCATCATAGCGGGTTTTGGTCCCGCTGACCTCGGTTCAAATCCGAGTCGGGCTACCAATTTAGTCGAATTGATATCTAAACTGAGGCACAATTATCAATGATGCATTCATCGCAATTAGTAATGTCCAAATTATAAGTCCTAAAATTGGAACACTTCCCATTGAACTTTCATATTCAACACATTCATCCCATCCAAATGATGATGAATCCCATTCAGCACATTCAGCGTCTGGATCATCACTAAATATCCATCCAACGATTGTTCCAACTAGTCCAATGACGGAAAATACAGTACATACAATTAGAGCGGAAAATCTTCCTTTGGCCATCATTACTCCAAAGGTAATCCCTGTCACATAGAATATTAAGAATACAATGCCGAGTAGTACAATTATTGCTCCAAATCCAGTACCAGTATCCGCTGCTCCTTCCAATGCATCAACAAATAATCCTCCAAAAATTATTGGTAATGCCATGAATATTACGAAAAATCCCATTACAGATGCAAATATAGAACCTGCTGCAATCCTAATGGCTGGTTGTTCAGTGTATTCATGTAAAATGTCTCTTTTCGTAGAAGGTTCGGCAACTGAGAAATCCATGCCATCCTCCTCATCATCCATACCCCATTCGAATTCACCATCACATAGAGGACAGGCAAACTCGCCTTTTGCATCATCGTCAAGTTCTATCTCTCCTTCGCAGTGTGGGCATAGAATTTCAACCATCGTTATCAAGCCACCCTAAAAGTCTCGAGTCATAATGTTTATGCCGTCATGTGACACACAGGTTCATCAATCTAGTCCAAGTGGGGCTTCTTGTTGAGAGATATGGCAATTGACAAGATAGCAGTTCTAGGTGCAGGGCAAATGGGAAACGGAATTACACAAGTCGCTGCTTGTGCAGGCTATGAGGTTGTTATGATTGATATCAAACAAGAATTTGTCGATAGAGGAGTTTCTGCCATAGAGAAGTCTTTGGCGAAATTGGTCTCAAAAGAGAGGATGTCTAAGGAAGATGCAGATTCTGCTCGTGCAAGAATCTCAACTGCTATTGACCGTTCAGCATGTCATGATGTTGATTTAGCAATCGAGGCTGTACCAGAAATACTTGATTTGAAATTATCTATTTTTTCTGAACTCGACCAAATTTGTAAGCCTGAATGTATTCTAGCATCCAATACATCATCAATTTCAATAAGCGAAATTGCTGCTGCAACCTCAAGACCAGATAGAGTGATTGGTATGCATTTTATGAATCCAGTCCCAATCATGAAATTGGTTGAAATAATAAACGGTAAAGAGACTAGTGAGCAAACAAACTCGGCAGTTATTGCAGCCTCTGATAAAATGGGTAAGACTGCTCTATCATGTAATGATTCACCAGGATTTATATCTAACAGAATACTTTGTCCAATGCTGAATGAAGCGATTTTGACATTACAAGAGGGTGTTGCTAAACCAGAAGCCATAGATGGTATAATGAAATTGGGAATGAACCATCCAATCGGACCTTTGGCCCTTTCAGATTTGATAGGATTAGATACTGTTCTTCACATAATGAATGTTCTTCATGAAGGTTTAGGCGATGATAAGTATGCTCCTGCTCCATTACTGATTGAAATGGTTGAACAAGGTAAACTTGGCCGTAAATCTGGTGAAGGTTTCTATAATTATTCATGATAAGGAGGTGTTGATATGAATCCAAAAATAAATGTTCTCGGAGAACCGATGCAAGATTGTTCAAAAGACCCATTAACTGGATGGTTTCGTGATGGTTGCTGTAATACTGACAGTAATGATGGAGGGCTTCACGTAGTTTGTTGTATACTGACCGATGCTTTTCTAGAGTTTGCTAAGTCTAAAGGAAATGACCTTATTACTCCAGCGCCACAATTTAATTTCCCTGGCCTTAAGGCTGGAGATAGATGGTGCGTATGTGCCAGAACTTGGTTAGAAGCGGCAGAGACTGGTGTGGGTTGTCCTGTCAATTTAGAGGCTACTCATGAAGAAGCTCTAAGCGTGATTTCATTGGAAGTTCTAGAGTTATACGCTGAATAAGATATAAGCCTGTTTTGTTTGGACAATTCATGAAAGATGTATATCTTGTCACTGGAGCCTCGAGTGGAATTGGCAGATTCTTGAGTTTAGAACTGGTAAATTCTGGCTTCACTGTAATTGCCCTTTCTAGAGATTCAAAACACCTGACTTCATTGGGTGGTGAGCTGAAGAAGATAGATTCAGATTCAATAGTAATAGCATGTGATCTATCTTCCTCTAGTGATATCATCGATGCTGGTAATGTAATACTGGGAAGAAGTCAAGACTTATCTGGAATTGTTCACAATGCGGGGGTAGTCGACCCGATTAAACCGATAGGCAAGGCTGATTCTAATGATTGGAACTATCTGATCAAAGTTAATTTATTAGGTGTTCAAGAAATCACTCAAAAAGTATATCCATTAATGATTGGAGATAAACAAACACGTGTCACCACAATTTCTAGTGGAGCATCAAAATATCCTATCAGTTCTTGGTCGGCATACTGTGTTTCAAAGGCAGGATTGGATATGTGGACAAGATGTCTAGCCGAAGAAGGCCGTAGCCAAAATATTAGTGCGATATCTGTAGCACCAGGAATAGTAGATACCAATATGCAGATTAATATCCGTTCTTCAAAGCCAGAGGACTTCCCACTACTACCTCATTTTGTTGATTATCATGAATCGGGGCAACTGGTAAAACCCGAAGTGGTTGCTAAACAATTACTTGATTTAGTAACCAACCACAATATGGAACAGAGTGGTGAAAGGTTTGATGTTAGGGATTTATGATTTTTAGCCTAAATCGTGGCAAGGGTCATAAGCCCACACCAAAGCAGAGTAAACAGGCGAGTTCTATGGTAGGGACAGATAGAGTTGAGATTAGGACATTAAAAGTCGGAAGATTTTGTGTTGTTGAGGATGAAGCATACAAGATTTTGAGCATATCGACCTCTAAGCCAGGTAAACACGGTTCTGCAAAAGCTAGAATTGAATTAGTGTCATTATTTTCAAGTAAGAAGATTTCTCATGTTGGTTCAGTTACTGATAATATCTACGTTCCTATGATTGAAAAAGGAACTGCAATGGTCACTCACATGGATGGTAATGAAGTTCATGCAATGAATATGAAAGACCATAGCATGATGATTCTCCCTATCGAAGAAGGAATGAATATCGAAGCTGGTAAAGAAATCATGTGGATGGAAGCATTAGGTCGCTTCAAGATTATCAGAGACCACTGATTCGAACCTCAATCTTAGGTGTAGATTACTACACTATGTATTAAATGCAGGTGTCTAATTGATAAACCGTGCTTGAAAACTGAGCCTTATGGCTGATACTTTAGTGACTAGCGTAAGTGAATCTGCAGGTTTGTCTGCTAAGGATACACTAAACGCGATGGGAGATGACAAAAAGAAAGCATTGAAGAGTTGGTATTTCTATGATTGGGCTAACCAAGCATATGCGTTAACTGTTATGACAGTTATCGCTCCAGCACTAATGGCTGCATTATACAATACTGCAACAGGTACTCAATCTGGAGATACATTTTATGCTTGGGTTTTAACATTTTCAATGCTATTTGTAGTACTCACTGCTCCAGCTCTTGGTGTGATTGCCGATAAGATTCCGGTTAAGAAAAAGTTACTGAAATGGTATACAATAGTCGGAATTACCTTCACTGCTCTAATGGGAGCCGCACCGTATTTTGGTTCACAAGGATATATCATACTGGCAGTAATGTATACAATTGGAACTATCGGTTTTACTGGTGGAAACGTAATTTATTATTCATTCATGCCATATTTAGCACCTAGAAATTGTCAAGATCATGTTTCTACTTGGGGCTATGCATATGGTTTCATTGGCGGCTCGATGATACTTATTTTCCACCTCATAGTTTTGATGGGAACTAGTTGGGATACTAATTTCCAGATGGCTATAATATTCGCAACTTCCGCAATTTGGTGGTGGGGCTTTGGATTACAGATGTTCAAGTGGACTCCAGAACCAGATATTCCATCTTCAATGGAATGGAAAGGAATCAAAGATGCGACTAAAGTTGCTTACTCGCAGGTGTTTCAAACTTTTAGGGAGATAAGACGTTTCAAAGTTCTTGCATACTTCCTTTTGGCTTATTTGCTGTTTTATGATGGAGTCAATACAATTGCTAGTATGGCTACTGCATTTGGAGAATCTGTACTAAGACTAAACCAAAGTATGAACGTTATGCTTCTTCTAACAGTTAATATTGTGGCAATACCGATGACTATCGTATTTGGTAAGTTGGCAAATGTTAAAGGAACAAAGTTTGCTTTGATGTTAGCATTGATCATCTATTGTTTTGTTGCCGTTATAGCAGCAGGTTTTGCACCACTTGCGCTTGAAGGAGAAGAAGATGCTGAACGTTATGACTTTACATTCGAATGGGATAATGACACCTCGGAATATGAACTAAAATCGCTATATGATAGAGGGTATGAGAGTTGGGTCGGAGAAACCTCATCTGGTGATTCTGAATTCAGAGATAACTTCCAGCAATATTTCCCAGATAATTCAACTGATTATGGCAAAGAAAGTTCAGGTTCTTCCACTATCGGAACTGGCTTACTCGTATGTCTAATGATATTGGCATTTGTGGCTATAATAGGTGGAGGAGTGATGTTTATTCAGAGTAAAGAACTTGGCAAGATAGGTGTTTTTGCAATGATTGCTATTGTAGTAGTGGGTATACTTGGTGCATCACTACTCGCTGGACAATCTGAAGAAGATGAGAAGGAATTACACAATATTGGCGAAACCGATGCAGCAGCAATTGTCGCTAATTTCGATAATGCTAGCGACCACCGATTTGCAATAATTTTTGTTGGCGGACCATTAGCAGGTAATGATGAAATCGGCGATAGCCATCCAACGATAGTAGACCAAGGTGGCCCTGTTGATGGATGGGCTGAATTTATGCGCGAGAACGTTTGGAAACCATTCGGCATAACTGTGGCATTACAATGGATCATTCTTGGAATGTTTGTTGGTGTTGCAATGGGTTCAGCAGGAGCACAAGCACGTTCCATGTTTTCTCAATTAGTTCCAGAAACTAGAACTTCTGAGTTCTTTGGTTTCTTCGGATTCCTTGGTAAGTCTGCCGCTATGATTGGTACTTTCTTATACGGTATCACAAGTACTGCATTCGATAGTAGAGTTGCGATTCTATCGATAGTATTGGTGATTTTAGCTGGTACTTACTTAACCAGTAAGGTGGACTTAGAAGAAGGAATTAGAGTTGCAGAAGAAGAAGATGCTAAAAACCGTGCTCTGTCATCTGGAGAATCTAAATAAAAATATGTTTGAGTGGGGTGTTTTTGTGAAGAATTTCGCTTTAGTTCAGGCTATAGGTACCTTTGTACTACTTTTGTATATGATAATTCTATGGGGTTTACCTCTTGTTCCTGCTTTAGCAGTATTTGATTATCTAGAATGTTATGGTGATGGTCAAAGTCAGATTATAACTTATTTAATCACCGCATTTTCAGTAGTAATTGCTTTCTTGACATATATCCATGGATTATTATTATTTTCAGGTCTGAATCAAAGATTACTACATGTAAGAGTTAGTGAAGGTAAGAAAATCGCCCCTCTTCACTCTTGGATGACCGTCAGGTGGGCAGTATGTGGTCAACTTCACCGTGCTACATGGCCAGTTTTGTCCCATGTAATCCCTTCACCTATTGCAAATTATTACTATAGGCTTGCTGGTGCTAAGATTGGAAAGAAAGTTCAAATTAATACAGTCGGTTTAAACGATCCTGGTATGATGCGTATTGAAGATAATGTAGTGGTAGGAGGGGCAGCTGTCATCAACGGCCACATAGTTGAGAAAGGACAACTTATTCTTTCACCAATTACTTTCAAGAAGGGCAGTTTAATCGGTTCAAGAGCCACTATTCAACCTGGAGTCGTAGTTGGCGAAGGTTCAGTGGTTGCTACTAACGCCTTAGTGGCTAAGTGGAAGGTCATACCTGATGGAGAGGTTTGGGGTGGTCTTCCGGCTAAGTGTATCCGAGAGAACTCAGATCGACCTGAATCGGATGAGTAATAATTTACTCAAAAAGTTCAACATATTGTATATTTGATAGCAATAGTATTCAAGTGGCCGCGTATCGTTAGCATCATGCGCGAGGCGCATGCTGGGTGTTAGACAATGAGTGTACAAAAATCCGCTTATAGACAACCTGTAACTCCTGAAGGTCTCAAAGCCATTGAAGAGGGTACTCTTACTTGGCTTGACGATGAAATGTACAACAATCTAAACACAGGTGTCTTAGAACAATATTTGGAAGAAAAGAATCTTCAAGAATCATTTGAAGTATCTCACTGGAGTACGAGTAAAGTTCTATTTGGAATTGGTATTGGGGCTATTTTTTCAGGAGTTACAGCATATATTGGATTGAAACTTGGTTTAGCTATTTCTGCAGCTTGGTATATTGCATACATCTTAGGTATGGCACTAAAGTGGTCGCCTTCTGAAGTAAATATTGCAACCTCAGCAACAACAGGTGCAACTCACGCTTCAACAGGTTTCATTTTTACCTTCCCAGCAATTTTCCTTTTAGCATCCGATGCTAGATATGAACTGGCATCAGGACCATTGATTAGTTTAGGTGATGGAGAAGCATTTAATCTTGCATTTATTGGAATAGTAGCGAGTATGTTTGCTGGATTTTTAGGTGTTATGTATTTCATTATCTTTAGACGGGTTTGGTTGGTTGAAGATCCTCTTCCATTGCCAGGTTTTGAGGCGACATTGAAAATGTTAGATATCGCTTCAGATGTTAATACAGGTGCTGTTGAACATGCAAGAGATTCGTTGAAGAAAATTGGACTTTGGACCGGTGTTACAATGATTGGTCTTTTCCTTGTTGAATATCCTTTGATTTGGCTTGGCGACAAGAAACTCTCATTGCTAGATTGGCTCGCTGAAACTTTACATGTTGGTGAAATCGGACTTGCATCATTCTACTCAAATGGAAAAATCCATCAGCCCTCTGGAATAAATAGTGATGGTGAATCATTAAATTACACGCAGTGGTCTACTGAAGATAGTTGGAATCCATTTGCTTATACTTATGTTGGAGTTGCTCTAACTCCGTCAATGTTCGCTATAGGTTGGTTTATGAAAACAAGAGTTGCTTTCCTCGTTAACTTAGGTACACTTGTCGGATGGTTCTTCCTCGTTCCACTAGTTGTTTGGTTTAATTTCCCAATTTATGATGCAATAACTCAATCCAATAGACCAATACAGGACTATGCATTGAACGGTGGAGCAGCACTGCAAATGATAGCCTTTAGTAAGACTGTTAGGACAATCGCTATCGGTTCAATTGTCGGTGGTGGAATGTTTGGTCTTGCAAAGATGTACAAGACTTTCTTGAATATATTTGGTGATATTGGTAGTGCGCTAAAAGGTGAAGGAAGTCAAGAATACATGGAAGGAAAAGGTTGGTATGAGTGGCCTCTCAAACATATTCCAATATTTATGGTTGTTACTTTCTTTTCAATGATTCTGATATTTACTCTCGGTGGTTTTTCAGTATTAGCATCACTAATATTTGCTACAGTATTAATCATGACTACATTCCTACTAGGAGCGATAGCTGTTAGGGTCATGGGAGAAACAGGTATTGAGCCTGTTTCAGGAACCTCATTCATAGTTCTATTAATGCTCTTGGGGGTATTTCTAAATGCTCAAGAACTACTTAATTTGAATACTCAGGATGCCGTACTATTGGGTCTTGTAGGTACTACTGTGTTCGGTTCAGCAATATCGATGTCTGGAACCGTAATAGGTGATTATAAAAACAGCTTGTATATTGGAAATCGTCCTTACCATATTTCAAAAGGAAATATCATGGGCGTGGTGCCTGGGGCTATAATTGGTGCTGGAGTGGCAATCTTCTTATCGATTCAACTAGCAGATGGAACCATTCAGCTAATTGCTCCTCAAGCAAATGCATTCGCAACATTTTCTGTAATTTTCGCTGAAGGTCAAGGTGACCTAACATTACTGGCACTCGGTTTCTTACTTGGTATGTTTGTAGAATGGGCTACAGGAATGGGAACCTCATTTGGACTTGGAATGTACTTGGATATCCCTCATACTCTTCCAATGCTAATTGGTGGCTATGCTAGAGATAAGTGGGAAGATACGAAACTTAAACCTCGTATCGAGAAGATAAAAGCCGAATCAGGAACCTCAGAGGCTGAAAAGCAGCGTGCTTTGATATTACTTGGTACTTTCATGGTTGCCGCAGGGCTTCTAACTGGAGAAGCATTCTTTGGTACTGAAAGTAGTATACTATCATTTATTGACACTCTGATAAAAGACCCTACATCTACAACTTGGTACGTTGGTAGATTGTTCGGGTTTGTAATTCTCAATGTATCGATCGGATATGGTATTTACTACTTGTTCAAGCGTGCAGGTATTGTCGGTGGCGGAAGTTCCAAAGCGATTTTAGAGGCTGAGAAAGCTTGAGAGTGAAAGTATGGAATCTATCAAAACCACGCCTAAGTGGGTGTGGATTTTACTAATAGGTGCAGTTTTTGGTGTTTCGAGTGCAGGGGCACTATTCCAACAAGTAGATGAAGTTCCTCCATTACTCAGAGCATCTTGGAGATTACAGTTGACAACACTGGTTCTAGCACCTTTTGCATTAATACAATGGCGAAATACCGATACTGAAGTAAAGAGCCAAATATTTCAAAGAAATACAATACTATGGCTCATAGGTGGTGGATTAGCACTCGCATTACACTTTGGTTCATGGGTAGCAAGTTTAGATAAAACATCATTGACACATTCTTTGCTATTTGTTACTGCTCATCCTTTGATAATTATTGTAGGGATGTTGATTATTGCTAGATTTATGGTAGGTCAAAGAAAACCTAGTAAGAAAGAGATTATTGGTGCTTGTATCGGATTTTTGGGTGCAATAATTGCTCTTTTCGACCAAGGACATCAACAAGGAGACCATACTGTCACTCTTTGGGGTGACTTTCTTGCCTTTATGGGGGCCGTATTCGTAGTCGGATACCTTGTCAGTGGTCGAGTTTTACGTAAGTGGATGCCCATTTTTATCTATGCTTTTATCGTAACATTAATTGGTGCAATAATTCTAATTCCAGCATCATGGGCAATGGAGTCTGAATTTAGTAAATATGGGGTCTTTGGTTGGACAGAAGGTGAGTTTTTCCTATGGTTCTTGGCACTGGCTTTGATTGCAGGGGTACTTGGCCATACAGGCCTTAATACATGTTTACGATATACATCTCCTCTTGTTATTTCTACCAGTGTGACGGTGGAACCTATACTTGGTTCGATAATCGGATTCGTAATTTTTGATGAAGGATTACCTGGTTTCTGGACTTGGATAGGTGGCCCAATTCTGGTTGTAGGGATTCTACTTGTAGTAATGGGGGCTCCACAGAGTAATACGAACAATGAAGCACTCGAAGCAGTCGCAGAAAGTTGAGGACTTACTATGAGCGATGATTCAAATTTAGGTTGGTTACTACTTACTAACGATGACGGTATCGAAGCCATTGGAATCAAACTATTGGTTGAGTCGCTAAATAAGAGAGGGCATAAGGTGGTTGTTTTTGCACCGAGTACTAATCATTCAGCGACAGGTATGAGAATCAACCTTATGACCCCATTAACTTGGAGATTTAGAGATAACCTTAGACAAAGTTGGGATATTACTAATCAAGATAACTTGCATCTAATCGAATTAGATGGATCGCCATGTGATACAATGATAGTTTCTTTAGACAAGGGTTTAGACCATATTCTTCCAGGTATTGTTCCAAGGTTAGTAGTCTCTGGTGTTAATATTGGACCAAATATGTCACAGGACTCTTACCACAGCGGAACGATGGGTGCAGCAAGAGAAGCAGGTTTGTACGGAATGCCAGCAATCGCTTCTTCACTGACTTCCTTTGATGAAGAAGGGATGGAAAAGGCAGTTGAAGCAACAGTTGATGTCATCGAACAGGCTTTGAATGTTTTACCGATGGTTCCAGAGAACCTTCGCAGACCAAGCGTGGACATTTCGGCACCCCATGTAAGTCGTTGGCCGAATATCGATTCTAGTCCTGCATGGGGAAGTAATCCTGAAGAAGCACTTCGTAATGCATTTAGGCATGGTGAACTGATGCTGAACCTCAACACACCTCCTACATGGAACGGTGAATATCAAATTACACGTTTGGGTATGAGGTGGTATCGAGATGCAATATCTTTTGGCTCAACACAAAATGATGAGAAGACTGCGACTTTCACTATAGGCGCAGCAAGTATTGACCACACGCCAGTCGATAGGAGTGATTGTGATGCGGTGATGGAGAATAAGTCGAGTATTTCTTGCCTTCCTACATGGCCCCAAACTCATCCACTTGCTTTGGATGATAGATTACTCACATGGAGTCTAGAATCATGTGAAGGTAAGTATCCTGTATGGCTACAATGATTACAAGTTTAAGGAAACACCTTCATCCAATAGGAAATGACATATCCCTATTGCCATATGACCTTGCAGCCAAACATCACCAAGAGACCTCAATATGACTTTACTTGGCAGTTCAACTTCCAATGGCTTATCATCACTAAGAATGAAACCAACATCGATTCCTTCAACTACTAATTCACCTTCAACTTCACTACTTGTCGACAGAGAATTACTTTGCAATGGAATAATAGAATTATCCAACCAAAGCCTTTCACCATTAGCATCAAGAGCAATTATTGTAGATTCAGACCAATCTTCAATCGTATCTAGAATATCTCCTCGACTATCCCAAATTCCTTTTGAGCGTTCAATCCATCGACCTTTAGGAGGCGAGGTTTCTCGAAGAACTTTAGCAATCTGTCCAGCTACAGACCTCTCTTCAGCATGAATACCTTTGACCGCTCCTCCATCAATCCTAATTCTTCTATTGGGGCCAGGGCCACCCTGTAAGTGTAGCATGACTTCAGTATCATTCCTAAATCCATGACTGGTCATCAAAGATGCCATCAATGCTCTAACTAGAACATCCATACGACCTGCTCCTCCTGCCATGTCATTTAGTGGTAATTTCCCTTGAGACATGGCTCGATGACCAATTATTGCGAATCTACGCATAATATTCCCTCAAACTCCTCTTTCGACAAATGTTCTTATCGCTTCACACATATCTTTTTGATTATTGAGCATGAAATGACTACCTTGCTTATCCACTAAGTATCCTCGTGGCTTGTCCTTTTCACCTAAGTCTTCCAATCGATTTGCTATAACAGCAGTCATACCTGCTTTTTCGATTTGAGCGATAGCCCGGAAAATCAAGTCTTTTTGCTTGATTCCAGATTCTAGTTTGAAACCGATTCTAACCGAATTTTTACAAATTTCTTTAAGTTCTTGAATATGCTTTTCACTTTCTATCAGTTCAACATTGAGTGATCCTTGTTGACTTGCTAACTTTCCTTGTGCTGGATTACCTACTACGTAGTCAAGTACAGCCGCTGTATGTATCCATGCATCAATATCATCCTTGGAAATAGCCTTGAGTTCGTCTAACATCTCACTAGGCTCAGGGGCTTTAATCACAAGTGGTAACCAAGATGGTTGACTAATAGAAGTAACACCAGAAACACAGGTTATGTCATGTCCATTTCGATATAAGTCATCTGCTATCGAGTAACCCGTTGCCCCACTACTTGTGTTTTGGATAAATCTAATATCATCGATTGCTGAACGTGTAGCTCCTAATGTTACTACCACATCTTTACGGTTGGGTTTCAATCGATTAATTTGGTGTGCGAATCGAGCAACTATTTCTTCATGAGGGGGTGTCTTTCTCTTACCTTCTTCCTCTTTACCCCAGTGTACTGAAATCTCATTTTTACGAACTTGCTCAACCAATTCATCCGTCACTGGGTCATTAGCCAAGTCTGAATGCATACTCGGTATCATTAGTACTGGACATTTCCTAGTTCTAGCAGCACTAAGTGCCATCAATATCGGTCCATGTTGCAGTCCATGAAGATAGCTTGCCATTAGGTCTCTAGTAGCGGGAGCAATTAGAATTCCATCTATATCATCAAGGGCTGTTAAGTCACTATTCCAATCTGTGATTACTTTGGTTTGTGTAGCCCATTCTACTGCTAATGGTGTGATTATTTTTTGAGCAGAATGTGTCATCATTACCTTCAAATCAGCACCATGCCTTCTTAATTCTCTGGCTAAACGAACAGTATCTACTGCAGCAATACCTCCACTGACGCCTAAAAGAATACGCTTGCCAGCAAGACTGGAGCCGCGAATTTCGACGTCGGTATCACGCATCGCCATAGACAATGGTGTAGTTCTTTCATTTTGACACCTTCGCCCATAAAACTCTATTAGAAATACGATACAAGGCAATCATTCAAAGTAAAGCACCTAATGCGATAGTTGTGCAGCCTGATAGAGGAAGTGATTTGGTCGTAGCGGGAATGAACCCTGCAAAGTCTATTGGGGCTTCGAGCGCATTCTCTAGAATTCATAGAGGGACTACATTCATAGTTTTCATCGATGGACTGATCGTTCTTTGGATTGGCTTTGCTTTTGCCAGTAATCTACTTCCTGAGAACCTTCAAGGAATAATTATCGGTCTCTTGGCTATTGCTAATTTGATGGTTTGGAATGGATACAAAAATAGAGCAAGGTGGGCATATTGGCCTGCTGCAGGTATAATCGGATTAGCATGTCTTTTCTTTGCCCTTAATGTATTGATTTCCATTATTGATATAATGAATGGTAATGTTTCAAGTCTTTTACTGACATTTTTGATTGGTTGGGCTACATTTGGCTCAGCACGTAGAGTTATGTTTCATTTCAATCAAAGTTATTCCAGCGGATACTTTTCAACCAGTAGTGATGGTTCAAACTTTGACCTAGGTCAAGGTGAGATGTTGGCGGCGTGCCCTACTTGTTTAGCAGTCCTAGCAATAATACCGAACATGTTGAATGCTAGTGATAGGTGTCCACATTGTCAATCTCCACTAATCGACCCGGAACTAGCCAAAAAATATGGCATGGACTCAGAAGAGTGAAATTAGATATCAAAGACCTTGGTCTATTGATTGAAACTTCTAAAGTAATCAGCGAGATGCTAGAGTTAGGTTCTTCCACATTTCTTCTGGAACTTCCATAGCAAGTCTTAGACCACCCATAGCACCAAGTCTAACAGGGTCATCTACTACATGCACACTAACGTTACCTAAGTCACTAAGTCTACGTTCAATCATTGCACCTAAGCCTTTGATTCCTGAACCGCCACCAGCTAGAATCATGTTTCTTCTAAATTGGTCATGGTATTCAGGGTTAGAACCTGCAATCAGTAGTTTAACATTTTCAACAATTGGGTCTACTATGTCTTCACATGCTTTTTGCATACAATCAGTAATATCAAGAGTCATTGCTTTACCTTCAATCGAGAAGTCAACCATTATTGGTTCATCAGGTGTTGAAGTTCCAACAAAGGAATTATTCTCTTTCCATCTTCTTGCCATGTCCTTGGTAATTTGAGCACCACTATACTTTGATTGGATCTCTTCGATAAGTTTTCTATCGATATAGTCTCCAGCATATTCGGTGTGCATTTGGTCATCAGGAGTTGGTATTGTTCCGTATACTCTGCACAAGTCAGTAGTTCCAGCACCGATATCGATAACCAGTGTATGTTCAATCATGTCAAGTGCGTAAGCAACTGCGAAAGGCTCAGATATAATCATTGCAGCATTAACAGTTCCAGCAGCAGCATCAAAGATAGCGGTCTTATCGACATAACTTGCTTCAGCAGGAGCACCAATAACAGCGACTACACGGTCATATTCTTCTGGGTCGGAGAGATTGATAAGGTGAGTGATGAAGTGAGCAATGAAGTCTCGGTCTTCTGGAGTATCTTTAATCACACCATGTTCAAGAGGTCTAAACAGATTAAGTGCTAGTCTATTTTTCAATGCTTCTTCACCAAATAGTACATCTCTCTTAAGGAAATTCTTTGCAATCAAATCCTTAGGAGTTCCAATTACAGTAAGTTCTTCTTCTTCGTGACTATCCGAGGAAACCATAACTGAACGAAATGTTCCTAAATCAATTCCAATGTATAATACTTGTTCGCCCATTACTCTCGCCAATTTAAGCCATCCCGACTTACCTTATGAAGAATACCTCTATTTAGTTTCGAAATATTATGGCGGAAATCCACCTAGATGTCTCAGTAATGATTCTATAGAATAAGTTGTCAAATGGCTTTTTATTTATCAATTAGGCTTAACACCATTCTTCGCATTGCTGGCAGTACCAAGTTCCGTATTCGACATATAATTCAGCCATTGCTCCGCAAGTAGTACATTCTTTGAGCGTGTTTTCTCCACACATTTCAATAACCATTTGAATATGGTAAGAGTCATCAATTCCAATTTGCTGTCTTACAGACCATAATAGTTGGTCTTCACTCGGAGATATGATTCCGTCTTCTAGAACCAGTTCGACCATTCTTTTGTAATCTTCAAAGTCAGAAGAACTTCTAGCATCTAGAATAACACCATTCTTTTCAGCAATAATATCAGTTCCTCCAGGGTCATCAACAAATAAAACTAATGATTCTGGTTTAAGTTCATCAGAACGTAATTCAAAGGATACACGATTACCTTCAACATTAGCGAATACTAAATTAGATTTAGAATTAATAATATTAGCAATTGAGCGTGCAGTTTCCTCAGAATTATTTCCACGTCGCCAGCCAAAGCCATCATTGACTTCATAGCAATAGAATTCTGTTCCCATTCCAGGGTATTCAAGCCTTATCTCTTCACCACCATCAAAACCATTTGATACGACGGTAATAGCTCCAACTTCTGTGGAAACAA
Organism: Candidatus Poseidoniaceae archaeon; assembly: GCA_949372655.1. GTDB lineage: Archaea > Thermoplasmatota > Poseidoniia > Poseidoniales > Poseidoniaceae > MGIIa-L1. The sequence goes on from CASIAI010000003.1 coordinate 52,400, forward strand.
TATTATCCTCATCATCAAAGTTTATCATTAGAGGCTTTCTTTCCTCACTTGCAGAATTGAAGTGACCTTGCATACCACTCATCCATTTATCCTCAAGGCGAGTAAGAGATTCTTCTTGTTCTTCGGAAAGATCTTTTTTGACTCCAAGAACATTAGCAAGACTTCCACTTTCGACATCTTTCTTGAATTGTTCAATTAACTCAGCATCTCTATGGTATGTGGGGATATCTACTTCTTCTTTCTCTTCGACATAATCAGGGTCAGCCCATTCATGTGAACACTTCAAGCATCGAAGATAGCCTGCCATGGTTGAAGAATCAGATTCTCCACCACATCTTGGACAGTCACCTTCTTCGCTATATCCTAGGTTTTCGACTGCTTCGCGTCGACCCTTGCGCATACCACCGAATCCGGCCATAAACCTCTATGAGGTAGTCGAATTATCAATGCTTTGGAATCAAAACTTTGTTTTAGTTAAGGATTCTAACCTTTGTTCCGTATCTCATCTCGCCTTCTTGAGAGTATATTCTTCTAATAACTATTTCACCGCTTAGACCGATCGCAGGAGTGCTTTTTTCATCATCTGTCAAAAGGAAAACACCTCGAGTACCTTCGCTAAAAAGCACATATGCAGTAGAAATACCATCTAATATTGGTGCTCGAATAGAAAATTCAGAAGGAGCACCTGCGGCAGAAAGTTTTGTCCAAGATTCAATGAGACATGTTTTTTTGAGTTTTATTTCTGGTTCGTCAATTATACTTCCATCATTATTCAATTGCCTTGGAGGCCAAATCGCTTTATCTTCGAATTGTGCCATAAGATTCAGTCTTGAATTTAGACTTTCATTATACTGTTGAGAGGATATGTAAGCTCCTTGAGATACATTGACTAAGGCGGTTTCAGTTTCCCATGCAAGATTTATCTGTTCATATTTATCAGAATCAATTTCGGTTAGGTCTCTTGGTTTCGAAATAGTTACTTCAGATTTCTTACTTATCGATAATGATGCAAATTCATGACAGAATAATTTCCATTCGCCGTCCTCTGAAATTTCTTCAATACCTGTTGCGACCTTGAGGACTTGTAGGTCAATATCAGAGCCATTAGAAGATAATGTATCAATTAAAACTTTATTTGACTTCATCAGGTCTATAAGAGATAATGCCAATGTTGTATAATCACTATCAGGGCCAAATACTGGAACTCCTTTAACTTGCCATGGAGAGCAAATATGAAATAATTCACCGTCAAATGATACTTTGTACCCTTGCCAGTCAGAGTATTCAAGCATTTCTTTCTCTCCCAAAAATATGTACAGCGCAAGTTGCTCCGGAGCCACCAACATTGTGAGTCAATCCTATCTCAGCATCTCTAACTAGTCTACTAGGCTCAACAGTACCTTTCAATTGCTTGAATACCTCTACCGCTTGTCCAGTTCCAGTAGCTCCTAGTGGATGACCTTTAGATTTCAGACCACCACTTGGATTAATGCAAACTTCGCCTTCATTCCTTTTTCCAAGTCCTTGCCTTGCAAACTTCCCACCTTCACCTCGACTTGCAAAACCCAAGTCCTCAGTTGCAAGAAGTTCTGCAATAGTAAAGCAATCATGGACTTCTGCTAAGTCTATATCGGCGGGGCTTAATCCTGCCATGGTATAGGCAGATTGTGCGGCTTTCTGAGTAGCCATCAGTTGTGTTATAGAAGGCCTATCATGGAGTGCTAAATTATCAGATGCTGCCCCAGAAGAAAGTAACCATAGCGGGTCATCAGTGAATTCTTTTACGACATGGTCCGCAGCCAGGACAACACATGATGCACCATCTGAAGTTGGACAGCAGTCATACAAAGTTAGTGGGTCAGCTACCATGAAACCACCTTTTGCTTTTTCAAAGGAAACTTCTTTCCTAAGATGAGCTTGTTGGTTCTCAAACCCATGCATATGATTTTTCACACTTATATTTACTAAATCATCATGATTTGAATCAAATTCATGAAAATATCTCCTTGCCATCAAAGCATATGTCCCAGGAAAAGTAAGTCCAGCGAGTCTTTCCCATTCTGTATCACCAGAAACTCCTAGCCAAAATCGCTTTCTTTCAGGAGTTAAATCATTCATTTTCTCGATACCCCCAGCAACTACTACGTCGGCTTGGCCGCTCTTGATGGCCATCCATGCATCTCTCAAAGCAAAACCAGAAGATGCACATGCATTTTCCACTCTTCTTACAGATATTCCTTTCATTGCTGAATGTTCGGTTAGTAGTGCAGCAGTATTTCCTAATTGAGAACCACCAAATGCCACACTACCGATGAAAGCCTCATCGATTCTGTTCGGATGGAAATTTTGATCTACGCTGTCAAAGGCATTCTTTGCAGCCTCAGCCCACATTCCCTTCAATCCAGAAGAGTGATTGCCGTACTTAGTCTGTCCAGCGCCGATGATGGCAACATCTACCATGACCAGTCCAACACACGGTAGCATTTGATTGAAACGGTTATTTTCGTAAGACCGATATGATTCCTAAATTGGAATATGTATGCGTAGGAACTAAGAACAAGTCACTTACCCCCTTACAATATGCTACGGCAATGTAAAGCACATGGGCACTTTAGCGGGGCTAACTGTCCTGTATGCAATGAAGAAGGGAAGTTCATAATGAGTGATAGAGAGTCAAACTCTCTCGGACGTATTTTAGCACTGGTGCTAAGACACGCACCTGAAAAGTTCAATGTTGAAATGGATATCAATGGATGGGTCAATATCCGAGAATTATCTGATTCTATCTCCAAGCAAAGAAGACACTACCACTGGCTAAGAGGCTGGCATTTCTCGGCAATTGCAAATGCTGATGAGAAAGGAAGATATCAAGTTGAAGGTGAGATGATAAGAGCTACTTACGGTCATTCCATTGAACTGGAACTTGATTTACCAACAGATGATATTCCAGAAGGACTTTATTGGCCTTGTGAAGAAGAACAGGTTGAAACAATTATCGAACTTGGTATCACTGCTGGTGACCGAAAGCACGTTCACCTTTCCAAGACAATTGGTAAGGCAATGGAAGCAGGACACGTTAGAATTAACCGTCCAGCAATATTAGAAGTAGACACTGTTAGAGCAATTGCAGATGGCCACACCGTTTTCCGTGCAGGTACAACTGTATATCTTATTGATGAAGTACCAGGGGATTACCTGTACCGTGTTGAGCCTGATGACCCAATAATTACCGAAATGGTAGCACAGTGGGAAGTCGAAGAAGCAGAAGCAGAAGCAGAAGAAGAGTAATTACTCTTTTTTACTCATTGTTCCACACGCTGGACAGAAATTCAAATCACTGTCTAGACTTGCTCCACATGTATCACACATGGTGTTGCCCAGTACCAATGCTTGAACCTTGCTTGCGGGCGGAGGGGCTTCGATATCAGGGTCACTAGAAACTAAGATTAAAGGATCAATTCCGTGTGCTACAAGTTCTTTGTACCTATTTGCGAAAATCAAACATTCTTGGATCGAAGTTTCCAGTTGTAACGTCCTTTCTTCTCTCTCTATTCTATCATCAATACTTTCAGCTTCTTCTAAAGATGCCTGCAAGTGGCGCATGTATTCTTCTAATGTCGGTGAATCAGCCATATACCATGGTCTAAGCCTTTATTCTTCAATGCTTTCAAAGAGGGGCATCCTCATGAGGATAGTCTTCATGGGAGTTACATGCGCGATTGTGTAGTCATCAAATGGGGTGGCAGTCTAATTACGGATAAGGAGAAAATGTGTATTCCTGATATGGATACAATAAGTTCTCTGTCTGTTGTGATGAAACAATGTGTAGATGAAGGTCTCGATATAATTCTAGTTCATGGAGCAGGTTCTTTCGGTCATCTAAGGGCCAAACATTGGAGGCTAAATGAGGGTTTATTGGACACTGAAGACTTTACCAATCAAAGTGATTGTAGTTCTCAAAAAGAGGCAGTTAGTATAGTACGTAATGAAATGCTTACATTGAATAAATTCATCTATGATTCATTAGAATTTAACGGCCTAAAAACTTCGGTTAAACCACCACATAATTGGGCAAGAAATACAGGCAGTGGTTTTGATGGAGATATATCTAAAGTGTTCTTTGATTATCAAGATTCACTATGTGTGACCTTCGGAGATGTTGTTGATTGTGATGGGGTAAAATCATTTGGTATTTTGTCTGGTGATGATTTAGTAGTTCGAATTTGTAAAGAGATACCTAATGTCAAGAGACTTGTTTTTGCAATCGGTGGTGTTGATGGTATTCTCAGAAGACCGCCTGAGGATTTGAAAGATGATGATTTGATAGAACTGTGGTCTCCTAATATGAAATTTGAGGGATTACATAATACTGAAATTGATGTTACAGGCGGAATAGGTTTGAAAGCAGCCAGAGGTGCTGAAGTTGCTAAAATGGGTATTGAAGTATTGATTGTTAATGGCTCTTATCCACAAAGGGTATTCGATGCATGTAATGGAAAAGAGGTCTTAGGGACTAAAATAGTAGCCTAAAATTTTATTTAATCATCAAAAACAGGGAACTATTCATTTATCGAGTCCGTTTGCGAAGACTGGTGATGACTTGACAGGGTATCAAATTAAAGATGTTCCTTCGTTGGAAATCAATGATGAGTACAAGCAGATACTTCTGGATTCAAGTGCAGACTCAGCACAAATCGATTTGATGTCTGAAGCAATTATCGCTGTAGATGAATCCGATAATGAAATTGGGGATGTCTCTAAAGTAGAGGCTCATCATTCATCAGGTATGTTACATCGAGCATTTAGTGTACTTTTATTTGATAGCAATAACCGCTTACTTTTACAAAAGAGAGCCTCTCATAAAGTGACTTTTCCAAATGTTTGGGCTAACTCTTGTTGTTCTCACCCTCTGTATTCTGAATCTGAGAGAGAGCTTACCGACGCTCTAGGTGTGAAACGGGCTGCAGTTCGTAAACTTAACCAAGAATTAGGGATTAGTGAAGATCAAGTTCCTCTCAGTGATTTTTATTTCGTAACTAAAATGATTTATTCCAGTAGAATGAGTGAAGAATGGATAGAAAGAGAAATCGACCACATTCTAATTATCAAGGCAGATGTGGACGTCAACTTTAACGAGAACGAAGTCTCAGAAATTAAATGGGTAAGTCAAGAGGAATTGGAAGAAATGCTGGTGGCAGAAGTTGAAGGTGATGGAGAAATCGCACCATGGTTCAGGTGTATTGCTTCACGATTGATGACTGATGAATGGTGGCAAGCTGTAGGCGACTCCGAAAAAATTAGTCAAATATCAGATGATGTAATCCATGATATGGGTGATGTTTCACATATGTTGTCTTATGCAGAAGGGGCAGGACTTGACATTTCTATTAAGGAAGTTAAACCACTCGTTGAAAGAAGAATTTCAGATAGTTTGCGCGCATCGAAACACTCAACACTTTCTGATGCTATGATGCATTTAGTTGATGGTGGTGGAAAGAGACTTCGAGCAACACTACCTTGGCTTGTATCCAAGGCGGTTGGAGATTCTCATTCAGGACTTTTAGACATAGGTGCTGCAATCGAGATAGTTCATAATTTCACACTAGTTCATGATGACATAATGGATGATGATGATACTAGGAGAGGATTAAATGCAGTTCACATAGAGTATGGACTTCCAACTGCTATCAATGCAGGAGATGCAATGTTAGCCATTGCTTTTGAGAGGTTAGTTCTGGCAAAAGGACTTGAAAACAAGGATGTAGCTGCAATGGTGAACCGTTTGGCATGGATGGTTAGGCGTGTTAGTGAAGGTCAGCAACTAGATATTGAATTTGAAGATAGAATTGCGGTTTCAGAAGAAGACTATTTCGAAATGATTGAGGGTAAAACAGCAGTTATGTTCCTGACTTGTGCAGAGATAGGCTCAAGAATGTCTGGTGCAGATGATGAAACAATTCAATGTATGGCAGATTGGGGTCTTGCAGTAGGTTTGTGCTTCCAACTTATGGATGACCTAATCGATGTATTATCTGACTCTGCTACACTTGGTAAACCGGCAGGTTCTGATTTGGCTCAAGGCAAGCGTACTCTTATGGTAATTCACGCATTATCACAAGATGATTCAGAACAACTAAGCAATTTGAAGGCAGTTCTTGGTAAAGGAGATTCTGCAACTCAGCAGGAAATCGATCTTGGTTTGAAAGCTCTTGATGAACTCGGTTCTATCAAATATGCTAGAGAGAGAGCCGAAATGTACCACTCGAATGCTCACTCTTGTCTTGATATGTTACCTAATAGCCCTGCACTGAAAGCATTGAGAGAGTTGACTGATTACCAATTGAAACGTATTAGTTGATCAGTTCATATTCTTCATTATTAGAAACTGTACCGGGTTTTAGCACTCTAGCATACCATCTAGTGAATTGGTGGTACTTTTTATGAGATATTAATTTAAATTCTCCATCGGTAAATGATTTAGATATTGTTCTACATGGAGGGGCATCTTGAGTTATTTGAATTTCTAACTCATTGAATTTTAAAATTGTCCCAATAGTGATGTCTCCAATACTTGAGCCACCAATCAAAATATTTTCACCAGTGCTTCCGGGACTTATTGGATGTCCTTTATTCTGTAAATCTCTAATTATATGATTTTGAATCAGGCAGACTGCTTTATCTTCTCCACCATGGTGTTTAAGGTCGTTTTGTTTATCGCCAAAGCAACCTGAACTATCGATATATAGATTATCGACGGGTAACTTAGGAACTCCGCCTTGAGATACAAAAAGACCTAATATTGAGGCCTTCATATTATTCAATCCGAGTAGTATGATTCAGGATTAGGCTCAGGCTTCAATCCTTTTCTAGTTCTAATTGAACCGACTACTTTGTCGAATAACATTTGTGGAAGTGGCTCGAAACCAAGATTCTCTGTATTCCAAACAGCACGTCCTTGAGAAGCAGCACGGATATCGTTAGAGAAACCGAAAGTCTCTGCAATTGGTAGAACACCAACAACGGTAGTAACTTCGCCCTCTGATGGCATGTCTTCAATAATTCCACGTCGGTTTGTCACTTCACGTGTAACTTGACCAAGCCAATCATTAGGTACTGAGACAAATGCTTTTTGCATTGGTTCCAGAATTACAGTACGTGCTCTCATCATGGCACCTTTGATACCATTTCTAACAGCAGGAATAGTTTGAGCTGGTCCACGGTGAATTGCATCTTCGTGAAGTTTAGCATCGACTAATCTTACAAACATACCTTGAACAGGCTCGTCTGCAATAGGTCCCTTTGTACAAACTTCATTGAATGCTTCGATTATCAATTCACGAGTTTCGTGTAATCCTTGAATACCTTTGGTATCATTTACCAATACATTGGTTCCATTGATTGCGTAAATCTTTCTCATCAAATCCTTATCCATTCCAACTGCACCGAACTTATTTCCAGTTTCCTTTCCGTCACTAGTACGGATTGTTCCGCTACCTAGATCACCAGAACGGAGTGCTTCTATAACTTCAGTAGAAAGTGCTTCGACTTCAAAGTAGAATCTGTTGTGTCTATTAGGTGATTTACCTTCAAATGACCTACCATGATTATTTCCTTCAATACCTTCACGATAAACAACAATAGGTGGACTAACCTTTACTTTGATATTCTGTTCTTCTTCAATACGGTAAACAGTAATTTCAAGGTGAAGTTCTCCCATACCAGCGAGTAATGCTTCTCCAGTTTCTTGGTTGGTTGTAACTTGCAGGGAAGCATCAGCCTTAGCAAGTGAACGCAGAGCATCGACAAACTTTGGAAGGTCTTTCATACTCTTTGGTTCAACAGCAACAGTTACAACAGGGTCTGAGTAGTGCCTAATTGCTTCGAATGGTGTGAAGTCTTTGTCGTGAGAAAGTGTAAGACCAGCAGCAGCCGAACGGATTCCGGTAAGTGCAGCAATATTTCCTGCAACTACCTTAGGGACGGTAATTCGGTCGCCTCCAACCATCATGCTGACTTGTTGGACACGTTCTGGCTTTGCAGCACCGATTGCGTAGACGGTTTCTCCTTGTGCAATTGCACCTGAGTAAATTCTACCAACTGCTACTTCACCTGCGTGAGGGTCCATCCAAATCTTAGTGATCATCATTGCTAGTTCTGCTTCAGGGTCGCATGCCATCATAGACTTTGCGATATCAGATTCTAGGTCTCCAGTCCAAATATTTGGTACACGGTATGGTTGTGCTTCAACTGGACCTGGTAATTTTGATACTGCCATGTCGAGGAGAACCTCGTGAACAGGGGCTTTTTCTGCAAGTTCCATTTGATTTTCATCATTACAGTACTTGAAAATATCAGTGAAAGAAATCCCTGATTTAGCCATGTAAGGGACTGTGATTCCCCAGTTATGGTATGCGGAACCAAATGCTACAGTACCGTCACCTACTGAAACTTGCCAAGATTTCTTAAATTCTTCAGGTGCAAATTGCTTGATTAGTTTGTTTACCTTAGTAATTGTACCCTTGAATCTCTCCATCATGTCTTCAGGGGTTACTTGAAGTTCGTTTATCAGTCTGTCAACCTTGTTAATGAATAGAACAGGCTTTACTTTCTCTTTCAATGCTTGTCTAACAACAGTTTCAGTTTGCGGCATTGGACCTTCAACAGCACAAGCCAGAATGAAACAACCATCAACCGCACGCATGGCACGTGTTACGTCTCCACCAAAGTCAACGTGACCAGGTGTATCGATTAGATTGATTAGATAATCAGTTCCATCAACAGCGTGAACCATAGATGCAGATGCAGCATTGATGGTAATTCCACGAGCAGCTTCTTGCTCATCGAAGTCAAGTACACGTGCTGAACCAGCAAGGTCACTGGACATCATACCCGCTCCGGCGATCAAATTATCGGAGAGAGTTGTTTTGCCGTGATCTATGTGTGCGGCAATACACAAATTTCGAATTTGTGGTAGTATATGCATAACTTCTGTTGCTTTCTTAATGTTGTCTTCTTTACGGCCCATGGTATCACCTAACTCTCGCTGATTGTGGCCACCAAAAAGGGGTTCTTAAGTGACTCGCATGTAATGTACAGTCTATTAGCAAATAGTGACAACTAATTGACATGAATTGATTACTATTAGGTGCACTTTTTGTGCACTAAATTCTAAGAATCATCTTGCGGATGCAGCGATTCTTTCAAGTTCTTCTTTCTTAGAAACTGAATACGATGTTACATCGCCAGCAGCTGCTTTGTTGAGTTCATTGATTATACAACTTGTTAGAGTTCTTTTTGACTTGTGAGTGCCTTGTTGTGCACCCTTTGCCAGGTTTCTAAGAGCTACATCAAGTCTTCTTGAAGGAGATGAATCGACTGCTTTAGGTTGAGATACTGCACCAAATTTGATTCTGGTAATTTCTTCCATAGGTGCTCCATTACAGATAGCATCAACGAAAGTTTGCAGAGGGTTTCCACCAGACTTGCTGGCAATACTGTCAAGAGCAGCTTCAAAAGCTTTCATTGCGCCTTGCTTCTTTCCTGTGTAAGGACCAGTTCTCATAAGTTTGTTGATATATCTTTCAACAACAGATAACTTTGCCTTTCCAAACCAAGCATTAGCGTGGCGTCCACCAGTGTGAGGAACTCCCACTGTTGTAAGATTGATGTATGGTGCAAGTCCAGGATCTTTACAGGTAATCTCGGAAGCATCCCACTTTCCAAAAACCAGTGTACCTATTCCAGCAATCGGTCGGTACTCTTCGACCTCTTCTTTTATTTCTTCTACTACTTCTGCTTCTGTCATAAAAACACCTCAGCGAATTGGCTTCTCCTTTCTTCCACGGACCATCTCATCTAGAGATACACCGTTAACTTGGATTACTTTGTATCTAACTCCTGGAATATCTCCATAAGAACGACCCATACGACCACCGATACCTTCGACCATAACTTCGTCGTGTTCATCGATGAAATTTATTGCACCATCGCCAGGAGCGAAAGCCGTTAACTTATTTCCGTTTTTAATGAGTGAAATCTTTACAGCCTTACGAATTCCGGAGTTAGGTTGTTTAGCCTCAATACCGACTTTTTCAACGACGATACCCTTGGCTTGAGTAGACCCTGCAAGAGGGTCGTGCTTAGCACGTAACTTTAGCATACGCTTCTTATATCTACGATCTGACCAACGGAATTTTTGTCGATCTTTTGCCATCTTGGCACCTGCGAAGAGTCCTCTACCCATAATAACAACCTCATTGAAGCAATTCGCCGACTCGAAGCCCCTATTTAACAACGACCCAAGAACCTGATTTTGTATTGTAGTTGAAGAGTTTACCTATAATGGAAATTACGCGTAAATAGTGGGTATTTCAATGAAAGGTTCAAGCGACTATTACATTTGGACAGTATATGGCGTTTCGTGACCATCTTGAATTTGCAGAAACTGAAACTACTCCGGTAAGTTTGATTCATGGTATGTGGAAATATTCTAATGAACACAACCATTCTCTGACTGTTTTTGAACAAATAATAGAAGCACCGGGGCATAAAGCGGCCGTAAATTTACTGACCCGAGAACGTTTGTGTCAGGCTATTGGGATTACTCCAGAACAGTACATTGATACTCTTGCCTGGGCTATGGAAAATCCTTCGCAGCCGATACTGGTGGATGCATCTGAAGCGGAGTGTTATGAAAATATGCAAGAAGAAGTAAATCTTGAATTGATCCCAATACCTCATCATTGGCCACAGGATAGAGGAAGATATTCCTCTGCAAGTGTAATTATTGCTGAGTATGAGGGAGTTCGTAATATGTCATTTCACCGTCAATTCTTGAGAGACTCTAACCATACTGTTGTTCGATTAGTACCTAGACACCTAAGGTCAATGATGCTCAAAGCAAGAGAAGATGGTAAGGAAGTGGATATCGCAGTTGTAAATGCTCCCGACCCAGTGGTATTACTTGCAGCAGCAATGTCATTTAGTGATAATATTGATGAATTGACAATAGCAGCTGCTCTTCATGAGAAACTGTATTCAAAACCCCTTAGACTTACCAAAATGCCTAATGGGATACAAGTTCCAGCAGATTCCGAATATGTTATGTGGGGTAGAATTACTTTAGAAAATGATGACGAAGGTCCTTATGTAGACATTACTGGAACAGTTGACGATGTGCGTCAAGAACCAGTCATAGAAATCGAGGGTGTATTTCATCGCGATGAACCAATATTCCATGCTCTAATCCCCGGAGAGGCTGAGCATAAGACTTTGATGGGTCTTCCTAGAGCGCCTACCATCAAGGATGCTGTTAACAAGGTCTGTGAGTGCTTAGATGTTCATATGACCGAAGGTGGTTGTGGTTGGTTATCTGCGGTTGTCAAAATCAAGAAAAATAATCACGATGACGGAATAAAAGCGATTAAGGCTGCACTTGACGGCCACCGTAGTATGAAAATGGTTACAATTGTGGATGAAGATATTGATATTTCTGACCCTGTAAGAGTCGAGTGGGCTATGGCTACTAGATGGCAACCAGATAAGGATACAATTATTTTATCTAATCAGAAAGGTAGTTCCTTAGATCCATCTCGTAATGAGGATGGAACTACATCAAAAGTTGGATTCGATGCTACCATTCCTTTTGGTTATGATAAAAGTGGATTCATGTCGGTACAATAAGAGGTGTTTATTTGTCACAGGATAGTGGAGATCTACTTCAACATCCTAGGAGAAATCTCGGAAACCGTTATCGTTCACAATCTGAAAAGTTCGTAGGATTAGCTAATAGAGATAGATCTCGATTTGATGATAATATGTCATGGGCTGAGCAAAATGCTAGGCAGGCGATATTGCATGACTTTACCGATGAAAGAAATTGGCGTTGTCTTGCAGATATCAAAGTGATACTGGGGGATGGTGATGGTTTGTGTGCTGTTCTAGAAGATGTATTCTCAGTACTTGGCAGAGACTCTGAAAATATTGACCAATTGAAGGGAATCGACTTTCTTAAATTAGGTTTGGAATTATTAGAGGCTGCATTCTCCCGTGACCCACTTGAACCTGATATATGGTGGTCGAATCTGGCAAAGAATGATTCACTGAGTGAAAATATCGGGGAATTTGTTTCCCGATGTAAGCGACTGGACTTTACAGACCAGCGTGCTAATATCATATTTGGTAGACGTATTGAACGGTTAAGAGATTCAGGCTATACTGAGATTTTTATCGAATTATCTAAACATCTTCTTGCTCATAGGCCGAATAATCATGAATTATGGATGGAATTAGGTAGACTTCATGAGAGGCGTGGAGAAGTTGATGAAGCATGGATGTGCTATGATCATGTCCAAAATATTCGAGAACACCTAACACCGAGGGATGAATTCCTTTCTAGACTCACAGGTAAAATGGATGGTTTGGCCGACAAACCTTGGTCACAACCAACTGTTGAGAAGCGTGACCAATTCTTACAACAGATGCTAGAATTATCACAAAGAGTTTCCAAGCCAAGCGAAGTTCAAGAGAAAAACTCTAACGAAATTGAAGAATTATCTTCACAACATCCTGACTTACAAAGACTTCAAGACTTAATCAATAATGAAGATTTTTCCGAAGCGTTTTTCCTAGCAAGGAGACTATTATCTCAAGGCGAAGATTGGGCAGAGGAATGGCTCAGTCGAGCGAAATCTGGTTTTGGTGAATAGAGTGGAAGAGGAACCAATATTTACCTTAGCATGGGTTACATGTGTAGGTGAAGAACCAACTTTGATGGGAAATGGTGGCCGCGTTTTATTTGTTCATCACCCACAACGTGGCTGGGAGATTCCAGGTGGTCACATAAATGATGGAGAAACACCTGAACAAGCATTGCTTAGGGAATTGGAAGAAGAAACTGGTTGTATTGGGAAATTATTGGCATGGAATAAGGAATATTATCCTAAGGGGTGGGTAGGTCACGTGATTGTTGATTGCCTCGAGAACATGCATCAGTGGCAAGTTGATGATAAGAATGTCAGTGAAGTAAGATGGTGGTCTGAAGTACCACCACTAATAGAATGGACTAAACAAGAGTTCGATGATTTAAGTGAATGGTGCGTTAATCTATAGATTATAGCATGGTTAAAACAGTAAGTCTTTTGTTCCATTTCTTCTGCATTTCTTCATCTTTAATACATGCTTGAATTATTGCTACAAGCATTGAGTCTTCGACATTATCTGGATTTGACAATAATTCGTTGAAAAGTTCTAACTTGTTAATTTTAGATGCAATACTTACCATTGCACGTAAATCTGGTCTTTGGTCTCCAGAATTAGATTTAGGTAATTGTGAAAAGCACCACATGAATACATCTTCAATATCTTGAATATTAGAATCATACTTTGGTTCATCATCTGTCGCACTTCTCGGCTTTGCGGCTTTTATTTGGACTTTCATACGTTCAGCATTTACATCTATACAATCCAGAGAAAGTTCGATAAATAGGGTTCCAGCCTCTATCGCCATATTAGTTTGAAATGCCTTAATTGCATGAGCATGAGCGTTCCAAGCATGCCTTGCAGCATCAAAAATATGGCCTAAAGATGCTCGAATTCTACTCGCACCTATCCTTGATATTGCAATTGTCTCATCAGCATGTTCGCCAGTGCGTGAAATTTCTGAGTAAACTGTTAGTGCCATCAGTGGTGCCCCTACAGCCATATGGAATGCCGCTTTGTTGAGCAGCGATAAGTCATGGTCTCTACTGGCTTTGGAAACAGACTTTAATCGAGTTTCAGCCCAAGTTAGGTCTTCTTCAGCACCTTCGGTATCGCCGGATTCAAATCTACTTAGTCCACGCTCCATACGTAATCTTCCTTCTAGTTTCAAGTCTCGGGAGTCTCTATTTTTTGCTATTTCGATTGCCTCATTTATTGCCTGTTCCAAGTGTTGGTCGCCTAACATTCTTCGTCGAACAAGACCTAATGTCGCCTTTTCAGCGACAGAAAGTTGATTTTCTACTATTTCTAAAAGTTCGGCAGCATCTAAGAACATAGCAGCCTCAGCCACCATTAGCCATGATTCAATCTTCATTTCCTCTTTCCATTCTGTTAATTGTTTAATTTCAACAGGACCTTTTTCTCGCCACCTTGAGATTAAGAAACCTGGGGAATTTGGAACATCGATATGTGTCATAAATTTCACTCCTCTCTCTTAATTGATGCAACATGGGCAATGAAAGCGGATTCAGCAGCGATTCTATCGGTGTTTCCACTCCATCCTGCAGCACCGCTATGTCCTCCACCATCTCCACCTATTTGTTTTGAGACAGACTCCATAATTTCACCGAGATGTATGCCTTTTAGTGTAGTTTTTCTGGAAGCTCTTGCAGTCAATCTGGAGACACCCTCTCGATATCTACTGACCAATGAAATTTCTGCACCTGTGCCAATCAGCAATGTTGCAAGACGTCCTTCTAGTGTTCCACTATTTGTGTAAACTATATTCCATCCACCCGAATCTATCGATTTAGATCTTTCAAGACCCCTCAGTAAACTTCCTCTTTCACTTGGACTAGTTTCTTGACTTTCAATAAATTCGACCAATGAAGCATAATCAATTTCACTATTTTCTAGTAGAGTAACAGTTGTTGAAAATGCAGACTTCCCTGCATGTCGATATCGTCCTGTATCGGTAATTAATCCAGCGAGAAGAAGTTTTCTAACAGGAGTAGTTAGGGCATCAGGGCTATACTGCGCTAGATATTTAGTAATGATTTCAGTAGTTGCTGAGACACTTGCTTTAATCATTACATCACCACCAGAGATATCCCAATCATCGGTATCATGATGGTCAATTACACATTTCGGAATATTTTCTGGCAGATCAATTCCGACTTGAGAAGGAGATGCGGCATCAACTATTATTATTCCCGATATTGATGGAGGCCAATTAGTATGACTAGCACCTATTTTACGGAAAGGTGCTGATAGATCTTCACAAACTTTCTTGGCAACTCTCCCAAGGTGTAGACCACAAGCCATCATATTGCTGTGTGAGGCTGATAAGGCGATTGCTGAGCCAACAGTATCCATATCACCGTTCATTCCGGTAAGTACGGGTACAGCACCATTTTCACAATGCTTGTTTATCCATTCGTTTAACTTGCCCATCAAGGCCGATATGTCATGTGTATCCTTTGATGTCACTGAGATCCCTCTAGAACTTTCTTTAAATCTTCATATGAAGAAACAAGTTCTTTCTCGCGTGTTTCGAAACGTGACATGTGTTCATTTAGAGATTCAATATCTTTCAGTAAAACTTCATGTAGAGACTTTCTATCTGCAACTTCGATTAGAACTCCTCCTAATTGTTGATGGAGAGCCAGTTCCTTAGGTTGATTGTTAACAGCCTCAGCAGTTGCTTCCAACTCTAATATCTGTGCTTTTAGACCAGCAATTTGTTGTCTTGCCGATTGAATTTCACTAACAATAATTTGAAACTGTTCCATGCTTTCCATAATCTCACCAATTCATCTCAAAGGGTAGGGGTTGATGAACTCTTAGTATTCATCAATAACATCTAGCAGAGAATCTACTGCTATCAAACCTCTAATTCTAGTATTCCACATAGCTCTTAGGTCTTTAGCTTTAGATTCCTTAATTTCAATATTAAAAGAATCACCAGACCAAGTAATCTCACAGTCGGTAATCAAAGCGGCTGAAAGAGATTCAGTACATTCTTTATTTCGCGAATGGACATTTAACTTCAATATCCATTCACTAGACATTTAGAAACCTCTGTGGTTTCACTCTTCTTCAGAGGAAGCCTCAGTTAGGCTTCTTTCATAGTCAAGAGCTGCTTGTTGAGCGATAAATGCCATATCAGCAGTAGTAGCTCCTTCAACTGAACGTCTTAGAATTCTACTATTTGCATCGGATGCTCTTGTATAAGGCTCCCATGCTCCGCCAGCAAATTTGTAATTACACTTGCTACATTCCCAAATCCCTACAGATTTACGAGTAACTTTTCGATATTGACAAACCGGGCATGTATATTTGGCAGTTTTCTTGGCCAAAGCAGCCCCAGAGTTTCTTCTTACAGATACACCATATCGTGCACCAAATCTTGCCGTTGCGCCTGCCTTTTGTGTTCGTTTTGCCAATCAGTTCCCCTCCTGGTTTGCCACGAGTTTTCGAAGTTCTGCACAGCGTAGCTGGGCTACATCGAATATCTCTGTGAATTCGGCGGGCGTGAACACCCCTCTTAACCCCTTTTGTAGTGAGTGAAGGTGACCTTCATCTCCAAGGGTGATGTGAATTCGCTCATCTCCGCCCAATTCTTCCTCTTCTGAAGGGTCGTAAATGTATCTTCCACCAACTCTTGTGAAAGACGCCATGATAGGAGTTCCTTTGACTTTCAAAGTATAATCTTCACCAACATCGAATCTTTCAGCAGGGACAATTGCAGTTCTTAGAGCAGCTATTGCAGCAAGTCCACAAGCATCGAAAATATTTCCGCCGTCAGAAAGTACATGGATATCAATCATTACTCCCCAGACTTTTTCACCTGGGACAATACATAGGCTTGCCATATCGATACATCCAGATTCACGGATTCCTCTATCGACGACTCTACCTAGTTCGATAGATTCCGGAGAAGGAGGTCCTGGTTCATACTTTCTATGAGCCACAGGTCTAAGTTCTGCTCCACACATCAACGAACCTTCTGCAGGTCTATCAGGCCATGGGGTACGAATTTCGAATTTAACACCAGCATAAACAATAGTTTTACCCATTGTAACCTTGGCAGATCCTTCTGCATTGTATAAGCAATCAGTTTCTAGAGTTATTTCCCTTGCTTCGAAGCGTGCACGACCGTCCATTCTTTGGTCCGATTCCGCCATTCTAGCAAGTTCTTGTCTAAGAAGAGTAGGAACTAATTCTACCATCAGTTCTCACCTCCTTCATATCTTCTCTTGAGAGCATCAACCATAACTTCATGAATTTCTGCTGCTGCTTTGAAATTATATTCCATGGCTAAATTATATTCATCAGGAGATAAGTCGCCGTCCATCTGAAGAAATGCGATCTCTCCAGTATTGGGGAGGATACCGACAGGCAAATCCGCTTGTCCGTAATTATCTTCAGCTTTGTCTAAGTCAAGTACAACAGTATCTTCGACTTTTCCAGAAGCGACTCCAACGATGAAGTCTCTCATAGGTATTCCAGCATCTGCTAGAGCAACTGAGGCTGCGGTAATTCCAGCACATCGAGTACCTGCTTCAGCAGCAAGAATTTCGATTTCCACTCGAATTTTAGATCTTGGGAAGCGTTCCACAAGAACTACTGATTCTAGAGCTTCAGCAGTGACCTTTGAAATTTCTCTGGATCTTCTATTGTACCCAGGTCTAATTCTATCACTCGTTGAAAATGGAGCCATATTGTATCTAACATCGATAACTGCTCTATCTTGTCTCTGAATCTTTCTAGGATGTGCTTCCATAGGTCCGTATACTGCTGCTATTGCAACATTCAGTCCTTGCGTAACTATTGCAGAACCATCAGCAGCAGGTAGTATCCCTGCTTCAATAGTAACCGGTCTCATTTCATCTATTTTTCTTCCGTCTAATCGTAGACCATCTTCTCTTAGTAATTGTACGTCGCCATATCCACCCATTATTGTTCACCTCTATTTGGAGCATTATTTTCGTGTGCAGAAAGTTCTGCCTCGAATGTTTCTTTGTGGCCACATCTCTGAGCAATTTCTATTGCTGCACGTGACCATGCGATACCTTGCGCATCGCCGTCAACCCAAACCTTTCCGTTCTGTCCGACGATTATTCTGCAATCGCTGGCACTTTTGAGTCTTTCAAGTGTTGAATTATCTTTTCCTTTGATTCTATCAATATGATTCACAGGAATTGTAAGAAGTGCCCCTTGGTTCAGCCTTCTAAGACCAATACCTTTCATTGTTAGGACTACGTTGTGGCATTCATCGACTTCTTGCACACGTGCTAGTGCAACGTCGCCAATTCC
Source organism: Candidatus Poseidoniaceae archaeon (assembly GCA_949372655.1). Taxonomy (GTDB): domain Archaea; phylum Thermoplasmatota; class Poseidoniia; order Poseidoniales; family Poseidoniaceae; genus MGIIa-L1. The sequence continues at coordinate 70,418 of CASIAI010000003.1, forward strand.
CATATGTTGTCTTGCGGCTCCAAACTCTACTTTCCAAGGTGCTAGTGACATTGGAAGTAATCCTTGAAAGGCTCCATTGATATTCATGAACCATAGATTATTTCTAACCTCGGCTACTGTTGCAACTATGAGGTCTCCAGAACGTGGGATGTATGAACTATTTATTGGGTCAACCGATACGGTGCCGTTAAATTCTCTAACCCAACCTAACTTGGTTGCAATTATATCATCATCGTGTGCTACTGCACCACTTCCTATTCGCTTCCCGGCGGATGGCCCTATTGCCATACCCGGGGTCACGAGACGCAGCTCGGCGTCGCTTTGACCTTGGGACATTTTTTCTTCTCCAAAGCGGGCGAAACGACATCCCATGATAAAGCCGACCCCAAGAGGACAGTGATTAAATCACATCTCTTTGACTTCTGTTTGTGAGGAAACTTTCATTATCATTCCGATAATTTCTCCCTTCATACCAGCGGGGCACTCTACAACACAGGCCCATGAACCGTCTTCCAACCAGCCTTCTTTGACTTGATAGGGGCGTAGAAGACGGTGTGCTGTACCATAACCATTACCAGGAACTTTGAATGCCAGTCTGATAGTTTCGAATGAAAGAGGAATCAAAACTTTTAGTTTGTCAATAGCCTCTTTGATTTGTAGGTCTAGTTTCTTGAACGGGTCGACAGAGTAACGAGATTCATCCAATGCAAGTTCTATTCGAGTTCTTGGATGGGGACTTTTAGATTTTGGGTCTACTGCCTGACTATGTATGTGGTGAATGATTTGCTGACGCATACGTTCAACCAATTCTTTACGCTGATTAGTTGTGAGTTGAATACTTCCTTTTGTCAAAATTATTTTAGTGATTTCTAATATATCTTGAGTATTGAAAGTATTTTCAATAGATTCTTCGGTCGGTCTTTCACCAGAACGGGCATCATGGAATACTTCATCCATCGCTAAAAAATCATCTAAATTAACCGATTCAGGGTTATTTTTGAAATCATCAACCAAGTCTGGATCGACCAATAGTTCGTATCGCTTTCCACCCTTTTCCATTCGTGCCAAAACTGAATTATCTAGACTAACCATATGTCTCCCTCAATGTGCCATCATGTAGGCACTCAATGAGTCTAACGGTTAAATTACTCTTCAAGAGGCTTCAATCTGTCAAGTTGCTTATTGACTTCGTCTCTGTCTAGAACTCTAAATCCATCCGAATCAATAACAGATACTTCAACAGCATCACGGTTTAGTTCTGCGTCATTGGATACTCTTAGTCCTTCAAGCCCCATCTTCATCGCTGCGTTTAGGGTCATGTTTTCTTTCCAGTTCTTTTCAAAGTATTCTATCACGGTATTTCTTCCGCTTCCAATAGCTCCTGCATGGTATGACTGGTAAGCACCGCTAGGGTCGGTCTCATAGAGGTGAATTCCATTATCGTCAACTCCACCAATCAGTAAGGCTGTACCAAATGGTCTTGAACCACCATATTGTGTGAATGATTGCTTAAAGTCACATATTTTCTTGATTAGTACATCAACTGGTACAGTAGCACCATAAGTGATACGATTTACCTGTGCTTCAACTCTTGCACGGGCAACCAACTGTCTCGCATCAGCGACAAGTCCAGATGTAGCAACACCTACGTGATTATCAATTTTGAACATTTTTTCAATAGATTCAGGGATAATCAAACGACTAATTATTCTTTTATCACAAACTAGAACTACACCTTCTTTGAACTTCAACCCTGCAGTAGTAGTTCCTCTTTTGACAGACTCTCTAGCATATTCAACTTGGAATAGTCTTCCATCTGGGCTGAACGTTGTAATTCCATGATCGTATCCTCTTCCACTTGGTTGCATAATCTCACTTATCCCTTCCTTTACTCGACACTTTATGAGCATGAGGGTTGATAACTCGTTACCAACTACTCTCGCTATGATAAATCAAACAGCCCGACCCATATAACTCCTACGAGTTTACCCTCAAATTCTTGAGGTAAGAGTATCTGCGCTTTTCATGCGGGTTGCTATATTGTCATCTGGAGGAAAAGATTCCTCCGCAGCATGGTGGTGGGCAATGTGTAAAGGATGGGATATAGATTATTTAGTTACAGTCATTATCACAGGAGAAGATTCTTGGATGTTTCAAATACCTGGTACTAAAATCGTCGAAAAGCAGGCAAATTTGGCGGGCTTGGAATGGATTAGTGTTGATAGTGAAGGTATCCAAGAGGAAGAAATCTTAGATTTAGAAGAGAAATTAAGAGATTTAAAAATTGATGGTCTAGTATCCGGAGCAATACGTTCGGATTATCAAAAGTCACGAATCGAGCGAATGTGTGATAGATTGAATATCAAAAGTTGGACTCCATTGTGGCATCAAAGTAGCCTTGGGCACATGCGTGGTTTAGTATCCAATGGATTTGAAGTAATGATCACAAGTGTATCTTGTGAAGGACTTACTGACAAGTGGATTGGACATGTTTTGACTGAGGATTCGTTAAAGGAAATGGAAGAATTATCTCAAAAATATCGATTCAATGTTGATGGCGAGGGTGGAGAATACGAAACATTGGTAGTTTCTGGTCCACACTTTGATGGACATCTTGATGTGAAGGGCTCTACTTATTGGGATGGTAAAAGAGGCGAATTAAAAATTGAGTCTGTAACTGAAATCAAGAATTAATAGCTTCTCTTGCCAATTTCACACACTCATCCACGATTTCACCAGAGTCACCAAGATGATTTACTGGGTCAAACATTGCTTCTAATTCTTCGATACTAAATGCAGCAGATATTTCTGGTGTCCTAGAGCATACATCGATTAATTCAATTTTCTTATCAACAGCCTCAAATGATGCTGAACGAAGAATTTCATGGGCTTCATCACGAGCAATACCATGTTCTACAAGTTCAATCATCACTTTTTCTGCCATAACGAGTCCTCTTTGAGATAGTATATTTTCCATACACCTTTCAGCATCCACCCACATATTTGTCAAAACATCTCTGGTTTTTGCGATGACGTCTTCGCATAGCGCTGAGCCATGAGATAGAGTAAACCTCTCACTACTTGAATTAGCTAAATCTCTTTCATGCCATAGTAAGGCATTCTCATAGGTTGGAATGATCATAGAGCGAACAATTCGGGCTAGACCTGATGCGTTTTCAGATTTAATCGGATTCTTTTTATGGGCCATAGTTGAAGATCCCACTTGCTTTTTAATATCGAATCCTTCTCCAGCTTCTTGGATTTCTGAACGTTGAAGATTTCTTACTTCCTGTAATATTTTTTCACAGGTAGTAGCGATATTAGCAAGCCATGAAACATATTCGATATATCTGTCACGACCGACTACTTGTGTAGTGGCAAGTGGTACTCCAAGACCCAAGTGTGTCATAATCAAACGTTGTAGTTCTCTAGCCTTTTCACCTTGAGCAGCACCTGTACCTACTGCACCTAGGAATTTCCCGACAGAGATCCTAGGTGATGCTTCATCGAGTCTGATAAGTTGTCTTCTTAGTTCATCTAACCAAACAGCGGCTTTCAATCCAAATGTGATAGGAACAGCTGCTTGACCATGTGTTCTTCCTAACATCACTGTATCTCTTTCCCTTTCAGCAACATCGGCACAAACCTTGATCAATAAGCATAATTGTTCTCTAAGAAGAACTATGCTATCTCGTAATTGCAAAGCGACAGCAGTATCTACAATATCATTGGAAGTTGCCCCTAAATGAATACACCAACCAGCATCACCTGCTGCTTCGGCCATTGCCTTGGTGAGTGCCATGATATCATGCTTAGTTTCAGCCTCAATCTCTGAAACTCTTTCCTTGGTAACTGATTTCGGATTTGCGATTGCAGCTACAGCTTCGTAATCTTCTTGCGAAACCTTTCCAAGTTGGAGGTGAGCCCAAATCAAAGCCCTTTCCACTTCTAATTGTCTTTCATGTCTTCCAAGTTCAGACCAAATATGTTTGAACTCTTGGCATCCGTATCGATAGTCTAATGGGCAAAAGGCCATGATTAATGGTCTTGAAAGAGACTCTTGAACCTTCCTACATTGTTTGGTGAATCAAAAATATTTTTTTAGATTCGAATAATCAATGTGTACTAGGAAATATACATCTCTTGGAAAAATCTTGGGCGACAATAATAACCTCTTTAGATTCAAGTGATTTTATGGCAGAAGGTTCAGTTAATGTAGAGAGCCGTACTTCATCTCAAGATAAGAGATGGACAATAATGGCAGCATTACTTGGTACTAACACTGCTGTGATGCTTTTCCAAGGGATCCAGCAGGAGTCTAATCCTACTGAGATTAGAGAATTTGCACTGGCGATAATCGCAGCAACATTACCATTTCAAGGAATATATTTCTTGATTTACACTTTCGTTATGGAACATGAACCCAAATTAACTGAAGAGATGAAGGATAGGCTACAGAAAGCATCCGCAGTATGCCAATTAGTTGCTTATATCTCACTAGTCGGTGTTGGAATGATGTGGTATAACATATCCACATATGTTGGTCTATTCTTCGTTATTTCAACTGTATTTGCGATTATCTTCATTAGACTCGCGATGAGTCCTTACAGGATTTCTGAGTCTGAAAATTCAGATTAGAATCCTAGGATTCCTCCAAAAAAGTCTCCAACCCAATCCAATACAGGTGGTAATATTTTAATCATTATTCCTGTGATTGTAGCGAAAATAAGTAATAAAACCATCATAGCGACAGGCCCATATTGATTCTTATCATCCATAGCAGTTCCAAAAAACCCATCACGTTTTATTGCATTAGCAAAACTCGTAGCTTCTTCAAATTGAGGGGCACTACGTCTGGGGATTCGTTCACCTTTTCGAATCACAACATCATTAGTCCCGGAGTCGCCCGACTCGTTCTTAGCGCCTGCCATGAAACCTCCTGTGGTTGAAAGGTCAAGAGCATTTCCCATTTATCCGCAACTGTCATTCACTTGTTGCATGTCGGAGATTCATGGGGAGATGGAAATTTCAACCTGAGAATAATCTCATCCATTTGGCTGTTGAGGGTAGTGTAGGAGGTACTACACTTGGACTACATTTAGCAGCAAACACAATTGAAGAAGGTGGACGAGTGTTATGGGTTGGTGAAGAAATGCCAGATAATCAAAGGTTTTCTCAGTTATTCAAACATTTGTCTTTAATCGATGCATCACGTTTCCATGCCATGTCTTTTTCCAGTTCTTTTGACAAGGCGGTAGACGCGATTATCAGAGCTCTGAACTCCCTACCTTCAGTGAAATTGATTGTTTTAGATGACTGGTGTTCTAATTCTGGTAAAATCCCAGTAAATTTGATTAAGGAACTTGCTCGTTTATCGAAAAATGTCAGCTCAGATATACAATTATTGCTAATTAGTAAATCAACTATTGATGCTAGCGGTAAGAAAGTCGGTTCAGTATTTGCAAGAGCAGAGAAAGCAATGTCGGAACATGGTTTTTCGATTTACTTACTGACCCGTCCAAAGGATGGCCCTAACCGAATGATTAGTTGTAATGACAATGAATTCAACTTGAAACTGACTGAAACTGGCTTTATTGATCTCTAATCAGTCTTCATCTTCGCCTAGAAGTTCAGCCATTTCATCCAATGCATCATCGTCTGGTTCATCGAACTGTTCTGGATTCAGAGCGGAACCTGGTCTTTCATCACTTCCAGCTATATTTGGTTCACTACCTTCCAAGCTATCATCACGATTCTGTTTGGCTTGTTTGAGAATAAACCACATCATTACCAGAAATGAAATACCCAGTATGATATAGGCTACGTTCTTCGTAGTTTGTTCATCCGCCATGATGTTAATTCAAAGGTATATGATATGATTATTTCGTATTCAAATAAGATAATAATCACAAATCTAACACTTTAGTTCCACTCGAGAGGCTTGGTTAAGTGCCTTCTCGAATTCAATGGTGCTTGAACCCAATTTGTTGTTGGTGCCTCTCTAGTGATTTCATTCCATTTCAATTCAGACTTGTCTCTACATTTCGGACATCTTACCGGCTGGTTTTGACCCATTGATTTCATTTTCACATTACATTTTTGACAGAGTGGTCGTACCTTTTTATTTACTGTTGAATCTATGCGCAATCTCTCCAAATGAATCGCCCCATCATGATTAATTAAGCCATTAAAACTAATTCTATCACCACTTTCCAGCCATTGTGCTAGTTTTTTGATATCTCCTGATTCTGAAAATGCTAGTAGTTTATGTTCTTGACAATTGATTACAACCGTTCCTCTAGATAGTATATCGGTATCTTTCACGATATCTGATAAATTTTCCTCAAGGTGGTCATCACTCGCTTGATTAGTAGTAAAGATACGCATCCCTGAATTATCTTCGGTATTTCTAGAGTCCAAAAGATATTGTGCGGCATTCTTAGCAACTTGATATTTCCTTGCTCTAATTCCAAACAGAACAGGGCAAGGCCCCCTTGGAGCAATCATACTATTTCCTGTTCTTGGGTCTCTTGACATGAAGGTATATTCCATTTCATCGATATCTTGTAATCTTTGGACATCAATTTCCCTTGCTTTCTCAATTCCAGTATTGGTTTCAGTTCTCCATCCAATGGCTTCATAAGTCACCATTTTTTTATCCCAAGCGATCGCCGCAGTTGCACCAATTTTTCCTTGGCCACCCCATGACTTTTCTGCTAAAGGAATATCTTCTATATTTACTTCTTTTCTTGCAGTATTGTAATAGAACTCTGCAGATGGTAGGCTTCTAGAAAACCAAATCATACCTGGGTCTGCTGGAAATTGCTGTCTGTCATAGTTTTCCGAAGAAGAGATTTCTCCAGCTAAAGGTAAAATATTATCTTTCCACCATGTATCGAGGTGGTTCAATAATTTCTTTTCATCAGTACAGATTAGTTCGACTGCTACCGAAGCATTACCCCTGGTTCTTTGTTTCGCAAAAGGCCAAAGCCTCACCAGTCTTAGTTCTCCAACTTCAATATTTTTAGGAAGGCCTTTGATTAGGATATCCAGAGTTTTTGTTGTACAACCTCCACCCAAGTGGTCGGTATCATCTAATCCTAACCACCCCATATTCTCACCTAATCGGATTAAAATCATCGCCTTGATCATTTTCATCTATTATTCTATGGGATACTGAACTGATTCCAATTGATTCTGGTACTTTGAATAATCGGGCGCCTACAGCCCACCCTGCACCCATGTCACTATTTCTATCCCCGACTAATAAATCGAGTTCATGCTTTGGTTGAACCTTATCTTTCCACCAATTAACTGGCTTATAATTTGAATCTAATCCCATAATTTCTTGTTTCGAGTTAGGAATAAATTCTTCTCGGCCACGTAATATTCTATCTGCAAGGTTTAACATTCCAGGATTTGGCTTACGGCAATTACAGTTATCTCTATGTCTGTGAGGACAGGTAACAATCATATCGAAGTGAGCATCACTATCCATTTGTAAAAACATTTGACGTAATCTTTGATGAATCAAATAAAGTTGATTCTCGTCCCATAAACCACGCATTATCGGAGATTGATTTGTCACAATACAGACCTGAAAGCCTGATCTTTTCAAATTACCAACGGCTTCAGGCGCACCCTCGAGTATTATCAAATCTTCAGGTTTATTGATGTATGACGAACTTCCAATGTTCAGTACACCATCTCTATCAATGAATGCTATAGCACCATTGCCGGCAATTCCTTCAGGAAAAACCCCGGGACTATATTCAACAACAGGTCCCCGCATGTAACGGCCAGTGTTAGATTATTGAAGTGATTTGTCCTTGTAGATACAAGCGTTCAAGTCAAGTTAATATTTGCACACATATATGGAGCAACAGTCTATTATCGCCATAATTGGTGCTATTGGATTAGTTATGTTGGCATTATCGTGGCATTACAGGAAGTCAAAAAATCCACTTTTAGCACAAATCGGCTGGATTTTGGTATCCTTGTATTTCTTTGCTGGTTCTTGGAAATACTTTTCTCATCAAGATTATATTCTAACCGTTATGTGTATGCTTGCTTTACCATTGGGAATTGGAATGTCGATTTGGGAAGGTAGAGTACAAGACGGTAAGACCAGAGATGCTTTGATTTGGTCTAGAGGTGCTATGGCATATGCTGGAGGACCCTATCTACTCATTGCTCATGTACCTTGGCTTAGTGTTCTAGCGATATGGTTTGTCGCCTCTCAAGTAGCTCTATTTTACAGAATTTCCGGAACCGGTGATATTCACTTAGGAGAAACATGGGTTCAAACTGAATCTGGAAGAGTTAATTGGGATTCATGGGATGGAAGTAGATGGTTTAGTACAGAAACATTCGGAGAGTTTCCTTACCAAACAGAATTGGTTACTGGAGATGGTTCATTGATTGGAATAAACTTCGTTCTTGCATGTACTGCATTACAATCAATGGTAATTTTTATCGGGGCGATATCGGTATTAGACTTGGACTGGCGCCGTAGAATTAGAGCACTTATTTTCACAGTTCCTGTAATTCACATATTGAATATTTTTCGAAATGTCGGACTGATCTGGATGCATCAAACATATACATCTTGGAGTTATTTTGGGATGTCAGTATTCGAATTTGGACATAACTATGCATCGAGGTTCGTATCACTATTTGCGATGTTCTTTATGGCACTAATAATGTTTGAAATTCTTCCCGAGTTACATAGGCATATAGTTAGGCTTCTCAAGCCACTTAGACTTTTACAACCCAAAGGTAAGAAGACTTAGTTAGTACTTAGTCCATTCATCTGTAGGATTACTTCGTGTCCATTTGACACCACTATTGATTGGATACTCGATAGATTCATTTCCATCCATTCCAATCATTCCCATAATTTGTTTTGGTGGAGCATCAATATTTATTTCAGCATTTAATAAATCTTCAAATGAAGTCATCTGTACCTGTTGTTGATTAACCATTTCAGGCATGCTTATCTCTTGACTTTGTGGTTGTATAACGGAAACAGGTGCCTGTTCCATAGTGCTCGTTGTAGATTGATAAATTGGATTATTTGACTCAATGTCTTGACTGACTGGCTGAGGTAGTTCAGGTTCTTGCATTCCAAGCATAGTCTCAGAGAAATCGAAATTCTTATCATTTTCCCATTCATTAGATTTCAAGTTGCTTCTATTACCTCTAGCAAAAACAAATAGTAACCCAAGTAGTCCTATGAACACCACTGCTCCAACAGAGTATATCACATCATTAGCAACACTAGGTGCAATATCAGCGTTATCACCTACGCCATCACCATCAGTATCTTTTGATTCATCAGGGTTATTAGGGAATTCATCTTCTGAATCAGGTACTCCATCTCCGTCACCGTCAAATGCATCAAACTCAGTATCGCAGATTAGGGCAGTTACTTCGACTTCAGTCTGTGATATTCTTTGGTCAGAGTTAGTATCCATTCCTAAGAAATTATAATTATTCTCATAGATTTGTGAACTTAGTAACTCAATTGATACAGGACCGTTACCACTTGACAACTGATCGAAAACTATCCAAAGTTCATTACCACAGCTACAAGTTTCTTGTAATAATTCATTAAATTCTATTTCTCCATCAGAATTTAAGTCAACAGAGACAAATTCATAATTATCTATTTCCAAATCCGAATTATTGAATTCATTTCCATCTATAATTCCATTTGAATCAGTATCTGTTTCTTTCATAATTATGTTTGCAACATCTCTACAAGATTCTTCAACTGATGGTTCTTCAATAGGTTCATTATCAATTGGCTCAAGGAAATCAGAGTATACCCAATTGGCAACTATTGTGACATCTGAAATATCTGTTAAAGCATCCAAAACTATGTCAATTCGACCGTTGGCTGGTAAATCTATGTATACACTTTGAGAGGTACCTTCACCGGAAGATTTGATTTCAAAATCTTCGCTACTGGTATCGGGTACACTAGGTCGTTGTCTTCCCATATCGTCTTGATCTAATTCAAAATCAAAGAAGCCATCGAATCCAAATAATATTCGCTTACCTTCTACATTTAGAGATAGTTCACCATTTCCGCCATAAGTAGAGATTTCAAGATATTCTCCAGGCTTTTCCAAATTCAGGAAGAAGAATAAGTTCTCACCTTCTGGTGCTTCAATTCCAATTATTTCTTCACCGTTGAACATTTCAATAGGTGTTCCATCATATGACCACACATATCGGTCCTCGAATGAAGCAGTAATCATGACTGAACCAAATACTTGTTCTGTTTCTAATAGTATGTACCACATTCCCGGAGTAGGGTCATTGAAACCGATTTTATCACCAGCCCCAGGGCTAGAAGAAAGATGGGTAAAATCCGATGAGGTTGGAGCTTGTTCAATTTTCATAAACATTGATGCTTCTCCAAATCCTTTGGATAGGTCTACTTCCAGTCTTTCAGTTCCTGTTGGCACGTCAATTTTGAAGAATTGCATCAATCCATCATATCCGCTAAGGGGTCCATACTCAATACCAGGCAAGAGTTCTATTGCATCTTCTGGTTCGATATTTTCAGGCTGGTAAGTGAGTTGTGAAACTATTGTAAAATCTATAGCATTTTGATAGGTATATGCAGCGACATAGTAAATACCAGGCTGGACGTCATACAGAGTCACAACTTGTTCATTACCTTGGCCACCATCCCATGCTACTTTTTCAACCATTTCACTTTGCTCTGTTGAACCTTCATCCTCGAATATTCCGGGGAAGAATCCAAAGTTATCAAATGGGTCGGGAACAGTTCCCCAAGAAATACCTAAGTCGATATTTCCAGTACCGCCATATGTCTTAACAGTAAGTGATGATAGGTTTTCTTTAACATCAACATAATAGTAAAGTATTTTTTCTTCAAGAGGTTTTTGCCTACCGCCAGTTATTTTCTGATCTGTCACCGGTATAGAATTGAATAGTTCAGTCATATCCTCAAGAGGTGGAGGCGGGTCTGCGACCTCCCAATCTAGGAAGATTGTCAGAGATGTTACTTCGGCCAAAGGCACTACTACGAACCACCATGTCCCTGTATCGGGCCATTGCCACTCTTCAAAAATAAAGCCCCAATCAGTTTCCAGTTTGGCGTCATAAGTCCAAGAATTAGGGATATATTCATGTCCGACATATATCTCATATTGACTAGGATTTTGGTCGAACCAGAAATCTTCAAACTCACTAAATACATTTAGATATGCGACCTTTGTCATTTCATCAACTTCTGCAAAGAATACTAACTGGTCTCCAGTCATACCTGAAATTCCTGTAACTTCTTCCCCATTGAAAAGTTGTATTGCTTGAGTTACAATACTCCCATCGGGCATAACCCATGAAGCACCGTTGATAGTGGCAATACGACTTGAATAGTCTACTGTAACTGAACCTTCACCTTCTTGAAATTGCCAATTAGATTCATTGGCAGCATTTCTGAATACTACATCATCAAGCATTCCCATGAAGTAGTTACAATCACACCCTGCACCCATTCTTCCGATGTATAACTCGTCACATTCAAGACCATCTTGGAAGCAACTATTGGACCCAAAATCTCCTACAGGTATTGTCGCATTATCTGCATCAAATGTTCCTGCAGGAATTCCATCGATGAAAAATTCACCATATGAATTCTCTTCAACAACTACTTTGACATTAGTCCAATTATTTTCGGTAATGGAAATATTAGATACTGGATTTTTAGACATAGAATATTCGTTTGAATATACGACATATCCGTTGTTTATGTATAGTCCCCAACCATAATCTCCGACCATTGTAATGAAACTTATTCCGTTAGTATCTGGCATGTTAATCATTGCTTCAATTTCTAAATGACCTTCCCAATCGGGTAATTCTTCCTCGCTGATAATGAAATCATCAATGCCGTCAAACCTCAATGCATAGTCTGCACCAGGTCCAATTTCTACCACTCCATATACTGGGAAATATTGTGGGTCATTCTCTAGGTCATTCCAACTTCCAGGCATGATATTTCCCATGTTAGTGCTTGCAATATGAACATAATCTTCATCCCCTCCTGAAGAAGGCTGGTCTTGACCCCAATTTCTGTAATAGAATGGAGTTCCATCATGCCACTTGTAAAAACCTTCTTCATCATAGTCAGATAATCCTGTCCAAAGGTGGCGGGATTGTTCATCGAAATCAGCGAATGTATCGAATATCCAGTTATTTTCCTCTATATCATCAATAGTGGTTAAAAATCCATCCAGACCTCTTGCAGCAGATGCAGAATCTTCCCAAGAAGCTGCACTAAGTAGATGATAAGTATTATTATTTTCAGGATTTATAGCAGTATGTAATATTATTATCTCATCGCTTTCTTCAGCGCTGACATTTGAAGATAAAGGAGTTAACAAAGATATCAGAAATAGTCCAATAATCAAACACGCCTTGCTGCGATAACTATAGTTCATCAGTATGTCGTACTGGTAATCCAATTTGAACGTATTGGATAAATGATTTTACATTATTTAGTAAGTTTCTTACCACCAATACGTAAATCAGTTTCTAAAGGCATTTGATGTTCCCATGCAAATTCTTTAACAATCCTCCATCCCTTTTCTGAACCTTCATAATCCTTAACTTCTATTCTCTTATTACGAGTATTTGCCTTGAAAGCAGCCACTGGCTCTGCATTCTTGAAAACTAAATAAGCCGAGCCAAACCCAAACTTCTCCTTCATTAAATCAGCAAAATATGGTGATATAGGGTCGCTTGGTGGAAGAACGAAATCTCTTATTGCTGTAATATTTTTAGCTTCCTCAAGTAACTCCTTTCTACCCCAACATACTTCATGAAGGTCTTCTATCAAGAATCCTTTAATCAGAGTTCCATCCTGTTCAAAACTATTTAGAACAGATTTTAATTCTTCAGGATTAAATGGTGTTCCTGCAAGCCTCATCAATTGTTTTAATGTGATGACTGGATAACTTTCTACCATCTTACGAAGATATTCTTTCCTTAATTCGACAGGGTCTAAACTACTTTTCAGAGTCACAGTTCTAAATCCTCCACGGAAATCCTGAACAATGTGTCCAGTCCGGATCAGTGGTTGAATTAATTTTCTAAACTCAGATTGAGATAATGCATGTCGTTCTTTGAACACATTTGGATCGGAGTTATTACTAAAGAATTCTACAATATCCCACAAATCCGGGTCATATTCTTCTCCTCTGATGATAAGTAAGTCTTGGAAGTGTTCATATGTTGCCCAAACTTGGTGACCTCTGAGATTTATTCCTTGATGTAATCTATTCGCACTAGCCATACTTTTCAAGTCAGCACGATACACTTCACATCTTCCACGAAGTGCAAAGTCATCTCTAACTTCAGGAGTTTTCTTCATTGCTAAAATTTCATTCTCTAATCTTGTATTCTGATGTAAATTATGTCGATGGAAAAGAGCTCTTTCAGCAATCTCTCGTGGTTGAGGGTCGACAATTCCTCCTCGAATCATTCTCTCTCCAGTAAGTTTGAATCCTATAGATTCAAGGCATTTCTTAGTCACCTCATCGATATTTGATACAGGTTCACTATTGAAATTACTGAGGATTGCAACATCAACAAGTTGGTCGGAGTGATTGTCTAGCAGTATGGAAAATGCTTGACAGAATTCTTCAATATACGCATTTGGTATATGTAGGTCTTTTATTTCCAAATAATCATTTACTTTGAACATTAATATTTTACCGATTGGGTCTACGCCCTTGAATACAGGTAGATACCAACCCCTGTCGAGTATGCTTCGAACTTCCCAGATGAATCGTGATACATATGGGTCTGATTGTGTCATTATTCGTAATTTCCTATCTTCACGCCTTGGACGTTGTAATAACTCTACTTCATCCGGCATACAATAGAATGCTTCTGGGTCTGGTACCAATGAAATTACTTTAGAAATTTTACTGGACTTTTCTAAATTCATTAGTGCTACGGTTAGGTCTTCAAAAGAACGAGTGATGTAGAACCTTAGTGTATTAGCTTTGATTGGACCTAACCTCTTGATGACATCAACAAGGGATGATTCAAAGTCCATTGGCTGATAAACTCCATGAACTCTATGGAATAGCGAAAGTCGTCTTCTCCTGCCAACTACATCTTCAAATTGTTTTACTACAAGCATCTGTCTTTCGAGATTATCCAAAGCCCTCTTTAGGTCACGTTGTAGAGATTTATGTTCTTCACCCTTAGGGAAATCTTGCATTATTTCTTGTCTAGTCACATTGATCCCTATAGGAATCCTCGCCAAGATTTCTTCTTCCATTGGACCGACCCATGGTTCTGGCTTCAAACCAAGTAGCATTGGAATATTCTTCTTAGTTGTATATCCAATACGGTTGTGAAGTAATCTTCCCATTATTACATCTGAATCAAGTTGCAGGTCTTTCCAATCTTTAAATCTAAATTCTTCAACACGATACAATAGTTCTTGCTGTTTCTGGAAAATCACGTGAGAGTCGAAGGCTGAAAAACCATCATCATATTGTGCGAATGATTTCTGGAAAACCATATTTTGTACCCAACGGTATTCAACAACTTCCTCATCCCCATCGGTAAGTCTGTGTTCATCGACTTTCAAAATATACTCTGCATCATCAGTCTGTCTAAAGAAACCGACTGACACTACATTTCTTGATTCCAACTCATGTAAAATACGTTCTACTAATTCTTTAGAAAATGGTAGCCTTTGTTCCATTTCATCAGATGTTTTAGGCCCTTCACTACCCAGCATTTCAATAATTTTAACGCGCATTGCCTCATGCGGATCTCCAATTTGAACCTGTTCCCATTTGGTTGGTGTAGTACCTTTATGCTCTGACGAAATATCAAATGTCAAACCTTGAATATTCAATTCACGTAAGTCTTTAACATCCTTACCACCATTAACCGATAAACTCCCTAAAGTACCGTGGATTTCTGCCATGTAAGGAGTGAACCATTTGCCATCGAGATCTTTTGAGCCGCAATTGTTAATTTTAACGATTTCACCATCTTGGCATAATTCTTCGACCCAACCTCGTAACACATCAAATTCTATATTTTGTAATTTCTCTTTGTAAAGCGGATTGTTGAAAGACTTTTCTAAACCACCACCATGAGACATTAATTTTAGTAATCCGGAAGAAGTTTTTGGAATAGGTGCTTTATTTAGATAATATTCATTTAATTCTTCACTAGAAAGTTCTGTTGCTAGACTTCGTGTCCCAAGTAATCGTTGTAATACGGTTGGGTCTATGTCCTTGACAAGGAATGCACGAGTCTTCATCGACATTAAATCTTCAAAGGCAGACATGAACAAAGACATTCCTAATCTAGATGGAATCGTCATCTTTTGATGAACAATTCTTGCTTGGCCTTCAATACAAGAATTGAGGAACTGATTCAAACTAGTAATATCAATATCAGCAAACATAATTTCATTTTTCGCCTCACGCATGAGCAGGCTATCATCAATGGTTCTGTGTTTATTTAGTAGGGCATCTGCTTTTTGTTGGAATTGTTGAGGACTAATCTCTTCAGCACCAATTCTTTTTGGAATAATCAAGGAACGCCCTGCAACTTCCTTAAATCTCTTAGCAAAAATCTGAGTACTAATTATGTATCTCTCTATGATTTCAATGTGGTCATTGGTTCTAAATGAGTCATACATTTCTCTCGGTTCAATTTCTTTAGATGTACGCATTAGAAGTCCATTTTCATCAAACGACATTTCTATTACGCTAATATTCTTACTTTCTGCAAGTCCAGCCAAGAAGTAACCTAGAGCCGTATTGAAACCTCTACCTCTACATGTAGTAATCATGTATGTAGGGTGCCCTCCACTAATTATCTGCTCAACCATTATTCTTGATGGGTCAGGAACTTGGAAAGATTCGATTGAATGTTCTTCAAGGTGTCTTGCAATCGCATTAGAAACTGGTTTGGAAAGACCATATGCATCGCGTAAAATTATTCTCGGGTCAACTTCCTTGCGGAGAGAAATAATACAATGTCCAATTAAATCGAGTAGGGCATTAGATAATTCTCGGGAACGAGAACGGGCTTCTCCAGACCAGGAGGGAACTGTAGGTCGATAGCCAGTCACAGCAGTAACGTTGACTCGAGTTCCCTGAATATTTGTAACCCTATATGTCGAGCCACCAAGTAATATTACATCTCCGCTTCTAAGTTTCGATACAAAGGAGCCTGAGAGTTGTCCAAGAATTGACCCTTCAGCATTGAATACGAGGTAAGAATTATCAGGAGCGATTGTTCCTATGTTGGTGTAGTAAATCATTCTCGAATATCCTCTCTTACCATAAATATTCTCTTCCCAATCAACCCAAACACGCCTCTCTTCTTCTAACATATCAAGAACTTCAATAAAATCATCATACTCAAAGTTTCTATATGACCAAGCATTAACGATTACCTCAAATGCTTCATCAATATCCATTTCATTGATTATTACTAACCCTATCATAAATTGGGCTACTACATCAAGACAATTCTCAGGGAAATCTAGTTTATCCATGTCACCTTTTTGTATGGCTGATTGAAGGGCTGCTAGTTCAATCAAGTCATCGACACTTGTTGGAAGGAATCTTGCTCTTGGGATTCCTCCTACATGGTGACCGGCACGTCCTATTCTTTGCAGAGCGGTTGCTATATCACCTGGACTTCCGACTTGAAGTACTAAATCAACAGAACCAATATCTATTCCCATTTCTAGTGAAGATGATGTTACAACAGCCCTTAAATGTCCATGTTTCAACTTCTTTTCAACATTCAATCTGATTTTTTTATCCATCGAACCGTGGTGGCCAGCCACTAAGTCTCCTAAATATGGACGCAGTCTCTGAACAATAGTTTCAGTCATTTTTCTTGTATTGGCGAAAACTAATGTGGTAGTGTGCGCTGAAATCAAATCAGCTATAGCCTCGATATTTGCATCGAGAATTTTCATCACAGCAAGGTCACTAAACTTTTTATGAGTAATTAAGATATCAAGATCTAATTCACGTGAACCTGAAACCTTCGCAATACTCACGCTACTAGCACTATTTCGACTTTCTTGGTCATCACTAGCAACTAAGTATTCAGCAACTTTTTCAAGAGGCTCCATGGTTGCAGAGATACCTATTCTTTGCACAGGTGTCTTTAGGAGTGTATCCAAGTAGGATAATGTTAAGGCAAGATGAACTCCTCTTTTGGTTGGTACTAGAGAGTGTAATTCGTCCACAATCATATATTCTAATTCGCTAACTATTGGTTGGAATCGTGGTGAGGTAATTGCTATTGCTAAACTTTCTGGAGTCGTAATTAGAATATGAGGTGGGTTTCTTAGCATTTTTTGCCTATCTGATTGGCTAGTATCTCCAGTTCTTAGTCCAACTTTAATCTCCTGTGCTCGATCCGGTAAATATGATTCCGAGATTTCTTTTAGTGGACCAATCAAATTTCTTTGAATATCATTTGCCAAAGCCTTGATTGGTGAAATATATACACAATGTACTTTTTTCTCTAATTTATTATCCAATGCTAGCCTCACTAATTTATCGATAATAGTAAGAAAAGCAGTCAGAGTCTTTCCAGAACCTGTAGGGGAACATAATAACAGGTTTTTTCTGTCTAATATAGCAGGAATTGCTAATTTTTGGGGTCGTGTGAAGTCTGAGAAAGAATCCTTGAACCAGTTCCTAACTGGAGGGCATAGAATATCCAATAACTCCTCTGTGGAGTGTGGAGTTTCTAAGTATTCTATTTCAACCATTTTTTTCTCACTGTCCCAATGGTGCTAATCGTGAGTGCCGAGTACTTGAAAACTTCGCCTTTAACAGCACCCAATAATTCGATATATTACCACATAAATAATTATGAACACATCGGTTTCTAAATAATCCAAAACATTCTTCGGCAAGTGACTGCTCTCCAAATAATTACTTTTGTTAGACGATTAAAGAAAATATTTAGAACCCAATCTGGTAATCTAAACATAATACTACCAATTTTGAACGATCTTTTGGAATTTAGCATTACTCGTCCCATTTGTTTTTTCCATATTTTTTCATATTCCTTTAGTTCAAGATTGTTTTTTATATGTTCTACGATTACTTGGCCTGCAATTCGACCTCCAATCATTGCTATGGTTATTCCTGCCCCATTAGAAGGCAATACCATGCCAGCTGAGTCTCCAACCAGTACATAATTACCTTTTACAAATCTCTTAATTGTTCCGGACATTGGAAGAGAGCCTGCACCATTGAATGTTGAATCACCATCATATTTGTCTATGAAATCTGCTGCGAATAAATTTAGAGATTTACCTTTTGTGAAATTCTTTTGAACACCTATACCGATATTTGCACCAGAGGATTTTGGAAACATCCAAGCATAACCACCTGGTGCCATCGAACCAAAATGGAGTTCTACAGCATCACCATAGTCACCTTCCTTTAGTGCGAACTTAACCGGTATATTGGTCGACTTTTCTTTCCAAAAAGTTCTCCTTACTGGGTCGTTATGACCTCCTGCCCCAACTATGACTTTACCAGTAATGTCATTTCCGTTACGAATGGACACAGTATTTCCTTCTATTTTATTAACAAAACAACCAACTTTGAATTCAGCACCGGCCTGTTTCGCTAAATCGACCAATGCTTCATCATGTGCAACTCGATTTAATACTAAACCTTCGAAGCCAAATTCGAGCGATTTACCGGAAGGGGTAATTATTTTCATTACTTCTGTGCGCTTTGAAATTGCACTCTCCGGTGTTTTGAACAAATCATCCATGTCAGGAACGTCAGGGCATAATCTACGCATTTCGTCATTAGTTGGTACAAGTTCGCCGCACTGCAAAGGGGAACCTATTGATTCTCTAGAATCAATTACAACTACCTTTACGCCTGCTTGAGCCACATAACGAGCGACAGTACTCCCTGCGGGCCCTCCGCCGATGATTACAACATCATAATCAGATTGACCCGACATTTTAGACCCCGATACTATTGCCATATCTGAGTTATTATTAACCATGCGTATTATGACATATCACTCAATAATGACGGTCAATTTCAAAGGCAAGGAACTACACGCCAATTTGAGGGGTACCTATGTCCAGTGTTGAGAACAGTCGTTTAGAACGATTATCAGGGATGTTAAAGCGCCGCGGGATTATTTTGCCTGCATTTGAAATTCATGGAGGCTCCAAAGGGTTGTATGATTTTGGTCCAGTCGGTGGTAGGATTAGAAATCGTGTTAATCAAAATTGGATTGACCATTGGACTTCTCTTGGCAATATAACTGAAATTTCATGCCCAACTGTGACTCCATATCAAGTTCTTGAGGCTAGTGGCCATGTTGGAGAATTTTCGGATTTCATGACTGATTGTAATGCATGTGGTGAAGCTAGTAGAGCAGATACGCTTCTCGAAGGTTTCCATTCAAATCCAGACGCTTTGTCAAAGGACGAACTTCAGCAATTACTTACTGAGTCCAAACCAAATTGCCCTGCTTGTGATTCTATTGATTGGAGTTCTATTTCTGCACAAAATTTGATGTTTAACACCACTATCGGAGCAGGTAAATCTGGTCGTGAAGGTTTTCTTAGACCTGAAACAGCCCAAGGAATGTTCACTTCTTTTCAATCACTTTATCGACATAATAGAGAGAGGTTACCTTTTGGAGCAATACAGGTTGGAAAAGGATACAGAAATGAGATCTCCCCGAGACAAGGAATGATTCGTCTTAGGGAATTTAATATGGCGGAACTTGAATATTTTATCGACCCAGAAGAAGAAATCGGTCATGATTTTTCTAAGTGGAGTCATATAGAGTTCAGTCTCATCGCAGATAGTGGTGAAGAAGTATCTAAGTCATTGTCAGAAGCAATCCAGTCCGGCTTAATACGCCATTCGACTGTTGGATACTTTATTGGAATGACTTATGATTTCTTGTTGAAAGTGGGTATCAATCCTGATAAGTTACGTTTTAGACAACATGAAACTGATGAGATGGCTCACTATGCTCTTGACTGTTGGGATGCTGAAATACTTGGTTCATATGGTTGGGTAGAATGTGTAGGTATTGCTCACAGAGGGTGTTATGACCTTCAAGCACATGAAGAAGCAACTGGTAAAACTTTGAGAGCAAGACGAGAATTCAAAGAACCGAAGACTATTGAGATTGATGGATGGACAATCGAAGGCTCTGTTGCTGGGCCCGCATTTCGTGCCTTAGCAGGAGCAGTGAAAAAGGCAATTGAGAATTTGCCAATTGAAACTAATTTCCCTTGTCAAATTACACTTGAATCCGGAGATAGTATAACGATTAATCCTGAACATGTCAAGAGGAATCAGCGTACAGAAGTGTTATCTGGTGAATGGTTTATTCCACATGTAGTTGAACCTGCATTTGGAATCGACCGGATTATTTGGCATATTCTAGACCATGCATATGATGAAATCGAAAAAGGTGATGAACTTTATACAGTTTTACGATTAAGCGAAAATATAGCATCGATTGATTACTGCGTTTTCCCGTTATTTGAAAAAGATGGAATGGGGCAAATAGCTAGACAATTGAATGAAAAGATGTGTTCCAAAGCAGGAATCATTTCGTTATATGATTCGAGTGGTTCTATTGGCCGAAGATATGCTAGAGCCGATGAAATAGGAGTTCCTGTCTGTATTACAATCGACCACCAAACCTTAGAAGATAATACAGTAACTCTACGCTCACGGGATTCCGGTGAACAAAAAAGAGTTAAACTTGAATCTCTATATTAGTTTTATTTTCGCTATAATTTAGAGAAATCAAAGTTAATGTTCAAGAACCTTCGTACTCTGGTAATTATATGGCTAAAGTAAGTGATTGGACCGAAAGATATCGGCCAAAATCTGAAAGCCACCTGGAAGGCAATGAAGCCCAGAGAAGGAAAATACGTGACTGGCTAAGTAAATGGCAAGGCGGTATGCCTAAGAAAAAAGCATTACTTCTAGTCGGTCCCCCCGGAGTTGGTAAAACAACTGTGGCAAGGGCAGTTGCACAAGATATGGGTTGGAGCGTGATTGAACTGAATGCATCTGATGCAAGAAATGCAGCAGCAATACGCAAGGCGGCAACGCAAGGTGCAACTCATAGGTCATTATTCCACAATCCTGATGACAAAGAACAGAGGACATTGATACTTCTAGATGAAGTAGACCATCTGTCAGGTGGTCTGAAAAAAGTTAATCAAGATAAACTGAATAAGGCTTTGATGGGAGATGAAGTAGGTGGTAATCCAGTTACATTTTCTGGTGATTCGGGTGGTAAAGCAGAATTGCTTCGTTTATTAAATGAAACAAAACAACCTGTAATTCTTGCTTGTAATGAAATAATGGGTCTTTGGGGTAAAGGTTCTACCTGGCGTTCAACACGAGATCGGTTTCAAAAGCATATGATTACATTAAACTTTGAAAGAGCAAATGATGATGCTTTAAGACGAATAGCGAGGAGAGTTCTAAAATCTGAAGATATAGAATTTGAGGCTCAGGCTATTGAGAAATTGGTTGAACGTAATCCCGGTGACCTTAGAGCATTAGTTCGAGATTTACAAGTTATATCAGCAACAATAGATGGTATTCTAACTCCTGAAGTTGTTAATTCATTCATAGAATCTGGGGAACGTGATATTTCTATCGAAGTATTTCCAGGATTAGATAAGTTATATCGTTGCTCTACTGCCAATGAAGCAGTTATTGCTGGAAGGACAATTGATAAGTCCCCTAGTGAACTTTTGAATTGGATTCATTGGAATAATCCTTCATTGATTTCCGATAAGAATACCCTTAAAAGAGGTAATCAAGCTTTGAGTCTGTCTTCTAAAATGTTATCAGCACAATATGATAATACTGCTCATAGGTCTTGGTATTGGAGTGGTCAACTATCTGGCCTGGCTGCATCGGTTGTTAATAAAAATCCATTTGGCGGAAAAATATATCCATCCTACCCTAACTTCCTACGAATAAACTCAACTAATGTACGTCCTTCAATCATCGAACAATTAGCCAAGGGCCCTGGAATAAGTAAATCAACGGTTCGAGATGAAATGCTACCTATTCTGACATCCTTATTATCACCAAAATCAACAATTGGAGATCCGAATGATTACTCCATTTCAATGAATTATAACTTATCTGGTGAAGAACATGTTACATTGGCAGGTCTAACTTTGAGCCGGCGGTCAACAAAAGAGATCATAGCAAACTATAACGAAGAAAAGTCAAGGAAACAAATAATATCTATAGATGAAGATATTGAGGAAGAGAATCTGCCTCAAATTGGTATTATTGATAATGGTTCTAAAGATGATGAATCATCCCCTCCAGGGCAAATGAAATTATTCTAAGATTTCTTTTGCTCTTTGTTCGAAGGTAATAATCTCTTGAAAAGAGCGACAGCTGTTCTATCTGCTTGTTCTTTTTCTTCTTTAGCCCAGGTGCTTGGATGTAGCAGAATTACTGCGGTAAGTAATTCTAGTCTTCCAAACCACATTAAAACCGAAGTTATCAACAAAGTGATTGAATTCATACCTGCCCATGTTTCACTTGGACCATAATCTCCTAATGCAGGGCCGGTATTTCCTAGGCACGATGCAACAACTGAAATTATACTTTCAAAAGAATCATTTTCCATAAAAATAGCAAGAAGAATACATGATATGGCGAATAAACCTATCCAAACAAATAACATCCCCACAATAAGACCCAATTGTTGTCTTTCTACAACTTCACTATTCATCCTTATTCTTTGAATTCTTCTAGGGTGTGCTATTTTGACCAATTCTCTCATTGCTACTTTGAATGCTAAATTTATTCTTAGAAGTTTTAAACCTCCACTAGTAGAACCAGCACATGCCCCCACAATCATCAAAATCAGGAATAATATCTTTGTAACCATTGGCCAAACAATATAGTTAGTAGATGCATATCCAGTTGATGTACCAATGGATATTACATTGAATATACTATATCTAAAGCTATTTCCTAAAGCCATATCTGTAGAGGTTAGAGCGATAACCATAGCCCCAATTGCCATTCCGAGGTACACAAGATAACTTCTAAATTCTTCATCACCATATACCTGCTTGAATTCTTTCATACAAATTAACCAAATTAAGGTGAAATTTACACCTGCTAAGAACATGAATATTACAATTATGCTCTCTACTGCAATAGAATCAAAATATCCAATACTAGCATCATGAGTTGAAAAACCCCCTGACGCAACAGTTGTCAATGCGTGATTTAGTGAATCAAACATCGTCATTTCACCAACAATTTTCAATAAGATAAATTCAATTATTGTCAAGGCAATGTATAGCCCCCATAGAGCAATTGCTGTTTGTTGTAGTTTAGGTTTGATTTTAGACAGGGATGGACCGGTAAGTTCAGCCCTTGCAAGTGCCATTCCTCCACCGATAATTCGAGATAGAATCATCATTCCAAGCATAATTATTCCCATACCACCTAACCATTGAGTTAATGATCTCCATATTAGCAATCCCTTAGGCTGGGCATTGATACAATCTATTGTACTTCCAGGGATACAATTAGGACTCATTGCTGGTGAAATTACAGTAGCTCCAGTCGTTGTGAATCCCGACATCGATTCAAACCAAGAATTAACTGCTCCTCTTGCAATATCTATAAATTGTACATTATCTGCAAACGGGCCAATGAATACTCCCCCAAACCAATATGGTAGTGCACCAATGAGTACTGCTAATGGCCAAACTAGTGCCACAGCAGCAAATGCTTCTTTATCTCTAAGTCGTTCACTTGTATTAGTCCTGGTAAAACTAAGAAGTATAACACCTAGAATTGGAGAAATTAGGCATGGAATGGCGAATGAATACAATGCAACCTCTAGACTATCTAGCCAGATTGTTGCTAAACCACAAAGAAATAATGGGACTGTAAGTGCAATAAGCGTCCAGCCTAGAATAAGATAAAGAACATCTTTTCGCATCTTCACACCTTGAATCTTCGCTCCAAATCGGAAACTCGGTCTGGGCTACAGAAAATTATCAAACGGTCATTAGATAATATTGTTTTTTCTGGTGATGGCCTCAATGTTTCCCAATAACCATCGACTGTTTCACGTTGAATAAATGCGATTCGCATCCAATCAGGGAATCCCGCATCAGCAATTCTCTTATTCGCGAATTTATGTGCATCATCAATACGCATACTAATCCCTACGATGTTTGGTACATTAGAAAGAACTGCATACGCTCCAGCAGCCTTCGTGTGAATATGAGCCAGAATATTATCGACAGCCACACGCTTTCTATCTACTGCGAATGTGATACCCATTCTTTGTGTGACCTTTACCAAATCAGCATCATACAATAGTAGACCGGTTCTTTGAACTCCCATATCGCTTGCTAGAAGTGCTGCAGCAATACTTTCGTGGTCTGATTCAAGTGCTGCAATCGCTATGTGATTATCAGGAATTCCAACCTCGGTCAAAATATCTCTATCAAGATGGTCTCCATGAATAATTTCTAAATTAGGGTGCGAACCAATTGAAGAACCTGAAAGATTGTTTGCCATCTGTAAGTCTCTTTCGATCACAGTTACATGTGCTCCATTCATCAACCAGTTTTCAGCTATTAATTGACCTATTTTATTAGCTCCAATAATCGCAACTTTAGGGTTCATTGGGAAGTCAATCGCCTCATGACCAAAAATATTTAAAATACGATTGAAACTACTAAGACCCGTAGTTGCTACTGCAATTACATCGTTAGGCATTAACATAAAGTCTCCATCCGGGACTATGCTTTTCTCACCTTCACGTTTGACACCGACAATCAGAGGAATCCCACCATCTATTGATTTACTTGCTTCGGATAGAGTCTTGAATACTAAGTGCTCTGCATTTTTAGTAACATCGAATTCGATGATATAAGCGTCGTGACCAAATGGTATTACTTCTTCAATAGAAGAAGACCTCAATCCTGTATGTAATCTTCTAATGGCACCATCAAGTGGATTTACAGCATGATTTACTTTAGCCCACTTGGTTAGATGCCCTCTTTTTTGTTCATCGATATAATTCATATCTCTTACGCGGCAAATTGATAGTAGAGGTTTTGCCTTCTTCCCACCGAATTCATAATGTGCATGCTCTGCTAGAGCACAAGCAATAAGATTCCTCTCGTCAGAATTTGTTGCTGCAACAAATACTTCTGCTTCTCCAATTCCTGCCTCGTTTAGTTTTTGACGTTTAGTTAGGTCACCATGGATTACCAAAACATCTAGGTTTTGAGCATTCTTTACCGCTCTTGAATCGTAATCAACCAAGACTACATCCATCTCTTCAGCCCTAAGTGCACGAGCAAGTTCGGTTCCTACTCTCCCAGCTCCTCCAATGATTATTCGCATTTTATCACCTCAAGTTCTCTGCCAATTTTTTAACTTGGAATGTTCCACCAGTTACTTCAAGAAGTTCTAAAGTTGCGAAACTTCTAGTTCGATCAACATCACAGCACCTGCCTCCTGGTTTGTAGTATGATTTGACTAAGCTTCCAGAGGGGTCTGCCTCTTCTATCCAATCGATATAGGCAGTAGGGGTGTGAAGCAACCATTTATTGTTCACAACATCGACAGAGCCTTCAACAAAACAAGAATTTAATTCGATATTTCGACTATTACACCAACTTTCACTCATTGGCAGTAAAATATAGCCCCATGCGTGACCCTCCCAATCTACATAAGTAGAATCAGTTAATGCCCCAAAGACATACCATCCTGGTATTCCTTTTGCTCTTAGAAGTGAGAAATAAGCATTGGTTTGTTCATCACAGTCGCCGATGCTTGCAGTGAGACAAGCAGGCCCACTTCTAGCAACAATAGGAGCATTTTTATCATATACAACATTTTTATGCAGGTAATCAAATGCTGCTCTAGCAAATGCATATGCATTATCAGAGCGACCATCTGGGATAGATGCTGATATGATGTCAACTGTGTCTTGAACAATATCAAACTGAATTGCATCTATCGCGTAGTCTTGGTAAGGACCATCTTCACCAATCATTCCACCTCGATTATACCACTGTTTAGCACCAAATTGTATAAGTTTAGAACCAGAACCTCTATCACTAATATCATCGAAAGTTCCACTACGATCTATATTTATTCCATCGCTTGAACCTGCTACTCTTGAATCAACTCTTGTCAAAGAAGACCACCAAGAATATGAAGTGCTGGTTAGATTTACTGCAAATGTAACCTTTGCAGATTCTTTAGGTCCCAAACTGAGATTAAACTTGACACAGTTCCCAATCTTACACTCGTTTACTCCAGGGCCTACTCCAGGCCACCAAATACTATGCCCATCGCTAGTAATGACCTTATCTGCAAAGGATTTAACTGGCTGGCCATTCAATGGTATCGATATATAGTCATCATCATTTATAACTAATTTAATAGAATTGATTTTCTGAATTGAATTTGGTACATCATTGGGAGTAACTCCATCGGTATAAGAAAATGTAGAGTTTTCCTTGTGCAGGGATGAAATATCATTCGGTATTGCTAAATTCTCTGTAGCATAACTATTTCCATCTTCATTATAAAAATCAATAGTTTTAGCAATTGTATAAGTTGATTCAACAGGATACAGATGGTAAGGTGCAGCGGCTAACTGAATGTATTCTTTAATTCCAGCCCATTTTTCAAACACGTGTTCTCGAGCTTGTGGAGAGAGCATTATGAAAGCAACTAAACTAAGCATGATTACGCTACGAAATCTATTTTTTCTTCTCTTCAGAATATTTCTTCTCTTACCCTTGTGGGTCATAACCATACCAGACTTGGTTGGTTTCTTTGTTTTCATGTATGTAGTTTCAACATTCCCTCGGTTGAATTGTTGCTCAGCAGCAAAGTTTGGAGATTTAATGTTGGCTAACACCCTCCCACAGGAATAGCAAATTGTATCACCCGGTAGAGTGACGCTTCGGCAATAAGGGCAGTTGCCCATATTACACCGTCCTTGCCGGCATTGTATAACGATTACCTGCGGAAAGCCATCAAACTCTTTATTTGTAAAGTGAAACATAAATTAGCTAATTGATGGTACATGAGTCAAGTAAAGAACTACTTACTCACTAGAATCATCAATTTGATTATGATTGTGCTTTTCATTGGACATTTCCTTGTTCATTCTCGCTTGCCTCGCCCATATTTTTCTCAATCTTTTCTTACCCTCACTAGGGATAGATTCCCATATCCATAAATTCGAGCTTCTTGTGAAAATAAGTATCATTGGAATAATAAATATCCATGCTAGAAGATTAATCATTGCGAATGGGAACATAATCATATATCCACATCGCCAAAAGGATGAGCGTAAGACTGCACCCCACCTTTTTCCTTTCAGCATCAGATGGCCATGATAACTGGTGATAAGTGCCTCACATCTGGGGCTAAAGACAGCTATCCCTGCGATCGTAATTACTAGTTCTAGATAATTGAAGCCAAACTCGTCTTTTACTTCCATTGTCTTGTAAATCATTATCATAGAAATCATTCCACCGGTCGCAAGACCTAATGCCCAACCACTGGTTGTTTGTGAGCTTCCTTTCCTAACTCTACCTCTTCTTAGCAGAAAGTGTGATGCTACCGATGCTAATACGCAAATAATGATTATATTTAGTGGATTGACAACTCCTTGATTATCGTCTAAGAGCATAGAGAGATATGGGCTTATTACAGCGTCATGAGCTAACCTTCCGTAAACTCCACCAAGTAATAAACCCCAGAATATATTGCTCCATGCAGTGGGAAGGTCATAGAATCCAGAATATCGTGTCATTACGCCTTTCCAACCCATTGTCATCCCAATTAGAGCGGATATACTCGCTAATTGGAACAATAGTAATGTCGAAGCCATAATTGGCCCTGATAGTTTTACTTCATCAAGTCAATGTAGATTTTTTTGATTTGCGTTGGATTCAAAGACCTTCAACGTTAGGCCATGTCATGGCAAGACTACTGTTATTTGGTGGGAAAGGTGGAGTGGGTAAGACCACAACATCAGCGGCTACCGCTGTTTGGCTAGCAGATTCAGGACTCCGTGTCCTTATTGTGTCTAGTGACCCTGCTCATTCAACTTCAGATTCTTTAGGTGTTGATATTGGTACTGAACCAACTCCAATTGATGGTGTTGAAGGTTTGTTTGGTTTAGAGATGGACCCTGAATCTAAAATATCGAACCTACTTCCTAAGTTAGGCAAAATGGTAGATGGAATGAACAATAAAGGAGGTCTAGGAGGTCTTGGAGGTCTTAGTATGATGCTTGACTCAAATGCCAAAGAAGAAATAGAAGATATGAAATCTGAAATTCAAACTTCCGAAATGATTCTTCCAGGACTGGATGAAGCATTAGCATTTGATGAACTGTTGCGGCATGTTGAAGACCCAAATTGGGATGTAATTGTCTTTGACACAGCACCAACTGGACACACTCTAAGATTCCTCTCTCTACCTGAAATAATCGAAGCCTGGTCAGGTCGACTAATTCGTATGATGAGAATATCTGGTGGAATTAGGTCAATGCTTTTTGGTAGTAAAGAAAGTAATGAGATGAAGGAGGAATTAGAAAAATTCCGTCGCAGAGTCTTGCATGTTCGCCGAGTTCTGAGTGATGAACAGTTAACATCTTTCACATTGGTCACAATTCCTGAAAGAATGGGTGTTAATGAAACCCTTCGAGCCCACAAATCTCTTTTGGAATTTAATCTTCCAGTGCATAGTTGCTTAGTAAACCGTCTAACTCCCGAGTTTGACCATCCTTTCCTAATCAAAAGAAGAGATGCGGAATTATTACGTATTTCAGAATTAGAGGATAAATTAGATTCAGTAGATATCGCATCACTAGAGTTATTAGACCAGGAAGTTATTGGGATTGAAAATTTACGAAATGTCGGTAAAACATTGTATGGCCCTCCAACATTAATTGAAGATTCTCTGGGTCCACATAAAATTGGAGACTTATTGAAGCATGAAATCCACCGCGGTATGGTAACGGAATCTCATGAAGGATTTGAGCGTATTTTCCTTCATTTTCCTGGAATAAAGCGTGATGAATTATCTCTAAGAAGTGATGAAGGAGTTCTGTATATTGGTCTTAATGGCAGAGAGAAAGAAATCAATACAAGCGTTCCAGTGAAAGCAAGTCAAGTCGATGCTAAATTGGAAGGAGATGTACTACGTCTCGATATCCCTCTTGAATGATTATTTAATGAATGGGTTCAAAGAGTAAAACGGTCACGGACCATCATGGCACTCGAAGGTCTATCTAGAGGGATATTCCGCTCCCTTGGCTTTCTTAAAAATAGAAGAAAGTTAGATGAGGAAGAACTTCGAGAAATGACACGTAGTTTGAGAAGAGCTTTGCAAGAAGCAGATTTCAACGTTAGGCAAACTAAGGAAATAGTCGAGAGGCTTGAAAATAAGCTCAAGGAAGAGGAACCTAGGCCTGGTCTAAACTTACAAACACATGCTATGAATATTCTCTATACTGAACTGGTAAGAATTCTAGGTCCTTCACATGATTTTCAACCTAGAGGCTCCACTCTTCTTCTCGTAGGTTTATACGGTCAAGGAAAAACTACTACAACTGCAAAACTTGCTGAATGGTATAGAAGAAAACATGGCTTAAGGGTCGCAGTAATAGAAGCTGACGTTCATCGTCCTGGGGCATATGCTCAACTTTCACAATTACTCGAAGACTCTTCGGTAATAGTTTATGGAGAACCTGAAAATAAAGATGCAGCATCTATTGTTAGAAATGGTTTGAAAGAGTGTGCCTCGGCTGATATGATAATAGTAGATACTGCTGGACGTCACCAATTAGATCAAGAACTAGTGGAAGAACTTGAGAATATCTCTTCTTTAACTCGGGCTACAGAAAGATGGCTTGTTATTGACGCTCAAGTCGGTCAAGCAGCAGGTCCAGTTGCAGCATCATTCCATACCTTAGCTGGAGTGACTGGAATTGTAGTTACTAAATTAGATGGTACTGCCAGAGGCGGTGGTGCACTTTCAGCTGTTGCCGCAACAGGCGCTCCAATCGTTCACATTGGTGTTGGAGAAAAAGTCAGTGATTTGGAAAAGTTTGAGTCGGATAGATTTATTTCCAGACTTCTTGGAATGGGAGATATCCAAGGGTTAATTGACTTAGCACCTGAAGATTTAGATGAAGAAGAAGCTATGCGCTTGACTCAAAGAATGATGAGTGGAAGGTTTACTCTAAACGATATGTACAAGCAAATGGAAATGATGTCTAAAGTGGGCACTATTGACAAACTTATGTCTTTTTTACCAGGTAATATGCTTGGAGGATTAGGAGGGATGTCTAAATCTCAAAAGCATGCTATGCAAGGTAACTTAGACCGTTATCGAACAATCATGGATAGTATGACAGGTTGGGAAAAGAATGAACCTGCCAAAATTAAGGCTGATAGAATAAAGAGAATTGCTCGTGGTTCTGGTGTTCGTGAAAAGGATGTGCGAGAATTAATTGGTCAATGGAATCGCTCTAGAAAAATGATGAAGGGAATGGGCGGTAATCGTAAACTGAATAAACAAATGCGAAAAATGATGAAAGATGGAGATATGGATATGGATCCATCTTCATTCGGAATGTGATTAATTTTAATCATCCAAAGGCGGTAAATCCGGAACTACCTTTCTATTGACGGCTAACTCAGCAGCAACTATTGCTTCCTGTTCAGCGATTCTAACTCTTTCTTCTTCTGCTAAACGCTTTTCTTCATCATCTAAGAGTTTTTGTTCCTCTTCCAATTTCCTCTGTTCTTCTAGCTCTGCCATTTCAATGCTTTCTGCAGCCAAACGTTGTTCTTCAGACATTATATTTCTTGCTTCTTCAACCATCTTTAGATGTGCTTCTTCATCAGCCTTAATTCGTGCTTCTTCGGCTAGTCTTAATTTTTCAGTTTGCTCTTTAGCCAAACGATTTTCTTCCTCTGTTTTTGCACTTTCTTCGGCTAGTTTTCTCTGTTCTTCTGCTTGTTGTGCTTTTAGTTTGGCTTCTGCGGCTAGTCGTTGTTCTTCAGCGATTTTAATTCGAGTTTCTTCTTCAATCTTGATTCGTACTTCTTCTTCTGCTCTTTTTCGGGCATCTCCCTCTAGTTGAGCTCTAACCTGAGCTTCAGCCACCAATCTTTTCTCTTCTTCGATTTTGGCCTTTGCTTCATTCTCAGCATTGATACGTTCGGTTTCTTCTGTAATCCTTCTTGCTTCAGCAACTGCTCTAGCTTCTTGTTCGGCCCTCATACGAGCCTGAGATTCAATAATTTCATTTACATCAACCTCATTACTAACAGATTCATTTTCTTCAGATTCAACTCTTATTTCGGTCACTTCTGTTATTTCAATGATATTTTGTTCTGCCCTCATTCGAGCCTCAGTTTCAGAATATACTTTTGCTTCAGCCTCGGCACGAAGTCTCGATTGAATAACTAGCTCTTGTTCTAATCTGGCTTCATTTTCCATTCTCTCGCTCAATGTGAATCTGTCCATTACTACATTGAATATTTCATTGTACTCTTCATCACTTAGTTCTAGGATTTCGGTTCTAGCTAAGATCATAAATTGCTCTACATTATACTGGTTAAACATACCATCATGTAAGGCCAATTTAGTTCGTAAAATTTGGTAAAATTTACGATGTTCTGACTTAATTACTCCATCAGAAGTGATAAAATCTTGTACGAGAGTTAACACTTCCGTCATGTTTAACTCATCGGACATGACGATTCCATAAGGTTATGACTTTTGTTCTTTACTCCTATATTCTTTTTTGACTCAATAGGTTTTGGCTAGGATTACTTTTCTAGTTGTAGGCTTATCTGACATATGACAAGGTCTTGCTGCATCAAATTCTTCAGTTGCATCACCTAAGAATGTGAGTCCAGTATGTCTTTCGATAACTTCTGCATGCGCATCGGTTCCATCGAAGGCTATTTGGTAAATTTTACCATCTTCGATAACACCATTCATAGACCAAACTCCATCTGTTTCTTTGAACTCAGGTAATGGCTGAATAACATCATCCATGTGAATAGAAGAACGTTTTCTCAATTCATCTGAAACCTCTTCAAGTGCTGCTCTACAACTTTCGACAATTGTATCCATCGGAAGCGGTTCTTTACCACCGGTTCGTTTTGCTGCAAAGACAGTACCTTGGGCAATATCACGAGGACCCAAATCAAGTCTTAGAGGTACTCCTTTTATTTCCCAATCATAATATTTCTGTCCAGCACGAATATCTCTAGAATCAACCTTCACTCTAAATCCACTATTTCGTAGAGTTTCTGCAATTTCATTGGCAGCACTTACAGTATCAACTTCGGAATTCTTCTTTATCATAGGACAAATTACTATCTGATGTGGAGCTATTGCAGGTGGCATAATTAGTCCATTATCATCGCCATGCATTCCAACTACTGCCCCTAGTAACCTCTCAGACATACCATAAGTAGTCTGGTGACAATATTGCTGTTTAGCCTCAAGATTTTCATATTTAATATCGAACGCTTTTGCCCACTGGTCACGGTAGTGATGGCATGATGCAACTTGTAAGGTCCTACCATTTGGCATTACAGCATCGATTCCAATAGTGTACCAAGCGCCAGGGAAAGTATCCCAAATAGGTCTCTTAGCTTTGATTATTGGTAAGCATAAGTCATTCATTATTCGGTCTACGATTTCTAAGTCTTCTGCGATTTGTCTTGTTGCATCATCTTCTGTAGCATGGGCTGTGTGGGCTTCAAAGAAATGAATTTCTCTTACTCTGATAAATGAGCGAGTTTGTTTTGTTTCATATCTAAAAGTATTAACCATTTGATATATTTTTAATGGTAAATCTTTATGAGAGCGAATCCATAATGGAAACATAGTATACATTGCAGTCTCCGAAGTTGGACGTAAAAACATAGGTATGTCTAAGTCATTATCTCCTGCATGTTTTACCCAGTAAACTTCTTTTTTGAACCCACCCTCTTCATCTTCATCTCTTAACTCGTCAGGGTCTACACCTTCTTCTCTTGCTCGCTTTAATCTTGCGACAAGAGCGTTTTCTTTTTCTAGAAGCTTCTCAGGTATTAGAAGCGGAAAGTTAACTTCTTCATGGTCTGTTCTTTCCATCTCATTATGAGTTAGATTATCGATAAGACGCATTGTCTTCCAACCATAAGGTCTCCAGACATCCATTCCTTTAATTGGATATCTTTTGTCGACAAGATCTGATGCTTCAACGATGAATGGGTACCATTCATTGAAATTTTCCACCTTAGAAGGTATTCCCCTCTTGGCTTTACCCGGACCTTGGCTCATATTCTCAACTGCAATCATCTCTCTCATCAAGATGACGCTTGAAAAATAAAATTCTACCCATTATCTCTTGGTTTTTATCAAAGCCATAATGGCTGCCAAACACCAAACGATTTCTAATACTAAGAATGCCCATTCGTAAATTAATAATGCACGTATAGCGAGTAATCCTGAACCTATCGCCATCAGAGATAGATATCTGGTATCTTTACTCCCCAAGATATCTCTAGTTTCCAACAAAAAGGCGACTAAAATACAAATCATACCGATATATGACAGTATTTCAGTAAAAATATCAATATCCATTTGTCTCACTTCTTTCGAAGTAACACTATTGTTCCAATCAATAATATCACGAGGGCAACGACGTCGGGAATTCCAATCCCGCCAGCAGTTCCACCTAAGCCTGAAGCACTATCATCTAAAAGAGAATAAGACCAACCTTCTGATGAGCCTATTTTATGTGGACTCAATAAATTGATTCTTGTTTGCTCAGCCCCACGACATTGTTCATCAACATCACATAATGATCCTAGTACTTTAGAGAGTAGTCCAAACAAGTTAGCGATAACCAATAATAATCCGGATATTGACGCAAACTTCAATAATTTAGAATTATTACTTTTGATGCTTGGCAAATTAGGCATATCTAGGTGTGGTAAGTCATTGACTGGAAGTCCAAGTGGCTCAATCACTTCGATTAACATGTTAGTTGGAGGTGCAACCTCAGTAACAGGTATACCTGGAGTCTGGTCAATAAAGTCACGGGATTTAACAGGTTTAACCGGAGCAATTTTGATCCCATACAATCGGTCTGCTAAACTTACCAATGCAGCATCATCTGCTATTTCAGATGGGTCGAGTTCACCATCCAATAGTTGTTGAAGTCTATCTCTCATGTCAGACATAGTAATCCCCCGTAATGCGAGGGTGTGCACTTATCATTCAAGAATCCTCCTTTCGAGGGTTGAATAATATTTTGATGGCTTCAAGCATTACCTGCTGCTTCTACATCGGCCCAGTCCTTCATAAAGCCATCAATTCCCTTATCGGTCAGAGGATGCTTCATCAACTGTCGGAAAATTTTTGCTGGCATAGTTGCTGTATGTGCACCAAGTTGAATACACTGTAGAACATGGGTTGGATGTCGAATGGAAGCAGCAAGAACCTTTGTTGTAATACTTGGGTAATTATCCCATGTTGCCATAATTTCAGCGATTAAGTTCATTCCGTCGTGTCCAGTATCGTCAATTCTTCCGATGAAAGGAGATACATAAGTCGCTCCTGCTTTTGCAGCCATCAAAGCTTGCGATGACGAAAAAATCAATGTGACATTTGTTTTGATACCTTTATCAGACAGAGTTTTTGTGGCTGCTAATCCTTCGGGAGTGCAAGGTATTTTGATAATAACATTTTCAGGTAGTTCTGCTTTAAGAGCCAAACCCTGTTCTACCATTCCAGCAGTATCAAGGGCAGTAACTTCAGCAGAGATTGGTCCATTACATATTGATGCGATTTCTCTTACTACTTTTTTAAAATCACGGCCACTTTTCTTTATCAGTGAGGGATTTGTAGTCACACCGTCAAGTATTCCCCATGCGGCTATTTCACGAATTTCATCTACATCAGCGGTGTCTAAAAAGAACTCCATGATTATGTGGAATAGAAGGCACTCTTTGAATTATCCGTATGAACAAATTATTTCTTATTCCGGTAAAGGAATATCATGGAACCTACTATTATCGATACAACAGAGGCTATGTAAATGTAATCAGTAGTCGAAATAATAGATTTTGTTTGGGTAGAATCATTAGAACTAGAATTTTCTTCGCTGTTATTTTCTTTCTCTATATTACTTTCATTTACAGAATTAATGGAGTCATCACAATAATCTGGAATGAGGTCTAAATCTGTATCGATAGAATCGTTGCCGCCAGGGCACTTGTCCTCTCCGTCATTTATTCCATCTAGATCAGAATCTTTTTGAAATATGCTACAGCCATCTATATCTACGATTTCATCTCCTGATGGAATTGAAGTATTAGGGCATAAATCCATTTCATCTGCAACTCCATCATTATCAGAATCAATTAACTCATCACAATCATCGGGAATGGAATCATTGTCTATATCAATCAAATCATTAAACCCGACACATAAGTCTAATTCATCAATAATACTATCATTATCAGAATCAATGAATGTATCACATCCATCCGGAACCATATCACTATCATTATCGATATTATCATCAAAGCCATTACATAAATCTAAACTATCTCTTACTCCGTCATTATCAGAATCAATTATTGCATCACAGTCATCAGGTATATTATCTCCATCAGAATCTTTGAAATCATCAAAACCATTACAATTATCCAAATCATCAGTAACTCCATCTAAATCACTATCATCAAGACATCCATCACCATCTTTATCCCACGGAATAGAATTCTCATCAGGGCATAAATCATTCCAATTTTCAATATATTCACCTGGTGTCATGACTTTACCATAAAAAGCGATATGATTAGAATCATACCTACGAACTTTGAACACTTTGTTTCCATTACCAGTGTAGATAGAATCGCCCTGTGATAGAACCTCACCAGAATTTATTGGACTGATATATTTCCAAACAACTTCTCCTTGTAAGTCAACTTCAATAAGTGTGCCTTGAGTTCCATAAGTGATCAATGTATTACCATTTGTTAGTCTTTCAACGCCAGATATTGATGGAGCATACATATCAGTTCCAATATCCCAACTCCAATTTACAGTTTTAGGCCCATATGCCTCACTGTTATTTTTTTGATAAGTTCCATTAATTTCAGGTGGTGATATTATATCGACAGAAGAATAGAGAGTGTTTCTACCATTGCCATTATTAAAAACAATCAAATCTCCAGCATTGGGTCTTTCTTGCTCAATCCATTGAACGTCGTGTTGGCCGAATAATTGCTGGTCACTATTATCTCCAGCACGGTATGCTTCAGGATTACCCCACCTGTATAGAATATCTCCACCCATGTTACTATTTCCACCGCTATGTCCTGCGGCTTCAATCGTTGTAGTACTGTGGTCTATAATGTAAATTTCATTCATGTTCTTACAGGAAATAGCGATTTGGTCTAATTCCAAATTATAATCAATTCCATTACAATGCATCCAATCACGTCCACCTGAAGCACCACTTGTGGCATCATTAAAGTTAACATCTAATAATTCTGGATGCTGACTAACTACTCCGTAGTTATCTTTTGATGAGTCGAAGTCTTGAATTAAGTGATCCCAAGCATGCCACTCCCAAACTATCTCTACATCTTGTGTTCCGATGGGTTTAATTTCTAAAATCTTGTCAGGCCATAGAGTTGTAGAAGTTACGGTTTTATCGGAATTGGTAGATTCAGAATTCCTTCCCGATTGAGCAACTTCTTGTTCAGTCTTCTCCTCCCATGCTATCAATAGAATATTTCCATTAGGCATTGGTTCAATATCATGATGGCTCCTATGGTCTCTTGTAGAATAGTTCCATGACCATTCTAGTTCCCCATCCCAAGAAATTCTTTCAATATTTCCAGATGCACCTCCTGCTGAGAAGTCACCAGGTTGGGTATTACCTAAATTACCAGTACGTAGTAAGTCACCATCATCGAGTAAGTAAGCCGATAAACCTGGGCGAAGACCACTTGCTGACTGCCAGTTATGTACCTCTCTTCCATGTTCGTCAATTAGGTAGGAAGTGGTAGAAGATATTGGTGAAAGAAGTGTATATCCAATATTCATGTTGGAATTGCAGTAAATTAAACCAACACTCCATGATTCATTTCTATCAGCATTACACACAGGAACTTGAGAGTTTTCAACTTCTAATGCTGTAGAATTAGGGGCAACTATCAATAGCGAAGCAAAAATCAATGCAATCAAAAAATACGCAGTATTAGTCGCTCGCATACTAATGTCACTCGTTTATTACTTTCATTATTTTCTATTGATTGCTCTATTGACTGCATCTTCGATGAATGGGCTTGAAATTTCAAGCAAGTCTAGCATTTCATCCGATTGACCAGATTCTCCAAATCTATCTTTAACACCAACCATTTCTAATGGTACAGGGCAATTGGAAGATAGATATTCAGCGACAGCGCCACCAAGTCCTCCAATCACATTGTGGTCTTCAGCAGTAACCACTACTCCACACTTTTCAACTAAAGATTTAATCAAGTCAGTGTCAAGCGGTTTGAGTGTATGCATGTCGACAACAGTGACAGATATTCCCTTTTCTTCAAGTGAATTTGCAGCCTTAATCGACTCAGATACCATAACTCCACATGCGATGATAACAGCATCATTACCTTCTCTTAGAACCATACCTTTGCCAATCTTAATCTCACTTTCTTTACCATCATACATAACAGG
The DNA here is from genome assembly GCA_949372655.1 of Candidatus Poseidoniaceae archaeon. Taxonomy (GTDB): domain Archaea; phylum Thermoplasmatota; class Poseidoniia; order Poseidoniales; family Poseidoniaceae; genus MGIIa-L1. The sequence continues at coordinate 108,295 of CASIAI010000003.1, forward strand.
AGTCTTATTTCTTGCAGTTCTCATGTAAGAGGGTTTTCCAAGTTCGGGAAGTTGCATTGTTAATTCTCTAGTACTAACATCATCACATGGGTGCATTACTACAACATTAGGTAGTGTCCTAAATATTGCTAAATCTTCAATAGATTGGGCTGATGAACCATCAGTTCCTGTATGGGTTCCACCATGGCTTCCACACAGATGAACTGCCAAGTTTGGTCTTGCAACTCCATTTCGCATTTGTTCAAATGCTCGTTCAGTGAAGATTGCAAATGTACTAGCGAATGGTATGTATCCTGAAGAAGCCAAACCTGCTCCAACCAGTAACATATTTTGTTCTCCAATTCCACAAGAGACCGTTCTCTCTGGATGTTGCTTTCTAAAGTGAAGAGACTTGGTAGATTTACCTAAATCTGCCTCCAGAACAACCACTTTAGGATTACTTGCCAAGTCAAGAAGTGCTTGACCATAGCCATCTCTTGTTGCTGCCATTCTACTCATACTTCGACCTCCCCGAGTTCGACCATTGCTTGATGATATTGCTCATCATTAGGAGCAGCACCATGGAATGATGGATTATTTTCCATGTAAGAGATTCCTGCGCCTTTGATAGTGTGAGCGATTAGTATTGCTGGTCCATCATTAGTTTGTTCAAGGAAATCTAAACCTTCAGAAATCTCATTCATGTTGTGACCATCAATTTCTTTCACAGTCCAACCAAATGCTTTCCACTTTGCAGGAATATCAAACATTCGCATTTGAACTTCACAGAAGTCATCGTTTTGGATTCGGTTTCTATCCAAGATGACCTTGAGGTTACCAAGTTCATGATGTCTTGCAGCCATTGCAGCCTCCCAAATACTTCCTTCTTGGATTTCACCATCTCCAATCATGACGAATACTCTTCTGTCACTATTTTCGAGTTTTGCCGCTACTGCACAACCCATTCCAAATGATAGGCCCATTCCCAAGGAACCAGCTGAAAAGTCTACACCAGGACACCATTTCATATCTACGTGACCTTGGCAAACTCCTCCTAATACTCGATATGATTCTAAGTCGGTATGTGTAATGAATCCCATTTCAGCCAGTACAGCATACATCCCTGGAGATGCGTGGCCTTTGGAAAGAATGAATCTATCTCTATCTTCCCACTTAGGTTCGGATGGTCTAACCCGCATTCTTGTAGCATATAGTGCAGATATTAGATCAATTTCCGAAAGTGAGCCACCTGGGTGCCCGGCTTGTGCTCTATATACCATCTTAACGATTTCAACTCTGCATTTACGTGCAAATTCTTCAACTTCCTCATTACTCATGGACATATTGTCACCCTCAAAAACTGGCCATTGCCGACGACCTTTGATGCTTTTGTAAGGAGGAGGTGATTTTCAAATCGTATTATTTTGTTTTTGGAATGAAAATCCCTATGAATTTTTGTGCACTATCTTTCATTATAATCAGTGCTTCATTGATTAGATTACCACCACTTGGAAGAGCTCTGGTAGCTAACCAAATGAATATGGCTACGAACCATCCAAAGAATAACAGGGAAAGTAAATTATTTAATTCACCTGTACTAAATATTTTATCTAAGTTAATATTTGTAACGATTAGAAGTGCTACAAATACTCCTAATATTGATTCTCCAGCAATAAAACCTGCACCGATTAAGACTCCTCTATTTTCAACTTCTTTAGCAGCCTCTTTCGCTCGTTTAGAGGGCTCATCACGAATCTCCCCATCTACCCTAATGTGTGCACTTCGCAGAGCGAAATACGAAATAATCCCTCCCAGCATGATTGGAACCGAAAGGCCAAGTGGCAGATAAATCCCAATTGCAACACTCATAACAGGCATTTTTAACCATATCAATACAATTGCAATGGCGACACCTAAAGCAATCATTTGTAAATTAACATCTCCAACAAAAGCACCTCTAACAATATCTCCGATAAGTTCTGCTTGCGGTGCAAGTAATGCATTTGAACAGTCACGGCCATTAATTTCTGCTTCTCGAAGACATGCAGTCTCGGTAATTCCAAATGCACTATGGAGTAATTTTAATGTTGGAGCGATAACAAGAGCCCCGGTAATTACACCTATGATTTCAGCGATTTGCTGAAGACGTGGTGTGGCACCAACCATATGTCCTGTTTTTAAATCCTGCATTACATCTCCTGCAATAGCAGCAGATGATGCTACGATCGAGGCTATTAACATAGTAGCAAGCATCAATGTAGATGTATCTAGGTTGAGTAATCCATCGCCTATGAGTAGCACTAGAACTACTGTAAATAGTAAAGTTGCAATAGTCATTCCTGAGACTGGTGAATTTGACGACCCCACGACTCCTGCGATATATCCTGCAACTGCAGCGAAGAAGAATGCTGTGAGAGCCAAGAATAATCCACCGGCTAGTGCTAAAATAAATGAGCCCGTTTTGGCCCAATAAAACAAAATGGTTACTATTACTAAAAACCCTGAGAATATGAACACTTTATTCATTGGTAAGTCGATTTCAGTCCTCAATAATTCTGATTCATCAGAACTCTTAGATGTAATTGCCTTTGTAATCCCAGTGATTATTGTCTTTCTCATTGACCATAGTGTGTATAGTCCACCAACAACCATTGTACCGACTCCGACATAACGTATTTGTTCTTTCCAAACATTCATGAAAACATCTACTTCCGATGGCCCCAATTCCCCCCAACCATTAATCAGCCCATACATAGGGGTTAGAATTACAAAACCAATCAATCCTCCAAGGAATATATATGAAGCAATTCGTATACCGACGATAAAACCAACAGAAAGTAATGCTATCGACAAATCCATTCCAGCATAAATTCTCGTTCCAAGGAACTGAGATACATTTTCGACTGTGTGGTGTGTTGCTTTGAATCCTTTTACAACCAATCCATAAATAGCCCCAATTCCCAGTGCATACAGTATTGCTTGAGCACCTTCTCCACCTTCTTCTCCAGCGACTAGGACTTCACGACAGGCGACACCTTCTGGATAAGGTAGGGCTTCTTCAACTATGAATAATCTCCTTAATGCAATTGTGAACATCGTACCTAGTAATCCGCCGAGAAGTGCAATGATTGTGGTTTCAACCAATTTAATTTCATCCCACACATTAGGTATCACCAGTAGTGCTGGTACAGTAAATATTATTCCAGCAGCCAAAGATTCTCCAGCACTAGCCATTGTTTGAACAGAATTATTTTCTAATATACTTACATCTTTGAAAAGTGAACGTAAAATAATCATTGACATTACAGCAGCAGGAATGCTTGCCGATACAGTCATTCCAGCATACAAACCAAGGTAAGCATTTGCTGCAGTCATTAAGATTCCAAGTAAAATACCTACCACTATCACTCTCCCAGTTAATTCAAGAGGTGATTCAGAAGCCGGAATGTATGGCTCCCCAAGTTCCGACATGGTCTTGGCAACATTAACCAGTTGTTGAAAACATCGTTGTTTATTATGGGATTTCCACCATCATTATGATAAGTTCGTTTGTACTGGGAAAAATAATCAATGGTGTTTATATGGTAAATTCTTGGCATAATATTTCTACTGATGAAGCACTAACGGAACTTGAAGTAACCAAGTCGGGATTAAGTCTTAAAGAAGTTGATATAAGACGTTCCAAATATGGTGAGAATAAACTTGCAGAACCAGAACAGACCCCTGGATGGATTAGATTTCTATCTCAGTATAATGACCCACTAAACTACTTGCTAATCGGGGCTGCTATCGTAGCACTTTTGATTCATCCTGATGAGCCAGGTGATGCTATTTTCATCTTTATGGTACTAACTGCCAATGCTTTCTTTGGATACTGGCAAGAAGGTCAAGCTGAACAAGCGATGGAGTCTCTTAAGCAAATGTCATTATCACAATGTGTTGTTGTCAGAAATGATACAGATATTGAGGTACCTACTCAAGAATTAGTACCTGGTGATATAGTAAATTTATATGAAGGATTAAATGTACCAGCGGATCTAAGAATTCTTGAATCATATCAGTGTAAAATTGATGAATCAGCACTCACAGGTGAATCACTAACAGTCGAGAAAAGTTCGAACTTACTTGATATTGACACCCTACTTGCTGACCGAAAAAATATGGCTTTTATGGGCACTTGTATTGCTTCTGGAAGGGCAATTGGAGTTGTAGTTTCAACGGGAATGAAAACGCAGTTAGGCAAGATTGCTAGCGATATTGCAGGCTCCGAAACTCCAAAAACACCTCTCGAGTTGAAATTAGAATCACTAGGTAAATTCCTTGGTTTCATCGCATTAATTGTAGCAGTTCTTTTAGTCTCATTAGAGATGATTATTGCTTATGGAGAACCGAATGTCGACCTTAAGGAAGCTGCAGTAGACCAATTCATCATCGCTATAGCAATTTTCGTAGCCATTGTTCCAGAAGGTTTACCAATAATTTTAGTCATTACCTTGGCTCTAGGGATGCGTAATATGGCAAAGCATAAGGCAATTATTCGTAGAATGAAGGCAGTTGAAACACTGGGTTCAACCACAGTAATATGTTCTGATAAAACTGGTACATTGACTAAAAACCAGATGACTGCTCGTCAAATTTCGACTACTGAAGGTAATTTTCAAATTACTGGAGAAGGCTTCAAACCAAAAGGCGAACTTCTTTTTGAAGGTAAACCTTTAGGCGACGACGGTTTTTCACAACATCAAAATAACCTTGGTTTCAGACTCGCAGCAGCATGTCTGAGTCTTTGTCACAACTCTCAAATATCTAAGGTTGAAGGATATTGGCAAGCACTTGGAGACCCAACTGACTCGGCTTGTGCAGTAGCAGGTTGGAAGATTAATGGTGATGTCCAAAAATTTGCTCAAAGACACAATAGATTGCATGAATTCTTTTTTGATACAAAAAGAAAGCGTATGTCTGTTATTCATGAATATGAAGGGGAAAAATGGATCTTCTCGAAAGGTGGTGCTGGTGGATATATCAATTTAGTTGAATGGAAAATCAAGGATGATGAAATCGTCCCAATTGAAAGTATGGATTTCGATAGAGCATCTGAGGCTAACAAAGATATGGCTGGCAAAGCAATGAGAGTACTCGCTCTTTGCGCAAGAAGATTAGATGATGACGAAGATATTTATGATGTTGAAAAAGTCGAATCCGGATTTATATTTTTAGGATTGATTGGGATTATGGACCCCCCACGTCCGGAAGTCAAGGATGCTATTGAAATTTGCCAAAAAGCTGGTATTAAAGTCAAAATGATTACAGGAGATCAACAATTCACTGCTACAGCAATCGGCAAAGAATTAGGTATTACTGATGGTGCAATAGCCGCTATTAATGGTGATGCGATATCGAAATTCACCGATGCTGAAATGGCTGAAGCAGCCGCAAATACTACTATTTTCTCAAGAGTTGCTCCTGACCAAAAAATGCGTATTGTTAGTTCTTTACAGAGTCAAGGTGAAATTGTTGCTATGACCGGTGATGGAGTCAATGATGCGCCTGCTCTTTCACGTGCCAACATAGGTATTGCAATGGGTATTTCTGGAACCGACGTAGCTAAAGACGCAGCGGATATGGTTCTACAAGACGACAACTTTGCCAACATTGTTCATGCTGTTGAAGAAGGTAGAAAGATTTACCAAAATATACGTAATTTCGTTAGGTATCAAGTCTCAACAAATGTAGCGGCAGTTGCGCTAATTATTGTATCAACTTTGATTTTTGGTTGGAATCTTCCATTGACTGCTACACAAATATTGGTCATAAATATCCTGATGGATGGACCACCTGCAGTCGCTTTAGGTGTTGAGAAAAAGCATGGTAATGTCATGAGTAGACCTCCGCGACCTGTAGATGAAGGATTACCAAATAAAGGAGATATTTGGCTAATTTTCTATCTTGGTGCAGTAATGGTGACAGGTACTCTACTTGTTTTCTTCCTAGCTGGCGGTGGCATAGAGGCTTGTAATGGCCTTCCATTAGCAGATGAAGGAAGTTTACCATTTGACCAAGAATTATGTAATGCAGGGGATGCTGATGCCTTATCAGAATGGCAGAGTTATGCTGATGATCGTTTTGTTCATGCTCAAACAATGACCTTGTCAGTGTTTATCATGTTCCAGTTATTCAATGTGATGAATTGTCGTTCTCAAGAGGAAAGTATCTTTTCTTTAGGTGCATTCTCAAATAAAGCGATTAATATTGCATTCTTCATCTCCTTTGGTTTGTTACTTTTCTTTGTCCAACTGGCCAATGTTTCAATACCGTTAACAGATATTGAGATTGGAGGTTTACTTTCAACTAAAGTCTTAGCGATGAGCGATTGGGTGATAATTGTTTCAGTGGCCTTTTCGGTGTTGGTTATCGAAGAGTTCCGTAAGTTTATTGTAAACTCTAAGATTTTTGCGATAAATACTCCAAGATAATTGTTGAATTTGACAAATTAAATTAATATTTTAGTATTTAATTCGATACATATCTTATTGAAGTATAAGTTTGACGAGATGGCATGACTGGTTGGAAGTCTACCATGGAGTTGGCTGGTAGCGACCCAAATTGGAAGGAAAACCTTTCCGAATTATTGTCTGGCCAACAATGGAGTGATGAAATTAGTCCAGTAGTTAACAAACTAAAAGTTGGTCAAAGACTAAATCTTGAAGATGGATTAAAATTATTCCATCATGCTGATTTATTCGAATTAGGAATGCTAGCAACAAGTTCAAAGAAGTCAAGGTTTGGAGATAATGTATTTTTTAATTCCAATGTTCATATCAACCAGACTAACATATGTGTTTTATCTTGTAAGTTTTGTGCCTTTAGTAGAACTAAGAGGTCCAAAGACGCTTATGCTCTTAGTATTGAACAATATCTTGCGGAATTAGAGAAATATTCGTCAATGATTGATGAAGTACACTCAGTAGGTGGCTTACATCCTGATTGGGATGTAGAATATTACTGTGATTTATTTTCTAGCATCAAAGAGAGATTCCCCTCTATTTCGATAAAGGCCTTAACGGCAGTAGAAATAAAACATCTTTGTAAAATATCCAGCATGCCAATAGATCAATTGTTCAAACGCCTCATAGATGCTGGCTTAGGCTCTCTTCCAGGTGGTGGAGCGGAAATCTTGAATGATAAAATACGCGATAAGATTTGTTTCGGTAAGGAAACTTCGAAAGAGTATATCGATATTCATAGAGAGGCACATAAGGCTGGAATTCCTTCTAATTGTACAATGCTTTTTGGAACGATTGAAGATTTATCTGATAGACTTAACCATATGATACAATTAAGGGAACTAGCAGATGAAACTTCCTTATTCCAATGCTTCGTTCCTTATCCATTCCTACCAGATTCAACACGTCTACCAGAAGCGCAGTTATCTACTTCCAATGAAACGCTAAGGACAATTGCAGTTTCAAGACTGATGTTGGATAATATTCCTCATATCAAGGCTTATCGTATGAATATTGGCGACTACCTCGCTGAACTTGCTCTGAATTTCGGTGCCGATGATGTTGATGGTACAGTTGGGCGTGAATCTATTATGCATTTAGCTGGAGCCACATCAAGCCTAGATTATGATAAATATCAATTGGGTAAATTAATTGCTAATGCAGGTTGTATTCCGGTTATACGAGATACTAAATATGAAAATTTCTCACCTTATGTCATAAAATCTCCACAAAGACCGAGGCGACTTAAGGTAATCAATACGGAGGGATGACATGGTAATACAAAATAGCACAAAATTCCTGCAATTCAGCGAAAGTTGGAAGCATACAATAGCAAGAGTAGCTTTCTTGAATTGTGACCCACTTTTCCATTCACTTGAATCACCATGGAAGGTTCTTGCAGCGCCTCCTTCATGGCTTACTGGGCATTTGTTGAGACGAGATTGTGTTCTTGCACCTATTCCAGCTGCAGACTATGCTAAACACCATGAAGAACTTATTCTAGTTCCCGAACTTGGAATTTGTTCAAAAGGTGAAGTTGGAAGTGTCCTTCTATTTGGAAATACTACTGTTGAAGAAATGCGTTCGGTCGCATTACCATCAGATTCCGCCTCATCTGTGGCTCTACTGAAATACATACTAAAGACAAACGGACTTAGTCCTGAATTTAAGACAATGGCTCCTGAAATCGAACCTATGCTAAATGATTGTGATGGTGCTCTACTAATTGGAGATAGAGCACTTGAGTATGCTAGAAAGTACCCCGATAAAGTGATCATAGATCTAGGCCAAGCATGGCTGGAAGATACTGGTAAGCCGATGGTGTTTGGTGTATTTGCGGCAAGAAAAGATACTCCTGTATCCGAAGTAAAAGTAGCCCAAAAAGAACTGTTGAAAAACCTAGAGTTATTTGAATCTAGTAATAAATATAGAAATTCTGTCATTAACGATGCTATGTCTAAGTCTGGTTTATCGCGTGAACGACTAGAGAAATACTTCGGAGAAGTATTCAATCGATTAGACGAACCTCATATTGAAGGTCTGAATGAATTTCTTTCAAAAGCTTGTGATATGCCTAGTGGTGCTGAATTCTTAAGTTAATCCTCTTTATCATCGGTGACTTTCGACGAGGCTCTAACCTTTCTAGTTTTTACACCCTTCTTAACAGACTTGATATTTACCTTCTTAGTCTTGGTTTCCTTAGTTTTTTCACCTAGTACCTTTCGCTTTGTAGTCATGATCGGGCCTTGTTTATTGCGATCTACTTTCCCTACACGCCTTCTTTTTGGTTTGACTACTTTATCGTCTTCATCTAAACTAAATGTTCTTCGGTTTGAAGAAGTTTCTTCATTTATTTTTACATCATTATGAATAATTTCCAGTTCATCTTCTAAGATGTTTCGAGTGAGTGAGATAGGTTTTGGCTTTGATACTATAGTTTCATCATCTTCATCGAAGGATTCAATATCACCGTATTGTTCATCAACATAATCATCATCGTAATCCTCCTCATAATCGTCATCGTGATCTTCTTCTTCAATGTCTAATGAAATAGAATTACTTTTTCTGACAATCACAAAAATTAAAGATATTATTAAGATTATAACTATTATAATGAGAATAGAGTTTGAAATAATCTTCTCCATGAAAGATTCTAGTGACTCTTCTTCATCAATAATCAACTCTTCAAAATTAATCGTTACAGTACCTTCTGACTTCCACCAAATTTGCCCTTCAAAAACAGTGTCTTGGATTTGGTGCGAAACTAATATTGGATGGTTTTCTACTAAGTGGGTAATAGAAGCGTCTGAATGTGTGACTTGCTCCTTAATAGATATATCAAATGGATATTCAGTATTAGGGATTATATCGAATGTAATTCTAAACATTAACTTTATTCCATTAGGGTCAAATGTTCCAGCGAATACTAATCCATCTGTAACAAAGCAATCTATACTCCCATTTTCTACTTGTCCAATAGAAAATTCTATTGAATTCTCCCAAGAACTAATGAAATCAGCAGAATCAATATTTTGGCAAATTGCATTTTCAAATAGTTTCGCTTCATTATAACTGATCTGCTGGTCAGAAATTGAAGCACGTCGGGTTAGGTTACGGATCTTCGATGATTCGTAAAGTCCAAATGTAAAAATATCATCAATAATTAAACTATCACCATCAATTTTCAAGTTGACATTTCTAATATTACTCGAATCTGGACTTCTTTGACATTCTGTTACTTCATCGGGGCAGTTGAAATCCCACTCGTCTAAAAAAGAATCTCCGTCATCGTCATTATCTAGGTTATCAGGTATTTCATCACCATCTAAGTCTGACCCTAGTTGGCCATATCCATACCTTAGTTGTGGTCGTGCATAGTTTGAGATGTGTGCAGTGTCGGTCGATGTATAAATGTCCCCAATAACTCCATTTGATTTGAAATATATATCGAAATCAATCGCTTGATGAATGAAATAAGTTGATGATATCTCATTGAATGTTGATCCGTCAATTTCGATTATTCTTGGAGCAGTTCCTGATTCTAAAACATATAACTTATTCTGTGAATTCGACCATTGCATACCAGCAGAGTTGGATATTTTCTTTTCATGCAATAAAGTACCAGATTTAGACCATATTGAAATATTTCCTTCCTCTGATACAGCAGTTACACGTTGGTCTTGGAAATTAAAACCACAACCTGTAATTTGACCATTCAACTTGAATGAATTACCCGTGAAAGTACCATCATAATTCCACAGTTTAATATTACCCTCAAAATCCCCTGAAATTAGTTGTTGACCATCATTTGAGAATGCAATACAAGTGACATCTGTTTGATGTTGATTAGAATATTCCCTTACTATATCCATAGTTGTGACATCAATAAGATTAATTCCATTTTGGAAATTAGAAACTGCCATAAAGTTACCATTAGGAGTCCAGTCAATATTGCTTCTTCTATTATTAACTCGCTCTTTTTCTCCCATCATCTCCATATTTTCCATATCAAATACCATTACTGAATCTATTCGTTCAGACAGTCCAGAAATAGTTATACCGAGTTTTGTTCCATCTGGTGAGAATTTCAAATCATAAATACTACGTTGTAACTCTAAATTATTAATTATTGATAAATCGTCAGAATCATGAAAAATTATTGTACTTGAATAAGAACTTGCTATTATTGTATTATTAGAATTGACAGCCACATATTTTGATGAATCACTACTATCATCATTACTTGTCACCCCATTGTATACTAATGGTGATGATGCTGAAGCAGTTAAACAAAACAAGTTACCAACAATACATAACGTGAAAAATATAGCAATACTCTTACGCATCATTATTCTTGACCAATCATCCCTCAAGTTCAAGATACTTGAACATATAGCAGATAAATCTGATTTTAATTAGATTTTATCATAAATTTGTTATTACGAAAATCGGATGGTTATTGAAGGGCAGTCATGTCGCATCATTATGAACAGTCAATTGCCGCAAGATGAAAAGGGTAACTACATTGTGAGAATCGGTCACTCACCAGACCCTGATGATGCGTTTATGTTCCATGCTATGACTAATGGAAAGTTCCCAACCCCTGGGTATAATTTTGTTCATGAATTACAAGATATTGAAACATTAAATCATCGAGCTATCAACAAAGAACTCGAAGTTTCTGCAGTATCGATTCATGCATATCCAGAAATTGCGGAGAACTATGCACTGATGAATTGCGGCGCATCTATGGGCGAAGGATATGGTCCGATGATAGTATGTAAGAAAGGTATTAGCATCGAGCATGCTAAGAATTCAATAATCGCTGTACCTGGAATGAAGACTAGCGCTTATCTCGGACTTAGACTGGCTTGGGGAGATGTGAAGGTGGAAGTAGTTCCATTCGATGAAATTATTCCAGCTGTTTTGGAAGGGAAATATGATTCAGGACTCATAATCCATGAAGGTCAACTGACTTATGTAGAACATGACTTAGACGTATTAATCGATTTAGGTAAGTGGTGGAACTCTAGGACAGATAATTTTCCTATGCCACTTGGTGGAAATGTGGTACGAAGAGATCTTGGCAAAAAGGCCATGGAAGATATCACCATGTATACACGAATGAGCATTGAATACGCTATTGAAAATCCTGCGGAAGCACTCGAATTTGCTAAAAAATGGGGTAGAGGAATAGACGATGCGACCAATCAAAAGTTCGTATCGATGTATGTCAATCAAAGAACTATTGATTATGGAGATGATGGTAGAGCCTCAATCAAGCAATTTATCCAAGAGGGTCAAGATATTGGTCTAATCAATAAAGACTTCAATATTGAGTTAGTAGAATTTATCGGAAGAGGCTAAGTTATGCCAGATAGAAAATCTCAATTTATTCAATATGGCTCATTTAATTTTGCTCCTCAGTTGATTTGGGTTAATATCGATTAGCCGAAAACGAGTGGTTATTGATGATTAAATTCAAGTGCCGCTGATAATTGCCGTAGATGAGGAGATATAATGCCACACGAAAATATTGAACTTGCACAAGCACCAAATGGTGAATTGGGTCCAAGATGTAAAGAATGTGGCACAAGACTTACTTTCGGTAATGCAATGGTCATCGACAAAAATTACTTTTGTTGGAATTGTTATGTTGAGTTGACTGGGGCAGATAGTGCAACAACAGTCGGTGAAGCAGAGCAGAGATTTTGGATGGCTGAGAGTAATTGAATTTATTTACCCTCGACTGATTCTGTTGTGAAAGTATGTTATCTTCTGGTTGGTCGAGATTTGCACATAGGTTTGCGAAATATTACCGTTCAGCAGAACTTTGGGTTCCACCAAGAATGAAACTTCGTGAATGGATGTTTATCCCATTTGGAGGGGCACCACCAATAAGACACAAGGGGTTTTCTGAAATAGAATCAGTTCGTGACTTCATCTCTAATAGAGCGATGCATTCATGTTTTTACTCTACTGCATATTGGGAAAGGCCGTTTGAAATGAAAATGGCTGATAAGAATTGGTATGGTGCTGATTTAATTTTTGATTTAGATGGAGACCACCTTCCCGGAGTCACAGATAGAGATTTCCCAGGAATGCTAGAAGTGATTGGTGAGCAGGCTTGGACTCTATGGAATGATTACCTTGAACCCGAGTTTGGATTTGATGAGAAATACCTTCAAGTTACATTTTCTGGCCACCGAGGATATCATCTACATTATCGAGACCCCAGTTTGTTCCATCTAGATTCTGGTGCCCGAAGAGAATTAGTATCTCACATACGTGGAGAAGGAGTAGACGTAAAGGGAGGTCTTGCAAGATTCCATGATAGTACCTCTTCTGGATGGTCTAACCGGATACGTGATGGAATGGAGTCTATGGTTGCCAAATTACAGAATATATCTCAACAAGGTGATTCACATAAAATTCAACTCAATGAGTTGCATGAAGGCCTTAAGTCTCAATCTAAACGTGAGGGTAGAACTTCCACTAAAGGTGTCGTTTCTATTCAAAAACTATCCAAACTTTTAGAAGATTCTAGACGAAGTTCGCGTCTATTGGATGGTCATTTCGGAGTTTTGGATAAATATGAATCCCTTTTCTTAGATTTACTAAAAACCGACTCGTCTGTAATTTTAGGTTCTGCTGGGGAGACTGACGAGGTTGTAACTATCGATGTCAGGCGTCAAATTAGGTGGCCTACATCCCTCCATGGTAAATCGGGAATGCGTGTCAGTGAGTTCCCTCTTGATAGGTTAGATCCGGATGGTTCCAATACATATCAACCACTTACGGAAGCAGTAGTACTAGGGACTAATGAATCTATCAAAGTAGAAATGATTGAAGATGATTGTATTTTTGAATTTCTCGGCAAACGTAAAGAAGCGTCATCTGGGGATATTTTTGAGATTCATGAGTCAGGCGCTACTTTCTTAGTATTGAAAGGATGGGCGAAAATAATTTTTTGACAATAATTTATTACCCTAAAATTAGTTATTTCGCCGTTCTTCTTTCGGTAAGGTTCAAGACTCTACCGCCCTCCACTCGCATTAGGGTGAGTCGTATGGGTTTCCGGAAAGGCAAGAAAAAGGCTTCTGAGCAATTGCCCAATCCAACCTTACCACCTGCTCCAATGCCTCCGCTCCCAGGTATGCCAATGCCCGGTGCTGCTCCTCTTCCTGATTTACCAATGCCTGGTATTGCTCCAATCCCTGATTTACCAATGCCTGAAACTATGGCCTTACCACTTACAGCCCCTGAGCCTGAACCACAAACCGATGAAGAATATAATCAATTGTGGGCTAAAAAATCCGATAAACCTCTGCCACAAATTTACGGCCATATTGACCGAATTTCCAGTGGTGAAATAGGATCTCTTCTCGATAGATATGCTGATAGGTTTGGTCATTCACTTGATAGAGATATTATTGTATTGAGAAAGAAGGAACATGATGATAAAGTAGCTCAAATAAGAGATGCACCCGTAGTACAACTTGTCGAAGAAGAAGTGACTGAAGAGTCACTATCCGATATGTTAAGTGATATTGAAAATCAAATCCGCGTTTTAAAACCAGATTACCAAAGTGCTAAATCTTCAGGAGATACTGAAGCACTAAGTTTATTGAGACCTCAACTTGAAGAATTAATGAGTATAAGAAAATCTATCAAATCCGAGATGACAAGAAATATTCCAACTGCAAAACCAGTTGCTAAGGCTGTTGTTGCAGAAGAGGCTACTGATGGGGAAGATATCTTTGTTAACTTTGTTGGAATTGTAGATGAACTACTAGGTTCTCATTTACCTGAAGAAGTAGTTGGTGCATTTGTTGAAAGTGATGACTTTTCCGTTTATCAAGCGGTCGGAGGAGATCCTTCAGCCGCCGATGAGGAATTACGAGGTAGATTCTTTAGTATTGTCGATGGACAATTAGCAAATATGAGTGAGGAATCAATAGATGCCTTCGTTGCATCATCAGACTTTGAGATATACCGTACAGTCGGTGAAATGTATTAGTGAGAGTGAAAATATGGGATTATTAGACAAAGCCGGTGGAACAAGTCCAAAAGACAAACCAGTTGCCAAAGCAGTAGCTAAAGCAAAGCCAGTAGCCAAAGCAGTTGCCAAAGCAAAACCAGCCGCTAATGCTAAGCCAGCAGCAAAAGTTGTAGGAAAAGCATCACCTAAACCCGCCAAGGAAAATAAGAAATCAAAAGCACTTCGCCCTGTTGGACTGCCAGGAGGATTTGTTCTAGCCAATAGACTAGATAGAACAATGAGTTGGTTCGTAAATTTCCTTTGGAATTTCGGAGTTTTGATTGCTGCAATTTTTATGATGTTGTCAGATACAGGAATGATAACGACAATATTACTCGTCGTTTCCTTTGCTATGATGTTAGTCAACGTTATAATGTTACCACTGAAGACAGGTCGCTCATTAGGTCACTTCGTCTCACGAATTAAATATGTCAATAGTTCTGGAATCAAATCAAATCCTATTCAAGGTATGTTATCAAACTCAGCAGGAATATTTTCATTATTTGGATTGATTGCTGTTATGATGAACTTCCAAAAGTTAGGTGATTCAGCAGCAGGACCTACACCGATAATTTGGACAGTATTTGGAGCAATTTTTCTAATAATATGGATTGTGAACTTTCAATTTTCTCGTGCCAGTGAGTTCAAACAGGGAATATATGACCTGATGTTTGGAGCCTATTTAGTAAAGCACGTACCAGTTGAAGGAGAGCAATCTTCTGGATTCTGGGCTAAATTAGAAAACATGGGTAACTATGGTGACCAATTCGCAGCACGTCGTGAGGCTAAGGCAATTAAACAAAAAGTGGCTCAGACAGATTTGAGTGCTACTGACGATAATACAAGTAAGTCCAATGATGCATCCAAAGATTCTACAGACAAGAATCCAAAGGCAAAAGCCAAGGCAATACCAAAGGCAAAAGCCAAGGCACCAAAGGCCAGCCAAGGCCAAAAAAGCATCGAAGTGATCAGTAAATGAAACTTTTTCACCATCGTTGGATAGTTTGCCTTATGGCATTTTTTTTAACTATCTCTTGTATAATTTATTTGATGCTTTTTAATGATAATACATTCATCACTATATTTCTCATTTTTTTCATACCTATAATGGTTTACAATACTATTCTTGAAAGCTATGTTGCTCTGACCTTTATTTCACCAACTAATAGAAAAGTTAGTTTAGAGAGTGAAGGTTGGGAGGAAATTAAGTTGCAGCATAAAGGTCCTGAAATTTTTACTGTACGGAACATGAGGAGCGTAAAAGCACCTTTGGTATTGATGATTCATGGATGGAGAAGTAGTTCCTCATCTATGTTAGGCCGTGCAGAGTTATACATCGAACGTGGTTTCCATGTAATTATCATGGAACTACCTGGACACGGTAGTGCGGAAGGGGTAAAGAAATGGAATGCTGGCGTTCCTGTTAGGAACCTGATTCATCTTTTTGATAATCTTGATGAAGTCTGTAATACTTCTCTAATAAGTGATATTTATTTTCATGGCCATAGCATGGGAGGATTTGTGTTCCTCCGATTCTCTCGTGAATCTATAAAAGTTAGAAATAGTGAATTAATTCGAGGATATATTCTAGAATCTCCTTTGACATGCTATTCTCGAATTTTTGAAGAGTCATGTAAAATGCTATTCGTTCCCAAAATATTACGATCTTTATTGTGGAAAAGATTAATGTTTCATTTCAATGTTATAAATCCGGGTTTTGATAAGATTACTAATTTGAATGATGTCGACGTCCCAATTTGGGGGTTGCCAAATTTACCCACTCTCGTTGTACAGTCTGCTAATGATGAACTCTTAGGGCAAAAACATCATGATAGGTTAGTTAAAGCATTCCATAATTCTGGCCGGACTAATTTACTTACTGATAGAGTCATTGAAGATCTAACTCACTCTGGTGCAAGAACAAATAGTTCTAGGAATGATGAGATTAATAAATGGTTAGATAAGAATTAACCTAACTATTCTACTATGGTGTCAGCTTGTTCTCTGGCTAACTCGCGCATGTCATCAACTTCGTCGAGTTCATCCACTATTTCTTCTCCAAGTAGCGTCTCAAGAACATCTTCCATAGTCACCAGTCCTGCAGTGCCACCAAACTCATCTTCAACTACTGCTACTTGTTGTCTTTCTGTAAGGAACATATCTAGAGCGTTATCTACTGAACTATCTCCTTTGATTGATTTTACAGGTTTAGTAAATTCCGAAATCTTTCTATCCCATTCATCCCTACTAGCAGCCATCAATAACTCTGAACGAATAACTACCCCATTGATGTCGTCAATACTTTCACCATAAACCGGTATTCTCGAAAACCGTATTACAGTATTTTCTTGTAAAATATCTCGTATTGTCGAAT
Organism: Candidatus Poseidoniaceae archaeon; assembly: GCA_949372655.1. GTDB lineage: Archaea > Thermoplasmatota > Poseidoniia > Poseidoniales > Poseidoniaceae > MGIIa-L1. The sequence goes on from CASIAI010000003.1 coordinate 125,192, forward strand.
CAGATTGGAAAGCAGTGACTACTACCCTTGGAGTCATCACTTCACCAACAGTAATCTCTCTCAGCCTTAGCAAGTTAAGAATAACAGTCTCTTCATCTTGCTCTAAAATACCCTCTTCCTCTCCAAGGTCTGCCAATGCAGCAACATCATCTCTCGTTACCAAAGAATACTCTCCTTTAGGCAATATAGCCTTTAGCCATTGAATTGGTATGATTATGAATACAAGTAATTTAGTCATGAAATTGAGAATATGTCCAGAAATTGGCGACAACTGTCTCCAATAAGCAGTTCCAAGTGTTTTAGGTATAATTTCTGAAAGGAACAGAACAGCCAGTGTAAGTATTACAGATGCTATAGTAAGAGATTCTTCACCATATAATATTTGTACTTGTGAACCAACACCAGCGGCTCCCATTGTATGTGCAATCGTATTCAAAGTTAGTATAGCTGTAAGAGGTCTAACTGCATCATCATCTTTGAGTCTAGTCCATATTCTAGAAATCTTTGACTTTTCTTTTTGTAAAACCGCTATATGTGTATGCGGGATTGAGAGTACAACAGCCTCTAGAATAGAACACAAAAAAGAGACACCAAGAGCCAGTGTCGCATAGAAAATCAATAAGGTATAGTCCATGTTTAGTCGTCGGCCCCTAGTCGTGGCATAACATGTCGTGCGAATTCTAGTTATTGAAAATGACGCAATATCTTTGCTTATTATCAGATATTAGGGTGAAACTCAAGAAGCGGTAGTGTTTGGAGTAATTTATCGGGGTACTTATGATGTCTAAGAGTCCGGAGTATGTATTGATTTGCGTCGCTTGGCCGTATGCAAATGGTCCTCTACATTTGGGACATGTTGCAGGTTGTTATTTACCACCTGATATCCAATCACGTTTTGAAAGAGCGAGAGGAAATAAGGTACTGATGGTCTCAGGTTCTGATGAACACGGGACTCCAATTACTGTTACTGCTGAACAAGAAGGTGTCTCTCCACAAGATATTGTCGATAAATTTCATAAAATAAATTCTAAGGCTCTTTTAGACCTTGGATGCTCTTGGGAACCAAATATTGACCCAAGAGGAATAGAATTTGGTGGTTCTCTATTCAATCGTACTTCTGATGATAGGCACAAGGATATTGTAAAATCTAATTTTTCTAAATTATTGAATGCAGGTTTATTTGAACGTAAAACAATGAAACAATACTATGAAGTTTCCAATGACGGTAATGGTAGATTCCTGCCAGACAGATATGTCGAAGGTACATGTCCAGAATGTGCTGCTGATGGAGCTCGTGGCGATCAATGTGATGAGTGTGGTGCGACTTATGAATCGATAGAACTGGTTAACCCGAAATCAAAAATGAATCCTGATAATCCGATTGAGATTAGAGATACCGACCATTTCTTCTATAGATTAGATTTATTTCAAAATGCTTTAGAAAAGCATGCAGGTTCGAGACAAAAGGTTTGGAAGTCGAATGTCAAGGCTATGACGAAGCAGTGGTTGGATATGGGGCTGAGGCCAAGAGCCGTTACAAGAGATCTTTCTTGGGGTATTTCATTACCTATGCAAGACTCTGAATGGGAAGGTAAGTGTGTTTATGTTTGGTTTGAGGCTGTACAAGGATATTCAACCTGTGCACAAATTTGGTCAGCGGAATTTGCGGAGTCTGCCGGTCATGTCGAAGGTACTGATGCTTGGAAAAAATGGTGGTGTGTCGATGAAAACGGCACCTCCCCTAGGCACTTGTATTTCCTTGGAAAAGATAACATCCCCTTCCATACAGTAATTTGGCCAGCACTTATCTTAGGTCTCAATCATGCAGAAAATGGTAAAACATCTGACGATGAAGTTGAATTGCCAAAAGCAGGGGATTTTGCACTTGAAACTAATGTACCTGCAATGGAATACCTAATGCTTTCAGGTGGCCAATTTTCCAAATCGAGGAAACATGCTGTTTGGCTTCCTTCTTTCCTAGACCGTTTTGACCCTGATACATTGAGATATTATTTAGGGATAAATATGCCTGAGAATCATGATACTGATTTTAATTGGCCTGACTTTGTTGAAAAAATCAATAGTGAATTAATAGCGGCATACGGTAATTTCGTGCACCGCGTTCTGACTTTAGGGGCTAGACTGGAAGACAATCCTTCATCACCTTTAGCAGAATTCGATGATAGTGAAATGAATGCTGATTATAGAATCAAGTTAGAAGAAATCCACGCCTTGATAACCGATTCATTGTCTAAGCATCGTTACAAAGAGGCTCTTCGATATGTGATGAATGCAGCACAATTTGGAAATCAGATGTTACAGAATGCAACACCTTGGAAATATCTTTCGAAAGATTCAGAAAGTGACTCTAAACTTTATCAAAAGGAAAGACATAAATCACTCGCTGCACTTTCTTTTGGTTGGAGACTTGCACGATTCATAGCAATTACTTCGCAGCCATTCCTCCCATTCAGTGCTTCGAGACTTTGGAGCTCCCTCGGGCAAGTTGGTGAGGTCAGTCAGGTTGATTGGGATAGTGCAATTGACTGGAACTCGGAAATGACATGGAATACCGATAAACCCGAACCATTATTCAAACGATTAGATTTAGAGGAGATTTTAGCCTCTGAGCAATCATTGGTTGAAGATAATTCTGCTAGTGAACAACCCGGCCATGGTGTAAAAGGTGGCAAAAAGAAACTTAAAGGAGATAAAAATATGACCGAAGCGCCAGAAGGAATTGAATTTGTTAATTTTGAAACATTTATGAAAGTGGATCTAAGGGTTGGTAAAATTACCAGCGTTGAAGACCACCCTAATGCCGATAAGTTATATGTTGTAAAATTAGATGATGGTTCTGATAAGGAAAGAACAATCTGTGCAGGATTAAAGAATTACTATACAATTGAGGATATGATTGGAAAAACAGTAGTCTTTGTTTCTAATCTTAAGCCTAGACCTCTTAGAGGAGTTACATCCGAAGGAATGATGCTTGCAGCAGATGATGGTAATGATAATGTCAAACTAATCACAGTAGATGGAGATATCCAAACAGGTTCCCAAGTTCGCTAGATTAAGATAATCTATTTCGAACATTTTGGACTGATTCCTTGGATAGTGTCCTGGATTTTTCGAGAATTTCCTTTGACCTATCACCCAAATCACCAACCATCTCATCGGGTAAAGAACCAATATTGATGTCGACATTAAATAGAGCACCTTTTACTGCAGCACTTGCTAATAGCGATGCAACACCAACATCAGAAACAGCATTCCCATTGCCTTTATTTGCTAATTCGGGTAGGACTTCTAATAATTCAAAAGCAGTTTGTGCTGTCCTAAATGGCACCATAGCAGCATGTAGTGTAGCCTCTCTTATCGCTTTCCTGCGTATTTGGATTTCTTCTTCATTTGTTTTTGGCATCTTGAAACAACCCATAACTCCATCGAAGGAATCACTATCTTCTTTTGCCAGTTCGCCAGACAAACTCATAATTTTTACGCATACCGCCTGAGCCTTTTCAGCTGAATTCCACCCCTCTTTCCATTTTTCATTTCCAATTGTTAACTCTGCAACCATACAAGTTAATGCTGCTGCTTGCCCTAACGCAATGGCGCTGGCAGTTCCTCCGCCAGGTGTTGGTGATGAAGATGCCAAAGCAGACTGGAAGTCGCTTAGACTCATTTCCATCCAGTCCATTAACAATCACTCCTTAATGCCCATTCAATAATCCTCTTATTTGCATCAAAAGATTCTAGATATTCCAATCCTAAACCTTCTATTGCTGATCTGACTAGTTCATTTTCATCAATCGTTTCAGGGTCTTCATTAAACCATTTGCCAGCATCTATCATTACCTTAAGAGGAACTAAACCAACAAGTTCACTCCCAAGGAGGCTTTTTCCATGATCTTGTGCAATCGCTCTACAAGCCTCAAAAGCAATGTGTAATGGGCATGATTCTACATCTAATAAATTCATAGAAACCTGACTAATTGCACTTGATTCTAATGTAACACCCATTCCCTGAACTTTTGTAAGCATACCTGGTATTCTAGTTCGCTTTTCACCTCTTTTAATCAATCTCCCAGAACTTCTAACCATTGAACCAATTATCTTCGAAACCTTTGCATCTTTTTCATCGACATTGACATTATAAGCTACTAAAATGTCACGCGAACCAATAGTTATTCCACCTGATTTGGCAATGGTTAAATTCCACTTCATCGGTCCAAAATCAGGAAATCTAGTAGTTTCAGTATGGATTGTTTCACCTTTGGACAATCTACTTTCAAATCCTTCATACTCTTGTTTTCTTAATGTTGAAAGTAAAAATCTATCTTTATGAGTTGCAGAATGACCGTATAAGAATGTAGGGACAGAGAAATCATCAGCAATTCTTTTTGCTAGACTTTCTGCGATACTCGAACATTGTTCCATACTCGCTCCTTCAAGTGGTATAAATGGACACACATCTACAACTCCCAATCTTGGATGTTCTCCCTGATGAGTTCTCATGTCAATATTTTCGATAGCAGATTGAATTAACTTATACGCTGCTTCTTTAACTGAACCTGGAGAACCTGCTATTGTAATTACGGTTCTATTGTAATCTGCGTCCGGTTCTACGCCTAATACTGAGCATCCATCAATATCTCTAGCAGCCGAAACTATAGTTTCGATTTTTTCTAAATCGCGACCTTCAGAAATGTTCGGTACACATTCAATTATGGCTTCCATGTAACTGTCCTTGAAAAGAAGGACTTTGAAGTTAAGTATTGAAAATCAACTGTAGAGCGCTTCTGGGCTTTCTTTCAAACCACCGCGAACCTTCTTTAAATTAATTCTCTTAATAGATTCCATGAAGTCTTTTTGAGTTATTGTTGACCTTTTTTCCCTTATTGCCATCATTCCAGCTTCTACACAAGTTGCCTTTAGTTCAGCACCTGAGAATCCACCCGTTTTTTCTACTATCTTTCCAATTTGTAATCTTTTAGTGGACATTTTTGAAATATGTAATTCGATTATCGCTTTACGTCCAACATCATCAGGTATTGGTATTTCTATAATTCTATCAAACCTTCCTGGTCTAAGTAAAGCATCATCCAATATGTCTGGACGATTGGTTGCTGCAATTATTTTTACGTTTTCTAATGCGTCAAAGCCATCTAGTTCCGCCAATAATTGCATCAGTGTTCTCTGAACTTCACGATCTCCACTGGTTGAGCCATCGAGCCTTTTCGCACCTATTGCATCGATTTCATCCAAGAAAATGATTGAAGGTGACTTTTCTTTTGCAAGAGAGAACAGTTCACGAACCATTCTTCCACCTTCTCCAATATACTTCTGTGCCAGCTCACTTCCAACCATTCGGATAAAAGTTGCTTCTGTGTGATTGGCAACAGCCTTCGCTAACAGAGTTTTACCACAGCCGGGAGGTCCAACAAGCAAGATACCTTTTGGAGGCTCAATCCCAACCTTTTTGAATAACTCTGGTGAAGTTAACGGCAATTCAATCGCTTCTCGTACGGATCTTATTTGCTCTTCTAAACCAGCCACTGAGTCGTAATCAACCGTTGGCTTATCAATCATTTCAGCACCGCTAACCATAGGGTCCCATGCATCATGTAGAACTTCAATTACTGCGAGAGTATCTTGATTTAATGCGACTCTGACTCCTGGTTTAAGAACATCAGGTGAAAGCCTTTGGTTTAGCGAAACTTGGAAAACGGTTCCGTTGGAAGAGCGTACAATTCCTCTTTCAAAGTCTAGTACATCTTCTAGATGTCCAATGATTAATGGTGGATTCTTTAGAGAACGAACCTCTTCATCCAGACGATTTGCTCGCTTCTTTAAACTTCTAATTTCAGATTCGAGATGTGCTCTTTCATTGATCAATGATTGAGCTTCATCGTGTAGGCTTTTATAATCGTCTTCCAACTTTTTCAACTCTTCATCAGAAGTCTTGTTTACTTCATTTGCATTGGACTCGACATCAGTACTCATGGGAAACAATACTACCAAATGCCAATGATGTATGAACTCTTCCTTATTTCAATCCCAATGTTCTTGACTCTCCGACTCAACCCTATACTTGGCGAGGTCTATGGCAGATTGCGAATTATGCGGTGCAATGAAGGTTAGTGTCAAACAAGTCCCGATGGGTAAAACTGTAGTTTCTGCCTGTCCTCGTTGTTTTGATAAGATGGGTCTTGGCCCAAAGGAAGTCGCTCCAGGATTGAAGTTGGCACAAAAACGCCCAACTAGTGCAGCATATACATCGAAAAAGAAGGGAAAAAGCATTATGACTAAGACCTCGAAAGAATTGAGTGAAAACTTCCCATCCATCATTTCTGATGCTCGTAAAAAGCGTGGCTGGAACCATGCAACTTTGGGTAAAAGAATGGCGGAAACAGTCAATGTCATAAAGGCTGCAGAGAATGGCAAACACCCTACCGATTCTGTAATTAAAAAATTTGAACGTGTACTAGGTATCAGTTTGATGGTAGATTCAAGACCTGAAGAGACAAGTCGCTTGTACAATGATAATTCTAAAGGATTTACTTTAGGAGATTACTTCAACCAAAATGGTGAGTAGATGGATAATATCCGAGTCCATGCTATTTGGCTAGCACAAGACGACCCCAAAAAGAACACCGCAGTCCTCGCTTCAAGACGGGGTGACTTGAAACTTCATAAAAATCTTAGAAACCTTCCACGTAAAGGTATTATTTTAGAGCCACTTTGTGGTAAAATCTTTGGTCCCGAGGACCATGAACTATTAACTTCTAAGCATGGATCATTAGTTGGATTAGATTGCAGTTGGGCACAAATTGAAGATAGTGTTGAAACCGTGATGAAGAGAACACGATTAGTTCCGCGAATGTTACCTCTTCTTTTGGCAGCCAATCCCGTTAATTGGGGTAAACCAAGTAAGTTGACTACAGCTGAAGCACTTGCTGCATCACTGTATTTAGTTGGGAGAAAAGAACAGGCAAAGCAAGTACTCGGGGCATTTCGTTGGGGTGATAGGTTTTTTGAATTAAACAAAGAACCACTTGAAGCTTATTCAATGGCTAAATCTAGTTCTGAATTAGTTGATTTACAATTTGAATTTTTTGATATTGAACACTTGAGGTGAAAATATGCCTCGTACCACAAAGACACCAATCTCTCGCTGGAATGGGGAAAATATTGTGATATCATCTGATGATTTGGGTCAAGAATCGTTAATTGTACTTAGGTACAATGATTCGTTGGTTGCCAGTTTACTTGGAACACCTGCGGATATTGGTGAATTATTACTCGGGCACTTAATCTGTGAAGGATTGTTACCAATCGGTGCAGATATACTTAGTGAAGATTGCTTAGTGATGGAAGATTCTCTCGGTAGTTACTCAGCATCCATGAAAGCACAACCCAAATTAATCGACCCAACGGATTCTGAAAGAATAGTTACTTCATCATGCGGCGCCTGTAATTCAGAAGATTTAGAACTATTAATTTCCCACTTACCAATGATAGAAAGAGATTCACGTTCTCTAGATTTCCAATTATTGAATCAATGTTTCCAGGAGATGAAAAGTCACCAGTTGGCATTTCACTCTACAGGTGGTATGCATGCAGCTGGCATCACAGATTTAGATTATAATCTACTCTTCGTAATGGAAGATATCGGCCGGCATAATGCGGTTGACAAAGTAATAGGCAAATCGTTGAAAGAAGGGATAGATTTATCAAAATCTTTCTTATTGTTATCCGGGAGATGTGGATGGGATATTGTAGCAAAAGCAAGTCGTTCAGGGGTAAAAAACATCGTAAGTATTGGTGCCTGCTCTTCTTTAGCAGCCAAAGCAGCTAGGTATACTGGAATTCGGATAGTGTCATTCCTTAAGCCAGACAATGCTGTTATTATCGGTCATAATTAGCATTTACAACAGTAAGCCTTGAAACCTTTGCCCAAGAGCGCAAATTGAAGAGCATGCGAAAACCAGTTCCACACATAGTCCCGCTCGACAACAATAAGTTACGTTTGAGTAAACCAAAAAAACTTGCTGCAGGTATTCCAGCAGTTGTATCTTCCAGTAAACATTCGCTGAAGAAAATGGGTCTCACTCGAACTGTAAAGTCATTATCCATGGTGAATCAAAAGTCTGGTTTTGATTGCCCTGGTTGTGCATGGCCCGACCCAGAAAACAGAACTCACTTTGAATTCTGTGAAAATGGCGCTAAAGCAGTAGCAGATGAGGCTACTAAGTCTAAGGTTGGTCGTGATTTTTTCAAGAAGTTCTCATTACAAGACCTGGCTTCTAAGAGTGATTTTTGGCTAAATGATCAAGGTAGGATTGTAGAACCATTATTTCTATCGAAAGATTCCAATAACTATGAGCCGATTTCTTGGGATGACGCACTTACTAAAATCTCTGATAGACTGAACGCTCTCAGTACTCCAGACAAGGCTGTATTCTATACTTCTGGGCGTACGAGTAATGAGGCTGCTTTTCTATACCAAGCATTTATTCGTTCTTATGGAACTAATAATTTACCAGATTGTTCTAATATGTGTCATGAATCTAGTGGTAAGGGACTTGGTTCTACTATTGGTATAGGTAAAGGTACAGTCAAATTAGAAGATTTTAATCATAGTGATTTAATCCTCGTCATCGGTCAAAACCCTGGAACTAATCACCCAAGAATGTTAACTGCTCTTAGGGATGCGAAGAAAAGGGGTAGTAAAATAATTCATATCAACCCGTTGCCTGAAGCAGGACTAGAGCGGTTTAAGCACCCTCAGGATTATATGAGCTTAGATTTCAAATCAACCAAGCTATCAGACTTCCACCTACAGGTCAAAATTGGCGGTGATGCGGCTTTAATGAAAGGTTTGATAAAAGTACATTTGGAGTCAGGAGGGTTTGATACTGAATTCATTGAAAATTCCACCACTGGTTTTCAGTCTATGTGCGACAATGCGAGGGAAACTCCTTGGGAATTAATTGTTCGAGATTCAGGCGTCGAAAAACATTTAATCGAGAAAGTAGGAGTTTTATGTGCCCGTTCTAATGCAACCATTGCCTGTTGGGCTATGGGTTTGACTCAACATCGCAATGGTGTTTCGGTAATTCAAGAAGTTGTAAATTTATTACTTCTTGGCGGCCATGTAGGTCGTAAAGGAGCTGGCTTCTGCCCTGTCCGCGGCCATTCCAATGTCCAAGGCGACAGGACTGTTGGAATTTGGGAGGCTCCTAGTGATTCTTTCATGGACAAAATGGAGCAAGGTCTCAAAATATCATTGCCAAGGAAACATGGTTATGATGTAGTTAATTCGATTAAAGCAATGGCAGATAGTAACGTTGAGGTTTTCTTCTGCATGGGAGGTAATTTCCTTTCTGCAACTCCAGACACTCGATTTACTGCAAATGCTCTTTCAAATGTAGATTTAATTGTCCAAGTATCGACTAAACTCAATCGTTCACACATAGTTACTGGGAAAGAGGCACTGATACTACCTTGTTTAGGTAGGACTGAATTAGATATACAAAAGTCTGGTAAACAATTCGTTTCAGTTGAGAATTCAATGGGTATAGTTCACATGTCTAGGGGTGGTTTGAAACCTGCTTCAGAACTACTTAGAAGTGAACCATGGATTGTTGCTAGCCTTGCTGCTAAAACGTTGAAAAACAGTCCAATTGAATGGAATGAATTGGCAAGTTCATATGATAAAATTAGAGATATAATGAGTGAGAGTCTACATGGTTTTGAAGATTATAATATACGTGTAAGAGAAGAAAATGGTTTCTATTTACCAAATCCTCCGAGGGATAGTAGAACATTCCAGACCGATGATGGCAAAGCCCATTTCACTACACACGATCTACCAGATGTTAGTGTAGAAAGTGACCAATATGTGATGATGACTTTACGCTCACATGATCAATATAATACTACCATATATGGATTAGATGACCGTTATCGTGGGATAAAAGGTAATAGAAGAATTCTAATGATGAATCCACTCGACATGTTAGAAAGAAACTGGAAAACTAGACAAGTTATTGATATAACCAGTCATTTTGAAGGTGAAGAAAGAACCTCTGGAAATTGGTTAGTAATTCCTTATGAAATACCTTCAGGAAATATCGCTGCATATTTTCCGGAAGCAAATGAGTTAGTCCCTCTTGATTCAACCGCTGAAATATCTAACACACCTACCTCAAAGTGGATTATTTGTTCGCTTAGCGAAACAAGTAATTCTGATGAGGAGGAGTGATTTTGCAACAAGGATATATTTCATTTTTCAGGAAGAATTCTAAATTCCGGAGGTTTTGGTTTGCCTCAGTTGTCTCTTGGATAGGTGAATGGTTCAACACTATCGCCCTTTTCTTCCTTATCTTGGAGTATTCTGGTTCAGAATTCCTCCTAGGTATTTTGTTCAGCGTTAGGATGGCCTTATTCGCCATCTCTCAACCTATCATCGGAGTTTTGGCTGATAGGTTCAATCGGAAAAAATTAATGATTTTTTCCAATGTAGTACAAATCGGATTAGCGCTCTCATTCCTATTTGTCGATGGAGAGGAAGACATGTGGTGGTTGATTTTTATCTCTGGATTGATGATGCTATTACATGGTTTTTATGTTACTGCAGAGCGTGCTGCTTTACCAAATATTGTCGATGATGAAGATTTACTTATTGCTAACGCAATAGATTCTGCTTCGTGGTCTGCTTCTCTGTGTATTGGTGCAATGCTAGGTGGTATTGTGGTCTCGGAATGGGGTACAGATGTGGCCTTTATACTGGATTCTTTCACATTCTTATTAGGCGCTATAATCCTTTATCCTATGAAGATCCCTCAAAAGATCGATGAAAAACTAAAGGGTCCAATTTTCTCTACGGCTTTCCAAAACATCAAGACTGGATGGGATAGGATTAGCAGTGACCCTCGACTACTTAGATTGGTTTTTGCTAAGTCTTCTTGGAACCTGGCTGGTGCTGGACTAGCTGGCGTTTTCCTAGTACTTGCGGGCGGCGATTTAGATGGTTATGGTGCAGCATTTGGCTTCGGTTTGTTCTTTTTCGCGAGAGGTGTTGGTACTGGAATAGGACCGTTGGTTGCAAGAACTTTATTTAAAGATCAAACAAAATGGCCTTCTCTAATTGGTTTGTTGGTATCTTTGTCCGGAGTGTTTTATTTCTTTGTAGGTATGTCTTTGAATATGGCTTTACCAATTACAATAGCACTGATAATCTTAGCTCATGCCGCAAGTGGCGCTAATTGGGTTTTATCCACTGTACTGACTCAAATGTGGGTCGAGGATGAGGTTAGAGGTCGCGTATTTTCCATGGATATGCTGATATTAGGTGCATCAGCAGCCCTTTCAACAACCATCGCAGGATTCTTAGTTGAAAACTATGACTTGGCATTAGATAAAGGAATGATGATATTCTCCCTAATAATGATATCTTCAGGTATAATATTTACATTTTGGCGGCCGGATTTGAAGGCAGATGCTGATTCGAATTTATCATAATGCTCAAAGACGATGCAGTTTTGCGTAATCTATGGGCGATAATCGGTCTTCACTTAAGGAGTCTATATCGGAAGGTATTCCTGACTGTCTACCAACTCACCCTGGTACTGATAATACGGTAGACCATGCACCTGATAGGCGCCAAGTTTTGAACCCAAATGAGAAAAAATTGGCTCTTAAAAATGCTCTTAGATATTTTGAACAAAAACATCATGAGACACTTGCTCCGGAATTTCTCGAAGAACTAAACACTTTCGGCCGAATCATAATGAAAAGGTTTAGGCCAACTGACTATGAAATGAAGGCACATCCAATCACTGATTACCCTCATAAATCACTACAAGCAGCTTCTATAATGCTGATGATTCAAAATAATTTAGACCCCTCAGTTGCACAATTTCCACATGAACTAATCACCTATGGTGGTAACGGGTCTGTTTTCCAAAATTGGGCACAATATAGATTGACTATGAAATATCTATCGCAAATGACAGATAACCAAACTCTAGTCATGTATTCTGGCCATCCAATGGGTCTATTCCCATCCCATGAAAATGCACCGCGAGTTGTAGTCACCAATGGGATGGTGATTCCAAATTATTCTTCAGTGAATAATTATGAAAAAATGAATTCTCTTGGTGTCACTCAATATGGGCAGATGACTGCCGGCTCTTACATGTATATTGGACCTCAAGGTATTGTTCATGGAACTACTTTGACTCTACTGAATGCTGCAAGAATCCATCTTAATCTTGACCCTGAAAAAGATCTTTCCGGAATTACCTTTGTTACATCAGGACTTGGGGGTATGTCAGGTGCACAGGCCAAAGCAGCAGTTATTGCTGGTGCCTCCTCAATAGTTGCTGAGATAAACCCTCATGCAGCCAAGAAAAGATATGAGCAGGGTTGGCTTAGTACTCTTTCATATGATGTAGATGAAGCGATTGATTTAATGGTTAGTAATGCCGAATTAGGCACTGCAATATCAATTGGTTTTGTTGGAAATATTTCTGATCTGTGGGGCAGGCTTGTCGAGAGAAATATCAGGGTGGATTTAGGAAGTGACCAAACAAGTTTGCACAATCCTTGGCAAGGTGGATATTTCCCGTCAGGTTACACATACCAAGAGTCTGCTGAATTAATGTCCAAAGATAGTGAGTTATTTTGTCAAAAAGTCCGTGAGACTCTAATTGAGCACATCTCTCACATTCAAAAGATGACAGAAAAAGGCATGTATTTTTGGGACTATGGTAATGCCTTCTTACTTGAAGCTTCAAGGGCTGGTGCAGATATCAAAAATGAAGATGGAGGGTTCATTTTTCCAAGTTATGTTGAAGATATCATGGGTCCAATATGTTTCGATTATGGATTTGGCCCATTTAGATGGGTCTGCTGTTCTGGAGACCCTTCGGATTTAGCCTTGACAGACCAAATCGCTTGCGATACATTATCTGAAATGGCAACTAATGCTCCAAGTACGATTAAACAGCAACTTAACGATAACATTAGTTGGATAAAGCAGGCAGGTCAAAATAAAATGGTTGTCGGAAGCCAAGCAAGAATATTGTATGCTAATGATGAAGGGCGCAGAAATATAGCAAGCGCAATGAATTCTGCTATTGCCGATGGACGTCTGAAGGGACCAGTAATATTGGGAAGAGACCACCACGATGTTTCAGGAACAGATAGCCCCTTTAGAGAAACTGCGAATATTTCCGATGGTTCAATGTTCACTGCTGATATGGCAGTTCAAAACTTTGTTGGCGATTCCTTTAGAGGTGCTACATGGATAAGTCTACACAATGGTGGGGGCGTTGGTTGGGGCGAAGTAATCAATGGGGGCTTTGGCATGCTAATCGATGGTTCTACTCGCTCTGAAAATAATATCCAATCTATGCTTCATTGGGATGTTAATAATGGAGTGGCAAGAAGGGCTTGGGCTCGTAATGATGGAGCAATTGAAGCGATTAAAGATGCAATGGTCAAAGAACCTAACTTAATTGTTACAATCCCACAAAAAGCAAAAGAGGAACTTATTGACTCATTGTTCATAGGGGAGTGAGATTATTTCAAAAGTTACTCTGGACGGCCATACATTATCCTCTTCTGAGATATGGCGAGTAGCTACAGGTGACGCTGACGTGGAGGTCTCAGAAAGTTCATGGGATCGAATCGTTAAATCGCGTAAGGTAGTCGATAATATACTGGAAAGCGGTGAAATTGTATATGGAATTAATACCGGCTTTGGAGCACTTGTAAATCAAACTATATCCTCCGAGGATTTACAACAACTACAAGTTAACCTCATTCGTTCTCATGCTACTGGAATTGGCGAATTAATGTCTAAACAATCAGTTAGAGCCATGATGGTAGCGAGGATTAACTCCTTCGCCAAAGGTTACTCTGGAGTACACCCCAATGTAGTCCAGCAGTTACTTGATTTCGTAAACATGGATATTACACCTGCAATACCACGTATTGGTAGTTTAGGTGCAAGTGGAGATTTGGCGCCCTTGTCACATATGGCATTAGCATTGATTGGTGAAGGAGAAGTATTAGTTGATGATGGAACTGTAAAAGATACAAAAGATATAATTTTAGAAAATGGATTGATTCCCTTGGAATTAGGTGCTAAGGATGGATTATCTTTAATTAACGGCACTAGTCAAATGTTGAGTTTACTGATTGAATCAGAACAAATTCTTTCACAATTATTACCATTAGCAGATATAATCATGTGCACTTCATTGGAAGGTTTCAGAGGTAGTGTTACACCTGCAGATGAACGCGTTCATAATGCAAGGCCACACCCTGGGCAGAAGTTAATTTCATCTAGAATTAGGCAGATAATGTCTAATTCTCAAATATTAGAAAGTCATGCTGATTGTGATAAAGTCCAAGACCCTTATTCGTTCAGATGCGCACCGCAAGTTCACGGAGCGGTTTATGAAAGTTTAATGCAACTCCGCTCCACATTAGAAATCGAAATTAATAGTACAACAGATAACCCACTTGTCTTTTTTGATAGTGCTGATGAAGAACAGAAAATTGTATCACAAGGTAATTTCCATGGAGAGATATTAGGCTTAGTAGCGGATAAAATGTCTCTATCTATATTCGAATTAGCCTCAATTAGTGAGAGGAGAATGGACCAATTATTAGATACTAAAAAGAGCGGTCTGCCACCTTTTTTGGCAATTAATAGTGGACTTGAATCTGGTCTAATGATCGTTCAATATGTCGCAGGGTCATCCCTGTCAGAACTCCACGGTCACGCCGCTCCTAGAACTGCCTTCTCTACAAGTACCTCTGCTGGCCAAGAAGACCATGTTAGTATGGGGGCAACTGCATGCTGGAATTTATTACAAGCTACACATAGATTATCTGAAGTTTTGGCTTGTGAGTTACTAATATCCTGTCAAGCACTTGAATTTGAACCATCGAAACCCTCTCCTTTCGTACAATCAATCGTTAAACTGGTAAGGGATATTTCACCTAAAATCGAAGCGGATAGATCTACTAGCAGTGACCTTATCGCAATATCTAGGCATCTAAAAGAAGGTGGTTGGCTTTCTAGAATCGAAGCCGAGAACAGTAGATTGCCTAATTAGAATAATATTTCTTTTCTAATTCCTCAATACCAGTTAATTGTTTGATTCTAAATAATGCCGTCGAAAGTTCACTAGCATCAATCTGATTGGTATTTTGATATAAATAATTTTCAAGTTGCACTACGCGCCTTACTTTTTCTTCGATCAATGTATACAACTCGTATGATTCATTCGAATCATAGTTTAGAGCGGGTTCAAGTTCAGATACATCAAGTCCCATTCGTCTCCATTGTAATATCCTCTTTACCAGTAATGCCTGAGTAAAGCCTATTTGAGGAAGTCTAGAGAGGATGCTAAGCCTTGGAGACCCATCTACGCCCAAATCAAATTCCATATTCTCACTGGGCATTTCCATCGAAACTATTGGTTCATCCAATTCCTCATATTCGTCAAATTCTACAACATTACTATCTAATGGCATATGACGAACGACCTTACGCATTCTTGAAATCCACACGCTATCAAGACTTAATTGATCGATTGGTAGTACAAGTTTTACTTTTGAACCATAAAGAGAGTCGGAAATATCATTGATAAAGTTTAGAATTTTATCTTTGCCATGTGAATCTATCAACCATTCGAAACCATCTAAAATTACTAATTGATCTGTCTCCGAATCGAATGAGTTAATTTCACGGCTAATTAATTCAAGGTTTGGGGGTATGGAATGTTGGGTATTCCGCTCACTAAGCCAAAATAAATGAATTTTAGAAATATCAATATGCTCTAATAATCTTCTAGGCGGTACTCTTGAGATTAATTTAATACTATAGTACCCCTTTTCAAGTAGTTTATCTGTAAATGCGAGCAAATTATCTTGAGTCGTAAAGTCGATAGAAAATATGTTCCCTCCTTCAAATTTCATCATCGCACCTATTTACCCCAAACCCTTCTTATATTTACATTTCAACAATAAAATCCTATGAATCATTATATTCATTGATGGTTTGCCTTAAACAGGTGTGAAGATGTCCGACGACGATTCCGATAAAATTCCGATGGCCGAATGTGGTTCTTGTAGAGCCGTAATTCCACTAAATTCCAAAGACTGCCCTGAGTGTGGGATACAGTTTTCCGGAGTATCTGATGATTCTTTGGGTGAATGTGGCGCATGTAAGGCTCTAGTTCCGTTAGATTCGAAGAGTTGTCCTAAATGTGGAGTCTATTTCGTTGCTGATGATGTTGTTGATGTTTTGAGGAAATGGTTTACAGAAACCGGGATCGAAGTAAAGGCACTATTCAATAAAATGGACGTAGATGGAGATGGCTCCATTGATTCACATGAACTTAAAGATGGATTATTGAAATTGAATTTAGCTGATTTGCCCCCTTCTCAAATTGATAGACTAGTCGCAGAGTTTGACTCTGATGATGATGGGAAAATTAGTTTACAAGAATTGGTATTTACTATTACTGGAAAAGAAATGGTATCAGGCGATGACTCATCGGATGCAGATACAGAAGATACCGCATCGGGTCAAAAAGAATTCTCAGAAAGCGTATTAGTTCGTATGATGGATAAATTTTCAATCACAGAACGTGATGCATTCTTACTACACGCACAGGATTACGATTCCAATGATAATGGATATCTTACTGAGGGTGAACTTAAGGCTGCAGCTGAGGCATTTGAAGGTAATTCTCAGAAGGAAGTAACTACAGAGTCAAAAGAAGAGTATGATGAAGTTGTAGAAAGTGAAGATACTGGGATCATTGTTGAAGAAACATCAGATGAAGAAACCGAAGAATTGGTTGAAGAATCAAGTGATGAGGAAGTTGTTGAAGATTCTGAAGAATTAGAGACTACACAGGAACATTCGGCCATGTACAAATTAGGTTTAGCTGCATCTGAAAGAGGAATGTCAATACGTGAAGTTTTCGAATCAATGGATTCTGATGATGACGGTATGGTTGACGGACCTGAATTACAGAAAGGAATCGAAGGTTTATCTGGAGAACAACTATCTCCAGCTGAAGTTCATGAAATACTAAAGACACTTGATGCAGATACAGATGGCAGGGTTAATCCTTTAGAACTAGTCAAGGCTTTAGAAGAATTAGACATAGATTTAGTCTCAGATAAACCAGCAGTTCGAAGAGATCCAGTGGCGATATTAATCGATGCTATGGATGAAGCAGGAAGTAATCCTGGCAGAGTTTTCAAAGATTTAGATAAGAATGGTGATGGCAATATCAACATTAAAGAGTTGCGCGCAGAAGTTGAAAATTTCATTGGTAATAATTTGACTGATGAGGAAATTGATGATTTATTCGATAGACTGGATGATGACGGCGATGGATCTATTGACATGTACGAATTTATTGAAAACCTTGAAGAATATGAGGAAGAAGAAGATAAAGAAACTAGTTTGTCGAACAAAGTCGAATTCCCTAGTAAGATGCAAGCGCGAATGATGTCAAAGAAATGGAATGATATATTCTGGCCATTGATACACGCTGGTCTATTTATATTCGTCGTCATGTGGATTGTAAATGGCTCTTTAGCACCGTTTGTTAGTGGTGAAGAAGGAAGTATAGCCTTAGATACCGAATCAGGTATCTATAACGATGACGGAATGACATATTTGCAAGATGATATATATCCTTGTGTAGATTCAGTACAAACTGATGGTTGTAGGAATTCACTAACTCCATTTGCGGGTGAAGATGGTTCAACCTCGATGCCAGCCGGATTCTACTGGGATGGAATAATGTTCATTGTTTTGGGCAGTATTGGATTTATTGGTTCGCTACTAACTCAGTTCTACATAGTCCCTGGTTGGAGAGCAAGGGCAAGAGCAATCAAAGACTCTCAGAAAGACCGCAAAGAAGTTGATGAAGAAAAAGATGAAGACTCAAATGAAGAGCATGAAGAAGAGGAATTGGAAGAGGAAACCGAGCACATTGCAGATGAATCAGAGGAAGTTGTTGATGATGTGGAAGAAGAACCCGAAGATGAATCTGGAGATGACAATGAAGATGCTGATGACGATGAAATAGATGTTGGCTCACATATTGGGATAGTTCTAGATGATGAAGAGGTTTACGGAGTCATTGTAGAGTTTGATGATGATGAGGGTCTAGTCACTATTGAAGAAGATGGTACTGGTGACTTAGTCACTGGATACCAAGATGATATGTTCTTAGAAGATTGAAATGACTGAAGACAAGTTAGAACGATTCAATCATTTATCTGTCTGTCCCAACTGTGGTTGTATCGACCAAAAAGGTGCTTACAGGTGCCTTGGATGCGGAACATTCCATTCCGGAGCGCACTTAGTAGAGCGTGAAGCACCACCGCAATTAGTCGAAGTTGAATCGGTATTAGCTGAACCAAGCGCCTATTCATTGGGTCCTAAAGGTCAGATAATGGAAGAGACATTCGAACAAAGTGAAAGTGTACGTCAATGGTCAGGAGGTTCGACAGATTTCACTGTAGAAGATGAATCAGAACTAACTGAAGTATCAAAAGATAATAAAATTTCCATTCCCAAATCTGAGGAATTATGATTTATCACTTATTGCCTTATGAACGGAGATAAAAACTACCAACTAATGAAAGCGCCAAAAGTGATTATCATGGTGGGCTCGGAGAGAATTGAACTCTCGATCTTCGCCATGTCAAGGCGACGTCATAACCCCTAGACCACGAGCCCTAGGAATCCGTCCTAAACGAGGGTGTATTAAATCACATCGGTGACTAATTAACTAACTATCTTTGATATTTTACCAGTACATTCAATTTGAGAACAAAACCCACCCATTCTGACTCTTCCGTTTTTCATTTTGACCAACTTACCATCTTTAATGGGGCCGTATGTTTTGCATTTCAAACAGTATCCGGATATTTGTTCTGACATCAGTATCATTTCACCTGACAAGGCAATTTAATTTGAAACCTTCCTATACTCTAATCCTGAAACTGTAGAAAAGTACAACAATTCCCCTAATAGGGGGTACTTTATGTGGAGAAAATGAGTTTTTTGCCTGTACGTAAATGACCTACAACTACCTTAATGATGTACTGAAGCATATTTTTACTCTTGTAAAGCATCCATTACATATCTAAATTAAAACCAATGTCGCATAATGTATGTTATACGACATAACGGGCTACTGTATTTTTACCATAATTCAAGACTTGGTCACGTTTTCCTTTTTGACATCAAAAATACCAACTAATGGGGGGCCAATTAAGCATGATTCTACGCCACCATCATTAGAATCGAGTTTTTCTCTTGATAATTCTGAAATAGTTTTCATCGACTCTTTGTCTTTGAAAATAGTCTGGAACAGAAATAAATATTCATCATCACTAGATTTAGCATACCATGATCTAATACAATTTTTTTGTCGATTTCTAAATTCTACTCGAGATGATAGAATTCTTTCTAGGCGCGCCTCTGTACCTGGTTTAGCTGAACACACAACGGTCTCTAAAATTTCTACCATGATTTCCACACATCTCTATTTTAAAAGTGACTTATATTATTCGTTTTTAGTAAAGTTATTATCAATTAATCAGTGAGATATATATTTGCCTTCAATCATTGTTCCTTTGAATGGTGAATGAGAGGGTCGCGTACACCATGACTCCCAGTTTTTCGAATCAAGTATATTCAAATTAGCAATTGCCCCTACTTCGATACGTCCATGTTGTAGCCCACTTGGGTGTGGAGTTGTTTCAGCAGGATTTCTGGTAGAACAAACTAAAGTTGCAAGTGGGTCTACACTACATCTACTGACTAGTAGTGATGAAAGAAATGGGATACTTAATATCTGATTATTCGGGTTGAAATCAGAAGCTATCGACCATACTAAATCCTCAACTATCATTTTATTGAAGTCCGGCCAATCTTCACCCATTGAATATGGAGTCCCAGGTAAGAAACCAGTATTCACTCCAGCTTCATTCATCATAACCCTAGCATCATCATTTGTATAATGAGCATGATCTGCACTATCAACCTTCATTTCAGCCGCTAATTCGCCTCCACCACCATCGGTGAATTCATCGATATGTAGTCTCAAATTCAATCCAGCATTGCGAGACTCTCTTAGTATATCTTCTGACTCTTCGACTGTGAACCACCCAGGTTCACAAAATACATCGGTTGAACGGGCGATTCCCTGGTCACATATTCCTGGTAACTGATCGGATATTAGGGATTCAAAATAATCTTTGTGAGTTGAACCATTTGGTATCGCGTGAGCTCCTAACCATGTGTGGTCAATCGATGGTAAATCTACACAATGTGAAAGTTTCTTGGAAACTTCAAGCAATCGGAGTTCTGTTTCTAAGTCCAATCCATAACCTGATTTAGATTCAATATGCGTGGTTCCAGATTTAAATGCTATTTTTAGTCGCTCTATGCCTAAATCAAATAATTCCGAATTTGAAGATGTTCTTGTAGCATTTACAGTAGATACTATACCTCCACCTCTTGAAGCGATTTCAGAATAGCTCATGCCATTTAATTTCCATCTGACTTCTCTCGAACGATCGCCAGCCCATATTAAATGTGAATGAGAGTCGACAATCCCGGGAATTACAGAACGACCTTCGAGAGATACTACTGCACTATTACCCATATTAGCCTTAGATAATTCATCCAATGAATGATTAGGGCTTCCGTATTCATCAATCAGTTCCTCTGAATTACGAATTTCTACTATCTGGTTGCCTTCAATAACTATTCCCTTTTCTAAAGCAATTAATGAGCCTTCATCGATTAGATTTAACCCAGATAAAGCTCCTTCGCCAGACAGGTGAACCAGCGGACCAATATCTACCAGAACTGTCCGCATATTATGGGCTAAATGCTGAGGGTTCAATAATAATGTCATATTAGGAATGTTATGGCCGGGGATGGTTGGACGTTGGGAATCGAGTCTACGGCTCACACTTTGTCATTCGGCCTTGTAGATGCAAATGGCATTCCACATCCATCGGTTTCGGACACTGTGCGCCCAGACAAGGGTGGAATACATCCACGTGAGGCAGCAGATCATCACAAGGAATTCGCTCCTGAATTATTTAGAAAACTTCTTTCAACCAATAATTTACAACCTAATGACATTACAAGTGTCGCTTTTTCACAAGGTCCGGGTTTAGGGCCTTGTCTTAGAATCGGTGCATCTATTGCAAGAGGTATTTCAAAACGTTTGGAAGCTCCATTAATCGGAGTTAATCATTGTGTAGCACATATTGAAATTGGACGGCAACAATGTGGCTGCGCTGACCCTGTATTGCTATATGTTTCTGGCGGTAATACTCAGGTTATTGCTCGATTGGAAGGACGCTACAGAGTTCTTGGTGAGACACTTGATATCGGTATAGGTAACATGTTGGATAAATTTGCAAGGGCACAAGGCTTCCCATTCCCTGGAGGGCCGGTTGTTGAACGATTAGCTAGTGAATGGCTTTTAGATAACCCTGACCCGTCTATGGATGGACTTGAACTACCTTATGCTGTTCGAGGTATGGATTTAGCATTTTCAGGGATATTGACCGCTTCCTTGAAATTAGTAGAAAATGGACAACCATTAGGTGCAGTATGCTGGTCGCTTCAAGAGCATGTATTTTCTGCATGTGTCGAAGTTGCTGAAAGAGCACTCTCACATACTGGAAAAAAGGAACTTCTTCTTGGTGGTGGGGTTGCTTGTAATAGCCGACTGCGTGACATGTGTGATATTATGGCTTCTGAAAGAGATTCCCAATCATTTGCACCACCGAGAATGTACTGTATAGATAATGGGACAATGATAGCAAGACTTGGATGGCTGGAACAGGCAGAAGGTAGAATAACGTTATTCGAAAAGAGTGCAATAGACCAATATCTAAGGACTGACCAAACACCAATCACATGGGCATAAGGCAACTTTTGAAGCCAATTGTTTTAAGAGGTCGTCATAGGGCTATTGTTAGGGGAATGCATTATCGCAGGTCGTAGGAAGAAAGATTTACCGCTGAACCCATTTGCGCGTAACGCTGCTGCTGAACGTAATAAACGTCAAGCAGAGCGTGCACATATTAGGAAAAGAGAGGAAATCGCTACTGCACAAGCACCTGTCAAACTCACCATTAAAGGAACTAGTAACTCGCTCGCTGAAATGCAGAAAAAAGCAGAAAAAAACTTGGCTAATGATAATATTGTCACCACGGAATCCGAGCAAAGTGCATCGCAGTTACCCGAGCCAACGATCACTATAACTCAAAAATCAGAACCTGAAGAAAAGATTAAGACTGATTTCCGCGAAGAACTAAACCGAAAAACTGCTGAAGCCAATAAAAAGTATCATGAGATAGCAGCAAATGTCACAGAAGATGTAGTTAAGCCAGACATGCCTTTAGTCGTTGATGATGTTCAACTCGAGGAAGTTATACCGGAGATTGTAGATGATTCCGAATCTGTTGAGTCTACAGAGGAGTCAGCAGCTTCTAAAGGGGCCAAGAATATTTTCAAAACCGTTGAACAAACCAAGAAACCATCTGTAACTGGTGATAAGCGTAGACGTAGACGCAGAATGGATAAGAAAGGTGGCGGTCGTCAAAAGATGGAAAAGAAATTGAACCGTCAGAGAATTTTAGCATTCAAGTATTTTGCGAGAGATTTACTTGACGACCCTAATATCCCAGAGGAACACCGTTCTAATGTTCTTGGTCAAATAATTGCCAAAGGTGAGAGGATAAGTATTGAATCAGCTGTAGAATTTATTCAACAAAAAAGAGATGAATTAATACTCACGGAAGAAATTGCAAAATCCCTAATTAGTGAGATAAAAAGTATGACAACAAGAAGGTGAAATTATGACTGAAACAGTAAGTAAAGATATGATAGCAAGCGTACATTATACAGGAACATTGCCAGATAGTGGCGAAGTTTTTGATTCTAGTATGGAAAGAGAGCCTTTGACATTCCTAGTTGGTCATGGTCAAATGATACCAGGATTCGAGGAAGAGATGATGGGTGCAACTGTAGGCGAAAAGAGAGAATTCACGCTAACTCCAGAAAAAGCATATGGACCAAGAGATGATGAAGCAATGATGGAAATTCCAAGAAATCAATTTGCTCAGTTAGAAGAATCGGCCAAACTTGAAGTTGGTACCCAATTAGTGGCACAGATGCCACATGGCCCAGCTCCATTTACCATTATTAAACTAGATGAAGAGAATGTCACTGCTGACTTCAATCATGCTTTGTCGGGTAAATCTCTTACATTCAATGTAGAAGTCATTGAACTGAGAAGTGCTTCTCCTGAAGAAATTTCACATGGTCATGCGCATGGCCCTGAAGGACATCAGGAACAACCTGTCGCTGAAAAAAAGTGTGATGATGATACTTGCTGTTGATACAGTAGTCTTGATGAATCACCGGCTCCTGGGTTGTTCATGGCTGAACAACGTCGCGAAGATTGGCAGACGCTTTCAGGTATTGAATTGCCAATGCAACCTGGCATCATTTCCATGAATGAAGCTGGTGCTGATACAAATGATTTGCCAAATTCAGGTCAACCTCCCTACACAAGAGGGATACACTCTAGCATGTACAGAACAAGGCTATGGACAATGCGTCAATATGCTGGTTTCTCTAGTGCCAAGGAAACAAATGAAAGGTTTAAGTTATTATTAGAACGTGGGCAAAAAGGACTTTCTGTGGCATTTGATTTGCCAACCCAACTTGGGTTAGACGCTGATGATGAACTTTCTTTGGGCGAGGTGGGGAAAGTAGGAGTTTCTATTTCAACACTAGATGATATGAGAGAATTATTCGAAGGTATACCATTAGGTAAGGTTAGTACATCCATGACAATAAACGCCCCTGCTATGATTTTACTAGCGATGTATGCAATAGTGGCTGAAGAACAGGGAGTATCTAGTTCGGAAATTCGCGGAACAATTCAAAATGATATTCTGAAGGAATATATTGCTCGAGGAACCTATGTATTTCCGCCAAAACCAAGTATGCGCCTAATCACTGATATTTTCTCTTATTGTTCAAAAAGCATACCAAATTGGAATACTATTTCAATTTCAGGCTACCACATCAGAGAAGCTGGTTGCACTGCAGTGCAAGAGGTGGCGTTTACTCTTGCCAATGCTTTAGCATATGTGGATGCAGCAATTGAAACTGGTTTAGATGTAGACAGTTTTGCTCCAAGGCTTTCCTTCTTTTTCAATTGTCATAATGATTTCTTTGAAGAAGCCTCAAAATTTAGGGCTGCTCGGAAGTTATGGTATGACTTGA
Source organism: Candidatus Poseidoniaceae archaeon (assembly GCA_949372655.1). GTDB lineage: Archaea > Thermoplasmatota > Poseidoniia > Poseidoniales > Poseidoniaceae > MGIIa-L1. Next base: position 149,580 of record CASIAI010000003.1, read on the forward strand.
TGACAAATAGGTACAGTCCAAAACACCCTAAGTCTAGTATGCTTAGATTTCATACACAAGTTGCAGGTGTAAGTCTAACTGCTCAACAACCACTGAATAATATCTCGCGTGTAACAATCCAAGCACTAGCGGCAATATGTGGGGGGACTCAAAGCCTTCATACAAATTCTTATGATGAGGCAATAGGACTTCCAACTGAAGAAAGTGCAACTATTGCACTAAGGACTCAGCAAATTATTGCAGAGGAAAGCGGAGTTGCTGATGTAGCAGACCCGTTGGGTGGTTCATATCATGTAGAAACATTAACTCAACAGATATATGATATGTCTAAAGAGCAGATTACTATTATCGAAAAAATGGGTGGAGCGATGGCAGCCATCGAAGAAGGCTGGCAGCAACGTGAAATTCATAACTCAGCATTCAAGCATTTGAAGGAAGTCGAGAGTAAAGATAGAAAAATCGTCGGAGTTAATTATGGCATGATGGAAGAAAACCTTCAGCATAAACCAATGGCGATAAATGCAGAGGTTGAGAAAGTTCAATGTGAGAGATTGAATGTATGGAGAGATGTTAGGGACCAGTCAGATGTCGATATATGTTTGAATGCGATTACGGAAGCCTGTAAAGATGGTAGAAACTTATTCCCTCTTGTCATTGACTCTCTAAGAGTAAATTGTACATTAGGGGAAATAATGGATGCTATGAAAGAAGAATTCGGAACTTGGATGGCACCCAGTGGATTTTAGGTGATGGTATGAATCAAAAAATATATCTCGACCATATAGGTATTGCGACAAACAATCTCGATGAGAGTTCCAAGTTTTGGAACTTGATTGGGTTATTCCAGGCAGATTCAGACGAGGTTGTTGAAGAACAAGGAGTGAAAACTAGGTTTTTCTCTACAACCAAACAAGATTCAGAGACCAATTCCCCTAAGATCGAATTATTGGAGCCTACGGGTCTAACAACTCCTATTGGAAAGTTTTTACACAAACGAGGGCCTGGAGTACAACAAATATGTTTTCGTGTTGAAAATTTAGTTGGTATGATTTCTTTGCTCAAAGAAAATAGTATACTTATGATAGATGACGAGCCAAGGATTGGAGCAGGTGGTAAGAGTATTGCTTTTGTTCACCCAAAATCCACCGGAGGAGTTCTAGTGGAGCTCACACAATACGAGTAACTAATGATAACAACAATAATCTACCTGTGGATAAATGATAACATGCGAACCTGTATTGACCATTTGATTGCCCTTTCGCACATTGACGGGCCTAGAGTAAAAAGAGAAGCATCTTTCTTAGCAAATAGGCTTGAGTCGCTCAAGATGAGTAAAAATATCTCTAATGATGCATTTCTCGATGCTGGTGCCATTCAAGGTGCGTTTGAAATGATAGCTCACCTAATTGATATGGGTGTATCTCAGAAGGAAATCCATTCCCAATTACGACAACAATTAGACCGTGCGCAAAACATCGAGACAAAGCACCCTGGTCTAAATAATGCAATTGAAGAAGGCCGTGCGAGTTGATAACGTAAATGTCGAAAACTCTAATGACAATTTCCAATGTCTCGAAAAGTTTTGGAGATATTAACGCTTTGAGAGATATATCTCTTGAAATAAATTCTGGAGAAGTTGTCGGTTTAGTTGGTAGTAACGGTGCAGGAAAGACTACCCTTCTGAGATTAATGTCAGGTGTTTACAAGCCAACAAGCGGTACTGTTTGCCTGGATGATGGCACTCCTGTCGATAAAATGCGACAACGTTTAGGTGTAGTTCCCGAATCAACCGGTCTATATTCAAGACTTACTGCATGGGAGAATATTCGCTACCATAGTAGAATGCATGGGATAAGCGATAAGGATTCATGGAATCGAACTTCAAGATTTGCTAAACATCTAGACATGTTAGATAGCCTAGGCCGCCATACTAAGGGTTTCTCAAGAGGTATGCGGCAAAAAACTGCTCTTTTACGCGCTCTCGCACATGGTCCAAGTGTTCTATTATTGGATGAGCCAACTGCTGGACTTGACATAACTAGCGCCAGGACTGTACGTGCATTAGTCAAACAATTAAGGGATGAAGGCGGAACAATCGTCTATTCAACCCACCACCTGGCTGAAGCCGAACAAGTTTGTGATCGTATAATAATTATTCATAATGGCGACATTCAAGCCGATGGGTCGCCGGTTGATTTACTCAATGATACTGATTCTATGAATTTAGAAGAAGCATATGTAGCATTGACTCAGGAAAAAGCAAGGTCGAGGAATGAAGAATTAGATTCTGAGGGTAGATTAACTAGATGGTGGAGGAGACTATTCACTCCAAAGACTCCTAATTTTGTTGAAGGAGATGATTCAAGTGAATAAGGGGTCGATTTCTCGAGTAAAGGCTATTGCCAAAAAAGAAGTAATTGAATTTACTAGAGATTGGCGTACTATCATTGCTATTATCGTAATACCAATTCTGATGTTTCCACTTCTTTTCATAATGTTCCCATTACTATTAGAATCGGAAGCAGCTGAATTAAATTCTATTGTAGTAGAAGTAGTAGTTCAGTCTGAAGATACTCCAGATAATTTATTGGGTCAATTCAATGCTTCATCAATTAGTATTACTCAAGAAAACCTCACAGTAAGTGATTCACTTTCTAACCCGGGAGATGATATTGATCGACTTAGAAGTCTATCAATAGATGCAATACTTAGGGTGGAAAAGCGAGAAGATATCTGGTATTATGCAATAATTCATATTTCTACCTCAGAAAGCTCTAATGAGGCACGTAATCGTTTGATTGAGGGAGTCACTGCGTGGGAGAATAATGAAACACAAAATATAATTTTTGAACAAGGATTAGAGGTTAATTCAACACTTAATCCAGTTAGGTGGGATGGGGATATAGCACAGGGCGATGTTGCGACTCAAGGTGAACAAGCGGGGATGCTATTATCACTGTTTATTCCATTAGTATTGGCAGTATGGACTTTTTCGAGTGCGATTCAGCCTTCAATTGATATGACTGCAGGCGAAAGAGAAAGAGGTACTTTGGAGGCTCTTCTCAGTTTACCTTGCACACGGAATGAGCTTCTATTCGGCAAATGGCTTGGTGTTGCAACAATCACAGGAGTCGGTGTCTTATTGCAGATTTTGGGATTATTATTTGCAATAGGTTATCTCGCTTCCTCTAGTATTATTGGCATTCCGGATTTATCGACAGAAGCAATAATTTTGATAATTGCTTCAATTATGCTATTTGCAATAATGGTTGTCGCCCTAGAATTGGCTTTAGCGATGAGGTCTCACAGTGTTAAGGAGGCTGGTTCAATACTTGGGCCTGCGATAATATTGATAATCTTCCCAGCACTATTCACCCAGGTGATAAATCTTGACGGGGTAGAGAATTTTTGGTTTGCAGTACCGGTAGTTAATGTCCTGCTTGCACTACGTGAATTACTAATGGATCGTGTAATAATAGAACACATTGCAATATGGTTTGGTACTTCATTACTATACGCACTGTTGGCTGCTTACTACGCGGCTAAACAATTTAGTCGTGAAGATATAGTTACGAGCCTTTCATGAGAATGCCTTGATAGCATCTCTTACAATATCGATAATCATATCTATTTCATCAGAGGTTATTCTGAAATGTGGTGTGAAACGAAGGGCATTAATTCCACCATGAATAACACCGAGCCCTCTTCTCCTGCACCAAGGCTCAACCGCATCGAATCCTACAACTGGGAACCGAGAAGGTTCTAATTCTGCACTTACCAGTAGGCCAGTACCTTGTACTTTGGTAATTGTTCCTGGTAACTCTTCAGCCAATAGTTTAAGTTTCTCAACTAATTCTACTCCCCTTTCCTTGATATTACTTCTCAATTCTGGTGTCATTTCTTCTAATACGGAAACAGCTATCTCCAATGCACGTGGATTGGTAGTCATGGTATTGCCATAAATCCCTACAACATACTTAGATGATGCGCGCTCATTCATTCCAAGCACGGAAAATGGATATTGGCCCGCATTTATTGCTTTAGACCAAGTTTCTAGGTCTGGAGCCTCAGCATCTTGGAATCCATCATAATCAATTACTGACAAGCATCCTTGACCCCGAATACCTGCTTGAATTGAGTCTACAAAAAACATTGAATCATGCTCTAGTGTTAATTTTCGCGCTTCGTCATAAAATTCCCTAGAGATACACTGGCCCGGATTTCCCTCGCCTTGAACCGGTTCAACTGCTAGTAGTTCGATGAAGAACTTCTCATCTACTGAACGCTGAAAAACTTCCCTTAGAAATTCCACATCATTTGCCGGCACTAAAATCAGATTGTCGCGATTTTGGAAACTTGCTAAATTTTTATCATATTTAGGCATACAAGAATGGGATATCTGTGCAGGCCTATCTGTACGTCCGTGAAAACTTCTAACTATTGAGACCATCTTAATTGGATAGCCTTCATATTTAGCACCCTTTGATGTCATTGTATTTGCATTAACGTCAGCAATACGTAATGCCACTGTCACGGATTCAGAGCCACTATTCATACAAATGAATTTTGAAAAAGGGCAACTACCCCTAGTATGTCCAAGTTCCGCTTTAAGTGCGTCAGAAAGCCTCTTTTGACTAAATGATGGTGTCATTACATTAGCCATGACCCAATTCTTTGACATTGTAGAAATCACTGAGTCTGGTCCATGGCCTGCTCCAAGCATACCATATCCACCATTATCATGTATTACAGCACCATGAGATGTGACTATCCATGGACCCTTTGCTGAAAGAGCAACATATGGATTGACAGTAGCAGGGGCGTAAAAATTAACGATATCACTTTGTAGGTCTTCAACCAGTGACTTTTCTTCCATCATCATAATACTACTACCCATGGAATTAATCAGTTCCTCATGATTTGAAAAACCTTCATTGATTGCTATTACAAGATTCTCATCGACTTTAGAAAAGTGTTCAATGATTTCATCTGAAAGACCCGTGGTGTCCTTTTTACCGCTCTTTTCACGGATAGTATGTAATTTGGACAATACTCCGTCGGGTTCAATCATTACTGTCATCAAGTAAACTCCAATGGTGGATACTATTCAACATTCGCTTTTAGAATGTGGAAATATGAGTGAATTGCCATTTAATAATACTGGAGTATTACTATAGTAATATTAATTAGTAATTGGATATAGCGATAAACATGCCCAAAGTTTCTCTAGACATGCCTGCTGAAATAATTGGTGATTTGAGGCTCCATGTGGGTGATGAACGTAAGTTTATCAGCCTTGCAGATGCGATAAGAACTGCTTGTAGGAAACTCCTCGATCAATTAGATGATATTGATTCAAGGCATGGTAGAAATAATGGAGATGGTTTGTAAATGACTACACGCGAAGAAGCTATGGAAGCTGTATCGACGTTGCTGTCATACCTAGAAGACGATTATCAGAGAGAGGGGTTATTATCAACACCTAAGCGCGTAATTGACTCTTGGGGTGAAATATTCTCAGGATATGGTCAAGACTCTGGTGAACTTTTAGATTCTACATTCAATGGAGAAGGGTATGATGGAATAGTCCTACTACGTGACATCGAGTTTCATTCTACCTGCGAACATCACCTCCAACCCTTTAGCGGTAGGGCTCATGTAGCATACATCCCAGTAGACCGTATTGTGGGGATAAGCAAGTTGTCACGTATCGTCGACTTACATGCTAAGAGGCTGCAAAATCAAGAGAGAATTACCAAGGGTGTTGCAGACGATTTAGAGAATCACCTTTCACCCCTAGGTGCTGCTGTTATTATCGAAGCATCACACGGCTGTATGCGTTGTAGGGGAGTAAAGAAACAAAATGCTGTAATGACTACTTCAGCAATGCGTGGAGTGTTTTTCGAAAAGCAAGAAGCAAGACAAGAGCTAATGCAATTAATACAATCAAAACCGTTGTGAACTCACAACCCAATCCTATAAAACAACAGTGATAATATGTCTGTCTATCCTATAGTAGAAATATTTCATTCAGTTCAAGGTGAAGCTTTCCACATGGGTGAGCCTCATGTATTCATTCGATTTGGAAACTGTAACTTAAGATGTGAATGGTGTGATACTAATTTTCTTGAGTTCGAAGAAATGCGATTAGAACATATTATAGAAGAAGTACTCTCGATTCAACTGTAGCAGAGTTATTTTCACTGGTGGCGAACCTTGCCTTCAAGATTTAGAGACTATTGGCCTAGAATTGAAGAAGCATGGGTTGAATTTATCAGTAGAAACCAATGGAACCATTGAAGTTCCAAGTATAATAGACTGGATATGCGTATCTCCAAAAGATCAACTATACCCAAATAGTAAAATTTCTCAAATCACAGGTGATGAACTGAAAGTTGTTTACTGTGGTCAAGAACTATCGATGTATGACAGTTTGAAAGATGGTTTTTACACACCTTTACTTACAACCCTGTTACATGGAGAATTTGTCGATTGAAGAGAATGGCTAAGAATTTTGCTATTGTTGAAGAGATTGTCAAGAATAACCCTGGTTGGCGTTTATCTCTTCAAACTCACAAATGGATGGGCGTGAACTAATGAAAATTGCAGTAATGGCATTAAGTGGAGGTATGGATTCTACCTCACTATTACTTAGACTACTAAAAGAAGGATATCAAGTTAAATGTATATCATATGAATATGGACAAAAACACCGTATTGAAATCGATAGGTCGGTATTAAACATCAACTACCTCAAATCAAATGGGCATGAGGTTACTCACCACATCGTCGACTTAGTGAGTGCAATGTCGATATTCAATAGTTCATTAATCGGTGAAGAGATGGATATACCAGAGGGCCATTATGAACAAGAACAAATGAAATCTACCGTAGTTCCAAATCGCAATGCTATTTTTTCATCCATATTGTATGGTTATGCACTATCAATCGCGGTTGAATTTAATCAGAAAGTAATAATTGCATTGGGTGTTCATTCTGGAGACCATGCGATATATCCTGATTGTAGGCCACAATTCTATACAGCATTGGAGCACGCTTTCCACATAGGTAATTGGGATAGTGAAAAGGTATCTTTTGAACTACCGTATATCGATGGTGATAAAGAGTCAATATTAGTGGATGCCCTCCAGTCTTGCGAAGATTTAGAACTTGACTTTGATACTGTATTTACCAATACTAATACCTCATATAACCCGGATTCTAAGGGAAGAAGTTCTGGTAAAAGTGGAGCTGATGTTGAAAGAATCCTTGCATTCAAGGCTATTGGTAGGCGAGACCCTGTTGAATATGTAGATTCATGGGGAACGGTATTACAAAATGCTATAGAAATTGAAGCACAACATAAGGATGAATATTATCGTCAGAAACTTACTGAATTACAGTATGTAGTTACAAGGCAAGGAGGCACTGAGCGACCTTATACTGGTATTTATGATAAAGAGAAGCGTGAGGGCATTTACAGGTGTATCTGTTGTGAACATATTTTATTTACTTCAGATAATAAGTATGATTCTGGATGTGGATGGCCAGCATTCCATGGTGAGAGTGAACAAGCGGAAATTATGCGGATTTCTGACAGAAGTATGGGTATGATGCGAGTTGAAGTTCGATGTTCCAAATGCGACTCCCACTTAGGTCATGTTTTTGAAGATGGGCCCAGGCAATTTGGTGGAGAGCGATATTGTATAAATTCAGCATCATTAGTTTTTGAGGAGGACGAAAATTGACAACATACATTAGAAGATACGTAGAAACTGATACTGGACATAGAGTTCCAAATCACAAGAGTAAATGTAAACATATTCATGGTCACCGATATAGGTTTGAAGCAGAGATAGAAGGTGATGTTGTAAAGCAAAAAGGCGTTTCAGAAGAAGGGATGCTGATGGACTTTTCCGACATAAGCGAGATACTAACCGAGCATATACATGATGTTGTAGACCATGCATTTGTAGTGTATGAAGGTGATAAAATCGCCTTAAATGCCGTAAAACTAATGGGTGATGATCATAGAACTGTAGTGGTAGACTTTATTCCTACTGCTGAAAACCTAGCACGTTGGGCTTTTGAACAAATTGAGCCCTTAATTTCAACTGCATATGGAAACAGACTGAGGCTCGTTGCTATGCATGTTAGAGAAACTCCAAAGAGCATAGCAACTTGGAAACCCTAGTTATTCTTCGGAATCAGGCTCTATCTTCCTACGCCTACGGCTTTGCCATTCTTCATTGCCATCCACATATTGTAGAGCAGTTGTAGCATCTAATATACCTCCTATCATTCTTGTAGCCTCATCTTCTGTTGGCATCGAGAGCATAACTGAACGAATCATAGAATTTTTGAAACTTACTTTTCGTTCGGGGTTCCCAGGTAGAGCTTCTGACAACTCTTCAATACCTTTAACCAAGATATCTCGAAGATTCTCGTTCAAAGAGCGCTCAAGTGGGACTATGTCTGGTATACTTCGGTCTTTACCTTGATTATTGATTACTCGATATTTATGCAACTCATAAACAAAGGCATTTACTGCATGTGAGAGATTAGTTATTGGGTATCCTTCCCATGTAGGTAATGTAGCCAAAAAGTCACATTTATCTAAATCCTCAGTCGACATACCTTTACCTTCCTCACCAAATATCAAAGCTACTCTTCCAGTAAAATCAGAAATGCGTTGTGAGAATTCCCATGGGTAAGTAAAGTGTCGGAATGTAGTTTTAGTACCTACTTCCCTTTTACCCGAAGTTCCTACTACAAGTGAGCAATCGGAAATAGATTGTTCAAGGTTATCGTAAACCTGTGCTTCTTGCAAGATTCTCCCCGCATGTTTAGCCCTATTTCTTGCTTCAACATCTAAATGTTCGCACTTTGGAGAAACCAAACGTAAATTATCAAACCCATAATTAAGCATGCTTCGGCAAATTGCGCCTAGGTTTCCTGGATGTGAAGTTCCGATTAAAATAATTACTAATTGATAATTACTTCTCGGTAAAGGCAGACTCTGTCTATCACCCATTCAATCACCATTCGAATTGATGAACTCAGCAACCCACCGTGGGTCACAAGGTTGATAGATGAAAAATAAATATCCACCATTTTCTCTGTCGTCCATGACTACAGAACGCTTTCTAATCGAATGCTTAGTTTTTAGAAACACTATGAGTAACTCCAACTCATCTTTAATTTCGGAATGAACACTGACAGGATGTCGGTCCCAATCGATGCGCACTGTCACGCTAAACCCTCACTAATCGACTCTTCTTTGAAGATATCTAGTGACGTATCCAGCAATCCAATTTCGAAGTTTCTTTGAGTCGACATCGGTCAACTGAGATACTATGATTTTATTGTGATCGAAATCGTCTGAGAACTTCTCTCTATGCTGCTCTACAAGCTTGATTGCTCTGATTTTTATAAAACTCGGTCTAATATTTCCCATTCTAATCACTCCTCAAACAATTTTACTTCTATTGGAAATTCAGGGTCATCGTGTCTGATGATTTGCAAACGAACCTTACGTGGAGGATTTTCAATTCCTCTCTTCCAAATGTGTTCGTTTACTGAAGGATCAATGTAAATAGTTTCATCTTCTGTTACTTTTAGATGTTGTACTACATAATCTTTGATTATTTGCATTGCTCTTGGAGCGCGCTTGTACCTGGTTATGTTCCAAGCGTTTCTCAAAGGTACTATCAATTCTGATTCGTTAGGTCTTGCCATAATAATACACCTCATCGTTGCAGCTTACTGCGTCTCCAGTGATGTCGCTTTGGATGCGACACTGTATTTCGGTCGGTCTTTAGCATGACCCAAACTGGGACACGCCTGTTCTGTTTCTGCACCTTCATCAGGCGGATTTTTTTCGCTGCTGGTTTATTTCTTGACATGTTCGAGCACCTTCTCAGATTCTACGGATTGACGCACTATGGCGGCTCTTCGACTGTGATAGGAGCAATTTCTTTAATTGCTCATCAGACATTGGGGGGGTGAAAGTTTTGTTTTCATAGAGTTGAACGATCGTATTCTTGATTTGATTACTTCTTTCGGGAGTTGCCATAGAAATTGTAGCCAATCGCGATCTAGCATCAGGTGTCAATAATTTCCTCATTGCTGAATCGATTGCTGAATTCTCAATTTGTTTCTTTTGCTCTGCAAATTCAGCTTCAACTTGCTTTGATGCTTGTGCTTCAAGTTGTTTCTGCAACTCTAATTTACGTTGATGTCGAAGCATTGCCAATTCATCATCGTTTGATGCAGACATACTTACCACCTAATTCACGCCCGATTAGTACTTTGAAAGACCAGGATACATTTCGTCTGCCGCAGCTCGGTTATCATGAGCGATTGAATCTAGTAATTTATGGCCTGAAGAAGTAACTCTTCTTCCAGCGTACAACTGTACCTTGCCTTCTTCAGAGTCAACTTCCTTGGTAGGTACCTTTTCTACAAGACCTGCTTCTTCCAGTTGTTGAAGAGAGGTTCTAATGATATGCCTCGAAGCAACGCCAGGAGTATTTGGCATAGCGCCGTTATCTTGTGAGCCGCCATATGTTTGAGCCAAATGTGTGACTCCTACCGGCCCGTCTCTAGCGACTTTACGGAGAATGGAAGCGGTTCTAATAAACCACCAATTAGACTGCGTAGGTGGCCTTTCTCTTGATGCACCAGTCTTAACATATCCCGACCAATCCGGGGCTTCAATGCCCTTGGTCTGAGACAAATGTTCAGCAAGAGCAGGTATCAATAATTCCGCAGGGACATCGTAAAACGTAGTCATAAAGCACACCGAGCAATTTGCCGACTAAACTCCCCTATATGAAAAGAACGGGTAAATCACACTAATATCGTGTCACCAAAGCCAACAAAATGCAAGTCTTGATGAAGGTGCGTCTTGTCCACTCACCATGAAGAAGGCTTTGGCTCAGAATCCTAATCTCCTTAGGACCCTACTGGGACTATCTTTTACGCTAATATTTATTTTAGGATATGCCGTTTATGGAGCAACTGTTTCACCGTCATACTATCTTTATGAAACAAATGCTATTACTACCACTCACGCTGTTGTAGATTCAGAATCAATTTATGACTCAGATGAAAATACTACCACTTGGTACTGGAATGTTCCTGCTGATGGTGTTAACTTAACTTGGGTTAACCTTACTGCTACAGAATTATCAGATGACTCAGTGGTTAAACTGATGAATGTTGGCGGATTATACAGTAATCGATTGTTAGGGATTGAAGATGCCGATAAGTTTAGTTGTCAGGAATCTTGTTACAAGAATACTACTCATGAAGTATTGAGTGACTATGGTGAAGATGTAACTATCTATTCCATGACTACTACTGAGCCGGGTAGAAGAAATAATGGAACTGTTTATGCTAAATCTTTGGAAGAGGGGGCTGAAAAGGCAAGAGATATAGTAGATTATACCCATTCCCCATCATCGATCCGTGTTGAAATTACAGAAAAGGGCGATAGACAAACATCACCTACTATTTTTCTAACAACCGTGAATGAAGATTTTGAAGGTATTGAGGTTTTTTCAATAGATGCAGGCACTGAATTTTTATGGTCTCTAGCTGCAGTCATAGGTTGTTTCTCAATGTTACTAATTCCGTCATTTGGATTATATTTTGCATCCAGGGCTAAGGAAAGGAAAAATGAATTGAAACTGAAGTTAGCAGAGGAAAATGTTGATATTCAACTTCAAGAAGAATAAACGCCATTGCCCTCATATAGATTGTATGTTTTGGATTAAACGATGCGCAGGGTGAAGATTCTATCATTGATACTTCTCGCATCGTTCCTATTAGCGCCGATGCAACCGCTAAGCGAAACATATCTTAACGACCAAGACATTCAACAAACTACAGGACGTTCAACTGGTGTTGATTTGACTATTAGTGATGTTTCTTTCAGTTATCCCTCATCATCTGACCAAATGAAATATCAAATGTTTTCTTCCAATCATCCAATATTGAACTTTGATAGACCTGAAAATTTGTTTGTAGTAGATGCTGTGATTGATGTACCGATAACTATTGATTTCACTGTGAGTAATCTTGGAACTGCTAATTCAGGAAATCTGAACGTAGTTATTACAGTATTACATAATGAGTATGCGGGGTTTGAATTGCATAATGAAACTGTAATTGTAAGTTCTATTAACGGTGGCTCATCAACAACTGGTCAAAAAACAATAACTCCAACATATTCAGGTAATCATACGATTAAGATCTATCCGGTATCTACTATAATTGATGACAATCCTAATAATGATATTCTATTAAATTCCTTTACAGTAGCATACCGATATTTCAATTGTGACGACTTATCTGGTTGGACTGTTGGCAACCAATGGAATTCTAATAGCGATACTTCTCTTTCACAAGGCTATGCTTGCCATATAGGTAATGGTCAATCTTCGACATACTCTGGTAACCTAAACACTGCCCTAATAACTCCACCCCTAGATATGTCAGATGCTGTTAGTAACCCAACAAGAACAAATGGAATCTCATTCTATTATACAGGGAGTATTCTAAGCGGTGATGTAATGAAAGTGTACATCAATGATAATAATGGTAATTGGAATGAAATGGCAAGTGTTAGTGGCACTATCGACCAAGTTTTCACAGATGGTGCTAATTGGCAGACTTGGTCTGTTAATCATGCTGGGGCTTTCTCGCCAGTAATTCCTGCTCAACAGCAATACTTTACTTCACAGACTCAATTTAAATTTGAATTTACCAGTGATACTTTGAATGAAGATATTGGTTTATGGATGGACGATATTGTTATTGTTTATGACCAAAAGGTCAAACAAAATGAGTTCGGATTAACCACAACTGGAATTTCAACTAGTGGCGCAGTTCCTGGTTCATGGGGCAAGGCTACGGTTGAAATGACTAATATAGGAAATATAACAGAAACATTCACACCTTCAATGATTGGAGTACCAACTGACTGGAACATATACTATTCTTCTACTTCAGGAGTAAGTATCAATCCATCGTATGGAATAACCTTACAACCTGGAGAAATAAAGCAATTTGATATTAATTTCCAACCTGACCCACAAGCTACGCAGGGTTTGTATCAAGTGACTTTCAAAGGTCACTCAAATCAGTATAATATGATTCAATCACAACTAAATATGCAATTTCAAGTGATACCTGATAGAATTCCGGAAATTACTCCTCCTGTCAGCATACCGAGTTGCCAACCTGGCAATACTTGTACATTCGAAGTGGAGATTTCCAATATCGGAGGGGCGATAGATGTATTTGAGATTATTATAGATTCGAATGAACTACCAGTAGGTTGGAGTGTAGCATTAGCATGGTCGCAACCAACTAGTATTCTATCACAACCTGGGACTCCAACAACAATATTGATGACATATACTGTTCCGTCAGATGCACTGCCAGATAGCGTAGGTAAGTTTGATTTGCGAGTGACATCACAGAATGATTCATCTAGAGTAGATATTCAAGAAATTGAACTAACTGCTTCAATGATTAGTAGTGCTGAAGTAATGATGAGTATGCAAAGTTCTCAATCAAATTGGATAATTTCACCTGGTGAATCTAAAACGATTTACTATACAATTTGGAATAATGCCTCCAGTCAAGATATATTTTTACCATCTGTTAACGTTAGAGATCAGGGGCAGTGGATTATTGATCAGCCAAATCAAAATAATCTAGTCATCAACTCTGGAAAAGAAACCACGTTCAGTATAGAAATAACCGCTCCTGAGCAGTCGCAAGTAGGAGATATCTGTCCTAAGATTACAGCTGAGATAACCTCGATTAGAAGTGGTGCTGTATTCACTGGAGAAGAATTACGAGATATCGAAATATCTCGAAGAGATGATTTAACAATTTCACTAGTCGATGAACCGTTATTATTTATCCCAGGTCAGAATAATTCGATTGAGATTCTAGTTGAAAATAAGGGCAATGGCCCAAATGATGCCCAAATATTGGTTGAGGGTTTACCAAATGATTGGTCATGGGTACTATACTATGAAGGAGAAATGGTACAAAATCCAATTAGTTTAACAGCTATTTATGATTTAGATAGCATAAAGCAAATTCAGATATTAATAAATCCTAATTCAACTACGTTTGCTGGAAGTAAATATGAATATAGCATTCTTGTAACCTCATTTGATGAGACTGTTGATAGTAATAATTCTGATAATCAAATAAACCTTCATGCAACTGTATCTACTAATCATAACATAGTTATTGATTCAAAAGAAACTCAGATTTTTGCAGGAGTTGGTAATTTCACCATAGTAGATGCAACGATACAAAACTTAGGTAATACTGTAGAAAATAATGTTTTGATAAGAGCTCAAGTTAGTTTACTAGATAGCAGTATCGTAATCGAACCATACTTCACAATCGGCCAGAGTGGAATAATATTTGAGTTAGATAAATTCCAATCTTTAACTCTTGAAATCGGGCAAATATATGACTTAGAAGTGGGTTTTGAAATCCCCGAAGGTACTGAAATTGGTACTATGATAGTTGTTAAATTCGACATACAGTCAACTAATGGAAGTGGATTGGAGTTTCAAAGTTCACAAACATTGATCGAGACTAATTATCGACGTTCGATGGTCGTAGATTTTTATTCTGAGAATAGCGAGATTATAGGCGAAAGTGAAGGGGCATTAGTTATGCTAAACCTGACCTCAACATCAACTATTTCTGAAAACTTCACAATCAACCTTCTAATGCCAGAAAGTTGGCAAGCGGTCTGCTCTGGAGAAATTTTAGGCCCCAATGGGGTGTATTTAGAAAATGCACCCGGATATTTGCAGGAACAATTTACAGCTACACGATGTGAAATATATCCGCTGAATGGTATAGATTCGGGAGAAGTAATAATTACAGTAAATAATAATGATGATACGTTAATATGGAGTAATTCGAGAACTTATACATTTGACAGAAATGATGAACAATCTTTCACTATGAATTCTAATATGATTGCAGGTTCAATTGCAGGAATTCTTGCAGTAATAATAATATTGTTAGTATTAAGAGTAAGAAAGGTTGATGAAGAGCCTGAATTGGAAGTTGAAAATCACAATCATAATATTTCAGGCCCTCCGGTCTCTGGACCTCCAGTTAGCAACTTCGTGACAAATCAAACTCAATCAGCAATAGTTAATCCTATTATCCAAAATCCTGTAATTCAATCAACTTCAAGTGTAGGGCCACAAATACCAGCGACAGGTCTTCCTAGTGGATGGACTATGGAACAATGGAATTATTATGGACAAAGATACTTAGATAAGTTGAATGCCGGTGGAAAAATATGAATTACCCACCATTGTGGTATGCCCTGTGGTTTATCATTTCCTTCTGTGGAATTGCGACATGGTATTTGAGGAATTTTACTCAACGAATTCAACTTACCAAATTAACGGCTCTAGTTGGAGTTGTGTCAATGACAAGTATGGTTTTATGGACATTTATTGAATTTTGAGGTTTTATTATGAAAATTAGTGATATTGAAAATCATAATTTAAAAGATAAGTATCCTTGCCGTTTACCGGTTTGGTGGGGTAATATTGGAGATGTAGGTGCTCACCCCAAAGTGAGGGGGGTCACAGGTAAAAGAGTGGTTTTAAGGATAGAAAAAAGATTTACCCGTATCGAACGCTTAATGGCAAAAGTTCTACGAGCACCGAAAGAAGTTCGTCGACCGCTAGATAGTATGAATAGCCTGTTGTGGGAGCTTTGTAACGGTAAAAATACTTTTGAGGAGATTTGCAATTATCTTGATGCTACATTCCATGAAGATATTGCACCGGTTGTGGAAAGAACTAAGCGCGGTCTTGAACAATTGAAAAGACAGAATTTAGTTGCCTTACTGGATTCCCCATTTGAGAATAAATGGCAAATAAAACGTGGAATTACTCCAATTAACCAGACTTTAGCACCGCTTGACTCAGCACTAAATATCAATGTCGAAGAAGAGTAAACTATGCATCACTAGGTTCCCAAACCAAACGCATACCAATACCATCACTTTTCCTATTTGGGTCAGATTTATTTCTTGCTGAACTACGAGTTGAATCACTTTCAGTAAACCAACTTCCACCGCGGTGAACATATAATTCTTGTAAATCGCTTAGATAAGCATTCTGCGATAATGAATGATTTGAGTAATCTTTAGAGAAATTATCTTGACACCATTCAGAGACATTTCCATACAAATCCATAATACCCCACGATGTAGGTTTTTTTTGCCCAACTACTTTGGTAGAGGCTCCAGAATTACCTGCGTGCCACCCGTAGTCTTCTAATTCAGAATCTCTATTACCAAAAAACCATTTTGTTTTGGTTCCTGATCTGGCAACAAATTCCCATTCTGCTTCAGTAGGTAATCGCCAAATCCCAGTTAATCCTAAGTGGACTTCTTGACTGAGTGTTTCATTTAATTTATCAACAAAAGCGTTCGCATCATGCCACGAAATTCTTTCCACTGGTTGTAACCCTGCACTCCATCCCTCGGTAAATTTAGAAGGGTTACTACCCATAACTGAACTCCAGTGGACTTGAGTTACTGGTCTTTCACCGATAAAAAAAGGCCTGACTATTTTGACTTCTCGTACGGGTTTCTCTCTCTCCAAACCATCGCCGATTAAATCACCCATTTCGAAATCATCTGGTTCAATTAGGATGTAGGTTCCACCAAAAGAATCAGAAAAGCTCGGCCTACTCATACTTTTAATCACCTATCAAGATAATTTTTCTGCTGTTTCAATTACCGACTTGACTAACTTCTCAAGTCTTTCATTGATTTCATCATCGACTAATTTACCATCTTCACTAAATGCTTCCTTGACTTTTCCAACTGCTAGTTGCTCGGGTACTGGCCAAGCATGAAGCCATCTAAGCATAATTCTCATATGATTAAGAGTATTAGAATTATGAACACCACCTAAAGTCGACATCAAACCAACTGGTTTACCAGATATATGTTTTCCATAAAGCCAATCAAAAGTATTCTTCATCGCTCCAGACATAGTTCCATGGTATTCTGGAGATGCTACGATAAATGCGTCACAACCGGTAGCTAATTCTTGAAACCTCTTGACATTTTCATTTTCCCAACAACCTTCTTCTCCAACAATCGGTAAAGGATCTGTATCCAAATCCCAGAAAACAATCTCAGCACCCATCTCCTTGGCAATATCAAGGGCCAGGTTAACTAGCATTCCACATTTTGATGTAGTTCTATACTCTCCACTAAGACCAAGTATCTTCATATTCTCACTAATTACACCAAGTCAAACAGGTTATTCAATGTAAGTATTTTACTAATCATGTATAAGCAATGCTTAAGCACGGCAGGTGGTGCCTAAAATGTGAAAGACATGTATGACGATGGTGTTGGCGAAATCGCGGGCGATATAAATGATGTTGATGACATTCAAATTCAAGTTCAATCTCAACTGATGATTGGAGAGGAATGCTCCAAAAATGATGATTCGAAAGGTGCATTGACAGCATTCAATAAAGCCATTTCATTAGATCCTTCATGTGATATGGCTTGGTTTAATCGTGGAGTATTACTTGAAGCACAACAAGATGCCAGAGGCGCTAGACAAGCTTTTCAAATTTGTCTTGATGTAAATCCAAATCATGCTCCTGCTACAGCTAATCTTTGTATTCTTCTAGAGAGAATTGGTGACAAAAGCGGTGCGTATGAAATGTCCACGCGCGCATTAGACTTCTATCCAGGGCATCCTGCAATAGTAGAAGTAAGAGAAAGATGCTCAGGTAGTAAAACATCTAAGACTATCGAAGAAATGACCCCTGTAGTCACTACAGAATCCTTCAAAAAAGAAGACATGGAAGTTGTAATGATTGAATCTGGTGTCGAAGATCTAAATGCTGTTTTAGAAGAGGCAGTATACCATGACTTAGATGATGATAAGAATCTAGACATTAGTGAATTACGTTCCGCAGCTGAAGTAGTTGCAGCAACAGAGAATATCCAAGAAAAAATTGAATTGGTGCAACCTTTAACTCAATCAATACCGCAACAAACAGAAATTAGTGCGCCCATTAAAGTTGATTTGGCACCAAAAGCCGCAGATGTAAACCTAGATTCTCTTGTAGAAGAAGCGACTCAAATGATTCGAAATGGTGACCCTGCATCTGCACTAAAAGCTCTAAAACCATATCTGAAAACAGAGGCTGCAAATCATGCACCTTCATGGAGAATTGCAGGAGGTGCAATGGCAAGACTCGATTTAGATGAACATGCTATATCTGCATTAGAGCATGCACAGAAATTAGATCCATCGGATGCGAAAGGTTGGTTCAATCTAGGTTCTGTAAAGCAAAGGGTAGGATACTTAGAAGATGCAGGTATGTGTTATGCTAATGCTCTTAGAGAAGACCCGAATTACATCAAACCTGCCATTAAATGGAGTGAAACTTCTAGAGAAATTAATGATATTGAAGGGTATCTTACAGCAGCCACAGTAGTTACAAATCTAGAGCCTGAGAACCCAATCAAAATGGAATTAATAATTACTTTAATCGAACTAGCAGAAGGTGAATCCGAGGTATTAGAATTAGCCAGTGGATTACCCCCCACGTTACCTGCAGGACCTGAATTAGCATCCAATGCACTTACATTACTAGGTGAAGGGCAAACTGAACTCCATGCTAGAGCAAATTCAGCAATGAATAACCATGTTGAATCTGTAACTATCTGGAAAGCATTGATTCAAACTCAAAAAACAAATCCTATTCTTTGGCGTGGACTCTCAAAGTCACTTAGGGCAGCAGGAGATATTGACACATCGGAAAGATGTAGGGTTAAAGCAGATTCACTAGAGCAAGTAAGTTCAGTTGTAGAAACTCAACCAGTAGTTGAAGCAACAACTGTAATGCAAGTTGAAACTAATCAAAATCAATTGGTACCAGAAACTTCTAACGCTGAGGAACAGAATTCAGCAAATCAATTATTGTTGACACCTGTAGAACAAAATACCAATATTAAAGCAGAACCTATAGTCAATCCTCAAGTAGATTTAGCAAAGGCGGCATTAGACGTACAACAAAACTCTCTGGTCTCTGAACAATTTAAGAATCCTGTATCCAATTCTATTGCTAATCAAGATGTGTCATGGTATAACCAAGGAGTAGCTCTGATTGAGTCTGGTAAATATAGTGAAGCATTGTCATGTTTCGATAGAGCATTACCATCTTTTGCGAATGATGATGAAATGGTAATTAGAATATTGAACGGTAGAGGAAATGCCTTTTATTATCTCGAAAATTATCCTGCTTGCGTTGAATCATATCACCAAGCCATGCTGATTAGACCTGAAGATGTAAGAGGTAAAACACTGTACAATATGGGAACTGCATACGCTGAGATGGAGAGATATCAAGATTCGATAAAATGCTTTGAGCAAGCCATACCAAGAGGCCTTACTAAAGAAGAAGTTAAGAGAACAAAAGATCAAATCCGTAGATGCAATATTCTGCTTAAAGAGCAAATTAAGAAACAAAAGAATTGAGGCGGTAAAATGGAAAGTTCTAATGAACAGGTGATTGAAAAATTCATCGAATCTGGCTTGGATGAAAAACAAGCTAGACTGATAATTGACCTAGCATGTCACGCACCTTCAAAGGCTAGCGAGATTGGTAAAAGAATAGGAATATCTCGAATGGATGCTTATAATTCTCTTAGAAAATTACAGGAACAAGGCCTAGTTAAGGCCACATTGGATAAACCAATTCGATTTTTCGGAATGAGAATTGAAGAGGTGTTTCAACAAATAATTAGAATAAAGGAAATGGATTTGCGTAGAATACAACACAATCTAGAAAACTTAAGTTCTAATTCTGAAATTGCTATAATGTCAGTCGACCAAACATCTGATGAAGATACTTTCTCAGTTCTAAAAGATCGACATACCATTATGGCTACAATTGAATCGGTAGTAGTAGAGTCTGAGGATCAAGTCTGGCTATTACTCGGACGTTGGGGGATATTGCATTTATTGCGCTCTGGTGTCAAAAAGGCAATAGATGATGCTATTAATAGGGGAGTTGAAATCAAAGTAGTTGCTTCGATCGATAAAAAAACGATTCGATTTTTTGATTCCCTAGATGAAAAGATTGAGATACGCCATCATGAAGATTTTAATCTAAACGGTGTATTTGTTGATGAAGAAGTAGGAATTCAGTTTGTCCATACAGAAGATTCACCTACAGGCCGTGGTAAAGATGACACTGCAATTCTAATTGAATCAGGAATGCTACTAACTGCTCAAAGTGAATTGCTAAAAATACAGTGGAAGGCTGCAAAGTCTTATCTTTCAATACGAAGTAAGATATTGGATGGTGTCATGACAGAACCGCTGCGTTTATCACTAGGTGAGGGTTCATTTTACCAGCATTTTAGAAATTCTTTAATCGAAGGTATGGCTAGTAAATCTGCAAGTAATACTACGCTCAGTAAGAATGGTTCCGAAATTAAATTTGGTAATGAAATGGAGAATGAATCATTATCTGCCCTTGGTATAGATTCTGCAATTCTTTTCGAACACATTGGAACCCGAATAGGTCAAGAATTGGCCGTAAAGTTACAGCATATTAGCGAAGATAAAATATTCTGGGATACTATTACTGCAGAGTGGAAAGAAATGGGCATGGGTTCAATAGAAATAGATCAGTTACCACCAACTAAAGTTATTGTAAAAGATGGCTCAGCTTGTGGTGGAAATCCAAAATCTTCCAAGTTCTTTTGTAACCTAGAAGAGAGTGTACTAAGCGGTGTTTTACTAGAGCGACATGGTCGTAAAGTAACTACTAGCAAGCGTGAATGTATGGATACTAAGAATTGCTCTTGTTTCTATGAAATTATTTGTGAAGAATAAGAAAAAAAAGTCAAAATCAAGCACAGGTTCTTAGGTGAGAACCCAGTAGCGCATACATGGATTGTGGAACCTGCGAGACTAGTGCACCCTTGGAAATGCATAAACCGGAAGTTGTGGATGTCGACTTGTCAATATCTGATAATGCAGTCAAGATGTTAGGAGATGCATTTGGTGATGACCGCTCAATGGCTTTACTAGTTGGAGTTCTATCCGGTGGATGTTCTGGTTACATGTATGACTTGCAAATTGTTGAATCAACAGAAGTTGACTGTCAAGAAGTTAATGTTGGAGGTTTTAGAGTTCTTGTTCCTAATTCTTCAAGCCATCTATTAAATGGAATACAGATCGACTATGAAGACAGATTAATGGGCGGTGGATTTAAAATTATTAATCCAAATGCTGAATCTTCATGTGGTTGTGGAGAATCTTTCTCCTGAGGTTTTATTATGCCCAAGGTGGCATTTAGTGACTCGTACGTCACAATTTGGAGAGGAACCGACTGCCGATTATTTCTAGATGGATTGAGTTCTAATCAAGTATTAAATTTAGAAAAAAATCATGTGGTCCAAACTGCAATATTGAACAATAATGCTAAGATTATTGATTTGGTTACAATTCTTAATTTTGGGGACTTTTTAGCAATCATTGGTTATTTGCCTAACTTTCAATCGATGTTAGATTTTGTGACACCACGAATATTACAGAGTGAAGTTAGTATATCGAATATATCTAATTTGAATGATGTTGTTATATTATACGATCAAAATAATGATAGCGGGATAGGTACTATTGAAACAAAAGGTGATGTGACTTATGCCAAGGTTAGTGGTAATATGACATATTGCATTGCAGCTAAAAAAGTGACCCTAGAGAGTGAACCCATGGATGAAACATTTCATGAATGGAGAATCTCGAACTTAGTCCCATGGCATGGTTATGAAATAAATTCTAACCAGATTCCATACAAATGTGGTGTTAACGAATTGGTTCATGAATCTAAAGGTTGTTTTACTGGTCAAGAGATATTGACTAGAATGCGTACAAGAAATAAGGGCATAAAAGTTCTAAAGTCGATAGATAATTTAGAAATAAATTCACACAAAGTCACAACAAGGGGCCTGAAGAATTCTTTGATAATTGATAATCAATAACCAAGAAGTTCTGATAATTGTGATTTGTAGAAGTTTCCAGACTGTTGGAGGCTAGATAATTCTGCTTCTGACAAGTCTAATTCTATTATTCTCTCAATACCACCAGCACCTAAAATCACTGGCACACCTATGTAAACATCACTCAAACCGTATTGGCCGGTCAGGTGAGCAGAAGCAGGAATCATTCGCTTTCTGTCGTTCAACACTGCTTCAGCCATTATGGCAGCAGCAGAACCAGGTGCGTAGAATGCTGAACCTCTTTCGAGTAATTTTACAATCTCTCCACCGCCTGAAGCAGTTCTCTTACAAATCGCATCAATGGTTTCTTCATCTAGTAGATGAGTAATCGATATACCACCAACAGTAGTGAATCTAGGCAATGGAACCATTGTATCACCATGACCTCCAAGAACCATGGCATGGACATCTTCTTCCGAACAACCGATGGCCTTTGCCACGAAATGAGTCATCCTAGCACTATCTAAAACTCCTGCTTGTCCACAAACTCGGTTTGCAGGGAATCCTGTTACTTTTTGCATATGATAAGTCATCAAGTCAAGTGGATTTGTAACCATGATAATTGTCGAATCAGGCGCATGTTCTCGAATGCCCTCTCCTACTTGCTTTACAATATCTGCATTCTTGGCGATTAAGTCCTCACGAGTCATACCCGGTTGGCGAGGGAAGCCAGAGGTTACAACAACGACTTCAGCTCCTGATATATCTGAATAATCCGAAGTTCCGGTAAGATTTCCATCATAGTTCAGTACTTGCCCATTTTGGGACATATCTAGTGCTTTACCTTTAGCGAAGCCTTCGAATATGTCTAATAATACAATATCTCCTAACTTCTTTTGGGCTAATACAAATGCACAAGTTGCACCAACATTACCCGCTCCTATAACTGCAATTTTTCTTCTTGAACCGCTCATAAATAACCCTCGTTATTACGGCCGTATAGATGGCCGTCCATAAGTAACATGGTCAATAAAATTCATTTTTTCATATGTCAAAAAATGGTTAACAAGCGTCTTATCTAAAAACCCCCTCATATTGGGGTTAAACAAGCCACGATATTTTGCGGCTTTGGAAGGTGAAAATCTATGCGAATTGGTGTCCCAAAGGAACCTGAAAATGAATCGAGAGTTGCGATTGTTCCAGGTAGTATGAAAAAATTGATCAAAGCCGGATTTGAAGTGTTTATTGAGAAAGGCGCGGGGATTAATGCTAATTACTCAGATTCACAATATGAAGATCTTGGAGCGAAGGTTGTTTCACGAAATGAAGTATTAGAATGTGAGAACATAATATGCATAAATTTCCCTGGACTTGATGGAATTAAAAGTGGTACTAATCTGACTTGTGTTTCTGACCCATTTAGAAATCCACAAAGTGTTAAAGCCTGTATGGAGGCTAATATTACTCTAATGTCGATGGATATGATTCCACGAAGATTGTCTAGAGCACAATCTATGGACGTTAACTCAAGCCAAGATAATCTTGCTGGATATAAGGCAGTTCTACTCGGCGCTGCAAATGTACCTAGAGGCATTCCCATGATGACAACATCTGCAGGTACAGTAAGACCTGCTAAGGTTGTTGTAATGGGTAGTGGGGTTGCAGGATTACAGGCCATCGCAACTGCAAAAAGACTTGGAGCTGTTGTTTATGCTTCTGATGTTAGAAAGTCTGCTGCAGAACAGATTGAATCTGTTGGTGGTAGATTTATTGAAGTCGATGGAATGGATGATTTTGAAGATGAGTCGGGATATGCAAAACCGCTGACTCCAGAATTTATTCAAAAGGTAAATGATACTGTGTGTGGAGTTGCAAAAGACGCAGATATAATTGTCACAACAGCAAGAATATTTGGTAGACCTGCACCAATTACCGTACCTAGTAGCGCAGTAGACCAATTCAAATCAGGGGCAGTAGTTGTAGATATGAATGCTGATGTTGGTGGAAACTGTGAAAATACCATAGCAGGGGAAATTATAACAACAGAAAATGGAGTTATAATTGTCGGAACATCCAACTTACCAGGTACATTGGCAAATACTGCGAGTATGCTTTACTCAAATAATTTGACTACATTCATTACTTCTCTTGTCGATGAAGGTAAAGTTGTGATATCAGAAGATGATGACATACTTGTAGGAGCGCCGGAAGGTTCTGATTTCTACGTTGGTGGTATGGGCGGAGTATTAATCTGCCAAGAAGGGAAAATTCATCATAAGCAAACAAGACTATCAGGGGTGGTAGAATGACACCAGAATTATTAATTGGAAGTTTAACATTATTTGTATTATCTATATTCTTAGGGTTCGAACTGATTACCAAAGTACCTGCAACATTACACACTCCACTTATGAGTGGTGCTAACGCAATATCTGGAATCAGTATTGTTGGTGCTTTAATTGGTTCAAATGTTGCTTATGATGCAGGAGATACTGCCTTTTCGGGTGTTCTAGCGTTTATTGCAGTTGTTTTGGCTATGATAAATGTTGTTGGTGGATTTACTGTCACAAATAAAATGTTGAATATGATTGCAGGAAGAAAGAGAGGAGGTGCTTGAGATGGAGTTCGTAGAATGGACCTCATTGGGTTACTTGCTTTCAGCTGCATTGTTTATCTTTGGATTAAAGCAACTAGGACATCCAAGAACTGCACCGAGAGGGAATCAACTTGGTGCACTAGGTATGTTAGTCGCTGTATTGACAACTGTTCTAGATATGCATCTAGAAGGTGGAGCTCAATGGACATTGGTCATTGCAGGATTGGTTATTGGGTCTCTTATAGGTTATTGGATGGCTGCTAAGGTAGAAATGACAGGAATGCCAGAATTAGTGGCACTGTTCAACGGTTTTGGTGGAGCTGCATCGGCATTAGTTGCTCTCTCTGAGGTTTGGAAATATCTTGAAGGTGCAGAAGTTCCGACTGGACTTAAGTTGACAGTTACAATGGTTGCTGCAGGACTTTCTGCTGTAGTGGGTTGGATGACTCTTACAGGTTCACTTTTGGCTATGTACAAACTGAAAGGTGGTATTAGTGTATTTGGGAAATGGATTAAGACTCCCACATGGGGTCCTAGTTGGCTTAATGGTGTCAAAATATTGCTCCTAATTGCAGCAGCGGTTTTGATCTACTTGAGTATTGGCGACCCTACTAACAGACAATATGTCTACGCTTTAATTACGATATCTGGCTTATTAGGTATTATACTCGTTTTACCAATTGGTGGTGCAGATATGCCTGTAGTAGTTTCGTTACTAAATTCACTGTCAGGGATCGCAGCAGCATTTACCGGTTTCATAATCAATAACTCGGTTCTTATTGTTGCAGGCTCTCTGGTAGGTGCATCAGGATTGATTCTTACTTTCATAATGTGTAAAGCAATGAATCGTACCTTACTCGATGTATTGTTCAAATCCTTTGGTGGTGGAGGCGAGAAAGAATCTTTGACTAGAACTAAGGTAGGTTCTGACTCTGATGAAGTTGCTATGATGATGGATGGAGCACAAAAAGTGATTATTATACCGGGTTATGGAATGGCTGTATCACAATGTCAGCACCAAGTTAAAGAATTCGCGGACTTGATGAAAGAGAAATTCGGTACTGAAGTCAGTTATGCAATACACCCTGTAGCTGGAAGAATGCCAGGACACATGAATGTACTACTGGCAGAAGCAAATGTTCCTTATGAACAGTTGATAGAGATGGATGAGATTAATTCTGAATTCCCTGACTGTGATGTTGCTCTGGTTATTGGTGCAAATGATACCACTAATCCCGCAGCAAGATCTGGTGAAGGACCGTTAGCTGGAATGCCAATAATTGACGCTGATATGGCACGAACAGTAGTGATAGTCAAGCGTTCACTATCAGTTGGTTATGCTGGTGTTGATAATGATCTATTCTATATGGATAAGACCATGATGCTATTTGGTGATGGAAAGAAAATGATTACTCAACTAAATAACTCTATTAAAGAGATTTAGACTTTAAAATAAGTAATGTTCAAAGGCATGCAGCAGTTGGAATATAATGGTGAGGTTATGTTACGACGTTCTCCACAACTACTAATTCTGTTGTTTACAATATTGCTGATTGCTCCTGCTTTAGCAATGCCAGGCGGACCGCCGTGGAAAAATGGAGACGATTTAGTAGTTGAAACAGGTTGCTCTTGCCACGGTGGAGGTGCGCCTTCTACAGAAGTTGTAGTATCTATTTCAGGAGTTCCAAGGTCTTATGATACCGGTCAAACATATAATTTCACTATAAGCCTTCAACATGCATCAAATTCTGAAGGCGGATACATGCTTTGGGATTACAATGTGGGAACATTGGCCCCTGGAGAAGGTAGTATAGCTGTCGCAGAAGAACCTGGCGCAGTCTCTCAAGGGTCGGTTGGAAATGACTGGGAAGTATTCTGGACAGCCCCTGATTCTGATATGGGTGAGGTAAGTTTCCAACTAGTTGGTAATGCAGTTAATGGAAATGGTCAATTCGATGATGGAGATTTATGGAATATACTGTCATTCTCAATAAGTTCTCCGAACTCTACATTCCAAGACGATGATGATTCTCTTGGGGTCAGGACTATCAGTGTTGGTGACTATGAATCACTATTCGTGGTAAAAGAAAATCCAGAGGCTGTTGAATCTGCTAGGCAGGAAGTAATAGCTGATGACTTCTTTAATAATGGGAATCTATTCTATTGGACTACTTTAGCGATAATAATAGTCGGTGCTGTGATACAAGGTGAGTTCTATGAAAGAAAATTCGGTGGCGGGCCCCCTCATCTAGACATGAGGTTGGCAGTCCCCCAAGGACTACGTAGAGGAATATTAGCTGCTAGCTTAACCCTACTGTTTGGCTGGTCACTAGACTCAGGTCAATCGTGGGGAATCATTCTTTTGTGTCTGATGATAATGCTTTGGTCTATCTTTGGAGTATACAGGACTGTCGTTCAGGCTAAAGCACCCAAACAGTACACTGATTTCGTCTAATAAATTGAGGATATATCATGAGTTTGCAACTAGAGCAAGACGCTCAAGTTCCAATCCAAACGCATATTGATGAATTTTCGTCACGATTTGCAATAATGATTTTCATATGGGTTATTGCCTCAATAATTTGGATAACTAATATTGACCCTATATTAGAATTAGTTTTACGTGCTTTAGAGCCCTGTGAGGAAACCTGTAGCAATCTTTACAATCCTGCTAAATGGAGTGAGATAAGATGGTTAAGTGGTGCATTAATGGGATTTATATCCATCATCCCATTAATCATTTACCAAGTATTGATATTTTCAAGACCTGGGATGATGAAAAAGGAATCTAGATGGTTATTGACAATGCTAATTTTAGGTTCACTGGGATTCATAATCAATATACTTTTGACTATTTTTGTTTTTATGCCTAGTTTGTTTCAAATTGGCCATGAAAGTCAAATGAATTTAGGGTTTGTAGCGAAATATGATGTTGTCGAAATGCTCTTTATGGCAATGGCAATAATATGGATAGAGATATTGATAGTTTCGGGAATTGTGGCATTGGTATCAGCAGGTATTACTGGATTAATGCATAAGGATAACTCGGGATGGTGGCGAATAAGAGTACATGGAATAGTTTCTATGTTGATATTACTCTCATTTTATGGAGAATTTACATTATCCCTTTTACTAATTGCAATCAGTTTTTCTTTGATAGAATTGATATCTCTACCTTGGATTAGAGCAAAAGCGAGTATGTATATTTCTAGTCCAGTCATATTTGACCAATATGGAATTACCAGGAAGGTTCTCTTTGCTCAGTGTGAATGCGATAATGAATGGGAATTGAATGATGAACTGATTTCCAATGTAGCATTTACTTCTTTCAAGTCCCTCTGTAATCATAAATCTGATAAAGAAAAGTTATATCAAATCATCGAAATAAATAAGTTCACTGACTTTGTAATATTTGGTTGTAATAATAAATCACTAACAAACCAAATTGAAAATAATCTATTTACATCAAAATGTTTACTTAGAACTGAAATCTCATCGCATAATCCTAAACAGTTTTTTGACTTGGAACATTACTGGATAAATACTCAATTCTTAATGGCGTCAATTGTAGATCCATGGAGTGAAGAACAAGCGTTAAGAAAAATTCTAGAATTAGCCAAAAAATATAGTGATATGGAAATTATTATCTCAACCTCAGAGAAAGAAAACTCCAAGCAATACCAAGTAAAACAAAAAGAAGCAATGGTAGAGGTTTCAAAATCGAGTAAAAATATCTTGATAACCGAACTTGAATCTTTAGGCTATAAATATAGAATTGTAGGGTCATAGTTGGAAAGATTTCAAACATGTTCACTACTAGCGACATATATGCACCCCCGAGTCAACGCGGTAATCGCTGTTGTTTTGCTACTCATTGGAGTGCTATCATTGGCTTTCGAGGAGAGAATTGATGAGTGGGTAAAGGATAACTCCATTGAAATAGAAAAAGAAGGGATTGATTTACTTAGTCTACAGGAAAAAGAAAATTGGCCTGTATTAATTGTTGATTTTGATGCTGGAAATAGCAACTGGGGTAAAGTCGAGGCTGATAGTCTACTAATTCCAAGAGCATCCGATTATTTCAATCAGTTAAGTTCATCAGCAACTGAACTGGAAATTGATGTCTACTCAACTAAAACTATTCCAGAATATTCAATGGAACACTATGGTTCAGATATTGGAATTCAAAGAGACTCTTCGAGTGATGGAACTCACTTACCAATGCTACTTGCAAAAGAAGTAGTGAACGACCAAATGGAAAAGGTAGATTGGAGTAAGTATGACCTTGATGATGATGGATGGGTAGATAGATTACTAATTTTGCATACTGAAATAGGTCAAGAAGAAGGTGGTAATTCGGATAGAATTTGGAGTCACTTTACTACTTTTGATGATGCAATAGATCTTCCCGATGGATTGAAAGTTGGACATTACACTATGGCTAGTTTAGGAACTGGTGAAAGTGGTTTTGGAACTATGATGCATGAGATGCTTCACCAATTGGGAGCATACGACCTATATCCATCACATGGTAGTATCAATCAACACCCATGGAAAGGAGTCGGTGATTGGGATATTATGGCTAATGGGAATTGGAACGGAGGTGGCAAATGGCCAGCAATACCGACAGCTTCTACAGTATCAGAGATAGGTGGCAATACTTCTATTGATGTAGATATGGATTGGATGTATAGTGGAAGTCAAGATTGTATTGGACCAAGATTTATTATGGATTCAATTAGTCGAGGTGGTAGTTCTTTGAAAATTCAATTATCCGACACTGAATTTTTATGGGTTGAGTATAGAGAAGATTTTGGATTTGATTCATACTTACCGGGTTCAGGCATTCTAGTAACTCAACAAGACCTAAGTGCTGGAGATTTTGAAGATAATGAACTAAATGCTAATCCAAATAGACCTTACCTCATAGTAGTAGAGGCAGATGGTAATAACGCTCTAAGAACAGGAGTCAATGATGGTGAAGAGAGTGATCTATTCAGCAATGGAACAAGTTTTGGAAATTCTGGAACGCTAATTCGTAATCATGATGGTTTGCTAATTCAATGGACTGCTAATATAGAAATAACGGAAAATGTTTATGTTAATTTTACTTCATCCAATTGCCTATCCAAGTTTACTATTGATGCACCGAACTATGGAGCTTCACTACTGCCTAATGAACCAATAAGCATTACTGTATTATCCGAAATTAATTGTGATCTCGATATATCGTTATCGGGAAGTGATGGGAGAGTTTTGTATACAAATACAACTAATGTAGTTTCGAATCAAATGACTAATGTAGAATTATATTTTTCAAGTCAAGGTAATTCTAACTCTGAATCCTTAGTTTCTGGAATAATAGAATGTGGAGATTCGATACAAGATATTGAAACTAAGATATTAACTCTGGCTAGAAGGCCTATACAAAGTACTGTCATTTCTGATATTGATTCCTATTCTACATCGAAAATATCTATTGCAATAGAAAGTGAAGGCTCTGGGATGCAAAGGTTTTCAACCGAAGTTGATGGTCCATTATCCAGAATAGCAAGTGTGGAAAATAGAATAGATTTAGTTGGTGACGACGAAATAGTACTAACAATAGATCCAAACGGACTTTTATCACCCAATATGCTTGTTAAAGGTGAAATTATAATTTATGACACGGTAGGGGAAAAATGGATAATAGAAGTTGAATTAACGGCACAAAATGATGACTCTAACGGTTTTCAAAAATTAACAACTCCAGGAAGAGCAATCGGGATTGCTTCAATATTAGCATCATTATGGGTAATACTTGGAATACGTGAGAAAGGGAAACCTCAACCAGAAGAAAATGTTAATCAAATACAAATAAATGGTCAAGTAAATACACAGTTATCAATAAATGGTCAAGAAATGGACGCTTGGGGGCGACCTTTAGATGAATTCTAATCTTTTCCTGGCGACCAACGTTCAACTTGCATGAACTTCCAGGAAGAATCCTTTTCAAGTGCACAAACCCATTTTTTATGAACACCTTCAGCCAGACGTATAGATAAGCAAGCGTTTTCCCAAGTTTTAGCAACCTCGTCTTCAGTTTGAATAAGCCAAGGGGCATGAGATTTCGATACTTCATCATCATATACTCTCCACTTAGAGCCAAATTTAAAACCGGGCCTTAGGATTAAACCACGGGTAATCAGATTATCATATAGTTGAGAGTGTCTAGGAATCTCCTCGCCTTTAATCATATTCTCTAACCATGCCCCTTCCTCGTTTCTTAGGTTTATTCCAGATAAATGCTCGACTCCGATAGAATTTAGAGGCCATTTTTGTTTCGAAGGCAAATAGTAACCAGAGTTAGTACTGATCTTTGAATTCCACATTCGAGTAATATTATCTAATTCCTCTACTGAAAGTTGGTCCCAAACTTTCTGAGAGCCACTTGGTTCAATAAAACTTACACGGTACATTGTAACTTCCATCTCTTCGTCAATGATAAAAATATCACACTTACAATTTAATTTTTCCACTTCATCAGCCCAACGAAAGATTTCGCTCCAATCTAAATTTTCGAATGTCCAAAACCATCTTACATGTGAAATAGGTTCAGATTTAAATTGCGATTGATTCCTCTTCCACTTCAATGCAAATGCACCTCTCGAGGACTGATATTCTATTACATTATCACAAGGTATTACCAGTTCTCCACCGGACCTAGCAGTATCAAAAACTACTGCTTTAGCTAAAAGGTCAGAATCCTTTTCGACTTCTAATTCAAACCAATCTTCACTTGGAAGAGGTAAATGTCGATGCCAATTACAAAACAGAACTTCCATCGAAGAAAGGACTATTCCCTCTTCACCAGTGACAACACCTAAACCACTCTTTTGGTATAATCTAGCAGAAAGTGGCGGAGTTATTAGCCATCCTGATTCATATTCAATAGGTGTATCATGAGGAACCTTTGGCGCCGCATTTGCTGCAATACTAACACCTAGAGGACGTTTTGTTCTTTGGCGCGGGGTAAACTTTCGTGAATGGCGCGCCATGGTTGTGCGTAATTAATGATGCATTTGAGTTGAACGGATGATATTACTATGTGCTAGTTATGACTCCATGGATATAGGTCTTACAATGGTTGATGGATTCCTTGGCACTTTAACCACTGAGCAAAGGACATTATTGCATCTATCAGATAACAGATTACCATCAAACCAGTGGGAGGCACCAGTGTCATTGACACAAGCAGGAATTTCAGCGGCTGTTCATGTTCAAAGAAAACATGTACCTCGAACATTAAAAAGACTAGAATCTAACGGGCATGTTTCCGTCACTAACAGACATATACCTGGTGCTAAGCAGCGTAGGAAGGTGTATAGTTTAACAAATGAAGGTAAAGAAATCACTAATGAATTACGTAATCAAATACTAAATTTAGAAGTAATCAAAGATGGAGAGTGTCTTAAACTGAGTGTCATTATTAAGAGTGGAGATCATATTCTAGAATTATTATCACATATTGATGAACAAATGATTTATCACAATTCAGCAGTAATTTCACCGGTTTCTAATCCCGAGGGAGAAGCCTCTTTGGATGCACAAGCAGGAGAACAGTTAGTTAAACGAATGTTTGCAAGGGCTTGGGAAGATGGAAAAATTACTAAAGATGAACAACAATTAATTTCCGAAGTAGTACAATTCTTGGGTATGCATCCAGAACGTGTAATGCGTCTTTCCGAGCAGGCTCGTAAAGAACAAAATATTCCACCACCCGAAGAAATATATCTAGATATGTTAAGACAAGCGCTCATCGATGATTCGATTATCGAAGAAGAACTAATACTATTAGATACATTTAGAATAGCATTTGGAATTGATGTGGAAACTCATGAAAGATTATTCAGAGAAGCCAAAAAAGAGCCGGTTTATCCACCCAATGTGCAAGCATATCATGATGCTTTAATCACTGCAATGGATGATGGGGTAATCACAGGAGATGAAGGAGCAATGCTTGCTACATTGAGAAATTCGTTGAATGTTAGTGAAGGGGAGCATGCAAGTTTACTGGCTAAAATTCGCGACAGTCTAAAGTGAAGAATCGTGCAGCGTATACATGAGGGAATGATATGGGTATGACGGATGAAGAATTAATACTTCACGATAACTTGAATTCCTTGAAGTCTAATTTGAAAAAGGTCGAATCGGGAAAAATCGTCCTGATAGGCGACATAATGCTTGACTGTTATATTCATGGCTTTGCTAATAATCTCAACTCTAGAGCACCTGTCCCTGTGATTAGGGAAACAAGAAGAGAAGAAGATGTAGGTGCTGCTGCACACGTAGCTAGAGGACTGAAATCTATGGGCTTTGAAAGTCAAATCTTTGGCGTGATAGGTGATGATAGAGCTGGAATGAGTATTCTAGAGTTCCTCGAACAAGAGGGCGTATCAACAGATGGAATCAGTATTGTTGAAGGTCGTAAAACAACTGTTAAGACTCGCTTATTAGCCACTAGAGAAAGTCTAGTTCAAGGTGAGCAACTACTTCTTCGATGGGATGTGGAAGATGATGAAAATATACCTGAAGGCGCAGTAAAGGCAATATATCAACAGGCGATAGAACAGTTGAAAGATTCATTTTCAGTAATCCTTTCTGATTATGGCCAAGGAGTCGTTAATGATGAAGGTGTGGATAGTATAATTAAATCGGCCAAGATAATGAATATTCCAATTATAGCAGATCCAAAATTGACTGGTTTACATCGAACACATGGTGTTGATTGGACTGTATTTCAATCGAGAGGTTTCGAACTTATGAGAAGAAGAATTGGTGAAACATCTGATGATTCAGCTGCGAAAAACCTTATCCAAACTTATGACTGGAAGCATCTAGTGGTGTTGTCTGGAGAAAATGGCGTAACTATCTATTCAGCAGAAGAAGAAACTGTTCATGCCCCTTGTACTTTAGGAGAATTACGACAAATGATCGGTCTAATAGACGCTGCAGTTGTTGCAATTGCTATTTCTATATCAAATAATTTAGATGTTAAAAACACAGCAATTTTAACGAATGCTGCATGCGAATGTATACTCGGTGCTGAACAAACTGATTCGTTCGTACTCAGTCGTAATGACCTAATTAATAGAATCGGAGAAATCGCTTGGAATCTACAAGTTTCCAAACGTTAGGTGATGGTATGAGCGCATGGACGCGTCCTACTACTGCAGACATTGGTTTGCGAGTATTCTCATCCAGTATGAATAACTTATTTTGTGAAACAACAACTGGAATGCAGGATATCTTAATGACAAAAGAATCTAGCGTAAATCTAAATTCGATAATTAGGCGAAGTTCGCAGTGGAATGTCACATTAGAAAAGAATGGTGGGGCAGATTATGAAATTTTACTGATTAAATGGTTGGAAGAAGTACTTTACAGAAATGAAGTGCATGATGAATTTTTATGCGAGGTTCATATGATGATTTCGGATGAAGAAACTATCCTCACCTGTAATGCTCAAGTTGATTGGGTTGACAGTAAATTAGTGGAAAAGGGTGTTGAAATAAAAGCTGTGACCTCACATGAACTAATAATAGAAAAATTAGAGATTAACCAAGAATTAAACAGTAAGTGGGAAGAAATACCATCATTTGTTGGACCAGGTTGGTATTGCGATATTGTATTTGACATCTAAATTTGATTACTATTATATCGTAATCTTAAACCAATCCAAAATCCAATAGTATTGACAATCAAATCTGATATTTTATTGATATTGGATTCAATTGCAAAATCATATGGTAAATATAATTCTAATATTTCCCATCCAAAAGATATAGTAAAGAAAATTATCCAATTTGTTGTAATAAACCTTCCAATGAAAGACCACATTAGGAAGTGACCCAATGAATACAAATTGAGAACAGACAAATTATCACCGGAGTGGGAGGTCCAAGGGTGGACGCTCGTTTCTCAAGGCCAAATCTATACACTTTCTCCATCCCGCTGCCCCACAGCACTCATAGCCCCGAGTAGGGTTGCTCCGTTCCCGGCCTGACCTGATTCCCCAGTTATTCAATTCCCGTTTCCCTCCGGAGACGGTTCATGACACCCGAGTCATGTGGGGGCGAGACATCAACGTCCGCGCATAGAAACCTAGAGACCGCTTTCGCCGCCCCAAGGAGTTCGGTCCACCATAAAGACGATTTGTGATACAGGGTACGCCTGGCTCCCCACCTATCCCGTCAATCGGTCAATGCAGGTGTATTTGAACGGAACGGTTAATTGAACCATTGTAAAATCTAAATTACTCTTCATATTTAGATGGACATGAAGTTTTGATTAAGTCTGCTTCAAGAAAATATTCACCATTCGAATATCGCAAAATACCTTGTGCATATACAGTTCTATTATCATCTAAACCATTAGATACAGAAGCATCTATGAATTCAACACTGATATTATAATTTGAACCATGAAGTAAAAAAGTCATAGAAGTATTGTCTATACTACCATCTAATACTTCACCACGAAGAGATATTTCTTTATCGATGAATTTCTCTGGTGATTTCATTATTTCATCAACTGTACGAGTTGGTTCAGGTGCCTCGAGTAGAATAACTCCTACTAATCCAAGAGTGATAATACCTCCAATAATCAAAAGTCTATTCTTTCTAGAAATCAATCTAAAGCCTCCTTCTTATGTGATAGTCCGACCGCCTCTTCTAATGAAGATAGACCATGTTGATTCAGTTTTTTGACCAGTCCATGAACAATAGATTTAGTTAGGCCTGCGCCCTCGAAAACAAAGCCGCTATATGCTTGAATTAGTGTGGCTCCGGCTGTTATTTTCTCCCATGCATCATCAGCATTCATTATTCCGCCAACTCCAATTATCGGCCATTCACCCTTAGAAATTTGGTAAATCTTCTTGATAAATTCTGTTGAAAGGTGATTGAGAGGTTCACCACTCAGCCCTCCAGTTTCTGCGAAAGCCTTCATGTCTGAATTAGAATTGGGCTCAGGTCTTGAAGTAGTAGTATTGGTAGCTACAATGCCATCACATCCATTTGCCATTGCAGTATTTACTACTAACTTAAGTTGGACATCATCTAATTCAGGTGCAATTTTAACTAAGATAGGTTTCTTATTACACAGATGTTGAGATGCCAATTTTTCATTCGCCTCTTGGCATGCATTAATGATTTTTGCTAGTTCTTCATCATTTTGTAATTCTCTTAAGTTTGGTGTATTTGGAGATGACACATTGATGACAAATACATCTCCATAGACCCATAAGCGCTCAAATGTAGTAGAATAATCACTTGCTGACTGTTCTAATGGTGTCAATTTTGATTTACCTAAATTTATCCATAGGGGTACATTTGGGCGACCATGTTTATCGAAGTGCCTTTTTAATTGCAATGCTGTCTTTTCTGAACCGGGATTATTGAAACCCATTCTATTAACTAGTGATTTAGAGGTATTCGATCTAAACATTCGAGGTTTCTGATTACCTTCTTGCTCTAGTTCAGTAATTCCACCAATTTCTATAAAACCAAGTCCTAAAGTTTCCCAACCCCTAATTGCTTCTGCTTTCTTATCCATCCCAGCAGCAAGACCAAATGGATGTTTGTAATCAGCGCCCAAGAACTTGACCGGAATTGTCTTTTTTGGATTATATAAAAGTCTCATTGGAACTCTAGTTAGAGGGTTAGAGGAAAAGAATTTAAGTAAATTAATCGCACGTAAATGGGCTTTTTCAGAATCCTGAAGCGCCAAGAACGGACGCCCAAAGAGCCTAAATGCTAGTCCCATGATTTACTCACAACAACGGTATGCTTCAAGACTTGCGCTTGCATGGCCGTTACATGCGCATGGATAACGACCTTTGGCCAGTTGTCCGAGAATCAGCGCGGAGAATCTTGAGATTAGAACATATTTTGATTAAATTACCCCATGAATTAAGTTCTGACTATAAATTTCTATGTGATGAAATATCAAACAATATTCCATCGAGACTAATTTTTCCTGAAGTACAATATGGTGACTATGAGAAAATTGAAGTAAAACTTACAAAGCCGGAATTAGATTATGATGAGATTCTAATCGAGATAGGCCTGGAAGAACCTGATCAAAATATATGTTGGATAGAATCAGATTTGTATCAAGGTTGGAAATGGTTACTCGAATCATGCAGCGACTTACTTTCTGCAGGTTATCCCGGATGTATTGGCTGTGGTGGACCAAATTCTGAGGAACCTTGGGATGAGATTAGTAACCGCTCAAAAAGAAGATATAGCCAAGAAAAAAAGATTTAATAATTCCACTCTCTTATCTACAGATACTAAAGTATCTGCAAAAATTACAACTCGAGAGAGGGTTCAAGTACGCTCGACTATCGGGGTAAATTATGGCAATTGTTGTGATAGCGGAGAAACCTAGTGTCGCAAATGATATTGCCAATGTCCTAGGAATTAGTAAAAAAACCGATACACACTGGGATAGTGAAGAAGTAAAAGTAACGTGGGCAGTAGGTCATTTATTGCAACTGAAATATATGGATGACTATGATGCTGATTTCAAAGATTGGAGAAAAACTGTTACTCGACTTCCGTTTATTCCTGAAGAGTTTCAGTACAAGCCAATAAATGGTAGAAATAAAAAACAATTACAAGCGATTGTTAAACTGATAAAAGATAAATCTACTACTGAAGTCGTTAATGCATGTGATGCTGCAAGAGAAGGTGAATTGATTTTTAGAACTATTATGAAACATAGTAAGTCGAAGAATACGACATCTAGAATGTGGTTACAATCGATGACCAAGGACTCCATACAAAGTGCATGGGATGAACGTCAGCCTGGAGAAAATTATTCATCTTTAATGGATGCTGCATATTCTCGCTCAGAATCAGATTGGGTAATTGGTATGAATGGCTCAAGAATAGCAAATTCCTTCCTTCCTAAGAAAAGAAATGAGAAAACTGCAATATCTCTAGGCAGAGTTCAAACGGCAACATTAGCAATGATTGTTGACCATGAAATTACGATTCTATCACACATTCACGTACCTTATTGGCAACTAAATGCAACGTTCAATTCAGGAGATTGTAACTGGGAAGCTAGATGGGAACGTAACGGCCACAAGGATGATGAAGAAAGACCTGAATTCAAATCTCATCGAATTATTGAAGAAGATGAATTCAATAGACTCAATAAATTACTCAATTCCAATAAAGATGCTAAAATTTCTCAAACAGACCGTGATCATAAAGAAAAGCCACCACTAAATTTCGACTTGACTAGCCTACAACGCTCTGCAAATAACATGTGGTCATGGTCCGCAAGAAGAACCTTGCGAACTGCCCAAGATTTGTATGATAAATTCAAATTAACTACCTATCCTAGAACTGATTCCAAATATATTCCAGAAAATATGGATAAAGAAGTTGACAAGATCATTCGACAAATCGGGGCTCAAGATGACTTCAAC
Organism: Candidatus Poseidoniaceae archaeon; assembly: GCA_949372655.1. Classification (GTDB taxonomy): domain Archaea; phylum Thermoplasmatota; class Poseidoniia; order Poseidoniales; family Poseidoniaceae; genus MGIIa-L1. Next base: position 187,722 of record CASIAI010000003.1, read on the forward strand.
CAATTCAGTCAACACTTGACTAAAAAAGGATTAACAAATGTAAAGAGGAATTTCAATGATGCAAAAGTTAGTGATCACTATGCAATAATTCCAACAGGTAAAATACCAGACATGCAAATGTCAGATGACCACAAAAAATTATATGATTTAATTGTAAGGAATTTCCTTTCTTCATGGTATCCCGAAGCTGTTTGGAATGTCTCTAAGCGAGAAGCTAAAATAGAAACTGAATCATTCTTTAAGGAAGTAAGGACAATCAAGGTCCCAGGATGGAGAGATGTTCAACCTAAGAAATCTGATGCACCTGATGGGTGGGGGAATTTGTCTAGCAACCCATGCGACGGAACTGTGACTAATTACGAATTCAAGGAAGAAAAATCCAAACCTAAAGGTCGTTTGAAAGAAGCTGGTTTACTAAGGCTTATGGAACATGCAGGACGTAAATTGGAAAGCGAAGAAATGGCTGAGGCTATGAAAGAGAAAGGTCTAGGTACGCCTGCTACAAGGGCTGAAACAATCGAAAAGTTGATTGAAAGAGACTATATTCGACGTGCAAAAGCTGGAACTATTTCTGCTACACCTCATGGAATTAGAATTATCGATATCTTAAGAAGAATACCTGTGGAATGGATTACGTCAGCAGAACTGACTGGAGAGATGGAGGCATCTCTAATCGAAGTTCAAAAAGGTAATACTACCAAAAAGGAGTTTATGGATAATATTATTGATAAAACCACTTCTCTTGTAGAAAAAATACGTGACCATGATAGATCGTTACTATATCAGGATGAACCACCTATTGGGGCATGCCCTAAATGCAAGTCTGATGTTAATGAAACTGTATTGTCTTATATTTGCTCAGATAATCAAGGACGAGATGAAGGATGTTCATTTGTTTTCTGGAAAGATACCAGTGGAAGATGGTTTGACCGTATTACTGCGTCAAGGCTCATGGAAAATAATGAAATTGACGAGTTGCATGGTTTCTTTGGAAGAAATGGGGAGCCATATCTTAACTCAATATCAATCTCTGATGATGGAAAGGTTTCTTCCAAGAACGGAGGGGAATCAAAATCTAAAGATAGTGATGAACAGTTATGTGGTTGCCCTGTATGTACCCATGGAACAATAAGAATAAACTCTACAATGTATGCTTGCGATAGTGAAGAATGTAGTTTTAGAGGATTATCTCACCAAATGTGTAAAAGAGATATTACAAAAGAGGAAGCAAAGGAAATCTTGACCAATGGTAAATCAGCACTATTGGACGATTTCACTTCAAAGAAAGGAAGGCCTTTCAAAGCATTCTTGGTATTAGATAATAATCGAGTTAAATTTGAATTCCCACCCAGAGAAGCTTCATCTGATGCACGTAAATTTGATGTTGTGCCAGGAGTAGTTGCAATATGTCCAAAGACTAAAGTCGAAATTATTGAAACAGAATCTTTCTATCAACCTGCAACGGTCGGTACAGAATGTTCAATACAAATCTCAAGAGAAATCTCAAAGAGAGTAATAACTAGAGAAGAAGCAAAGTTGTTGGTAGAAAAAGGGGAATTAGGACCATTCGATGATTTCGTTGCTAAAAAGTCAGGAAATAATTTTGCTGCATCTCTATATCTCAAGAAAAATCAATCCGTAGGATATAAATTCGCTAAAAAATAATCACCTAAATTAGGTGTTTTTGGCAAAATCCAAGGCGAAGGTTGATGTTCATGTGCGTTACGTTTAGTTCATGGGACTTCAACACTGGGATGTTGTAATTGTCGGAGCAGGACCTGCCGGAGGTCGTGTAGCAACTCATTTTTCTGAGCGAGGGCACAGTGTTTTGATGCTTGAAGAACATGAAGAAATAGGTCGTCCATTCCAATGTGCAGGCCTTGTGACTCCAAACGCTATGAAAGAAGTTGGATTATTCCATTCGGTTTTAGAAGAAGTGGATGGAGCACTCATTCATGGTCCAAGTGGTACATTAGTACCTGTTGGAACCGATGGAAAAGTCCGAACATATGTAGTATGTAGGAAAATCTTTGACCAAGGAGTAGTCAAGCAAGCACTTGGAGCAGGTGCTAATCTTTGGCTTGACTGTCAACCGATAAATTCAGAAGTTCAAGAAGACAAAGTAGTTCTGGAAGTTAAGAAAGGTAATGAAGTTCACAATATTAGTGCGTCTCTGTTAATCGGTTGTGATGGAGCTCATAGTTGGACTCGAAGACAGTTTAAGATGGGGCGACCAAAAGAGTTGATGATAGGGTTCCAAGCAGAAGTGGTAGGTTATGAGAGTCGTGAACGATGGTTAGAAATGTTTAGTGGTTCAGAGATTGCTCCTGGATTTTTTGCTTGGGTGATTCCTTCTGGTAATGAAACACATAGAATCGGACTGTGGTCAACTGCAGATAGACTGAAGGGCAGAAGTATTGAACAATGTTATGATAATTTACTAGAGCACCCATTATGGAAAGAACGATTTAGTGATGTAACTGAGACCGCAAGATACTGTGGTCCAGTTCCTAGTGGCATGGTGAAAACTCCATATAAAGACCGTGTTATCTTGATAGGTGATGCTGCAGGAATGGCTAAACCAACTACTGGCGGCGGTATTGGACCAGCTTTTGAACAAATATCTGGAATAATTGAAGAATTATCAAAAGCAGTAAATCAGAATAAACTAGATAAGAAAAGTCTACATAAAATTTGCAATCGTCATTTTTCTAAAATGCGTAAGGAACAAAACCGTGCTAGAGCTCTTCGTAATCTTCTCGTTAGTGATTGTTCGGATAAAGAACTTGACAAAAACTTCAATTCATTCGCAAAACCTGAAATTGTTCAATTAATCAATGAAGTAGGGGATATCGAAAAGCCCGTACCATTGGGGATGGCATTATTGAAGAAAGTACCGGCTTTTAGAAAGTTAGCGTTGAAAGCAGGTGCGAAATTAATTTTTACATAGGTGATTTTATTCCCAAATTGATAGTCGAAGAGAGGATTAGATATCCACCATTTGAATCATATAGATTTAAGCCAAAACTCTTACCTATTGCCTCTAATAAGAATACCTTGTTCGATAATATTAGTAAGTTAGAGGCTATTGAACATCTTAAATCTCTCAACGCTCCGTTTATGGTTGGAAATGAAGAATCGTGGCTAGTTGAAAAGCGATATATTTACGACGGGGATATAATTGAATCAAAGATAGATTATGAGAAAGAAGTCAAAGATCCGATAACTGATAATTCTATTATTGATAAACAACGCACTGGTTGGTATTTAACACCCAACCCAATACATGCTGCTGTCAGAAAGTTTCTTAATTGGGCAGTAATTATTTTGCTCATCGCATTGGGTTATTTATTTTTACAACCAATTCTAGAAATCTTTGGACTCGGTGGATTTGCAACTGGTAGAGTTAGATTCGGTTTACTAGACTACCCAGTATTAGCAGTATTTGTCATGCCACTACTGTTTGCTCCAATTATTCTAAGAGTTGTTGCCAACTTATCGGATTTAGTAAAGCAAAGAACTTTCTTACTGGATTCTCCAAAAAGTCCAGAAATAAAAATTAGTTCTAGTCCTACCGCCAATCAAGACTTGAACGTAGAAATTATATTTCCTAAACGTGGTAAAACATGGAAAGAAATTGAAGTTCTTTGGCGTGTAGGTGTACTCCCGCCTAGTAGAGAATCGTTAATGACAGCATTTGGAAAGAAAACTAACCAACAACCACCACCGGGTTTGACAACTGAATTACCTCACCATTGGCACGTTAATCTGGATGATGGAACTGGTGGAGGGGAAGAATCACCTATGGAGTCTAATGATGTAAAGGGAGGTCTATTCATTAGACCAATGCGGATAATGGAGCAGTCCGAAAAGATTGAACTTACTGGTGATAAGGTCACATTAAAGCCTCCTCAAGGCTTCTGGCCGGGTACTGTATTCACACCATTAATTAGAGTCCACTGGGAACTAGTAATTGTAATCAAAAGAGAGAATGGTCGTTCACTCATGTGGGTCGAACCTCTTAGTGTAAGACATTCAAAATCCAAGAGTATTGTTGAAGCAACTGTGAACTCTGGAAGAACAGAAACTAATCATCCATCATCAATACATTGATTTGATTCAAAATATTGCACAAACCATGGACATGACAAAACTTACTGCTGTGTTGCTAATTTTAGTGATGATATTAGCAGGTTGCACAAGTCCTGATAACGATGATTCTGATGAAGAAATCAATGTACAACCTACTTTGCTCATCAATGCAATTTGGGTTGAATCCTTAGATGTTTCAAATATCGATGAAGTTTTTGATATTTCCATCAAAGTTGAATCTAGTATTCCAGGTTCTTGGATTGGTATACCATCAGTTACTGACCCTAATGGTAATCAAGTAGATGACTATTCATGGTCTAGTGGTCTCGACTCTGGTAGCCTTTACTTTCAACCTGAACTAATTGGTAATTACACGATCAGAATTAATTTCGAATCAAATGTTGCTGAACAAAAATATATTGTTGAAGGCGGTAATTTATCACATGTAGTTGAAATTATTCCACCTATTGAGTACCCCCCAATTATTGTCATACCAACTGCGATGATAGTTGAGAATCCAGAAATGATATTATTACAGGGCTCGATAAAGCACTCTTCGATTGAAAGTTGTGCTATGAATTTCAACTATGAGGGCTATCTAATGTTCCCAATATCACTGCAGTCTAATGGCCTATGGAGTACAATAATCGATTCCTCTAACTCTCAGCAAGAGTATATCGAGATTATAGCTAGTTGTGGAATTTGGTCTACAATGACAAGTTCTCAAAATATTTCACTTATTTTCATAGTTTCAGAAATAGATTCTGATGAAGATGGGGTAAATGATGACCTTGATGCATGTAATGATGGTTCAGAAAACTCATGGAGTTCTAATTCAAACACAGATTATGACTCTGACGGATGTAGAGATATCACAGAGGATAATGATGACGATAATGATGGGATTACAGACTATAATGATGGATGTTTTTCAGTTGTAGGGTGGATTAGTGAATCATCTTCTGATTATGATACTGATGGATGCCATGACTTCGATGAAGACATTGATGATGATGGTGATAGAGTAGATGATTCAATAGATTCATGCCCATTAGGTCACCTAGGGTGGGTTTCTACTCGAAATAATGACTGGGATAGTGATGGATGTAATGATTTTGTTGAGGATTTGAATGATGACCAAGATGATTATAATGATCTAGAAGATTCATGCCCATTGGGGGAACAAATGTGGAGTGCTGATTCAAATAATGATTTTGACCAAGATGGTTGTCATGATGTATTCGAGGATGATGATGATGACAATGATGGAGTTAATGATTTCAATTCGACTGGATATACTCTAGACCAATGTCCCCAAACACCGTTAGAATCTTTTGATGTTGACCAGTATGGTTGTGCTGCATTTGAAAGAGATTCTGATATTGATGGAGTTAATGATTTATTAGACCAATGTGAAGGAACTCCATCTGGTCTAGTGGTTAATGAAATAGGCTGTGCGGATCTTGATGATGATGGAATATTCGCAAATGTCGACCAATGTCCATCAACTCCAGAAAGGTGGACTGTTGATAATAACGGGTGCACTGTAATTCAGTTACCTGTACCTTGGACTGATTCAGTTAGTCTTAATGGACCGATGCAAGTAGTACCCGATTTTACGATTCCAACTCTCGGTTCAACATTCTACTTTGACGAGGTATGGAATGGTGAAGATGTTTATTTATTTTTATTCAAATATACAAGTTCCACAGGTAGTTCAAATACCAATGTGTGGGGGCAAAATCCCGGCACATTGATTAGAAACCTCCCCGATAATACGCATTTGTTTTATGGTTCCTTTGATACTGGTTATCACAGTGATGTTATCGACCGAAAAACAGCGGTAGAGAATTCATTAAATCCATCTGAAGAGAGTAAATGGAGCGAACGAATCCACTACATAGACCAACGTGCATCTAGTATTTCGGGTGGACTTGGAGATATGATCAGTTCTATCAATAACCCCCTGTACATGGGAATCGATAGATTCCAAATGGCTCGAGAGACTGGAGCCTTAACCTCTTATCCTTCTGGTTCAACCGACCCATTACATTTAGCATTTGAACCAGAACAATGGAATGCTGAATTCCCTGTTGAAATTAGACTCCAAGACCCAGGGATAGAAATTATTACAATGATGGATTTTGAGTATCATCAAGGTGGATGGGGTGGAGGATATTCATCGAAACGAAATATGACTTTCCCGGGAAATTTATCCTCATACAATACATTGGAAATATATCATGAGCATGCATGTGATGAAAGAAGTAATCGTTATGGCAAATCTGATGGAAGCGAAGGAGGTTGTCATGAATGGGATTATGAAGCAAATTTGTATATTTGTGACCCTGTCGATGTTAATAGCTGTGGAACTGAATATGTTAGATGGATAACCACCTATGGGAGAGAGGGTCGTTGGCTAACAGACCTATCGCCATATCTATTCATGCTTGAAGATAATGATTTTAGACAATTTCGCTATGGTGGAGCAAATAGAGGTAGTTTGACTATTTCTTTCCTACTAAGCAACTGGGGTGATGAAGATATTGCCCAAAATGGTGAATTTGCATTCTCAGGTGGTCAGTTTGATGGCACATACAACGATGAGTCAAAGTATTCAAGACAATTCAATTTCACTGTACCGGCAGGAACATCACGTGTGGAAATTGTTTCCACAATAACTGGGCATGGATTTGGACAGGATAATCAAAACTGTGCTGAATTTTGTAATCATGAACACCATTACTCAATGAATGGTTACTCTACAGCTGAATTACATCCAATAGCCAATTCTAATGATGGATGTAAACAATTAGTTGGAGAAGGTGTAGTTGCTAATCAATATGGCTCTTGGCCATATGGAAGAGCGGGATGGTGTCCGGGACAGGACGTAAAACAATGGAGGTATGATATCACGTCATGGTCAGATATGACAGGATCCTCATTGAATAATTTACAATATCAAGGATTGTTTAACGGACAAGAGTACTCTCCATCGGATGGAGTTGGAAACGGTAATAGAAATATCCATGCTGAGATTTGGATTGTATATTATCAGTGAATCTCACTGCAGAGGAATAGGAGATGGGAGTGTTCTCTGAAGTTCTTTGATAATGTCTGTATCAAGTTGTAAATAATCACTATCTCTTCGCATTGGAGTGAAACCGGCACGAATAATTGTCTTTTGTAATTCCAATTCACTAGCACTAATCTTAGATGTACCAGAAGCCGAGACAACATTTTCTTCCATCATAGTTGAACCTGCATCATCTGCCCCACATAGCAGAGCCATTTGGGCGATCTCAACACCCATTGTTGGCCATGATGCCTGAATATGTTCGATTGAATCTAAAAATAGTCTAGATATTGCTATATGTCTAAGATATTCGGTAGGCCCAGCTCCTAAAGTAAGTTTATTAGAACCTCGATTTCTTTTACCAAATGTGTTCGACTCTAATTGAACAGGCCAAGCAATAAATGACGTAAAGCCAATACCATACTGTGACAGTGAACTATCTTGCAAATCTCTAATTCTACTCAAGTGCTCGACCCTATCACTAAACGTCTCTCCAAAACCAATTACATTGGTAGCGCTAGTGGTTAGATTCAGAGATTGTGCCTCTTCCATTATTCTTAACCAATTCTCTGGTGCCCCTTTCTTAGGAGATATATCACTTCTAACACTATCTACAAGCATTTCAGCACCCCCCCCAGGAAGTCCATGCATACCACATTTCTTTAGACGAGATAAAACTTCTAAAGTCGATAAACCACTAACTTCTGAAATACCTTCAATTTCAATTGGGCTAAAGCAGTCGAGGTCGATGGTTGGGTGATTGATTCGTAAATGACTAAGGAGTTCTTCATACCATTCGAACTTAATTTCTGGGTTTACGCCACCTTGCATCAAAATTCTAGAACCACCAATTAATTCCAATTCAGTAATTCTGTTGGAAATCTCGTCAAATGATTGTGTATAGGTTTCCTCATGACCTGGGGGTCTATAAAATGAACAAAATTGACAATTAATGGTACATACATTGGTATAATTGATATTTCTATCAACTAAAAATGTAACAATCCCAGAATCATTCATTGCCATTCTACGCTTGTGTGCTGCTTGCATAAGTTCGTGCAGAGGTGCATTATGGTATAATTCGATAGCATCTTCTTGCGACATTCTAAGTTCCTTAGAGTTGACTTTAGTCCAAGACCTTTGAATATCGAGAATCTCTTTCCAAGTCATAATAACACCTTCAGAAAGATTGACCTACGATTGATTCTATTTCAGCAATCGTTTTCGGGCATGAGGATGTCAATACATCGGGACCCAAATCTGTGATAAGTACGTCATCCTCAATTCGAATACCAATATTTGAGTATCGTTCAGGACAATCTACGTCTGGACGCCATGAACCGAAATAAAGACCCGGCTCAACTGTTAAACACATTCCAGATTCAAATAATCGAGGTTCTCCATTGGGCTTGTAAACTCCAACATCATGTACATCTAGACCTATCCAATGGCTAGTATTATGCATATACCAATGCTTCAAATGCCCACTAACTGGGTCCAAAGAATCTTCAATACTTTGTGAAATAACTCCTAATTTGATTAAGCCTTCTGCAAGAACTCTTCTAGCGGCTTCATGGGGGGCATTATACGGGTTCCCAACTTTGCATTCTGCAATAGCCGCTTCTTGCGAATCTAATACCAATTGGTAAATTTCTCTTTGAGCATCTGTAAATTTACCATTGATAGGCCATGAACGTGTGATATCAGATGCATAACCACGATATTCAGAACCGGCATCAATGAGTATAATTTCACCATCATTACACGGTGAGTTGTTCTCTTTATAGTGCAATATTGTTGCATTCTCGCCACAACCGACTATAGAAGGATAAGCCCAACCTGAAGTTCCTGAGAAAACAAAGAACCCCTCTATAATTGCTTGAATTTGATTTTCTGTCCTTCCACTCATAGATGAACGCATTGCTGCTTCATGAGCAACACTTGAAACAATTCCAGCATGTCTCATTTGTTCAATTTCAGCGGGTGATTTACGGAGTCGTAATTCAGCAATCTTTGAACTTGGATCTTCAACTCCAATCGGTCCACTACCATTCAGTTGGCGGGCTCTCCCCCTAAGTTGAACCGCATTACTGACTATCGAATCGATTTCACTGCGTATTCCAGTCCGATGGTAAACCTTGGAACTATTTCTAATAGATTCACTTAATCTATCCTCCAACTCACCAATCGAATATGCATTGTCAACAGCCCAGCTTTTTAGAGCACCTTCAACGCCAGGCCTTCTACCCTCCCAGATTTCTTTAAGAGTATCTTTTGGCTGAACAAATAGAGTGACCTGCCAATCTCCTTCACGGCACTCAGCAAACATGACTGATTCCGGTTCATACCATCCAGTGAGGTAAATTAAATCACTTTGTGAGCGATAAGGGTGATGTACATCATTCGAGTGAATGGTTTCAGGGGATGAGCATAAAATTATGATCTCATCGTTTCCAATTTGGGAAAATAATCGATTTTGTCTTGAACGAAATTCTTCAATCGGGATTGGTGCGGGCTCTGGGCCGACTAGGCTCTTCGCAGCATCGAACATAATACAACCAAAACACCATCACTCTTCAATAATTCCTCTAAAAGTGATGTAATTAGTTCTTTGATTTCCATTTAGGTAATTCTATGTCAGCCGAATCTCTGCGTGAAAATAATAATAATCCTATAATTGATGATAAAACCAAAAACCCTAAACCACTGTAAATCAAGACTTTAGAAGAAGATTCATCTTTTGTTGATTCACTTACCGACATGTGAAATATTAACTCATCAGATTGCATATCATCATCGGAGATAACTAATCGAATTTCGCTACTTGAATCAATTTTAACATCCTGATCTGATAAGGTAGAACCAGTTTGACTCAAAATCATACCATTATGGTACCATTCATACGTCAAGGTCTCAATATCATTTGATGTATCGATACTAGAAGAAGCATTTAGAAGCCAATGGGAATCCTTCAAAATGAATAAATCGGCACCAGTAGATACAAAGAGACCATCTAAATTAAGATTAATAATTGGAACAACATTCTCTACTGAAATAGTAAGGTTCTCAACTACAATAAAATTAGCAGAATCACGCACCAATATTTGCACATCCCAATCTCCTGATTGGTCAAAAGTTAATTCAATAGTAGAATTGTGATAGGATTCTTCATTCAATAAACCACGACTACTTCCTTGGGGGTCTGTTATTGTCCACGTAAGAGATAATGGAGAACCGATGAAAAAGTCATCAATGGAAGCATATACTAGAAATGATTCAGATTCCAAGATATTAGATTTAGAAGTTAGCACAACACTAGGAGCGGTGCCATCTAGGATTATTCTCGAAGAAACAGAATTAGAACCCCGGAGAAATTGGTCTTTGATAGAGAAATCAAAAGACCAGTAACCATCACTCAAAGATAATTCTTTTTGGTTCACAATAGCTGATAAAAAATTATTATCAAATGTGAAATTAAGTTCAGTCTGAATCGGATTATCCAAGCACACATTTGAGGGTGCTTGGCAATAACTAGAGAATAGTATTAAGCCGGAATTTGCAGATTGAATAGGATTAACTTGATTGATGTATGGAGTGATAACAGTGAATGTAATTGTGTGATTTTCATTATCTACTTTTTCACTGGAAACACTATCAGACAATATAAATGGTTGATGATTAGAATTTCCAAGGTAAACCATTAACTTAGATGTAAGTTGATTCACGTACCCATCTGCTGATTCTGAAAATGATGAAACAATAAGATTACATGTACAATTGATATTGGTCAAATTAAAATTCAAATTCCATTCCCATAAACCATCTTCAATAGGAGTTATAGAATTAAAATATTCACCAGAAAGTAATAACTTAGGTTCACTATTCTCATCTATGTCAAATAAGTCTACAATAGACCATGAATGATTATTTCCATCAAAAGTCATGGTACCATTAGTATCTATGGAATCTGTAAAATGCGTACCGTCTGTATCATTGAAATCGATGAATTTGCCATCAATGGTTATTGTATCAAAAGCGGTAGAAGTAGGTGTATAAGTAACGGACAAAATCAAAATCATAGTAATTAGGGTACAACCATAGGAACCCTTCACCATGAGTTTCCCTGTCGCTTTTGTTTCATCAAGTTTCCCACGCCATGTGCGTCACTTAATATCAAGCGAAAGGATCGCAAAGTTCTCCTTGTCCTGGGAAACTGTTTGGATCTTTCGGGTCTGTATCCCACTTGTACTCACAGTAGTTAACATGACCATCAGCATCTGGGTCAAACATTCGGTCAGCTGCATCAAATGGATCAAAAGAGAAGTGATATTCCCAACCAGTTGCCATTCCATCATCATCATGGTCTTGGTAATACACCTCAGGGCCATCAGTCCATTGATCTCCATCTGTGTCATTGGATACAGGATTAGTATTATTTTCCATTTCTTCGAAATTAGTATAGTTGGCTAAATTATCATAAAACCTCTTCCCATCGGGACTTAGTGGGTCAATGTGGCATTCGGAACTAGTTGAATCATTATACCCAGGGCAATATCTCTTGATTAGTCCTGAACGGTTTAATCCATCATCATCCGGGTCTTCCAGTCCATCAGCAATTCCATCTAAATCACTATCAAACATTGAAGGGTCTAATACACCTCTTGCACCATATGCATCTAGTGTACCATTATCGACTAAACCATTCTCTATGGCATACTGGGAATATCTAACTTCCCAACCATCGAATAGCAGATCTCCATCTGAGTCACGGTCAACTGGATTGGTATTCCACTTATCTGGAGCTTCAGCACTGTTCATCAAACTATCATTGTCAACGTCATAGACATTGTCTGAAAGTTTAGCTATATATGACTCGTTAGAAGGATCTAAAGCCCACCTTCCATTACAATCATCGCATAATGGATTTTGTGGAACATTGAAACCAGTTAGATTCATCTCATAAACTTCAAACTTCTTTTGTTGTACAAATCCTCCGAGGGAGTTTTGCCAAACATAGCCACCTGGCTCTTTGGTACACGAATTTGTACCAGTATTATCACAATTAGGTAAGTCCCAATATGAAGTAGCCACCCATAGACTATGAGAGTTAGTATTATCCTCTTGTGATTTGACTTGCATCTCCCATCCATCTAGCATACCATCGAAATCAGTATCATTTAGCAATGGATGAGTTCTCTCTTGGAATGGCCTTGGAATGAATAAAACTTCGCCGCCATCTTTCAAGCCATCTCCATCTGTGTCTGAATTATTAGCGTGGGTCAAAAATTGGTCTTTACCAGCCATAACTTCTTCACCATCTTCAAGACCATCATTATCTGTATCAAACATACATGCATTGGTTGTGTACGCTTCACCACCACCAGTTAATGGCCAAACTAGCGAACCACCGCCACCAGTTGCTTCGAATAGGTCTCCTAGACCATCTCCATCTGTATCTGGATTAGATGCATTTGAGCCTTTATCGCATAGCGATGAGTATTCTGTGAAATCTGATAGTCCATCTGCATCTGTATCAAATAGTCCTGGGTCTGAAACAACATGAGTCAGTTCTACACCACGATTAACCACTAGAATATCCCATCCAAAAACTTCGATACCATCTATCAATCCATCACCATCAGTATCAGGATTCATAGGATCTGTGGATCTTCCGATAACTGGACTAGCAATATTTGTGCCATCCAAAAATGGCTCATTACCTTGATATCTTGCTTCATATTCATCTTCATTAGTAAACATTTCATCTTGCTCAACTATTTCCATCCAAGAAGTAAGTCGTGATGTAATGATTTGGTCTTTCTGAACAAATATCGAGTAAACAAAACCTTCTGATTTCGCCTTCAAATATACAAATTCAGTATTTCCACCGGCTAAAATTATTTCGCCTCGAGCAACTGTTTCGTTTTCTTGTACCGCTTGGTCGATTTCCACATAAATATCCACAACTCGAGTATCGAGAACTAGATCATCATAGGTTACTGAACCATCACCATCTCTATCCCAGCCATCCTTATCAGGGTCTAACTTTCCATTATCACCATCACGAGGATTTAGGCCATTAGATGTCTCCCAACCGTCAGGCATACTATCATCATCGGTATCAATACTCCAAGGTGATGTGAAGTTCTTAGGACCAAAAATGGTTGCTGATTGATATTCCTCTAAGTTATTCAAATCATCCTCATCCCAATCATCAAATCCATCAGTAGGGTCACTAGGGTCTAGTAATTCTGAAACATTTTGGTTAGGTGAGTCTACTAGATGTGAATAGCAGTATTCAAACCCATCAGGCATACCATCTCCGTCAGTATCCCAATCGGAGGGGCCGTTGAGTAGACCATCATTATCATCATCCAAGTAGAACCAACTAGCATTCATCATCATGAATGGTGCATTGCGTGTAATAGCAAATTCTAAATCTTCATTGCAACTATCTCCAGTACCGATCATTAGGTTTTCAATTACACTATTAGAAACCTCATCAATATCATTCAATAAATCGAAATCTGAATCTTTAAGCAATGGATTAGTTCCATATACCTCTTCTTGGAAATTCGACAATCCATCGGAATCGGAATCGAGAATAGCGTCACAAGAATGCGAACCTACTGAGTTTCCGAGTTCTTCCCATGTAGGTGTGAAATCGTCAGTGTTGAAACGTTCTGTCAGGGCTAGTTCAAGGTCTAATGTTAACAGTTGGCAATCCCAGTTACCGCTGAGCGGATCAAAGAGTGTGATATTGCCACCAGTTACTTCTATTGTAGTGGTGTAGAGAGATTCCCAGCGGTCATTAAGTCCGTCATTATCGGTATCAGACCTTTGGGGGTCAGTAGATAAATTCTGTTCGGCTTGATTTGTTAAACCATCATTATCTGGGTCCCCGTTAGGACCTTGATTAGGATCTGGCCAAGATTCGGTTTCATTTTCTTGATTTGTATCACCTGTATCTGCTTCACCTGGATTTTGTTCTAAGGAATCTGCTTCGCCATTATCTAATGGGTTTAGTCCATGCTCCACTTCCCAGCCATCACTCATACCGTCACCATCAGTATCCTCATCAAGTGGGTCGGTACCGAATTGAGTTTCCTCAAGTGAATCAGCTAGACCATCATTATCAGAATCCAATGCTTCACTCGAAACACTTCCTTCGCCTTGGATATCTTCTTCCGAAGCACTGTCAAAATTACCAAGAGATTCACTGGTTTGTAGGTACCCTGTGAACCCGACAAATAGGGAACCGAAAATGAGTGTTGAAACAATTGCTACATATGCCATTTGATTGTGATTTAAAGCCATTCTTAACACCCGCGTATCTACCGCAAGATAGACGACCCAATGCTTCGGTTATAGACCTTAACCATTGATGAGTATCAAAAAAACTTTGAGAGTCAAATATATTCGAGCAAAGATTCGATAGAAATCATAACATTTGCCCCATTAAAATCAAGTGATATCTTCGGTTTCTTACCGTGTGAGCGTTCCCATATACCCATTGTTTGGCCTATGAAGAAGGGTAATACTTCACTGGTTTCAAAATTTATTTTTACAGCATTCGAATTATTATCAAGCATTATTTCTGTCGAATTTCCCCAACCCCATTGTTTGCAAAAGTGATTAATGATATTTATCCATGATTCTACAGATTCAGCAAAAACATGTCGATCAGATTTCATGAATAATTGATATGAAGAATATGATGCTAAAATTAATGCTTCAGCAAACCTTTGTTCTATTCCTTCAATGCTCCATGAGTTCAATATCTCAGGACCCAATGAAGAAGTATTTCCTAAAGTGGAATAAAATAATCTTGAGAATAGAGATACGGGCAAGATGATCATTGGTTCACCATCTACCGACCAACCTAATTCTCTAGATTCCAGTTCAAAATCAATTGGTAGATTAACTAAATATTGATTACGACTCAGCCAAGGTAATTGAGAATGTTTTTTGGCTATGGGTAATATATTGATATCAGGGGTGAGTTCCAACATAATCTCAGTCTGATTAATTTGTTTCCATTCCGATTTAAATCTAGCATCATTAAAACTCTCAATACTAGCAACTGCGAAACCTGCAGCGAAGCTTGTAGGGAGTAAAGTACTCATTTTATGTAATTCCAAATCAATTCTACCCCAACCAAACAAATCCCATCGAGAAACTATTCTACTTTTGTTACCAGACTTTTTGAACCATCCAGATTTAATAATCTCATCATGATTAATTTGATACTCTTCTTCATCACAGCAACTATTGAATAACTTCCTACCAAACGGCACAGCCAAATTTGTTTCAAAAATCCCCCACCATCTCTCGATCTCAGTTATGCTCCAAACCATCCAATTACGGTCATTATGGTCTCTTATCAAACCATTAGCAGTCAATGAGAAGTATTCCTTGAACTGTTGAGTTAATTCAGTGTTGACTAAAGATTCACCAGAGTCAATAAGTGGCATTTTCAAAACCTACAACGGGTAACCTGATTGCTGAGAATCGTTAAAGCAATATCGGATAATTTGGAAATTCGATTTTAGATTCTTAACATCTTCCTTAATATCACTTGGATTTTCATTATGAAGAAGAACTCTAGCATACAATGCGGCCACTTCTTCCATTTCATTTGTCCCCATTCCGACTCTGGTAAGTTCTTGAACACCTAATCTAAGACCTGAAGGTGAAAGAGCCTTAGTATCTCCTGGAAGCATATTCATATTGGTTATTATTCCTGCCTGTTCAAGTAAATCCGCGGCCTTGGCACCAGCACCTGAATCTTTTCCGCCATGCCTCGTTAGAACCTGATGGGATGCTGTATAATTTCGACTTTCGGCAAGAACATCAAAACCTTCTGCAGCTAATGCTTGAGCAAATGATTGGGCATTCTTAATAATGTCTTGAGCGTAAGATTGACCATATTCTTCAAATTCGGCTAATGCTACCACTTTGCCGGCTACATGATGTAAATGATATGATGAACAAACACCTGGGAAAATAGCATTATTCAATCTCTTATGCATTTTTTCATCTTCACTAGAGGAAAGTAGGAAACCTCCTTGAGGCCCCGGGAAAGTCTTGTGAGAAGAACCAGTCATAACATCTGCACCCTCTCTAAGTGGGTCTTGAAATACACCTCCAGCAATCAGACCTAAAACGTGAGCACCATCATACATTACCGTAGAACCAACCTCATGGGCAGCATCGGCGATCTCTTTAAGTGGTGTTGGAAAAAGAAATACTGATTGGCCAATAAGGGAAACTTTAGGTTTTATTTCCCGGATAAGAGCACAAGCCCCATCGATATCTGGTTCCATGCGTTCTTCATCCCAAGGATAAGTCGAGAGGTCAAGATCTCGTAAACCAACTGCACCCATTCTAGCATGAGAGATATGTCCACCATCAGCGGTTGAGACTGCTGTTATTTTATCGCCAGGCTTTGCCAAAGCTTTCAAAGCAGCAATATTAGATACTGTTCCCGAAGTCGACTGGATATTAGCAAATGGCGCATTAAAAACCGATTTTGCCAAATCAATACCTAAACTTTCAATAGTGTCAAAATCATTACAACCTTGGTAATATCTACGACCCGGAAGTCCTTCTGCATATCTACCATGTAAATCACTAGCAACTATCTTTTGGACCATTGGTGAAACTATGTTTTCTGAAGCAATCATACCTAATCCATTTCGATAAAGTTCACCACTCGATGCAGTTGCATCAAGCACCTGCATGGCTTTGCCAAAGGTTTTCTCGCTCGGACTCCATGAACCGTTCTGTCTGCTCATAGATTAATGACAGCGGATACGGTCTTTGAATACATTGTTTAAATTTAAATCGGAGGTCTTCTGTTTTTACCACTATAACCTGGCAAATCTTTAGAGTTCCTGACTCTTGCATTTGGACGAGATTGTGGTAACTTAGACTTTCTTTCAGACTTCCTTGTATTTGTTGGAATACCTCTAGAACCAAGATCAACACTATGCGCAGGTCTGGAAGAAGTCCTTGTCATTCCAGTCGGACGACCCCCTTTACCTGACTTTCTATCGATGTATGATGGTCTCCCTCTGTATGCAACAGGGCCGATTAATCTCTCCAATGCTGGGACCTCCGAACCTTCTTCTTTAGGCCTCTTTAACCACCAACCTTCACCAAGTGGTTGTAGACGAGGAGGTCTTGATTTCGAAATCTTTTTACTTCTTCTTTTTAGTCTCGCACGGATCGTTTTATCAGAATCCTTGGGTAGGTGTTCAGATAGCCATGCGGGTACTCCGATATCTAGAATTACTCCATTAACAGAAACTAATATTCCTGAAAGTAGAAGATGAGTACCTACTGGTAAATTAGACCTATCTGGAGTAACTTTGAACCTCTTCATTCTTTTAGCATATGCAACCATCGCTTTTTGGTCTCTGTGACGAATCTGCCTTCTCTGCTGCGAAAGAAGTTTTCTTGATGAATAGTGAAGTAATAACAGAATTACAGATACTGCCACTCCTTGAATCTCAGACCTAATAGAGGCAACATATATCCCCAGAAGAATCCAAATTGGAATCAGTATGAATATATTTGCAACGAATGTGAGTTTACCCGAAGAATATCGCGGGGGCATATAGCGACGTGTTGCTTCATGAGCCGTGATTAAAACATTGGCATTTATCGCCTCATCCATTCCGCCTTTTACTCCAAGTGCAGCAACAGAATTAACAGGAGCACTATTAATCCACTTTTTCATATGCTTGCCTTCCCCAGATACCAAAGCCACTTCGAATTGTTCTTCATCCATAGTCTGCCCAAGAATTGAGCAAAGAGCCAGAACACGAGGGTCATGTGAATCACTTTCTAGCAATTCTTTCTCGATAGACCTTGCACTATGCCAGTCGCCTTTATCGATAAGACATAATGCAGCAGCAATCCTTGGGCGGACTCCGGTTGGGTCTGCTCTAACTAGTTTCAATGACATTTCAAGGGCATCATCATGCATCCTTTGGGCACGTAAAAGCGAAACTAGAGACAACTGAGCGACTCTAGTCAACCTATCTTTGTGAATTACATCCAAGTTCGGTTTAGGATTCCAATTACGCATCATTTGCATCGTACCTTGAATGTGGTCAATACAGGAATTGTTTTCCCAATCCCAGAAGTCATCTTCACCTACATTACCTTGCCATGGATCGAGCCATTCACATACGAAACTCAACAACTCGGGTTCGTCATATCCTTCCGGTTGCTCAAGCCCATGTAATGCTTCTCGCGCTGCATCAAGTCTTCTTGAAGCCATATGACCAACTGCAATAATCATTCTAGCCACATCGTCATCTCCACCCGCTTGGGCCAATACTTTTCTTGCTTCTTCAATAGATGATGGCCATAGGCCACGAATGGCAAGTTCCCACATTCGCGCTCTTGCTTTTTCATGCCTAACTAATGACTGATCACCTTCTAGTGACCTTCTTTGAAATTGAATAAGAGTGTCAAGGTCTTCTACAAGGGCGGCCTCGTCGACTAGAGTTCTCATCCAATCACCTCCAGCTAGTTTTACAGCACCCTCTCTTCGTTCATCAGGATTCAAATCAAATTGTAATTTACGCAGAGATGAATATCGAATAATTGATACAAGCCATGTCAAAAGGAAAACCGTTTGTCCAACTGCTATAAACATCCATGTAGTAAGTAGACGCATCCCCTCAGTAAAACCTCGTTCTTCAAGCCAACCAGTGAAAGGCATTAAGTCTCCAAATTCTTTGTAGCAAACCAAAACCAATAATAGAACGGTATAACCTGAAAAACCAGCGAAAGCGAATTTGAGTTGACGTGTTTGAGCGCTAACTTCCGACCTAATATCTCGTGGTGTGTCAAGTGTAACACCGAATACTCCACCGAAAGTTTGCCCACCAAGAACTAAGTTTCGAGTCAATTCAAATATGAAAGCAAGACCCACAATCGCAATATTCATTGAAAGATAAAGTGATAAAAATTGTGGCATACTTTTGACTATTTCCCACTCAAATAATATTTCTGAAATTAGGTCTATTCGCTCGTATAGAGAATGACCAATTATCCCACCATAGTTCAAAACTTCTGTCGAGTTAGAAGGTTCGTTGAGTAGGACATGTATCACTGTAACAATCCCATTTAGAGCCGTTAGAGGCATTGTAAGAAGAAATATCACTAGAATAAGAGAGAATAATCGATTTAGAATTCCAGCCTTGTCCGGGTCAATTGGGTTTTTGCGGCCATTAGAGGTTCTCCACTTATTTATCAGCAACATATTCCAAGATGCACCCATAATCCTACCATAAGCAAAAATAGTCGGAGACATAAATACAAGCAAGGCTGCTGCAACCCATACAGGGTCAATAAATAAATCTTCAGACTTATTAATTCCGTAATATAGTACCGCAAAAGTTGCTGTAATTAATAAAATCAGAGTGAAAGTTCTACGTACAAACTTAACAATCGCACTGCCACTGACAGATTTCTGCCTCTTACTAGTCAACTGAGCATTCAGAGTCTCCCAAGGGGAAATCAAAATTGGTATTAAAATCAATAAACCAATAATGTATAAACCCGGCTTGAAAAATGTTTCTGGTTCAAAAATAAATTCAGCAATAAGTATCAGAATACCGGTCATACCCATCATGTAAAGTCCTACACCATAACCTACTGAACCTTCACTCAACAAGTCCCTAGCATCTGAAATATCCCTAGTTATTCGATGAACTTCATACAAATCATCATCAATCTCAAAAGCAACTTGAAGGTTTGCCAGTTGGTTTGGAATGAACCATCTCCAAACCATAGATGCAATTACGAGTGCAGAAAATAATGGTAGTAACTGTTGGACTGAAAATCCTGATGAGGAAGTTCCCTCAGCTTGGACAAATCCTAGCGATAATATTGCAAAAAACGATGTGAAAAGAAATACAAAACCCCTTCTTCTTACTTCTTGCATATCTCCTCCAACCCAGACCCAAACATCAAATCTTCGCTTAATAGATAACTCTATGACGAATTAAAAACCTTTCAATTCTATCGAACGCTTCATCTAAAACATTTTCATCTGGCAAGAATACTATTCTAAAATGTCCAGCACCAAGTTCAGGTGAAAAACCGCTCCCATGAACAACTAAAACATGTTCTTCATGTAGTAGTTTAAGGACAAAATCCTTGTCATCCTTTGCCCAATTTTCATCTGTTAACCTAACAAACATGTAGAATGCTCCACCTGCTGATTGAACCTCTAAACCCTCGATTTGTGAAATCCTACGTACGCACAGGTCTCTTTGGCGAATTACCTTATTTGAATACGACTTCATCCAAGAACGGTCTGAATCTAGACCAGCCAAATAGCCAATTTGTGCTGGTGTGGAAGCACATAATCTAGAACGTAAAAGTCGTTCAATTCCATCACGAACATTAAGCATCCTTTTCTTTGGGTCATGAATAGCAAGATATCCAATCCTCCAACCAGGTGCATAGAATACCTTTGATACTCCATTTAAAGAAAATACTGGAACATCTTTCGATAGACTAGCCACACTTACATGTTCACCAGTAAAATCTAATCCATCATAGATTTCATCTGCCACAATCATACAATTAGGCCATTTACGTGCGATTGAAAGTAATCTAAAGATCTCATCTTTACCCGATACATTCCCGCATGGGTTATTTGGATTAATCAAAACTAGAAGTTTAACATTTTCATCCATCTTACTCTCGATATCTTCAAAATCTATTGACCACCCATCATCTGGTTTCAATTTGTATTCTATGGTTTGAGCACCGTACATTTGCGGATATGCCATGTATGGGGGATAGTGCGGTCCTGGCGCCAATACTTTGGAGCCTTCTTCCAATGTAGCAGCAAAAATTATCTGTAATGCTTCAGTAACTCCATGACAAACATAAATATCATTTTCACTTGCATTCCAACCTTTCCTTCTCTCATCATGCGCTATTGCTGAACGAAGTTCTGGTATACCATAGGAAGGTGAATACCCATTGCGTCCATCTTGCAATGCGCCGATATATGCATCTACCATATGCTTAGGAGTTGGTAAGCCCGGATAAGCAATTGGATCTCCAATATTTAATTTCAATATCTTATGACCTTGTTTTTCAAGTTCAGTTGCGGGTACAACCACATCCCTAATGGCATACTCAATACTAGATGCTCTCTGAGATACTGGTATTTGTTCAGAAGTCATAAAATCACCTACAGCGATTTCGGGTCGATTCCACCCATCTCTAAAATAGTGAGAAAATGAAACTCCTCAACCGGTTGAACAGACAATCTTTGACCTTTTCTAACCAGCAACATATCATCACATTTTGGGTTATCCTTAATCTCTTGAAGACTAACTATTTTATTAAATTCAACTACGGGTTCAATATCAACCATTATCCATCTAGGATTATCCGGACTCGCTTTAACATCGAAATATTTCGAGTTAGAATCTTGGGCTGTGAAATCAGGGTAACCTTCTCTAGAGACTTTAGCGATACCAGCTATATGTGGAGGTTTGAAGTTGGAATGGTAGAAAAGAACTAAATCGCCAAGTTTCATATTATCTCGCATCATGTTCCTGGCTTGATAATTCCTTACTCCATCCCAGTGTGTCGAGCCATCAAAAACCAGTTGCTCAAAGGGGTAAACATCAGGTTCAGATTTCATCAACCAATAGTCGGGCATATATATGCCAAAAGTTGACATCATTTGGACATATTGCTAAATCACCAAACGTCTTTCACATCATTAACAATGGCAGCATCCAAAACATCTACTTCTTTGGATTTAGTATTGATTAGTCCTAATTTCCTAGCCATACCCGTCGTACCTTGAGCAGTGCCAATTCCCATCTTTTCTAATGTTACAAATATTGCAGGGAGTAAAATCAAAGCACTTGCGGCAGCAACCCAAAGAAGAATTAGAATTACAGTAATGAACGGCTTGATTTCTGGAATAGGTATTTGGTATGCCGTTAGCATACCTAAGGATGTAACAATCGCTGCTTCAAATAGTGACATTCCAGTACCAATCGCAGCACTCTTAATTGCATTTATTCCACCGCCAAGTTCCCTAATACGGTTAGAAATGTGTATAGAGAAATCTACACCCACCCCTACTAGAATAGAACCTATCATTACTGTCACCAAAGATAAGGAAACATCTAATTGCCACATAACAAGCCATTGTAGTGACACTGTAGCGATAACTGGTGCTGTAGTCCAGATTGAATATTGTATATCCTTGAAAACTACTGCAAGAGTGATTAGAGTGAGAATAATTGCAAAACCTAAAGATGTCCATTGCGAACCAACTATCAGTTCATTCACTTCGATTGCTGTTGCTGCAACACCTGTTAAATGCTCTGCACCTCCGCCATCGACTGAATTGAAAGTATCTGTATGTTGATTTATTGCCTCTACTCCGGAGGCAGTTTCTGCTACAGGTATGAACGGCATGTCTACATATATCAGAGTTCTATCATATTCACTATTGATGAAAATCTCTCTCGTTTCATCTGTGATTGAAGCATAGAATACATTCAGTAAGAAAATTTGAGACTGTGTTGTTCCAGGTAAACCATAATTATCTGGTTGTGTCAATAAATCCCAGAACGATGCATCGGCAGTCACTTCCCTATTCAACAATAATGCTGCTGTTTCCTTTATGTCATCTGGCAATAGAGGGGTACTATTAATGAAATCATAAATTTGAGTGCCTGAGACTGTCGGAGCAATACCTGTTGATTTCATTAAGAAAACTATTGAAACAGCTGACGCATTATCGACAGTATTCAATTTTGCTTCAAGTTGGTCTATGCGTTTCAAGTTTTCAGCAGGATCGTCGTTACCAGTGTCCTGGTCATTGGTATCACCTGTGACCTTAGCATGGATTAGTACCATACCAATTTGTCCAGCATCAAAATCAGAGCTGTATTGTTTCATTTTTTGAACTGAAGGTTCATACTCTGGGGCCATTCCTAATAAGTCGATATTTTCTTCAACATTAGCCTGCCCGACAGTGGCTGATAGTAGTATTACTAGGACAAATACTCCAATTACTGCTTTATTGTGTTTGACCGGGATATTTACTAAATGTTCAAATGCCTTCAATGGAGGATGTTTTGGTTTACGTAAATCAAGAATCAATGTTAGATTAGGCACCATAAACATGGTCAAAATATAGACAATAACAATACCCGTCGATAAAGCAATACCGACTGTTTGAATAGGGGCCATTGGTGTAAAAACCAGTGAAATAAATCCAATGACAGTTGTTACGGCTGAAAGGAAAACTGCTTTTCCAGTCGATGATAGGGATGCCTTCATTTTTTCGGACTTCGTTCCACCCTCTTCAGCATAACGATTTGTTATGTGAAGGCCATAAGAAACACCGAGAGCTAAAAGGATTGGACCTACAATAATTACAGTCATAGTAACCTCATAATTGGTTGCACCGATTAGACCTAAAGTGCAAAAGACTGCACAAAGAGTAGGCAAACCCGCTATAATCACCACCTTCATGCCTTGAATAGGACGAATACCAGTAATACCGGTTTGAAGTATGTCTGAGTGGAATACGAATAATCCACCAGCGACAAGCACTATAGCAAGTGGGAAAATCTCCCAAAATAGTTTGAAGGAGAATTCCGTTACTGCATTTGTAATTGGAACAGGGCCTGTCAAGACCATTTGTAGATTTAATCCTTCATTTTCATCTTTCCAGTTACAAGGTTTAGAATCTGCAATTCCATCACCGTTTTCATCATCACAAAAGATTTCTTGATTCTCTAACTCTTCAAGCATTTTTTGGGTTTTTTCTATGAACTCTTTGGCGTCAATTTCATCTGAAAGAGCAACGGCCATGATGGCTTTGTCTAGAATATAATCCGGTGCGCCGCAATCCTTTTTGTATTCAGGATCTCTTACATCACCATAACCAGTGGTACAAACATCTCTGGCTAATTTATCTAAACCAGGAGTGGAAGTCCCATCGTCCTCATACATTTCGCCAACTACAAGATCAATTGTGTTTTGACTTGGAATCTCATAAGAACCTCCAAATTGTTCATCTGTTGATTCAATTAAGTCATTGAGAGTTTTAGCAGCAGAAGCACTAGTACAATTCTCTTGATTAGCAGCACATCCCAATTCACCAAGTTCAGTGATAATAGCTTCCCTCACCCGAGGAGCACTTGAATTAACTTCTTTCAAAACTGTTGAAAGTGAGAGAATGTATATGACATCGTCTTCAGTTTCATTCTTCCCATCGCCGTCTAAGTCACATTTAAATGCTGAAAGACAAGGATTCAATGTTTTTTCAACTAGACTTATCTGTTCTAAGATCCTCTTATCTGTAATATTTCCATCACCGGATTCGATGTATATGATCATAACGTTAGTTGTCCAATCCTCTTCAACCAAACCAATTAATCGACCCACTTCGCTGCCTTCCGGAAGATAAACTTCCAAATCACCATTCACGTTGAGGGCGGGTTCATTTATGTCGTCATCAAATCGCGTACCATCAAGAAAACCAGAAGTAGTAACAAAATATCCAGTTATCATTAAGAAAATTAGTACTGTCGCTATAGGAAAACGAGTAATTGCTCCTGTAGCACCAGACTTTTGCCACTCGCGCTTGAATCTATCTGGAGCATCAAGAACTGCATCGATTGCAGACTTTGCATTGAAGTCTTTGACCCTAGCAGTCAAATCAACTGCACCGGACTGGATTTTAGAACGACTGTATTCGGCAAGAGCAGCAACTCTCTTGGAGAATTTACGTTTATCAGCGGAAGGAGCCCCAGAGTTATCATCACTTGACATTGGCTCTCCTCATACTTGCCAATTGAATGCACTTGAAATGCTTGCCTACTACATGAGTTGATTTTAGGCATATTTACCTAAAGGTCATGCGCTGGTTTGAAAGTGTAAAAGATGACGGCCGGATGGACCCGTACTGTTAACGAGTAGGGGGCCGGTGAGGCACATGCCATCCCCAACATTATCCGAAAAACGCTGGTCTGTTGACCTTGAAAAGAAGATCCAGGAAGAGCATAATAGCGATGCTGCTACGTATTCGAAGCGTTATGGTTTCAAACCTGATTCTGGTAAAGAAATCTTTGTAATCGATACACCTCCGCCATATCCATCTGGAACTTGGCATATTGGTGCTGTTGCTCAATACTCAATGATTGATGTGATAGCTCGTTCCCAGAGATTGCTTGGCAAAGAGGTCTACTTTCCTTGGGGAGTAGATAGAAATGGAATTAACATCGAATTCACTGTAGAGAAGAATACCAAGAGAAAGATGAAAACATATGAACGAGGTGAATTCATTGAACTTTGTCGAGAAACCATTGAAGAATTTACCCAAGCGATGAGAAATACAGCAAGACGTGTTGGGCTCTCTTGTGATTTTGAAAGAGAATATTTGACTGATGCCCCTGATTATCGCGTTGTCACCCAATCGATATTTGTAGAATTGTTCAAAAAGGGTACTATTATTGAAGATTTGAGACCAAATATCTATGACCCAGTTGAAGGAACTACTATTGCTGATGCAGAAGTTGAAAGGCTGAATAGAAGAACTCAACTTGTCGATGTTAAATGGGAGACTGAAGATGGACAAGAAGTAGTAATATCAACTACAAGACCCGAATTGATTTGTGCATGTGGAGTTGTTGTTGTTCACCCCGATGATAAGAGATATGCTGGGCTAATTGGTAAAAAAATAAAACTCCCAGTCCCGGTTACAGGTAGAGAAAACTTTGTTGAAATTCAAACACATGCATCTGTGAAATCGGATTTTGGCTCAGGAGTTTTGATGGTTTGTTCTTTTGGAGACCAAAACGATGTGGCTATTTTTAGAGAACTTGGTTTAACTCCATTCCAAGCAATAAATCTGGATGGATGTATGACCGAAATTTCTGGCCCTCTTTCCGGACTAAGAGTCAAAGATGCTCGTAAAGAAATCATAGAACTATTGCAACAGGAAGAAAAAATTGTCAACATAGAGGATCGAGAACAAGAAGTTCCAGTTTCTGAGCGAGGAAAGAATCCTGTTGAAATAATTTTACTGAAGGAGTGGTATGTTCGACAAACTCACATACAGGGTCGTATGAAAGAACTTATCGAAGATATTGAATTTCATCCGGTTCGAAATAAGCAATTCCTACTTGACTGGATGGATAATATCAGTATTGATTGGCCAATTTCTCGTCGTAGATGGTATCACACCGAAATTCCGATTTGGTACAGTGAAAATGATGATTTGATAATTGTACCACCTGCTGGAATATATGTTCAACCTTGGCGAGAAATGCCTCCTGCTGGAAGTAGAGTCCTCAGTAGGGAAAGCCGTAACGATGTTGGAGCATATGATGAATTGAAGGATACTTTAGGAGTAATCACTGGTGAGGAGAAGGTTTTCGATACATGGATGGATTCATCGAACTCCAATCTTTTTGTAAGTGGATATCTAAATCAGCCTGAAGTATTTGAAAAGGCCTTCCCAACCGCATTAAGGCCTCAAGGAAAAGAAATTGTCCGTACATGGCTTTACTATACATTGCTAAAGTCTACTCTTTTACTAGACAAGCCAGGATTCCAACATGTTTGGATAGATGGTTTGGGAATGGACCCTTGGGGTCGTAAGATGAGCAAGTCTCTTGGTAACGGAATTGACGCTGACTCAGTATTGGAATGTGGTGCAGGAGGAAGAACAGGTTCTTGGAAAGTCAAAGGACCTGAAAAAACGGTTAGCCTTCGTGCCAATAAAATCGGTAGTGAATGTTTCCGTCTATGGAAAGCTTGTGATGCACAAGTTGGAGATGATTTCCATATTAACCCAGAAGAAATAGAGAAGAAGTATTTTGGAGTTTTAACCAAACTATTCAATGTAGCAAGATTTGCATCACAATTCGATGTCCCTTCAGATTTAGATACAGTCCCAGAAGGGTTACATATAGAGGATAAATGGATTTTTTCGGAATTCCAATCAACAATGAATGAGGTGGAAAGTTCATGGAAGAATCTAGATATCTACAGTGCAACACAAGCGCTCAAGGCATTTGGAACCGGAGTGTTACCAAGCCATTACTTAGAAATGGTCAAATCACGTCTTTATGATGATGATGAAATGGCAGCCTGGACAATTCACAGAGTCGTGAGAGATTTTCTATCTGCATTTAGCCCTATATGCCCTTTCTTTAGTCACCATATATCGAGTACAATTTATGGTAAATCATCCGTAGAAATAGATTCTTTCCCTCAGAATGCAATTCCGGAAGTTGGCTTAGATACAGAGCATGGCAATAAATTAAGATCTTTAACAAGTATAATTCAGACATTCAATAGTGAGGTATGGTCAACTAAAAAAGAAAATGGGATTTCTCTTAATCAACCAATTACTGGAATTACCATCCCTTCCGAAATTGAAGAATTCAGTTCCGTATTCACAAGGATGCATAAACTTGAATGAAATTCAGATTTCAAGAGTGCTTTGACGTGTATCTGGTGCATCTAAGTGCCCCAATCTAAACCCTATCAGCCTAACGCGTTTACCAATTTGAATATTATTCGCAAATAATATTTCACTCAAACGATTAAAAACATCGATTTCGTCCATAGCGACAGGAATGGAACGTCCATGAGTATGAGTCTCAAATCCAGTATATCTAATTTTAACTTCAGCCAATCGACCACAAACACCCAATTCTTTCGCCTTCAATATAACTTGTCTCGTAATCTCTAAAAGATGTGATAAAACCTCTTGATAGTCTCCTTGGTCAGAGGAAAAAGTGTGCTCTTTACCAATTGATTTCCTGCTGCGAAGTGGGCTTATTTCAGCACTAGTTCTACCCTCATAGACCTTAATTATCCATGAAGCAAACCTTTCACCTGTCATCCGTGACAAAGAAAGTTCACCAAAGTCATACATTTCATCAACTGTACTTATCCCCCATTCTGCAAGTTGAACAGCTCTCTTTGCGCCAATACCTGGAACTTCTCTTATGTCACGACCTGCAAAAAACTCACTGATTTCATCAGGTAGAATTCTAAAAATCCCTTTAGGTTTGTTTATCTCGCTAGCCATCTTAGCCAATATCCTAGTAGAACCTATACCGAAAGAGGCTGAGAGGCCTACTTCTTGTAAGATCTCTTCCTGTAAGTCTCGGCATAATGAAAGGGCTGCATCCCAGTCACCCTCAACATAATTGGTAATATCTAAGTATGCTTCATCTATACTAGCCTGTTCGAAAAATTCTGCTGGCTTAGATAAGACATTCATCACTTTCCTCGATGCGCGAGTGTAAAGACCTCTGCTACCTCTAACGTAAATTCCATTTCCATATGGTTTCCCGGGACACCTTCTCCATGCCTCACTGATCGACATTGCAGACCGAATCCCATATTTCCTAGCCTCATAATTACAAGTTGAAACAATACCTCTTCCCCTACCCTGCTGTGGATCTGAGCCAATTATTAGAGGTACATCTGATGAAAAGCCATGATGTAGAGTCTCAACTGCAGCAAAAAAAGCATCTAAATCACAATGAACTAGTATTCGATTAATGATTAGGGGTTGCTCCTCATCTCCTAGCATTCGCCCACCAAGTAAAAAATATTGCCATCGGTGTTTGAAATTAACTCTTCATCATTCTAATAAATGAGAGTTTACTGTTGACTTAACTGACTTGCCGTTCAAGACATCCATCACATTTCGTGCAATGTCTGTACCAACCCGACTTTGCGCCTCTATTGTTGCTGCTCCGATATGTGGAGTACCATGGAAATCAGGATGAGTGAGTAGTATATTTTTCGGGTCAACCGGTTCCTTTTCAAAAACGTCCAATGCAGCTGAAGATACGACTCCTTCTTCCAGTGCTTGTAAGAGTCCATTTTCATCTATTATTCCTCCACGTGCGCAGTTTACAATATGGTTACCGCATTTTAGACCCAATCTCGATTTACCTGGCATTAATTTCATTCGCTCATAATTAACCAAATGGTGAGTCTCATCGGTTAGATTACAATGAACGGATATATGCGTACAAGTTCTAAATAAATCATCTACATCTTTATGTAACCTAGTAGATTGACTCTTAGCCACTTTTGGGGGAAGATAAGGGTCGTAGGTATGAACTTCCATACCCAATGCTTGAGCGACCATACCAACGCCTTGAGCAATTCTGCCAAACCCGATTAATCCAAGTGATTTACCAGATAACTCAGTACCAACCATTGCTTTTTTTTCCCACTTACCTAAGCGAAGGCCTCTGTCCGATTTAGCAATATGTCTAATAGATGCAAGAAGGTGGGAAATAGTCAATTCAACTACAGATTGCGTAGAAGCTAATGGCGCATTCACAACGACTATTCCTGCCTTGGAAGCAGCTTCTAAATCGATGTTATCTACACCGACTCCTGCCCTACCAATTACTTTTAGACTAGCCCCTGTAGAATTTATTACGTCCTCTGTTAATTTAGTTGCACTCCTTACAATAATTGCATCAAAATCAGAGAGACAACCCTGTAATAGTTCCTCCTTAGAAAATGACTTCAAGGTAACCTCATGGCCACTTTTTTCTAAGAGATTAACCGCATCCTTTGACATCCCATCGGTAACGATAATCTTGGCCATGATTTGGCTATATCAATTAAGGCCATGAAACTTATTGAATCTTTAAATTCATCACAACCATTGAAAACGAAGAGATGTCTCGGCAGTAATGAGGAGTATTATGGATGCAGAAATCGATGTTGCCGGATTACTCTGGGCAACTGGAATTTTATCTATACCAATATTGCTCGCTTTACCGATGCGATTAGCATGGAGACTTTTCATAGGTGTTGGCCATGAAGAATCTCAATATCGTAACTCTGTAAGACAAATAATCGATGCTGGTAAACAAGTTTCGCCGTTTAGAACCACCCTTGATGATTTGGCTAGAAGTTTACATATTCAGCCTTCAAAGCAGAGATTGATTGAAGCCGACTTATTTCATCCACTAACACTTTCACATTTCTTACTTCTACCAACAATAATCATTTTCCCTCTAGCGGCTATTATGGCTTTACCAATTATTCTTCTTGGGCTTCCAATACTCATTTTAATTGAGTATTTATTGATTAGAAAGAAGATTTTGATAAGAACTCTGAAAGAAATGGAGAGAGTTCTACATTGGCAAGTCATACATATACCAAAGCCACACAGGGGTTCTGTTGAAAAGGCTGGTAATGTAAATGAGTTCTCCAATCACGTAATCCACTTCAATTATGTCCCACAAGGTGCCTTTTTAGGATTATTTGCTTGGTTGATAGTTCATTGGGTTTTCAATTTCGATTCATGGGGAATTGAACTTGCCATTTCGGCATTCCTCTACATCATCTTACTCGGTGGATTGGGTGTTCTAAATACTGCCTTTGAATCTGACTTAGTATTTGTAGACCCTGCGAAAGGAAGATTAGTTCCTGTTGACCAATGGCTTGAAAGTATCCTAAAACCAGTTGTTGGAATCGGTTTACTATTCCTTGTCGCTAGGAACTTGATAGATGAAGCAAGAACCGATAACCCAGTGCTATTTGCCTCGACTGTAATTATTCTGCTCTATGGAGCATCTGTAGTTGGAATTGCGTATAAATGGGGTTATTCTATGTGGAGAGGTGATCAAGTTAGAAAAATATTCGAGCAACAAATTGTTGAAAACTTAAAACCACTATCATATGATTTAACAAGAACTCGAGGAAGGATTGAATTCAATGTACAAATGACGATGGATGAGAGGTTAGCCCTAATTTCTGAGGAGCCTCAAACACAATTATCATTTGCTGATTTACAGGCGATTCCAAATAGTGATAATAATGGTAGTATCCCTGGTAATCCAATGAAAAAATAACTATTCTAGCCAAGGTATTACTTCAGGTATTTCACCAAACATATTGGCAGGTAGTGCCACTTTTATTTTTGAGACATAGCCAAGTTGTTTTGCCGATTCAATCTGCCAATCTCGGTATTGCTCCCATGTTTCCATATTCAAGATGGGATTATTCTCCTTATTCCATGCTAATGATTTCATTTCAGTACCGGGGGGCTCATGACCAGTATTTACTATTACTAAGTTAGAAAACTCTGAGAGTACAGATAGGGAATCCCAGTGGTCTTTCATTCTTCCACTTGGAAGATCATCTCTGCCAACTCCACCTTCTCCGGTAAAAAGAAAATCACCTGTGAATATATGTTTATCTAAATGGACAATCATCGAATCTTCTGTATGACCAGGAACATGATAGAAGGTAATTTTATGACCACAGAAATTTATACTGGAATTCCCATCAACTAACTTTGAGACTCCTAAGGAAGCGGTAGATTTCCACATTATATATTCACAACTAGTTTTCTCCCGAAGAGTAAAACAACCAGTGATATGGTCTGCATGAGTATGTGTTGCAATAGTCATTTTAAGAGTCAAACCTCGCTCTTCGATTAGATCAAGATATTTATCTGTGTAATCAAATACCGGGTCAATTAGACAAGCATCTTTGTAATTATCATCTGTCAAAAGATAGGTCTTGGCCCAACCTTCATCATTTAACTGTTCGACACGCATAAAGCGGCTAAGCAACGGTTATACTTGAAATTACACCTATATTGGTTTACTTTGATAATTTAAAATAACGATATTTCAAAGTATAGCAACTTGTCGCAGATATATGACAAACCCCCAAACTGTAGTTCACTTGGAACATGATGGCAAGGTGTTATTGGTAGATGAAAACGGACTAGGTCCTAAAATCCCAACCAAAGGTAGGCAAACTAATCAGGAAACATTGCGTTTTCCTACGAAACAAGAAATCGAAAAAATGGCTATTGAGTGGGAAGAAATTCGACAAACAAGAATTGAGTTCGAAGATTCGACATCAATAGTTATCAAGGGATATCCAAAAATCCCTTGGCCAGAAAACTGGGCTTGGAAAGATGATTTGATTTCCGATAATTCTGTTGACCCATTAGCCCGTGAATCAGTTTACCGCTCTATTCACAGACTAGTATCCAAGGTTATCGTTAGGAATAATTCCCACCAAGTTCTACTTGCGAAGGTTTCAAGAGGACATTTTACTGGGCATTGGACACTACCTGGTGGATATATGGAACATGATGAACACCCTAGTGTAGGGTGCATTAGAGAAGCAATGGAGGAACTTGGATTAGAGTTGGTTCTGGATAAGCAAAATCCAATAATCACTCAACAGATATTTACTGATGAAGGAATTTCTTTCGTGTCATTCACTTATCACTCTAGCTGGAACGGTAATTTGGAGGACTTAGAATTACAAATTGGTGAAATATCAGATGTCAAATGGTTTGAGCCACAAGAAGCAGAGGATATTGTTCCGTCTTACTTTGATAGACAAGCAATTAGATATTCAATATCTTAAATCTCTAAAACTTTCTTAGCCTCAGCCAAAGCATCATCAAGTCCATCGGGATTACTGCCACCACCTTGAGCAAATGTGGGTCTTCCTCCACCGCCTCCAGATATTAAGGGTGAAATTTTTCTTAAAATTTCAACTGCATTATATCTTTCACTAGCAATTGTATTTTCAGTAGTAGCAATCATCAACTTTCCACCACCAACACGAGATCCTAGTATGGCAAGAGTTGGGTTATTGGCATCCAATGTAAGTTCCTTTAGCATCTTAGTCATCTGCTTAAGGTCACCATCGCTTTCCATTACAACAATTCTAACTCCATCCTTAGAATTTGAAAAGTCATCACCACCCGATGTTTTGATACGAACAATTTCAGCTTCCAAATGTTCTATTCTCTTTCTTTGGTCTTTCCACTCCGTGAAGAATCTTTCAGCTGTTCTAGGGAGGTCTTCGGAGTTAATTCCAAAAATATCCACAGTCCTACGCAATAATTCATCTTGTTCACGTGCATAATTCAACGCTGCTTGACCAGCAACAATGTGTAACCTTTCAACACCATCTTGAACCGCAGCGGAGCGAATGATTCTGATCGAACCAATCTGACCTGGTTCATCATGGTGAGTTCCACCACAAGCCTGAACATCATGGTCTGAAATCCTCAGTACTCGAATCATATCCCCTTTTGGTGCCCCACCTTGATATAGATCAAAACCATACTTCTTATCAGCATCTTTTCGATTAAGTTCACTCTTATCAGTACGCTGAACCTGACCAATCACTTCATTAGCCATACTCTCAATTGCATCTAAATCTTCTCTTGACAGACGCTTAAAATGAGTAATATCTAATCTTGCTGATTCAATAGATTTGTTGGCTCCAGCCTGATAAATGTGGGGACCTAATATTCTTCTAGCTGCACCGCCGACAATGTGGACTGAAGTGTGGTGGTCCATAAGTTGTTTTCTTCTGTCCCAGTCCAAACTTCCCCTAACTAAATCTCCAACTTCAAAAGCACCATTCACCAAATGAATAATATGAGCGCCTGAAGTTCTTGTATCCAAAACATTACGTAGATTAGAATCAGTAGATAGAGTACCATGGTCTCCTTCCTGACCTCCACCTTCAGGATAGAAACAAGTTCGGTCCAAAATAATTCCATGTGTCGCTCCATTCGGTAAATCATCACCACTTAACGGACTACAGAACAGAACACTTCCATCAAATTCACGTTGTTGAACATCATCATAGTAAAGTGATTTAGTTGCGGGTAAAGAGTCAGATGCCTCTACTAATTTTTTAGCCACTATAGACTTAGCAGCCTGTTTGGCCATCAATGCATGCCTCTCGGCCATCTCAGCAGAAAAACCAATTCTTAATTTGACACTTTTCCATCCTGATTGCTTAGCCAAAGAAATCACCATATCTGGCGCAATGCCATGAGAATCATTCAGAGTGAAAAGTACTTCATCATCTATTGATTTACTTGATTTATCTAAATCACGTAATTGAGTTAGAATTACATTTCCACCTTTTCGAAGCATTTCTATATATTTTTGTTCTTCAAGATCTAATATTTTACAAAGTCCATCTCTAGTTTGCTTCATCTTGGAGTTGCCGAGGTTAACCTCTAAATGATGAATTGCAAGTTGAGATAGAGATACATCTAGACCTAAATCATCTCTCAATCGTAATGTCCTTCTTGCCATCATACGTGCCAAATAACCTGCTTTGGCATTTGAAGGTACTAATCCATCTCCAAGCATATTACAAAGAGCGTGAAGGTGATCTGGTATTGCATAAATTCTAGAAAGAGGTTCCGTGATACTAGAAAACTGCTCATCACTAAGTTCAAACCCTCTTTCGGCTAATCTATCAATAAAGATTGAACGTAACTTTTCACCATCAACTCCAGCTTCAATATTCATTATACCGCTTAAGCGACTCATTTCCCCAAGTACTCCATCTAGATTTAATTTAGGCCACTGTTTAGCTACATTTTCAAATCCTGAAATCTCTTTTAGCCATGCAACTGTATCTGGATAAATTGCTTCATAGATTGTAGGAGTTCCTGCGGCTGCCCAGCAAAACCTTTCAAGCCCATATCCAGTATCAATAATTTGTAATGGCATTTCTCGGTATCTGTCACCCTTTAATTCTACATTACCTTCAGGATGTTCCTCAAGATTCATGAAAACAAGTGTTGCTAATTCTAAACCACCAACTATGACTTCGACAGCAGCACCAGCATTACCTCCACCACACCATGGGTTCTCGACATAATTTATTTCATTTGAATCAATACCGAATGTCTTGGTAAACATATCATGGCAATATTGAACACATTCTTCCATCCAATAGAACATTTTACCTTCATTCGGTTTATTGAATACGTGATGTGCCATCATTTCAAAAGTAGTCAAATGTCTACCTGAACGACCAACAGCATCTACATCTGTGAGGCGTATACAAGGTTGAGAAATTGTCAACGGGTTGGCTGGAGGTTCAACTTCACCTGAAGTAACGTGAGGCTGGAAATCTGCAATTGAGGCAATTGTCAAATGAATATCATCACGCCACCTAGCAAGAACTGGATAAGGATTAATTCTCGTATGACCTACATTCTCAAAAAATCCCAAGAAAGCCTCACGCATCGCATCTTTCAAAGACTTACCACGCATATCATACCCTTGAATCAAAGGTTTTCCAATGAAAGTATATTCATCTTCACTGGTATCTCCACATGTATCTCTGGACAAATCAGTAGTCCAAAACCAAAGGTCGGTAACTCGACATTGCTTACGCACATATCCATTTTCATGGAATACTGCCAAATCTATCGGAGGTAGACTCATATGCACACCTGTCAACTTGTGACACCCATGCCTAACGACGACACATATTGAAACCTACGGATGTAAAAGCCAAGAATTGCATGAACAATGCTCAAAGAGGACTGACTCAACACAGGTACATGGGCGAAGATTGGAGAGAGCATCTACAATCTGAAAATGATGGCACTATGCGCATCAAGGCTCATGGAGATATGAAAGTCGATGCCAGAATAGTAACCGATGAAAACCATCTAGCAAAATATGCCGATGACAGAGGTCCAGAGCAATTAGTCAATGCTGCAAGTTTACCGGGGATTGTAGGTGAGGCTTGGGCCATGGCAGATTGGCACTTCGGATATGGCTTACCAATCGGCGGAGTAATAGCCACAGATACTGAAGCAGGTGAGCAAGGTGGTGCGATTTCTCCAGGAGGAGTAGGTTTTGATATCAATTGTGGAGTTAGAGTATTAGCGCTTGACGCCACGATAGAGGATATTCCTAATATCAAAAAATTAGCAGGAAGAATTGCTGGTAGAATTCCTGCTGGAGCATCAGGTAAAGGTGGACTTGACATCAGTATGTCGGATTTAGAAAATATAATTTCAGGTGGAGCACAATATGCTTCAGAATTAGGTTTTGGAAATTCTGAAGACCTGCAAAATTTAGAATCAAGCGGACGACTAGAAACAAATGATGTAGAACTTTCATCAAGAGCGAAAGAGCGAGGTATGCGAGCCTTAGGAACACTAGGTAGTGGAAATCATTTCTTAGAAATTCAAAGTGTCGAATCGGTTGAAGATAACGATACTGCCAAACACTGGGGATTGTATGAAGGACAACTTCTGGCCATGATTCACTCTGGTTCTAGAGGTCTTGGGCATCAGGTTTGTAGTGAACATTCTCGAAAACTTGAACAAATGTACAAGAGAGATGGAAATAAATGGTATAATGAAAATTGGGATTACACTGTTGCTGATAGGCAGTTAGCTTGCGCGCCATTCCATTCTAAAGAAGGACAACAGTACTTGGATGACATGAATGGTGCGGCAAACTATGCATTTGCTAATAGAAGCGCTCTAGCCCACCGTCTAAGAGAAGTATTGACATTGGAGATGGGGAATGATGGTGAAGCTAGAACTCTATATGATGTAGCACACAATATCGCAAAAGTAGAAACTCATCAAATTCATGGAAAGAACTGTCAATGTGCAGTCCACCGTAAAGGAGCAACGAGAGCATTTGGTGGAGATCATCTTGAATTAAATTCTATTTTTCAAAAGACTGGTCAACCAGTACTTATTCCTGGTGATATGGGCACTGGTTCTTGGTTGATGGCCGGACCTACAAGTGGTCAGAATCAAGCATTCGGATCTTCATGCCACGGTGCTGGTCGTTCATTATCTCGAACCAAAGCAAAGAAAACAATAGATGGTAAAGCACTGAAGCAAAGATTAGAAAATGCTGGGATTCGTGTACACGCCTCAACTCCAAATGTACTTTCGGAAGAAGCACCACAAGCATACAAAGATGTCGATGAAGTCATTCAATTGACCGCTAAAGCAGGACTGGCAAGACCTGTTGCGAGAATTATTCCAAAAATTGTGGTTAAGGGTTAATCACATACAGAATTTAGATGTGCTTTGACCAGGAATCATTGGTGCTGCACCTGTATGCACACCATCTGGCTCTTCACAAATAACACTCAGCAAAGTGTTCACTAGTTCTTTTAATTCATCAACTTGGCTCTGCAAATCATGCACACGTCGGCGCATATCTACTTTAGATTCTACTTCTTGTCCCATCAATATCCCATCTAAGGAAGTCGCCTTCCTTATCTAGTGATTTACTAAATAACCCTTTAATCTTTGAGTAAGAATTGTTGAAAATATTATCATTTTGATAACTTGATAAAAATACCACTCAATAGAATCTTGATAGCGCGAAGCGATTATAATCGAAGGGCGGTTCGCTGGCATTGCGCCACCGTGGCTTAGCGGTATAGCACCTCATTGGTAATGAGGAGGTCGCGAGTTCAAATCTCGCCGGTGGCTCCACTATCGTTGAACTATTTTCAACACATAGAATCTCATCGCTAAACTAAGATAGATTGGCGCCGAGAGAGAGATTTGAACTCCCGTGCCACTAGGACACGCGATTTCCAGTCGCGCGCAATACCAGGCTATGCGATCTCGGCTCGCGACCTTGCGACTCCCCTTTCATGTTTAACGCTCTCGCTCTATTTTAATGAACAATAAAGCGAAAGAACTCATATGTGAACCTGTTAGGCCGTCAACATGAGCGAGGCGGTTGAGGCCACCGAAAACGTTGGGCAAGTTCTACCTAGTATGCCCTTTCACCTCCGTGATATGAATTTAAAATTTGAATTTTCTAATATCCACCCAATCTTTACTCCAATAGATAAGATGAGAAAAGAGGTAAAATTCATAACTTTACTGGCATTTGCAGAATGGAATAAAAATTTAATCATTGCTCTTTGTGTGGGAACAGTAGCATTTCTAATGGGAACTCTGTCCGCAGATATATTTTCAGGAGGTAATCCTGAACTTGTTGGATTAGAAGGTATTAGAAAAGTGGGCAGTTTTTCATTTTTTCAAATGCTCTTGGCTTTGGTCGGATGGGTATGGTTTGTTTACTTGACATGGACACAGTTCCCGGTCATGAGAGTACATTCAATTTCAATGCTCTTGATTTGGAATGGTTTAATGTTCTTACAAGTGCTATTTCATCAAAACAACTCGAATTTCCCTCAGAGCATGGTACTTTCAGATATGATGTATGGAGTTCTAATTTTATTGGTAATTCTGTTCTTTGTATACTTCTTCTGGAAGGCTGTTATCGAAACTCGAGACTTACATGTTCAAGTTCACCATGTGCATGAAGATGTTAGAATCATGGAGCAAGAGATGGGCGAGCATTCCCTGGTTGGCTGGGGGAGTTTACTCATATTCTGGCTAATTAATACCTTTTATTCATGTTGGAATGCTGTACACTTTGTAGCACAACGTAGTGAGCAAAACTCAATGTATTACATCATCCATATTGTTTCAGGACTACTAATTGTACCAGTATTTATGTTATTGATGTGGTATCCTCAGAGGATGCTAGGTAGTAATGTAAAAATTAGTACAACTGCTGCAATAACTGCTGTGATAGAATTATCTCAAGGGAATCTAGCCATAGAAGACGATGCTAAATGTCCAGAGTGCGATGCTGACGTTGAATTACATCGAGAAAGCGACGGCCAGTTATCAGTTCCATGTGCCTCTGAAAACTGTGAAAATCAGTCTGGTATTATTGGTACAGTGTGTAGTATTTGTAAGGAAAAATTCCCAACTAGATTTGAGTGTAAATCATGTGGAGTAAATCTGCCTTACATCGACTGCGTTCCTGATTTGGAGGCATGGTGATGAATTTCTCTCATCTAAGAAAGGACTTTCCAACTCTTTGTGAGGATAATCCCCCTGCCTATTTAGACAATGCATGCGTTACTTTGAAACCTCAACAAGTAATAGATTCAATATCAGATTATTATACTAAATACCCAGGATGTGGTGGTCGCTCTGTTCATAGTTATGGTACACAAGTATCTCGTCTTGTTCAGCAATCTAGAAAATCACTCGCTAAGTTCATTAATGCTGATTCCGTTAACGAAATGATATTTACTAGTAATACAACCAATTCATTGAATCAAGTTGCTAAGGGTCTTAGTTGGGATGAAGGTGATATTATAATAACTGGTGACCGTGAGCATAATTCTAATTTGGTACCATGGTTACAACTCAAACAAGAATTTGGAATTGATCTAATAGTAGTCAAGTCAAATTCTGATAACACATTCAATATGCAAAATTTTGAAGAGGCTTGTTCACAAGCAGGTGATAAATTGAAACTAGTTTCGATGAGTCATATTGGTAATTTAGATGGTGTAAAGATTCCAATAAAAGAAATAACTAAAGTAACCCATGACTATAATGCTCTAATTAGTGTAGATGGTGCACAGTCAACACCTCATATGAAAGTAGATGTCAAAGACCTTGGAATTGATTTTCTTTCATTTTCAATTCATAAAATGTGTGGACCTTCAGGAATGGGTGCTTTATGGGGAAGAGAAGAACTTTTAGAAAATATGCGTACTATTAAGGCCGGAGGTCAAACTATCACCTCGACAACTTATGATTCGGTGGAGTGGGCTAAACCTCCTGCTAAGTTCGAAGGAGGTCTTGGGAACTTTGCTGGTATGATTGCTAGTGGCTCAGCAATAGATTACCTTTCCAAATTAGATATGGATTCGATACATGCCCATGAAGTTCAGTTAAATCGAATAATGACTGATGGCATCAAACATTTGAATGGTATCGAGATTATTGGCCCAGAAAAACCTGAAATGCGAAGTGGGATTTGCTCAATCTTGATGAACGATCTCCCTGCTCATGACATTGCAATATTACTTGATGAAGCTGCTGGAGTAATGGTAAGGAGTGGTCACCATTGTGTAAATTCATGGTTTAATGATAGAGGCCATACCGATGGTTCGCTTAGGGCGTCTACTTATTTTTATAATACTGAGGAAGAAGCTAAATTATTTGTCGATACCTTCTGTGAGGCTGTAGAAGCATTTAGTTGATTTCTATGAATGATGAATTTTCAATCCCTGAATTGCCTCCTGTCGTACCGACTGAGCAATTAGAAAACGCAATATTGCATTCTGGAGATCTCAAATTAGCAAGGAAAGTAGTTAGTGTTGGGATTTCTCTACTCCTAGTTGTATCCATACTCTGGCTAATCAATTATGCTGACGAGGGTGGAATATTTTCACTTCGCCCCAGTGAAGGTGCAATCTCCAATCAAGAAACATATTCGGAAATGATTCAATTAGATGATATTTCTCTCAAAGGTGAAGGGATTTCAGTCTGTATTGTAGATTCGGGAATAGATATGACTCATCCCGATTTATCCGGTGTTATTCTTTCTGGATGGAGGGATTTCATTAGTCAAGAGACTGAACCATATGATGATAATGGGCATGGAACAAGTATGGCAGGAATATTAGTTGCTGATGGCTGGATTCAAGGTGTTGCACCTGATGTTAACCTGTTCATCGCAAAAGCACTTGATGGAGCAAACGGACAGGGTAGTGATGAAACTGTAGTTCAGGCGATAGACTGGTGTGTTGAGCAAAATGTGAATGTAATATCTCTATCACTTGGTGGAGCACCAGGGATTTTACCATTCAATCCTTTTAGTGGCAGAGATTCTGGTGATGCTGCAAGTGATGCTATCGACCAAGGGATAGTGGTAGTGGCTGCTGCTGGAAATGATGGTGGTGCTGATGATGATGGTGACGTAGCACATCCAAGTAGTGAACAATTAGTAATCTCCGTAGGCGGAGTCACCTTATCAGAAAGTCATTGGTCGGGTTCATCTGTTGGAGATAATGATGGGAGTCTTTTCCCTCTAATGTTGCCAAGACAAGACCCGAATAAAAAGCCTGAAATTGTTGCACCAGCGCAATCCGTTCCAGTAATTAATAATCAAAAATCTTGGTCGATAGTAGATGGGACTAGTGCTGCTACTGTATTTGTCACAGGAGCAATCGCTCTATTACTGGAAAATACTCCAGAACTAAGTAGTGACAATGAACAATCAAATTCAGATACTGTTTCACAGATTAAGCAATTGATTTTAAATTCTGTCAAGGCAAAGGAAGGACAGGAAGGTCATGATGATAACTATGGATATGGACTCTTACAGATTAATGATTTAATCATAGCTTCTAGTTCTGTCTAATTTTTTGCTAAAAATGCAACCAATGTTCCTTCAAAAAGTGGAGTGAATGCTACATAGTGGGTTTCTTGTACTTTAGTGACTAATTCGATCCATGAATTGAATCCGTTGACATGCTTCATCATTTCTTCATCGTTTTCATCTATATCGCCCGCAGGAACTGGAGGTTCACAAGTAAATAGAACTCCACCATCACTAAGCAAGGAAAGTAAACTTTCAATGGAATCCGCCAAATTTTCAATTTTTGAGTCTACAATTATCATATCTGAGTCTAATGCTAAAGGTGAGTCGCCTACTTCTAAACCAGTGGCTGAGGCTGCCCTCCAAGCAGTTGTTTCAGCAACTAGGGATGATGTTTCCCCGACGACGATATTTGTCCAACTATCCGCTTTATATCGAGTCATTAATCTATGAAGTATAACTGCAAATTTCGCCCCTTGTTCGACGAGGTCATATCTCTCGGGTCTAGTATGCTCGGTAAATAAATCATATAACCAAGCAGAGCGATGACCAATTCCAGCTCCGATCTCAATCACCCGTTTCGGTTTTAATTTATGAGTCGCATCACGTAGTCTACGGATTACAGATTGTGACCAAGTAGACAAACCCATATGTTGTAACTGTTGTGAAATATTTGCAGCTATTTCCGGTTCTTTTCTAAGCAACTCAGAGTCTTTAGATAAAATGTATGGTAGAACATCGGCTTTTGAAGTAACACTGCTTACCATTCCATCACCCATATTCATTCCAATAGGGCAACCATCATGAATGCTCGCTTTGAACTATTTCGGCCGGTGACTTCAAACATGGAACCTTTCACGGATGGTTGAGGGATATCATGTCTGAAGACGAGATTGACTTAGAAGATGAAGAAATCATAGAAAATGCAAATCTTTGTGATGCTTGCAATGAATTTACTGGACATCAAATACTTCGAGAAAGGCCAGTAGGTGAAGGAAGAGATGTTTTACTAAAGTGTGATGAATGTGGGATTGTATCGACATTGGAAATACGACCACCGAAATTAATCAGAGTTCCATTCATATTAACCGAAGGTCCAGATTCACAAAGAATCACTATCGATGTAGATGGAGATGAAGAGTTTAGGCTTGGTGATGTCTTTGAAGAAGATGAAAAGCTGTGGACAATCAATCAAATTTTGGTATCGGGAGAGAGAAAGGCAAAGAGGTCGATGGCAGGCGAAGTAATGCGTATTTCAGCATTGAGAACAGATATGGTTAGAGTTAAAATGACTCTAACAAGAGGCGAACAATCTGATTCTGAAGCACTCCTAGTAGAATATGGTAAAACATTCACAGCAGGGCATTTGATGGATCACAACGGTGAGACTTGGAGGATTCGTGCCATTCATACTGGAGAGGGAAGAACAATGCGTGGAACAGTTGAGTCCCAAGATATCAAGAGAATGTATTTGCATGAACCACCTCAATTAGAGCACTTTGAGCCGAAAACTCCTAGAGAAAGAAGACAGGCATGGAAAGAGGGGAGACTTGGATTTAATCCTAATCCTGAAGTTGCTAAAGAAATCACAAAGAAAGGCGTAACACCTTCCAACAAAAGAAAGCAAAAGCGTCCACGAAATTAAGGTCGATTTGTCCAAGGCATCAAAAATGCCTTAGCAACTTGAGCACCAACGGTTGGGTTCTCTTTCAAACGCCTAATACTGTATTCATACCATTTTGCTCCATACGGAATGTAAACTCTTGTCCTATGACCTTCTGCTGCTAATTTCCTACGCATTGGGCCACGTACCCCGAGTAACATTTGAAACTCATATCCATTACCTTTACCGTTTCTTTTTGCACCAGCATTCTGTCTTGGGTCAGCAATATTTGGCCCCATTCCGTATGATTTCAATGCAGATTTGGCATGATTTACAACTGGCACATCATGTGATGCAATTGCACAATATGAACCTGCAGCCAGCATCTTGTCAATACATGCGTTTGTAGAAGCAACAATTTCTGAATAAGAAGTGAAGGAAATTTCTTCGGGCTCCAAGTAAATGCCTTTACAGATTCTATAGTCAGCCATCGAGCCTAATTCGGATTCAAGGTTATCGATATCTTCTAAAGTTCTAAACAAGCGACCTTGTAAAACTGTACCAACATTGGTAAGGCCTTGAGAATGTAAATCGATGACTATCTGAATTGTTTCTTGGGTCACACGGTGGTCTTCCATATCTAGTCTTACAAACATATCATGCTTT
Organism: Candidatus Poseidoniaceae archaeon; assembly: GCA_949372655.1. GTDB lineage: Archaea > Thermoplasmatota > Poseidoniia > Poseidoniales > Poseidoniaceae > MGIIa-L1. The sequence continues at coordinate 231,214 of CASIAI010000003.1, forward strand.
GATGCCATCTCAACCAAATTCTTAATATTTTGAAAACCTTTTTCTGGGTCGATTAATAATCCAAAAGCTGTAGGTTTGATACTTAGGTTAGCATCGAGATTATGTTCTATTATAGCATTAGCAACACTGACATATTCGTCATAGAAATATTGCGCCTCTTCCATCGTAGAAATCTCTTCACCCAATACATCAATAGTGAAACAAGCATTTTCTTTGCTCAACCTTTGCATGATTTTGATAGCATCAGAAAGTTCTGAACCAGCAACATATCTCCTAGATACCCACTTGACAAACCATTTTGGCATACGCACAGTACTTGCGACAACCAACTTAGAAAACCAACTTACCATAGCCACCCTCAACTAATGCTTCCAAAGGAGATTCTTGAGGCTTGTGATTATTTACTAAGTAATTCTAGAATAGACTTGGTATTCATAAGTGGAATTTTAAGCTCTTCTAAATAATCTCTAATCGCTTGCCTCTGCCATCCCTTGAATGCTTTCTTATCCATTGAACAGATAATATTCCCATTTGGGAAGGCTAACTTAGTAGATTGAACTGCTGCACAGATAGAATTCCTCCAGTTACCGCTTGGAGGTTCATTTTCGTCTAATGATTTGATGAAAGGTAGAGCATATGTTGCCAACATATGACCAATCCAAATCCCATTATTCAATCCGAGTTTATTCGCTCTTGGTGAGTAGTGGCCTCCGCCGAGTGTGATAAGTACTGGTTCGCCAGAATTAGAATCTGCATTCCAAACTCCAATTTCATTTCCATCTTCCAATCCGATTCCTTTAGCAATAAGTTCTGCTAAAACCATTGCTGCACCCATATGACCCCATGTTTTCTCTGTCGAACCTACTTCAACAAAAATTGAAGGAACGCTGATCCATGGCCCATGGTGAGTTACTTCAAGCGAAAAATCGAATTCCTTCTCAATCTCCGTACCTTCTACCATAATCAGTAAATTACGCCACCAGGAAGCAAGCCTGGGTGAAGGGGGAGGAGCATTTCCACTTTTACCTCCATATGGTGCCTTTTCATCGAAACCTAATTGCGGCACTCCAATGGGGTGTAGAGTCAAAGAAGGGTTGCCACTTTTAGCTGAATGGCGAGATGGGAAAATCGCTTCGATTACCTTTTCACCAGTTGCATGAGCCCATCTCTTGTCCAAATCATCTTCAAATAAAACCCCATTCGAATGAATCCACATACGTATTTCACCTAAGGAATAACATGGAAGTCCTTCGACATCTTTCATTTTCTTCCATGTGAATTTAGAGCGAAGGATATCTGCTTGATTTGTTGATGCAATATCTCCACCACTGACGATTATTAGTCTAACTTCAGTGGGAGTCATGTTTATGCGATTAGTATCTCATTTTTGACTTCTTCTTAATACGAGAATTGACAAACTAAGCCCCACTGGCACCACTATGTCCAGTGAACTTCCTGCGAGTTTAGGTTTCACGCCAAAAGAAATCCAAAAATGGGATAATGGATTTATCGCTATGGGAGTAGATGGCGAGTTACAGAAATTGGATATGGAATACAAACCTATTGGAAAGATAACCAGTCCATTTCCAACCCCACTTAGAAATTCTACAGTAATAGGTTCAATTATGGTTTCTACATGGATAGATTCAGAGTTAATGTTAGCAAGAATGGCATCATTTGACCTAACAAAAGAACTGATTCAAGGAGTTGAAAGAAGTGAATTAAGGGTTCGTAGGACAATGGAGAAAGCAATTCATCCGGCAGGAAACATTTGGTCTCATGTATTAGATGCTGAACCTTTAGCGATTAATTCTAACGATTCAGGCTTCACATTTGTTCTTTGGAAAAAAGGGATTTACTGTATGACAATCGATGCACATGAAAAGTGGCGTAGTGAAGAACCCTCATGGAAGAAATTATCGAAATTACCTAGAGCTGGAGAAACTGTAAATGCTATAATGAAAAAAGAAACTGTCGAAATATGGTCTCGTGGAGGTGGAGTAAATATCTATAATCTCGATAATGGTTCCATTATAGAACAAAAGGTTATCAAATTAGACGGATTTTTACTCAGCATATACCATGATTCGGATAACTATCTATTACAACTTAATGATGGGCAAGTTATACTGTTTGATGGTGAGAAAATCACCTTACGAGCAAAACTATCTGGCCCTATAAGTCATGCTTCGTGGCATGAGAGTAAAAAAGGGTGGTATATCTCTGGTTGGAGAGAAGTAGTTTTCCTTTCCACAAGTTCTTATCAAAGGAAAGAATTGATTGAGATACCGGTTTACTATGATTACAAGAGAAAAATTGCATTATGCAATGATTCTAACTGGTATGATGTTCAATTCGAAGACGAAGAGGAATAATCATTCTAGAGGCTCTGTGTGACCACATCGTCCGCACGACTTTCTGTCAGCGTGAACAGCGAGGAAAACACCAGGTCCGCAATGAGGGCAGAACTCAGCCTTTCTAATCAGTTTTCCATCTTCTCCGATAGAATACTTGGACCACTTAGCAGATGAATTAGGAGCGTCACCCATCACTGCTCACCTCCGTCTGTAGAATCCTCAGCAGTGGCTGCACTAGCACTTCTTAGGCTAGCATGCCTCTTGTGAATGTAATCAGGTTCCACTGTCATTGACTCTTCATCACCGTAGATATATGCCATACCTGTGGTCAAAGGTTGACCAAATCGGGTACTGCAATCTTTAATCACGATATAGTCAGGATTAGATCCAGGCTCTAGAGTCTTTACTAGATTCATTACTTCTTTCCTTGAAGGGGTTGACTTTCCGTCATGCTTCCATTTGAAAGCAATTTCAACACGATTTAATAATTTATTTTCTTTACGACTTACTTTTTCCATATTTACATCTCCTTCATCGAGTATTTACTTTGAGTGCATATTTACCAGGATGTTCAACCTTCAGCCTCTTAGCGATTTCTGAACGCTCTGGATTCATTATGATGACATAACCTTGCCAATCAGAAGATACTTGAGCCGAAGGACAACGTGAACATTGATCCACGCCATCTGCTAAAACTAGGTGACATTCACCACATGCAAAAGGATTCTTTACCATGATATCAACTCACTCGTTATCCTCTTCTAACCAAGAATGGCATCCTAATCCAGGTTGCTTACTTGTTAGACCAATCTTTGAACGTCTTGGGTCACTGGTATCTGGGGAAAGTGAAACAATTCTTGCTCTTACCGAGTCACCAATACCGATCCTTCGTCCAGTTTGACGGCCTTCAATCCATCCCATTCCAACGTTGGCATCTACCATGTCTTCCATAATTTGTGATTTGTGAAGAAGTGCTTCCATTGGTCCGATTCTAACGAATGCACCAAATTCATTGATTTCAGAAACTGCACCTTCGACAACTTCATAATCATCCATACAGAATAATACTGCATCAAAACGAACTCTTTGATAGATTGCTCCATCACCGTGAATAATTCTGCCTCGTCCGAGAGGTTGGTGATTATTGGTAACAAGAATAAATCTATTATCATCATCAAAACGACCTTCAAAAGCAGTCATTGAAAGACGGTCGATGTGTTGATCAAGAGATTGACCTTTGCGCATATATTCTGCTGGGATACGAATCGTATCTTCCTTGGTAACAATTTTGTACATTATTTTCACGTCCTTTGTCTGATTCAAAGGCACAGTGAAAGGTATAGGAGTGAACCTATTCCGTCCTTCACCGGTTAACCTCGGGAGAGAATCCGACCGTAGTCAATTTGGCCACCGACGACCCCTATTTAATTAAAGCGGAAGAATTAGCCTATATCAAGTCCTAAAAAACGGGTCATGGAGTTCTTTTCAAGAGCCAAAAATGAAGCATTAGAGGTACGAATTGCCATAAGTCATAACAACCCCTTAGGCACACATTGGAATATGACATCGGTTAATGCCATGAGTGTTAGAGCGAATTTACGCTCGATATTCTTGTTCGTATTGCTTTTGTTGACCTCATTGTCACCTGTGTTACTAGATAGCATTAATGATTCAAAATCAATGGAGATTAACGAATCAACACAATATTCGAGTAATACTGAGCCGTGGAATCCGTTAGAACAACCATGGGGCCAGTACTCACGTACTCCTACTCATAATGGTAGTATGCCATTACACGGACCAAACGGTGGTCCCGGAATTGGAAATGTCAGCGATGTTACCGAATATGGGGTCATAGATACGCCAGTAGTAAACTGGGTATTAGATGATGAAGATGGATATGGTTCAGACCTGTACGGCTCAATTATTGGAGATTTCTCAAACAGTATCACTGCAACGAATGCTGCTCTGGAAAGATGCGGACAAGGAGAACTTTTTGCAGTAATAGTATCCAGTGATATCACTAGTAGTAAACTAAGTATTGTTAGTGGAGATGATGCAAAATTGACATGGCAAGTGGATTTAGGTTCAACCGAAGCTATCCGTTCCACTCCAGTTTTGCTAGATGTTAATGGAGACGGAAGAACTGAAATTCTGTTGGTTTATGATACTGAAACTTCAGTCGAAGTCGAGATGTGGTCTCCCGAATTATCCTGTTCTGAATCCGGATGGGATAAAAGCGGCCATGAAAATGAAAAAATGTGGTCTCTGAGTGACTCAGATTATCGAATTGGAATCCAGAGCCCTCACTTTGCATCTTCTCAAAGTAATCACAAATCTATTACTCAACCACTACTTGCTGATTTAGAACTCGATGGAAGTCCAGAACTTGTTCTGTCTTTAGTCAATGAAAACACCAATGACCCAACTGTTGTTTCGCTTTCACTAACCTCGAGTGCTCCAACTACATTTGATTGGGAAGTGGTTTTGGATAGAGGCACTCACCCCTCTGACCCCGCATGGGGAGCACTTGATAGTTCCAATACCGCAATTGTACTAACTACAATTGATTCTAATTCTGGTAATATGTGGATCTGGAGAATTGACGGAGCTTCCGGTTCTTTAGACTGGGAACGTGTGGCAATATCAGGAACTGACTCTGATTCAGACTCCCCACGATTAAGATTACCTGGTCCAGTAATAGTTCAATTAGACAATGATGCTGCCCCAGAGATGATTTTGACTATACCTACTGACTCCAATGGTAGAACTCCAGGAAATGGAGCAAAGTTCGTAGCAATGGAAATGACATCAATTAGTGAAATTTTTGAGTTCAGAACTCCTAATGGTTATGCTGATACTCAGCCTTTACCTATTGATACAGATGGTGATTCAATCCACGATAGGTTATGTTGGGTGACATGGTATTCCGAATCAAGTGTCAACTTTAACCGCAAAGGTATGGCTGGATGTCATGATATATCTTCAACCACGCCGATTAAAGAATGGTCAAAGGATATGCAAAGAGGTAGTGGAAACGATAATGATGAAATCGGTTTATCTCCTCCAGCATGGATGGATATTGATGGTGATGAATACTATGAACTGATAGTTCCATTCGGTAAGCGATTATGGGCATTTAATGGTGAAGATGGAATCTCATCTGCAATATCTAGTGGATGGTCTTCCCCACTTTCAATGCCTCATAGAGTATGGGCAGCACCAGCTATAGCAGATATGGATGGAGATGGTAATTTGGACATTTTAATAGGTGATACTTTAGTTTCACAACTAGTTTCTGATTTTGCTCCATTGAGTGATAGTCGCGGAATCAGTTTTAATCCAAACCAACCAGACCCCGGAGATTTAGTTACAGTTACCGGTCAGTTCAGTAATATTGGTACTATGGATAATGAAGATGACCTTGATGTTGTATTATTACAAAATGGAAATGAAATTGCAAGAGAGCGATTTGATGATGTAAAACCTGTTGCACCCTCGGGGGAAGGTGGTCCTTACACATTTAGCGTAGACATAACTGCAGAACTGGGAATTCATAATTTCGAGATGATTCTTGACGTAAATACTAATCTATCAGAGGCACGAGAAGATAACAATCGAGAGTTAGCGCAGTTATCAGTTGTCGAGCCTTATGTGTCACAAATCGATATACCTGCTGAAGCGCCTCGTATATCGCCTGGCACAGGAGAAAGCGTAACTATTAGTGTTTCAGCAATAGGTTCTCGTACCGATTCATGGACTCTTTCGTGGAATGATGATTCACTTCCGAGTGGTTGGACTTTCGAACTGATGAATAATCAAAATATAAATCCAACTTTGGTGCCTAATACTCCATTTGGCATAGATTTTGCCGTTTCTATCCCAATCGAAGCATTGGGAGATGAAAACTCATATGTGGATTTAACACTAACTTTGGATGATGACCAAAATATTAGTTCTACCGCTAGACTACCCATTGAAGTTCTCAGAACACGGGGTTTTTCTGTAGTCGGACCTGAGGGTCTTAGTGTAAGTGAAGGTTTTGGAAAACCTGGCAATACCGCTACTGCATGGATGATGGTTGAAAACCTTGGTAATGCCTATGAATCTACTACCTCGATCGATTGGAGTGCTCCATCATGGGGTGGAACACCTACACTACACAATGATGCTGGAACTGAAGTATTCTCACTAAATTTAGCACCAAAGGAAAAGCGGGAGCTATTTGTTCACTTAGAAACCCCTAATTCCCTACTCCCTGGTTCGACTACTTCCACGACGATGACAATGTGTATCGGAAGTGGTGAAGATACACTGTGTCAAGACTTAATAGTCAATTTCACAGCATCAGCAGTAACTGTTCAAAATATACATACAAGGACTCTACCTAATAGTTCACTGTCTTGGCAACTCGATGCAGAATTACCTCTAGCAGGTGAATTGAAGTGGAGTATGGTATCTGCACAAATGATCAATCTTGGATGGTCATGGAGTGTTGATGGGGATTTGGTCATCAATGGTTCTAACTTAGAAGTTTCAGGAACACCTGGTCAAGCAGTCACTGGTAACATCTATCTGACATTACCAGTCAATGCTGTACCACAGAGGCATGTTTTTGAAACATCTGATATGAGTCAAGATAATCATGACTTACATTTCAGCCTTCATGTACTTCAGGTGTATAGAACTGATGCCACAATACTGCAACCATCTCCGGCAACATCAGGAGAGCCTGTATCTATGATAGTGGAAATAACTAATCAAGTACTTTTGAGATTAGAGAACCCTGGAAACGGAGAAGATGATTTCATACTTACTACTGAAGTAATACCAGGGGAATCTATGACTAGTCCGCCAGTAGTTACTTTCCAAACCTACAATCCTCAAAGAACTCTGGGTCCTTTAGCAACTACCATAGCAACTGTTGATGTCACTTTATCAGAGGATACACCTGCATTAGAACCATTCACACTCTCATTCAAATGGAAATCAATAGGTAATGAATCAGTATATACTATTGTCAATCTATTAGTTGAAGCAGAACCAGACCACAGTTGGGAATTAGACTTTGAGCTTGGAGATGTTCATAATGTAATACCTAAACAAGAAGTAACGCTAAACTTTACTGCAAAGAACGTCGGTAATGCTAATGATACTATAATTATCCAACCACAATTCGACTTAGAATACTTCGGACAAGATGAAAGTTTGTGGAGTGCAGAAACTATTACTTCATCTGTTATTTCAGTCAATCAAACATCTAATTTGTATCTTAACTTCACCATACCTAGTTCTACATGGTATGGCTCAATAGCAACTTTAAATTTAGAGATTTATTCTAACTCCTTACTTGTAGATAATTATACACTAAATTTCACTGTTAGCCATATATCTGGGTGGAAATTTAATCTTTCACAAACTAGTTTGGTTGTTGACCCCGATGGAGAAAATCTAACATTAGATATCGAGCAGTTAGGAAATAAGGCCACTAAGCCTTGGTTTTCTAAGGCTGGTTCAGGATGGAATGTTTCATTCCCTGAATCTGGAGACCTAATGCAGCCATACAGTACGTCTTCGGTAACTGTTTATGTCACACCTCCAGAAGGAGCAATTGCAGGAGAAGTGGGGATTCTAAAATTAAGAATATCAGACGGTGATGGCTCTGGAGAAGTGGTACAAGAGATTCCTGTAAGAATTGGCGCTAAACCAGATATACAAATCGGTTCATCAGGACCTTGGATGGTAAATCAAGATGGTGGTATGCCGACTGCTTGGGTTGAAAACTTAGGCAATGATTTAGCATCACTCAATATTAAGCTCACAGACCTACCATCTGGGTGGACATATATTGGTCCAGATGCAATGGTAATTGCTCCATCTCAAATTCTTGGAATACCATTCAATCTAATACCAGAATCAAATTGGGATGGGCAAAGTTTTGTAGCAATAATTGAAGTTAATCATCCAAGCCTTGGGACTTCATCAATCCCGATTACTATTGAGAATAGTTCCTACTCTTATGCCTCAACACCTGTCATTAGTGGTATTTCTAATAGGAATATGAGTATTTTATTCAATGGAGATGTAATTTTAGATTCAATTCAAAATAATGTGTCCTATTTTCAAGAGAATGGTAAAATCATTATTACAATTCCAGATTCACGATTAAATCTCACTCTCACCAACCCCCAAAAATCGGATGAGGAATATATAATACACATAGTTGGACAAACATTGCCTGAAGTCTCTGCAAATTGTCAACTAAATAGTGGAGCATTTGAAACACTTGGCCTAATGTCAATATCAGAAAGTGTTGGTACATGTGAATTAACTGCTTCAGAAGATGAGCGTTTGAGAGGTAGTATCGTTTTAATCACAAATACTGGAGTGAAAATTCCAATCTCTCAATCCAATGTCAATATTGCAGAATCAACTACTGAAACAATAAGTATCAATCTTAGTTCATGGACAACAGATGCAGGTTTTATTAGCATAAGATTGATGTTCATAGATTCATATGGAAGAGTAATTGATGAGACAGAGATATCGGTGATCGCCAGAAGTAGTGGATGGAATATAGGTGTATCAACCATTCAATCAGATGGAGATATAACCGTGGGAATCTCACGTGAAAAAGATACATATCAAAGGTTGATTGGAATTACTTGTAAACTCACTATAGTAAAGGCACCTAATACTTTGATTTCTACTGTCATAGTCGACATAGGTGGCTCTGAATATGCACCTATTGTAGAGATTCGAGACCCAAAGGATGTTAGTGAAGATGACCAAATCACGGCTACGATTGCTTGTAATGCACCGTATGATATTGATAGTAATCCTGATGATGATTCTAAGTCTACTTACTATAGTGAAGAGTCAGCCATAAAAGTCAGTGGAGATGATATCATAATAACTATTTTAGTAGCTTCACTATTAGTTATCATTGCATTCTTTGCAGGCTTATTCCAAATAAATGAGAAAAAGGTTCCAGGTATTTCCGAACCGAAAGTGATAGAACAATTTGTCAATATTGAAAAAGAAGTCAAAGCTAAAGAAGAAGTTGATGATATGAACTTCGAATTTGAAGAAGAGATATCTCAGATAGAAAACGAGGTTATCGATATAGATGAAGTTGAGCCGAAAACTACTGTCGAGAATGTCCCGGAAGCATCAGATGACTCCGCATCGGGTCGCCTAGCATCATTAAGAGGTGAGTTGGATGATTTCGATGATTTCGATGATGAAGATGAGAAGGTAATTGAGCAAAGACCACTAAGCGATAGAATGGATGATTTCTTCAATAATTAATTGCAAGAACTTATTGCTGAGCGACTTCTGCACGGGTCATGGATTTAGACGAACATAGTGATGCAACCACTTCATTTTACACTCTTGATGCTTGTGATGGTGGATTAGCAACACAAATCATGAAAGTATTATCGCTAAATGGGACGAAATTACAAGACTCATGGAAGCAACTCGTTTCAGGGAACTCTAATATGGAAGCCAGACTACGTAGCCAAGGAATAGAAAGTCCAGAATCGAGAAAGAGTATTGAATGGGATGATGCAGTATTATTGTTCACATGTAGTTTAGAGATTAATAGTCAAGGTCGCCCGATTCAGTTAGGAGAAGCGCTATCCAAAGAAAGATTTGGAAGGTTTCCTTGGGGTGACGGGTCTGCTACAAATTACCTAATTGATTACTTGCGAGCAAATAATTCAAGCGAATCATCTAAGAAGACATATGATGGGATGATGGAGTTGATACAAAAATTAGATTCATACTGCATAAAAAGTTCAATCGGCGGAGAAAAATATGCCAATGGACTAGGTGGATTAACCATCTGTGGAGTACTGGATAAAAATGAAGCATATGAGTTGAGGAAGTACCTAAGTGGACGAATGTGGAGTGTTTCAGCAGATGAACCATTAGATGGTGGAGTAAGAGATGCTGTCAAGCACCTAATCTCAATCTTGAAAAGTGCAGAGAGGCGTGGTGTTGGTGTTATGCAACGCTCTCATTCTTAATCAAAATTGATTAGAAGTTAAACGCTCATACATCGAACCGTATAATTGTGCAGTTTGGTCGATGATTTCTTGCGGTAGAGCAGGAATTGGTGGGTCTTGAGTGCCTTCATCTCTAGCCTTCTTCAAGACGATTTGGTGGCCTGTTTCAATGTAATGGGTTCTAACGAACTCTTTAGACAACTCGATACATTCTCCGTTAGCATAAGCCTCAGCATCCCACCATCTATCCTCGTCAAGAGTACCAAAGGTATCAACGAGCACAACTTTGCGTCCAGGACCCAAAGCAAACTCTTTCTTTCCATCAACATGAATAAGTCCATTCTTAGATGCTTCACGCTCGATTAAGTCATCGACTTTCAGAACAACATCAAATATTTCATTCAACTCCTCTCTAGTAATATTAGAAATCTCTAATGCTTCCTCAATTGAAATATTTCTATCAAATTTTTCGAATTTAGTAGTAACCTCCAAAAATGGGTTAGAAAGTTTAGCTCCATATTCACAATCCTCAGCAACACCAAGTGCTTCAGCGCTCAATTCGCCTCTTTGAAACCTTCTCCAAGCAGAACCAGAAAGATAATGGCGACAAATAATTTCAAGTGGAACAAATACCCATTCCATATCTCTAGGTATTGCTCCGGGCTCTTTAATGACCTCAACCTTCCTAACCAAGCATCGATCTGCAGAATTAACTTCGACGAGATGAGTACCACAGATCCCTTCTTGTTCAATCAATTTGAACCAATGAGCAGTGGTTCTGTTAAGCGATTCACCCTTGCGCGGGATAAGGGAGGGAATGATTTGATCGAATACAGAAATTTGATTCGTGAATCTAAATTCCAGAATATCTGGGTCATCGGTTGACCAAACTTGTTTAACTTTACCTTGATATAGCATCTCGCCCATGAACAGTGTTCATTGCAAACGGCATTTGAACATTTCACTGATTGAAGAAATTCAAATTAACCCTAAAGCATCTTCAATACGGTTCAATTCAGGACCAGTCGTATCTGTTCCGGCAAGTGCTCCAAAGTTAGTAGAACAGACACCTGCGCCTACATAGGGTGAACCAAAACATACAGTTCCAACCATTGGTGGAACACCAAGAATCTCTTTAATTGAATCAACTTCTTCTGGAGTTACGTCGGGATGCAAAAGAACTCCTTGGTCATTAGTAACGCCAAGGCTACCAACTACATCCTGTCCAGCAATTGTGGTTGCCATAACATCAACACCCATAACTTCAGCAATTATTTCTAATCCAGCAATAGGTACACTAGGTGATGCAACCACCCCGTTTTCATTGACTAGTAATAGATTTCCTGCAGTGTTAACACCACCTTCCATAACGACTACATCACCATAAGAAGTCAACTTATCAACGTCTTCTTCAGTTGCAATATCAGCGACTGCAATACCTCGGGAATTCCCAGAAAGAAGTGCACCCACTAAATGGGAACCACCAATAGAAATAGCACAAGTTTCCAAACCAAGTGTTTGATTGATTGTATCTAAGTCTTGACTTGGAAGCTCTGGAGGATGGAATAATACATTACCAACTGAGGCAAGATGGATACCAACTTGATCGCTACCAAAAATATCTACGGTATTGATAGCCATCTCATTCAGTACTCCTAATCTTTTTTAACTAATATTGGTTCTAAGTTCAACGGTAAAACGCAAAAAAGGCCGGCACTCAATGAGAGCCGGCCAGCGCCACCGAAGTGGGTTGAGGATACCGAGTGAAAGAAGAGGGGCACAGTGACTTCCTTTCCCGTGGACTCTCGTACCACAGTATTGGGATAGACGTGGGAGGGCTTGACTTCTGGGTTCGGAATGGGACCAGGTAAACTCCTCCGCTATGACCGTGCACCCATCTTCCTTCGAATCGGATAGTGGATACGACGCTAGCGTCGTTTGTGAATAGGCATGAATTATTAGACGAAGAGCACTCGCGGTGCGGATACATACGAAAAAGATGCTCGAACATTAGTGCTGCTGGACTGAATACGTCGCCGAAGCTTCGTACTTACATCCGCAGTCTATCATCTCGTCTTTTACGAGTGTTCTGAGGTGTCTCGTCTTTGGGGTGGCTTCGAGCTTAGATGCTTTCAGCTCTTATCCTTCAGGGCGTGGCTACCCAGCATTGCCTTGTCAGACAACTGGTAAACTAGTGGCCCCGAGCCCTCGTTCCTCTCGTACTAAAGGGCCCCTTCCATCAAACACCTTATGCGATTCTACCACCAAGCAACAAACCTGTCTCACGACGGTCTAAACCCATCTCACGATCCCTTTTAATGGGCGAACAACCCCACCCTTGGGTCCTGCTGCAGACCCAGGATAGGAAGAGACGACATCGAAGTAGCAAGCCACCAGGTCGATGTGAGCTCTTGCTGGTGACAACTCAATTATCCCCGAGGTAACTTTTCTGTTATCTACCGGCCTCAAATATAAGCCTGGTAGGTTCGTTAGGCCCTGCTTTCGCATCGTCGATCCTTATTGTGCGGATCCACGTCAAGCCAGCTTTTCCCCTTACAGTTAACAGTGGAGTGCTGAACCACTTAAGCTGACCTTTGGGCACGCTTGTTAGGTTTTCGAGCGCGTGGCGCCCCACCCAAACTGCCCACCAATCGGTGTCCTCATAAAGAGTTAGCATAGTTACCTTCCAAGGGTGGTGTCTCTATATTCGACTACTCCCAGGACTGACGTCCCGGGGATCAACGTCTCCCACCTACACAGTACATGGAAAGCGACTATGCAACGACAGGCTGCAGTAAAGCTCTACGGGGTCTTCGCTTGCGGGTAGAATGTACTGGACTGTGCGCCAGTAAAGTCAATTTCGCCGGACATATCGCGGGGACAGTGGAGCCCTCGTTGGACCATTCATGCAAGTCGCCAATTAAGCGACAAGGTATTACGCTACCTTAAGAGGGTCATAGTTACCCCCGCTGTTTACTGGTCCTTCGTCAGGTTGAAACCCGATTTAAGATACCAGCACTGAGCAGGATTCAGGGACTATACACAACCTTTCGATCTGGCAGTCCCCTATGTTTTTATTAAACAGTCGGAGCTCCCGAGTCACTGCGACCAGATTGTTCCCAATCTGGCACTCCTTCTCCCGAAGTTACGGAGCTATTTTGCCGAGTTCCCTCGCGATATTTGTATCCGATACACCTTAGGCTACTCACCCTAAAACACCTGTTTCAGTTCTCGGTACGGACATCCCATACGGCTTTTCATGGGACCTGGGACTTTAATTCCTTCTCACTGTGACAGTTCTCCAGAATGTATTTGTCAACAAGCCTGACATATGACTTGAAGATTTTGCCCAAGCCGTCACCATATATTGTATGGGAGGCATACGAATATTAACGCATTTCCCTTTCGATCATTTCGGTTAAGAATGAACTTAGGACCGGCTAACCCTCGGCTGATAAACAGTGCCGAGGAACCCTAGTTTATAAGGCGGTGCGGATTCTCACCACACTATGCTGCTACTCTTCCCAAGACTCTCATTAGTATACGGTCCAGTAGACCTCAAAGCCTACCTTCCATCCATACACTACGCCGCGTTACCACATCATCTTACGATGGTCTGAAGTATCGGTAATCAATTTGAGCCCCGTCCCTTTTCCCGGCCCGCAAGCTAGACCAGTGATCTGTTACGAACTCTTTCAAGGATGGCTGCTTCTAAGCCCACCTTCTGGTTGTTTTCGACCACGGACACGGTTTGTCTGTGACACTTAATTGATATTTAGGGACCTTAACTTCAGGCTGGTTTGTTCACCTTACGTAATGGTAGCTTACCCACCATCACTCACTGCTAGTATCTACAACGATTACACCTTCGGAGTTTGGCAGCACGCCGAGGAATCGCTCCCCCTAAACGCACAATCAGTGCTCTACAGCGTAATCTATCTCCACTAACGTGTACCTACGAGTACTTTCACGCGGAACCTGCTATTGCCCAACTCGATTGGACTTTCACCCCTATACCCAGCTCGTCCGAGCGATTTGCAGATCAGCAACGGTTCGATCCTCCACCCATCTTTCAACGGGCTTCAATCTGGCCAGGCATAGATCGTCGGGCTTCAGGTCTTCCACCAATGACTCCAAGCGAGCACACTTCGTCCCTCACAGTAAACTGCTGCGGACTTGTCGGTTTCCCTACGGCTTCGGAGATCAACTCCTTAACCTTGCCATTGATCAAAACTCCCTGGGGCATTTTTCTAAACGCACGATTGGACGCTGCTCATATCATCGCTTTCACGCCCAATCAGCCTGTACCCAACTGGTTTCACGTTCTTTTCACATCCCGCTAAGGATACTTTTCAGCTTTCACTCACGTTACTTGTAAACTATCGGTCTCGAGTTGTATTTAGGATTGGAAGTATTTGCCTCCCACATTCACACGCGATTTCCAGCGCATGCTACTCTTTGACGGTCACGTGGTCATATCATGTACGGTTACGGGACTTTCACCCTCTATGGATGTGTCATTCCAGACAACTTCACCTTCCATGACTTAGACGATAGACCGACAACCACATCTCCCTCACTTTCGTTTTGGGATTCGGCTTGTCCTATTCCGTGTTCATTCGCCACTACTTACGGAATCTCATTTGATTTCATTTCCTCCTCCTACTAAGATGCTTCAATTCGGAGGGTTCCCTATCGCATCGCGATTATTTGGGAAGTCCCATTCGGCAATCTGCGGATCCATGGTATACATGCACCTCCCCGCAGCTTATCGCAGCTTGTCACGACCTTCTTCGGCACTCGAGCCGAGCGATCCCCCAGTTGGGTTGTAGCATCACATATTGTATGTATTCACACACCATGCGAGTAACCCTTCGGTATCTAATTCATGCCTATTCGGCCTCCTCAGAAAACCGCCTCCTCATGGACGATTCTCCTCAGCCCTTCCCCCAGCATAGGCATGCTAAGGTGCTAAGCAACCCACCGACCTACCACCCATATATGAACGAATCGGTTAACATGAGGCCAGTAAAGCACATAAAATCGCTTACTTGAAGCGCTAAAAATCTCAATATTTAATTCTAATTTTGAT
This sequence comes from Candidatus Poseidoniaceae archaeon, assembly GCA_949372655.1. Classification (GTDB taxonomy): domain Archaea; phylum Thermoplasmatota; class Poseidoniia; order Poseidoniales; family Poseidoniaceae; genus MGIIa-L1. The sequence goes on from CASIAI010000003.1 coordinate 246,675, forward strand.
TAAAAAATAGCCAGGAATTACTAATTTAGTGAAAAGTGATTACAGTAATCGAGATAAATTTTCATCAATTATTGAATCTCCTTTGAAAGAAGACAGTTTATTTTTGGCGTTAACGCTTTGACCCACGCTCACCAATGCTGCCGCCTCAAGATTGACACCTTCAAGCGAAGAAGGGTTTCTCGAATTGTGAACTTCAATTATTTTCAAAGCCTTTTCTGCTCTACCGCTAACAAGTAAAGCATGAGATAAATTAAGTAAAATTATCGACTCGTCCGGATTAGATTTAGCAGCCTCTCTCAGTGCCAATATAGCGGATTCAAATTGTGAAGAAGCCATCATTTGTATCGACTCATCTACATCTTTAGCCATTTCGATAGCCCTTTGCAATAGAGACAAGCCATAATTGTTGAAAACTGCTGAATCGCCAGGCATTCTCGATGCGATTTTTTGAAATGATATTGCGGCCTGTGCCCATGAATTATTGGCTATTGCAAAATACCCTTTTTCCAATTCTGAGTTGAGATCAGTGTTAAGGCCAACATCTACGTTCAAAGCTTTAGCAGGATGTAGTTCTAAGGAAAGTGAGGGTTGATTGATAGTTGGTATTGTTTCGCCTAATTCACTCGTTGAGTTATCGATTTCTTGATGGTTGTAAACTAAAACATCATCCTCCGATTGGTGAACGACCTCAACAACATTTTCGGGTAAGGAGTAAATCTCCTCTAAGTTAGGATCTGTGGCGATAATTCTCCATTCATCTGGTATAGAATTAATTTCAGAGGGTACCTCTTGAACTTCTTCTATAAAATAATCTTGTGTAATTGGTTCGGCAATCGGTTCAACTCTGACCATAGCCAATGGCTTAACAGGTTCAATCACTGGTTGAGGTGATTGTTTTTCTTGGGATTCATTCTGAGTTATACTTCCCCCCCCATGAACTACTTGGGAGTCAGAGACTCGCTCGACTACTGGCTTGGTTTCAATTCGCTGATTTTGACTCTCGAGTCTTTCATCGTCAATCCCTTCTTCGTTTTCGAATGGGACACCTTCAGATTGACTGCCTATACCAAATGGTAACCTAGAAAGGTGAATATTTGATTGACCTGAATACCCAAAGGGCAATGAACTTTTTATCGATGGATTTGAACTCTTAGGGTCTTCAGTGACTTCAGAATCATTGGTCTGCTCAATACCTTCCAGTTCGTAAAGTGAAGATACTGCTTCATCTAACCCAGGGACCTCTGTTGGCATTGATGGGTCTTCATCGTCGCTTGTTAGGTCTATTAAGTTCTGACTACCACAAGCGGGGCATGAACGAGAGTTTAGTGAAAGAAGACCACATATAGTACATTCTAGCATCTAACTCCCCCATACTTACCAAACAACCGCTACCTTTGAAGTAAACGCTTCTATGAGCACGAAAAGTAGGATTACTCTTCACTATCCAGTTTAGAGGAAACAAGACCTGCTGAAGATAATGTCTCTTCGACTAAATTCTTTAATTCCTTGGCATCATTATCAACAAGAGAATCGGCATAACTTTTACCCTTCTTACGACCTCTTTGGATTTGGTAAATCGTACCGATTAAAGTAAGCAGCATAAGAGCCAACTTCCACATCATACCGCCTCCTCCAACGACATAAACCAATATCATATAGAACGATACAATGAATGTTGTTAGAAGCATTATTGGGAAACCTGCCCTAAAGAATTCATTAAATGAAACAGGATAACCTGCTTCTTCTGACATCCCTGCCATGACCACATTCGCTGATGCTCCAATAAGCGTTCCATTACCCCCTAAACAAGCACCAAATGCTAATGCCCATATTAGTGGGTTTAATTCTACATCAGCACCTTGTGAGATTTGTAGAACTATCGGAATCATTGTTGCTGTATAAGGGATATTATCGATGAATGCCGAAGCGATAGCAGATACCCAAAGTAGGATTATGATCGCTGCAGATAATCGAATCAAACCGTCTTCGCCCTGTGGGAATGCTTCTATTGCTCTTTGAACATATTCTCCTATGAAACTAATTACACCCATGTATTGTAACGAGTGAACCAAAACGAAAAGACCGGCAAAGAACAGTAACGTCGTCCATTCCACTTCTTCAAGTGGCTCTTCTAAGTTGTGTCTATTGGTTGCCAAAAGCATCAATACTGAACCTCCTAAAGCAATCCAAGAAACTGGCATATGAGTAATTGGATGTAAAAAGAAACCAAGTATTACCAACCCAAGAATGATACCACTTGTGGTCAACATCTTGACATCTTTAATACCATACTTGGATTCTAATTCCGCTACATCCCTAATTCTTTTACCAGAAAACTCATCAGCATACATCCAACGAAGGAGCATAAATGATGGAACTATTGTCATGAAAATACCTGGCGCCATTTCCAAAATAAAATCATTGAATGATACACCTTGACTAGCAAGGTCGGCGTAGATTCCACCATCTTTGGAACGGATTGCGGATTCAGATAGTCCAGATCCAATCATAATATTTGGTGGATCCCCAATCATTGTGGCTGCACCACCGATATTGGAGAATAAAACCTCTGCAATCAGCAACGGGACTGGTTTCAAATCTAACACCTTTGCAAGTTGAATGGTAACAGGTGTAAGAAGAAGAACAGTAGTAACATTATCAAGGAATGCTGAAAGTACAGCTGTAACGGTACAAAGAATTACGACTAAACTCCAAATAGAACCGCCACTTTTCTTATATGCTTCTACAGCAAACCATTCGAATACACCAGTATGCGAGATGACGCCAACCATGACCATCATACCTAACAGTAATCCAATAGTTTCCCAGTCAATGAAAGTGGTAACCGCCCGTAAAGTCAAAGCGGATTCTACAGAATAGTGATTTAATGCTAAAACTGCTGCTAACCCTCCTAAGGCGGCTGCAAGAGTTCTGTGCACTGCTTCGGTAATAATCATAGCATAAACAGCTATTAGAATAAATAGCCCAACCCATATCGCTTGAGTCTGAAGACCATCTTTAATATTCAGTTCTAAGTGAACATCTGTACCCTCTCCACTGGCCATAGATTGGCCGACCATCAGCATACTTCCAACTAGTAGTAACAGCATAAATGCAATAGTTTTCGAACTATTTCTTCGCTTTAGTAAACTAAACATGAGCACTCCCCACTTCACCCCAACGGAAGGTCATTATTGACCATTGTGTTAGTTATTGGTTCAGCGCCAAAGAACACAAACGTTTCCTCGTGCTGAAACTATGGTAGAATTTGTCTCATCAGAAAGATGTTTCCACACTTCCTCAATCTTAGACCGTTCGAATAAACCTCGGTTTATTTTGATCTTAACAATATCTTTTTTCGATAGTTGGGCGTCGATTTCTTCAATTAAATTTTCAGTAATTCCCGATTTACCAATCCTTATACTTGGTTGGAATTCTCGTGAATTGGCAATTTTTCTTATTGATTGGGGTATTTTCTTTGTCATAATAATCAAACCTTTGAGTTAAATTTCAAACTATATCTTCTAACATTTTCACAATTTAGACAGGTGATTATTTTCATTCCATACTTTATTCTAGTCCTTACATTGGAACCATATGCGAAAGGGACGGAACATTTACGACAGAGTAGAGTTTTAGCACTACCAGGTAAAGAGAGCCTGTGCTTTCGACTTACAGATAAAATTTGTTTAGCCGATGAATGGGCGAGAATAGAATCTTTGTTAGTAGTATCTTCAAGTAGTTTAATTAGAGAATTTTGGGTTTTTGCAGCATTAGCTAACCTTTGAGCCTTAGGGTTGCCAGAGCGCTTATTTCTTCTACTCATGACCAAACCTACTTTCTTAATGCTAATAGAATATCATCACTGATAATATCGATATCTCTATCTCCATTCACACGGTGAAATATACCAATTTGTTCATACCAGTCAGCCAAAGGTGAAGTTTGGTCATGATATGCAGAAAGGCGTGACTGAACTGTTTCTTTATTGTCATCAGCACGTCTCTTTTCGATGAAATCACCACACTTACAGCCCGAGGAAGGAACTGGATTGAAAGTTTCATGAAATACTAAACCACAACTAGCACAAGAATAACGGCCACAAATTCTGTCGACTATTCTTTCATCAGGAACTTCTATCGCTATTACATGAGATACTTCGGTAATTCCTGAAAGTGCTTCAGCTTGTGGTATGGTTCGAGGAAATCCATCAAACATAACGCCATTCACGGCATCTGGTAATTTTATTCGATCACGTATCAAATCAATTATTATTGTGTCAGGAACAAGTTGTCCAGCTTCCATGTATTCTTTTGCTTCAATTCCTGTTGGTGTCTTTGCTTTCACAGCTGCTCTCAACATATCACCTGTTGAGACTTGAGGAAGCCCAGTAGAAATTGTAATTCTCTCAGCTTGTGTACCTTTACCAGCACCAGGAGGGCCAAACAATACAATACTGCTCATGTGTAATCCTGAAACTTCTAAGATTTGAAGATACGCACTCATTTATTGTATTGTTGAAGCCATCTATCGCCGTAGGCATTCCACTGTTCAACACTCCAATCTGGGGGCAAACCAGTAGGTGGTAATGGGCGTGTTAAAACTGGTGCTGGAGGTAATGGCAGGGGGGCAGGAGGAATTGGCATAACCGGTGGTAAATTCAACTGAGGAGGCATTCCTGCTGGTAAATTCATCTTCGGAGGCATACCTTTTGGAATATTAGAGTTATTTCCAAATGACGGTAACTCCATTGATTGTGCTAGTGCCGCTGCTATCTCATCTGAAGATACTTCGCCACTAGTAATTTCATTTACCGAATCCCCTATGTTTAATGCTGCATCACGACGATCGGATATGTATTCAGGATTCACATAGGCTTCAGCTGAAACTAACTGAGAGTCATCATTTCCAACTAAACCACTACTCTTCATACGTCTTGCAAAAATCACCCCAGTGATTAGTAGAGTTGCTAAAATCATCACTGAGATATACCATGGCACTGAATTGAATAATCCACTATTTCCTTTAGATGACTGGATACTTGAAGATAGTGATAATTGCGCTACTAACTCAGAATTGGAGGTAACGTTAATCAAAACCTGATATGAGCCTTTATCCGCTCCATTTTCTGGCTCAACTATAACTATCAATTCTAAAGAATCCCCTGGCACAAGACCAGTGATTTTCGATGGATTAACATCGGTATACCAATTGTTAACTTCCATACCCTCAGAGTCTACAACGATAGCAGAAACATCGCCATCTAGTATAGTATTACCATCATTTCTAAATGTGACCGTTTGAGACTTGGAACTTCCTACTTCAATTCCAATAAATTCCTGTAATGAATCCATTTCACCAGTAAGGTTACCAAAATTCGACTCATCGACCTTTACATCTAACTGTAGACTCTTTGTTATGATTCTACCATTACTATCTCCTGAAACTGTTATCGATAAGATGAAACAACTAATCGAAATTTCTTCATTTAGTGGTGGAACTAAGCCGATTGAAACAGTGGCATTTTCTCTAGGACTGAGAACTTTTACTGGATTTGAGAAACCGACTATCCAGCCGTCTGGGGCTAGAGAGTTAGACCAGTTAAGACTCAGAACTGAATTACCAGTATTAGTGATTAGTAGTTCATTATAGGAAAAATCCGAGGAAATCGAACTCACTAAGTAATCCGGGCCTACTAGTTCTAAAGATACATCTTCTTCGATTACAATCCTTGTAGTGTTTGTAACATAGTTAAAGTCTGAAATCTCTGCCCGTAAAGTGAATGAATTAGAGTCACCCTCAACAGATGCGGCTGGAACATTAATCTGGAACTGGACGGTTTGAGAGGACCCTGGGATGACGATTATCGAAACCTTCCTAGAGTCGTTTTCCGTATCGGAATAAACTTTCAAGAACCAATTTGGGTTAGAGGGTTGAATACTAATATCCATTTCCAATATAGAGTTTCCTAGATTTACTATTTCATAGTCTAGAAACTTTACTTCCCCACTATCCACAAGAACATCTCTGGTAATGAGATTGGAACCAACTAGGTTTCCATCATTCAGTAGATATGCTTGGAATTCCTCTCTTTCAAGTACTGATACCGTCACTACCTCGCTATAATTTAGAGTGGAATCAGTAGCCGAGGTGACATAGCAGGAAATTTGGTCTGTTTCTCCAACTGCTGGAAGTCCTTCAGCAACAGGTGGTACAAATATCCTAATGGGCATGGAAAGATATGAAGAAATGTCCAAAGGCTCAAAATCAAGAGTTGAAGAATTTGAGTTACCGAGCATTATTTGCCAGCGATTTTGTGATTCACAAGTTACAGAGTATTGGGCAGCAGTATTACCTACATTTTGTGCTGAAATGGAAAATGCCACCGAATCTCCTGGTTTTGCTGCTAAGCCAGAAGTACCTGCAGCCACAACTTTGGCATCATCAACTTGTCCAATTTGAATTGTAAGACGTTGTGAATGTGAAACAGAAGGAAGACCCTGATATTGAACGGTAATATCAACATAGAAGGTTCCTGCACGGGCATATCTCGGATTATTGAGATTGTCAAGGTTGGCTGATTCATCCTCGAAATGTAGAACTACATCTTGGTAGTCACCATTAGAACCTTGGCCTGAAAGAGAAAATGGACCATTTTCCGAATATTGTTTTGTCCAACTATCTTCAGGAGGTATAAGATAATTGTAAATTGGGTGCTTTTCCTGAACATTGGTTACAGAAAGAGTAATACTTTGAGTACCAGTCCCTTCATTCTTAATTCTGATTGGAACATCTATACCGGTTTCATTTCTAACATCAAATACTCTGATTGCTGAAGCAGCCCTATCTTCAGAGGTTATCGGTTCACTCCCATCTTCATTTAGAGCCATTACTCTTACACCCAAGGATGTTACTTCAATATCCATGGAAATTATATTATTATCTATTCCTGTTGATTCATCATTCATTTCTTGAACTACATTATCGGTATCAAGACTTAGTTTTAGAGTATGGATTCCAGTGCTACTAAAAGAACGAGTTGTGATAATTGACTCAACTTCACTAGAAGAAACTCCTTGGGAGTCACCTTGCATTAGAATTGTTCCCTCTGTAATGTCTTCTAATATCCAATGGAATCCAGGAGCATCAAGAGTTCCCTGATTCATCCAAGCAACCCGAACTGATACAACATCATTCTGCAAGGGGTTTTGTGAAGATAGATATATTGATTCATTAAAAGTGGTCAAATCCGATTTTGACTGAATTGACATGTCACCAGTAATCACAATACTGTAATCTTGTTGATTCCCACTTCGATGCATTACTTTTACCAGCCAATTCCCAGAATTAGAGAATGTACCTGGTGCTAATTTTATTCTCTCAACATTATTCAGGTCATCCGCTGCGCCTGTTTGTGTTGAAAATCCGGAAACAAAATTATTACCCAACCACTGATTACCTGAAGGGTCAACAAGTACCAAATCTAAGTTATTTACTAATTTAGGCTGATTTTGTGCTGAGTTAGCACTTCCCGCTTCATCAGTCCATACTAGGGTTATGTCTAATCCATGACTAGGGTCTAAATTAAGTTCATAAAGTAGTCCAAAGCCAGAGCGCAATGATTTCTTATCGTCAAAATAAGTTGACAAAACGGTACTACCATCTTTAGGAAGAATGGTCTGTTCTAGATTAATCTGGCCCCACCCCTCAAGGTTATTTGGTATATCAGCAGTTCCTAGATCGGTAGCACCGTTGATTAACGCTGCTTTAATCAAGGAAGCAGAAGGTGAGTTTATTCCAATTTGTTCTCGTAAAAATTCACGGGTCAAAGAAGCGACTCCACCTGTGACAGCAGTTGCTTGTGATGTACCGGAGAGTGACATGTATAGAGGGTCTCCATCACCATGAACACCAGAACCACATGAAAATCCAGAAGGAGTCTTAGCCTCTTCCGCTCTTCCAGAACAAATTTCGATACCTGGTGCTACAATATCCGGCTTAATTCTTCCATCAAGTGTTGGACCTTGGCTAGAAATAGAGGCTACTGAACCTACGGGATCGGAGGTTCCAGTACCAGTGGTACTCGCTCCAACTGATAATACATTTTTGGCAGTACTAGGTGGGGAAACTTGGGACGTACCGCTTGAACCCCTATCACCAACAGAGAAAATTGGGAGTAGTGCTGGTTCATCCCATACGAATTGGTCAACTGAACGTGAATCGGCTGTGTATTCACCAAAATTACCATTCAGTCCCCAAGCATTAATTGCAATTCTAGCAGTTTTTTGCTTTGCATCTAAAAGAAGATTGTAAACTGAGCCTTGACGGCCAAAAACACCGGTTGGGTCATGCTCAAGAGCATACATTGTGACAAATGCTTCTGGTGCAATTCCCATCGCTGAAGAGTCTCCAGAACCATCACCGATCGCTGTAATAGTTACGTGTGTCCCATGTCCAGAATTGCTATCGAGCGGTGAAGCATCTAGACCAAACTGTGTGTATACCGCTGAAACACGACCTGATATGTCAGGGTGGTCTCTGTCTAGTCCTGTGTCTGCAACTGCAAGCATTTCTCCTGAACCATCGAGAGTAAAAGTTGCTGAACTCGCAACATTGACTACACCTGAAATGGCTCCTGCAACAGCATTGTGAAGTTCAAGACCATATCCTTCTTCGACCCACACTATTCTTCCATCGAAAGCAACTCTTTCAACAAAATAATCGATTTTATCCTCAGTTATGGATACCTGGCAAGCGCCAATTCCACACCAAGCATCATCAGCACCATAACTAGTCAAATCAAAGACAAGCCTATCAAATCCACCATATTGAAGGTCTTTTGAAGGAATCAACATTAAGCTAGTCAATGTTTGCGATTCTAGAATATCACCACTAATTCGCCATCCTGGATGCATATTGCCCAACCATCTAACCTGTGAATCTACTTGCATCTCTTGATAGATTTGAATAGTATTTGATGGTAGTCTAATCAGCATAGATTCATCCCCTAAGTAATCAAGAATGGTAAATCCGTATTGAGATTGAAGAGATTCTAATATTGAACTCGAAAAATATTCTAACTGTAGAATTGCAAACCCAGTATTTTGGTAATCTGTTGAATCAAAATATTTTTTTTCAACTTCAGGGCCAACCGAATTCAAAGGGTCAAAAGAGCCAGAATGTATGTGAACCATACCGCTCGGAGGATTTTGTTCAACTCCATCGAAACTCATCGAGTCCGCCTTGTGCCAGTTCATAGTAGCGATTTCTAATCTTTGTTGCTCTGTATATTCAGTTTGAATGAGCACTAGAGGCTTGGAAACACCTTCTTCGCTAGTGGACAAATATACTGGTGAAAAGGAAGTGAACACTAATAATCCCAGCATCAAAATGATACGACGATAGTTCACCATGACATCTCGGACTCCCATGACGTTTTTGAAAACAACCCTACGATGAACAATAAATGCTCATTCAAATATTATTATATTTAGAAATAGCAAGATCGGTTTTACTGACTGACTTTAACCAATCAGACTCCACTCCCATCAAGGCTCTAATCGCATCAACATTTTCAGGAATTACATCTGATTCCTGGTGAATTGCTTGGAAGTAATAAAGAGTATTACCTTCTAACTTAACTCCGTCTTTCCAAACAAAAATTTCATGCAAATCTCCCCACTTACGGCCAATATCTCTAGCGAATTCCATTACTTCGGCAGTAGTGGTTATTCCAGTTTCCCCACCATTCATCAATATTATTCGGGGTTGAGAATCCCACATTGAAAGTACTTTTTCAGTGGTTAATCCATGCCCCTCTGGCAATGTAGCAACAATTACATGAACATGCATTATTGTTGTTGGAACTGCAACAGCCATCGAGTTAATCGAAATTTGTGGTTTCACAGTCATAACATCGGGTCCATGGTGAGAAGGAACCTTCAGTACTGGTTTTATCGCATTTATTGGGCCTTTATTTGAGTCACCTGGGTCTGCAGCTCTACGAATCATAGTACATTCGACATTCAAGTCTCCACAGTGGTCGTAAAGAGGAACTAATGTTCTTGAAAGACCAGTCGTGTTACAAGAAACAACACGAGTACCTCGGGCATTAAGATTCTCTTCATGATTAGCAGATGAGGTATAAGACAATTCAGTCATAGAATGTTTCTCGCCGCCTTGAAAGATCCACTTGATTCCTGCTGATTCATATTTTTCTTTATTCGATGCACCAACCTTACCAGGCGAACAGTCAACGACGATATCTGCTATAGAAAGTAAATCTGATAAACCACCATGACAGTCATAGCCTGCTTTTTGGAAAGCATCTATTCTTTCTTGGTCATCAAATGTACAGTATATTGGATAATTTTTTCTGACCGCTAAATCACAACCAAATGCAGGACGAGTCTTTGTGACTCCAACTATTTCCATGTCATCTTGTGCATCCACTGCGTCTGCAACCCTCTTACCAATTGTTCCATATCCGTTGATAGCTACCTTGATTGTCACGGTCTCACCAATTAATTGTCCTCCAACTCCCTCTATTAACAAATCGCTGCAAATCATGTCTGCAAAAATCACCAAAATTCATTATATCTTCAAAGAAAGTATATGTTCAAGATACTCCGACATAGTCTCATGGCGGATGTTTTGGATATTGTCGAACGCTCGTTCAGTATTAATTCTAAACTGGGTTCAAGACTGGAAGCGGCTGCTCAACAAAATGCGATATTACGTATCGGATGGACCAATTCAGGAGAGCCTGTACCAAAGAATGGTGAATTGGGACTTTGCCCTGGATTACCTGAAGGTTCTAAACTTAGAGCACTTGGCGTTTTAGGTCCTTGGATAGCTGCTTTCGGCAAAGGAGGAACATTCACGATTCAAGGCGATTCAGGTTCATTTCTTGGCGCTGGGAATGATGGTAATACCGTCATTTGTGAGCGTAGTTCTGGCAATTATGCTGGTTTCGCTATGAAATCTGGAAAAATTAGCGTATTAGATGGAGCCGGAAATGATGCCGGCTCATGTATGTCGGGAGGTTTACTTTCTATTCGAGGAAATACAGGTTCTAGAGTTGGAGGTGGGATGACTGGAGGATTAATCATAATTGATGGTGATGTTGGAAGTGACCCCGGCGCTGGAATGACCGGTGGAAGAATAGTCATCAATGGACGTTGCCCTAATCCACCCGAAGGTGTCGCCCTTAGACCTCTAACATCTGATGAACAGAAAGAGATCAATAAACTTCTAGATGATAAAAATCATGAAATTCCAAAAGATGCTATGTGCTTAGAGCCTAATAACTCCATCTCAAATCAAATTCGAGAAAATATTGTTTCTAGTGGTGACCTTTCAGGAATAGGACTAGTCCCCGGTGAAGAAAGTCGTAAAATGCATTATGTCACATGCGACACTGTTGCCTTAATTGGAGAAAGAGGCGATGAGAATACACCTATTGCACTACCGCTGCCAATGATTCCTTTCATCGATGATGCCAAAGAATTGAAATTGCCTAAAGATACTGAACTTGGATTGATTGAACATCTCAACAAACAGCCATTTATGACACGTTCAAACCCGAGAAATAATGACTTCTTAGTAGTCGATAGTGATAACTTAGCAGATATTTCTAACAGTATTACTCAATCAGGTGGTCTAATTCTGGACTTTACATCGCTTCCAAGTATGACTCCCGAAGAAATAGATGGGATATTAGTTGCACTTCGCTCCCTTGCAGGAAGGCAAAAGCCATATGCAATCATAGAAGGTATTGGAAGAATAAATGCCTTGCATACTCAAGCATGTTATCACAATGCAGACTTAGCAATTTGTAAAATCGAGGATAATACCGGGTTTTCAGAAGCTGCTAGTTTGCCTTTGATAGGTAGGAGTAATAAGGCAAATTTAGAAGGCACTGATACTGAATCTGGAATTTTACTCGGGTTCTCTGTTGATGCCCAAGACTTAGCCATTCTTTCAGCAACTGGAATCAAAGCAGTATGTTGTGAAGTCCCTATGATCGATGCAATGGACCTAGCTTTATGGATTCAAGGATTGAGCAGGAGTTTATCTGAAATTCTTAGAGAACTAGGGTTGGATTCCATAGATGGATTAAACCGACAACATCTCAGAGCCTTAGACCATGAAACTGCAGCAGTTAGCGGTCTAAGACTAGCAGGATATGAACGACCATTACCCCATTGGTTTGCAAGATGAGGACTTATTATGCCAACTATTTCTGTCGAGCAAAGTTTGATTACAAGTTTACTGGCCAAGTATAATTTAGTAAATGATATTGAAGTATTGTCGAATGAATTACCATTACTCGGCACTGACATTGATAATTGCACGGAAGAAGTACTAGACATTGAGATTTTTCCAAATCGTCCGGATCTGCTCTCCGGAGAAACGCTTTCCAAAGCAATTCGAACATTTATTCATGGACAGAAAGCGGATCCTAGTCTGAATATTAAGCAAGGTAATGTTTCGATTTCAGTCGATAAGGATTTAGAAAATATTCGTCCGGTCATTCTTGCTGGTATTGTAAGAGGTGTCAAACTGAATGGTGAAGTAGAAATCGATGCATTCATAAAATCACTAATGGACCATCAAGAAAAGTTACACTTCGCACTAGGGAGAGGAAGAAGAAGAGCATCGATCGGAGTTCATGACCTTAGCATATTAAAGCCACCTTTCCGTGTAAAAGCGGTATCTGGAGATACAAAATTTATACCTCTGTCGATGGAAAAGGAAATGACTATAACAGAAATTCTTGAAAAGCATCCCAAAGGTATCGATTATGCTCATCTGCTAGAAGGTTTCGATAAATTTCCAGTGATTGTTGATTCCAAGGACGCGATTCTATCCTTCCCGCCAATAATCAATGGCAGTCACACTACCGTCAATAATCAAACTAGAGACTTTTTCATTGATGTCACCGGTTGGGATCAACGTTCTTGTGAAGCAAGTTTGATGCTAATAGCATCCCAGTTATGCGAAAGGGGAGGAGAAATTGAATCGGTGGAGGTTACATCATATGAAGGTAAAGTCAATCATTATCCAGATGGCACTGCAATAAAACATGAAGTTCCAACTGAATTATTAGACGGTCTTTTGGGTCGTAGTTTGACAGATGAAGAGATTTCAAAAGCTATTAATCGAATGGGAGGTGAATTTATTTCACGCAATGGAGAAAGTTCTGTTATAATTGAAATGCCAAGATGGCGATTTGATATTCTTCACCCTGTTGACTTAGTTGAAGATATTGCAATTGGTCATGGATATGAAGATTTAGGAGTCGATGTCCCTAAAGCGCCCATGACAGCAATACCAAGACCTGATGGGCATTTACGACGTAGAATCCGAGATTCTATGCAAGGCTTGGGGTTCATGCAAATACAATCTCTTACCCTCTCTAATGATGATGACCAATTCAACTTTATGCGTTTTTCAACTGTTGGAGAGGTGACTCGAATTACCAATCCAATAACTATTGACCACACATTACTACGTCAATATTTAACTCCTGGTTTGATGAGACTATTGGCATCAAACCAACATCATAACTTACCCCAAAGTGTGTATGAGTTAGGAACGGTTGTTCGTGATCATAAAAACTCTGATAGAGTGGCATTCTTAGTCGCTGAGAGAAGTGGCGGATTTGCTGCTGTAAGAGGTAGAGTTCAGGCATTTATGAGAGATATTGGGGCGGTTAATTACACGATCGAAAAATTACCTGAGAACGAAGGACCATGGCTAAATGGTCGTTCTGCTAAAGTTTTGATAGATGGCATACATGTTGGGTGCTTTGGCGAAATCGACCCGCTTATTTCTGAAAAGTTCGAACTTCGAGTACCGATTAATGGAGCAGAATTCTCGTTAAGTAATCTGGCTAAATCTATATCAGACCCAGTCTGAGTTTATCTTGAACAAAACATACGAGTGTTTCAAGAGACTAACTCACTCCAGTCGCTATGAGCAGACCGATTGTGCTGATGTTATTGGTAACAATACTCGCACCAATGTTTGCTGTTAATGCAGAAATGGAGTCACGAAGTGACTTTGTTGGTATTAATTCTCAGGAAGAGATAATTATACACCGTAGTGAAGTACTAGAAGTACCAATTACACTACAAAACATCCTGGAATATACCCAAACTTATTCATTAGGATTAGATTATATCGGTGAAGATCTAGTTGCCAGTGGATTGCCATTACAATATACCTTGAATCCAAATGGTCTTCGCCAAGTTAAATTCACAATAAATTGTGACTCGAATGCTGAATATACAACGAGTACTATGAAAATAAATATTACAAATGATGTCGATTTAGAGGAGTACTATATTGTAGAAATAAATATTCAAATAATGCCGCAATCAGAACTTGAGTTTGGTGTAAGTGGGATTTCACAATTCATGGTAGACCCAGAATTACGTGTCAATTTGGCTGTTAACATTACTAATAATGCACTGCTTTCTGATGATGTATCCTACAGCATTACTACGCAGTCCTCATGGAATTGGGGGTGGATAATGAACCAAACATCTGGAAGTAATGCAATTGAAACACTAATCCCAGGCCAATTATCTTACATATATTTCTGGGTTGAGATTCCCCCTGTAATCGATGGAGCGCCTTTGTATGAAACGGGTCCTAGGTTCACTCTAACTGCGACCTCAAGTTTAGATTTCGCTCAATCTCAATGGTCTTTTGACCTTCTCATGAGTGCATATCGAAACCTTACTATCGATTCAGTAGGAGCAAATTTGACCTTAGACCCTGATGATAATGATAGATTAAGTATCACAGTTCGAAATGTTGGAAATGTAAATAATAAGGTCAGTATATCTCTAGAAGCAATAAATGAATTAGGACAGCCGATTACAGAGATAGAAATTGCAGATAGAATCGAGTATAACGGTTGGACAGCTGCTTTATTTGGTGCTAAAGAAAATATTGAGATACCTCCGAATCAATCTAGAACCTTTGAAGTTGGTATACAATCACCACTAGAGTATTCCGGATTTTTCGATATAAGAGTAAATATCTATCCACTAGGAGATATTTCAAAAACCTATACTGCAGATGTTGGTGCTGAAATCATATGGCTTCGTGATGGAGAGTTAGAATTGGTTAATGAAGCATGTCTTCAATTACTACCTGGGCAAAGTTGCCAATCACAATTCAAAATCACAAATACCGGTAATGCACTAGATAATTTTCAATTTGAAAATAGTCAAATTCCGGATTTCTTGATACTAGATAATTCATCTACTTCCTATCAGATATTACCAAACCAAATGATTACTACAGAATTGCTCACCTTGACAGCGAGAAGTGATGCATTAGCATTTAAAACAGATAATGCCGAGTTCCAATTACTTCTTTCTGGGACTCAAATAGTTGTATCAGAAGTAACCGTACCAATTAGAATTGCACCAAATATCAACTGGACTTTGGAAAGTATAATTGAAGAAATTGATGCAAAAGGTCGACTTTCAATTGCAATGACACTTAGAAATGATGGTAATGCAATAGATGGACTTGTTGTCCAATTAGAATGTTCACACTCCACTCAAATGACATTCATACCTCCAAGCGATGCAATTATTGAAGATGGAGTTGAACTTCCACGTTCTTTTGAAATTAATGATTTACCATTAGCATCTAATTTCACAATTCGTGCATGGGCAGAAATACCTGAAGAACAAAATAGCAATGGAACTATGTATTTGTATACTACAATTAGATCTAAGTTTGCTCCTGACCAACCATTTGTATTTACTTCATCTGTAGATTATCTTGGTCAATCATGGCGTGAAGAAGTTGAAGAAGATACCGATTTTAGTTTTTCCAAATTAGCATCAGATATTCAGTTGATTGTCAAATCTTGGGGCCTTGTAATAATAGCAATTTTACTATCAGCCCTAATACTAAACCGATCAATGAAAGATAGAAAGCAAAGGGTGGAAGATGCTGCAATAAGGAAATTATTGAATCAAGAACAAAGCCCTGAGCAAGTAGAAGATTGGATGGATAAATTTGAACAAAAACAATCTGACAATATTCCAAAAATTGAATCGCCTTCAATATCTCCTCAGAAATTTGAAAATGCCTTCAAAAGGCGTTCAAGTCCTAGTAAACAAGCCGCAACACCTGTCGATGAAAGGCTTAGAGAAGCAGCCTCTTTGGTCTTAGATGTCCATGATAAGAGTAGTATTATGGAAACCGCTGATGAATTACTTGAAAAAATATCAACTGAAGGTATCGCTACACCACATAATGAGAATCGATCACTCGAGATGCAACCAGCGGAAACCAGTCTTACAACTCGAAATGACCCGAATAATTTATTCGGAGAGGTACCTCTAAAGTCAGATGGTGGGGTAAATTCTGTACCACTACCTGAAGAGATTGATGACGATTTAGACTTCTGAAGTGAGATTATGTGGAAAGTAGGGGCTGATGAAGCAGGACGAGGGCCTGTTATTGGACCTCTAGTAGTTTGTGCTGTAATGATGCCAGTGGAAGAATATGATAATCTAATAGAAGTAGGTGTAAAAGATTCAAAATTTCTGAGTTCTAAGAAGAGAGAAGAATTGAAACAGTGGTTTTTATTAAATTCAGAAACTAAACCATGGCATCATAGTATTATCATTTGCTCACCGGAAAGAATAGATTCTTCATCAGGAAATCAAGGTTTAAATGTATTAGAAACAGAATTATTTGCTGAAGCGATTAATTCACTACCTGACGAAATTAAACATTCTGTAACTATTCTGAACGATGCTTGTGATGTTAAGCCACAGCGATTTAGCGATCGAATTGCCAACCAATTAAATTCATGGCCATGGCCTGAGTCATCTATTATCAGTGAACATAAAGCAGATGAAAATGACCCATTTGTAGGAATGGCTAGTATTCTAGCTAAACAAAAGCGTGATGAATGCATAAAAGAAATAGCTGAACAGTTAGGCTTCTCTATCGGTTCAGGTTACCCAAGTGACCCGAATACTAAGAAAATAATTCCTGATTTACTCAAAGATACCCCTCATCCGCAACTACGCTGGAGCTGGGCGACTGTTGAACGAGAATGGAAAAAGATTCATCAAAAAGAGTTGCCAAAAAGAAGTGTCGCACCTAAAAATCAGACTACATTATTCTAGATTTATCTTAATTTGTCCAAGCATTTCATGAAGTATCAGCATTAGGATTGCTTGATTCCCATGTCTTGGACTCCTGATGATACTACGATGAACTTGATTCGACACATGGCAATTCAAAATGCAATCGAATATGAAGGCAAAGCCAACCCTGGTTCGGTAATTGGAAGAATCATGGGGATGAATGCAGATTTACGGCCACATGGTAAAACACTCAGTCCGATGATTTCTAAGGCCGTAGTTGAAGCCAATAGTTTAGCAGGAAGTCAAGGTGTTGAACACCTTAGAGGCATATTGGAAGAGGAAGCACCACATCTATTGGAAGAGCGTCAGAAAAAGGAAAGAAGAGTGGGGCTACCGGAATTAGCAAATGCTGAAAATGGAAAAGTAGTTCTGAGGTTTGCACCAAACCCAAATGGGCCTCTATCTTTTGGTCATGCTCGTGGAATTGTGATAAATGGCTCCTATGCTAAGAAATTTGATGGAGAACTAATATTAAGATTTGATGATACTGATACTTCGGTTAAACCACCTTTGATCGAGGCTTATCAACAAATCCCCGAAGAAGCGGAATGGCTACTGGGATTCCCTCCTCATCGTATTGTAATTGCTAGCGACCGTATGGAACATTACTATGAGTATGCAGAAATGATGCTCGAACGTGGATTTGGATATGTTTGTACATGTAGTGCTGAATCTTTCAGAGAATTACGAGTTGCTAAATCTGAATGCCCTTGTCGAAATCAAGAAAGTGAATATAATATGGAATTATGGAATAAAATGCTTGATGGAACATTTAAACCAGGTGATTCAGTAGTACGGGTTAAAACTGGAATGGATTTGAAAAACCCTGCACTTAGAGACTGGCCAGCACTGAGAATGCAAGATACTGTAAAAAATCCACACCCAAGAAAAGAAATCGGTTCAAAATACAGAGTTTGGCCTCTACTAGATTTTCAAAGTGCTGTCGAAGATTATCTACAAGGAGTCACCCATATAATTCGTGGCAAGGACTTGATGGATTCTACAAGAAAGCAAACATTACTCTACCAACATTTTGGTTGGAACTATCCAGAAACAATGTATTGGGGCCGTGTAAAGGTTCATGAATGGGGAGGATTTTCCACTTCACAAATGCGTAGAGATATCGAAGCTGGGCTATTTGAAGGATGGGATGACCCTCGCTTACCAACTATTTCAGCATTGAAAAAGAGAGGAATTACCTCAGAAGCACTAAGACAGTTTTGGATTGAACTGGGTGTAACTCAAAAGGACATTTCCGTCCCTTTGGCAACACTATACTCGCATAACACCAAAATTATTGATGATGATGCACCAAGAATATCTTTTATTCGCAACCCTATCAAATTACAGATTAGTGGTGAACATCCACAGGAGATAACAACCTTGGTTCATCCTAATCATGAATCAAGAGGAAATCGTATATTTGATATTTCTAACCATACTGTTTTCATTGAAGAAGTTGATTCTAATAAGCCACAATTGAGGTTAAAAGAATTCGCTGATTTCGACCTAACAAATGATAATGCTGAATTTGTCTCACAATCTCGAACTGATAAACGCCCTATTGTTCATTGGGTTTCCGAGAATGATTGCCATAATGCAAGACTTATCCATCCAATAGATGGTGAAATTATGATGATAAGTGGTGTTGTTGAGAATCATGATTATGAAGCCGGAACAATGGTTCAAATCGAACGTATTGGCTATGGAATAATTATAGATAACTCTACTATAATGTTCACTCACGATTAGGGTAACTATCAAATCCCTGTTGATACAGCACCTGTTGATGACACAAGACACCAAGACTATATCGGAACTCAATCTTAATGATGAGCACATAACTGTGGGTGTGGGTGATACCCTCAAAGAAGGTGCAAAGAGACTATTATCTGTACCGGGTGGAATCCTTATCGTTTTAGACGATGATTCGAGAGTAAAAGGAGTGATGGGATACAAACAGTTTTTACAAGCCATAGATAATGAAATGGATATGAATTCTTCAAAATGCGGAGATCTTATGGAAATGGATTTCATGGAAGTCAAAAATTCAGATTCCATTAAGCATGTTCTGAAGCAGATCAAAATGCGCAGTCCACAGGCTGTGGTTTCTGTAGATGAAAACGGTGAGTTTTCAGGATACTTTTCACCAAGTGATTACAAAGAATCACGTGCAATCGTAAAATCTTTGAAATCCCTAAAACTTTGATTTTATCCAACGATTTTAATCGTTCTAGAGCATCCTGTACATTCAACTCTAAGCGGTCTAATCTCACTGGTAACCAAATTTACAGTTTGACATGCAGGGCAACCAATTGTTGGCAAGGTAGTTTCAACTTTAGGTGTAGCAGTAGATGCAGGGCTGGCAATACTTCTTCGAGGACTTACAATTGAGGTAATGAACCATAATGAAACTACAACAACTGATGCACCTCCAATGAATACAGGAGGATAAGAAAAATAGTAAATTAGCATTACGAGTGGAATTAAAACTAATTCATACATCAAGAATCGACGATGTCTATTCCTAGTGACGCGTAAACAAAATAAGAGTCCAAGTAAGAATATGACTCCTGTCAAAACAATTAGAGTTGTAGGCCCGTATAATATTGATTTTGTAGGTTGAATGGTTACTGTGAAATCTTCTGATGGACTTATTGAGTCACCTTCAACTGTAATCTTTTCGCCCCATGGCATTCTTGAATGCTTGAATATTAAATCGTCTGACTCTAATAGTTCTGCACCTGCAAATGATGTCATACCTGTTGAAGTAGCCTCCACTGACAAACTATAATCTTGCCAAAGGTTATCCGTACTAGATGTCATGAATGAACGTATCAAGACAAAGCTCTCTTCACTATCAATGGTTTGGAGGGTAGAGAATTGAAGGATTAAAGGATGATATATGACATTGGTTTCTCCCATTAAATCAACTGAAATAGATATCGTATCAAAATCACCCGCATTACCAATCAAGTCACTACTATCTATTTGCATACCATTTAGATCGGTCATATATGTTCTATAACGGTTAGCCATCTCACGTTGAAATTGTTCTAATTCTACAGTTTCAATATTTTTATTGATTCTTTCTTCATCTGTGATTGAACCTGGATTCCATCCACGGAGTACAGAATCTGGAGCCACGTTAACATCTCCAATGTGGTCCATTCCCCAACGCATCCAAAATGCCATTTCTCCATCGATCTCGAGAGTGGTTAACCTCGACAATTTTAGTTTACCTTTTGACACAGATAACTCTACAGATTGATCAATCGAAATAGGGCTCCCTATGCCACCAGTTCGTAGTGGCTCGTTTTGAGGATAAAATGTACCAGTTCCGCCTCCGGTATCAAAAGTTTCCACCAAGAAATCTGCTTGGCCAGATAGTAGTGGACCAGAGGCTTGTAAGGAAATTCTGATAGAGACTTGTATAGTTTCTTCACCACCAGAAGCCTCTTGCCATGTCCATGTAACCATGATAGAATCACCGTTTTGAGTCTCTACAGGGTTACCTGAAATTAAGATATTATTGACTCTAAGTTCTATCGAATTCGAATATGCAAGTGTATCAATACCAAATGGAGAGTCTATTTTTACTGGCAAGTAAATATCACTACCATCAATTATTGGTTCCTCCAAGGTCAACTCTAAAAGAGGAATTTCAGCAGATAATTTAGATTCATGCTCTGATGAGCCCCACAAGAATTCTAAGGCAGCTCCACTCTCAGGAACACTGAACACGACAGTCCTTGCAGTGAGTGTCAACTCAACATCACTCGATGCCGATAGTGATGTACTATCTACAGGAATATCAAAATTTAGTATTCCACCACCTTGGGGAAGAACTGTTGAACCAATTTCAGTTGAAGCAGAAAATGATAATGAGCCTACTTTAATGGTGGCTGTAGCGTTTACTTGTGCACCACCAGCATTACTCACTTCATAGTAAATCGCAAATGACCAAGTAGAATCTGGGACATCTCCTGGCCAAACTGCACCCATACTCCATGACCCTATTTCTTCTTCTGAAGTAATAGAATTAGAGATTGATACGAATGAGGAATCGGAGTCGAGTTTTTGTGAAAAGGGAGTCAAATCCCCATTTGAATCCCCAACAAGATACAAATCGACAACTGATGCTGAGTCACAACAAACCTGAACTGGCTCAGCAGAAACTGGTTTCACAAGAACATTGGTAAACGGTATCAAAGATGCTAAAATCAACACCAAAAGAATTGATGAAGCACGATTGAGCAGAGTGACCACATTATACACGGAACATTCATGCCTCATAACTTACACTACTATAAGTTAGAAAAAGGTTCGAAAAATACAGTGTTTTCAGTAATCCAAATCATAGGGCTTTCTCTAAAAGAGCGCCTAATTCTTTTTCAAATAAAGAGACAATAGCCTCTCCAACCTCTCCTTGAAGGTCATCTGGTAGAAGCCTTAGACCCAATCTTGTAGCTGCTCTTGTTGCCTTAAGTTCAGCATAGATAGTTCTAGCTTTAGTATGGAAATAATATGCAACCGCTTCCTTAATTTCTTCCTTCAATTCAGGGTCTTCTTCAACCTTAGAACGAATATGAGACTTTAATTCATCTTTTACAAGGTCGCGAAAGGCATCGATAACTAAATCCTCAGTTGACATTAAATCTTGAACTTGGTCACGGATACTTCCAGTCAATAGTCTCTCAATAGCCATGACAAGCCGAGAAGGCGACATGGTTTGAAGTCATCGTTTACTAATTAGTAAGTTTACCTTGAGAAATCAAGCCTTTCAAAACCGTACTAGAATGTGATTTAATCAAGTTTTCATCGCTTGGCCAATCAGCCTTAGTAAGATGGATTTGGCTGTAAATATCTTGCTCTTCCCCGCCTATTAGTAATCTATGCCAAAATAATTCTTCGAGTCGAGGAGTGGAAATTACTTTGTCACTCAAGGAAGGTAATGCCAGTTCACTAATCGCCTGACTTCTTGATTCAAAGTCCATCTTATCCCACCTTTTTACCAATCTTTTTAACATTGTTTCAGAAAGATTGGGGATCATTCCTTTCGCTGAATTTTTTACTTCAGGTAACGCAACTACACTCACAGAACCTTCATCTCGAAGTATATCACGAATTGAAGAATGTATTGGGTCAAAGGTATTGTCAAGAGAATCTCTTAGCCATTGACCACTAATCGAAAAAGGCCGCAATCGCCTAACTCTTGCACCATTGGGAGCAATTTTAGCAGCAATGGCTGCACATTGAGACACTACGTCAAGTGCTCCAATACGTTCACTTTTCTTTGAACCCATTCTAACAGTAACCGATAAGGGTAAAATCTTGACATATTCGGTAACTTTCAAATCTGAGCAATTCCATGTTTCTTCAAAGGGTTCGATTGAAATCGTAAGCCCCTCTCCTTTTATGTCAATAACTTGTTTCTCACCATGAGGGATATGTTGCTTAGACTTGAGAAGGCGACGGCTATATCTAAGGTCAGTGTCAATACATGCTGCTTCGAGATGTGAAATTGCGAGAACACCTTCTAAATCACATGGTGCGTTAAGATAAACCATAGAAGCAGACTTAATCATCTTACATATAGATTGAAGATACTCTTTAGCATCATCAAATGGAGCAGATTCTAATAAATCGTTCATTGGACTCAACTATACCACAATGTGTCTCATTCATCAACCTCACCCACAAGGGTAGAGACTTAATTGAAAATTACTCGACCATCAGTCTTAGTTCGTCACGCTTATATCGCCAGTCGGATGGAAGTTTTCCCTCTGACTTGTAATAATTAGACAAACGTCGAATCTTAGACTCTGTGATTTCCAGAGAACGCTTGTTGTGAAGGTCTTTATGATTACCACTGCCCAAGTGATTGATAATTGCTACTGCTTGCCTCATAAGATTCATCATATCTTCTGGGTATGTTCCACCTATGTCGTTTTCAGCCAGAAGAGTTCCAATTCTCTTTCCGACCACTAATCTAGCATCAGGAACTGAGTGTTGATCTCTAAGAATAATCCCTATTTCAGATGTAGTGTGACCGGCTTTTGCCAACTCGAGTATTAGAGAGGTAACCTCTTTAACATCAGTGTTAGACCATTCAGGAGCTTCTGAAACGAACGGCTTAGTAGAGCCACTCTTTCCTCTTCTTGATTTGTACATACGAGCCATAATAACCACTCAAAGCAAGTTGGCGACTTGCCCCCCCTTCTTAATCACTCCGCATGAGCGATGTGTTAAGTTGCCTAATTAAATTGTAAATATTTCACAATCTCTGATGAGATTTGGCTAACCGTCCACCTGTAATAGGCCATTCCCATGCCGGGGCAACAGCTCTTGCCAAACCTACTGGAAGACCGTCTTGATAGACAATAACATCATTGCCAGCCTTGATATCTGAATCAAAACTCTCAATATTAGAATAAAAGATATCACCCTTCCATTTCAGACCTGATTTCAATTCCATCTTAGAAAGTGATTTGTTTTCATGAAGTATCATAATTGCTGCTTTAGAAAAAGAGAATCCCCGACGATCGATTGACCATAATGCTATCTGTTTATTATCGAGCTCTAATCTCCAGAATGGAGGTTTACCTCTTATTGAGATTCCTTCAAGCCAATTATCATTTTTCATTTGTTTCCTTGAAACACTTGCAAAAGTGTCCATTAAGGCACGATTATTTCGTCGATTGGGAACTTCATATTTGACAAGTGCATCTTTCACAACCTTTGACAGATTCTCCAGTGCATCAAAGTTCCCAGCAGTTTGACCATTTCGTGTTTCAATTAGTTCGACATCGCCAGTGGACAATTTCATACTGGAATGATTGATTACTAACTTGTATTCATGACGAGACAATAATGAACTCAAAACGTTTTGAGTCCTCAGTAATTCATCACTAGTCCAATCACCTGTCACTGGAATATCATAATGGGAGGCTGGCCAAACTTCTTCTAAGTCTCTAGGAACTAAGCCAAGAGGAGAGGTCACCATAACTTCGTGGCATGAATTATTATTAATCGCTCGAATAAAGCGACCATGGGACTTTGAAAACCTATATGGTTTACGAGCCGAACAAGGAAGTAGAATCAAAACTTTATCCAATCCACTAGGTGCTCGGTAACTATTAGAGATAAAATTACACCAATCGCCAATAACAGGGTCACTCAAACTCGAATAACTACTACAATCAAGTTGTTTCTCTTTGTCGACATGACTTGACAAAAGCCCTTCTTGGGTAGTACAAATTTTATCATGGAATCTTAGATGCTCAACAAGTTTAGGACTGTTTAGTGACTGTTTATCAACAAGTGAGCGTAGATTTCCGCTACTTAGGTGAGACTTAATCGAAGCCAATGATTGCCTCCATTGTTCTATTTGAACACTCATATCTGAAGATTCACCCATTGACTCCACCGGCATACGAGGACCATTAACGGTCAATATAGCCCCTGCTGAACTACACATCCGAGAACGAGACAAGTCAAAAATATCTACTCCGAACCAGCATAATACTGCAGCGTTATCTGGGCCTCCAATACCTGGAGCCCAAAGAAGTGAACCAGGGAATTTATTTTTCACAACCTGTATTGCTTTGACCAATCTTTCGGGTTGAGCAGCAAGTTGAGCGGCATCTACTAGAACAACAATTGCTGGTTTTAAATCAGGGTCTAACAATGATTCATCATGCGAAAGTCTTTGCCAAGAAATAGGCAAAAGTGGACCAATCCCTGCAGGCTCACCTGCATCGGCTTCTTCCAAGGATGGAGGTAGGACGTGACCGATGGAGGTCTGCCAGTTAGGAGCCTTTTGGGAAAAGTCTGGTGGCGATAAATTCAACTTTGATTCAAGACTTATTGTTGCAGGAATCTTGTCATCTGTGAATGATTTGAATGGTGCTAAAAGCTCATCTAATTCAGGGTCTCCATTGAGTTGAACAAGAATTGGAGTTTTTACCAAAGGATTACTTCTATCACCCAAACTCCACGAACGAGCATAACGGTCGCGAGAAAAAACTACTCGGCCTAATTCCTGCGACATGTTTAATCCTGCAGGCTCATATTATTGAAGGGTTTGAAGTTTCGAATCCCTAAGTTGAAACATAGAATGCATTAGGGATGCTTGTCGAGGGTCATTAATGGGTGCAAAGTTTTCACCAATAATAGTCGTAATAATGCTTTCACTTCTATCGGTAGAGGTCACTGGACAAAACAATGAACCAGAAGTGATAGTCACCGACGGTAGGGTCACTGGAGTAATGATAGAAAGTGGCCAGACATATAGCGATAGTTGGAATATCAAAGAGAATGAGTGGTATAGCGTAAAAATGGATTGCCAGTCATGTTCCGGAACTATTCAATTTAACGGGACAATAATCGATTCATCGAGTAGTTCAATGCAAGGACAGGCCAGTTCAGATGGAATCTTGGAATTATCCATAGAGAGTTCCGTAATGGAGGAAGTTGGACTATCCATTATACAACATGCATCAGATAACTTCGTATCAGTAAGACCTTCTCCTTCGCAAACAGAAGTATCAATTTCGGGAGGGATTTGCTATGACTTGAGTAGTTGCTTAGACTATTCAAGAGGAAATCTAGACTCGATACCCGAAGGTGAATTTACCAGCCCCTCATTCATCAACGGAATCGTCGATAATACTCAATCTGAATTCTTTACCATTGATGTCTCTAAAGGAGATACTTTGGAATTATCATTAGTTCACTCGACTTCAGATATTAATATCGAAATTTATTATCAGAATCAGACAGATGAAAAATTACTGAGCGGAAATATCAATTCTTCCAACCAACTGAGTACCAACCAAAAGATAGGTCCGGAGTATTGGCATTTTAGCGAAGGTGGTCGTGCCATAATAAAGGTTGAATCTCAAACAGTTAATACAATGTGGACATTACAAAGAACTATCTTCAATTTACAAGAGATGTCAGTTTTACAATCAAATATCACATCAGAAATATATGGTCACCTTTCAAAGAGTATCCTTATTGATGTTTCACAGGCTCAAAGGTTGGCTTTGAAATCTCCGTACTCGGGAGTGGAAATCTCCACAGTTCAATTGATGGGTGGTCAATGGGTTGAATCAAACTCTCTGATTCTAGAACAAAATCTCTTTTCTAATGTTTATGTTTATCCAAATGTTAGTGCCATAAGAGTCGATATTTCCGCTGAAGTATTCTTGGTAGAACTCTCAGTAGAGGACTTTTCAGACTTATCCCAAGGAATTGAAGCGCCATCTTTAGCACCAATATACAAGGAAACTGATAATTCGTCATGGCCAATTATTGAATTAAATACACAGTCTCATAATGGTCAATTCACATTACCTATTTTTGACCATTCTGATGTTTATAAGATTGAAATAGTAGGGTGGGAAGACTCTATTCACTTTGTTAAATTCATAATTGAAGGTGATATTGAGGATTGTGAAGTTGAATTCATAGAAAAAGATCAGGAAACTTGGGAGGATAAAGAAACGAAAGTTCGGACACTCGCATCCGGTGAGATTCAAGTAGCACTTGAGGTTGATAGAGGCACTCACTTCCTTAGAATTAGTATTATCAATTCATCGAATTACAATAACTCATGGGGGGAAAGTATTGATTCTAAACAATATACAATCACAACTCAATACGAACTGGTTGATGAAGGTGAGGAACCTTGGTTCCCACCGGATGAGAATGCCGAAAAGTGGGGCTCAATTGCTCGATGGTTCATGGGAGGATTATTCTTAGTGCCCGGAATAATTGCACTGGTATTATACAAAAGAAATTATCACTTTGCTAATTCACTTGCAAATAAAAAGAAACGTTTAGAATGGCTCAAAACTAGATTGGATAAAGGTATTACAACACCAAAAGAAAGTCGGAAGTTTTTGAGACGTGCTCTCGATTCAATATCTACATTAGAATGGGAATCAGCATGCGAGATTTGGGGTGATTATGATATAGAGCATAGAACAGATGGTGTAGCAATCGTTGCATGGAAGTTAGATGAAAGGTTGTCAAAAGACGGGACTTCATGGCCAATTATTGTCGGAATCAATATTCTTGAAGGTAATTGGGAATTAGCCGCTCTAAGATTAGACGCACCCCAAGGTGAGGCCTGGAATGTAACAAATGTACATCCACGTTTCCTTGCCAATGGAGAAGAGATTTTCTTAGATTCCATGGTTGCAGGAAATATAGTATTCCTTACTATTGAAATTGAAGGTAGCTCACAATGCGTAGATATCGAATTGAATGGACGTGTTGATGGTCAGCCATTTGCAGCAAGAATACCTAGTACTCTCTGGAGAACTATTGATTCAGAAGAGTGAAACAACTACTTACGACGTTGCTCAGCATCTTCTTCAACACGAGAGATTATATCTTTTGGAGCCAAATTATCTCTAAGACTGTTTAGAGACTTCTTTACTTCTTTACTAACCTTCTTCGGCATATGTAGTTTTACAAGTACTACAACATCACCTCTACCGGAGCCTCGAGTTCTTGGTAAACCTCTCTTTCTTATTTCCAATGTTTCACCAGAATTGGTTTGTGCGGGAACTTTAATGACTAATTCATCTCCATCAATATGTGGTAAAGTCACTTGAGTTCCAAGTATCAAATCAGAGTAACCAAGAGGCAGGGACATGATCAAGTCTGCATTCGAGCGCTCAAACCATGGGTGTTGTTCAATTTCTAATTCGATGAATAAATCTCCATTTTCGCCATTTGAATTTACAGGTGGTTCACCTTTACCTCTCATTCTTAATCGAGTTCCATCTTCAGCACCAAGGGGGATATTGAAACGAAGTTTAGTTTCTTCCAAATTCCTCCCACTTCCATTACAGGTTTTGCACTTTGATTTTATTGTACGGCCTACTCCTGAACAAGAGGAGCATTCACGAACAACATCCTGAACAAAGGGTCCAATCTGTTGCCTTGCCCTAACTCGACCTTGACCACCACAATCAGAACAGGTTTGAGTTTCTCCATTCTCTCCACCGGAACCATCACAATCCTTGCATTTTATTGGCAATTCGATCTCAATATTCTCAGAGGTCCCATTCAAAACTGACTCGAGGTTTATACTATGCCGTATCAAAATATCATTGCCACGTCTTGGGGATGAACGCCTGGAGCCTCCACCAAAGAAACTGGAAAAGAAATCCCCCCCGAGAATATCTTCGAGATTAACATTGAAACCACCACCGCCAAATCCTCCAAATGGTGAGCCAGATGGGCCATCATGCCCAAATCGGTCATACATCTGACGCTTTTCACCGTCGGAAAGTACCGCATATGCCTCTTGAATCTCCTTAAATTTATCTTCGGCATTTTCCTCAGTACTTCTGTCTGGGTGATACTTTCTCGCCAAACTCCTGAAGGCATTTTTTAAGTCTTTTTCAGTTGCCTCTTTGGTAACCCCTAACACTTCATAGTAGTCCCGTTTCTGCGACATGATTTACACCGAGTAAACCATCGGTAAACTCGATGCCCTTTGAACATCTCGGAGCCATTAGATAACTTATGGTGAAATATCAAGTCCACAATTTAAGCAAAAACGTTCATCAGGAGGAGCCAATGCTCCACATCCCCGGCACTTTTTTTGAGCATTAACTGGAATCGATGCTTGTGTAATAGATTGTTTTTGACTACTAGGTAACATAGCCATCGATTCTATACTTTGAGAGGGTGTTACTTTGATTTCTTCATCCCAAGAATATGCCTCCTCATCCATAGAATATTTTACAGATTCTGGATTAGGAGTCTCAGTCGTGGAAGTAATACTATATCTGGTATCAAGAGATACTTCTTTCTCACCTTCATCGGTCATCGATGTAGCTTTCAGAGATGAATCAACATCGCGTCTAGTAGTCTGTAAGGGCGAATTAGGTCTCGATACTGCTACAGGAGAAGCCTTTGAAGCGGCAGTAAGTGCTTCAAGCCTCCTCTCTTCACGTTTTTCACCTGTATCTTTATTTCCAAAAATACCACCAATCCAATCCAAGAAATTATCCATCGGGCTAGACTTTCGGGTCGAACCGATTGTCGAATCAATCGCTTCATCATCAAAAGAAGATTCACCAGCAACTCTTCTTGTTGCCTCAACAACATAACTAGCCTCATTGAGGAATTGGACTTCCACTGTTTCATCTTCACCCACCACCATTTCTGGCAATTCAGTATTGATATCTCCTATATTTTGTGATAATTTAGCACGACCCTCTTCCGAAAGTTCAGAATCAACTTGAGCATTTGTTTGCCAAACTCCGGACTCTTCATCCTTGTATGACTTTTTCATCTCCTTCATTACTTTAGTACGCTGGTACTCATAATCTTTAACCACAAATGACTTACGATAAACAAACAATCCAATTCCAATACCTACGAGATAGTATGGAATCATTAGTAACGGTTCAATTTTGAATATTTCACGAAGAGGAGTGACAAATACGTGAATAAAAGCAAGTAAGACCAAAGGTAAAAACGCGACACTACGCGAACTTAGAGAGTCATTGGCCATCGTATTCAATCCTCCACCTTAGTACATCACTCAAGTATGTTGTCACCTGTTGTGCTTCAAGTATCACCTATCATTTGATGCTCTTCCTTTTCTAAATAATCCGCCTATTAGGCCGATAGAGAAAGTTGTATGTAGAGTTATCAAACTTAATGGCACCCCCACTAAGAGAGAGATTTTACGCCACTTTATGCTAAAGCGTAAACCTTCTACTAGGATGACCAATAGATAAATTACAGACGGAATAAACCAATAAGGGGTTGAAGTCATTAGTAAAGAGAGAGTCAATATGATTCCAAACCAAGGTAAAAACTCCCTCTTACTATGTCTTGAAGGATGTTTTTTAATTATTTTAGACCTCCAAAAACCATACCGATAACCCATTTTAATCCAAGTAAAGAAGTTCGACCTTTTAACCATCCTAACATGGGTTTCATTAGTTCGATAAAGCTTGAAGCCTGCATCTTGTAACCGCATTGAAAGGTCGCTATCTTGACTTGTGATAAATTCTGTATCCCAGCCATCCACCTTTTCAACTGCCTCACGTAAATGCATACAAAAAGCAGGAGTTCTTGTTTTAGTAGTTTTTGAAAAAGATTCGAACTGCCCTGAACCGCTACCAAGACTCGACGAAAGGGTTGCTTCAATCCATGTTTCCACTATTGTCTTATCGCCATCACTGGGAAGAACTCTTACACCTAATCCTGCTACTGAATTACCAGAACCTTCAGATATCTCTTCCCATACTTCTAATCGTTTTGCTAAGTGGTCTTTTGGAACAGTGCAATGGCCGATCAATTCCACCATCAATACAATACTATCCGGTAATTCCTTTAATGCTAGATTTCTTGCTTCAGCCACATATTTCCCAGGATTATATTTCAATATGATGTCTGGTCCACCCTTGCTTTTGGAAAGTTCCACCATACTTTTCACAATCTTAACTGATCCATCTGTAGAACCTCCATCAACGACTAAGACAAGATGTTTTGAAGATTCAAGAGTTTGTTCAATTAATGATTTAAGGCATTTTTCAATATATTTTGATTCATTAAAAATTGGGATAACAGTGGCTAAAACTGGACTATCTACCCCACCCATGTCTTAACAACTGAATATTGGCTTTCATACTTCGCATAAAATCATTAAAAAAAGACAGATTGAAGAGTAGATTCAAACACGCCGAACCATGACTGCCCCGATTCTCAAGTTGAGCGGCAAAGATGAAGGCATTTCTGTAACTGTTGAGAGTATTCTTTCCGGTGCTGACTCTCCAGAGAAGGTCTATAATTGCATTATCAATATATTTCCGGACTTCAAAATGGGTTCTGACATCACTCACCCAGAATTAGGAGGAGCGGAAAATCAAACTCTTAAGGACAATGGTTTATCGATACAGGGATTTTTGATGTTACTTCACAAGCAACAAATTCTGGACACTGCTCTTGATTCAATGAGTCGTAATTTATCGTCCAATAATACTGAATTTGAAATTCTAAGGCAAGCAGCGATATCTGGAAAGATTTCATTTAACATTCCTGGTGAAAAACCACTTGGTGGATTAATCATAATTCGCTTAGAAGGTAATAATCTTAAGGATTGGATAGAAGCTGCGACATGGCATAAAGGCCGAGATAGTATTCCAAGGTCAGTAAATGATGAACTTTCAATGGACCATTTAGGAGAGGCGACCACTTGGATTTGATAATTCCTTGAAAACGTCCTTGGCAACTGACTTGTCTAAACCAATATATGGATTAACTTCATCAGCATTATTGATGAATTTGACTTCATCATGTGAAGTCCAGTTATTCTGATATCCCAAACTAGGTGTTTTTCCTATGAACTGGCATTCTTGAACGTTCAAATCTATATCAAAGTCTTCACCTTGGTGAAACCAATTGCCAAAACTTTTGATACCTTTTACATTCCAATTGAATTCTTCCTTGAGTTCTCTTTCGATTGCTTGCTGCGGTTTTTCACCCCACTCAAATTTACCACCTGGGAATTCCCAAAGACCCATATTTGTATCATCGCTGCGTTTTGCAACCAGTACTTTATTGTCATCAATGATCACTCCTGCTGCTACTGATATCACTGGTTTGAATAGTATTCGACCGATTATATTCTGTAATAACTCTCTTGCTAATTCCAGACTATATCTGTCGTAGTCGGGTAAATGTAGAAATACACATGGAGTCTTTTTATTATCAGATTCTATATGATTAATTTTAGATAATGTGTGATAGTATGTTTCATTACAAATAAAACTACCAGCATTATAAGAGATTTCAGCACTAAGAGAACCTTGATTGGTGAGAATCAAGTTGGAATTTATAGTTGATGAATAATCAGAATCTCCAATTTTATGCCCTCTTAATCTACGCCCGGAATTATCTTTGACACTCATATCAAGCATATTCTTGGCTAATAATTCAATTTTTGGAATATCACAATTGCTACATAATCCAATGTGAATAATAGCATCCCAATGAGAACCTTGTGATAATTTTTGAGAAACTTGAGTAGAACCTTTTTGATCTACGGAAAGTAGTTCGGTTTCTAAAAATATATTAATTCCGTTTAATTCATATTCTCTGATATCTTTCCAAGGGTCACTAATTGTCAGCCTTTGTTCTAGTATTTCGAGTAAATCACCTGAAATATTTTTGCTATGGCTGGAGAATGGTTCAAAACCCGTCACCAATATCTTCGCCATCAAACGGTACTGATACATTCGGTTATTGATGTTCATGGAGTCAATTAGGCGTTATCTTGACAAACTGTAACCTCAACCTTGTCAATGGGCGGTACTATGGAGGCAATGGATTCGCAGTTTGCAAAAGCAAGTTTCGAAGAGGATTCTAAGCCTAGTATGTTCCGGGTATTCAAGCAAATCTGGACTGAAATGACATTAGGTGTAGGCTTTTGGGGTGCTCTAAGGCCAATATTTGCAGCATTATTAGCAATGGTACCATTTCTTTTCCTTGGGCAACACTTCAACAAGAAACATAGTAAAGCAATGGATTGGAAATTATTACAAATACCATTAGCGTTAACTGTTATACTTTGGTTCGCATTATGGGCTTTTTCTATTTTTGATGCTTGGAGAGACGGCACTAAACTTGTTTCTAATAGTAGTTTAAACAATTAAATTGTTAAGGGGTCCAAAGTTGATCAGATACCTCTACTACACCTGTTTTCATATGTTCTAAGTCCTCTAAATCTAATTCGTCAAATTCGTTTGGAAGTTCTCCTGAAATAATACTACCAATACTTGTAGACTCTATAGCCCAATACATAACTGAATCTTCGTTATTTGAATGATTTGGATGGTCTGGGTCTTCGTGTTCAGAAAGAGATTGGTAGACAATATTTACCAGCCCCAGTAAGTGGCCAGCTTCATGAACAATTACACTGTTTTCAACTTCCTCTGCCGAAGGTCTACCAAATATTGGACCCTTCGCTTCCTCAACGGAATCTCCGAAAATTGCAATGGTAGATGCATCTACAGCAACACCTAGTACACTGTCATCCGTGTAAGAGCCGGAAGGGAATAGAATCTGCCAGTATAAGGTTGAGTCTGTTCTAGGCTGATTGTCCTTATTCTCCCAACCAAAAGACCTTACATCATCACTCGTCCAAGAACCTTCCTTTCCAAAAATGGTTTCTGTAGATGAAATGGAAACGCCGTCCGGTTTATCACAGACTTGTTCGAGTCTCTGTTTAAGCATGTCAGTACTACTTGATTTAGGTTGATATCCATTTTCATAATCGATTTCCATTACAAGTTTGGTATACTTACTCGAATCTAGGCAAGCCATCGCTAAACCTCCTGGGATTCCTCGACTTTCTTCATTTTGGAATAAAATTTCATCCGAAATACAACCGGAAAGTCCACTCATTAAAAGAACTACAATAAGAACAGAAAACTGAGTCTGACCTCTTCGCATGATATCACCCAAACTCTCCATAGTTTCAAACTTGACTACCATTCTTCAGGAAGTATGATTGGTGAGAAAAGTTGACCTGGTGAGGTTGCTAAGGAAAGTTGACTTCTTGATAATTGCTCCCACATCCTAAGTGCTAAGATGCCGTCATCAAGGGCCATTTCTGTCTCTATCAAAGTTACTCGGATTAAAGTTGCTAAAATATCCATCCTATCATCATCAACAATTGAAATGATTTTTTCTAAATCCATTTTATTGGTTGATGTGATGTTTGATTCACTGCTAAGTGGCCACTGTGAGGTTACTTTTATAGGAAACAAAGCCCCAGTTTCTTCAACATGTTCTTCGAGTGATTTCATCATTTGTTTAATATGATTACCAATTACCATACTGACCTCAATCAAGGGCATTTGTAATTGATTGATTAGATTGACCATTCTCTCTTGAAGAGTAACAAGTCCATCGACTTCTAAATTTTCAGTCACTTTTAAACCTCACTTTCTAAAGGATTCCATGTACTTCCATCCATAATGTTCCCATTGTTCCATAGTCCATCCATTTGGTAAACCTGTAGGAGGAAGCGGTGCTATTCCTGGATTGTTGCCTAATTGTGGAGTTAGTATGCTTGGTGCTGCTACCTGAGGCAGAGGCATAGGTGTCGGCAATGTTTGAGTTTGAGGAGTGATTTC
Source organism: Candidatus Poseidoniaceae archaeon (assembly GCA_949372655.1). Taxonomy (GTDB): domain Archaea; phylum Thermoplasmatota; class Poseidoniia; order Poseidoniales; family Poseidoniaceae; genus MGIIa-L1. Next base: position 281,050 of record CASIAI010000003.1, read on the forward strand.
ATTGGCTTGATTAGTAATAAGTGGTTGTGTTGAGATATCTGGGATTTGTTTGTAATTATTTTGTTCTTCCATTACTTCTTCGGTTTGGTCAAGACTATCATTGGAATCAACATCTTCTTGGGACATTCTTCTTGATACAACTAACATCC
>CASIAI010000004.1 GCA_949372655.1 Candidatus Poseidoniaceae archaeon
GACTATCTTTCTCATGCTAGCGTAAATGAAAAGCGCGATCGTTCAGATGATTATGCTCGCTGGGGCGCGGCATTGACTTCCCTGTCGATTTTTGCATTGGTTGTTTTCAGCAAATTCCCCCCGGCTCAAGACACGGGTCAACTATTATCGATCAGTATTCTACTTTCAGCATTATTGGCGACATTCGCCTCTTTTTTACCAGTTGAAAAATCAGACCTAAACATAAACATAGACCAAATCCCAACCGAAGCTGAATAAATCCACATCAGTTAATTATATCAATTTCCACTCTACCCTAGAGTCATGTCACAACTCTTTCAGATGGACCAATACCTAATTCAAACTAAATTTTGGAGACTTTTTGGTGGGGCATTTTGGTTCAAAGATCTAGAAGGTAATGTAATCGCATATTCAAAACAAAAGCGCTTCAAATTAAAAGAAGACATAGTTCTATTCACTGACGAATCGTGTACTCAGCCGTTATTACAAATTAAGGCTCGTTCGATAATCGACCTTTTTGCTACGTATGACATTACTGATCCAAACACCAGTGAACACCTTGGCTCTTTAAGACGTAAGGGATTGAAATCAATATTTAGAGATTCATGGAAACTTCTCGATGTTCAAGGAAATCAATATGGGGAATTATTGGAAGATAGTAATGCCTTACTGCGCAGATTCATCCCCTTCGGCGGTTTGATTCCAGCAAAGTATCACTTCGAGATTCCAGGCAATAATGGAATTACATTACATCAACAATTCAATCCTTTCATTAAAAAGTCTATAATCACGGTCCCCCAAGGTCACCCGATGGATAGAAGAATAATTGTCGCAACTGCATTGCTTAATTCAGCGATTGAAGGAAGACAAGGATGAGCCATCAATGGTTTGATTGCTCAAAACATTCTGCACCTAATCATGGCGCGAGTTCTAATTGTTGGAGCTGGGCTTGCAGGTTTGAGTGCTGCTATTGACGCATCTGCAAACGGCCATCACGTCGTTGTAGTTGAAAGAAGTAGCACAATTGGAGGGAGAGGTACTTCCCAAAATAAAGAAGGATTCTCTCTAACCTTTGGCCCACATCTATTACAAAACAAAGGACCAATGTGGGAACTTTGTCGCAGATTGAGTAAACGTAAGTTTTCTAGTGCGGCTATCAGGTTGGACAAAGTCGAAGTATTAGGTCATGGAATGATTAGACCCAAGGGTAATATCTCTAGAGTTGTCGAAAATCGAAGAGCGCTGAAATCGAAAGACCAATCACATCCGATAGTCAGAGCAGCCTCTTTCCTAACGAGCTGGAGCCCGGATTACCTAGGTAGAATAGAGACCTTATCTAAATCAAAATTACTCGTTTCCAATGAAGGATGGATTGGTCTGGCGGGCAGACTTGCAGCCGCCCTTGATGAGATTGGAGTATTGATTGAATGTAATGTAAAAGTAGAATCTTTACATAATTACGGAGTTAAATTAAATAACGGTAAAAAGATTGAGGCCGACGTAGTTATTCTTGCTTGTGGACTTAGTAAATCACGACAATTATTGGCAGAGGTAGACCAACAGAGGACCGAACAAACGTTCTCAGGTCTATCAAAAATCACTGCCAGCATCATAGAGGTAGGATTAGATTCCAAACCACTACGAGAAAGACAGGTAATAATCGATACAGATAACCATACCACAATAGTAGATTATACCGCAATCCAGTCAAGATTATCAACCCATGGCTCTCATCTTTCTGCAATTACAGTTGGTGGTTTGAAAATCGATAAGGGGGAAACCCGCTTCGAATCTCAAGAGGATAGAATGGAATATCTCGAATCTTTTTTAGATGCTCAAGCAAGCGGATGGAGGGAGCATATTATCACAGACTTACGCCAAGAAAAGATAACGATCCATGAGAATCTTGGAAATGAAATTGATGGCTTTGCCTTTAGCGATAAAGGAATTATAATGGCAGGCTCCTGGGTTCAATCCGATTTTATTTTAGCAGATGCAGCGGTTCATTCTGGAAGAATAGCGGGTAAAAATATTGGTAAAGCTCAACATTGAAACTTATCCACTACCAACTTTTGGGACGAACTATGCGAATAGTTTCTTGGAACGTGAATGGAATAAGAGCCGCCATACGGAAAGGTATTGATGGCTATTTTGATTCTTTGGATGCGGATATTTGGATGTTACAAGAGGTTAGGGCTCTACCAGAGCAATTACCTAAAGATTGGAATTGGCCAGAAGGCTACTCAGTCCATCTTCACCCCGCTGAGAAAAAAGGCTATTCAGGCGTTACAACAATTTCTAAAGACCCAATGGAAATCGTACAAGTTGGGAAGAATGGCGAACATGACCCAAATGATAGTGAAGGTAGAGTTATTGTCTCCAAGCATGGTGAAATGATCTGTATCAACACCTATCTGCCAAGCGGCTCCAATAAGGTAGAACGACAAGAATTCAAGGAAGCCTGGATGGAGGAATGGCGTCAATTTATTCACCCCTATCTCCAACTAGATACGCCAGTAATTGTTTGTGGAGATTTGAATATCGCCCATACAGAAGATGATATTTGGAACCCTAAGGGGAACGCTAGGCAGAGCGGCTTTTTACCTCATGAAAGGCAATGGTTTAGCGACTTATTAGACGATGGTTGGCATGACGTTTTTAGAGAACATGTCGGCGAAGGTGTCAAGACATATTCATGGTGGTCAAATAGAGGTCAAGCCCGAGCAAAAGATAGAGGCTGGAGGATAGATTATTTCTTACTAAATCCAGCCGCTAAAAAAGCAGTTAAATCTGTCTCAATTAAGCGCGAAGGTGGCTTAGAGATCTCAGACCATGCACCAGTAATTTTAGACTTGGAATATTAATCAGAGTTTTCTTCAATATCTGCTAATGCGATGAGTAAATCATCAACTTTGTCTCTAAGAGATTGGATAGAAGAATCTTCAACAACCACTACTAATGTTGCTTGGCCACCAGTTTCATTGAGTTTAGCCGAACACCCAGGCCTCGAAGCAGCAGCAAGAAACGTGGTAGCCAGTGACACTGGCCCTGACCACTCAATGGTTGCTTGATAGGATTCGACCATGAACAATCCAAGGGGTGGGCTGATATGAGGATGACTCTTGGATAAAACATGGCGAAGCAAGAGCAGAACTATGAGGTTCTTGCCGGGGCAGGTGGTGTCGCTCTTGGAGAGGCCAGGACTAACCACGAAGGTAGGAAGGCGATCTTACTGGTTAGAGGCGATGAAGATATATCGGAATTCTGTGGCCTTGTAAGCACGATGGGTATTGATATTGTAGAAACCTTAAGTCAACCCGGACAAATCGACCCAAGGGGTTATTTTGGTCGAGGAAGGCTCCAAGATGTTGGAGACGAAATCAAAACAAAAACCACAAATCATCCTTGGCATAAAGTCGATTTGGTATTAATTCATACAAATGCAACACCGCGTCAAATTGTTACTATCAGCGATACAGTTCAGGTAGAAGTTTGGGATAGAGTCAGACTATTATTATCATTATTCACCTCTCATGCTAATTCCCTTGAAGCCAGAACCCAGGTTAGAATTGCTCGCTTGCTTTCAGATAGAACGGTACTCAGAGAAGTAGCAAATCAATCAACAACAGGTGAAAGAGCAGGTTTTGGTGGAGGTGGAGTTACCGCATTACAAGCGATATTAGCCAATGTAAATCGGGAATTAGTATCGTTACGTAAGCGACAAAAAAAGCATGCTAATGCGCAAGCAGAACGTCGTAAACAAAGAACTCGAAGTGGGGCTATGACCGTTGGATTAGCAGGTTATACAAATGCCGGCAAGTCCAGTCTTTTTTTGAAATTATCAGGCAAGGATGTACTGGTAGAAGATAAATTATTCTCCACATTAGAAACTACCGTTGGAAGAATGGAGGCGAGTCCAAGAGTTCTTCTTGCAGACACGATTGGATTTATTGACCAACTACCTAATTCAACACTAGATGCCTTTAGAGCAACACTGGCAGAAGCATTAGAATGTGACCTGCTATTATTACTTGTAGATGCAAACGATGAGTTATCTGAATTAGAAAGGAAATTAGCGACCTCTCAAAGTGAAATATTTTCTCGCTATCTTAGCAATGAAGATGAGATAACAAATAATACTTTAACTGAAAAATCACTTCTAGTAGTATTGACAAAAGTGGAACTGGTTGAACAAGATTCCTTGGAAGAAAAGTCACAATTGATAGAAGATTTAGGATTCTCGCGACCGATGAAAGTATCTTCTTTTTCAGAATATGGGTTATCAAAGTTACAAGATACGATACTGATGCGATTGTTTGGCCCACCTGTAGAACTGATATTACACCCAAGCTTGACAGGTAGGGCGATTGAAGGCTATGTTTCAGATGTCTATGAGGCAGGCCTAGTTACTTCAAGCAAGGAGAATAATGATGGAACATTTAGTGTCCATGTTTGGATACAATCACAATCTTTGGCCAAATTATTATCACATTCTAAAGGCCGCATTGAAGTCAAGTAGGATGGTGTTTAACAATGGTCATGGGCGCAGATACCGATGAGCAAGCCCAAGAGATAGATTATATTGATGAAATGACTTCTCAAAATAATCCTAAACAGAATATTATGTTCGCATCCTCGGATACGAAACTAACCATCGAACAAAAAAACATGCCTCCAATCGGTAATGCTACTGCTATTTTCGTCATTATTACCGCATTATTGGGGCTTCTAAACGGCCTTGACTACACTACGCCACAATCAGGACTGGTTAGGCCGGATGAGTTTATCTTTAGCATGGCACAAAACGCTCCCGAAGATAGTGCCAATTTCAAGGGGCACGTTTACGACCATGATGGAAATGGCTTGAATAACTCAATTGTATATATTTCCTGGTTAGAATATGATGTTTGGAATTCGACTGAAGTTGAAACTGATAAAGAGGGCTATTTCGAATTTGAAAACCTAGACCCGGGCATGATTAGAGTTGACATTATCACTAGTAGAGACGGACATACAGATGTTTTTTCTAACCGAGTTTTACTTTCTCCACCAGCATTATTTGAACCGATTGGATTTACTACAATAGATTTTGATGTACCTTCACAAGAAGAATTTTCTAAACAAGAATGTTCGAATGGCGCTGATGAATGTGAAATAAGAGAGATAGATAGAACTCCGCTACAAATGGATCATCCCTTGATGGACCCAGGAGCTTCCAGCCTGTATACTACAGTTGGAATCGCTTTTATTTCCTTAGCATTAATCTCTGCAGGTTTCGCTGCTTGGTCGATGAAGTCAGGCTCTATCGCTTTACTTAGAACAAGTGCAGCGCTTTCGTTTTTCACTATGGGGCATTATTATTCAGCTTGTATTTTTGGATTGTTGGCCTTTGCCTTGACCTATTCTATCAAGAAACCATTGGAGATACTGGAATAATCTTTTCAGGTAAATAATTGATTGATTTGATGCAAAACAAGCGTCTCTATTATGACGGAGAGCCAGACATGGTACAATATGGACTTGTTGGGGGCATGTTGGATGATTCGCTCCTTAGAGCAATCTGTTGCTTCAGTTTCTTTCGACCAGCATAACAATCTTATCGCTGGTGGGTGGGATGGACAAATTAGGAAATGGAACTCTGATGGCGATCTACTATGGTCTGAAGATTTACCAGATAGAATAAGCGAAATCGTGTTTCATGATAACCAAATAATTATTACATCTGGGTTGCATATAGTTAACTTAAATGCTGAAACTGGAGAAATAAATTGGCAACATCCTCTGGAAGGAAGTGCAGATTCAGTTGTAGTTGAGAATGATGAAATATATGTGACATCATCTGTCTATGACATCGAACATAATGACTTTCTAGAATCAGCAATTTGGAAATTCTCTCTTAAAGGGGAACAGAAATGGGTCCTTAGAATGGACGAACGCCCATGGTTTATTTTATCTCATGAAGCAAAGGTCATTGTAGGTTTAGGCAGGCCTATATCTGGATGGGGTGAAATTCAGCCGGAAGGAGAAATTATCAATCATCAGTTAGAAACATCTTCACCTATCATGTGCGGTACTAAATCCCCTGAAGGAGTCATATTTGGCCATGCAGATGGAACCATCAGTAATTCAAAAACAACACAAAATAAATTTACTGAATCGATTGAAACCCTGACAACCTTCGAAAATATATGTATAGCATCGTTAGAAGGTGGAAATTTAGTCGCCACAGATAAATTAAACCAGGATATTTGGGGATTTAAAGGAGACTCGATAAGTGTTCAAGCGATTGGTTTCCAGTCATCAGAAGTCAGAACTCATTGGTCGGTCAGATGGAGTGGTATTAAGGGTGTTTTAGAAGTAAGAAACATTACTGATGGCGATTTAGTTGCTGAAGCAGAAATATCCCAAACCAGAACTATTTCCAGCAATGACTCTAGAGTGGTAATAGGTTCAGATGATGGTAAAATACATGTTTGGGAGAAAGACATGTTTAACCGTAGAATTCAATCTAAAAGTGAAAAAGGTTCAGAATCTTCTTCTCAAAGAGATGTCCTTAAGGAAAAACTTAGGGCTCTTAGGAATAGATAACTAATGTTTAATGTTTTTTTCTAAATTTAGAAAAGTCAATATTTTCTTCATCCAACTTAATTTTTTCATTTTCCTGTCTTGATTAGTTGTTCCAGACCAAGCGCCGACTTTTTTTGTTGAGAAACCGATCAGTTCGATTTGCTTGACTTTCACTCCAGCCCATAGGGCAAAACATACGGCTCTGTCTCCATCGGTAAAACCGCCGAAGTTATACATTCCATTCATATTTTCATTTGTTTGGTGTGAGAGAATAATTTCTGGTGGTGTTTTTAATTGACTCCAGTTTTCGACAATATTTTGCCACTTGGTAAGATTATCCCCATGAGCATGCAAGACGAAGCGCTGACTTTTTTCTGCTGCTAAATCGATATGTTGTCCACCGTCAAGGTCGCTAATGACACAAGTTAAGAATTCATAATCAATCATTGCCCCGACTGAACCATCAGCTGCAATAACTGCAGTATTTTCTAGGTTGAGTTCAGCAATCTCCTGTTTTTCTACCGCAGCACCAATAATAACGACTCTTTCGCAATGCTGTAATTCTTCACATATTTTTTGTAGACAAAGATTTCTTGACTTTTCGCTCCAACTTTCTATTCCATATGGAGATGCTTGAGAAAAAATAGATTCCATCGATTTAGCACTATCTAAGTCGTCCGAATAATCCCACTCAAAAGCCAACCGAACTTCATCTTGAAATCCAATAAGGCGTTGCAAACGACCATCTGGCATGATGCTCCCAACCCGCACTACATCATCAACACATCCACATGAAGGAGTTCATATGCTGTTGACTATGTGGATATTACATGCCCGTTCCTCGTGACCCACCATCGTTAAGCGATGAAGTCACGCTATCGCGTTATCCTTTCTTACCCCAAGCAGCGGTATGGATTCGTAATATGGCTCAGAAACACGATATTAATCTAGAAGAATTACTTGATGGAGAATGGATGGAAAAAGCCAGACAAAGAGCTAGAATAAGACTTGTAGATTCAGTCCAATCCAAAGAAGGAGTAGAGATAGTTGGAGGAGATATACATACCGAAGAAGGCCGTTTAATCGAAGCCTTTTCATTTTATTATGCTAGATTGGTAGTTTGTGCTTCTGAAGATGAACGATTAATCGCTAGATGGGCTCAAGCCGAAGCAGCACGAGCAGAACAGGTTCTATCCAAGGATATCGCAAACCTCGAGGCGATTGCTAAGACCTATATTACTGGAATAAAGCGCGAAGAGAAGCACGATGAAAGATATGAATTTTCCTCCAATGCTATGGCGATTCAAAACTCTAAACAAAAGAAGAATGGACAAGTTTGGAAAATTAATATTGTTGATTTCATAGAAATTTGTCCTAAAATAACTGGAAGTAGATGGCGCCTTGCCAATAATGATATTCAAAATGGATGGATAACTTTGTTTGAAGAGCAGCAGTATACCTCATCAGGAAAATTATCCCGTCTGCTTAGAGAGAGAATAAAAGCATCGATAGAAGCAGAAGCCCTAGAAAAGATGGCTGAAGTAACAACAGACCTTGCCATTAGGTTAGCAGAACCTGTAGGAATGGTTCGAAATCTGATGGCCAATAAAGCCAGTGAAGCGATTGCGCTTGTTGGTGCCCATGAATCTGACTGGCCCCCTTGCATGGTAACAGTTGTTTCAGATTTGGACAAAGGAGTAAACGTAAACCATTTCGGAAGAGTATTTCTTGGAGCCATGTCCGCAACTCTGGCAATTCCCCGAGAATCTTGTGTTAATTTCTTTAGCGGGGCTCCAGATTTTAGCGAAGGAACTACAACCTATCAAGTCAATCATCTCTATGAAAACGCCTACACACCAGCCAAATGTAGTAGTTTGAAAGTAAACCATAATTGTCCTGTACTTCCTGGTGACGACCGTTTATGTGACCAGCCATGGCTTGACCACCCACTGAAATACATCAGAGCCACACAACGCTGGAAAGCAAAAAACAAGGCCGCTGAAGAAAAGTTCGAAGCTGAGGTTTCTAAAAAAGAAGCCACACCAGCGATAGAAGAAAACGATTGACAAAAATCAGCCAATCGAAGGGTTTTCGCGCGAAGCCTTTGAAATGTAGGACGATTTAGCATCAACATAAAACGGTGAATCCACATGACACGAACCCTTGTTTTGACTGTTGACCGAGATAATGACCTCGGAATTAAGACAGCCATCAGAGGACCTGTTGTTGGACGACGCCAAGTGCTTACTGCTGCACTAAAATTAGGTATTGCAGATCCCGAAGAAAGCGATACCAATGCTATACTTGGAGCATTATCTCAACACGATAATCTCAGCGAGATTTCTGCTGAAGAAGACGAAGTTGAAATTGCAATTTTGACTGGCGATGAGAAAGTAGGAATTCGCTCCGATAGGGCTATTGCAGCCCAATTAGAGGAAGTAGTTGCAGCATTTCAACCAGATAAAGCGATACTCGTAACAGATGGCGCTGAAGATGAATCGGTACTTCCTATAATTCAGTCTCAAGTTAGAATTGACCATGTTGAAAAGATAATAGTGAAGCAGTCAAAAGGTATTGAAGGTACATACTACTACATCGTAAAAGCCCTAGAAGACCCAAAATGGCGCGCAAAAATCATGATTCCTTTTGGACTTGTTTTAGCGATCCTAGGATTAGGAATCATGCTCCCTCAAGAGATTGGAGGAATCGTAATTGGGGCTCTTCCTCTAGTTTCGGGGTTGTATATATTTAGCAAGGGTGCTGGAATTGAAACTACAGTCAATAGAGTGATACAAGAAATGAGAGATAACGCAGATGCGGCAATGTTTTCTTCCTTACTTTGGACCGCAACACTGTTTAGTGCAATTTTCGCAGTTGCGGAAGGTTATCGGGCTTATGGTGACTTCGTTACAACAGAGGAAACATCTATCTTGTGGCTTCAAGCAGTTCACTCCGCACTTGCTTGGATGGTTATTGCCTTCCTGACCTCAACCGCCGGTTTTATGTTTTTGAGATTGAGGAGAGGTTCTTTTTCAGGTCGTTTGATTGTACTTGGGATTTTTGGAATGGTTGTTTATTCCTTCGTTAATGCCGCCCTAACGATATCAATCGATGTTCTCAAGGGTAATTCATATGAATTTAGTGTTTCACAAATCATCACAGACCTAGGATACCCATTGATTTGGGTAGTAGTATTATGGATGGCTACTACAATAAAGAGCACTCTACAAGCAAAACAAGCCCAGTCGGACCGTTATTGGGGAATCTGATTCAAATTATGAATTTAGGAATATGTTTAGCCATAGTTTTGTGTTCTACTACGCCAATTAGTGATCCTTGGTCATTAATTACGCCAATTTGATTCAAATCGTGGGCAAGCATTAGCGCTCCAGCTTTCAGTAGTGGAGTATCGCTTCTTACAGTTAGAGGCGGTAAATTGACTAATTGCTGTGCAGGTACACTATGCATCCAAGCAACAGAACGCTCTACATTTTTCTTAGCGATTAATTTGAGAACATCTACAGCATGAATTCTCCCAGTCGGAACACCTTCGCTATTCACGACAAATACATGGTCCCAATCATTATGTGTCAAATCTTCAATGACATCTGCGACCGAGTCTCTAGAAAATACCCAATGAGCCTTCGACATAGTTTCCCTGCATGTAAGCTTTCTAACTACATTAGAACGCTCTTGTGAATTCATTCTCTGAAGCTTTTCACGCGTAAATTTTTTGACCCGAGATTTACTCATTGACGACCCTCCTCATTTCCCCTCCCGACGCCAACCTCTTTTGAACTCTTTGCCGTCAAATCCAATCAATATCGAAGATTTACCCTTTCTTTTAATTACTGAACATCAAAGGTCAACGCTCAAAACCTATACACCCTTAGCGCGCTTCATGATGACATTAGCGGCGGTCGATATGAACCTATTACGCTCTTTATCAGGAAATGAATTATCTCTTGAAGTAGCTAAGATGGCTACAAAATATGGGATTTCGGAATCTAATATAATGGCGATGTTGGCTCCCCCTTCAGCATCTCCTCAATTTGGAGAATATGACCCGTCGCCCCAAGCGATATCTAATGCACCAGTAGTGGATAATAATTACAAGGATTACACTTCTTCAGCACAGGTAATGGATAAATCAAATTTTCGATTTGAATATGACCCAACACCTGGAGTTTCACAAAGACGACAGAATATAGACCAAGCAATTCTATGCCCTGGTTGTGGAGTTGCTTTAGGTATTCCAGCTATTAGACCGATTAAAGTGACATGTCCTCAATGTATGCAAGAAACAACTTTTTCTTCTTAACTGTCGTTTTAAGAAGTACAACTTTCTGGCAATAATTATGCAGGCTAAGACTCCTAATTTGTGGCAGTATGCGCCTGCCAATTCCCCTCTTCCATTGCCGGACGGGCCAATTTTGGTTACCAGTAAAACTATCCATTATTTGACAAAAGATAGCGAGGAAGAAGCCTCTACTAATGTACTAAACCTTCAACAGATCCAACAATATTGCTCTAACTTCACAAGTGAAGGCGAGTCAATAGATTCAATTTTATCTCAAGAAAAATCATCATTGTTGGAAGACAGAAAACCATTTCTGCTTCTCGGAGAATTAGCAAATCCATTTCAATTAAATAGATTAAATATTGGTCCTATGCCCATATTTATCATCAGGCTTGAGAACCTCTGCCGCACTTATGCAGATAGTTTGGATAGTAGAATGATAAATCCCGGGATCCATCATATCACATTAGCTAGAAGTGAAGGTTGGTGGGAAAAAGCATACCTCGGAATGGCAACAATCAAACAGATGAAGAGTATGATTTCTTGGCTAAATAATGGACGTCAGACAGGAGATTGGAAGCCGGTTAAGCCGGCGGAGGGAAGTATCCGATTTGAGGAAGATTACCAACTACAATCCCCCTCGATGGAAATGCTACACTGGGACGGCACTACTGAAACAGTCGAGCATAAACCCCCAGAACCTACAGGACCATCCATCGAATTGAAACAAATTATGACTCCAATTCATACGAAGTGGGGATGCTATGACAGCAGAGGCAAAATAATCAGATGTTCACTTGTCGGCCAGCGCGATTTTCATACCAATTATTTCCGCCGCGGCTCCTCGAAGAAGTGGCAGGATATTCTGAAAATCGAATAATTTCTGGGTTCCCATGGACCTCCCATCGTCTTTTGATATAGTTTGGAAGACAAATATAACATGATAGATATGAGAGGAAAAGGCTCACAAAAGCAAGCGAGATTAGAACGACTGAAAGAAGAGATCATCGAATACGTTTCGATATTTCCGGACTGCTCAGCAGCGGATATAGTGAATCACCTTTCTAATGAAAGAAGAATGAGAAATCATGGCCTTACTACAAGAAAGGTCGGACTTTTCATACCAAGGTATCTTTCTGAGATGGTTGGTTTTCGACTTGACAACTCAACAGGAAAGAGACTTTACCGTATAGCTTGCTAAATATAACGGCAACTTCATTCGATATTGCCTCTTGGCACTAGGTATGGAGTGGCCAGATTATACCCTTATATCTTCACTATTCCCCAGTTTTCAAAATGAAAACAGTGGCCCTACACCCTTTTTCGAAATGGATGAACCAGTTTGGAATATTCTTGACCCTAATTCTAAGAACTCATTAAAATCACAACTATTAGAATTATTAAATTCAATGGACACATCAATTAAATTTGAACAAGTGGGTACAATGATTGATGAATCAAAAGGTTCTGTGGTGATAGACCCTTCAGCAACTATCGAGTCTTCGACGCATTTCATCGGCCCTTGCTATATTGGTGCAAATGCACAAATACGTCACGGTGCATACATTAGAGAAAACTCTTGGATATGCTCAGATGCTGTAGTTGGACACTGTAGTGAAGTAAAACATTCAATTCTTTTACCAGGTGCGAAAGCACCACATTTCAACTATGTCGGAGATTCAATACTTGGAAAAGGTGTGAACCTTGGTGCTGGAGTCAAATTAAGCAATCTCAGAAATGATGGAACAGAAGTTTTCCTAAGAGTTGAAGGAAAAAGATTAGCAAGCGGTCTTCGTAAGTTTGGCGCAATACTTGGAGAAGATTGTCAATTAGGATGTAATAGCGTTACTAACCCCGGAACAGTATTAGGTAGTAATAGTGTAGTTTGGCCAAATATAACCGTGACAGGAGTACATCCTTCACAATCAAGTCATAGGTGAATTTGATGACTCCAAATTTATTTGGTACAGATGGAATTCGCGGATTGGTAAATGTCGATATTCTAAGTGAAGAAAAAGCGATTGAAAATCTACACCATAAGAGGGAAGTTTCACCATCATTGATGCGTTTAATTGGCGAAGTATTGGGTAGAATTCATGACACTTTGCCCGGTAATAGTAGTAGCGTAGTAATCGGCTGGGACCAAAGACCAGACAATCAATTACTAGCTGAGTACCTCACATTAGGTCTTCAAATCTCGGGATGTAAAGTAATACATATCGGAGTATGTGCAACCCCCACACTTCACTATGCAACACTTCAACAGGCAGCTAGAATCGGTTGTATGATTACTGCAAGCCATAACCCAGTTAGTGACTCGGGGCTCAAGGTATTCGACGCACATGGTTTCAAAACGACTCCCGAATTAGAGGAGCAAATTTCGCAAATCGCCGAGCAACTATCTCAAGAGGAAAGAGAAATAGATATTGTTGAACATAAGAGGTTAGCCAAGCCAAGTATAGACCATTCTCATACCAAATGGGCGCAAAACCTCCACGTTAATTGGCTGACTGAGAGGCTAGAAAGTTTCACAAACTTATTTGGGAAATTAAACCAATCTGAGAATTTCAGCATTGCTCAACCCTTACTCATCGATTCTTCCAAAGGTTCTGCAGCAAACTGGTTTTCTGAGTGGCTTGATACAAATCTAGGAATTTCGAGTATCGAGGTTAGCCAGAAGGCTCAATTCATGAATCATAATTGTGGAGCAGGGGACATGTCGCCAACTCAGACATGGACATTTGAGCAAGCAAAACAAGACTCTCACCTTCTACTTACTCAATTAGAGCCTGCTAAAGCGGGTACAATAGTTGCAGCAGCCTTAGATGGTGATGGGGACAGGTGTTTGATTATACAGGCGACTGAAGAAGGTTTCAAAGTGATCGATGGTGATGCAATTGCAGATACTGTAGTAAATGCTGGAACTAATAATGGCGGCAATTGGACGCTTGCAGCAAGTATAGAATCTGATCTATCCTTATTATCAGGCTTAGGCAGGTTCCCTCAGACAGTATCTTCGATTGAAACAGCAGTAGGAGATAGATGGCTTTCCTTTTCTTTGAGTTCAACCGATGGAAAACAAGGGCTAATCTCTTCGACTAATTCACCTAAAATCCTTGGAGTAGAGGACTCGGGGCATCTAGTAATGCCTTCCCTTCATCCCTTGATAAATAGTAAATGGAGTTTAGTCGGAGACGGAACCGCAACATTGACATCTTTCTTACTAGCCTTATCTAATCACAATCCTGGTAACTTAATGGAAAGAGGTTGGAAGAAGCGTAAGTCAGCGACTGAAGTAAATCGGGAACTATGGGATGGAGTAAATCCCCTTTCTGATAACATTGAACAGATGGCTAGACGAGGCCTAGAGAGTCTGGGTGAGGTTGAAAACTGGAAAAGAAGCAGGCTGAAAGGAGAACAAAATTTGATGTTAATTCATGCCAAATTTAATGATAATGACTTATCTTTAGGAATTAGAAATAGCGGCACTCAAGCCAAAATAAGTGTGTCTTTGAGATTATCTTCTAGTGATAAAACCGTCGGCCTTGATGAATTGGTAGATTCTCTTGTTCATCATCTAAATTCAAATATGAGTTAGAGATTATTCTCTTTCCATTTCTGCTTCATAGGTTTGAGTTAGGTAAGTTACAAGTCCAAGTAATCCGGCTGAAGCGATTAATATTATCAATATACTTTCGACATCTCCACCCTGACTTAGCATTACGAATGAAACAATCCATGCGATGACCAGGTCGATCGCTCCAAATACTCTCCAACTTTTTCTCAATGTTAGAATTCCACTTACCCAAGCGGTTGTTGAACAAACCATCACAAAGACGGATAGAATTGCTAAATCACTCCAACCAATTCCAGCAGAGAACAGTAGTATGTGTACTGACCAAAGAGCAGAAGCCAACCAGATACCCTTGTTTTCTATAATGCTCCATGCCACGAATATTATTGAGCCAATTCCAAGTACTGCAGCTGTAATACTCATTTCAAATTCAGGTAATCCAAGGTAATCATTTGCCCAAAATAATGTTCCATGAATCGGCAGTGGAAGCATAATCCACGCAATCATAACCACTGCAGGTTGTTGCCATTTCCAACCTCTTTTGATACTGAAGAAAATCGCTAATAATGCCGCAGGTCCAAAGGAAATTATACTGGCGAAAACCAACCATGCCGACCGACCTCCAGAGCCTCTATGGTCTGCAAGCCCCCGCTTAATTCGTTCACTCTCGACCCAATCAAAGGCCATCAAGAATCCAAGAATAAGTAACTCAATGAATACCAATGGAATAATCCAATCGATTAGTTCACCATTCAAAGGGTCAAATTGGAATGGTAGAGGAACTTCTCCTCCAACAATAGCGCAAATAATCCTATCAAGCGCTAATAGGTATACGATGCCTTCCAAAGTATTCGGGATTCTTAATCCTAAATCATTCCGACCAATTAGACCCACACTCGATAGTATTGTCAACCCTATCGCAATTACAGCCAGATGTTTTGCATCTTCTAACTCGATTACAGAATTTGAAATTCTACCCACAATATGCACCAGAACTAGGCCAACCATAGAAATAGCAATTGGCAATTCTATCCCTAAGACGTCGGGCAGTCGCAAACCAATTTGATTTGCTCTTAATCTAGCCAAGGTAATGAATAATATTGAAACTATTACACAAAAAGATAGAATGATAAATGCAGAACCGGTTGTAAAAGATAGGAACATGGATGCTAAAATCACAGTAATTAGGAAAGAAATTACAATCACTGGGCGGTGGTGAATATCGCCAACTTCAAGGTCAAACTCACCAATACTACCTGCTCTCTTAGAACGCTTCCTTTGCTTTTCAGCGAGGTCTAATAATTCGACATCGACCAATTGTAGGTTAGAAGTTTTCTTCAAAACACCAACTCCATCATTGGTTGAACCTTCTTCAAAACTTTCAGAATGTTGCACTATGAACTCCTCCATATTTTTTCGCTTCTCTTCTATTCTTGACAATCGCTCTTCCTTTTTGGCCATAGCTCGCATTCCTGAGCGGAAATCTCCCTGAAGCGATAAATAGGCACCTGAAACGACAAATGCAGTTACTGTTAGCAAGATCACAATACCAGCATCTTGGACTTGACCCGCAATAATCATCACGACCATCAGCCCGACCGCAGTTAGCGCAGGCGGCAATAACTTCTCTAATTTAGAAGCGCGAATCAAATATAATGTAATTGCAGCTAAGGTTATAATAGTCAAAATCAGTAAATTATATTGATCGGATAACAAGTTCTCACTTCCCGTAAGAACAGTCATATTCAACGGGTCTAACGCAATGATTACGAAAAACCCAGACAGCAAACCCATCATTAAAGTCAATAATTGACCAGGTAACGCTTCAGCCTTTTTCAATTCAAATTCATTGGCTCCATCCGCTTTCATTTTATCTGATACATGTAGTAATACTGCGCATGCAGCGACAAGCGTGAGCGCCCATATTGCGGCTTGCCCATAAGTCCAAGAGAGAGCCACTACAGAAATACCCCATATAGTCATCAAAGATCTCGGCTTTCCTTTGTGCTTTCCAAGATATACCATTGCAACGTGTCCAGCTAAAAGAGCACATAGAACCCCATATAGCCCATAGGCAGGTAAAGCGCCAGGTCTTGTTATTGCCCATGTGACAAATAACGTTAGTAGGAAACTTAAATTCCACAGTTGCAGTACTGCTGAATCTCTCAATCTGGCACTGAACTCTGAAAGGCCAGCAAGCCTAGAGGCGATATTCAACCCTGTTTCACCATGCTCTAAGTTCACCCATACTTGCTGTACCAATAGTAAACCCATCCATACTGCTAAGTCATACTCAGCAATTACAATAGGTATGAAGTCAGCGGAAATAAGCCGATTATCTGCATCCGTGGCGAAAAACAACAACCAAATCCACGGTGCAATGACAGCAGTTCCAGCAATAGATGGCGAATCTCTTCTTATTGCAAGGTAAGATAATCCTACCCACACTATGCCTTGAGAAATTAACAGAGTTCTAGACCCAGTACTTTTATCATCCGCAGGAATCAGTAGAGTTAACAAAGTTACAATAATCAGACCACCTGCCCAAAGAACATGGTCAGAAACAGCCGTTTGATGACGTAGTAAAGCACTAGTGGTGAATAGAGCAGTCATTGCTGCATAGAAACTATAAGGTTCGATATTGAAACTTTCTAGTTCGGCATCAAATGAGCCCGAAACCATCAATGACAAAGCGCCAAGTAAGAATGGTGCAGGGACTATTATCCATGGTGCAAGACTAGTCCAAGAAACACCCCTTACGACAAGATATGAAGCGCTGAACGCTGTTAATAATAAGACTAATTGGGCTAAAGCATATCCAGTTTCTAACCTATTGGCTGCGATGGAGAGTAATGCTCCTACCATCCCCAATCCAACAGATACCGACCAAAGCCCTGGTCTACCTAGTCCTAATGACTTAAAGGCCGAAGAAAACCAATTATCTGCATCAACAAACTTAGCCGCCATAGTAGCATTTGCTGCAGTGATAAATACCATCAATAGGAATAGAATTAAACCATCTTCGAATGGAATTATTTCCAATCCAAAAAAGTTCCAATTATCCGAAATTGCATGGGCTCCAATCCACAAATAGGAGACAGCAATACCAAGACTTGCCAGGTTGCCAGAATTTCTTAAAACCGCCAGACTATGAAGCATTACAGTCCCTAAAGCAATCATTACTGCTATTCCTAATTCGCCATAAAGAGCGCCAGTTGCACTCCCAATTACTAAGAGGATAAGAGTCGCCTGTGCAGCGATTGCATCTTCATCATGCCTTTGTGCTAAGAATATATTCAATCCTACGGCTGATAGAAGAAAAATACCGAGCGCTTGACCTTCTCCAACTGGGAGATTGGCAAGCCAATCCCATCTCCACATGTCTATAGCAAGGCCATAAAATAATTTCATCGATATTATTACCCAAGTGACTCCTAAAATCCTCATATTCGGATTTGGGATCCATTTCTCCCCCAGCCACAGACCGACAATTACCATCAATATTAGGCCAGTAGCACTGACAGCAGGAGCCAAGACCGTTCCTACAATAGTTCCAATTGCAGACCAAATGAATACCATGGCTACTAAAAGGCCAAACCCAAGCCTTTTTTCACCATGAATCGACATATCGGTTACACTATCATTTTCTGGAGCTTTGATAACGGAACCATCTTTCTGGATTGCTCCAGCTGTTTTATGTTCATCTCCCCCTCTAGAAAAAATCTCTACGACCTCGCCCATCGCAATATCAATATCCTCTGGGCTCTCCTCTTCCTCATCTATGGGTGGAGTTTCTTGTCCAGTTTCTTCATTGATTATGAATGAGGAAATATCAAGACCTCTTGCCCTCGAGAAGTCTTTTTGTCTAAGAATACCATCTCTACTTTTATCACCTGAATCACCCTCATCTTTTCGATTGAGGTCTTCAGACATAGCCACTCTCCCCCAATTACAGAACTTGAACCCTCTCCTATTTTGTTAAAGAAACAGTTCAATTGAATCAATTTTCAATTTAGCCGAATAGGTGATAATTTGTTATATTTTATACTTAGGGTATACGAAAATGACAAAAACGGCCGGCTAAACGAGTTGACATGGCCGAGACCTATGGGGAGCCGTCGGGCGACCTCGAGAACCATGGATTGAAGTATTCTGGTAACATTTACTGGAATCTTTCTGCACAAGATCTGATAGACTTAGCAGTACAACGAAAGGAAGGTACTTTCAGCGCTCATAAAGCTCTGGTCACAGAGACTGGAGAAAGAACGGGGCGCTCTCCAAATGACAAGTTTATCGTCGACGAACCGACCACATCTTCAGATGTTAATTGGGGTGACGTCAATATTTCTACAGATGTAACCACATTTGATAGAATGAGAGCGAAAGTAGTCGATTACTTATCCGAGCAAGATGACTTATTTGTACAAGACTTATATTGCGGCGCAGACTTTTCAGAAGCACTCCCTATACGAGTCATTACTCAGAATGCTTGGCATAGTGCATTTGCCCGTAATATGTTTATCAGGCCGGACCAAAAAAGGTTAGAATCACACAATTCCCAGTTCACAGTTTTCCATGCGCCTCATTTCGAGGCAGACGCAGAAGTGGATGGACTAAATTCTCAGTGTTTTGTCATCGTGAATTATCAAGCGAAAGAAGTAATTATTGGAGGTACACGCTATGCTGGGGAAATAAAGAAGTCCATTTTCTCAGTTATGAACTTAATATTGCCCAAAAAAGGAATACTTCCTATGCATTGTTCTGCAAATACAACCGGTGAAAATACTGCGATATTTTTCGGTCTCTCCGGTACAGGTAAAACCACCCTTTCAGCAGACGCTAACCGTGCACTAATCGGAGACGATGAGCATGGATGGGGTGCAAATGGGGTTTTCAACTTCGAAGGAGGTTGTTATGCTAAACTAATCGACCTTTCAGAGGAAGATGAGCCAGAGATTTTCGCTACGACCAAAAAATATGGAACGGTACTTGAGAATATAGTGATGAATAACGACGGCATACCTGATTTCCATGACACCAGTAAGACACAAAACACCCGAGGCTCGTACCCTATTGAATTTATTGAAAACCGAACTTTAGATTCCAAAGGTGGGCACCCACAAAACGTGATATTCCTAACGTGCGATGCCTTTGGAGTATTACCTCCGATTTCACGCTTGACACCAGAACAAGCAGCATACCACTTCATCTCCGGATATACTGCTAAAGTTGCAGGTACCGAGATTGGTGTAAAAGAACCACAAGCCACATTTTCAGCATGCTTTGGAGAACCATTCATGCCTATGCACCCAGGGGTTTATGCCGATTTACTTTCAGAGAAGATGAGCCATCATGGAGCTACTGCTTGGCTGATAAATACAGGCTGGTCTGGCGGCCCATATGGCGTTGGTAATCGAATGAAGATACGTTATACTAGGGCTATGCTAAACGCAGCCTTAGATGGGGAACTGGATGGCGTTGAATATTCTACAGATGAAAGATTTGGATTTGAGATACCTCTAGAGTGCCCAGGCGTGCCTTCAGATGTCCTTCAACCAATCAAGACATGGGATGATAGTGAACAATACAATTTACTTGCAGATAACCTAGCAAAGATGTTTGTTGAAAACTTCTCAAGATATCAGGGTGGAGTGTCAGATGCGGTTAATTCTGCAAGCCCTAAGGTAGTCTAATATTAGGCTTTAAGACCGTACTTTGATAACTTAGCGGCGCGCACAAGAAATTGTGAGGCCTATGCGTAATTTACGAATTTTGGTTAGTTTGATGTTTATTTTCACTGTACTTTCTCCAGTGATTAATTCCATTGATACCCCTGTTAGCGAATATTTATTCTCTGAAGACACCTCTTCTGAGAACGACCAATATCAAACCCTTGACGAGGTTAGAAAGCAACCTATGGCGGCTGGAGCCAAAGCACCGTGCTCCGTTTTACAGAATGATGGGGGCTCGCAAGGCGACACAGGAAACGCAACTGCACAAACAGCCAAATCCATCGGCTCTGACCCTACGACCACGTTTTCTGGCTGTGTCGACAGTGCAGACAATGAAGATTGGTATGAGTTTTCAATGTCAGCAAATAATAATATCGATGTAACGCTAGATAATTTCGGCGATGGTACAACTGTTGATTATGATTTATACCTCGTATTCGAGGATAATGCTTCATATTATATTGTTGATTCATCTTTGACATATGACCCTGAGGAATTGGTGACAAGTGCCGGTTCTACTAAGGACGGTGTAGCAGACACATATTGGATTGTAATTTTCCAATATGCTGGCGATGGTGATTATGATATAGAGACTTGGACCAATTATACCGAGGCTTGTTTGGACTGGCAAAATCCACAAAATGATGCGGGCCAAGGAGATGACGCAGTATCTAATTGGACTGATTCCCCAGATAATCTAGGAAGTAACGTCACAGCAGTTTACACTGGCTGCGTCGATACAACCGATTCCGGAGATGTATTTGCATTCGACGTCCCATTGAACCATACCATAGATGCGGTATTAACATTCGACTCAGGTGATGATTTAGATTTGAGATTACACCAACCTAATGGGACGCTTATAGACTTCGCACTAATCTCTAATCCTGAAAAAGTTACTTCAATAGATAGCGACTTTGAAAATCAACCAGGGACTTATTTCGTCAATATAACCCAGTGGTCTGGTAATTCTAATTGGACTCTAGAAGTTTGGACTAACTGGAGTGCACCGATACCAAATCTAGCCATTGAAAATATTACATTCAATACTGCGGCTAAGAATCCAGGGGACGTTGTAACCATCGATGTAGAAGTTATCAATGATGGAACACAAGATCTTACAGATTCCTTCAAGGCCGAAGCGGTATTGAGTGTTGATGCTGCTGATACATGGGTTGACCACTATTTAGGAAACGTCACTTGGTCTAGTGGATTAGTAATCAATGGAACTCAAACTCTTAGTATCACTGGAACAATTCCATCTAACATTGTTCAAGGAAATTACAATGTCTTTGTCACTCTAGACAAAGAAGAACTGGTTATAGAAAAGTCTGATTTGGATAACGGCGCAGCTTCTGATAATCCAATGACTATCGGAACTCCTAACACTGCGTGCCAAACAATTCAAAATGATGCATCGTCAGGAGCAGATATTAGCGATGAAATGTCCAGTGCATTTGATTTAGGGACAGACCCTGTTGTAGAACACAGGGGTTGTGTAGATGAAAATGACGAAAAGGATGTTTACAAAGTAACCGTAACAGCTGGCCAAGAACTCAACGTAACATTGGTTACAGCACCTATTGATGGGGCGGATTTCGATTTGAGGTTAGTTGCTGCTAATGGGACAAGTATTGACTCAAGTCTGTCATCAACCAGTGATGAGTTCGTCTCTCTTTTTGATACAGATCTTGCGGGAGTTGCAGGTGACTATTACCTAAATATCACATATTTTGGCGGCTTTGGAACCCCTGCTAGCCCTGGAGGGACTTACCGTCTTTTGATTGGCCAGCCAGACCAGTCTACATATGTTCCACCGTTTGACTGTGGATCTCAGAATGATTTAGGACAAGGTGTAGGCGATGCAGATGCCTCAGGAATCGATATTGGGACTAATGACGACGTTAGTGGAAAAGGTTGTTTGAGTATATCTGATACTGAAGATGCTTATTTATTTACAATAAATGATTACTACAACACTGAAGTTCACTTCAATGCAAGTACAGATTTGCCATTTACCGCTACATTGACCGATAGTCAAGGAAATCTTGTAGCAAGTGCAGATAATACAAGCTATGGTCTTATGTTTGAATCACTCAATATCTCAGATTATGAAGGACAGGATGAAACATTCACAGTTGTAATCTCTGGACAAGGTGGCGAAGGAACCTATGACTTAGAAATTGTTTCAACACAACCTGCACAACCAGACTTGACTGTAGAATCACTGACCTGCCCTACAATTTCAGAAACATTCACTGGGGAAGAAATTCAGATCTCTTGGGTCTTCAACAATCATAGAGGCCCTGGATATGGACAAGCAGTTTCAGTAACCATTGAACTGATAGACTCTGATGGAGTAACTCAACAAGAGATATTCACTACCTCGGTTGGAGTTTCAACTCCAGCTTCATACAACCAAACCGTAGTTAGCGACAGTTATGTATTCTTTACAATTCCTAATGAAGTATTATCCGGCGATTATACCTGTAGGCTTTCATTAGACACTAATGAGCAATTAGTAGAAACAGATGAAACGAACAATATTTTTGATAGTGAACCATTCTATGTCCAGAATGAGGATGAACTTTGGGCTAACGACGTAGATAGAGACGGATTTAACACTACTGATAATGGAGATGGGATAATAGATGATTGTCCGGCAAGCGCTGGAACATCTACTATCGATAGGTCAGGTTGTAAAGACCTAGACGGCGATGGAGTCTCAAATACCAATGATATTCTTCCTAATGATTCAAGTCAATGGTATGATACAGACGGCGATGGCTTTGGTGACAATGCCAGCGGTACGAACGGCGATGATTGCCCTGCAGACTTTGGTGTTCTAAACGGCGACAATGGTCAAGGATGTCCAATTTTAGATGTTGATGAAGATGGCGTATTGAATGAGAATGATGCTTGTAATAACACAATGGCTGGCGAGATAGTTGGGCCAGACGGATGTCCACTTGATGATGGCAACGGTGATGGCGGACGACCAGACCGGTGGCGGCGACGATACGAATACAACCGACTCCAGGTGATGACACAGGGGACGACCTAACAGGCAATGTTACCGATGGAGGAGATAATACTGGTAGCGGCGATGGAAATAATGCTAATACAGATTCAACAGATGATGCAGAATCAGAATCTAATATTCTAGGGATGTCTCCTCTAACTCTTGGACTCATCGGTGGAATTGTGATATTGGTACTGATGACTTTATTATTCGTTCGTGGAAGAAGTTCTAGAAGCGATACCTTCTCAATGCAAGAAAAGGCTTACTCAGAGGCAGGATTTGCCGCTGTAGCGGGACTTGGTGCAGACCAAAACATAACTCCTGAACAACATGCATATGAGCAGCAATTGATCGCTGGTGGCTATCCTGCAGATTATGCTCGTGCCTATGCAGACCAACATTTCAGGCCTTGGCTAAAACAGTGAATAGGTCGCTATAGGGCATGACAATGCTCATGACCTGCCTAATGTTGGCAGTATCATGCAAGTATTAATGGAGACATCAGCAGGAAATATTACGATTGATTTGTTTGACCAAGAAGCGCCAGACACGGTAGCTAACTTTGTCAAATTAGTCAATATGGGACATTACAATGGATTACACTTTCACAGAGTAATTGAAGACTTTATGATACAAGGGGGTTGCCCTCATTCCAAAGACCCAACGTCGAGAAGAGCCGGCACTGGTGGCCCAGGGTGGAACATACCTTGTGAGCCTTCAGCGCTCAAATTAAAGCATGACAAGCCGGGTGTTCTCTCTATGGCTAATGCAGGACGTAATACAGGTGGATCACAATTTTTCCTCACTACAGTGGCTACTCCTTGGCTAAATGGCAACCATGCGGTATTTGGTGCCGTCTCAGACGGCATGGATGTTGTCAAATCCATTGAAGGATGCAAGAAGCTACCTGGGGACAAACCTTCTACTCCTCAACAAATCATTCAATGCTCAGTAGTAAACTTCTAGTCTAAAGATTAATTATTAGAAGCTGTATAAGCATCCATTCAATGTTATTTAATAATTAATTATTATAAATCTCTTGAACTTTCTTTCGATATTATTTAATAATTAATTAATATCGCAGGTATATGTCAAAGCATAGAGCAGGAGACCGCCGAATAATTAGTATCAGCATACCCGAAGATATCGCTCTGCGATTGGACAAGAAAGTCGGCAAAGGTAAACATGGACGTAGCGCCACAATTAGTCGAATGATTGAAGAGTCACTCAGCCCGACTATTACTACAACTTCAGTGCGTGACAACCCCTCTAGTAACTTGGAACCTTTATCTGGCAAAATCCGAGTTGAATCTGATACTATGGGCGAACTAGAAGTCCCAGCAGATATGTATTATGGTTGTCAAACCGCTCGTTCCTTGATTAACTTCGATATTGGGGAAGATAAAATGCCAAGAGGAGTCATACGTGCTTTTGGAGTTCTAAAACAAGCTGCTGCAAAGACAAATGTGGCTCTTAAGCAATTAGAGCCAGAGGTTGGCGACTTGATTATTGCCGCATCCCAAGAAGTTATTCGAGGAGATTTAGACGAACACTTTCCTCTAAGAATATGGCAAACTGGGAGCGGTACCCAATCTAATATGAATACCAACGAAGTAATTGCCAATAGAGGGATTGAGATCGCTGGAGGAGTACTCGGGTCAAAGTCTCCAGTACATCCTAACGACCACGTAAATAGGGCGCAATCCTCCAATGATACATTTCCAACCGCCATGCATATTGCAGGCGCAGAAGCCCTAACTCATGAATTACTACCCAGTCTACGCGAATTACGAAATGCCCTTTCAGATAAATCGAAGGAATGGTCTGATATTGTCAAAATTGGTAGAACACATCTTATGGACGCAGTACCCCTGACACTTGGCCAAGAGGTATCAGGTTGGGTATCTCAATTAGATGCAGACTTAAGGAGAATTGATTTCTCATTAGATGATTTATTTGAGTTAGCATTGGGTGGAACTGCTGTTGGCACAGGGCTTAACACACATCCCTTATTTGCTCAAATGGTTGCAGATGAGATAGCCAATATCACCGGTTTAACATTTATCAGTGCTGAAAATAAATTTGCTCAATTAGCCGCTCATGATGCAATAGTTGCAGCAAGTGGTGCGTTAAACACCCTCGCAGTTAGTTTGATGAAAATTGCCAATGATATACGCTGGTTAGGTTCAGGTCCACGTTGTGGTTTAGGGGAATTAGCATTACCAGCAAATGAGCCCGGGTCCTCAATAATGCCAGGTAAAGTGAATCCAACACAAGCCGAAGCGATGACGATGGTTTGTTGTCAAGTTATGGGCAATAACACTGCTATAACCGTTGGAGGTTCACAAGGGAATTTCGAATTGAATGTATACAAGCCAATGATGATTCATAATCTTCTCCACTCAATCCGTTTACTAACCGATGCTTGCCGTTCAATGCGTGAAAACTGTGTCGAAGGTCTTGAGCCAGTAAAGGAAAACATCGCATCACATCTTGAGAATTCATTGATGTTAGTCACGGCGTTGAACAATCATATTGGGTATGACAAAGCAGCTAAGATTGCTAAGAATGCACACCAAAAAGGATTGACATTAAGAGAATCTGCACTTGAATTGAAGTACTTGACCAATGAAGAATTTGACCAGTGGGTAAGGCCAGAAGAAATGATTGGGCCATCAAATTAATTCAAAGGAAATCCGATAGAGACATTTGCTTAGCACGGTCATTCATGAATAGTGAATCAGTACTATTTGCTAACCATTCAACATTCTGTCTCGTATACACGTCAACACCATATTTCTGCATAACGTGTTGAGTTACCTTGATGTATTTTCTAACCGCTCCTTCTGAAACAGTCAACGCCAGATTACCTGAGCATAAATCCCCTTCTGATTTTGATACACCAACCGAACTAAGACCTTTACCAGAGGCTTTCTTAGTTTGAATACACTTACCAGAAAGAGGCATTCTTCGATATGAATGCCCACATTTTAAACATCTAACTTTTTGTCTTGCGAAAGCATTCAAGTTTCCACGTAAGTCAGGTAAAAAGTGAGATCTAATCACACTTGAAGCAACCTTTCTTACATCTACGCCCCTCAATCTTAGGCCTAATTCTAACTGCCCTTCCATTTTGTCGACCATCGTGTCTAGAGTCTTGTAAGCAGATAGTGGTGGGCCTGTTGAGATTGAATGACAGTTATGAGTAAATCCATAGCCCCTTACTGCTGCTACACTACCCAATCTCCTTTCAACAAAGTCCATTCTCTCGGAACATGTTTTAGGATGAGGTTGATTCAAAGTCATTTCATAGAAGTCTCTTTCATAGAACCAGGCAGAGTCTACATTCAGTGCTTCTTTGTCGACTTCAGTAGGATTGAGCCTCGTGGTTAAAACCAATGGAGCATCCATTTGGCCACCGCGATTTGCTGGCAATATATTTCTACTAAAATTCAGTAATCCATCCATAAGCATCATAATTGCATCTTCATCACCATCACAATTCCTTCTTTTAGAGGCATGGAATAATGGATGTGCATATCCGCCAGAGCAATCGGTCCAACCAATAATTCTAGATAATACTCCACCCGATGTATGCGGTGCTAATGCGCATATTAGATGGCCAATTAGGTCATTTGGAGTGGATACATTGTAGTATGGTTCCATTCCATAAAACCTAACTAATAATTCATCTATGAACTTGGCAGTTCTAACAAAGTAATCAGCTGCATTTTTAGCCACAATGAAATCTTGTGGAAATAACTCTAGCATTTGGTCATCATTTGTTAATTCCTCTCCTTCATAGTCGTGAGTATAACCTAGATTGACTAAGGTTTGCCAAGATACTTCGACTTCTTTTGGTGTAAAATGGGTCACAGGGACATCACTCATATCGAATCTAATAGTACCATCTCTAAACACGGGTAAGTCATATTTTGCCCGTAAGATCCCCTTTTCTAGAGGTTCAGGAGTTTGGTCTTTACTGGCAATCTTTTTCATACATTTTATCACCTTGGGAAGTCGGTCAATACCCAGTTTAATTCTGGCATCTTCAAGAGCAGACTCTATTGGTACAGTCATCAACTCACCTCTTCTTCTACGATTTTGGGCTAACTCGGTATTGAATTCGGTTCTACCGCCGCATACTTCTCCAGCAATACCTTGGCCTGAATCGTCTTTTTTCCGATGGTGGCAGGTAATGAAAGGAGACTTTTTCTCACACTTAGTACAGGTTCTAGGTCCCAGCTGAGTACGAATATCTTTCTTTTGAGATGCTACACTCATCAATCTCTGATTACCTCCATTTAATTCAATTGGGAATAAAATATGAGCCATCGGATTCATTACTCGAGGTGCCGATTTCTCAGGCCTACCCATTCGACTTCCAACTCTTATTGGCGCAGAATGCTCCCATCTTAGCGACGATATCTTTCTGATTTGAGCAATGATACCGTCTACAATATAATCATCTTCATGTATTTGAGCCGCTAGATATTTTTCTTTATCTCTTGGTCCATCATCAGGAATACTTTCAGCAGCATCCTTGCCAATTTTATCAGTTTCCGCAATATTCATGCCCCTTTGTCTAGCATCAGTTTCTGCAGCGATTCGATTGGTTGCTCTAACCTTTTCTAACTCCCCCTTGCGTAGATTCTCTTCATCGAGAATAACCTTTGCTTCTCTGAGCTGCTTTATTTTTAGGTTAAATATTTCATCAGCATTTACTATCTTGATTATTTTTTCACCATCGATAGAAAATCCAAATGCTTCCAGTATAGCAGGCCAACCAGAAGTGATGATAATATCATCACCATCATGATGATGAGCTAGACCTAGAATCAATGCTGAACCTTTAGCCAGTCCATGCTGTGATAATGTCCATGCTTCGTCAACAACATCTGAAAATATAGGGGCAACAACTTCATTATCAATACCAGGGCAATTATCTAACATTTCCTTTATGATTTTTTCAGGGGGTATTTCATCCATTACCTTGCTCGACCAATTTTTGGCACCATCAACAATTCTTAATTGCCTAGTCTCGGGAATTGGAAATGCTTGTAATGAATCATCATAGTTTTTCATTGAATGATTATGAGTGCCCAGTTTTTCAATTGTGGAACCTTCAATAGTTTTCAAAAAAGAAGGAACCCACTCTATTGGTAGGTCTAAGAACCATGGGTTATGGGGCGGGGGTAGAGATGTTTTGAATCGCTGAGAAATTTGCTTGGCTTGATTCCAGTTAGGGGTTTGCTTAGTTAAGAATTGATGCCATTTTCTACGGTGTTTAAACTGCTCGTCACCATTCTTAATTTCCGATTTATCCAGCCCAGGGACGCCAGGGGGGCAATCCGAAATATTAGTTTCCATGATACTACAGAAGTCTGATACCGCCTCATTAGAGTCTATTTCTTCAATTAGATCACTCGCCCACCAATCAAATCCATAACCTGCAGGAACCAATGATTTGTTGTTTTCCATGAACTCGCCATATCCAATTACCAACTCCCCATTATCCCATACACATCGAACATCAGAAGCGATGGTTGAGAAACTTTTGATATCATCAAGGCGAAGGAAGCGCCCATCTTCTAGCACAACCCAAGGCCCTTCCGAATCATCACATGGAGTAATAGCACAGGCCTTCCCTGGGCGTTCAATCTTCATCTGGGTACCAATTGTAATGAAGTCATCCATCGCTGACATACAAGCAGGGTTTACCGAAGCCGCTGCAAGTCCAGATGGCCGGCTACGTCCATACCTTAATCGGAAACCACCAGCAGCTTGAGGACTCCCAAATACAGGTCTTCCAGCGATAATATCATTCATAAATTTAGTAATAGGCTTAACCCTTCTAGTTTTGAATGGATTTTTTTCCGATTCAGTATCTTTTTCTTTTCCTTTATTGGCAAACTTTGAGATAAAATCCCATCCAGCTACCTCAAGTCGTTCAGTATGCTTTTGTATTTTTGGGGCTTTGAGGCACAAACCTTCTCCGATGACAAGTAATACACCGCCCCTTATTCTTGCTTCGTCAATGTTTCTCACTCGCCCATATCCTGCGCATTCAATCCGTTCAGTAGATTCACCATTTACCATCACAGGGCAAGCACGAACGATTTCTTCTATCTCAGTTGGAGACGGCCGATACTGTAGATTTCCCCGATATAGTCCGAATTCCTCTTTCACCCGTTCAACCTCAGGGTCTGTAGGTTGATATCTTCCAACATTCAATTCACGTCTAATCATATCAGCGATTAGCACTGCTAATGCCTGAGCAGTACCACCAGCAGCACGAATAGGGCCGGCGAAATGAACCGAAACAAATTGAGAGCCGTCTAAATTATTCAATAGCCGTACTTCACTGATTCCTTCTAATGGCGCTACCAATACGGCTTCTGTAAGTATTGCTAATCCAACACGGAGCCCAGCATCTATTGCAGTTACTAAGTCAAATCCTTGTTCTCGAAATCCCTTTGCAACAGATTGACCCATCATAATTGAAGTAGTTTCTCTGTCGTGGAGTTCTAACATATCTCGTATATCATCTGCTACTTTGTAGTCTCCAAGGTATTCAACAAGTAGTTTTTCAGTTCTACTCGCTAAGTCAGAAGCTCTGGGTATCTCGACAAATGGCTGATGGTCTAGGTTTAGCGAACGCGCTTGTTCGGCGACCTTATAGGCGTCATCTGCTCTTTCATCCATCCATGACTGATAGTTCTCCATCTCTTTTTCTAATCTTGGAATATCTAGTCCAATAAGCGGATTATGAGCGCCCAAACCAGTCGAATTATTATCAGATGACATACCAATAAAACTCCTGTTCATCACTCGCTTACCAAGAGCGCCCTATTGTATCGCTCAGTCTACACAACAAAGAGTTATTGTTTGACAAATCAGCAATAAATAAGGAAAGTTCATTTCATTAGAGCCGAACCATTAGCCGATGAGCGTCCATACTTCTCTTCGCGAGCACCCCAGTTGGCCTCGACTTGTGTCGTTGGTTAGAGAACTAGCATTTATTGACGGAGGCAGCGATGATGCCTTCACTTTAGCAAGCGGACGTAATTCGCGCTGGTTTTTTGATACTAAACCAGTAATGATGAACCCAGAGGCCAGCCACCTGCTTGGCGAGTTATTCAATTTGAGAATGGATGAGATGAATGCCGACTATGTTGGAGGCTTAGAATTAGGCGCAGTTCCTTTAACAGCAATTGCCATTGCAACTTCTCACAAGGATTCACCACGTAGAGGATTCATGGTTCGCAAGGAACCGAAAGGCAGAGGTGGTAGGAAAACGAATAATCCTCCAGGTATTGAAGGAACAGCTCTGGGGGATGGCGGCACGATTGTAATTGTTGAAGACGTCACCACTACGGGCGGATCTGCCATTAAGGCGGTTGAAAGAATTCATAACGATACCACTTGTAAGGTAATTGCAGTAATTAGTATAGTTGATCGCGAAGAAGGCGCTATTGAAGCTTTTGAGGCAGCAGGGATTCACTTTGAAAGTATCATGACTCGAAGTGATGTGGCAAACTAATGAGGGCTAAAAATGAATGATATTATACGTCCATTGGATGCTAAATCCGACGGCTTGATAGAATCTATGAAAGACCCGACATCGGCCGAAGGAATGATATTTTTTCATGCTGATGAAGGCAAACCATTGGCAACCCCTTGGCAGGTAGCGCTATCTAGGGCGATTTTGCTAAGTAAAGTCCAACTTCCAGAGGGCCACATCCTTGATTGTGCCTGTGGCAGTGGAATTCAAATTGCAGCATATTCTGCAATTTTCAAAAGACCAGCATTGGGAATAGAACTCAACCCACAAAGAGCGAGAGCAAGCGCTGTTAATTTTAGGAATATTTTCAAAACTAGGGGTGGAGGCTCAGTAGAGATATTACAAAATAGTCTTTTTTTGGCTGCAGACGGTAGAGATGGAAAGGGGGCAATTGAAAAACTGGCTATTGCTAATGGCCAAGAAGATGTAAAAATCGCCCTTTTACACCTAGATCCAGCAAGGCCAAGAAATAGTCGTTCCCATTCTCTTGATGAAATGAAGCCTAGATTGGGCGAGATATTTGATGGATGGAAAGACCATCTTGTAGAAACCACTGCAGGCCCATCAATACTACTCGACCTATCTCCAAGGCTTTCTCACTTGCAAAGATTAGAAGTTGAGGAAATAGTAGACCAATATTGGCCTGAAATTGACAAAACTTGGACTTGGACTTCACGTGGAAAAGGACGTGTTGACCGGCTTGCATTATGGATTGGTGCAATAGCCGATAAAGGCATAGCAAGGCGATTTGTTAGAATTTCCCCTGATTTGAAGCAGCAACCTTTCATCTTTGAAGGGGGTTTAAGTCTTGGACAAGGAGAAGATATCCCTGAGTCCAGCCATAGGATGCCTAAGCGTGGAGAATATGTCACTATCTTAGATTCTGCTTTTGTCGAATGTGGGCTAGCCAAATATTGGCTCAACGAGCAAATTGGGGAAGAAAATACTCATTGGGTTGAGTCGATAGGCAGGAGGCCGCAAATACACCATGAAGTGAAATTGAATCTCGAACCTGAATCGGACAAAACCCTAATTCAAACATCGGGTAGAATTGTCGAAATTTTCCATCAACAACTAACGGCGGAAACAGTTGACAGTTTTGTAGAGCAAGCGATTGCCAATGATATTAGGAAAATCACAATTCGTACCCCCCTAGAGCCATCATCCCATCCTAAAATCCAAGGCTCTTTTGACCGTCAACTGAGCCGCCGTAGCGGTAAGAGGGATGGATTCATAATCCAACATCCTAACTCTGAAATGAGTATGCTTTGTGTTGTTGAATAAGGTAAATTTAGGGCAAAACCTCCAATTTCCATCATTATTTGAGTTGTCAATTATTGTCTGCAGCATCGCGGTATTGATATATGGGAGGTTGGTCGGAAACCTGCTCCACACTCTGTGTAAGCATGATGGTGAAACAATATGGCACAACCTAAAGACCAAGAACTCGGTGAAGATTTCTCATATATTCTGCGTATGGCAGATACAGATATGGACGGGCTAAAAACGCTGTCTACCGCACTAACTGCGGTAAGAGGTATTGGTGCTAGAACTGCAATTCAAATTTGTAAGAATACAGGATTCGATGCTTTTTCTCTTGCTGGACACCTTTCAGTTGAAGACCAAGAGACTCTTCGCCAATCCATTGAAGGTTACAATGAAACAGTACCTCTGTGGATGTTGAACCGTCAAAGAGATTTGGAAACCGGTGAAGAGATTCATTTGACTGGTCAACAAGTTAAATTTACTCTCAAGGACGACATAGATCGTCTTCGTACAATGAAATGTTACCGTGGTGTAAGACACGCTACTGGTAACAAAGTCCGTGGACAGCGTGGACGTTCTAACGGCCGTGGTGGCCTAACACTCGGTGTTAACCGAAAGAAGTGAGGGATTATAGATGGGAGAGCCAAAATTTTCAAGACCAAAATTCGATACACCTTCCCACCCGTGGAAGGCATCCAGAATAGAAGAAGAGCATGGTATTCAAGCTCAGCATGGGCTAAAGAACATGCGTGAAATCTGGAAGGCTAAGTCTCAACTTCGTAGATACCGAAGACAATCTATGCGTTTGATTGGTGCTGCTAATACAAATGAAGGTCACAGCAAGAGAGAGATAGAAGGACTTCTTGCATCTCTTAACAACAAGGGACTAATCGCATCCGATGCAATTCTTGATGATATTCTATCTCTAGGGACAGAAGACATTCTTAACAGAAGGCTTCAAGCCCAAGTTTACTACAAAGGACTTGCAACCACAATGAAGCAAGCAAGACAACTTGTTAACCATGGATTAATCTGTATTGGTGACCAAAAAGTTACAATTCCATCATACCCGGTTTCCCGTGATGAAGAGGAATTGATCAAGTACCACCCAAGTAGTGACCTAAATGATTCAGAACATCCAATTCGTAAGGCTATTGAAGGCCGAAGAGAAATGGCAGAATATGCTTCAGAAGAAGTAGACCCTGAGGCAACTCCAGAGTTTGCAGAAGAAGTCAAGAGTGCTGCAGAAGAAGCACCTTCAGTAGAAGCAGACGGAGGTGACCAATGATGTCAAGACGTGCAATCGTAAACATATTTAGTTCATACAATAATATTTTGATGACCGCTACTGATTTGACAGGCGCTGAAACAATCACCACCTGTTCAGGTGGGCAAGTAGTCAAGTCTTCCAAAGACAGTGGCGGCCAATTTGCAGCAACAAGAGCAGCAGAGAAGATGGCTGACACACTAAAAGATAAAGAATTTACACAACTAATTGTCAAGTACCGTGCACCGGGTGGTAACCTTTCCAACAACACTGGACCAGGTGCTCAAGCAGCAATTCGTGCATTAACACGTGCTGGTATGACAATTACTAGAATTGAAGATGTAACCCCTATAGCACACGATGGAACCAAGAAAAAGGGCGGACGTCGTGGCCGTAGAGTTTGATTAGGAGGAGATATAATGAAAGCAGAAGTAGTAGATGGCTGGCCTCGTGGAAATGCAATAAGAATATTATTGTCCGAAACCGATGCTTCCCAAGTAAACGCCATTAGAAGAGCATTGATTTCCGATGTCCCTAAACTAGCAATTTCCAGAGTTAACTTTACTCAAGGAGTAGTTGAACAAGATGGTCAAATTATTGAATCTGTTAACGTTTTACCAGACGAAGTACTTGCTCATAGATTGGCTATGATTCCAATTCCAACATTCACAGATGATAATATCTCATTTGTTGAAGATTGTGAAGAATGTATGTACAAACCAGAATCAGAAAAAGGATGCCAACAATGTCAAATCATTTACAGTTTGAATGTCCAAGGTCCAGCAAAAGATTCTGAAGAAGATCATGTAACAGTATATGCTAGTCACTTAACTACTGTATCGGACCAAAAGTACGATATTCTTGAAGAGCATAAGAGAATCCCATTGACTATCCTTTCAAAGGGTCAATATCTCGAACTATATGCCCTTGCTCGTTTAGGTAGAGGCTCATCTCACCAAAAGTGGGCTCCAGTCTCCGGAGTTGGATTTAAGCCTCTTCAAAAAATAACTCTAAATAAGCCTAAGAAAGCAGATGTTCTGTTTAATCTTGGATTAAAGACATCAGACGGTAAAGATATCAATGCTAAGTTATTTGGAAGCAAAAAGACTGTTGAGGATATCAACCACATATTAGATGTTGAAAAGGCATTGCACCAAGTTGGTCCAGGAACCGGAAGAGATCTAGATTTTGATGATGCAATCACCATGGAAACCATTGAAGGTTCTTACGTATTTTCCTTTGAAACTGATGGAAGCTATGACCCGAAAACTGCATTCAATCTAGCAATGAAAGAATTGTCTGCACGCTTCGATAATCTTACAGAAGATATCAAAAAGGCATTCGCTTGATTGTAAACTTATTCAGTTGCCCTTAGGTCAAACCAATTTCTTGGCGTCAGTCCTATACTAGTTTAATCAAGAATTATTTTTATTACCAAACGACCAGTTTAAAAATTACGAGAAATGGCGAACAGTATGGCGGCTAAAGATGCTATTACTCCAGAGATAGCGGAGGATTTAGCCAATGTTGATGAAGTTGGTCAATTTTCTAATTTACAAGACCTTATAATTGCAAAATTTATAACTTTTATAGATTATTTGCGTGATAATAAGGCATGGGTGCTACTTATTTCAACCACAATGATTATTCTCTATCGTAATAATTTACAATCGATAAACTTCTTGATAGTATTAATTGGGCTATCTTGGCTTTCAATTGAACTAACTTCTAAGACTTCAATTTTTTCTAAGAATGAATTACCATTAAACCGACCTAGTCTGAAACGCAAAGTGAAAATATTTTCTTTTCTAATCGCTATATTCATGTCCCTCATAATTGTCTCAGCTACTATATTCCTCAATTTCTCTCCTCAAGTGGGTGGGGAGTCTTCAGTCTATGATTCCCCTAATTACAAAGATGGTACTTTCCAAAACTTAAATCCAACCGGAGTATCCTCTGGTAATGTTTCTTTCTTGGAATTACTATCTCAGTATATGGTGGATGATGCCTACAGGTCTCCAAAGGTGCCTTTACCGACTAAAGAGTTTGAAATGTTAAATTTGGAACAGGGTGAAATAAGTATTACATGGTTTGGCCATTCTACACTTCTTATTCATACTGATAATGTTACAATAATTACTGACCCAGTATTTGGCGAAGATAACACAGATCCATTATTTTTTGGCCCTATGCCTTTCATTTATCAACACTCATATGAGTTAGAAGATCTCCCTGAGATAGATTATGTCTTTATCTCACATGACCACTATGATCATCTAGATATGAACACAATTAAGCAATTGAAAGATTCTAAATTTTTTGTACCCTTAGGTGTTAAAGCACACCTGTTGCGCTGGCAAATAAGCGAAGATAAAATCGAAGAATTAGATTGGTATGATGAAAGAACGATTTCAAGCGAATTTAATGTAGCATTAACCCCTTCACAACATTTTAGTGGTCGGGGGTTGTTTAATGGAGACTCCACATTATGGGCCTCATGGGTGTTTAATCTAAATGATAAATCCATATTCTTTAGCGGAGATAGCGGATATATGGAAGAATATGTTACTATTGGTGAAAAGTATGGACCTTTCGATATTGCTTTTTTAGAATCAGGACAATATAATGAAGCATGGAGCGAAATTCATATGTTTCCCGAGGAAGTAGTTCAAGCAGGGATAGACCTGAATGCCAATATAATTCTACCAATTCATAATTCTAAATACGAATTATCTTTACATCACTGGGACGAACCCCTTGAAAGAGTAACAAGTGAGGGGGAAAGAAGAAATTTAAGCGTAGCAACCCCAATGATTGGAGAAAGTTTTGTTCTCGGCAAGACGATACCAAATAGGGCATGGTGGGCGAATGTATCGGACGGCCCAGATTTATTTTTGAAAGATAATTTAATTTTAGGAATGATAATAATTCCATTAAACTTATTTTCGATAATTTGGATAATATCTTCATCTGAAAAGGTGCAAAAATCAAAATCTAAGTTAAACTCCGAACAAGAATAAAAACCTTTTAGATAGTAAAATTTTGATTTTGTACTTTCTTTTATAAGCACATTACTGTAATAGTGTTATTTTTGCCGAGGGCTTTAAATCACATTACTTTTGGAATCACATCATGACTTTAGCCCCTAATGATTATGACTTCGGTGACGCCTCGAATTATCTATTTGCAACAACCATTACCTGCGCCAACGAAGAAGCCCGTAAAATGTATGTCCGTGGATTTGGACATATGCTGAACTACAACCACGAACAAGCAATAGCTTGTTTTAGCCAATGTGCTGAATTAGACCCTAACTGTGCAATGGCATATTGGGGAATCGCATATTGCGTATCATCCAATTATAATTGGAGCCCAGGATTGGGTTCAGGTCACGATTATATTCAAATTGCAATTACTCTGAAAGATGGATGTACTGAATTAGAAAAAGACCTTATCGACGCTCTTGCACAACGCCACTCTGCAGAAGCACGTGATGCAGCAGACCCAACAGTACTCAACATGGGTAACAGCCCTGAACTAAACGTAGCCTTTGCTGAAGCAATGGCACCTCTTTATGAGAAGTACCGTGGAAACCTAGATGTTACTGCAGTTTATGTTGAGGCTTTGATGAATCTAAAGGCTTGGCAACTATGGGATAAGAATACAGCAACAGGTGAAATATCTCCTGCTGACGATAATACATTACTATTAGTCAAGGTTATGGAAGATGCCTTTGAAACAGTCGAAGACGCCAAAGAACATATCGCATTATGCCACTTATACTGCCACGCTTTGGAATTATCACCATTCCCAGAGCGCGCATTACCAGCTGCTGATGTTCTACGTACCGCAATGCCTGGACTAGGGCATTTGGTTCATATGCCATCTCACATCGATGCTTGGGTCGGTCAATGGAAAGAAGCAGTAGAGTGTAATATTGCTGCTGTTGAGGCCGACGATCGCTATGTTGAATTAAGCGGTAATGAATCACAATTCTACAAGTTTTACCGAATGCATAACCACCACTTCGTTGTTTGGTGTGCTATGTTTGAAGGTCAATATGAAGTAGCGTTAAAGTATGCTCGTAAGGCAGTAGATACCCTTCCAGCAGGAGACGCAGAGTCTGGTGTACAGTTTATGTTAGCAGGAATTATCCCAATGGGCGCTATTTTCCTAGAATCATATGTTACTATGCCTTGGCACGTAATGATTAGATTTGGTAAGTGGGACGAAATAATCGCTGAACCAATGTATTCTGATAGAGATGTATTCCCTGCAACAATCGCAACCCAACACTATGCACGTGGTGTGGCTTATGCATCCAAGGGCATGGTAGCAGAGGCTGAGGCTGAACAAGTTCTGTTCAATGAAGCATTGAACAACCCTGCTCTTGCAGGCAGAGTCTTGCACAACAATTTGATGTATCAAGATCCTAGTGATGGACCATGTATCTTATTGGTAAACGAAGCAGTCTTGTCTGGTGAAATTGAATATCGTAGACAGTTCTTAGCAAAAGCTAGAGGAGAAGCATCAGACTTTACTGAAGCCTTCGACCATCTACGCCGTGGTGTAGACCTATCCCTCAATCTTGCCTACAACGAGCCTTGGGGGCAAATGCAACCAGTTCGCCATATTCTTGGTGCACTACTTCATGAGCAAGGGGAAATCGAAGAAGCTGAAGCAGTTTATCGTGCCGACATCGATCTTTGGAAAGATAATATGTGGGGCTTACTAGGTCTCAAACTATGTCTAGAAGCGCGTGGAGATGCACCAGAAGAACTTGCAGCGGTCACCGCTCTATTCAATGAACGCAGTTCTCGTGCAGATATTGTTCCAGCAAAGACTTGTTTCTGTGCCCAAGACAGTATCGAAAAGAGCTGCTGTGACTGAGATTCAGCGTTTTACAGTGTAAGATTACTCCCTCGGGAGAATTGTATTACTAACGAAAGTAGGTTTAAATTGATTTAAATTATCATATCCATTCTGCTATTTTTGTTAAGCACTGTTTTGTTTCTGGTATGAAATTTCCAAATAGCCACCAATCATGAAACATTGTTGGCCATATCTGAACTTCAATATCAACACCTTGATTCATTGCTTTTTGTCCAATAACTCTTGTATCATCAAGTAAAATCTCATTTTCTCCAGTCATGATTAAGGTGCGGGGAAGGCCACTAAAATCACCATAAGCAGGTGAAACATAAGGGTCTTTTTTATCGATAGATTCTGGTACATAATATTCAGAACAATCTCTGGTCATCTGAGGGACAAACATCGGGTCAACCTTGGCTTTACTTTGATAGGTTTCAGACTCACAATTTAAGTCAGTCCAAGGTGAAAATAATACTGTTGAATCAGGCAATCTTTCGCCATTATCCCGCAAATACATCATGAGAGCAAGGCTAAGACCCCCACCTGCCGAATCTCCGGCTAAGATGAGTTTTGAATCCGGGTTTGTTTCGGCGATATAGCGCCATGAGGCTAATGCGTCATCCAATGCTGCAGGATATGGGTTCTCAGGCGCTAACCGATAATCGATTGAATGACAAATAGTGTTAGTAATCTTAGACAGCGTAGTCAAACCCACCCTATGGGTTGTCAGTGATGAGCCGAAACAGAACCCTCCTCCATGGAAATAAACAATCACTATATTTTTCCGAGGACTTTTCTTAGGAGTGAAAGTAACGCCTGGAACGCCACCGAACTTTTCACGTCTAATACCTATGCCAAATGGGCCAAATAGTATCGAGCCTAGCCAAGCTTGTGGATGAACATAAAAACGAACGAATTTCGCTGATGGTCTAAAAACACGGTAAAGAAACTTATTCGGGCGAATTAATGCTGAAACTATGCGACCTCGGAGACTCAAAAAATCACCTTAAATATTGCATTGATAATGCCGCCATCAAATTGCTTACCGGGTTCTCATTTGTATTCTTTGCGAATCTAAAATTTAAACCTTAAAAAGTCATATTTTTGCAATTACCCTCTGTACACCCTCTAGTGAGTATTTCAC
>CASIAI010000005.1 GCA_949372655.1 Candidatus Poseidoniaceae archaeon
TGCTCGTACCGGGATACTATCTGCAAATACCATGGTATAATATCGAAACCATATTTTCCTCGTGAAATGATATATCCATTTTTGCTTGTTCATGAATTATTATATCATACAATTGAATATCACTAAATGTGATAAATGTGTGGAACTAACAATGTCAGCAATTTATCGTAGTTTATTAATCACTTTTTTGATGTTCATCAGTATTTTTGTATCTGTTATCTCTGAAGGAAATCATGAAACTAACCTCGAAACTGAGAAAATTAATTCCAAATATTCAAGCAATAATTCAATTTCAGTTGTAGTAAATAAATTAGGGGATTTCCCAGGAAATTACTTCAAATTAATCGACAATAATACAATCATTGGTTATCATAATTCTGAGATTTTCATAATAGATGTTGTAAATAAAACAGTCAGAGATAGAGCTAACTGTTCTAATTTTGCTATTCAATCATATCATCTAATTATTAACAAAATTACTAACCCTTT
This sequence comes from Candidatus Poseidoniaceae archaeon, assembly GCA_949372655.1. Taxonomy (GTDB): domain Archaea; phylum Thermoplasmatota; class Poseidoniia; order Poseidoniales; family Poseidoniaceae; genus MGIIa-L1. The sequence continues at coordinate 490 of CASIAI010000005.1, forward strand.
TGTATTACAATCAGACAGGTCACACGTTATTTGTGGCTATGAAATATATGAGATAAAGAATAATATTTTGAATTTGAAACATAATGGTTGGAATGTACCTAATATGGACATTGCAAATAACACAATTATGGAAATCACTAATTTAGAAAATGGCAGTACAAACAATTGTTATCAAAATGTTATTGTTTCTTATTCGATACTCGTAAATTATAATGTCTCTAAAAGTGGTACTTTCTGCACTACTGCCCCTTTCACTCTTTCAGACAGTTCAACAATTGCTGAATTACGCGTGACAACTACATATATTGATATTTTCACTATGCAAAAAACATTCTACAATGGACCTTGTTACGGCCATGGTAGTTATTGGACTTGGAATCAAAATATAATTATTCTACCTTCAGATTCGATTTTAACTTACGGAACTTCAAATTCAGGCACAAGTTATAGAGGAACTTGCTTGAGATTTGGTGATTCTTCGACTCTTTTTTTAAATGGACAGTATAATCAATATTTTGATGCTGAAAAAAATGAAAAATGTAACATTCTCTCTTCTACTTCGGGAACATATCTTGACGACCAATATATTTTTGCTTCATCTGGAAGTGTTGATTGTCTTGACAACTATAGATACCTAGTCTCTCAAGGAGGAACTGTGTTTCTAGGTTGGAATGATACTGATGGAGATTTTCTTAATGATAAGATTGATGAGTTTCAATTAGATTACACCCAATCATCAGATACAGATGGTGATGGATATGGAGACAATATATTTGGCAATTTACCTGACTCATGTTCTGCAGAGTTTGGCAACTCATTTATTGACAGATATGGTTGTATTGACAGTGATCAAGATGGTTGGTCTGATGTCAGGGATTTTTTTCCAAATGAACCAACCCAATGGAATGATTCGGATTTAGATGGATATGGTGATTCAATTATCGGAACGAGAGGTGATGATTGTCCAGCAACATTTGGTACTTCAACTTACAATAACACACTAGGTTGCCCTGATCAAGATTTTGACGGCTGGGCTGACATTGATGATAAATTCCAACTTGACTCCAGTCAATGGCTAGATGATGATAATGACGGATTTGGTAATGAATTAAATGGGTTTGAAGGCGATTCCTGTCCCTCAATTTACGGTAATAGTTCTAATGACAGATTTGGTTGTTTAGATTCAGATAGCGATGGATGGTCAGATGATGGCGATGCATTACCGAATAATCCAACACAATGGTTAGATCGTGATGGCGATGGTTTTGGCGATAACCAATCTGGAACTGAACCAGATGTATTCCCAACTGACGGCACACAATGGATAGATTTAGACGGCGATGGATATGGAGATAATATCCTAGGAAATCAAGGTGATGCATTTCCAGATGACCCATTAGAATGGAAAGACTCTGATGGTGATTACTTAGGTGATAATGCCGATATGTTTCCATTTGATCCAACCCAAACCGAAGACCGAGATGGTGATGGAATGGGTGACAATCCAATGGGTATCGGCGCAGATAAATTCCCAGACGACCCAACCCAGTGGGGTGATATTGATGGTGATGGATATGGTGATAATCCATTAGGAAATAATCCAGATGTCTTCATCACTGATGCAACACAATGGTTTGACAGAGATGGAGATGGTCGTGGCGATAATGACCAAGGTAGAAATTATGACCGTTTCCCAGATAATCCCACTCAATGGATTGATTTAGATGAAGATGGACTTGGAGACAATCAATCAGGAACAGATGCAGACCCATTCTTGAATGATTTTGACAATGATGGATACAACGATTCAATTGACACCTTACCAAAACTTGCAAGTCCTGGTGACTTGGACGCTGATGGTTGTCTTGACGAGGTCGATGCATTCCCATCCAATAGCCAAGAATGCGTAGATACTGATGGAGATGGAGTTGGGGATAACGCAGACTCGGATGATGATGGTGATGGCTGGACAGATGCTGATGAAGAACGACTTGGAACTGATTCACTATCTTCAAGTGACACTCCTGTAGACAGTTTTGAAATTGTAATTCCAGGAACTGCAGTTGGTCTAGGTGCTTGGGATTTAATCGGTATGTTTGGTGGAATACCTCTATTTGGCTGGATAGCTTTTGGATTTGCCACTAGAAATGGGAGATGCGCCAGATATGAAGAATTACTCAAAGAAGCTACATCAAGAGATGAATTAGAACAAGTTGCACTACGTTGGGAATACTCACTAATGCTACGAATGCTAGGTCCTCACCAAGGAATTAGGCTTGAAAGATTACGTGCAGAACTTGATGATAAGTTCGAGAATGCGACTTATGATGAAACTGAAATCGGTTATGATCAAACCAGCATTGTAGAAAATGAAGGTAAAGACATCCCACCAATCAACGAATCTTTCACTGGACCTACAAAAGAAACTGCCGCAACCTCAACCGATGAATCAGGCTATGAATGGTTCAAACAAGGTGAAGAAAATTGGTATCGACCTGTTGGTAGTGACGATGAATGGTTCAAGTTTGAGAACTAATCAGAACACTAGCAATTTTCTATAGAACAATTGACTGAATAGAAAGTGCTCGTACCGGGATTTGAACCCGGGTCAAAGGAATGAGAGTCCTTTATGATGGGCCACTACACTATACGAGCTTGGCAAACTGGCCGTCATTACCCCCATATTAGAAATCTCCCTTGAAACATTCTCTCTCAATCCAAAAATGATTTTCACTTTAACTAAAAACTGAAAGTGTAAATAGCGCACTAAGAGGATGCTCAGATTCACTTACAAAACACCGGGTGTTTAGTCTATTGATATACCACCGCCAGTACATTTGAGTCATGGAACAAGAATGCTTGAATGAAAACGAATTAAAGTTCTCAGATTTGATAGAGACAAATAATCACTCCCCAACCCCTTCGTGGAGGCTTAAATGCACCACGAAAATAGCTCACCCCAGTGGCAGAATCCCATCCCGTTCTGCCGCTGCTGGGTGGCAACCTATATTCTCGCCATCCCAAAGACCGAAGATTAGTGCTACTATTAGCGGAATAATTAGAAGAGTAAGAAAATCAAGAGGTGAGGCTTGATGAGTAAAACTGGAAGATTGAGGAGCGAGATATCAGAATATCTCGATAATGTAGGAGAAGCAAATACCACCGCAATTCTTGATCATATTAACAAGAGATTTAGATGGGGTGCGACGATGAACCAGCTAGGTAATGTTTTAGCACGTGACCGTAGGTTTGCTAAAGTTGGTTTTGATGAAGGTACTGACGTAGGTGGATTTCGAATGCGAGTATGTGTTTGGTCCAAAGTAACCGCTTGAATCAAAGAAGTCAAAACCTTTCAGCCCCAGCCGTATACATGTCGGGTAAGGTTCGAGCATTTCTCGAACTGATGCGTTTGAAGAATGTATTTCTCGCTGCCATAACAGTACCCCTTGGAGCCCACTTTGCCATAGGAAATGAGTGGTTCGAGAACTATCTGCCAGAAGTACTGATTCAAACATTAGCCGTAATATTCTTTATTGGTGCAGGAAATACCATGAATGACATAAAGGATTCAGAGATAGATAAAACAGCCCATCCAAATAGACCCATACCCTCGCAACGCATCGGTATCCATGAGGCAAAAAAATTCACATGGGCTCTGTGGACATTGAGTATTACTTGCGTTCTGTTCGGTGTTTTTCGATTAAACAGTAATGATATGCAATGGCATCCATTGGTTATGATTTATGTTCTGGCAGTTGGTTTGATGATTAGCTATGACCACGGACCAAAAACCAAAGACTCAGGATTGATAGGAAATATTTCAATTTCCATAATGGTAGGTGCAGTGATCCTTTACGGTGCCTCCAGCGTTGCCTCAATAACATCAACACTAGCATGGTGGACTGCAGGGGTCGTATTTTTTACAAATCTTGCAAGAGAGATTATCAAAGATTGTCAAGATATGGAGTCAGATGAAGGTATTAGGAATACTATGCCAATGAAGCATGGACTAGCAAATTCCCGCATGGCTGCTTATGTGATAATCATGGCATCGCTTGTTTGCCTATACGTACCTTATTGGAAAGGTCCGTTTGAATTTGGACAAATCTTTTTCCAGATCCCTGCCATAATGACATTGATAACTCTTAACCGTCCGCTCTATGAAGGCAAAGATGCTCTTGTAGCTGGTAGAATTAGAGCAGCAATGTTACTCGGTTTGATTGGATTTATCATACCGATGTATGTTTGATTATTCTAATCCCATAAATTCAGACATTGCTTCCCAAGCACCCTCTGAAACTAAGTAAGCAAGTAATGACATCTGAGCCCACATACGGTTTTCTGCTTGGTCAAATACGATTGAATGCTTATGGTCCATTACCCAATTAGTGACTTCATCGCCTCTATGAGCAGGTAAACAGTGCATGAATTTCCAACTCTTATCCATGTTAGAAACTAATTCTTCATTAATTTGGAATCCCTCAAAAGATTTTATCTTATCTTTCAAATGTTCTTCACCCATGGAAATAAACACATCGGTGTATACTACATGAGCATCGGTAACCGCTTCGACTGGGTCATTGGTTTGAACTACTGCGCTACCATTCTTCTCTGCCAAAGCATTGACTCTATCCATTACCTCTTGGTCGGGCTCATATCCTTCAGGAATGGCGTAGTAAATGTCAATCCCAAGTATTGCACAGGCTAAAGCCAAATCGTGAAGTACGTTATTTCCATCTCCGACCCAAGCAACTTTCAAACCTTCAATACTTTCGAAATGCTCCAGAACAGTCATTAGGTCAGCAGCAGACTGGCACGGATGGTGTTTATCTGAAAGTGCATTGATTACTGGAACTGTGGCGTGTTTTGCTAACTCTTCGACATCGGCGTGGGCATAACAACGATATGTCATGGCACCAAGAAATCGTGAAAGTACCTGTGAGGTATCCCCTACAGTCTCTGACTTCCCTAGTTGAATGTCATTCTTAAGTAATGTTAGTGGATAACCTCCAAGACGGTTAATTCCTACTTCAAAGGAAACTCTAGTTCTAGTAGATGGCTTTTCGTAGATTGAGCCAACTGCGAGTGAGTCTAACGGGAAGAAGTTCATTGCGACTTCGTCTCCTTCCTTCCATAATCGCTTAAATTCAATTGCCCATTTTAGAATTTTATGAAAATCCTCTTCTACATCATCAATCGCTAGTATATGCTTGACCATGAACCTTCCAAATGTAGAAGGCTTCTAAGATTTCTTGAAGATAAATATCCAGAATTAATCTTTTTCGTGTTCAATATCTTGTGCAAAACCGTCTCTTGCATCGCCCATACCACCAAATAATGCCTGAGCAAATGTCAAAACATCAGCAAGCCCATCTTCTAGTTCCGATGATAGTGGAGTCAAACCAGGTGCTTGTGAGAAATCTTGCATCATTCTTAGTTGATTGATAGCAAATTCAGTCCTTTGACCGCCTGCTTCATCATAGAGTGCCAGTTCTAATATCTCTAACCTCTCAGACCATTCTAAGATCTTAGCAAGTTCATCTTCATCTAATAAATCTGATTTCGATAAGAAATTCTTGGTTGGAAGGCCAAGCCTAAATTCTACAATACTAGATAGTAACATCTGCGAAACAAAACCTGAAGGGGAACGTGAAAGCATTGGGTCAAAAAGATAAATTATTGCAGACTGTTCTCTGCCAAGGACTTCTATCAAATGATTACTCGCTTCTCTAAATGCGAATAATTCAACTTGTCCTGGTGTATCTACAATCATTACTTCTCCAGAGAGGGCGTGTAGTTGATCTGCAACATCGCCAGCTTGGGCTGCCAAAAGATCCGCAGCTAATATTTGAGCACCATTAGGACCCAAATCATATTCTGACATTACTTCGGTTAGAGAAATTAAATCTCTAACATCAAATTCTGCATCATAGTGAACTCTTTCTGCCCCTGGGTCTAAATTTACCGCAATTGCATCGGTTTCAAGAAAGCGTGACCATCTTTGAAAAGCAGTTACTAAAGAAGATTTACCAGCACCTGCAGTACCTACAACAAACAAAACGGGTGGTGACCCACTATCCATACCGACCATGTCCAATCCTCCGACTCACCATAAATCAAGTTCACCGTTAAAACATAGTATTTTACTGTTATAATCTCTATTTTTAATTAAACCTTTGAGCATAACGGTTATGTGCTATGCATCAATGGGCGAACTGGCGCATTGTGTTTATGCGCGGAGGAATTGAAATGACTGATGATAAACCACCTATGCCTGAGATGCCACCTATGCCACCTATGCCGCCTATGAATGCACCACCTGCGCCGCCGGGTATGCCGCCTATGGACGCACCACCTGCACCGCCGGGTATGCCTCCTATGCCTGGTATGCCACCTATGGACGCACCACCTGCAATGCCTCCAATGCCTGGTATGCCTCCTATGGACGCACCACCTGCACCACCTATGCCTGGTATGCCTCCTATGGACGCACCACCTGCACCTCCTATGCCTGGTATGCCTCCTATGGACGCACCACCTGCACCTCCTATGCCTGATATGCCTGGTATGCCTCCTATGGACGCACCACCTGCACCTCCTATGCCTGATATGCCTGGTATGCCTCCTATGGACGCACCACCTGCACCTCCTATGCCTGATATGCCTGGTATGCCTCCTATGGACGCACCACCTGCACCTCCTATGCCTGATATGCCTGGTATGCCTCCTATGGACGCACCACCTGCACCTCCTATGCCTGATATGCCTGGTATGCCTCCTATGGACGCACCACCTGCACCTCCTATGCCTGATATGCCTGGTATGCCTCCTATGGACGCACCACCTGCACCTCCAATGCCTGATATGCCTGGTATGCCTCCTATGGACGCACCACCTGCACCTCCTATGCCTGGTATGCCTCCTATGGACGCACCACCTGCACCTCCTGAAATGGAAGAAGATGGTGAAACACAAGGTGATTCTGTATTGATGACTGATCTCTCTGCTCCACTCGCACCTCCTATGCCAGATATGCCTCCTATGGACGCTCCACCTGCACCTCCTATGCCACCTATGGATGCTCCACCGGCACCACCTGAAATGCCACCTATGCCTCCAATAGAAGAATCATCGGCTGCTGATGTATTGCTGGCACCACCTGCACCTGATGCATTACTAGCGCCACCGGCACCACCTGCACCTGATGCATTACTAGCGCCACCGGCACCACCTGCTCCTGACGCATTACTAGCGCCACCGGCACCACCTGCTCCTGATGCATTACTAGCGCCACCAGCACCACCTGAAACTTTGGAAGGAGATTCTGAGGAAACTGAAGATATGGCACCTGATGAACAAATCGGAGAACAAGCCGGAGCAACTATTCGTTCTAGAGCTGAGGTTGATGAAGTACCTGGTGACAAACTCGAAGGTTCTCTTCATGAAATTGAAAAGTCTACATTAAGCAGTGACGGAGAGATAGTCAAGCAATCTGTCAAGGGTACTCTGACAATTAATAATCCATCTACAGATGATAGAATTTATGATATTGACGTAATTCTAGACAATGCTGATTCAACTGATATTGGTGGAGACCATGTATCTGTTGATGAATTAGAGGCTGGTAAGAAATACAGTATGAAGTATAAGGTCGATGGGATGAGAATGCTTGTTCTACGTGAACACTTAGATACCAACCCTGCACGCTCCCAAGAGCGCTCATTATCTGTTGCTAATGGACCTGAAGGAGGTCCTCTTGCATTAGAGATTGAAGTTGAAAACGTTTCAAATGTTACAATTGATAATGTCGAAGTTACAAGACCAATCCCTAGTGAAATGTCGTTTGAGAACTCCGGCGCTGCAGTAATTGAAGGCGATACTATGAACTGGTCGGTAGGCAGCCTATCGGCTGGAGAGAAAAAGACTCTTTCAGTTGAAGGGAAAATCACAGTTACAGGAACTAAGACAATCAATGCTGGATCTGCATCTGCAAGTTATACTGCTAATTCTACTCTATCGAGTTTGAATTTCAGAGAACTCGATGCGTTCTGCCGAGGATTTACCTACATGCGTGTTCGTGAAGATGAGAGACCAGACAACTGGGTTTGTAAAACAATATTCGAGAACCGTTCCTCTTTCGCTGTGGACTTGGTAAAACTCCAGGTTACAATGAAGGGAAGTAATGAGTTATTGTTTGATATTTCTGATGTCGATGATGATGTATTACCTAACGGAAAATGGGAATCGGAAGAAAGAACTGTTGAAGCAACTTCAGAACCTGATTTCACATATGACTTATCATATACGATTCTTCCAAGAGCAGTCCGCTCTACTGAAGGTTCAATATCTCTTGAAGAGAGTTCCTTTGACATCCTTGAAGCCGATGTTGAAAAGAAGTATTCAACTACTGGACTTCGCTCATATAGAAGTCAAAAAGTTGGAGCGTCATTGAAACTTACAAATTCTGGTTCGTCCACTATAAATTTGATGAGAGTTACTGACGATGTGCCTGGTTTGTTTGAAGCACCTGACCTCGAATCGATGAAAATTAGTATCGGTGGTAAAGAACTTGACCCAGAACAATACAAGGCTGAAGTTAGTGCTGGAATTACTCTAGAGAAGGAACACCGCTCACCTGATGGCGATGGACACACCCTAACTCTTACCATTGGTACCAGAGGACCACTCGGTTTGTCCGCAGGTGAAGAGATTTCTATCGATTACGACCTGATTGCACCAGACCCATCTCCTGATAACAAGATGGTAGTCGCACCGCTACGTACAGAATTCAGTGCGGAAAGATTCGGACCTGTATGCTCAAGAGACTGTAGTAACCCACCTTCATTGAAGGTGATTCACCACAGAAGAGACTTCTCTGCAGGTAAGCAAGCAATTCCTCTAGGTGGAAAGGGTAGATACGAAGTATTGATTCTATTCGAGAATAATGGAGATACTGCTTTACAAGACGTTTTCATCAATGATGTAATACCTTCAAACTTTGAAATCAAAGATTGGCATATTAAAGGAACTGGTGGAAAGCGTGAAGATTGCGAAATGACCAGTGAAGATGGCGATGATGGCTCTCATGTAAGTTGGATGGTCCCAATTGTTGGAAAGAATGAGAGAGTTGAAGTTTCCTTCGAAATCAAGGGCTCTGGAGAAGTTGATGCTGAAGCACTAAATAGATTCCACGGAGTACACTTTGGAGATGAAGTTGAAACTGAAGACGTTCCAAGTTTAGAACAGGAAACAGTCGAAGAAGTAGAATCAGAGGAAACTGCTGAAGTCGATGATGTCGTTGAAGAAGATTCACCAAAGGTTACTTGGAGAGAGGATGTATTACTTCGTGTAATGAAGGCTAATGGTATAGAAGACCGTGATGCATTTGTTGCTCATGCTGTTAACTTTGACCATGATGACAATGGATACTTGAAGAAGGCTGAAATTGAAGATGCTGCGAATGCATGGAATGAAATGAATTCAGATGAAACTACTGAAGAATCAGAAACTGTGGAAGAAGTTGTTGAAGCAGAAGAAGAATCGGTTACAGCGGATTCTTCAGAAAGTGACAAGGTTTGTCCGATTTGTACAACAAAGAATTCATCTGATGCTGCTATATGCAGTGCATGCGAGTACGTTTTTGAGTGAAATCATTGGGGTAAGACCCATTGAGGCCAGAACTCATTTTCCGAAGAAGAACTTACTATGACTAGAGTAGGTCTATCAAGTTGGGAAAGAAATTGATCTAGTGGTATTGGGGTTGATGGAGGGATTACTCCATCCCGAAGATCTACTGCTAACCAAGCACCAGGATATTGTTCCATCCATGCATCAAGTTCAGCTACAATTCCTTGTGGGGGAACACCTTGACGGACACTGGCAATATAATCCCAACCAGAAGGACATCGTCTAGGCTCATCTGTCCACATGAAGACTCTAGGTTGTGACTTTAGTATTGCCATCTGTTCGATCGCTTCAAGTTCCGTAACACAAACTGGTTGGAAGGGCATAGGCATTGGTAATGGGTATCGCCAATTAGCATCTACCTCAAGTGGTTGTTTGCGTCTCATGTATTACCCGTAAGGGGTTCACCGTTTCAAACTCACCCATAACAGTTCATTTACAGATTTTGAGGTAATTTTGAACCCAACATTGATGCCCTCTATGCTCTGCCCATCACCTATGTCAAGTGGGAATAACCCCCCTCCACCTCAGCCGCCCGGCGGTTCGATGATGATGATGCTCATGATTATGGTCTTGATGACCCTATTGATTATGAATCCTGGAATCAGAGGAACTTTGGGTGGAATTGCAGACCCTGTTTTGTCTCCAGTACTTCCTGAAGAAACGTATTTCATCGTAACTGTTCTAATGCTTGGTTCTTTTTCAATGCTGATGAATACTATACTTCGAAGTTTCTTCCAAGACCCCATTGCACAAGCTCATATCGGTCACCGACAAGGACAAGTCCGAAGAATGATGAATGATGCAAGGATGTCTCGAGACCCTATTCTTCAAGAAAAGGCAACTCTACTTCAACAGCAAATGATGCCAGAGCAACTTAAGATGCAAATGGGTGCCATGAAGCCTATGATGTTTACAATGGTAATTATTATTGGACTATTCTCTTGGTTAACAACTGCAGTGGAATCATTTAGAGTGGATTATGTTTCATTGCCTTGGGCGTCAGAATGGAATCTATTATCTGATAAATTTCTTTTCTTCCCCGCATGGATATGTGCCTACATCTGTATGAGTGCACCTCTAGGAAGAATTGTCGATAGGCACATAAAACTGTTCAGATATCGTTCTCACCCACTTGTTGTTGCTGGTGATAAATTGAAAGAGCCACTTCTACATCTAGTGGCAGGACAAGCCAAGAAAGTTGATGAAAATGCTAAGCGAAGAAGACAGCGTAGTAAGTCAAACTCAAATAAAAGTAAGAATAATCGAAAGAACTCAACTAAATCGGCATCCGATTCAAAAGATTCTATTGATTCTGCCTCGACTTACTCTAGCGCTGAAGGATTAGAATGTCCAAAGTGCGGTTGTGATATAATCACAAAGAGTGGCCCCCGAGATAAGAAGTGTACAGTTTGTCGACATAAATGGGTGTGAATATGCCCAAAATAACCATATCAGGTCATCCTGGTAGCGGTACAAGTTCCCTAGTAAGGAAATTGATGGAACACTTCAATTGGAATTCTGTTAATGGTGGACAAATCTTTAGAGATGAAGCAAAGGTAAGAAATCTCTCATTATCTGAATTTGGAAAGTTGTGTAGTGAAGACGAAATGGTAGACCGACAATTAGATGAAAAACTCAAGAACCTAATTTCTGAGAATGAAATCGAGATAATTGAGTCGAGATTGTCGGGCTGGTGGGCATATAAATTAGAAGCCAAATGTATTCGCCTATGGCTTGACGTAACCGATGAAGAAAGAGCGAATCGAGTAGTTATGCGAGAAGGGGTCTCATTTGAGCAGGCCCTAAAGGAAAATAGCGAAAGAGCAGATATTGATTTTCAACGATATGAGAGCATGTATGGCTTAAATCCAGAGCATAAGGAACCATACACACATGTAGTGGATGCAACACACATTGGAATAGACGAAGTGTTTTCGTTGACTCTAGAAATTTTGGAGGGATAATTTTGGAAAAACTAATTCTTGATACTAAAGCAGAAACCAATAATGCAATCGGAGGACATCCGGATTCAAGAACCGTGGAACAAAGACTCGCTTCTGGATTTATTCTACTGGACAAACCTGCAGGCCCTACTTCACATCAAGTAGCATCATGGGTTAGAGATTTATTTGGCCTTGAGCGACTAGGACACGGAGGCACATTAGACCCCTTTGCCACAGGAGTTCTACCCTTACTTGCGGGTAAATCTATGAAAGTTACAAAGAAGGTTTTAACTCATAAAAAGACATATATTGCTATTTTCCGTTGTGCTGAAGATCCTGATGCTGATGCTCTTGCATCTGCAATGAAGAGACTTACTGGCCGTGTCTACAATGTACCGCCTGAAATCTCGGCTGTAAAAGTTCAGGTCAGAACTAGAAAAATTTCAACATTCGATATGATTGAAAGAAATGGTAAAGATTTCTTGACTCGCATTGAATGTGAAGCTGGTACTTATGTCAGAACTATGGCTCGGGATTTAGGTCTCATGCTAGGATATAAAGTAGAACTCAAAGAATTGCGTCGTGAAAAATCCGGTAGATTTGAACTATCAAAGTGTGTTACTCTTCAAGAAGTGGCTGATGCATACTGGCTTTGGAAAGAATGCGATAAGCCTGATGCACTTCTAAAGATGATTCAACCTGTAGAGAAACTAGTCCTAGATATGCCTGCAGCACACGTCAAAGATAGTGCAGCAGCAGCGATTGCTCATGGAGCGCCACTTCTAAGACCAGGGATTGTAGATATAGATGACAAAATTACATCTGGGAAAGAACTCGCAATATTCACATTAAAAGAGGAGTTGGTAGGTATAGTAAAACTAACCGTAGATACCAATCAATTACCGAATATGGATTCGGGAGAAGTTGCAAGACCTAGCATGGTCTTACTCGAACAAGACCTGTACCCTCGCAGATGGAGCGTACAAGAAAAGTGATCAAGCTTCTTCAAATTCTTCGTAAATATATTCTTCCGTTTCTATTCTTATTTTCAATATTGACATGTTCCCACACCCACTTTGTCAACCTTAGTTGAACGACCCCCACAGCCTCAAAGTAAAGTTTCGTTTTTCGTTGCACCTATCAATGTTAAGGTGTATTTTCGCGTTATCCGACATTAGAACATCGGTAATCAATATTCTTTAATCAATTAATTTTTTTGATCTTAGGAGGTGTTAGGAATGAGAAAATCCCAATCACCAGAGCCAATGCGATAATTGTGATTATCCATACTGAAGAACCTGATATTTCGAAACCACTGGAAGTTTTATCTTCTTTATTTTGCTCTAGAACTTCAATTGTTATATTGGCTTGATTATTTTCTTCATCTCCTTCAATAATATCGCCACCTCGGTCAATTTCAATACTGATTTCAGCAGTTTGAATTCCTTCAGGAACTTGCCATTCACACGTAACTACTCCGAGTTCTTGTGCAAGAAGGATGGAAATGGTTTGGATATCTATTAAATCCGCTCCTTGTTGACACCTTACTGAAATCAATGTAGCTTCAGCATCTCCATTATTCCTTACATACACGCTGATAGGAACTATGTCTTTGTGAAATATATCTCCATCAGATACTACAACTTCTTCAATAAGTAAATCAGGTAATGATTGAACTTCCAAGTCTAGTATTCTTTGAACACATGTGTTTTGGTCGCATAGATTAATCTCTACAGGTATGATTAATCCTGCTGAAGGGGCATTAATCGTAATGAATCCTGAATCAAGGTCAATTGTCGCCCAACTTCTGTTAGTATATGCAGTTAAGCCAGTTGAATCGATATCGCTGTAGGTAAAAGGTACCTGAGTGGATACCGATAATTCTACTGGAACAACTGCTGGGAATTCATTCAAAACTGGAGCATCATCTACTGTATTTATTGTTACGATAAAAGTTTCTTGCCATTGATTACCTACTTGGTCGCTAACAGTAGTCAAAACAGTAGTAGTTCCAGATGCCTCAGGTTTGAGCAGAATTCTAATATCTTCTTGTGAGAGGTCAACCGAAATTAAAGATTCATTTTCCACTATAAAATCAACTGATAAATTATCTTTACTAGTCCTGTCATCACTACAACCGTTGACAAAGGGAATCAAAATCCCACCGCCATCTTCGAAAAAGGTCTGCGTACCAATCAAACCACAAGTAGGGTCTTCATCCCATTCCAAATCGAAACCTCCACTAATAGAAATACTCGATACTTCTAGTGCTGTAGTACTAGACGAACCATCAGAATCCCAATTAAACCATGCTCTAACTTGAACATCAATACTATCATCACCAACCATCATGTATTGACCAATTGGTAAATCTAAATTGAAATTACCTATTTGTGCAATCGATTGGTATGTTACTTCTTGATTATTCACATATACTTTCCATTTCGAGTTTTCTGTTGATAAACCCTCTAAACTACCAAAGATTCTACCATCTATGCTGAGAGATGGATTATTATAATCTGCTGTAATTCCTGATACACATGAATCTGTGCTGGTGATTTTAATCATTACATATTGTTCTTGTAAGAGTTCATGATTAGATAAATTACTAAATTCGCTAAATGAAGTTCCATCGGATGATGAAGCATATTCCATTACAACATCATCAATACTCGAGTCATCTAATGAATAGTGAACCCTACCTATTGTTTGGCTTGGAGGTGATTCGATTATTTCACTAACCCAAGAACCTGAAGACCCAGATAGACTTGAAGTAAGACCGCATTGGGCTAATGCCATATTGTTATATTGACCCTTTGAAATATCTACATCGATAATTGGCATTGAATGCCCTGTAAAAGTAGAAGTTGATGATGCCCACTCGCTTCCATACCATGGATACTTTACCACTACTTCTATTCCAAAAGCATCAACATCTAATCTAGCATCATCTGTACTTCCTACCGAAACATAATCTAGATTTATCTCAATATCTTCAATCATCGACCAAGACCAGTCTGCAAGAGAGGTTATATTCTTGGACCACAAACTTCCGTTGATATAATCAATTGGACTTTGAGTATTTACATAGGTTACTAAGTTTTCAAAATTACCATCATACTTCATCACTATCTGAACTTGATCTTGCTCAAGATTATCTGGAATGTGGAAAGCTGCTACTACGGAGACTGAAACTAATTCATAGGAGTTCATACTGGAGGTATCAAAACTATCGAGTTCGATTATTGGTCCAGAAGTATAAGTGAATTGCAGGTCAGGGGAGCCAGTCGAATAGTTAGAATCTGTAGCAGAGTTTCCTGCCCATGTAGTTAATGATTGGTAGTTATTTGGACGGCTATGTAATAATGTCATACGATTATCGGCAACCATTGATTCAGTATATTGCGCATCAGATGTAAGAAAAGTAATTCCTGAATCTGCTTGCCAAGCAATAGGGTCATTAAAATCTCCTTGCGGGAATAAATCAAAATTAGATACTGAGTGGACGCTTCTGGCACTAGCATGCCCTGCTATGGGTAGTAACAAGATAAGAATCATAAGTGATACTACAGAAATTCGCTTGTATCTTGTGCCCATACCATGGCGACATTGACGATAACTATTGAATGCAAGGGTCAAAAGATTAATTTTTTATGGATAATTAAGTAACTCAAGTTTAGCGGATTATTGAAATACCAAGCACTTGAGGGGGCAAATACCCAGATGGCTGTGATGGTGTAGGGGTTAGCACGACAGATTGTGGTTCTGTCAGCCCGAGTTCGATTCTCGGTCACGGCCCTCCTTTTTTTATTCCAGTTCATCTTTTTCTATAGAATGACCCATTCGGTCAATTTTAGTTTCAAGATAAAAACGATTTGAATCTCCAACACCGACTACTAAAGGAACTCTTTCTACAACATCAATACCGTACTCTCTCAACTGACTGATTTTATTGGGATTATTAGTAAGGAGGCTTACTCTGTCTATATTCAAGGATTCCAGCATAGAAACTGCAATATTGTAATCTCTGCTGTCACCCGGAAGTCCTAACATGAGATTAGCATCAAGGGTATCTGCACCTTGATCTTGAAGTCGGTATGCCTGTATTTTTGCATGCAAACCTATTCCTCGGCCTTCCTGCCTTAGATACAGCAAACATCCCCAACCTCTTTCTGCAATTGATTTTAGAGCAGCTTGTAATTGCGGACCACAATCACACCTTAGACTTGAAAACGCATCACCGGTTAGACATTCGGAGTGAACTCGTATTAAAACAGGGTCGGGGCCGTCCATTTCTCCTAAAGTCAAAGCAACATGGTCAAAGCCTGTTATTTCCTCATGGAATACTCGGATTTTGAATTCTCCAAACGGAGTTGGTAATTTAGCTTCACTAGGGATTGAAGAATCCTCAACAATTCCAGAACCGTCATCTGTCATTCTTTCACCTCTATGATAAAGCGGAACTCACCTGTTTGTTCATCGATAATACTCATTCTGTGTGGCATTCGCTCAATCAGCATAGAGATATCGTGAACTGCCTCAGGGTCATCTGCAATAACTTCCAAAACGTCGCCTCTTTTCAAGTTCTTCAAAGCCTTCTTTGTTTCCGAAAGAGGAACTGGGCAGAAAAATCCGATGACATTGATTTGATGTGAAATAATTTTACTCAAATCAGAGTCCAACACGACCTTCACTAATTGGTGGTGATAGAACATACATTTCAATCCATGTGTTACAAGATATATACATTTAATCTTATCATACCTCATATTGATGAATAGATAGCCCTAGCAGTGCACATGGCCAATACCCAAACATCAACTTCCACTGTGGAAGATTTGTCGTGGGGAGAGGTTTTTCAACTTGGTAAAAAATATATGAAGATACCATTGGCTCTACTCTGTGTAGAGTTGTTTTATTGGTTCATAACTCAACCATCTGATACACTACTGCCGATTCAAATTAGCGAAGCATGGATTTGGCATGAGTTGACAAATTTGATTTATGGCGAAGGTACTGCAACGTTGACGACTCATAATGGTTGGATGACTCAGATTAACCTCTACAATCCTAATTTCCCTGGAAGTCTGGATACTGTCGCTTTGTATGTGTCTGATGAATGTGCTGGCGTCCACGAAATGATCTTTATTTCTACATTAATATTGATGACTGAAGGAGTTCCTCAAAAGTTAAAGATTAGGTCAGTAATGGTAATGTGTACCATTGTATATGTACTAAATATTGTAAGATTGGTAGCTTTCTATCCAATTGCAGCCTCCGATTGCTACATAGACCCAAATAATCCTGTGTGTTTGACAGGAATGTGGAATTTTCATGAATTAGTCTATAAGTGGGGATTTTTACTACTGTTAGTTATGATGTGGTTGGTTTGGTTTAAGTTTGTAGGCGGTTCATCAAAGGTTCTTAATTCGAAAAAGAATAAAGAAAATTGGAGATTTAAAGTTCGTTCTAATTGGGATACAAAGCATTTCCTAACATTAGCCTTTGTAGTCATGATGATCTGCTATGGCGTTTTCAGTATTACTACAAATGATTCAGCCATGGATGCAAAAGAAACCTTGGACTTCTGTTCATTTTCTAAATTATCCACCAATAGTTGTATCGAAGCTCAAAATACTTGGGATAATGCCATCGATACTTCATGGTCTTTATCGGCTATAGGAGTATTAGTTGGTGCTTTTACAGTATTCAAATTTGAAAGAAAGCAGGCTAATGGTGAGTGGCCAAAAGAACTTATAGAAGAAGAATGATCAATTTACAATTGAAGTCTTGACACTTATTCCATTCATTTGGTTCTTCTCTAAGGCTTTTATCGCAAGACCAATTTTACTGGTATGAATATCTACTCTTGTTGAATCATCTTCAAAGGTAATATCTCCAATTGCTAGTTCATTACATTTGATCGCTTTAACGAACCAGTCAGTAATTTTCCTTGATGAACCAATTTGTGATGTTGAAGCATCTAGTTCAAGAGTTACAAAACCAAAGACACTAGAGTTCTCTTGATAGTCATCTTGGTACTTGATGAGTTCTTCAACTCCCTCATTTAGTCCTGGGACTTCTGATTCGGAAATATTTAGGTCATAGGTTGCTATAATTTTAGACAATTGAGGTGAATCATCCTTGGAAACAAGACTCCATGCTTCTCCACTACGTCCTATTCGACCCGTACGTCCAACTCTATGAATAAATGAGTCGACATCATTAGGAATATCATAATTGATAACCAGAGTAATTCCATCGACGTCAATACCTCTTGCTGCGACATCAGTTGCAACAATAGTCCTGAATTCTCCACCTTTGAATCTATCCAATATCTTTTCTCTTTGGTTTTGGTTCAAGTCACCATGCAGGCCTTCAACACTGAATTTCTGCTTACTCAAACGTTGGGTTGCCAAGTCGACCATTCTCTTGGTATTACAGAAGATGATTGTTTGATCTTCGTCATTCATTCTTAGCAACAAACGAGAGAGTGCCCATAATTTATTACCTCTACCAATTCTTATACTGTACAAGTCAACCGGGGGAAGGTCTAATTCCTCTGAATTAGTCAAAATAAATTCTGGTTCATTCATGAACTCATTTGCAGCATCGATTATTTCTTGAGGGAATGTTGCTGAAAATAATAGAGTTTGTTGCCTATTTGTCATCTTTTCAACGACCCACATAATATCTGGGAAAAATCCCATATCTAACATTCGGTCTGCTTCATCGAGACAGAAAATAGATGCTGATGACATATCGATAAACTCTCTGCGAGTCATATCCATGACTCTACCAGGTGTACCTACGATTATGTCAACACCATCTTGTAACTTTCTGGCTTGCTTCTCTAAGTCAGTACCACCATAGACAGTAATAATCTTCAATCCCATTTCACCTTGAAGAGTTTCTATCTCTTGTGAAACCTGATTAGCTAACTCTCTTGTTGGAGCTAAAATCAAAGCCTGAAATTTGCCAATTGGTTTACATGACTCTAGGATTGGAATCCCAAAGGCGGCAGTTTTACCAGAACCAGTTCTAGCTTGACCTATGATGTCAAGACCTTTTCTGGCTAAGGGTATGGTATCTTTTTGGACTTGTGTTGCTAATTCCCAACCAAGAGAATCTAAACCAGCCTGTAACTCTGTAGGTAAATCCCAAGATTTGAAACTTTGATTCGTGAACATTTTTTTCACCTCCGTCTCAAATTACTATGGGCACCGAGACGGGGGTAGCCCTAACGAATGTAATCAGAAGTTATCCTTCTCTGCAATTTCTTTTTGAAGAATACCCATCCAGTACTTACGAGCATTTTCTTTGTTTAAAGGACGACGCATCTGCCTAACGTGTTCCAAAATATATTGTCGGAACTTCAAGGATTTGTTTCGATTGACTCCCTTTGGAGTTAGTCCATCCCACAAACGGTCGAATTGTTCAGCTTTGTCATTGAAAGGAGAGTCACTCATAATTACACCTCTTAAGCAAGCAGTCCACTAAAGCCCCCTTCTTAACCATACCGACAATTGATAATGAGTTATTAATCAAAATTCGTCGTCGTCTGAATCCGTGAAATCGTATTCTTCTTCATATCCCATCATGTCATCTTGGCTAACTGAACGGTACAATGGATTAGTTTTCTTAGCATCTTCTTTTAGAGCATCATTCTGCTTCTTAAGTTGTTCTTCATCATTAAGAGGCTTTTTAGGTCCTGAATCTGAATTCGCTCCGACAGGTAATTTTTCTAAGCCTAATTGAATACCATGAGCCTCAGCAACTTCCCTATCTAACATTGGAACCGAAGGTGCAGGTGCTAAGAATTTGTTTTTCTGCGCCTCTGAACCTTCGAGGGATTCATCTATTGCCATCTCTTTCAGTTCCTGACGGAGTGTCTCGTCTGCCTCCACCTTGAGTAAGTCTATTGCAATGCCACGAAGAACTTCATCAGAGTATAGCCTTGGAAGCATCTCAATACAGGCCTTTCGAATATTCATATCCTTTGAGGAAGCACCTTGAAGTACCAATTCTCTAGCTCTACCATGGTCTTTATCCATCGCTTGTATTGCTTTAATTGCACTCAATCTGACCTTATTATCGGGGTCGATCATTGCCCGTTCTGAAAATATAGTGGCAAGTCTTGTTTCGTTTCGTGCCAAAGATGGTAGTGTTTTGGCAGCATTACGTCGAACTTCAACATCTTCGTCATCTAATGCCCAGGAAATTAAATCCCAGGCTACTGAGCCACCTTTGGATAATAACTTTCTCAGCAACTTAGCAGCTTTTCTTCGATAAATTGGATCCTCTTCAAGAAGTAGGGTGTCGATATGATCACAGGCTACAGAAGGCCACGTTTCACAGAGCGAGTTGAGACCTTTCCATGCTGCCTCCATCCGTTTATTATTGTAAGAGCGAAGTTCATTTTGAAGGATTACTTGTACTCCTGATGGAAATACAGGTGTTGAAAGTGATAGGCATTTACTTGCAGCTTGCCTAACTTTAGGAACTGGGTCATCCAGTAAAACTGAAAGCCAATCAAATAATTCCTCTGACTTTTGTGTAGCAACTTCAGGCAGAGCTTTCAATCCCGCTTCTCGTATTTCAGGAATATCACTCTCTAATGAAAGTAATAAGGTTTGATGAGCCATTGAAGAATTCTTCCCCTTGCCTTTAATTCGAGTCAATGCCATGATTCCATCAATTCTCGATAGAGTCAAACTTTCACCCTTCCAACTAACATCCACCGAACTAAATTCTCCTCTTGCTAAAGGAATTATTTCTTCCTTCTTGAGAGCCATCCACGGGCCAGTCTCCGACTCAATTGTATGATTGATGTTTTTCGAGCCACCCATTTTGATTGGTTTGCCTGTTCGGGGGTCTCTAGCTACATATTCTCGTGAAATTCATATTCCCCCTTGGTGCGCGCAGATGACCTCTTCAAAAGAAACTATTGTTTCCATGGGATATTATTATGGTTCAGATTTTATTAACTATACACGCCTATATTGAAAAACAATCACCTTCTATAGCAATCATGGCGGATGCTGATGTTGATGATATCTGCAGAGTCTTAGCAGTGTGTTTCAGGCATGGCAATTCCCTTTCCGACTTGGATATCGAGAGAGTTTTATCTTTCGACATGGGTTGGTTATCACCTGATGAAGCGAGCACTGCAGTCCATTCTCTAATCGATGCCGGATGGTTGGTTGGCAACGAAGGTTCGTTACAATCCGTTATCAAAAATAATTCAATAACAACACCACTTGGTTGGTTTCCCAGGCCATCACGATTGATTAATCCAGTTCGATATGATTCAAAGGCATTCGTAAATATCTCCGAAATAGTAAAATCGCCGGCTGAACCGGCAAAAAATAAAACAGAAGCGACCATAAAAGTCGATAATAAACCTGAAACAATCAGTAAAGACCCTAGAGCAAAGATGGAAAAGAGACTTAAGCGCTTTGTCGCCAAACAATCAAAACTTGAATTAGACGAAATTGAAAGACGAGTTCAAAGAAAGAAAAGTGCCTTGAGTTTCGTAAGCCTTTGGATGTGTATCGCTTTAGTAGCCCGTGAACAGGGGCTTGAAATGAAAGATATCACTGAGGCTCTTTCTAGAAATTAAGCAAGATCATCCAACTGAGGCTCGAACTCTTTCTCGATGACTTGTTCCTCTCGGCTTCTTGCGGAAAGTTCCATTACAACCGGTAATAGTACCAATGCTAGAAGTAGAGAAAAGAATACTGTTATCGCAGTTATTAGGCCGAAGTCTTGAATCACAGGCATAGGTGAAAACATCAGGACTAAGAAACCTAGAGCAGTTGTAAGTGCACTCATTATCAATGCGACACCGGTTGTGGAAATAGAAGCCCTGAGAGCATCCCAATGATTGTTTCTACGAGATAGCTCTACTTCGAAACGACGCCACATGTGGATAGAATAATCAATACCGATTCCTAAGGTTAATGCTGTAACCATTACAGTTAGAACATTCCACTTCAAACCAATAACTGCCATAGAGCCAACAACCCATAAAGATGCTACACATACTGGGAATAGAACCACTACTGCTGGTAAGATTCTTCGTGTTAGGGAAATTAAAACAATAAAGGAAACCACCAGAGATATTGCAGTTGATTTTATCTGAGAAATCGAAATACCCTCGAGTACTGATTGAAGCATTGCTAAGTCACCAGTGACATATAGTTCCGAATTAGATGCAAGATTATACCTCAAAGTCCCCGACTTTGATTCATCGCCCAGCATTGTTTCAAAGTCTTTCACTACCTGTGCAGATTGGACAGAAGTTGAAGCTTCTACCCTTACTTCATTTCGAAGATAGATAATATTGGAATCTTCCAAGTATACGCTATTCTCTACCCTCTGCGACCAAGTCTCGCCACTAATAGCATCGGCAATAGTATTGTTTTGCATCAATGATTGGAAAGCAAGACCTAAGTTGCAGCCTCGACTATAATTATCGACATAAACGCCTCCATCTGCAAAAACTTCTAGATTATGCGTCTGCCCAAAATTACTATCTCGAAGAATCGCATCTCTCAATATTACATAAGGGCCCTCATATGAGGGTGAAGGAAGTTTACCGTCGGTACCGACTACATCGTGATTGGATTCTAAGTCAGCGTGTAAACCTCTTAATTCATTCAGTAAGTCAGAGTCCCCTTCAATGTACACTTTCTGGTCAACTGGTTCGAATAACACATAGATTACTTTCCAGCCAGCGCTATCATAATTATCCGCTAAATCTTCCCTAACACCCATGATTTCCATTTCAGGGTCAACAAAATCACCAAGGTCAAAATCAGTATCGAGTGAGGCTGCTCCAAAAATGGAAAGTCCAGAAAGTAATATTACAACAAGGAAAATACTCACTTGTTGTTTCTGCTGAATCTTTACTAAGTTATTGGTAAAGACTGGCAAAGTAATGGCTTTAGAAGTATTTTCTAAATTAGAAAAGTCAAGAACTACGTGAAGCGCTCCTACAACTACTGTCGAAGTAATAAAGGCACAAATCACACCGAAAGCAAGGGCTAATCCAAAAGTAGTCAATGGAGGTAACGGGGATATTACATTGGCCAAGAATGCTGCCACTGTTGTGATTACTGCTAAAGATAGAGGAACTGATAGTTTAGCGCAAGCACGTAGCCATGACTCTGCTGGATCAGGATATTGTTCTCTTAGTGTTGCTTGTGCTCGTTGCAAGTGTATTGCATAATCAATTCCCAATCCAAGAACCAATGGAGCCACTGCGACTTCTAATGCAGTGAATTCTACATTGAATAGATTAAGTGTACCATATGTCCAAATCAAAGCACTTGACAATCCCACTAGAGGGAAAGCAACATCGCTGATGGAACGGAAAGTGAATATTAGTAACACAACAACTACCAAAAGTGCTAGGACTACCAGGAGTGCTAAATTATCAAAAGTACCACTATCGATATCATGAGATAAGAGGTCAAGTGAAACAACACCGTAATCTAGTTCTGAATTCTTAGACAATTGTCCAAATTTATCTCTAATTTCAACTTGAACTTCTTTTCTATCTTCTTCACTCATGTCTGGGTCTATCTCTAAAACCCAGAGTGTTGAACTGGCCACTGGAGTACCATCCCCAGAACCATCTGCAAGGTAGTCACATGTTGGAGAGAAATCTAAATCGGTATTTAGCAAAGCAGATGATGCATAAGTGGCAGCCGAAAGGAATTGATCATCATTGGTCAAACGACACTCTACATCATCATCCACAATCGCGTCCAATAATTGATTCCATGATGATAGTTGAGAAATATTGGTACCATTAGATTCTTCATCTAAAGCTAATTGAAGAATATTTGGAGTCGTCGTCCAAACAATTACTGAATCGTTTTGACTGAATGAAATCTGCTCGATTTCTTTGAGGTGCTCCTGCATTAGGAGAATATTATCAAAGGTTAGAACATTGCCCCCATCATTTCTTTCCACATCGATAAATAATGGTCTTGTTTCATTTGGAAAGTATTCATGAATTCTATCATGAGCGTCTTTTGATTCCGAATCAGGAGAGAATGCGTCCAAGTCTGTGTTAAACTGAGGAGGTGAAGAATACAAATTTGCTAGTAAAAGTACCGTAATTATGCCAGTAACCACTAAAATAGGTAGTGATGCTTTACGGAATTTATCTGCATGAGAAGCCATTACCTCCTCCAATTTCGCAGTGTCCATAGAAAGGCGACACTGATTCAGTAAAAAAGCAAACGGGTTAATCGTATCGTAAATTGTTGTATTTACATTTTTGTCACTCTCGTTCAAAGGATAACTTCAAAACAAGTAGGCGGCACGACAGACCGTTCGCTATGCCAGTAAAGGTACTTATTATGGAAAAAAATGAACTGAGATTGAGAATCGTTGGTGAAAGCCATACTGCTCTTCAAATGCTTCGACAACGCTTGAATGGTCACAAAAATGTTGACTATGCTAACTATTTCCCAGGACATCCTGAATTGGATGACCCAGAATTTTACATTCGTGTCAAGGGCAAGAGTTCTTCTGAGAAGTTGGTTAAAGAAATCGTCGATGGAATCTCAAAAGATTTCTCCGCAACAAGCCTCTGAAGGGGCTGAAGCGATGTCTTTTTCTGACCCGTTATCTAAGTTGATAGGTTTAGAGGGTTATGCCACTGAAACAAATGGTATCGGCGGAATGCTAAAATCAAGAATTGCTGATTTTAGAGTTGAAGAGATCTCAACTCCACTACACTTAGAACCAAAAGGAAGATTCACTGTTGCTAAAATAACATTGACAAATTGGGAGACAAATAGATTTTGTAATAATTTGGCTAGAACTTTAAAAATCCCAAGAAATAGAATCTTTTTTGCCGGAACTAAAGATAAGAGAGCAGTCACTCAACAACTATTTGTTATCGATGCCAATCAAAACAAAGTTGCTGAGGTAGAAATGCCCGATGTAGAAATCGAGATACTTGGAAGAACTCATCAAAAAATTGGATTTGGAAATCATCGTGGAAATAGATTCACAATTGTCGCAAGAGGTTGCTGCCATAAGGATGGAACACCTATGAGTGAAGAGGAAGCCTTGCAGGAAGTGGAATTAATCAATAATAAACTAAGTGAATCTCTTGGAAATAATTTATTCCCTAACTGGATAGGACCGCAAAGATTTGGCTCTGGACGACCAGTGACTGCAGAAGTAGGTAGGCATATAATCGCTAATAGATGGAAAGAGGCGGCAATGGCTTACATCTCGATGGAAGGAATTACGGAAAAAGAAGATGTTGAAGAGTTCAGAAAATTCGTCAGAGATAATGGTCCAATAGAGGAGGCTTTAGAAATAATACCACAGTGGTTAGGTTTCGAAAAGAGAATGTTAGAACAACTGATCAAAAAACCCGAAGATTGGGTTGGAGCGGTTCTAAAACTTCCAAATAACCTACAGTTGATGACCATTCACGCCTTACAATCTGTTGTTTTCAATAAATCCTTGAACTCAAGAATAAATGCTAAATTACCAATTTCTACACCGGTCATAGGAGACTTAGTAGGGCGAGTAGATGAGAAAGGACAGTTGGATGCAACTAGTTGTATTCTTGTTGAAGAACGAACCTTACCAAGAGTTGAGAGAAATTGTATTCTTGGCCGACTAACACCCACAGGACCTCTACCTGGTAGTGAGATTTCTACCTGTGGTGGTGAAAGTGGGGATATCGAGAAACAAACTATCAGAGATATGGACTTAGAAGATGCAAATTGGTATGTTGAAAGAATACCAAGACTTTCGACCAAAGGCACGAGAAGAGCATTGGTTACATCTTTTGGAGAGTTCCATGTGGATACTGTACCAATCGTGACCGATGATGAAACATTGGGCACTAAATGGAAGCAAGGACCTGGGGAAAATAGTAGATGGCACCCCGAAGGTGCTTGTATTAGATTTAGATTCACGCTTTCCTCTGGAAGTTACGCTACAACTTTACTAAGAGAATTTATGCAATGTCCACTTAGACAATTGTGATTGATTCAAAGAAGTCCCATAGATAGAACTTCAATCTCGCCAACACCGTGAATTAAAGACATCTTTCCTTCAAAGTCATCGGATAATCCGCCTACTCTGTCAGACATTACTACGTGAACTTGAACGAACTTTAGACCGAAAGCAAGAGGCTTAACATCCACTGCTTGAACATCATAAACATCACTGGCCAGTGACCTTACTGCTACTGCTATTGCGTCAGCATCCACATTCTCAACTTCGGAGTTAGGATTCAACTTATAGGTCATTGCTACCATACCCATAGTATCACCTCAGGGCCCCTGGTATCCACATTTGGAACAGACGTACAATACGCCTTGGTTTCTACATCTTGGACTACGTCCAATGGAGACTTCGTTGCATCCAGGACAAGGGAAAGTTGTTGAGCCGCCTTCGACCAATGGAACGCCAGATGATGTACAATTTGCTGCTCTTTCACTCATGAATATGCCTCAGGAACAAAGTCTCCCATACCCTACCCTTCTTTATGGTTGCGTGAGAATCTGAATATTACAAATACTCTTTTTAGTTAGAAAATTAACGGTCAATCACCGTAATTTGGCCAGAAAGACCAGTACTTACCACTAGTTCGCCATCTCTAAGTGTACACCAACCGGACTGAACTCTAACAACATCGCCGATTCTTATTCTATCGATCTGTTCGCCCCATAAAACAAGACCAACAAGTCCTGTTTCATCCCTACCACAAGCAGCAGCTAATGGGCCATTATATTTCTTAGAATGAATAATCCTGCGCGGATAAATCCTGAGAATTACTAATTCAAGCCTTTTTACGACCCTATCCGCTTTTAGTTCACGAACGAATTGTCTTTCATATTGCTTTATTCTTCTACCTAATCTTCTAATGTACGGTTTTCTTGCCATAAATCAAGATTGAAATTCAATGTTAATCAAACATAGGCCTTAATCAGCCTTTTTTCTTCTTACCTGAAACGATGAATATACCTCTTTAGGACCATCATCAATTTCATTACCACTCAACTTGGGTTCTAGTAATTCTTCGTACTTTTTTCTGATATTGATATGCTTAGTAACAGTCCATGGCATAAAATTTCTACATATCAGATAAACTTCTGAGGATGAGTTTCTTGAAGCATCTGGAGAAAAGCGTTTAACTTCTGAGAAATGCGGCTTTACAGCCTTAATTAATTCTTCAACACCAACACCTTGGAACAATTTGGATGTAAAAGAACCTCCTTTACATAATAATTTCATTGAAAAGTCAAAGACATCAGCAACTAAAGTCATAGCCACGGTTTGATCAACATCCCACTTGCCAGTTATATCGGGAGATATATCTGAAATAATAGTATTTATCGGTCGATGATTTAATTCCTCAAGAATCCTTTCTTGGGTCAAGTCTTCTGTTATATCACCGACCAGAATTGTTGCACCTTCAACTGGTTGACAAGGCTCCAAATCAACACCGAGTACTAATCCTCCATCGCCAATTAACTCAACTGCGACTTGAGCCCATCCACCTGGATGGGAACCAACATCAAGGACTACATCGCCTTCACGAATTAACTTGAATCTCTCCTGAATCTGAATCAATTTGAAAGCCGAGCGTGCACGATAGCCACTAGCTTTAGCTTGGCGCCGCCATGAATCTCGTTTATGATTCTCAATCCAATGGTCTGCCATCAACTCTCACTCAAACCATACTAGAAGTTCATGCAATTGAAACCTCTTGTCATAATACACCGATACATAGGGATGAATAGGGTCCACCGCTTGGGCCAATCATGGCAAAGGACTTCTTGACTCAGAGGGCTTTGTCTTTCTCTCATTACCTGATTACAATTCTTGTTTTCGTCATACTTTCGATACCTTCATCCAGTGCAATGGTAATCGATGCATCCAAGAACTGGGATGGCCCTTATGAAGCAATAGGAGGTAGAACACTATTGGTTGAAGAATTAAGTGCCACATGGTGTCAAAGTTGTTCTGAAATTGACCCATATTTGATGGAGGTTGCTGATTCCCATGGTTCACGGATCTCGATAATCACCTATCACCCATCTGACGATGTTGATGCCTTTCAACCTGAGGCTTCACAATATAGGATTGATAGATTAAAAATCACTCATCCTGAAATTGGTTCTACACCAAGTTTCGTAGTAGATGGCGGGGAAATCAGAGTTGGTCCTGAATCATGGCCGGATGTTCAGAAAGATATTCTGACCAAGGAGGTGAATAATCCAAGACCTAGTAAGTTGAAGTTCAATATCCAGAAAGTGAACGATACTATTGAAGCATCAGTGAGTAATTTCCAAAATCAAGGAAACGGCAATAATATTTCACAATTAACATTTATTCTAGCACAACATTCGGTGACTGTCCCCGAAGGTTTTGATAATCCAGGCCAAGAAACCCGGGATAGGGTGGTGACTGGTATTGCTGAATGTAACCTACAGAATAATACCATACAATATTCCAATGGATTTGAAGATGTAAAAGTCTTGGATAACTCTTGTAAATCTGGATTCAGTGTGACATTGGATAAAAATTTATCAGAGTTTAGTTTACTACTGATTCATGAACGGGTAATGGAAAATTTATCTGTGCAAGATACTTCTCAAAATACTTATGGAGTTATAGAATTCTCATACCGTGATGTCGAGGTTGAAGGTTCATGGAATAATTTGATAGTGATACTTGTTGGATTCACAATAATTGGTTTTTTGTGGCTTTCTTACGAAAAAATCAATAAATAAGTAGT
The DNA here is from genome assembly GCA_949372655.1 of Candidatus Poseidoniaceae archaeon. Classification (GTDB taxonomy): domain Archaea; phylum Thermoplasmatota; class Poseidoniia; order Poseidoniales; family Poseidoniaceae; genus MGIIa-L1. The sequence continues at coordinate 28,909 of CASIAI010000005.1, forward strand.
AAATATCTGTTTTGCGTACTTTGAATGCCGCTTTCCGGCAGTAAATGCGCATAAGACCGTAGGTTTGATAACCTCTCGCGAGAATATTATATCATGGAGAAGACATGGGAGGATGTTGAGTGGCAGGGAGACGAACCATTGAAGGAATGGTATGTAGAATATATTGCAATAGTGAATGATGAAAAAAATCACCATATGTCTATCCTTTATGGAGAAGATTATTCTGATGTCCAAAGGAGCTTACTACACGAAGTGAGAAGGATATATACAGTAAATGATAGAATCGATGTCACTATTATCAAAATTCATGAAACTGATCAAAGTACTGATGCTGCCTTGTTCGAAGGAATGTTTGTACCTTGATTACTTCTCTTGATACCTTATTTCGATAATATCGCTGGTATTGATTAGTAAATAATCATCATATTCATTGATCACTTGACCACCAACAGTCATTATCAACTCATGAGTTGAGTTAACTCGGTAGTCAAATATCCCTGTCTCATCGAAATGATGACCCCAAATATCGAAGAATACGCCAATTGGAATATCAATGTCTTCATTAGATTCAATATGTAAGCGCCCTGAACTATCATGAGTATGGACTGCATGCATTTCTTCACCTTCCTTATTACAAATATCTGTCATTATGCCTACATTACCAGGAACAGATTCTTGTTCACCATTGATGAAAATTTGGAGCGTTGCATGGTCATGCCTGGCAAGACCATTGTGATCTAAACAATCTTGTGAGATTGGGTCAGGATTATTTGATGAATCAAACTTATCATCCGAAGAATTAGATACATTACCCTCAGAATCATTTTCTATATTTTCATCTGAATCATCATTCGATGAAAAGATTGATTCAAATGATACGTCATTATCTCTAGCAATTATGGCCAGTAACAAAGATAGTGAAATTAGAGTCACAATAGCCCATGCTTTACTTTGATTATTCAAAAAAAAGCACCTCATCATTTATTCCATTCAGAACTATCTTCATGCAGTTTTCTCAACCTAAAGAATCCAACTAATGCTGCTACATTGGCAATATGAGCAGTAGTACAGTAAAGACAAATCTTCTCTTCTTGAATCTCATAGGAGACTAATAGACCGACGACTAAAATACCAATACCGGTTGTTAAAACCCCCATACTTATCATTCTCTCAGCCAGTGGGTGATTGTGGTCTTGTTTTAAGACAAACACAATGAATAGTAATAATGCAAATACAGCCATACCAATTAGACCCCATGAAAGACCTAAAACAGGGTCGACATTCAATTTGTTATTACCAAGTAAATCATCACAAGAAAATGTAGATGTTGAAGAACAGAAACTACCGCCTTCACTAATCTTGGAAGATATCCATAAGGTCTGTGTCGAAACTGCAAAGCCTGCAAGTGAAATCAATTGAATACCTGAAAGTAATTGTCCTCTCGCTGTCTCAAGTGAAGGGAACCTTTCAGCCAAAGAAGATTTTAAGTTACCACCAAAAGGAGATACGATAAATAAACCAACAAGGGTGGGCAAAAGATATACTGCTAGCAGAAGGTTCGAAGACAAATCAAGCACTCTCCCTTGGGACTAGTCGAACGATTGCATCGCTTACTTTTTCGTCTGTATGCTCAGAAGAAGACCAAGCAATAATTCCATCAGGTTGAATCAAGAAATAATTTGGAGTACCAGGTATACCCCATTCTTCCATGTTATCTTGGTCGATATCATCGATATAAGGGAAACTATGGCTATAATCTGAGCGGAACTTTTCGATCTCAGCTCTATCAGAATCATGGCCTTGAATACTGAGTTCTGTCGCACTTGCTAAAAAGTTCACATGAGCCCCATTCCATTCGGGGTTATTGACACTAAATGTATTTGCAAATTGACCATACTCTTCGGCAGATGTTTGACAGTAAGGACAGTCGGTATCCATGAATTCAATGACAACCCATTGACCACTAACATCGCCTTCTTGCCATGAAGTATTGAAATAACTACCAAAATCAAATTCTGACCATCCTGAACCATTGTAGAACTTTCCTTCAATATCGGGTGCTCTTTGACCTTCACTGGTTCCTACTGAGATAGGATTGGCTGTAAAAGCAATAATCATTATTCCAATAAAGAATAACGACATGACCTTTATCAAAGCACTTCCAACTGGACTTTTATTACTTTTAGTGACATTCTGTGAGTTGCCATACGGTGAATTTTTATTCCGTGATGAACGATTTTGCTTAGATGTGGCTTTACTTTCTTTTTTGCTACTACTTTTTATATCTGACTTTTTACCTTTCGAAGCCGATTTGCCTCTTTCATAGGCATCAATAATTGCCTCAGGGTCATTTACAGTATTAGTTTCGATATTGTCACCTTGGTGGATTGAATCCTTATATTCCTTTTTGCCCATTAAAATCACAGCCCTATTTCTTCGATTAGACACTTAGCCGTATGGCGTATTGCTTCCTCGCTACTATACCGCACATCATATCCTGTTGAAAGCATTTTGTCAATTCCGAGCATGGCTCTTGGAATATCTCCAGCCCATCCTCGGTCACCTCCAGTATACTCTATTTTAGCATCCAAGCAATTTGTTTCTTCGACGACAATCTCAGCAATTCGCTTTACTGAAGCAGTATCATGACTACCTAAGTTGTATAGATTTAAACTATCGTTGGATTTTTCCATAACATGTAAAATTCCTTCAACACAATCTCCTACTTCCATGTATGACTTTTCTTGGAGTCCATTTCCTAATACTTCCAGGCGTGAGGGGTCTGCTTTCAGTTTGTGAATGAAATCAAAAATTACTCCATGGGTACCTCTGTGCCCAATAATATTAGCGAATCTAAAAATCCATGCTTGAAGTCCAAATGTTCCAACCCAACTACTAATCAATCCTTCACCAGCCTGTTTACTTGCTCCATAGAGGGAAATAGGCATACAAGGTCCATGGTTTTCAGGTGTAGGCATAGGCGCATTTTCCCCATAAACAACCGATGAAGATGCGAATACTATTTTTTTAACCTCACATCTTCTCATCGATTCTACTATGTTGTAAGTAGCAATTGTACCTTGCTTCAAATCTGTATCAGTTATCTTGGTACCTAATCTAATATCAGGATTGGCTGCTAAGTGAAAAACACAATCGATACCATTCATTGCATTAAGAACATCTTCAAAGATTGTTATATCGCCTTCTATCAAAGTTACCAAACCAGAATCGATGTGTCCTTGGATAAATTCAATCTTACCACTGGTTAAATTATCTAAAACAACTACTTTATCTCCTCTTGAAATCAATCTATCAATAAGATGTGACCCAATGAATCCTGCTCCGCCAGTGACTAGTGCTCGCATAGTTTAACCAACAAATCCAAGCGTATAAGAGAATGGTTTTATTGTGACTACCAAATAATTAGTTTCATAACCTTTGGAGTTAAGAGAGATAATTCCTACTGGCTCTGTCAGTAAGGTAGTGATAATATGGTAAAACAAAAAACGGAAAAAATAGAAAATGGAAATAAGAACGAACAAATGGAAGAGAACAGAAGTCTGCTAGTAGGCTATGTAAGAAAAAGTAACGCTGGTGGAGCATTGAAAATATCCATCAATAATGATGCTTTCTCAGATTGCTCTACATATGTAACCAGTGATGGTCAAACATATGTTCCATTAGTGATTTCTCTAAATGCCCTAAATCGAGTTATCGAAGGGGATAGAGCTGTTACAACAATTAGCCAAATGTTAGATTAATCGAACTTATCTAACAAAGCATGTCATGGATGTGTTCATGTCATAAATAATGCCTGCAACCACTCTTTGGAGTGGTTGTGGGCCCTTACTAACTAATTCTTAACTAAAACTATATTTGCATCAATACCAATATATAGTCACGGTTAACCGGTATAATTGTGGAAATGGGTGATGCACACACCGATGAAACCAAGCGTTTCATCGTGGCAGGGATGCCAATGTACAATGAAGAAGAAACCATTGGCACAGTTGTAACTATGGCTCTAAAATATGTCGATGCTGTAATTTGCATCGATGATGGTTCATCAGATTCAAGTGCCAGAATTGCTGAAAAGTGTGGAGCAATAGTCATTCGACACAGAGTTAACCGTGGATATGGGGGGGCATTAAAATCCCTTTTCCTAAAGGCTAAAGAAATCAATGCTGATGCTTTAGTTGTTCTAGATAGCGACGGCCAACATGAAACTTCAGATATTCCTAAATTACTCGAACCAATTATGTCTGGACAAGCAGACTTTACAATCGGATCTCGTTTCATCAATGGTGGCGGAGGAACTGATATGCCCGCATATAGAAGATTGGGAATTAAAGTCATCACTGCTGCAAGTAACCTTTCTAGTGATTTGGGAATAAAAGATACTCAATCTGGATTTAGAGCATTCTCTCGTTCTGCGATTGAAAGGTTAAGATTTGATGCAGAAGGTATGGAGTTATCACTAGAGATGCTTGAGGATGCCCATGAGAAGAATCTAACAATTCAAGAAGTTCCTACAATTATTCGTTATGATGTACCTAAAGGCTCTAATTTCACAGCAGTATCTCATGGGTTCACCGTTCTCTCTTGGGCACTACTCTCCTTATCGCAAAAGAAACCTCTACTCGTACTGGGAATTCCAGGACTTGGACTATTAGCAGCCGGTGCAGCAATGGGTCTAAATTTAGCACAAGGAGTAACCGGACAAATAGATAATTACATCGGAACAGGGCTTTCAGCTGTATGGATTGGAGTACTTGGACTATCATTAATGGCAACTGGACTGGTTCTACAAAGTGCTCGCGGATTCTTAAAGCACCTTTTGGTCAAAGAGTTCGGTCTAGATTAACCGTAAACTGGAATTAGCCTAAAATCGTACTATTCGATAGACTGTTAATAGCATTGTTCAAGACCTTACTATATTTCGACTTATCATGAGCGAGAGGTTGAGGCCTGTAAAGGAAGCCCTCAACACTGCATCTAAACAATTTGCTAGCATTAAGAGAAGAGTTGCTAAATCAACTCATAATAAGTTAGACAGTATGTATGGAAGTATACTTGCGTCACCAGCAACTGTGATTATAATATTAGTAATAATTGCTGCCTTCTTTGCAGAGCAAGGGATGAGTTTTCAAGACCAGATTGATGACGATGTGGAAATATTCTTACCAGATGGAGCACCATCAACAGAACTTTTACTTGAAGTACGTGAAGAGTGGTCTACTGATATTACTGTAATTTATATTAAATCTAATAACGCAGTTGCACCAATTGACCCAGATACTGGTCAACCCAAATGGGAAAAAGGTGAAGATAATATTACCGATAAAGCCATTTTGGAAGAGATAAGTTGGGTTGAAGGCGATGATAATAACATCGGTGGAGATTCAATAAGTCGTGGAATTGATTATGATAAAGATGACCAGGGAAGAAATGATGGCGTTTTATGGATTATATCTCCTGCTCAAGTGATAAAAGAAATTAATTCTGCAGATGGTAGATTCAATAGCTCATTTTGTGAAAATATTGTTGATACAAGAGACCCTGCAAATCTAATCGGATTTAATATTCCATGCGAGAATCTACCACCAGGTGGAGAATATGCGATACCAGAGCAAACACAGATAGATAGAATAATTGAAGAATCAAATGGTAGTTTCGATGCACTAATCAAAGATACGGATGGTGATGGGATTTGGGATACTACTGCCATTATTGTCGGTATGAGCCAAGATTTCGGCGAGATGGAAGATTTTGCAGACTTCAAAGAATTGATGGCTCATTTTGAAAAGGTTGTAGATAATCGTCCCGATTCTCAATTAGAAGTAATGACGGTCACTGGATTAAATAAAGTATTAGAAGATATTTCTGAAGAAATATATGAAGACTTATTGATGATTCTACCTTGGTCTGTTTTGTTTACAGTTTTAATAATCACAATACTCCATCGCTCTGTTAAAGTTGTTCTGATCACTGGGCTACCAATCTTAATGGCTCTAGCAGTAACATTTGGTTCTTCAGTTATTCTCGACATTACTTTGACACCGATGATTGTTGCAACATTCCCTATCCTCATCGGACTGGGGGTGGATTATTCACTGCATATGGTAAACCGTATTGAGGAAGTGCGGCGGAAAGAACTTGCAAAGATTCATGATGAAAATGAAAGAAGGAGACGCAAGGGTCAAAAATTAACTGAAGTTCCCGATTTATGGGATATTGATTTCTATAAAAAATGTGTATTGGAAATGACTAGTTCGACTGGAGTTGCCGTATTGCTATCAGCAATGACTACTATCGTTGGATTTTCAGTTTTAATCGCACCACAAATAGTCAATGTAGCCCCAATTCGTTCGGTTGGAATTACTTTGGTTATAGGAATAGCTTCAACCCTAATCTTTAGTATAATTCTTGTTCCAACTTTAGCTTGGATGTTAGGATTCCATAAACGTACTAATTCAGCGATGTGGAAAAATATTGGAAAAATACCGGTTAAAGGCTTCTTTGTCATTATCTTATTAGCAGGTTCTATCACTTCCGGTGGTTTACTTATGTGGTTTAGTGTCATGAATGAACCCATAACTGGTTCATCAGAAGCGCCAGAAAATATTGAATCTCTAGATTATTTGGGAGAGTACTCGAATGTGTTTAGTGGTGGACAAACATCTTTATTCATATTTAGTGCTGAAGACCGTCCAAATGAAAATGAAACGGATAGAATTCGTGATCTACCAGTATTAGATGTAATTGATGGACTTGAGAATCGAATTGATGATGTTGAAAGAACCAATACTACCAGTATTATCACTTTCCTTAGAACTATACCCGTACAAATCGGCTGGGAAGACCCGGTAATTGGTGGCACTTACCTGTACAAAGATACTTTATGGAACTTTTTACATGAACCCTGTTGGACTAGTAATGACCCAATACAGTGTAATGCATGGCTACTGCTTGATGCCTCTGGTGAAGGTGGAAGAGAGCAATTACGTAAAGACATGGTCAATGTTGTATTTGATACATTAAGCCCTGAGGTACTTTCGATGCTTCTAAATGAAGATGGTTCAAAGGGTATAGTATACGTAACTCAGCCATATATGAACTTAGATGATGCTGGAGTTCTAAGAGATGATATTGATGTTATGCTGAAAGAAGATACAGGACTTCCAGGCACTGAATCCTCTAAATTAACTGGTGGACTACCTGTATCTTTAGACATAAATGATGGTATTCATGATTCACAAATGCTAACCACAATCGTGACAATGGTGATTTTAACCATAGTTCTATCAATTGTATTCCGCTCTATAAGACTTGGAGTATATACTATGATTCCAGTTGTTGTGGTGATTTTATGGCAACCATTATTGTTGAATAGTCCGGATGTCAATGTCAATATATTTACTGCCATGATAGGTACTATCGTGTTTGGTATTGGAGTTGATGATTCAATACACGTAATGCATAGAATCCAGGAAGAAGGTGAAACTCCTACCGGCATTGCTAATTCTATAGAAGAGACAGGTCAAACTATCTTCGAGACAACCATAACTACTGTAAGTGGAATAGGTGCTGGTTTCCTTGTCACATTCCCTGGTCTAGAGAATTTCTTCATGATTATGTGTTTGCTAATTATCTTTGCTTTCATCACCAGTACATTCCTGTTACCCGCAGTAATAACACTCGAGCATTGGACTAAAGCCAAAATCAAAGGAGAAAGCAATTGGATAGATTATGGCGATGGAATTGCTTTAGCATCATCAATATCTATGAAACCGCTTGACGCGGTCTTAGAAGATTAGCGGAGGAGTAGGGAGTAAGCCCCTTTCTGTTACCTTTCGGCGACCACATTCAACTTAGCATCCTACCTGTCCCTAGGCACGCAACCTCAAAACGGGACTGTTTGGACTTGCTCCTGTGCGGTTGCTCGTTTCATCGACCACAAGGCAACCTCTGTTTTCCAACATCATTGTACACACCTTGCATCGTTCGTTTCTGTAGCATTGACCTAACCATCTCTGATTTCTCACTTCTGTAAGGCACACGCGTTATGGAGAGGGGACTTTCCTCAGAGTCGAACTCTGTCAGCGGCCCTCCTACTCCCTCCAATTATCCGTGTAATCAATACACTTCAAAACCTTCGGGTCTGAAAAATACTCACTCATATGGATTTTCGCCAGGTGATTGAGCATGTTGTTGAGATGCATATGCGGCTGCTTGTGCTTTGTTTATGCGAGGTAATGGCTTTTGATTATTTACCATTCTTTGTCTTGGATCTTGGGGCTTACGGAGTCCGAAGATTAGTAGTGCGATTAGCGCTACGGTGAATATGAAAATTATTACTAAAAGAATAGGATTAATTTCTCCAAATCCGCCCAAAAGACCACCAGAAGATTCTTCTTCCACATAGAAAGTATCTGTTTGTGCAGTAGGCCCATTAATAATTATAAATTCAATCCACATTGTACCTTCTCTATCAGGACTCCACTTGTGAGAAAATAGCCCTGTTCCACCAGATTGAATCTCTATTTCTTGAGCGTGAATCCTAGTTCTAGCGCCGTTACTTTCAACTCTTTCCACAATTAATTGAGCGAAACCTGACGCCTCACCTGTATTTTGTATCAATACCGCTAATTCAACATTATCACCAACTGAAATCTCTCTGAATGGTGAAATCTCAGGCTCTTGGAATACAAATTCAGGAACTTGTTGCTCCAATTGCCAAATACTCAATGGTGCATCGACTGCATTAAACTCTGAACTTATCGATTGACCTGACATATCTTTACCTGTCACCCATATACGTAATTCTAGAGCTTGGTCTCGGTCTTCTTCGAGGATGGCATCTTGAAGATCGAGAGATACGAATAATGGAATCTCTTGGCCATATGGTTTACCACCGAGTAATTCAAGATTGGAAGAGCCATTGACTATACTATTAGTTAACATTCCAAATCCTGATGGATGAACTTGCCAATTTAATTTAAGTGAGTTAATATCTAAATAATCACTTTCTGAAATAAGCAATTCAATATCTAGTTCTGACCAATCTGATTCATAGATCAATTCATTTACTTTCGGATAATTAATCTTAACCATTTCAGGCGGGGAATCATCGATTACAAACCACATCAGTGGATTGACTGGTTGCTTAATTGATGCTCCATTTGGCGAGTTGCGCAGAGATACTTCGAAGTAATATGAATTCTTTATCAATGGCGAAATTATAGTTCCATTGAACGAACCATTGATGAAATCTACTTGAGCTTGATTACCACCTATTTCAAACAGTAAATCCAAGGGCTGATTGACACTTCGACCAGTCATCGACCAAACTATCTGACCTTGGACATTGACATCTTGGCGAGGCTGAATCCAATGGGCACTACCTTCCAATAACTCATCATTGACAATAAATTCCATGGATGATTTATCAATCGACATCTCACCGGAGAATCGCCAATCTAAATCATATAATTCTAATACTGTCGTTTGACCATTCAAATCAGATAATTGAATACTAGGTCTTCGATAGATACTATCATCAGGGTCAAAGCCCCATTGAAGAATGAAGTCGACCGCAAATTTACCATTTGATGAAAAGGTTGAATCTCCTAAATTGGAAACGATTCTACAACTCTGGATACTGATGTATAATGTTGAAGCAGAACATGTATTACCATCTCTACTCCAAATAATGTTTGAGTCATCTGGTTGATTAGAAGATAAATCAAACTCAATATTGTTAATATCAGTTACCCCATTTTTATCCCAAATTGGTATTTCTAAACTTATTAATTCCCCTGGATGAAGCCATGTATCTGGCCCAAGACCCCAATTAAGAGGGTCATACCCTAGTTGTGGAGAACCATCACTACTTATCTGAAGATTGAAAAGTGGTGTTGAAGAATTACCTGAATTAGACATTAAATTACCGGCTGAGTCTGCAATCTGTAACCAACCCATAGAATAGGAGCCATCAGGAGCTAATGAAGTGTCCAAGTCAAAATGGTAGGTTCCTTGGAGTAAAATTAGATTTTCAGGTTGTACAAGGTCACTGGATTGTGCTTCTGTAATCTGCATCATGTTATCACTGTTAGAATCATGTTCCCAAGAGTTCCAGTAACTGATTTTGGCATGCGTAGGTAGTACAGGGCGGTCTGAAATAGTGAATTCTAACTTAGTAGATGGTGATGCTTCAACGTGATCAAATTCATCGATATTCATGAATAATAATTCGGGTGAGATGGAGTCAAACCCAAAGTTGATGAAACTTGGAACTTGATAGGATACTGATTGACCTTGTAGCGGCATAAGTTCCAATTCTACCAATACTTCACTACTATCTGATGGAACTATCCAAGGTATAGAGACAATACCATCATTGATGATAGTGGAAGTAGAGTATTCATTACCTTCAATCATCAATCTAACCAATACTTGTCCTGTCCTAGGAGATGATTTTTCACTTCCCTCAAAACCTAATTCTGCAACTACTGTTACTGGTTCTCCAGACTTTAGATATGGGTAATTATTATCCGAACTAATTCCATTGATTCCATTTATGTACCAATCATTGAGTGAAATATCATTTTCTACACCGTTTGAATTACCAAGGCCAAATAACTTGCTAACTGGAAGCATAGGTCCATTTGAGGAAACTAGATTTGCTGATACAACAAGTGATTCTTCATCATTCCATTCAATGGGGAACTTGAAACGATGAGTAAACTGAAGAATAGAACCACTCTCTAACATCGAAACGCTTCCACCTTGTCCCAAATCATTCCAGAGAAGATTGACACCTGACTGGATACAAGATGAAATTTCAACACCATTTATCGGCATCGATAAAATTGGACAGCGAATCTGACTATTCTGATTCTGGCCAACTAAATTCAAATCTATTAACCAAGAGTTAGAACGAGTATAATCGCCAGGATTTGAAATCCCAATACCTGAAAAGTCGAATACACTAACCACATCAATCCAATCAACTGATGGTGTAAAAGTATCAGTGACATTGGTAACATCTAGAGATAATGGTATTACTGAAGCTTGCGACGTGATTCCGTTAATTGTTAGAACTATTGAGCCAGTTCCAAGCATTCTAACCGGTAATGAGACTTCCTTATTTCCAGATACAGAGATTGTAGATTCAAGGATATTATTTATCCCAAGAACCAAATTATCAGTTGCTGTAAAGTTTAGATTTATTGAATCATCATATATTGCCATCAAACCACCCATATGAACTGTTGTGGCAGTAGTGGAAGAGCCTATCTTAACAGCGACTTCAACGAAATTTAATCCATTTAGATTGATTGTATAAACCGCTTGTGAAAGCGCTGAATTCAGACTTGATACTTCATTGGAAGTCAACTTAATATCTTGAACTATACTAATTGGGTCAAGTGTCTTAGTCAAAATATCTTGACCACCAACTGTTACTGTCAAATATGGACTTGTCATCTCGACCCCAGGACTTGCTGCAATGAAGTTGAATGATTCAATTCCTGTAGAAGGCATCATTACAGAAAAGTAAGAAGGTGTTGTAGGGGTTGAAGGAGATTGCTTCCACAATGAATCATCACTAAATCTGTCTTGGATTCCAAGTCTACCAATTCCTGTTTTATCCATAGACCAATCTGCAAAGCCATCAAGTCCAACATCTATTTCCAACCCATCTGCTACACTTGTCCTAACCAATTCTACATCGAATGTTTCCAATGCCCAATTTCCACCAGTTCCGAAGGCTCTAAAATGAACAGAAAAGTGAGGCTTATTCAAGCCTTGAAATACATTATTGACTAAATTATTCCATGTTTGTCCTGAATCCAAACTATATTCCATTCTTGCAGATCCTGTAAGGACCGTATTAGATTTAATTCCAACAAATCCACTCCTAACCAAATATTCTGGCGTGGTTGCAGTACCTGAACCACTAATTTGACCACTTGTCCAACTCGAACTTTGTAATAACCAACCATTTTTAGTTGGATTGGTCTCAAAGTCATCGACCATCAATCCTTCAAAGTGTATTCCATTGATTACAGGTAGAGTTCCTGATGCTGTTTCCATATAGATATAGATCTTAGCCATGGGATACATTTCCCAATCAATCATTCCCAAATCTAGCGATGTTACAGACAAATCTTCAAAACCTGGAATTGTCAAATTAGTCGCTGCATCTATTAAATCCCATTCAAAAATAGCATCACCGGGAATGTAAGCATCCATATACATATGTCCATAAGTTCTAAGTTCTCCTTGACCAGTCGTTTGTGGACCAAATGGTTCAGACATCCAATATCCATCACCATTTCCAGCACCACCGGCAGGAGTAATGAGAATTTCATCGACCCACGCTGTATCTGAACCGGAATTTACACTACCATCTTTAGAATATTTCCATGTCAAAGTAGAGGTAGTTGCTGTAATAGTGAATGATTGAGTTCCCGACGTAGTACCTGACCATCTTTGTGTATATCCCGAACTTCTACTACACCCGGTGTTATCTATACAAAATACGAGATAATCAAAACTACTTTCAGAGGAAACTTGATACTGAAATGACCCAGTTCCTGCAGGAAGTGATGATACATCCAATGTCATGGAACTCTCTTGACTATTACTAATTGTACCTGCCTTTGCAGTTTGTGAACCAACTAGAACATTAGAATTTTGAATTAGCCAGTTAGAAGTTCCACCCAAAGTCCAGTCTGGAGAGAAGGTACCGGATTCGAAATCCCATTTCCATTCTTGAGGTAATAGTGATAATGAAGTACTATTTACATCAACTCCTGAAAAATATTGTGAGGCTGAAAAATCTGCTGTGTCTGTCATAGAGAATGCAGTCGAGGTGGGAAGAGAAGATGATTCAATCCCCATACTCAAAGTTTGAACTACTTCGCCATCAGGAACTAAAACCGAGACTTTCTCTACTGCTCCGTCAGGAAAAGAACCGATTGAAACAGTAGTTCCTTGCCCTATGGGGGTGGTGGAGTCTACTGAAAACTTGGATAATAACGTGGAATCAGAGGTTTTTTCAACGACTATTTGCATTTGAGAAGAAAGAATAAACAAAATCACAATGCCGACGGCCGAAAAAATACCGCGATTAGTTAGTCCCATGAGTACTTTGACGCGTGCTGGTAGGTCAAAAGATTTCGCCATATTTACTAATAAATTAGATTACGTAAATCAAAGAAATCATGAAGAGCCCAGTCACATTACAAGAAACATGGAAGATGTCGAATCACTGAAAAGAAATGCTGGCATCGCTGCATGTAAGTTTGTTAAAAATAATATGAAAGTAGGACTAGGCACAGGTTCTACTGTCAAACATACTGTAATTGAACTAGGGAGAATGATCAAAGATGACGGTCTTGAAATCGTTGGAGTACCCACATCGCTGGCTACTGAAAAATTGGCTCTAGAAGTTGGGATACCTCTAGTCGAGCTTTCAGAAGTTGATTATTTGGACATAGTGATTGATGGGGCTGATGAATTCGACCCGAGTTTTCAATTGATTAAAGGAGGGGGTGCTGCTCTGTTGAGAGAGAAAATTGTCGCACAAGAATCAAGAGCAATGGTTGTTGTTGCTGATGAACGAAAGCGTGTATCAAAATTAGGAGCGTTCCCTCTTCCTATCGAAATCACCCCATTTGCTTACGAATCTACAATAAGGAAATTGACTAAACTACTCGATTGTAGAGTCAATTGTAGAATGTCTGGAGATAACCCTGTAGTTACTGATAATGGGAATTTGATCGCTGATGCCCATTGTGGACCAACCATAGAAGACCCAAACAAAGTAGAAAGCGAGGTATTGATGATCGCTGGAGTGGTTCAGGTTGGATTATTCAATGACATGTGTGATGTTGTAATATTAGCCGGCAATAATGGAGTTGAAGAGATTATCAACCCGAATGGTCGCCTTTGATTGTCATAAATAAATCAATGATTAAATACGGGTGTTAAGACGCTTGGTTGGGCCTGTAGCTTAGTCAGGTAGAGCGACGGACTCTTAATCCGTCGGTCGCGGGTTCGAACCCCGTCAGGCCCGCCATCTCAACGATAGAGACCTAGTACATTGTTTTTAGAAACAAAACCAAAATTATGAGAATCCTCAGATGAAGTTGGGTCTGGATTGTCTCCAACAAGCCATAATTGATTATCTTGATTTATTTTTTTGATTCTCTTAATCATAATCAATTTACTATTGAAAGGATGAGTAAATACAACAACATCACCAATCAATAATTCTTGATCGTCAAATGAAATACAATCAATAACTTGACCATCATCGAAATTAGGCCACATACTATGACCTGAAACAATAACTTGAATGTTCTTCATTAACAATCAACTTGCACGAATCCAAGGCACTTCTCTGCCCTTGACTGCCCAAAACATATTGTGAATAGATTCTATTGCGTCCATTAATTCTTGAGCATGCTCAGAAGAAACTTCTACCTTACATGCACTGCAAAGTTTAGCAGCCTTCCAGAAGGTGGTGTGAAGTTCAGGATTGGATTCCAAGTGTTGGGGCTTGAAGAAGTCGGTCCATAGAACCAATAATTCATCCTTACACTTCTGAGCTTCTTCCTCTTTAATAGCCGAATAACGACTCATAGTATTCATATATGCAGCCATTGATTCTGAACTAAAGACTGTTGGGTATTCTAAAGACAACATCTTTTTGGTCATTGACTGAACTGCTTCTCCTGCTATTCTAGCACTCGCTGGGTCATATACTCCACATGGTCCATCGCAATGCGCACTCGCGTTTATTACTGACATATTTCACCCCACTCACCGGTGTCATATCAATTTAATGATTGGTTCACTTAACTACAATAGTGGTTCCTTCTTCGCCTTTTAATGCTTTTAGAGCATCACCTGGTTGACAAAGAATAGATTTTAGATTAGGATTATGAATCGCCGCTTCAACTAAACTCCCAATTTTTGGACCCATAGAACCTTCTGGAAACTCTCCATTGGAAGTGAAGTTTTCGCACTGCTCAATGGTTAAAACTCGATGAGATTCTTCATCTTCTGTACCAAATCCAGTCTTAACACAGTCGATTGCTGTTGAAATAATCAATGCATCCGCTTGAAGTTTTATCGCTAATAATGAAGAAAGCCGATCTTTGTCGATTACAGCAGGTACTCCTGAAAAATATTTTTCGCGCCGTACGACTGGAATACCGCCACCACCACCACAAATCACAACAGCCTTCAATTCAACTAACTTCCTTATCACTTCAAGGTCTAGAACATTCATTGGAAGGGGACTTGCAACCACTCTACGTGGGCCTTTCTTGGTCTCAGCAATGTCCCAATCTGCAGACATAACCACTTGGTCAGACAACACGGGTCCTACTGGTTTTGTAGGAAATTGGAAACCTCGGTCTGAAGGGTCAACCTCTACCCTCGTAATCACGCATGCAGTCCTTTCTGGACGAAGCCTTTTGTTGAGAATTGAATCCAAATTTAATGAAAGTGAGTGGCCAATCATTCCTTGAGTTGCTGCAACCCATGAATCCATTGAATGTGAGACATTATCATCAAGCTGCATTAAATGTCCGACCTGAGGTCCGTTACCATGGGTCAATACAATACTCCAACCAGCTTCCAATAAATCCACAACATCACTCATGACCCTGGCAAGTACTTCTTCACTACTTCCATCTTTATCACCAGTAGGTGAAGAAAGTGCATTCCCTCCAATTGCATATACTGCAACACGATTCATGTGCCGTGGTAGTAGCGATATAGTTTGAGTATTTCCTATAGATGGGCTTTAAAGTTGTATTTTGACGACCTAATGAGTAGTATCGTCTTGGGTGACATTGAATTACATCGTACTTTAGCGTCAAATGGGCGAGGCTATGAAGAATACGTGGATTGGAGATGTACAATCAGGTCAGCATGATAACAAGGAAGTTGAATTGAAGGGATGGGTAAAGCGTTCTCGTGGGTCAAATAAAATTCGATTCTTGGTTCTACGAGATTCTACTGGAACTATCCAATGTGTCGCTAAAAGAGATGCTTTGGGAGACGAAAGTTTTGAAGAAATTAAGTCCGCTCTAATAGAATCATCAATTATTCTCAAGGGTATGGTCAATGTTGACGAGCGCTCGGAAGGCGGTCATGAATTGGTAGTCACTTCGGTTGAAATTATCGGACCAGTTAATCCTGAAACGCCATTCCCTATCACTGAATCAGCAATGGCTGCAGCAGATGGGGGAGAAACTGAATTCCTTCTAGACAACCGACATTTATACCTTCGAACCTCAAGAATGACAACTATGCTTAAAATTCGTAGTTCTGTTTTCGGTGCAATTCATTCATATTTCCGGGATTTGGATTTCCTTGAATATCAGGCTCCAAACTTTGTAGCAGGTGCAGTTGAAGGAGGCTCAACACTATTTGAAGTTCCATATTTTGGAAAAAAGGCATACTTAACTCAATCATGGCAACTCTATGCAGAAGCTGCAATGCCTGCTTTGGAAAGGTTGTATACAATTGCACCATCATTCCGTGCCGAGAAGTCAAGAACGAGGCGACACCTAACTGAGTTCTGGCATGCTGAAATGGAAGTTGCTTGGGCGACTAATGATGAAATTATGAACCATGGTGAAGGGGTTGTACGACATATTTCTTCTACTCTTCTTGATGAGAGAAGCGATGAACTGGAATCCTTAGGAAGAGATTTAGATTTGATCAGCCGATTTGCTGATTCACCTTATCCAAGAATGCGTTATGATGAGGCAGTAGAAACACTTCAAGGGCTTGGTGTAGAAATTGAGTGGGGTCAAGATTTAGACTATTCGAAAGAGAAAGTTTTGACTCAAGATTTTGATGTACCTCACTTCCTAACCCATTATCCAAAGATAGCTAAACCATTCTATCACCGAGTTGACCCTGATGATGAAAAGTATGTTCTATGCCATGATTTATTGGCACCGGAAGGTTATGGTGAAATTATCGGTGGCGGAGAAAGAACTTGGTCCGAAGAAGAAATCCTTGCACGAATTGACGAAGAAGGAACTCCACGTGAACCATATCAGTTCTATATTGACACTCGTACATATGGTGGAGTACCTCATGGTGGATTTGGACTTGGAGTAGACAGAGTTTGTTCTTGGCTTAGCGGAGCGGACCATATCAGAGAAGTAATACCGTTCCCAAGAGATTCCAGAAGAGTCACTCCTTAGGTGATATCATGAGCGATGTAATTGCACTTGGGTGTGGTTTAGTTGGCAAGTTTGTAATCAGGAAACTTTTGGAAAATGGAAAGTCAGTAACCGTTGTCGATTTGAGAATTCCTGAAGAAATAGCACACTTGGAAAATGTTAATCCTATTGAAGGAGATGTTTTTAGTATACTTGAAACATTACCGCATGGTAAGGTTGTAGTGAATATGCTACCCGGAAGAATTGGAGATAAAGTAAGACCTAAACTGCTAGAATCCAAGCATCAAATAATTGACCTAGCCTTTACTTTGGAAGACCCAAGTAAGTATTCGAATCTAGCAAAAGTCAATAATTGTTCATTGCTTTGGGATGTGGGAATCGCTCCCGGATTATCCAATATGCTGGTTAAGAAAGGCCGAAATATGATTGGTGAATTAGATTTAGTCCATATTAAAGTTGGAGGTAATCCATCAAAGAAAGATTCGAATTGGTCATACATGGCACCTTTCTCCCCTTCAGATGTCATCGAAGAATATACTCGACCTGCAAGAATTATTGAAAATAATCAGATGATTAATGTTCCCGCTTTATCTGAAAGACATTTGATCGATGTAGAATATCATGGAAAGATGGAAGCATTCCTAACTGACGGCCTTAGAAGTATAATGGACTCCATACCAGCGAAAGAGATGAAAGAATTCACTGTAAGATGGCCAGGACATATCGACAAATGGATTGATGAAGGTATTGATATGGATGAGGATAAACTCCTAGCTGAGTGGAAATTTGATAATAATCGGGAAGAATTCACATGGCTTGAAGTCAAAGTTCAAAATCAAAAATCTAAGATTAGATGGATGGTTTATGATAATGGAAAAGATGGTGATAGTTCAATGGCCAGAACCACTGGACTGGTTACTGCTGCATGTACTATGTTATTTTTAGAAAATGGGCCATTACAGGGGTGTGGGCTTGAACCCGGCATTCACGCTCCAGAAAACATATCTGATAGTTCAATAGAATACATCATTCAATTTCTTAGTGAAAATGGTGTTGAGATTAACCAATCTTAAATCAATTCCTCGCCACAACTTGGACAAGGTATTCCAGGGATAAACTCACCTAACATGAAACCACAATGTGGGCAAAATGAAGAAACTAATCCAAAGTCATCAATAGATGCCATGGAATTAAATAAGTTTTAGAATTTATAAAGTTTTCAATTAGACATTTTATTCTTTATTTTGTTTAAAATTATTTCTAAATCTTTCTCTCTTACCACTTCATCGCAATATTCCAGTGGCCGCTCATCCCAAGGATTGAAGCAGATAGAATATCCTGATTGCTGGAACATACCTATGTCACCGGCTGAATCTCCAACAGAAGAAGTCTTTTCTTTTGAGATACCGAACCTTCTTTGTAACATTTTGACAATAGACCCTTTTCCGTTCATTTGAACTTGATAGCGGCCAAAATCATCAATCAAAAAGTCATCTTTGTACTGTGTTCCAGTTAGCCATCCATTTGTAAATACTGTTAATTGTGTATCTTGGCCATCAGCAAATCTCTTTGAGGTGAACCTGTCAATTCCACCCCACCTTCTTTTCCATGGAGTACCGCTAGGGAATTGTGCGGCAATATCTCTTGCAGTTTGTTGAAGACCACCGCTGACAATAGCTACTTTGGCACCATCATCTAGAAGACCTTGAATCAACATCTTCCAATTCTTCATCATTGGCATACCTTCCATATTTTGACGTAATTCTCCATCAGTTACTGGTTTTTGGGATGGACTTCTACTTCCTTTAATCAAAGCAATGTCAAGTTTTATCCAATCCCACTCATCTAAAAGACCTTGATTGTATAGTTCAAATGATTCATCATTGGATAATCCCATTTGGTCATAGACAAATTGCCATGTTGACAAATGGTCAACCAATACTCGGTCCATATCAAGACAAACAAGATAACTTTCAGAACTCATAAAAACACACTCACTTACTCGACCAATCATATTGAGCTTGTATTTGTTCAACTTGCTTACCCATTATGTACAATATTAAAGCCACCATCATAGCAAAAAGACCGATTAGGGTCATTGCAATAGTTGTTAGAGTGACACCTATAGAAGTCGTATTTAACTCACTAAAAGTATCTACTACATTACCAGACAGTTTGTATCCTAATACGAATAAAACAATTCCAGGTATTCCGAAAAGTAGTAGTGGGTGTCGAGTTTCTAACATCCAATAAAATAATTGAGCAAATCTTGAAGCTGAAGCTAGTGATTCTCTTTGAGGTAATCTAATAGATTTCTGAGTACGTGAGACTCTCACTTTCAAATCCATATCAAAGTCCATAGCATTAGATAATGGGGATGTTTTTGATAATTCTTCTATACCCGAACGGGATAAAACCATGTGTGAGAAATCTATAGAATCAATTATTATGTCGTTATCATCTTGTAAGCCTTTACTATCTTCATTAGTGAATGCGATATAAATATCCCAAGATTCTCTAACTCGATTTTCTATTATCGGAAAGTCACTTATTTTCCAGTCATCAGTAACTCTTAGGACTAAATTTGTCATATTCAAATCCAAACTCGAATCTAAAATATATTTTGAAACATCTTTACACCCAAGTTCCGAATTATAATGTAATACACGACAATTGAAATCTTCAGCCAACTCAACAGTCAGATCATTGGAACCCAAGTCAAAAAATACTACTTCCTCTGAAATTTCTCTCGCCCTTACAATCAGAGAAATTATCCTCAACTCAAGGTCTCGGCCGAGTAAAATAATCCTCGTACCCTCATTCTCCATATGTGTGTCACAGGGTTTTACCTTTCAAACCTATCATTAAATAACTTCAAATATATCTAAAAATGTAGTAAATATATTTTGTAACAAGTAGATTCATTTGTGATGCCATGTTGGCAGTATTGTGTACTACGATTGGCGAGTTGGTGTTGTAATTCCTGCTCGCAACGAGGAAGATTTCATTGGAGGCGTCTTGGATAACATACCCGATTATGTAGACCATGTAATTGTCATAAACGATGGTTCAACCGACTCAACTGAAAAAATAGCCAATCAGTATGCTGATGAAGAATATCAATTATCTATTATTCAAAATAATGGTCAAGGAGTTGGCTCATCAATCGACCGAGGACATAGGGAATTGCTAGAAATCAGTGAGAAGCCGTTCATAAGTGTCGTAATGGCAGGGGATGGACAAATGAATCCTGATGATATGGAACTATTACTGCAACCAATTATCAGTGGGATGGCAGATTACTGTAAAGGTGATAGGTTCCTTCATCAAGAGGGGGTATCTAATATGCCTAAAATCAGGAAGTTAGCAAGTATGATTCTTGCTTTTTTCACTACTCTCGCTGCCGGACAACGAATTTCTGACCCACAATGCGGATATACTGCAACTAGTTACAAGGTAATTGAAACATGGAATTGGAAGAATTCTTGGAAAGGATATGGATACCCTAATTTTTGGCTGATAAATTTAGCCAAGCAGTCGTGGAGAATTTATCATGTCCCAGTTAAGTCAATCTACGGTACTGAAACGTCTGCCATCAAAAATCTATCATTCTTCCTCAAGGTTGGATTAATGATGGCTTTACAACACCATCGGAGAGTATTTTCTAAACTATTTTCTAGAGAAGTAAACCCACACATAATCTTTTCATTCACATCTTACTTCATTGGATGGGTAGCCATCATACCATGGTATAGCACAGACTTAGAAAGAGTATTAGTTGACCGGGGAGTTCCAATTATCGCCATAGTATTGGTTTCATGGACTGCCGCTCATATTTTTGACCGGTTATCGGTAAAGGTATCCCAGGAGTTGAAACAAAATGCGTAGGATGGATAAGAGGAATAATCCTCGAAAAGCTCATGTTAGGCACATTTTATTGGCAAACAAGCCTGAAGCAAAAGATATTTTACAGCAAATCCAAGATTCAAAGAAACCATTGAAAGAATTCAAAAAGTTAGCAAAGAAGTTTTCCAATTGTGCTAGTGGAAGTAAGAAAGGAGACTTGGGTGAATTTGTCGAAGGACAAATGGTTCAGGACTTTGAAAATGCAGTTTGGCAAGCCGAACCAGAGTCTATTCCAACTAAATTTATTAAGACACAATTTGGGTTTCATATAATTTGGGTACACTCAAAAACTGAGCAGAACGAATAAATGGTGGGCGTACCAAGATTTGAACTTGGGTCCAAGCGTCCCAAACGCCCGAGTATAGGCCAAACTAACCCATACGCCCGTAGTTCTTGGCCACAACTTCATACCTATGAAGTTCACTCAAGAAATTGCCAAATTCCACTTCCAATACGTATAATCAAACCTTGAGTTTCAATGTGCTCCATAAAGTCCACGACATCTATTTCAATGCTATTTTTTTTCAATAGTTCAGCTACTTTTACCTGATGAATTATTCCGTTTTCATCTAATGATTCTTTGACTACTCTCAAACCCGCTGCAGAACTATATTCCTTAGTAACCAATGATGAGTTATTAGAAAGTCTTGATTCTAGTAATTCTCTCAAAGGTTCAGGAGTATTGGCTAACACTACTTTCTTACGCAATTCATTGGAATCAGCAGCCTTATCTACCACTTCGGCATTATCATTGATTCTTTGGCCACAATGTGGACATAAGTGGCCAGTACTTTTTCTTCCATGACAGATGTTACATGCAGAACATCTCAGAACTAGCCATGATTCAGCCATAACCTTCTGTTGATTCGAGGGTTTTTGAATATGACTTACAAACTGAAATCTGAGCCGCCACTATTTTTCCTTCCACCAGGCCTAAGCGCTGGGGCTGCTGGTGCTTTGACATCGACTCTCTTTTGCTGATTGTCCAAAGGAACTGATAATCCACCCCTAATAGGGCCGGTCGAAGTTTTACCACCAAAGGAAAGTGAATTAGGAAGAATGAGAGCGGCCATTGCAACTCCATGATGTTCTGCACCTGCAGTAACTTCATCAACTGCAACATCAAAAGAAATTACTTCAAGGTCTCTACTCGCTAATCTCCTTTGTAAGTTTCTTCTTAGAAGAAGAGATGTTTCCTCATAATCTAATTCTGTAGAGATTGTGGCGACTATTGCACATTCATCGCCTTCAGGAGTAACACAAGACGCCCAAGCAACTCCAGCACATGCACTACCGCCATCATAGGAATATGAAGTAGCGATGTGACATTCGATAAGAGAACCAAGAGGTAATGGACGAGGTGGTGTTGCTTCAAAGTTCAAAGGCAGCATTGCTCCCTTGACCTCAATTAGTCGTGTATCACCAAGTCCCATTTCTACCAATCCTTGGTCATAAGCATCCTCAGCGTTTTCACCCCATGGAGCGACTGCAGTCATCAACCAACCTTGGCTCGTCTTTCGAACTCGTCCCGGCTTCATATTACGAGACAAGCGCAAGAGGTTCATGAACAACATGGTCATCCCAGTGCATGGCCGCAGGATATCGGGGAGTGATTTTACTGGTGGCAGCAGGCCTTATTGTATCCTCAATCATACTAGCGAGCATAGATGAAAATATCTCTAGTATTCTCATATTTACAACAATATTATCCTCAGCTATTATTATTCTTTACTGGAAACTATTCAATTCCGAAATAGAGCATGATAGTATAGAATCATCATCACCAATCGCTATTGAAAGTAATATCGGTAAGTCTTCTTTGAAAGAAGTATCATTACTAAAAAGTGAAGTTCCTGACCCTCTCGAGCAGGATTTTGACATTCCCTTGATGTGATCAAAGTAATCTAATAGTTTCCAAATTCTTTGGGGCATAAGTACGACACTTATACCTCTCACGAAGTGTATGTCCAAGTTCGTTGCACTTGTGGTAGTCACCGTGATGACAAATAATGTTCTTTGGCTTTGGATGTAATTGGTCTACAAAGTCCAGTAATTGTCGCCTATCAGAGTGACCTGAAAATCCATCAATTGTTACCATTTCACAACCAACCTTTACGATTTCAGTTTTTCCATTAATTATCATTGGTACTTCGCCAAACCCTTTTTGTAATCTCCTTCCAAGTGTTCCTTCCGCTTGATAACCAACAAAACATAGTGAGTTTCTTTCCTCATGTGCCCAGTTTTTGAAATATTCCATCACAGGTCCTCCATTCAACATTCCAGAAGTTGCTAGAACAATACATGGTGAAGTATCCATAATTATACTTTCACGAAGTTCACGACCCTTAACAGGTCTAAACCATTCACTTGTAAATGGGTTCTCTCCATCATCTTGAAGTAAAGATTTTCTAAGACTACTAGTCAGATAATCAGGATGAGATGAGTGAATTGCAGTTGCTTCTTGAATCATACCATCAAGCCAAACTGGTACTGGTTTTACAGTACCTGACCTGAATAATTCATCTATAGCAATCATAACTTCTTGACTTCTACCAACAGCGAAAACAGGACAAATCATCTTGCCGCCTCTTTGGAGAGTTCGAGTGACGATGTCTTGTAATTCTTGATTTGCTTCTTGCCTTGATGGTTGATAGTCACCAGATGCACCATAGGTTGATTCAATTACTAATGTTTCCACCTTAGGGAATCTAGTATTTGCAGCATCAAACAACCATGATTTCTCATACTTTTGGTCGCCACTAAATACGATGTTATGCTTACCTTCACCAATGTGTAAATGAACCGCTGAAGAACCAAGAATATGACCCGCATTAGAGAATGTCAACTTAATATCGGGAGAAATATCTGTTGTTTCGCCCCAATCAACATCCACTACGTGCTTCATACAAGTACGGATATCTTCCATATCATATGGTGGACTTCTTCCTTCTGCACCACTGACCTTGATGTAGTCCGCTTGTAAGAGTAACATTAGGTCACGAGTTGGTGGGGTACAATATACTGGACCTCTATATCCATATTTGAACAGAACTGGTAACATTCCTGCATGGTCAAGGTGAGAGTGTGTCAATACTACTGCATCGAGTTTCTCTAAAGGAAGTGCTTCAGGAGCTGTAAAGAACGGCATTGGGTCTGTATCAGATGCAATATTCACTCCAACATCAATCATAACACGTGACTCATTCGTGGTAACAAAGTGACAGGCACGACCTACTTCTCTGTATGAACCCAGTGCTGTTACTCTGGCCCATGATGTACCTGGACGGGTTGGTCTGTGCATACTAAGTCCGAAATCCTTCAGTAATTTACGGCGTTCATCTGCGTTAGCACTACGGTAACCTCTGATATCATGAACAGTCTTCGAAAAGATAGGTGGAGTTCTTTCGACTATAGGGATCCAACCTGTTTTATCTCTAATCTCAGCGACGTTTGCGCCTCTGCGACCTACAGCATCTCCAGGGTTTTGGCATTGGATGATTACTTCACTGAAACATCCATCGAAGTAAATCTGAGTTAATTCAGCACTTTCTGGTATTAAAGATTCTATGATTGCTTTTGCATCAAGTTCAGGTTTGACAATGGACTTATCTGGACGTACCTTTATTTTTCTACGAACTTTCTTAGCGATTTTTCCAACTAAACCGTCACCGCCACCAAACTTCATCGGCTCAGTAGTAACTATTGCAATGTTACCTGCTTCCAACTCCACAGAGTATTCAATCGATTTAGGCACTATCTTTGATATTTCATCTTTTATTTCTTTAAATGTAAGGCGCATATTCAAACCTCTACTCCGCAACTTCAGTAACAGTGTGTACTCGACACAATGCAGCGAACTGCGGAAATAATACTCAAGAAAGTAGTTTCTTGATTTGTTCTTGGGAGACTTCGACGTAACCATCTTTAGCGGTGATTACTGCCAAATCCATTCCATTGCCGGAGGCGGCATCACGCTGCCCCGATGCGTGAAGGGAGCGGGCTGCGAGTTTCAATGCTTCGGTCTCGGTCATGTTATCTCTAAAGCCATCTTCAAGGACACCATACATGTAAGGGGAACCAGAACCTGTAGCACAATATGTATCTGGAATTGAACCACCGGCAGAATCGATAGAGTATACATGGCCGCCATCAGCGTCGACACCTACGATCAATAATTGAACCCAATGTGGTTTCCCACCAAGAATATTAGCAGTTAGTGTAGCTGCCCCTTTGACAGTCATAGGTTGCTGCCTTCTTAGTTCAAATAGAGCAACTTCTGCAGTTAGAGTGCGCGAAAGTGATTGTGCATGACCTACTAATCCAGCAGTAGTCAAAGCCAAATTTTCACCTATCTTGAATAACTTTTGAACACTTTTGTTAGCGATGAAGTGACCCATGGTAGCTCTATGGTCAGCACCAACAACCACTCCTCCTTTGAAAGTTATACCAATAGTACTGGTTCCAGTCTTGACAACATTTGCTTCTGCATTCATCATATCTCCTCGCTGTGGTCGACACCTATTGAACATTGGTGCGATACTCCCTATCCTTGATTGTATTTCAACCTCACGAACTGGCGTCATCGCCCAAGTACCAAAATAGGTACTAAGTAGATTTTTCAATGCGAGTATTATTGAAGCGTTACCTTCAGGGAGTAATATGAGGAGGAAAAGGAGTGCCGATAAAGATGATTCTCAGTCTTCCTTGGATGCCTTTTCTCGCGCAAGTATACCTGAGATGCCAGACCTAGACAGTCTTGCAAAAGCAGATGAGATTCTCAAGAAAGAGCAAATAGTTGAGTCCGATGACGAAACTGAAGGCCTGAATACTTTCGAAATGCCGAGTATGTCACCTACCAAAGAAAAGGCAGCGGCACCTAGTGGCTTGGTTTACCATGACCTAGGGAAAATGTATCCAAATCCGCCAATTGAAGATACTAATTCTGGTTTAGTAGTTCATAGAGCGGTACTAAACGATATCACTGGATGCTCAACATTACTAAACTGGCTGTCAGAAGGTCATGCTGCGATAGTGGAGATGAATAGATTAGTCAAGCGAGAGACTGAGTTTTCTTCCGCATTAAGCCAACTCCACAAATTCATAGAAGGAGACCTCGGTGGTCAAATAATTCAAATCACCGATAGTAGACTTATGCTCCTACCTCCCGGCTGCCGTGGTCTAAAGGGTGTCGAAATGGAAGCATTTGCTGCAAGTGCAGAAGAACTTGGCAGGCGAAGGTTATGATTGAAGAGCAAGCAGTTGATATCCCATGCCCTGTTTGTTTCCGAACCGGTGAAGTGAATATGATCGCTCATGTAAGCGAGATTCCATACTTTGGAGAGCATACTCAAGTGACTGTAATGTGCCATGCCTGTGGTTGGCGACAAACCGATTTCATACCAGCAGAAGGAAAGAAAGCAGGAGGTTGGTCTCTAGTACTAGATAATCAAGACCAACTTACATCAAGAATTGTTCGTTCATCTTCTTGCACGATTAGAATATTAGAATTAGATTTGCAAGTCAATCCTGGAAGTAGTTCTACTGGATATGTTTCGAATGTAGAAGGAGTCATGAATAGATTTACTCAAATTATAGAAATGGTACTTGGAGATTTGTCTAATGAAGAAAATCCAAAAGATATTGCCAAATTAGAATTGATGAAAAATCAAATTGCCAATATAGGAAAGGATAAACAGGTAAAGTTGACTTTAGAATTACTTGACCCACATGGTCATTCGATGATAATAGACAAAAATGCCATTGAAAGAGACTTAACCGATGAAGAATTACAAGAGTTGCCGGTTGGACCAGACCCTGCCGTATTCTCTAATGATGATTAAATGGCATCCGATGCAAGAAAGTCTTTGACTAGATGTTCACTTTGGTCCCTTTTTTCATGTAATTCTGAAAGCCATTCTGTAGCCCTATCGACACATAATTGCTTCATCTCTCCCGCCAATATCTTACCGGCTCGATAATCTGAGTTTATCGATTGTAAGAATTCATCATCATCTTCAAAAAAGTACATCATATATTGGTATGCAACATCAACATCAGGATTCCCTCCCAGCCTTCTATGCTCTTCAACAGTAGACTGTCCTCCCGAATAAGCACGCTTTATTTTTTTACCGATCACATCAATATCATCGCCCAAAAATATAGTTGTCTTTGGTTTACTACTACTCATTTTATCGCCAGTCAAGCCAACTGCAAAGTGATGATAAGTCGAAGATGGCGCCAAAAGACCCATCCCCCCTAGTTCTCGTTCATACTCGAGTAATTTTGTTCTAATTCTAATTTTATCTTTTGATGTGGCTCCAGGAATATTTACTGTACCGTGTTTAGGATTTGAGATTATATCTGAATATCCAATTGAACTCAAGCGTGAAACTATTCCTTCAAAGATAGAATTTAATTTTTGTTTATCGACTCTACCATTGGGCTGTTGACCAAGTATTTCGGCATTATCTTCTTGAATTGAAAGACCGATTACCACTCCTGATTTCTTTCCATCATTGACATTGAACCAATTTGTTTTAGCAGCTAAACCTCTTGTAAGTCTAAGATGAGGGTCTTGGTCAACCCCAACTGGAACTACAATCGGACGTAATCCCCCATAATCTTCAGTTTGTGGATGTAAGATATCGCCTACTTGTACCATTGGTGCTTGAACATGCGCCAAATTAGTCTCTCCTGAGAAGCCATAAATAGATTCGAATTCATTCAAATTAGTTCGCTTTCCAAGTTGAAATCCTAGGCGTTGAACTATTGGCCGACTGGATTGAAAATAAACTTGGGTTTTTTCAGGGTCTAGGCCTAAAGCAGCATAATTCGAGATATATTCAGACAGTGCAATTTCTCTACCTTTGGAAAGTGAGACTCCACGTGTTGCTTGACTCTCTAGGTCAGCAACCGCAATAGTGACGTCTCCACCTTGTTTTTGGAACCATTTTACTTGTTCTATGACCATTGAGTGACCCATGTGCATTTTTCCACTTGGCATTAGACCGGTAAGAACACCAAAAGGTTCTCCATTATTTTTAGCATCTAGGACGACATCTAAGTCTCTATGTGCAAAAACAATTCCTCTTCGGTGAAGTTTTGATGGGTCATTCATCTGAATGTGATCCATAGAAGAAAGTCCGAATTGTTCGATGATCCGAGAATAATCTGTTGATTGATTACTACTCCAAGGGTCAATCTGAACATCTCCCTCTCCCATAGAATAGCCTCATATCGTGGGTTAACCAATCAGCCATGAAGGCTTCGCTCAATATTGGCGTAAAGTGTCAATCTATTCGCTCTCACCACGACTATCAAGATAGTTTTTATTTTTAGCGAGTGGACCCAATCCTTCCTTTTTAAGAACTAATAACATGGTAATTACCACTCCTGCCCCGACTGTAAACGCTACAAAAGGCATCCATGGTGACTTACTCTCTGCAGGTCTTGGAATTACTAACCATGTAAAAACAAGGTTATCTTGGTCTACAAATCTCTTTGACCATTTGAATAAATCAGTAGTCTCATGTGCTGCAATTGTAATGGCTGCTGTGTGATTATTCCAAAACTCCGTCATACCCATAATGTCATATTCATTACCACTCAAAGTGATATTGACTGTATTTCCGTTAATTATGCTCAAGTGTAGATATTGCCCTTCAATGTGAGAATATCCCTCGGAGGTATGACGCATTTTTGTTATATTTTCCATCACTCCACTAGAATCAATTATTGAGATTATACTGGAGTCTTGAATATCCAAAGACCATGTGAGAGGAAGGTTCCATCTTTGCGGATTAATATTAGAGCACTGTTCAGTGACTAGTGATTCAAATGACAAAACATAATCACCACCTACCTGAGTCATGGAATGGTCTAATTGATAGCATTTACTTGCACTCCAATAAGACCATGCTTGGCCCCAAGTAGTCAACCATGCCTCTGCTTCATCACTGATATACTGCTCAATATCTTTGTCATGTCTTATTGTAGCCTCATTAACTCTACCAATCCAGTAAAGGTTGACTAAACCACCTTCATTTACTGCATTTTCAACCTGTTCTTTAGAGCCAATAATCTGTTCAAGACTACCACCCCTTCTACCTAGGTTATACCAATCTAGCATATCGGTGGGAGTATCATTTGAGGAATGCCACGCTGTATCCTCTAAGTCGGTATTATCGCCATGAATCATGAAACCATTTGCTGCAATTATACTATGTTGGTATTGTGTCAATGAATCAGGAGTGAATGTCGAAATAGGATTTTCACCCCAACGGTTAGCATTGATTCTTTTTTCGATATATTCTCGACATTCAAGGGCCACAGCACCAGGGTCGGCCTTCCAAGATATACCTTCCATACCATAACATCCAAATTCATCACCATTTTCCAATCTCTCTTGGGCCAATGAGGTTTTCAGCCAACCATCTTCATCCCAGTTAGATTGTGCCATGACGGTTGGAGAGGATATTATTGAAAACAATAAAAATACAATAAGTACAGTAAGAGAGCGAGCAAAATAACTGGAGTATTGCTCGCTCATGTCATCCGCTTAATCAAATGCGATTTGAAATTTCGTATTCGATTAAGATACATAACCTCGTAAAACCCAATTTTATAGGTTCAATCAGTGGCAATTATCAAAGGCTATTGTTTTTCAGTTGATAATATGCCAGATTCATCAGATGTCGAGATGGCATGGAATGAACTGAAGGAACATTGGTATATTGAGCCTTATAATGGTCAAATGCCAAGTACACCCGGTTACTCCTTTATTCGCTTCATTTTCTCACCACTTATCAGAGGAATCACTCGGATTCGTGCAACAGGGCTCAATAATATTCCCAGTAAAGGGCCAACGATTTTAGCGGCTAACCACCTTTCACATGTAGACCCTGTCCTCATTATCACTACTTCACGAAGAAAAGCTCACTATCTAGCAAAGGATGGGCACTTCAAAAATTTCTGGCTTAGACAGTTTATGAAAATGACTGGTCAAATCAAGACTAATCGCGAAGAAGGCGGAGATCAAGCATTATCATCTGCTGCTGACGTATTATCTGCACGAAGTGCTTTAGGTATATTCCCAGAAGGAACTCGGTCAAAGAGAACTGAAGCGCCTTTACTATTGCCTGGTAAAACAGGAGTTGCTAGACTTGCTGCATCCTATCCAGAAGCAGTAGTGATACCTATTTCACTAAATGGAACTAGAGACATGATGGCACCACAGAAGCATAAATTACCTCGATTTTGGAAACCTTTGGAAGTCAATATTGGGAAAGGAATAACTTGGCTTGAATGGTTGAAAGACCCTAAAGGTGGAAATACCAACGCCGAAGACCTTAGGGCGTTTAAAGAATTAGAAGAGCATGAAATAAAGTCTAGGCTTGCCCCGCTCTATAGAAAGTTCACAGACCAGTTGATGGCGTCAATTAAACACCTTGGTGCTCCATAATTAATATATGGTGGAAACGCGAAAACTATGTGCGTAGCGTTTACACTCCAATGGGGCCTCTAATTCTAGATAGCGTAGTTGATGAAGAAAAGTTATCCGCTGAATTAAGGGGACTAGACTTACTATACGAAATCGCTTCTAATTCACCAAATTGGCGTCTCGAGTTATCCAGCACTAGGCCATTTATACGGTCGAATGACGGCTCGCCAGAAGTTCAAATAGATGTATTCAATTGTATTTCTAATAAATTAGTCAGAAATAATGACCATCTATCTATAACTATGAGTATGAAGGAAATTTGTGTCATAACAGATTTCGAGTCTAACCAAGAAATACCGTCAAGTGATGCTATGATATCATTAATAATGCTAGGAAATTCAGGTTGGCCACCAAGACATACTCCCGAAACATTAGAGCCAAAGTCGATAGGTTATTTCCAAGAAAACTGTGATATTAAAGATATTAAATGTTCAAATTTAGATTTCCGAGATTTTGAATCAATAGAAAGATGCAAAGAGCATTCTAAAAATAAAAGATATCGAGAATGCCTGATCGGTTTAGGGGAACTATCTCGCTACTTGTATGTCTGCAAGATGGTTTCAGTAGAAGGAATTGTAGAATTTATTTCACCTATTCTCAAAAGTGTTCCAGCGATTTACCGCTTAGAATACTTGGATAACCCCGAAGAAGAATACGATTCTGTATTCCTAAACTATTAGTTTCGCAAAGATAACCATCAAGTGCTGTCTACACTAACCTCCAATTGGTGAAACTATGGATGAGTATTTGCGCCTGATAAATCATATTCTTGAGAATGGTGAAGAAAAAGGCGATAGAACCGGGACAGGAACTCTTTCGGTTTTTGGATATCAAATGCGGTTTGATTTATCAAAAGGATTCCCTATGGTTACAACAAAAAAGGTTCATCTCAAGTCAATTATTCATGAATTACTTTGGTTTCTAAAAGGTGATACTAATGTTAAATATCTACAAGATAATGGTGTACGTATTTGGAATGAATGGGCTGATGAAAATGGTGATTTGGGACCTGTTTACGGAAAACAATGGAGAGATTGGAAGGATAATAATGGCCGTGCAATTGACCAAATTGAGCAAGCGATTGATATGATTAAGAATAATCCAAATAGCCGAAGAATAATAGTTTCTGCATGGAATGTTGGTGAACTAGATGAAATGGCACTAATGCCATGCCATGCGTTCTTCCAGTTCCATGTTGCAAATGGTAAACTCAACTGCCAATTATATCAGAGAAGTGCAGATGTATTCTTGGGAGTTCCTTTCAATATTGCATCTTATGCCATCCTAACACATATGATCGCTCAGATTTGTGGATTAAAAGCTGGAACTTTTGTTCACACTTTAGGCGATGCTCACCTCTACACTAATCACCTCGAGCAAGCAAGACTTCAGGTTAGTAGAGAGCCTTTACCGCTACCAACTCTAAAGTTGAATCCTAATATTGAAAATATTGATGGATTTAAGTTTGAAGATTTCGAAGTTGTGGATTATCAACATCATCCACACATTTCTGCACCAATTGCAATTTGAGGGATTTTATGATTATTTTTGTTTATGCTTGTGACCTAAAAGGTGCCATTGGTAAAGATGGAGACTTACCTTGGAGGCAGTCTACAGACCTCCAACACTTCAAGCGAATCACACTAGGTGGCACCATAGTCATGGGTCGTAAAACATGGGACAGTCTGCCGGGTAAACTACCGGGAAGGAGAAGTATAGTCATGAGTAGAACTCCAAGAGAAGATATCGAGGTTATGAGTTATCAAGAAATTAAAGATCTGGCTGCTGAGCAAGATATTTACATAATTGGTGGTGGGGAAATTTATCGACTTTTCATCGAAGATGTAAAAGAATTATATCGCACAATCATACAAACAGAAATCCAAGATGCAGATACTTTTGCACCAGACATAGAAGATTTAGGGTTTCATATAATTGGTGAAAGAGTTGTTGAAGCAGGAGATAAAGACCAATACAATATGGTTTTTCAGCATTTTATTCGCTAATTCTCTGGTTTGTATTCAGTTACTCGAATTCCAAGTCTACCTGTCAAGGCTTCACGTTTCATGATTCTGGCAAACTTCTTTTCAAATGCTGATTTCAAGTCAATATTCATCGCTAAGGAATGTCCCATAAGTAATATCAAAATATCTGCCATCTCTTCAGCACACTCTTCAAGGGGTTTCCCTTTGGTTACCGCTGCGGATAACTCTCCAAGTTCTTCGACTGTTAATGCGATTCTGTATCCCATATCATGGCCATTCTTAGATTCAAAGTCGTGCTTATGATGAAAAGAGGCAACCTTTTTCATCATTGTTTCCCATTCATTAGTTGATTCAAAATCCATCCATTGATGTACATTCTTCCCTTCCATAACTTCGATTATGCTCGAAAGGAAATAGAACTTGTGATTTATTGTAATAATTTAATCAAACAATCCCAAACAGGACCTAAACGAGTATTGGCTGTTGAAGAAACATTGTGATGATGCAAATCAGCGGTGGAATCTCCTGGCTCTCTACCTGCAGCCCAATTTGAAGATATACAAACCGCCACATATGGAATTTCAATCTCTCTAGCCAACTTGGCTTCACGAGGCATAGTCATACCGACCATATCTCCTCCTAGTGTCTCGATTGCATCAATTTCTGCACGTGTCTCAAAATGAGGACCCTGAGCAAGCCAATATGTGTACATTAGATTTTCATCAGAACTAAAACCTTGAGACCCACGTAATGATTGTTCTAATATTGAATTCAGTTCTAGAGAAAATGGCTCTGTTACCGAAGTAAATACTGCTTCATCATCGTGGAAAGTACTTGCTTTTCCCGTGAAATCAATATATTGTTCTGCTAGACCTACTTTCCCAGGAGGGAAATCCTGCGCGATAGCACCTACTGAACAAACAGCCATTATTGCATCACATCCTGAATCTTTCATAGCCATGAGATTGGCTCGATGGTTGATTGCATGAGGTGGCTTATTGCTACCTTCTCCATTATGATGCCTTTGAAGAAAAATTATCTCTCTCGTTTCACCATCTTTATCAAATGTCATACATGTTAGGGGAACTTCCCCCCAAGCAGTTTCTACATTTACCGAATCATTACGGATTAAAGTCAATCCAGCATCTTTAATTTGAGACCCAAGAGTCATCTCGATTAATCCTGTACCGCCTATAACACCTAAACGCTTCATGGCTATGCCAATTAGTAATCACTTGTCAAACCTGCGCACAGGAATGTTCAATTTAATCGATTCAAGCGTTAAGACGTTCAATCAGTTCTGATTTCTTGCCAGATACTGGTTTACCAGCAGCCTTTAGCAGTTCCTTCAGTTCTGCAACAGTCATACTGCTGTAATCAACTGATTCATCTGAAGATTCTGCCTCAGTAGTTTCTACTTCAGCAACTTCTTTTTCGGTTGTTTCAACGACTTTTGCTTTCTCGGACTCTGGTTCCAGTGCTTCTGCCGCATCTAGAATAGATGGAGAATCATCGGATTCTTCCTCTTCGTCTTCCATTGCTGCTGCAATGGCTGCTGCTTTCTTAGCCTTTAATTCAGATTCTTGCCTTTCTTCTGTGGCGTGAATCTCATCAAGTGTTGGACCTGATTCTGATATTACACCTTCTTGCAATAGTTGGCTCTTCCTAATAGAAATTGAGCGTATAGGATAGATTGGCTTGATCGCCTTACTGATCTCTTCTTCCAATTCTCCTCCAAGAATAGATTCTTGCAACTTTGAGTATGTGTTCTTAGAAGCGAAGCCTATCATGACCTCTCTAGCTTTCAAACGCATGGCTTGCTTAACAGATGTTTGAACACGCTTCTGAGTAATAGTCAGAGGCTTTAGTCTTACCAAGTAACCATCTGTAGTTACAACATCGATTACATCGTCAATCTTACCACGGTATCGGCGGATTTGTCTTCTTGTGTGGTCAGTTTGGTGGTGATGTCCGATAAATGTAGTTAGAGCATCTTGCCCAACACATTCCTTAACTCGGAACTTCAAGATGACGTGCATCTTAGTGAAATCACCATTAAATTCTTGTAGAGTCATTTGGTATATTCTACCAACAATATGCTCATCAGACTCTCCGAGAGTCTCTCCGATGCTTTTGAAATCCCATGGATGACGAGGTGCACGAATTGTGTACCATCTCTTCATCTTCCACTTATCACGCTGCTTACGTGCTGCTGCACGTGCTTTTGCACTAACTTTCTTTGCTGCCATCAGAATCATCTCGGGTTGTCTTGCGGGGGCTACCCCACTTGCAAGTTGCCGACTAACCACCCCTATTTGAATAAGACTACTGTAACTCTAAGTTAATAATCGTAAAAGTCCTTCGTTAAACTATTGAATGAGAATATGTGAGACTAAAATATGGGAGTACACCACCTGACTTGGCGAGTCACTGCAAGTGGTGTTGAAGATGAGGTTCTAATTGCAAACGCAATCTCGGAATTGATTGCTAATGAAGAACTAGTAGAAATCGAAAAGACCACATCATATTATGGCTCAACCATCCATTTGATAAGTGCGATAACCAAGAAAAATAAAGTTGCAATCAAATCATTATCAAAACTCGGTTCTACGAATTTAGATATCTTAATTTCATCGTTAGAAGAAAGATTAGATGAAAATAACACCTTACATTTCCGAATTGGGTTAGACGAACTAATTAGAGGTGAAATTCTCATTGTATCATCAAATGTCAAGTCAATCAAAGGCCAGACTAAATTAGAGGTATACCCAGGCCAGTCAGCACTAAAAGAAGCAGAAACTATTCTAAATAGCGCTAAAGAGGGCACTGAAAAGAAATAAGTTCAATCGGTTTCCTTAGGCACCTCACAAGGGATTAAGTAATGAGGGCGTTTACGCTAACTGAGGAGTAACAATGACACATGTTGTAACATCAGGTTGTGTAGACCACAAATACCAAGAATGCGTTGCAGTTTGCCCTGTGGAAGCATTTAGAGAAGCTGAAACATACCTAGTCATCGATCCCGATGAATGTATAGATTGTGGTGCTTGTATACCTGAATGTCCGGTTGATGCAATATTTGCCGATATCGATGTCCCTGACGAAGAAGAGTCTTGGATTGATCGAAATGCAGAAGAATCAATAGATGCAGAAATTGCAGAAGGCGACACGCCTGTATTAGCCGATTGAGTACGCCTTTAGTTTGGAGTTTTTTCAATGTCAGTAGATTTTAATCAATTAAGAAACGGTAGCGATTTATTAAAGAGAGGCTTTGCAAGAATGCAGCAAGGTGGAGTAATAATGGATGTAGTTAATCCAGAACAAGCAGCGGTTGCTGAAGATTCTGGTGCAGTTGCAGTCATGGCTCTAGAAAGAGTACCAGCAGATATTCGTAGAGATGGCGGAGTTGCTAGAATGAGTCATCCTGATATGATTCAAGGAATACTTGACTGCACTTCAATACCTGTGATGGCAAAGTCGAGAATAGGCCATGATGGAGAAGCAAGAATTCTAGAATCAATGGGTGTCGATATGATTGATGAATCTGAAGTATTAACACCTGCAGACCCATTTTTCCACATCAATAAGAAAGATTACGAGATTCCGTTTGTCTGTGGAGCTACTGAACTCGGCGAAGCGGTCAGAAGAATATGGGAAGGAGCATCAATGATTCGAACAAAAGGGGAAGCAGGTACAGGAAACGTTGTTGCTGCTGTAACACATGCTCGTATTATTGACCAAGAAATACGCCAAATGCAACATCTTGATGATGCTGGGATTTCAGATACTGCAAACCATATAATTGACAGATATAGAGTCCTATCCAATCAATCTAAACTACCAGGAAAGTATGATATGACTCCATTTGGAGAGATCAATCAAGATATGCATAACGAAGTAATTGGAATATTACAAGACGTTAAGGAAATGCAGAGACTTCCGGTCGTAACTTTCTCCGCAGGTGGCATAGCAACACCTGCAGATGCATCTCTAATGATGAGAATGGGGATGGATGGAATCTTTGTTGGTTCTGGAATATTCAAATCTGACGACCCTAAAACAATGGCTGATGCAATAGTTTTGGCAACAGCGCACTATGATGATGGTGCTAAAGTTGCCGAAGCGATGGGGATGACACTTGGATCAGCAATGGTCGGAGATGAATTAGAAACTCTTGAAGTCAGAATGGACCAGCGTGGCTGGTAATCATTCCAAAGGATTCTCAATGCCTTCTTCACCAAGGGTCCACTTCAACGTTTTTACAACACCTTGTAGAGCCTTATGAGTCCTAGCTGATTCCTTCATTCCATCGAGGTCACCGGTCTTGCGGCATTGTTCATACCACTCCTTCCATTGAACCAACCTTGTTTGCGCTTCCTCAAGCATTTTTTCGATTTCATCCCAAGTCCTGTTGTAGGAACGATAAGGATTGCCGGCACTTGTAGACATGGGAAACACTTCGCCGGCTATCAATTCATATTTTATTTATCCGCAAAGATACTTCAACAATCTAATTTAGCGCTTTTAATAGAAGTATTACTTTTTATTGAAACGTTATCACCAATTATGCAATCTGAAATCATACAGGAATCGCCAATAGAAACATTCTGGCCAATTACTGTTCGTTCAATATTAGAGTTCGAACCAATATTAGAATTAGACATTATCAAAGAATTAGATATCAATGAATTCTCTCCAATCTCAGCACCACTGGAAATCACACTACCTAAGTTAGAACCTAGTACCTGCGAATCCTCAAAATTAAAACCATTAGAACCAATAACATCACCTTTAGGCATTGGAAATGGTAATTCGTTTCGATTAGAAATTAGAACTTGCTGAGCCCTGATGAGTTCGTCTGGTGAACCTACATCAAACCATACACCGTCGATTTTTTTACCATATATCGGCCAACCCATTTCGAGTATTTTTGGGAATAGTTGTTTACTAAAATCATACTTTTCACCTTCTGGAACCAATGCTAAAGCTTCAGGTTCGATAATGTATAATCCAGCATTAATAACTGTACTGAAGGCTTCCTTTGGGCTTGGTTTTTCTTTAAATCTAACAACGTAACCCTCCTCTAGAGAACCATCGACCTCACCGTTAGAAGATGCTGATAATCCAACAATTCCAAACTCTGATGGATTTTCTACTTCCCAAAGAGCCATCGTAACTTTGGCCTTAGAATCCTTATGTGCTTTTATTAGTTTATTTAGATCACAAGAAAGTACTGAGTCACCAGAACCGA
This sequence comes from Candidatus Poseidoniaceae archaeon, assembly GCA_949372655.1. Lineage (GTDB taxonomy): Archaea > Thermoplasmatota > Poseidoniia > Poseidoniales > Poseidoniaceae > MGIIa-L1. Next base: position 66,769 of record CASIAI010000005.1, read on the forward strand.
CGATGAAAGTATCTTCAAGTTGGTCGATTAGAAGCCTAACACTTCCTGCAGTACCCATAGGAAATTTTTCTTGATTAATAGATGAATTTTCTAAGACAGAACCTTTATCGCTCCAAGTATTGACTAATTCTTCCAACATATCTCCTTTGTACCCAGTAGTGACAATAATATCGCTAACTCCAGCACCCAGCATTGCATCTTTTACATATTCAATTACTGGACGACCAATAACTTCAACCATCGGTTTAGGTCTATTTGCAGTTAGTGGGTACAGTCTTGTTCCCTGACCGCCAGCCATTATGACGCCAAACATGGTAATGCCTCATCTCTTTCTAGATGCATTCATGTTTATTCTACGCATGTTTTTCTTCTTTTTGGACTTGTTAGATGACCCGGAACTACGCAAATCTTCGCTATTAATTCCTCCAAATGTCAAACTACCTGTCTCTAGAAGTTGCTGAGTTAAGGATTCTGCTACATCATCAGATTGGGAACCAGTTTTCATTACTTCATCGATAGACTTGTTATGGTCTATCATCCAAGATTTACGTTCTTGACGCGCTAGATTCAACTCACCTTTGGCTTTGTTAACATCAACCATCATCTCATCGATTTTGCTATGAACTTCATTAGCCTTTTCTTTTAGTTCGATAAATTCAATGTGGAATCTATCCCCTTCCGACTTCAAAAAGTCACGGTGAGCAAATACTTCATCGACCTCAGGTGATTTTTCATTAACTCTTTCAACCGCTTCAATCATTGCACTATGAGCAGCATCAGCTTCCGCTTTGAGGGTCTTAATTGCAGCATCAAGGTCTGATAAATCAACGCTTACTAATTCAAACTTGGCGACTTCGGGTTCCAATTCCTCAATTCTCCGAGAGAATTTCTTGATTGTTTCGACCATTTCTTTTTCCTTTTTGATTCCAACAGAAGATGTTTCGAACTTCTTCTCTAATGCATCAACTTCTTGTTTTAATTGGACATATTCCGTTGAAGCATCCCGTTTCTTGCCATGTTCGTTACGACTATCTTTGTGCTTGGTAAATAAACTACGCATTTGTGCTTGAATTGCATTTCTTTTTTGTTTGAACATCTTAATTTCTGCACGAATAGTTTTGACTTCAGCCAATACTAAGTCGATCTTTTCTTTATGTTCTTTGTATTGTGATTGAACTGAATTTCTCTTATCTGCTGAAACCTTCGCTTGATCGTTAAAGTTATTTCTAATTTCACGCATCTTGCGAACCTTAGATTCCATTGCATGCAATCGCTCTCGCAGATCTTCATCCGGTCTATCTTCGACCTCACCAAACTTGCCGCGCATGATGTGTCGAATGCATACTGCATTTCAATGCTATGCAAATCCGGATATATCAAAATCATACGAAATTGAAAATTGCAATAGACATCGCAGCAATGATTCCTGCACCGCCAATTAACGATAATACCAAGGAACTTGATGACCTAATACGCTCCTTGAACTCTGAGCGGATTCTAACATTCATTTGTGAACCGATCAATAACTCCCCACTTTCTTCTTCGAGCCTAACAGATACTGTCGCTTCACCAAACCGTTCGGGTAACATGGTTTGCCATGCCACTGTTCCGTCTCTAAGTAAGCCAGACATAACCGCTAGAATATCATCATTACCTTTTTGTGATACTGGGACCGGTTCATTAGGCCACCACTTTTCTTCACCTGGTTCAAGACGATATGTCATAGCCAAGTCATGCGGTCTAAAATCAGGTGATTGAACTCTTAGAACCACTGTACGAGATTCATCTGAGAGGTTATGCATGAAAGTGAAAAGGTTAGCCTTCTTGTGTACAATATTCTCCATATCTACTTCAAATATGATACCATCTCGGAGTGATTTTCTTCCAGCAGATAGATCTTCTTCGATTCTTCCAATCATTCTGAAGAAAGCAGGAGTTCGACTCTCTACATGCTCAATTATAGTTAACCATTCTTCGATTGTAAAGACTTGATGCTCTTTGACATATGCCACACCTTTCTTAGTCATTATCTCTCCAAACTCTTCAAAAACTGTAGACAAATCCAAACCTTTCGAGTGCTTGTATAACGTCATCATCATCTTTTCTCTGGCAAATCTAGGATCTATACCTCTCTTAACATGCGTTTCAACCTCTTTGACAAATGCATCATAATCTGTTTTCAGCAACGGGTCCAATTGTGATTTAATCAAGTCACTAAGAGCCATATCCAAGGTTGAAGGATGAACTGGAGGAGTGTATGAATTTAGTAGACCTGTACGCTCTGCCATATTGAAATGTGAACTCCTAGTAGAGATATGCTGACCTAAAGATAGTACAGTGAACGAGAATGATAAAAGAAGATAATTCCTTCCTGTGTCTGATTGGATGCCATAAAAGGAAATCGCTATTATTGAAAGAATCGCAAGCATCGAATATATTAGAGCGAAGAAATGTTTTGATGCGGACTTATTGAGTAGCCTTTCCATCGGTTCATAGCCATGTAGAGATCTTACAGATAAGTGTAAATCTTCTGCTTCCTTGACTTTATTTCTAAAATTAACAATACTAAGGTTCACTCTATGACGATGAACAGCCATAGAAAGAATATAGCCTAAAAGAATTACAAATACCAATAATACTAGCATTGTGGCAAAACTATAGCCAATCGAAGGTTCGACAAAGTCATTCCACCAGTCTGGAGAACTGGTTGCTTGGGACCAAGCACCGAAGAAAGCGAGAATGGCAAAAGCTGGTAGGAATAATAGAAGTCTAATTCCTGAACTTACCAATTGTCTATCCAGAGCATAAAGAAACTTTTCATCATTCCATTTCCTCATAGAGCTAAAAGGTTTATTTGTCTTTTTCTCTATAGAATTAGGTGATGTTTCTTGTTCAACCTCACTATCAGAATGGTTTACTGAACCATCCGCCTCATCAGGAGTAGCATCCAAGTCGTCATCTCCCATGATTAGGCTAAATCACTTCAACACTAAAGGATTGACATTAATTAAAGTGCTATCAAGCCAAAAGTAGAATTATATTCCCAGCCAAAGATTCGCCTACTTGAATAATATCTCCAGTTTTAGTGATTTTTAGTTCACCATCATTCGAAATCTGAGTGCCGACCTCAATTCCAATATCCTTTAGAGTTCCAAGATCATCCGAAGATAATTTCATTATAGAAATGGTTCCATCTTGACCTACATCTAGATTTGATAGAGGAGATAATTTAGCGGAATCTAGTGATAATCTTTCTGATAGAGTCGATTTGATCTTAGGAATATCTCTTCCGCTAGGGTCTAATACAGGATTGCCAAGATATACTGATAATGCGACATCCAAATCATCATCGATTGCATGTTCTAAACGGCATGCTGTTTCATGATGATTACCATCAAATGGTAAATGCTCAAGGAGAACTTCTGCAAGTCGATGACGTCTTTTCATCATTTTACCATGTTCTAAACCCTTAGGAGTCAATGAAGAGCCTTTGTAGGGAATATAATCAAGAAAACCTTTGGATGCAAGTCTTTGAACCATCTCTGTAGCGGAGGCAGGTGAAATCTTTAGTGAACTGGCTAATGAACCAGTTCTAACTCTTTCTTCAGGGTCTCTCTCGTAAAATTCATACATAGTTTCAAGATATTCGTCCTCAAACTCTTGAAAGTGTCCTGTGCTCATAAACTGCCTAAGAGTGGATACCCTTTCAATATATCTCAATTACTATGCTCTGAAAATATTCTTACATGCAGGGCACCTTACAGAGCCCGAATAAGAGTCTGGAATTCTCAAGGTTTGTGAACATTCTGGACATCCAACCTCAATTTTACCATCATCGACCTCTTGCTCCTCAATTACCTGTTCTTGAATAACTTCATTCTGCTCTACTTCTTGTTCATCTTCGACCTCAAAACTATTATTACAATCAGGACACCTTACTGAACCTGAATAATTTGAAGGAACTTTGAGTTGCCTAGAGCATTCAGGACATCCAATTTGAATCTTTATTTCTGATAATGTACTTTTTGGTTCCTCCCGAGTATCGGTAGTTTTCTTCTTCTCTTTGACCGGTGCCTCTCGTTGCCTAGAGTTGATTACTCTAGCAATAAGGATTATTACTACTGCTAATGCTACTCCGCCTAATACTCCTGGTAAATAATTGGTGATTTGTGATGAATCATCTTCATTCTGAATTACTGATGAAATGAATATCTCTTCAGCCTTATAGATTTGTTCGGAAACTTCCCACGTAGCAATTAGAGATACTTCATCACCTTTAGGCCAATCAAAGTTAAATTGTTCTGTTTTTGAACTTTGAGCCCCCAATGAAGAAACTGCTCTTTCCTCAATTAGGGTACCAGCACTAGTCTTGAGAATGAGTATTCCTTGAGAACCTGGAATGATTCCTGTATTTTCGAGAGTTACTACTACTTTAGTAGATTCACCAGCAGTAGGACGGTTTGGAGTTGTTTGAGTTTCAAAAGAAATCGTATAAATCGATCTATCTTGTGGCGTATCTAAACTAAGATAGGAGAAGCCAAAGCCTGCTACCCAATTATCTTCGTCCGCCCTAATAATCACTTTTTCTGCATCGATAAGCCCTAGATTGATAGAACCTTCTGTAAGACCGGGATTAAGTGATATTACTGAGTCAATAAGGAACGTTTCTTCTAGTGATTCAACATATCCAAGCCTAACTCTTACATCACGCTCTATTCCTTCTGAGAGTGTCACACCCCAATCAAAAGATAGTCCATCTTGCTCATCCCAAGATACTTTTTGAATGGAAATTTCAAGAGTTTGTCGTTGTGAAACTGAAATATTAAGTTCACCAAATAATCCTAAATCAATCGCTCCATCAGCGGACTGTAAACTCCAGTTAAGCATCTGTAAACCATCACTCATCATTGGGACATCAACAAATATTTCTCCTGCTTCATCCACTCCTAATTCAATCGAATCACCTGAATAAGTAATTCCTAACACTTCGCAAACCATTTTGACATTACCTAACTTACTTCCATGGTTTCGAACCAATATAGACAATCTGACGTTATCTCCTTCATGCCACGGACCCAGTAGCGTAGCAGGAATACCGCCACCCGCAGTTTCAAATTCAGCAGACTCTACAACTAATGATAGATTAATTTCAAATTGAGATGACTGAGAAATTCTATCATCTAAAACCATACATTTGAGAGTACCAGGTCTAGCACTAGTAGAAATTGATATATTGGCATGAGAATTCGAATTTAATACTAAACTATTATTCATTATAGAAAATTGATCAAAGTCACAAGTTATATTTCCATTGAATTCAACATCACCTGAATTTGAAACCTTTAGCTTCCAGAACATATCTTCGCCTGCGATAATTTCGGTAGTCACTTCCTCTAGAAGTAAAGAAATGATTGGTAAAGGTGGTGGGCTAACAAGGAAATTAAAGTTTGAAGTCTCATCAGTAATGTCACCATCTCCAGAATTATTCAAGCTTAAATGAATATTAATTTGACCTTCATGAACCTTAATAGTGGAGTTAAAAAAGTAAATACTTGTTTGCATCGCAGTGACTGAAATCAATTCTGAGGTGACATTTTCGAACTCTTGAGTATCACTGAGATTAATCGTAATGAAGCCATTCCAGTCAAAGTCACCACTGTTTATAACAGGGATTTGTAGTTGTATGTAGTCCCCATCATTTACTGATAAGTTACCAGTAATTAGTCCAGTAGAATCAATTCCTTCGATTATGATTGCATCGCTTTGACCCACTGAGATATCCAGTGGATTTAATCTCTGTAAAGTTCTTTGAAATGAAGAGATATGAGTCGGACTTGATGCTGCTACATCTCCACTCATCGAAACTAAAATGACTACATAGCCATACTGGATTTCAGAAAAAATTTGAGAAACCTGAATCAATTCACCAGATGATAAAGAGTAGTTCTGAATAGAATTGGAGATCAAAGCCCCGGAAATTGTTTCCATAGTGAATGAGATGTTCACATAAGAGGTGGTTTCGCTGGGAGTACCAATTACCTCGATATCAAATTCTAGTTGATAATTTGAATCTTCAATCTTATCAAAGTCTTCGAGTGAAATAGTGCTATTAACAATAGAAACTCCATCTGCACTTGCAGAAGCAAATGGTGCATAGGAAGGAGAAATAAGCACAATAATTGCCAAGATATAGTAGAGCCTAGACCCTCTATCAATTACGCCCACATATGTGCTAATATTAGGGGGTTCTTCACCTTCTCGCCCAAAAGGACTCCTGCGCCATGTTTATTGAAGGTTGAAAACAGGCCCGTATGTATGACTCCACGAGACTTGCTCGCAGTGTCGCCTGATTTCTTGGCGAAAGCGATTCTCCATCGTCGTGAGAAAATCGTAGAATCATTACCCCCACAGATTGCTAAAAGGCAAGATGAAAGACATACTGCTGCCAACTTGGCGAAGGACTCAAGAGCGAAAAGAGATGGTTTAATCTCTAAGGTTTCCAAACTAAAAAAAGAGCGGGATGATGCACAAACATCGGCAAATGAAATAATTGCTAAGTTGAAAATTCTCTCTGATGAAAATTCTTCAAATAGATTTGAACATCTCGAGCTACAAAAAGAAGAGATGGATGAAAATGAGTCATTAATCTCAATAGAAAGTTTACAATTAATGATTAAAGAACATGAAAATTGGGCGACGACTAATGTTGAATCAAAAGATATATTCAACGACCTAAGAGATATGCGGAAACTTGCCAATAAACTTCTTGAGGCTGGTAAAAAAGCCCACATGGCTATGGTCGACCTTTCTAAAGAAAATAATAAGATGCAAAGTATCTGGCTTGAAAATGAATCTCATCGTCGAAGATGTGAATCACGATATACTAAATTAGCTCGTTGTAAAAGTGAAAGTGATACTGCTGTAGAATTTTGGAGTACTCAATTGAGTGGGAACTTTGAGGAGATGCTAATCGATTCAAAAAGAGTTTCCGATGGTGGACCTTCCAGCCGTTCATTGATGAAACAACGCTCTGGGAAGATGACTACAAGGAGGAATGGTTAATGTCCAAAACTTGTGAGATTACTGGGTTTACTAACAGTCAACAAGAGAGATGGGCGTTAACCCATGGCCAATTGACCAGTAATTCAAAAAGTCAAACCAGTGAAATATCGTCTACAGTAAGTGAAAAATTATCAAAAGAAGTTTTGCAATTTATTTCTAGTCAAGAGGTTTCTAAAAGTATAACTGCTCGTAAGGAAGGAATTATCAAAGACCTTAAGAAGAGATTCGATATCAAATTTCGAGGTTCCAAGTTGACTACATTTGGCTCCTCAAAATCAGGTCTTGGGCTTAGAAATGGTGATGTTGATTTATGCTTGGAATTTACTGGAGAAAAACCAAAGAAGGTCTTGAATAAAATAGCACGTATGCTTCGTGATGATGGGATGGAAGATGTCACGCTAATCGCTCATGCTAAAGTTCCAATAGTCAAGTTCGTGGACCAGAGAAGTAAAATCCCGATTGATATTTCGATTAATAATAGTCTGGCAATTTACAATACTAAACTTCTCAAAGCATATAGCGACTGTGATTCAAGAGTACGACCATTTGTTTTAGCCATCAAGCATTGGGCATTGCATAGAGGGATTTGTAATGCAGCGTATGGAACTTTCTCATCCTATGCCTGGACACTAATTGCTCTACAGTCATTACAAACAACTAAACCGCCGGTAGTAGCTAATATTCAGCAAGGTAGCAAGCGTAATCTCAAAGTTATCGAAGGTACCGAATATGACTTGACTATGCATGATAACCCTAGGACATTATTAGAAGAAAATAATTCTCAAAGTGTCGGAGAACTTCTTATCAATTTCTTTGAGTCATTCTCTCAAAACTGGCCTTGGGATGAAAAAGTAATATCTATTCGTTCAGGTGATATGATTGCACGGAATAAGAAAAAATGGAAGCAACAAAAACCTCATATTCTTGATGCTGTAATAGATGAGAATAATTTGAGACTTGGTAAACACAGTCTTCCAATCGAAGACCCGTTTGATACCTTGCATGACCTTAGCCGAGTATTGAGGCCAGAAGGGGCAATGGATATACGAGAGGAATTCTTGAGAGCATTCAAAATTCTAAATGAAGGTGGAAATTGGAATAAACTGACTAAAACTAAATTCCCTGAGTTGGTAAATGATAGTCCAAATACGGACTTATTTGAAGATTTAAGAATGATGGAATCACAAGATGTCAAAGATAAACTTGGAGAACTTCAAAGCGAATTATCAGTTCTTGAATCAGAACTAGAAATTAGAAATAATGAGAGGAAAAATGCAATAGATATGTCCAAAGCACTTCGAAAGAATGCTGAACTACAAAAGGAAGAAAATAAAATTGCGAATACTCTTAAACCGCGTCGAGAAAAAATAGAGCAAGTAAAAAAGCAAAGAGATAGTGTCAATAATAATTATATTCCAGTTTACTGGATAGAGAATGAAATGTCTAAAGTTTTCGAACGGTTAACAGAACAGGTTGACTTGATGAGAGTGCCATCACTACAAAAAGAAAAAGAACTATTTTCTTGGTTCTTTGAACTTCAAAGTATGTATGAACACTCAAAGAAAACTCGAGAGTTACATAATGAATTCAAGAAATTACTACGAGAGCAAAAAAATGCACTATCTGAATTAGAGAATGTAAAAGATAGTGGAAATGACATCAGTGTATTTGGAGATTTTGCCAACTTCGATGAATTGGCTCACAAGTTATTATTGGAAATGAACCCAATGCATAATGAAAAGAGGAAATTAAAACGAGAGATTGGACGTCTTGAAGCCTGGCTAAGGATATCTAGTCGTAAAAATAGCCCGAAAGAACGATTTAACAACAAAAAGCGTTCTGGAAGAAGAAATTACACCAAGAAAAGAAATGATATCAATATGGCTGAAGTTAAGTCGAGAGCTGCCTCTGGTGGAGCACTTTCTCTATCTGATTTAGACGCTCTACTCAATAGTGGTGGAATCTCTTCAATTACCAACCAGCAATCGAATGGTAGTAATAGAGATAAGAAGAAATCTAAGAAAAAGAATATCTCACCTCATCGTGGAAATCGGGGACGATCTCGAAAGAATATCTGAGGTTTTGTGATGGCTGACATCCAGTGGGTGTATGGTATCAAACCAGAATCTATGACCTTAGACTGGCGTGAAAGAATTATTGAATTATTCCTTGCAGAAACCCAAGAGATATATCGTGAATCTTCACTGTTAAGTCTGGCAATACCTGAGTGGAGTGGTAATTTAATGTTGATAGATAGAGATACCTATCCATTAGCCTCATCACTTAAAGGAATATTATGGTGTAAACCATTTATGGAAGATTCGATAAGAGTTGTAGCATTTGTATTAGATAAAGAGTTTCAATCTAAGGGACTTGGCGGCAAGGCTTGGAAACTTATGACTTCCAGTTTGAAGAAACAAGGATTAAATCATGTTCAATTAGAGGTTAGATGCTCTAATACTGACGCTCAAGAGTTCTATAGAAGAAGGGGCATGGAAATAATCAGACGCATAGATCTGTACTATAAAACAGAACACGGGTACATGATGCGGGGGAGTTTATCGACTGATTAAAGAGAAACTTATCTCAAAGGTTATGCCCTTCCTTTAACAAGATAAATACATGGAGGGGTTCATAGTCTCAGACTTGGTTCGAGTTGATGGTATAGTAAATGCTGCACTAGTCGACAAAGAGGGTTTTCTATTATTCCAAGCGAGAGAAAACCATGAGCCATCTCAAAACATCTCGAAAATTGCTGACTTGATCAGAACCAAGAGCAAATTTACAAGGGTCACTATAACCAGTGAAAAAGCAATTATGATGGTTGAGCAATTAGATGTCGGCCACCGCCTCATCACATGGTGTGAAAAATCATGTAATTTAGGTATCATTAGAAAAAGTCTGGAAAACACAGTACAGCGCCTTAATGAATACCTAATACACACGATTTAATGGACCTTTTTCTCAGTTATTCTTCCAAATGTCAATATCAAGCATTAAATGGGGGATATGGGTCGCACAGTCAGCGTAAGATGGGAATCTTATGTGAACAGGTGCGTAAAACTATGACTGGAATGAAAGGTATTCTCGAAGAAAGAAGAAAAATGGTCGATGATAAAGCAACACAATATCGTAATACTCGTGATGAATGGAATCAAAAGACCAAAGAGAATACTGGAGCTAGGAATGAACTAAATTCAGAAGTTCGTGAATTGATTGTTCAAGTTAAGGAACAAAGAGAAATTCGTGAACAAATGAATGAACTCGTCAGAGAAAAGAAAACCTCGAGACAAGAAGCGAATAATAAAGTTCGTGAAGCAAAAGCAATTATCGACCAATCCAGACCTGCTGAAGCACCTGCTGAAGGTGGACGTGGAAGAAGAGGTCGAGACAGACCTGAGACTGTTCAATCCCTCTCTAGAGAATTGAATCGTTTAGAGTCAGAATTCGAGCGTGGACAACACACTGGTAAGAATGAAACTAAAGTAATGAAGAGAATGAAGGAAATTTCCTCCAAACTCAAGAAAATGAAGAATTCGGAAGATTCTAATGATGATCTTAAAGGTGCAAGAGAAACACTACGAGATGCAGTGGAATTACAAGATGCTGCACATGAAGAAGTCCAAAAAGCTGCTCAAGCAGCCCAAGAAGCACACGAATTAATGCTCCAGTGGAACAAAGAAGTCGACAAGCAGAGAGAAAAGGCTGAATCATGCCACCGTGATTTACGTCGTTCTAAGAAAGAAGCAGATAAGGCGCATCATTTGTACATCGTATCTCTTAGATGTCTACATTCTATCCAAGATATCCTTGGTGCTATGAAAGGCTCTACTGGCGGCGGCAGAAGAAGGAATGCAAGGGTCGAGGTTCAAGACTTGATGAGCAAACTAATGTCTGGAGATACACTATCTACAGAAGAATTGTTGCAACTACAGAAATTTGACTAAGTTTTCAATAGTAGGAATCAAAGACTCTCAGCAAAACCACATAACCAAGGCGAGGCATGAAGTATGATTTCCAAGGATGATATTGCTGCAATAGTCGAAGATTATGACCGTTTGAAACTTAGAATAGGGATGACTGCTTCTCATTCTGCTTTGGATATATGTGATGGCGCTATCGAAGAAGGATTTCCAACTGTTGCCTACTGCAAAGAAGGAAGGCACAAAACATATGCTAATTACTTCAAAACCCAGAGATCCAGTTCAGGAAGAGTAACTAGAGGAATGGTCGATAAGGCTATTGTTTTGAATTCTTTTGACGATGTTATGAATGATGATTTACAAATAGAGATGAGAAAGAGAAATGTGGTTTACATTCCAAACCGTTCATTTACATCTTATTCAAGTATCAAAGATGTGGAAGAAAAATTCAAGGTTCCACTATTTGGTTCAAGAAATATGTTGAGAATGGAAGAAAGAACGGAAGAACAGGACTACTATTGGATTCTTGATAAGGCTGGACTACCTTATCCTGAAGCTATTAAAGACCCTCAAGACATTGATTGCTTAGTGATTGTCAAACTTCACCATGCTCAAAAGAAATTAGAGCGTGGATTCTTCACATGTGCATCATATTCTGAATATGTCGAAAAGTCAACAGCCTTACTTGCTGAAGGGGTTATCGACCAAGAATCACTTGATGGTGCTAGAATTGAAAAGTATGTAATCGGTCCAGTTTTCAACTTAAATTTCTTTTACAGTCCGTTAGCTGAAGAAGGAGAAAAACTCGAATTACTCGGTGTAGACTGGAGATTTGAATCATCCCTTGACGGCCATGTTAGACTACCAGCACCACAACAAATGACAATGCCTCTTCATCAACAGATTCCAGAAATGACTGTGGTTGGACATAATACTGCAACAATTAGAGAATCATTATTAGAGAAGGCTTTCGAACTTGGTGAGAAGTTTATTACTGCCAGTAAGGAACATTACGACCCCGGAATTATCGGTCCGTTCTGCTTACAAACATGTATCGACAAAGATATGAATTACTACATCTATGATGTTGCACCTCGTTTAGGTGGTGGAACAAATGTACACGTCAGTGTTGGACACCCATATGGTAATGCAACATGGAGAAAGCCTATGTCTAGCGGAAGAAGAATCGCAATGGAACTTAGACTAGCAGCAGAACAAGATAGACTTCTAGAAGTACTTACTTGATTCTAATCGGCTCAATATTAAATAAATGATTGGATAGATCACATTGGGGTTTTGAATCCCATTGCTCTTACTACGCACCATCCAGCACGTGCTTCCCAAATTGTAAACGAGCCTCCAGCAATACTTGCTAAAGCACCCCACCAAGCAATAGATGGTACGATTCCTGTAGCAGTAACTAATGCCAGACCAACACCACCTGCAACTCCAAGAATACCTAATCTCATTCTAGCAGCCTTACCAGCTGCACCAATATTACACACTAGTGCCATGATGATACATCCTGGTGGTAGTATATGAATAAATGTTTAATTCTACTAAACTATTGAAAAAAATGGAGTTTAATTCTATATCTCAAAATATTTGTTTTTCAATATTATTAAGGTCAAAACTTTTCAGTTTCTAATACCTTAATTTCGGTTTCACATTTCGGACAAGTAAACTTGAATGGCGGAACACTACCTTTTGGCACTCCAAGTTTTGATTTACATGAAGGACATGTTATGTTATGGTCTCTATCCATTCGACATTCATTAGCACCTAACTTATGCGCTTTAACCTGCTTTTCTTCCTTCTTTTTAGGTACTGTAGTACTTGAAGTTCGTGAATTCAAATCAGAATTTGGTTGCTTTCGATAAAGAATAAGCATAATAGCGACTACTAAAACAAACATAATCATTGGAAGAGCAGGTGATTGTTTAAACTCATCAAACATACTTAGTTGATTTTTATTATCACCAAGACCATCTCCATTTACATCTTCCCATTCAGTTGGGTCGAGCGGGAATTCATCCCCTTTGTCATCAATACCATCATTATCATCATCAGTATCTGCATTATCGCCAGTTCCATCATTATCGAAGTCTACAGACTCAGTATCATCAATTGGGAATTTATCATCTTGGTCAAGAACGTTGTCATTATCATCATCAGTATCTGCATTATTACCAATTCCATCGTCATCGGTATCAATGGATTCTGAAGGGTCCAGAGGGAAATCATCTTCAGTATCTAGTACGTTATCTCCATCATCATCAGCATCTGCATTATCTCCAGTTCCATCACCATCTGTATCGATAGTTTCAGTAGAGTCAAGAGGGAATATATCGTTGATGTCAAGAACGGTATCCCCGTCATCATCGGTATCTGTATTATCTCCAGTTCCATCACCATCGGTATCCACAGTTTCAGTAGAGTCAAGAGGGAATGCATCTTGTGTATCTAAAATAGTATCATTATCATCATCGATATCAGCATTATTGCCCGTACCATCACCATCTGTATCGACAGATTCTGAAGGGTCAAGAGGGAATACGTCATCGATATCCAAAACTGTATCATTATCGTCATCAGTATCTGTATTATCGCCAGTTCCATCGTCATCGGTATCAACAGACTCTGACTGATCAAGTGGGAAGTCATCTTCTGTATCTAAAACCATATCACCATCGTCATCTGTATCTTCATTATCGCCAGTTCCATCGTCATCGGTATCAACCGATTCTGTAGGGTCAAGTGGGAAGTCATCTTCTGAATCTAAAACCAAATCATCGTCATCATCAGTATCTGCATTATCACCAGTTCCATCTCCGTCCGAATCAATATATTCTGAAGCGTCAAGAGGGAAATCATCTTCAGAGTCAAGAACATTATCATCATCGTCATCGGTATCTGCATTATCACCTGTTCCATCATTATCGGTATCGATGGATTCTGTTGAGTCCAATGGCAAGTCATCATTAACATCTAAGATTCCATCATTATCATCATCGGTATCTTCATCAGCATCATCACAACCATCATTATCATTATCGCTGGATAAATCAAAGTCAGTAGTGAAACATGAATCTACTAAATCCAAAACTCCGTCATCATCATCATCATTATCTAGGATATCCACTAAATAATCACCATCTAAATCTGAGATACATTGAATTTGATATATACTTCCAGTCGAGAGTGTTGAAGAACTATTAGGACAAGAGGTTTGAGTTGATTGGCCTGTTTGGTCAACATAATATCCAATTTCAGCATAATCACATGAATCTTGGCCTGAGTCTGATTGATAAGACCCTAATCCACATTCAGTTTGAGTTCTCTCTCCAGAATTAGGCACGTGGTATCCAGGGTCTGAATCATCACAAGAGTCTTGCCCTACTATCGGCTGATAAGTACCTGGTAAGCAAGCCGTTTGAGAGGATTGACCGTTCTGTCCAACATAATGACCGATACTTGCATCGACACAGGAAGTTTGTCCAGTAGCACTTTGATAAGTACCAGAAGTACAAGGAGTTTGCATAGATTGACCAGTTTGGTCGACAAAGTTTCCAGTATTGGCATCATTACATGATGATTGGCCAGTATAGGCCTGATAAGAGCCGACCAGACAAGGGGTTTGAATTGATTGACCGTCTGAAGGTACAAAGTATCCTATATCTGCATCAGCACAGTCAGTTGAAGCGGTAGAAGCGGCATTTGGATTATAGGTTCCTGCTAAACATGCTATCTGAGATGATTGGCCATTTTGGTCAACAT
>CASIAI010000006.1 GCA_949372655.1 Candidatus Poseidoniaceae archaeon
AACCCAAAATAGTCTAGACGCATCCAAAAATGGTTCGCAAGTTCGAATGAAAATATCAATTAATACTGGCCCTAATTCATTAGATCCTGGTACTGCTAGAAAATATTTTGATGGTTTGTTTCCCCACCTTGAAGCTTCAGGAATTAGAACACCTGACCCTAAAAGTTCGATGAATTATGTTGTAGTGGAAGACTTTGGGACAAAGGGATTAGAAGGTGATGGTGAATATAATGGACTAGGTGATGATGCACCTGATAACAGATTTTACTGGTTTCATAGGAACACAAATAGAACAAATGATAATTTAACTAAACGCGGAGGTTCTTACGGATATGGAAAGCATGCATTTGCTAACGCATCTAAAATCAAAACATTTTTTTCAGTATCTCGAGACAAAAACGGAATCAAAATTTTTGGCAATTCAATTGGCCAAATGCATGAATTGGATGGTAAAATATTTCTCCCATACGGAGATTATGGAGAATTGAAGACCTTTGGCGAGAAAGGAGACGCGGTAATTCCCTCTGATTCAGAAAGATTGTTTTTACAAATGTGTGAAGATTTCGGTCTTTCACGAAGTAAGAAAACAGGTTTGTCTGTTATCATTCCATACCCCGAGAAAATATATTCTGATAAGGAAATTATTGAAAGTATGATTCGAGCATATTTCTTGCCCATATGCCAGGGGAAATTGGTGATTGATGTCGACGGATCTCATCCGATATCAATCGATCAAAACACTATCTCTAAAATTTGTGACCGCCAAACTTGGTCAGGAAAACCAGCAGGTGCGATGGCAACAACCAATCGTAAGTGTATGAATGGACTTATTGAATTAGCCAACTGGTGGTGTTCAGGGAATGCAAATGAAATTTCCCTTCATGCACCTTCTGAAACCAATATTTATTGGAATAGTGATTTGATTCCATCAGAGAGCTATGATACTATCAGATCCCGTTTAGATTCAGGAAAACCAATCGCCCTGAATATTGAAGTTCCGATTTACAAAAAACTAGAAAATAATCGGACTCCTCGTGTACCCAGTAAATCTAGATTCACAATTTTAATCAAAAAAGATGAGGCTTATGGAAGAAATGATGCAATATGGATTCGAAGATACCTATCTGTTCCAATAACATCTTATTTGCCTAATAAAAAAGGCTACATCGCTATTATGATTTCAGAAGATGGAGAATTAGAAGAGTTACTAAGAAGCAGTGAGGAAGTTGCTCACACTGAACATCGAGTAAAGAGAATCGAATCAAAGTACAAGTATGGTGGAGATATCCTTAGATTTTTCCGTAAATCTGCTTCTATCTTAATTGAGTACCTACAAATAAAGAAAGACTTGTTTGAGAAAGACTGGATCGATGATTGGTTCCCTTCAGAGGAAATTGAAGAGAGTAGTAAACCTAGAAAGAGAAAGCGCAAAAAGAAAACTCAACAAACACCCGAAGAAGATGATGACGAGGAGATAATAATTGGACCACCACCACCTCCTGAAGATATGACAGATAACCACTCATGGGAATTGCAAAAAATACCAGGGGGTTATTGCATTCATGGAGACATAAAATTGAAGGTAAATTACGTATTTAGAGTGAAAATGGCATACGCCCGTGACGATGGAAAAGACCCAATGAAAAAGTGGAAACCATTTGACTTCGATATAGAAAAGCTCAATCTTGAGAGCGCTGGTATTGAAATAGAAAAAATTGAAAATAACACAATTGTGTTTACAGCAATCGGCCCAACTGATGAATATAGTATTGATGTTACAGGCTTTGATATTGAAAGAGACTTATCGGTACATTGCAAGCCTACACTAATTAGAGGTGAAGACGATGGCGAGTAGAAATTTCAATTATACGGGTAGAATGTTAATTACTCAGGAATGTATCGATGCAAGACTTTCTGAGATTTTACAAGGACAAAAACCCCCGTTGTTAGAAATTGAGTTTGATTGGGAAATGAAGCCAGCGCTTATGGAGATCCCTTCCGATGCAGAAGTATATGTCGATGTTTGGAAAGACATGTCATTTATGCGCTTTGATTATGGTAGATTCGGCAACCCATCCTCTCCTGATAATGTATCGCTGTCTGAGTTAGATTCTTGGACAAGTGCTAGTTTTGTTGTGAGAATAGTAAAAAATGGTATTATTCTTGGTGCTAGTAAGAAATATTCTGTATCGATCGCTCAACCTGACTTAAAGTCAAGAAGAAGCTTAATTATTGCAGATTATGAAGACTTGGGGGAACGTCCTTGGAAGTTAGATGTATACGAAGACATACCTCTGCCAAGATTGGTATTTAATAAAAATGGTGGGATGCTGCAATGAATTCTAGCAAACCTCTTCAAAAGGATTCCAAAGTAATGGGGATGATAATGCCATCCGTATTTGAGGGAATGCTAAATTTCCTGATCATCAATTTAAAATCCGATTTGCATCGCTGGTATGAAGACCCATCTTGGAAAGGCGCATGGATACGGTTTGCAAGAACATTGTTACCTGAAAACCCGCCTCCCGATTACGTCGATAATGAAACAGATGATGCCGAATTTTTACGCGATGCAACTGAATGGATAGGGAATGTTGTCGCAAATTATAGTGAGAGTAAGGCTCTTTCTTCTAACTTAATTGATTTGGGGGGTGCAGAATAACATGGTGGAATTCAGAGTACTTACTGACGAAGGAGTCCAAATGTTTAGAACATTCTTGGAAGAAAGTGCTAGATCAGGAGAACCTGCACCAACCCATCTTTTGAATGACCGAACTTATTCAAAGGATTTCACGCCCAAAATTCATATCGCTATGTCAATGAAATTCGAATCAAAACAAGATTTCGGTAGATATCTTGTCAAGGTGTTTGATGATGCAGGAGTTACAAGACAAATGATTTCCAAAAACCGTAACTTTTGGACATCACTCGTATTACGTTATTTTGATCAATTTTGTTCAGTCGACAGTAATGGTAGGAGAAAGGTTCCTATGGAAAAGAAAGATCAATATGAAAAATATCCAAAATTCATACCTCGATATATCTCAAGTGGAAGTGAACAATCACTACGTGGAAGAAGACACTATGCACTTGGACCTTACCTGATTTATGATTACAACAAGAATACCGAACATCAAGCAGATGTCTTGCTTTCTGGAAGCTTGGATTCATGGGGAGATGATGTTGAACAGACCGCAGGTAGAATCGAAGTGATATCAAATAAGAATTTGATCGGAGTCATACGTCTTCTGTACTGGGATGAGGAAGCCGGTTCTTTGCGACGAGGATATTCAACAAAAACTCGGCCTGGAAATATCAATCGATTAGTTGCAGATTTGAGAAATCAGATGAAACTAACCGCAGACTGGTATTCAATGAGCGCCAAAGAGATTTACGATTCACTACCTGAAGAGTATGATTTTTGGAAAAGGAAACGAGGAGATTGAACCTAGAAGAGTCATTAACCCCCTTCATTGACAGTAATGTGTGATGCCCATGAGATTAGGAACCGTATTCTCAGGCATAGGAGCAATAGAACATGCACTCGAAAGAATGGGTATCGATTATGAAGTTGCATTTGCTTGTGACAACAGTAATCTCGATTGGGCAGAGAAAGTCACATCGTTAAAGAAATTACAAGATCTGCTTGCTAAATTGGACGATTCAGGGGCCTCATTTGAAGGACTGCACAAGCTTAACTGCTGCTGGATGGGCGAATGTAGCCAAGATGAGGAGTTGTCCCTGCAAGGTATCAAACCACAAACCGCTTTGAAAATGAAAAGGATTTCCTTAAACTTTCCAACACATCACTGGTTTGTGAATTCCACAATGCACTACTAGCTAACAAAGAAGTCGATCTTCCTTCTATCGAGGATGTGTTAAGATTGAGTATTCAATCAATTTCAGATCCAAAGTTGAGACGTGAATTAGTGAATGAACTCTATGAGTTGCGTGGAAAAAAGGCATTCGTCGAGGAATCATATCTTGCAAATTATGATTGCCCTCCTGAACATTTCCACAAAGACGTTTCATTTTTGGACGGTAAGCAGTATGAAGGAGAAATCGATCTATTCGTTGGAGGAAGTCCCTGCCAAAGTTTCTCTTTCGTTGGCCATCAAGGTGGGTTTGATGATGCTAGAGGGACCCTCTTCTATGATTTTGTACGATTGGTCGACGAAATAAAGCCTAAGATGTTCATTTGGGAGAACGTCAAAGGTGTGTACACTCACGATAAGAAAAAGACGTGGGAAGTTATTTCAAAGTGCTTTGATAATACTGGTTATACTTGGCATCACGCAGTCCTTAATTCAAAGGATTACGGAGTTCCACAACATCGCCAAAGAGTGTTCGTGGTTGGCTTCCTTACCGACGGTTCTGATTTCACATTCCCGGAGTCTGTAGAACTAAAAAGCAAGATGCAAGATTTCCTCGAAGATAACGTAGCAGGTAAATTCTATCTTGGAACCAAGGGTGTTGATTTTGTAACTTGGGAGAAAAACCATAGGAAACAGTATACCCAAATCGACGGAGAAATCATGCTTTGCCAGAAAGCAAATCAACAGTTCAATTGGCATGGTGACTTTGTTTTCGTGGAAGAAAATAGCGGCCAGCACTTGATAGATGAGAAGCACTTCCTTAGCCAAAAGGTTGAGGCATACGTAATGGCAACTGGTACGAAAGGCTTCAGATCAATACCAAAGATTGATCTCGAGGTTGCAAGGCCTCTGCTCGCAACAATGCATAAGAATCACAGAGCAGGTGTCGACAATTATGTAACTACTGAAGGACGACTTCGTATGCTAACACCTACTGAGTGTTTGAGGCTAATGGGATTCTGTGATTCATTCAAACAGGTAGTATCAAACAACCAACTATACCGACAAGCGGGTAACTCAATTGTCGTTGATGTCCTGATTGCAATCATGGCACAAGCGATTCCAGTACTTGCTGCTGATGATAATACATTCAATAGTCTCAAAGAAAGGGCCATTCGGGTCAAAGAGTTATTCGATGAATTACCTGAACGACAAATTCAGCAAGTCGACTTAGACCGCGTCGTAGCAGCTCTATTAGAAAACTAGATCTCTCTATCAGATTTAATTCTGTTATGAGTCCTACAAAGTAACTGCAAATTTCTGTAAGTAGTTTTTCCTCCCCTAGAAAATGGAACGATATGATCGAATTCCAAATTCTCGTTTGAACCACAAACCTCTCCAGTATTCTTGTCAAGTCGGGAATCAAGCTTATAATTTGCTTGACACATTCCTTGGTCTCGCCTCCATACCCTGTCTTTCAAATCATCACTGATTGTGCGACTATCTTCAGGGATCGGCTTGACTCTAGTCTGTTTGGCTTTCCTCTGAGGCTTCTTCTTTCTCGATTTGCTCTTCATCCCACTTGTTGGATTGACCGCTCTTTCTTCGTCCGAGCGTAAAATTCTCACAACATAATCACATGAACCATCATCATTACTTGATTTGACTTCGATTAACAAGGTTGAAATTAGTGGTAAACAAGTCTGTCGAATTAATTTCCAAGCTTCGCTAGTACCACGAATGTAATATCTTGACTTGTCTTCATGGTAAGTCAAATCTATTCGATTGTCCTCTAACCTCTCAACTTTATTGAACAGCTCGCGATGTAGTTTTTTACTCACTGCCTTGTATTTGCTTTGTTTTGAAAATTCAAGTTCTACGTCTGAAGGTAAAGCAGTAATTCGACTTGGTCTAACTCGTAAGTATTCATTGGATGCCAATTGCAGAAGAATCTTTCATACCCTTCTTTATTCTTAACTGGTCCAATATACAGCTTTGCTTCACCATTACCGCGATCATTGGCTAACTTGATTTTCCTTTGGACAAAAGAGCTTGGAATGTTAGCGACAATGTGATCTTTCGATTGAATATTTGAACCAGTTTTCTGAGGCTTTATTCTCGATAACCAGTCTGTGGGGCCATTCTTGATTCTCTCTGCCCAATCGTTTTTGGTTCTCCAATCTCTTAACCATTCACAGTTGACAGTTCTGTCTTGAGTTCGCTCTAAGGTAACAAACAGATTATCAATCGTCATACCTTGGTCTGTCATTTGTTTTGTTTCTAATTTCTGCATAACGTATATGCCTGAAAACTCCACATAACTTTGTCTGTTTCTTACGAAGTGTAATATTGGAATCTGACTCTCTTCTGCTTCCTTCAGATATCTATTACCTTGAAAATCCATCATGCTTTTTCCAGAATGTTGCTTCGCGTCTCCCCAATAGAACATAGTAGAATCTCTTGAGTCTATTTTGTCATCCCAAGGGTTGTGTAAATTCCCAGGTTTATGACTTGTTACCAAGATCAATGCATCCAAACCAGAGTGCCCAGTTCTTAGTGACTTTAATCCACGAATCCCTCCCGCATTTCTTATTCCACTGCCTTCTAAATTTATCCATCCCATGAACTCATCTTCACTTGATGTTGGCTTTCCAGTACCCCTATACTCTATCCCAATCTTGAAAACTTGCGAGTTATTGTCGCCTAGATCCTTTCGCTCAAGTTTGAATTTTCTATTGCCGCAATATCTGAACACTACTGGGTCAACAGTGGCTTCATTATTATCGAGGAGCTGGGAGTAAGATCCTGCAAGATATTCCTTTATCTTTGATTGAGTTTGTGGGTCTGATTTCCAAGAGAATTGGTATCGTCTCACGCTTAATCAATTTTGAAGGAAGCAATTTTCTGACTTTCGTTCTGTTCATATTTACTAGTCTAATCAAAAAAGGGTACTCTTCGTTTGCTATAACCAATGTTGCACTTTGTTGGAGATTTGTTTTGGACAAGTCAAACTCTTGTTTTAATGATGGATAAATTGCCTTTGGACATGTGAAACATTCTGCCTTTGATTTACCAATGCCAAAGAAACCTTTCTTTGGAGTCATTGTAAAAGTCAACACATCGTCTGACACGATTAAACCAACACACCTGCATTGATCTAATTTGTCATTATTTTTCACGAGCGATAATTCGTGACACTTGTTTGTGCGACCATTTTCCTCCACGTTTGGTTGGAACCCCACAAGTGTTCAATTCTCTTGCAATTTGAGAGATTGAGATGCCATCTTCATGATATCTGCACCTTGATGTATTCAATCCAATACTGTTCTTCTTCATTCTCGACGAAGTTGTTGTCCTCATCGACATCCCAACCGTATTTGTCGTAGGTGAATCGCCGACCTGTATCTTTGAGATGTTGCAGAGCCATGGTGGTTCGCTCGCTGATGAGATTACGCTCCATTTCACCAAAGGCAGCCAAGATTGTGATGAGCATTCTACCGACTGCTGAAGACAAATCAAGAGGTTGTCCTCCTGATTCACAGAATTGAATTCCTATGCCAAATTCATCTAATTCTTCCACCGTAGCAAGGCAATCGATGGTGCTGCGAAATAATCGGTCCATTCTGTAAGCAAAAATGTGCTTAATTTTCTGCTTGAGGATGAACGCCTTCATCTGCTTAGCAGCAGGTCTTGACCATAATGGCACCTTGGCACTCACTCCGTCATCGATGAAAATATTCTCATCAGGAAGCAGTAAATTACGAAATTCTGCGTTAGCTTTTCCTTTGGCAATTTGAGCATCTATGCTCACTCCATCCTCCGCTTGACGAGTTGTTGATACTCGAACGTAGAGAACGCATTCTTCTGCTTGTTTCTGCTTAGCCATCAATCCAGATTTCTCAGGTTTACTATATACGCTCACGCGACGGCCGAAATCTCGGACACTGGGTTGGTGTGTCCGTCTTTTTCTGCTTGTAGAAGCAGAAGTAAAAGTGGATTTTCGGGTTGCTATATGGTCGGCCATACTGCACTCTATGCCCGAATAGATTTTCCCCAATTAGTAATTAGATAAACACCCAATCCAATAGATATAATCTGAAAAGCACTTTCTAATGCCGGAATCATTCTATTTTCTGGTGAGAAAATTGAGTTATTAAATTGTTCAAAAATCAAAAAACCATCTTGACTAAAAATAACATCTAAAATTAAGATGAAATAAATTGAATAAACTCTGAACGTTAGCCAAACGTTCCAATCTCTCAAAGTTAAGCAAAATATTATTGGAATAAATATTGCCATTAATCCAGGGACCCCCCCTTCCGCAATATTGAGGGCTAGAATTATTCGAGCAGTATTTGTAACACAGGGTGTGTCCTTAGATTATTAATAGATTAGTTTATTATCTATTATTAAAAACCATAAAAGGGCGAGACTTTGCGAAAACTGGCAATAATTATTTTCGTGATTATCTTCCTGCCTATAGTTATTAACGGAGAAATAATCGAAAGTCACTTAGAAAATGATGATTATTTATCTCCAAATGAATTCAAATACTCATCAGGATTTAATGATGATATTGATGCTAGCTACTCTCCAATCAGGACAACTGAACAAAATAATTATTACACGAATACCGAATGGTCTTGGAGTGATGTGTTCAGTCGTTACACATGGACTCAAAGCCTTGTTAACCAACCAATCGAGGAATATGAATCCATAGAATACTGGTTTTATGTTTCCGAATCAAACGTTGGCTCAACAGTCGTTGGTTCAATGAAAATAGACGATGTTAATTTGTTCTACGATCCTGATATTGATTTGTATCTATATGATCCTCTAGGAAACCTAGTTTCAGCATCAAATACATATTCTGCATGGCAGGAAGAATTCCACGAAGTTGTGTACATGTCTGGTTATTGGTTAGCATTAATAGATAATGTAGAAAATCTCAATGGGCAGTATGATTTTGATAGAACCTTTATAGAAAACGCAAAGCCGACAGTTATCTTAAACCAGTATTTGGAAGGAGTTTATTCACCATTTATCCATGAAACCTGGTCTTTCAATGCTTGTGAATCATATGATGATAATTCTATCGAACTTACTTTTCAATGGAGAATCAACGGAGAAATTCAATCAGATAATGATTGTAGAATATTAGTAGATGAATTCCATGAGTTGTCTGAGTACACAATCTCTGTGACTATTACTGACGAATATGGTAAATCTGCTTCAGAATCAATTATTGTTGAAACTAATTCTTATCCGTCAACAAAAAGTAGTTTATCCAATATTTCATTATCATTGGATAATATCGAGAACTCACAAATAAGTCAAAGAAGCGATATGAAGTATGTCAATGTCCCATTTTCTTCCAACGATTTTTGGGTTGTCCTCGATATGAATTATAATATTAGAACCACTACAAATGGTGAAGTAAATTATTACAACAATATCATTGAACTTAATGAAAACGAGGAATGGCGTTTAGACTTAGAAATTGGAAACGTAAATGCAGATTATAAATTAGAGTTTAAACCAGAAATTGTGTTGTGGTTTTATTTCGTAGAAGATGGAGAATGGAGAGATTTGCGGCTCCCCGTTCCTTCAATTGAGCCGATTGAAGCTTATCCTAACCAGCCATCAATCGAATTTTTAGGGCAGGAAATATATTACTGGGAAGATTATATTGAAATTCCTGTTGAATACACTAAAGATGGGATGACTTTTTTATTAGATGAACGAGTGGTAATATCACAAATTGATTTATACCCTTTTGTTGAAGAATTGGTTACGAAATATACTGGTTTAGGAACGGGATTATCAATTATCAATTTCTTTTCAGATTTTGAAATTCCATTGTCTTACTCAATTGATATGACCGTTATTGGTGATAATTATCTAAGTGTAATTACTTCATTAGATGGAGCAGAAACCGATATTGGTACTGAATGGAGTGAAGACTACTTAAGTGAGACTCACTTTAATTCTGATAGTATATGGAATGATTCTTTCCCCGAGCTACTCAACACAAGTATCGATATTTCTAGAACTTTAAACAGCAGTGTTGTTGAGTTAAACCAGATTGCATTAATCAGCAGAGATATTCACAGTATTTTACAACCCAATATAGACTTATCATTCAATGTTCTTGGTGAAACCTTGGCCCAGTTCGATATTTATAGTTGGGAAGAAACATATACATTTGATTCATCAAGATATATCCACCCAGCGACTCTCCATTGGAAATGGGAAGCAGACTATGACAATGATTCTATTTCAGATATTAATGACGATTTTCCATTTGATTCTACACAATGGTTGGATCAAGATAATGATGGTTTAGGAAGTAATCTCTCAGGAAATAATCCTGACTTTTGTCCAGATAAAGCCGGGAACATGAGTAAATCAGGATTGTTTGGTTGTCCAGACGAAGATGGCGATGGAGTAACGAATGACTTAGATGATTGTGAAAATACGGAATTAAACGATTCATATATCAGTAGAAATGGATGCACAAATGACCAAGTTTCATTCTTTGAAATGGAATACCAAGTTGCTGGGAATGTAGTTCAAATGCCAGTTATATTCGGGGGGACTTCGACTCTAATAATAGTAATATTAATTCTAATATTTATTCGAAGAAAAAAGTCGACACCTGTTTTTACCCAAGGACAAACAGAAATGGGATCTTTAAATTTCGAACAACAATTTAACCCATACTTGCCAAAACTGGAATATCAAAAACCAATTGTTACAAATAGTCACTATAACAACTATCAAGTTCAACAAGTCAATCAAGGGCTCTCAAATTTAACCCCTCATAAATCTCTACAAGGCCAAATTAACGATGATGGTTTTGAGTGGATTTTACATGATAGTAAATGGTTTTGGCGTAAATCAAATCTAGAAGAATGGATTGAATATAAATCTCAATGATTGCTATTTCTGCACTCTATGCCCGAATAGATTTTCCCCAATTAGTAATTAGATAAACACCCAATCCAATAGATATAATCTGAAAAGCACTTTCTAATGCCGGAATCATTCTATTTTCTGGTGAGAAAATGGAGTTATTAAATTGTTCAAAAATCAAAAAACCATCTCTGGCTAAAAATAACATCTAAAATTAAGATGAAATAAATTGAATAAACTCTGAACGTTAGCCAAACGTTCCAATCTCTCAAAGTTAAGCAAAATATTATTGGAATAAATATTGCCATTAATCCAGGGAAAAAGAAATTGGTATCTTTTGGGTAGAACATAAAGCCCAGAATGAAACAATATGAATAACCAATTATCCAAATAATATTATCAAATCCTAAATTTTGTTTTTCATTAAATGAAAACTTCGGCATCGTCATAATTAGAATTAAGCATAATAAAGCGGTTGAATACTGCTTTAATGAAAATAATAAGATACACCCTTCCGCAATATTGAGAGCTAAAATTAGTCGAGCAGTATTTGGAACGTATGGGTGAAATATTTTCAACCACTCTAGTTTATAGTAAAATTTACTTTGTACTGTTGAAAGAAAAACAATTGGAATAATAACGCTATATGTTTTAGCAAAATAAAACCAATTCCATCTCGAAGTATCGGCAATAAATGGAAAAGTTAGTGCTATAAAAATAGTAAAGTATAGAGTGAAAGTTCTATACTTTTCAGTCAGAATAACAAATAAAATACAACAAGAAACCAATGCAAGATATGATAGCATCACACCACCGTACTTACTCTTCTGACTCTAATAATTCAATATGGCCGGCATCTTGTGAATCAAATACTTTACCAGTAGAGGGTTCATTTCTATCCTTTACAATACTGATAGACATTGCAATGACTCCGATTGCCGAAATTAAAATTAGAATTTTGATAAGATCTAACTCGATACTATTGGACTCTGAATCTGGTTGTGTTGTAGTCTCTTCACACCCTGCACCAAAACAATCCCCAACACTTGGACTTCCATCTTCAATATGCATATCAATTCCAACATAGATTGTATTTATCCATGAGTTGGTATAATTATCTTCGACTCTTCTTTCTACTTGATAGTAATATGTTCCACTAGAATTATTTGCAGCAAATTGATACTTGAAAGAGATTGAACAGTTTTCATCCAATGTAGCTGTACCATTTTCATTTAGTTCACAAGAGAAATTTAACCAATTGGAGAAAACATCGTTAGATTGATTGAAAACCCCATCTCCATCAATATCGATAGCAACACGCATAGTCACATTTTCAGCGCTATCACCCATTCTGAAATACACAGAGTCTCCTTCGAAGAATTCAGTCGTTTCAGTGATATTAGCAGGAACTGGACCATCTTGTGATAAATTAGATGTGATAATACTCGGAGTATGCCCTGAAGCATTCATTGGCAATGCAACCATCATTAGCAACAATACCACAACTAACGGCTTCATTTTACAACGGCGCATTATAACTGGCCAACATTCACTTACATAAAGTCAAAACGGATGATACTCTGGCACGTCATACATGCGAACCAAGGAAATACTACTATCCGCATTTTTAGTTATGCTATTTCTATCGAGTACCATATATGTTTTTTCTAATACTTCCTCAGATGATGATGTCAAAGAAACCATTTCCTTTGATAACAATGACCCACTTTACCAATACGAAGGGCACGACCACACCAACGCCTCTCAACATGAAGCAGGTACAGAGAATATGGAATTATTAGATTTCAATCCTCTAACAACTACTGGCAACGCAGAGATACAAGTCGCAACAACTCCCGATGGGGAAACCTATGCTTATCTTGCTGGCTGGAATGATATGCACGTTGTTGATGTAACCGACCCTAACAACACTACAGTAATGGGCAAATATAACGACCCAAATACCCAGGTTCTTGATGTAAAATATCTTGAATACAACGGTAGAGAATACATTTTACAACAAAATCAATTGATTGACCCAGGTTATGCAGACCCTAATGTCGGGCAATGGAGTGACCCAGCCCAAGTTTCAGTTACGCTGATCGATGTTACCGACAAAGAAAACCCAACATGGATTGATTCATGGTATGATGTCGACCACCCGAGCGGGCCACACAATCTTTACACACAGATGATAGATGGTGAATGGTATGTTTTTATTGCAAATCCAGATTATGAAGAATGCAATGATGCAATCGGGGAAGCATGCGGTGGGGTTACAATTGCTCACTTGAATCTAGATGGTTCTGCTTCACGAAACCTACCCGGAGTTCCAGCATCTGGACTTGGTCACACCATCATCAAAGTTGGCGAGTATGAAGTGGCATGGGAAACTACCAGAGGTGGCTGGATTTACATTCACGACATGACAGTACAACTTTGGCCTGGTGAAGACCCAAACGACCCTCGCTATCAAAGGACATTTATTTATGGAAGTTATTGGGAAGCAGGACTTAGAATTGCAGACGTTACCGATGTTCCCCACCCAGTAAACTCTCCTGAAGAATATACTATTCATGCCACCTTGTGTAAAACCGGTGGAGGAAATCCGATTCAATGCCGCTGGAGAGCGGAAGAAGTAGGTTTGTGGATGGACTTCTTGGACTTAGATAATGATGGTCAACCAGACAGCGGTACTACAGGAAATGAGAATGGAGGTAGAGTCTCTTATATTCATTACGCTGAACCATTCCCAGAGATGTTAGACCTATCTCATCTAGGGTACTCTGATGAGCCTGTACACGTTACAACAGCTGCAGTCGAGGTACTTTCTACAAGTGTTGGTACTGGGATAATTTATCTTTTAGATACAACAGATTATACTATGCAAGATGGTCAGTTTAAATTCAAACCGAAACTAATTCGAGACTGGGAAATACCAACTGCTGCAGACCATTGCTACGGTGCAGACTGCGTAGACCACCCCAATGACGACGAATGGCTATTATTCTCCCCACACAACTTGGATAGTGCTTATTTCCCAACAACTGAAATCACCGACCAAAGCAGAGGTGGAACTTGGGATGGTCGCCTATACATCTCTCACTATCATGCAGGATTATGGGTTATAGATATCGAAACACTAGTCTCACCAACAAACCCTGATGATAGAGTCGCTACACATGCTGAAGCAACAGTTTCTTGGTATTTACCACATGGTGAAGATGGACAAGGATTAGACTCACAATTCTATGATTTCGGCTGGGTCCCATATTTGTGGGCGGTAGAACATCATAATGGGATAACTTATTCCTCTTGTATTTCCACAGGATTATATGTTACCCAATTAGATATTGATAAACCATACCTTGGTTCTGATATTTGAGGTGAGATAATGCAAAAAATAATAATTGCTTTAATGTTAACTACAATCGTTATTTTACCCGGTTGTATGACTTCCGAAGGAGAGGAAGAGGACAACTTCCATGGAGACTCATTAGATTCAAAGAAAGTCAATGATTTCAGTTTGATAACCAGCGATAATCAATCTTATGATTTTGGACAAGAGACAGAAAACAAAGTTGTAATCATAGCATTCCTATTTACTAACTGTTATGACATATGTCCAATTGTCACCTATAATCTTGGAATGATACATGAGTCTCTTAACCAATCGATAAAAGATTCAATAGAATTTTTAACAATTACAGTAGACCCTTGGAGAGATAATATTACTACACTAGGTGAATGGAAGCTCGCAACACAATCAAACTGGACACACTTAACAATAAATGATTTAGATGAACAATCAGCTGAGATGGAAGAATTGATGAATGTATGGAATAACTTTGATGTTGGTTTGTTAATTGAAGACAATGCAACCGATGAAACTTCGGGGCGACATCATCCAGGAGACTACAACGTTAATCACTCAACTGGAACTGTAATAGTCGACCATTTAGGCAACCAAAGAGTTTGGTGGGGAGACTATGATTGGATAGTAGATTTAGTCAAAGAAGATTTATTGTACCTAGTCTCAGAAATAGAGTAATTATCTTCTGTTTCTATATTTCCTAGATTTGGAAACTAAATTCCACAAAAAGGCTAACATTAAGAGGGGTTATCTGTCGGATTTAATCATGGCAACGGTCCGTTTGGATCAGAAGAGCCGCGTCCTAACCCGCGCAGTTCCTGATTCCTATCATTCAGCACTTGCCAACTATTTTGGTTCGGGACCAACCGACATCAATGCGGCAAGAGAGCAGCATAAAGCCTATTGCAAGGCATTTGAGGATGCAGGTCTAGAGGTTTCAGTACTACCGGAAGATGAAAATCAACCCGACTGTATCTTTGTTGAAGACCAAGCGGTGATTATCGATGGACACGTATTACTTCCAGTTCCAGGACATCCATCACGTATCAATGAACAACCACCGATAGCAGATTTCTTAATCGAAAGAATGGGTGGTGCTCAGATTTGCCGTATGAGTGGAGATGCCCGAATGGATGGTGGAGATATACTCAGACTCGGAAACCTCTTCTTCGTAGGGCGTTCATCAAGAACAAATGATGAGGGGATAAAAGAATTAGAAGACCTTCTTAATCATTTGAATTATGAGTTGAGAGTAATCGACATACCAGATGGTGCTCTACATCTAACTAGCATCGCCTCCACTCCAACAGATGAAGTAATATTGGCCCCAGAAGGGATGTTACCAAAAGATGCATTTGGTGAATTACCAGAAGGATCTCAGGTTTGCTGGATACCCGCAGAGGAGACCTATGGATGCAATACAATAGGCCTTCCAGGCAATAAAGTGTTAGTGGCAGAAGGATACCCTCTCGTTCTAAACACATTGATGGAAATGGGTCTTGAGCCAATTGTATTAGATGTCAGCCAATTTCGTGCCGGTGATGGTTCATTGACTTGCTGTTCACTATTTTTCTAATCATTCAAATCTTGATTTTGGATTGAATACAAGTTCACACCATAATTTTAATTCCCTTAATATTTCTAATCTATCATTAGATTTGAAAGCCCCATCATTCCATCCACATTCAACATTATCAACCAAGATAATCTCATTATTCGTTGCGATTAATTGCATATTTTTTTGATGGTCTAAATACATCCCAATTTCAAAAACAACCCAAGGTTCCCCCCTTCCAATTAAAACTTGAAACTTTTCAGAGAACAGAAAACCTATGAAGTCATCAACAGAATAGAATGAGCATAAGGAAGAAAGAGTGGATAATAACCCTAGTGACTCTTCAGTAATCCCTACTGGTTTTTCATCAATTTCTTTCGATTTAACCATTGTCAATAATGGTAATTCATCGCCCATAGCAGAAACATTAACCACTAACAAATAATGATATTCCTATTTTTATTACATAATGACTATACATAAAACCAAATTAACAAAATTCATGCCATGGGATTCATTAGTTTATCTATTGGCATTATTATGTGCTGGATTGATCACTCCAGGTCCTAATAATATAACATGCACCATTCATGCAGTTGTACATGGCAAGAAGAGCAATATCCCATTAATTACAGGAATGGCAATAGGATTTATTTCTATTCATTTTGTTTGCGGCCTAGCCGTAGATTCTTTTGATGAAGAAGGAACAATCGGTATAATAATGAACATAATCGGTTCGATATTTATGTTCTTAATCGCCTTTGGAATACTATATTTGGGGCGTTCTGAAAAGATTCAAAATTTCCCCGAAGTCATACCAAAATTAGGATTTAAGACCGGTGCATTAATGCAATATGTAAATGGTAAAGAATGGGTGATGGTATTCATGATAATGTCCAAATTCTTGAGTGATTTTGGGGGCGGAATAATGGGTATACTTATCATTTCGACAATCACAACTTCTGGCGGAATATTGGCGATGATAATATGGTCTAATGTCGGCGAGAAAATAAAAACAAAAGCAACAGACCCTCAATTTACCAAAAAAGCATTTACTATTTTGGGGTGCATATTATTTATTTTAGCAACTTTAATCTCATTCAGAGGTTTATGATTGGTAAATTTACTCGGACTATGAATTAATAATCGTGCTTTCAGCATTTTGTAAGTATTCAGCGACAGAGCCTTGTTTAATACCCAAATAATCTGTTATATCTTTCTGAGTACACTTTCTCAGAGTATCATAATAACCCCTTTTTACAGTCGTCGATATCACCAAATAACGTTTCTTTGGTAAGCTAGGAGTGATTATTAAATCTCCGTCGAGAATATTTCTAATCCTCATTTTTATTTTTTCTGGGATTAATAATTACCATTTATCTTTAACTAGTTTTAATCCATCAGAATTCTCTTGAATTATCATTAACATTTTATTTTTAGAAAGACGAGTCGGAGGCGCAACCCAACAATTTTTACACCTCAATTAGAATTTACCAATTTATTTCTTGACCATCATACTGGATAAAAACACCACTATCATGGATAGTATGGTTTTCTAAAACTTTCATCATACCATCAACACTATCTTCAATTTCAACAGGCGCTCTATCTCCACCCATCCTAGTCTTAACCCAACCAGGGTGGAAAATAATGAAAGAGATGTTATCTTCAAGGCATTCCTTTTTCATCGCCACAGTAAACATATTTAGGGCGGTTTTAGATGCACGATAAGCATATGATTTTCCCATTTCACAATCGTCAATCGAGCCCATCAAACTACTGATCATTACCACTTTGGTTAATTTCGAATTAGTCATTTTATGATGTAATGCTTTTACCATACGTACTGGTCCTAAAGAATTAATATTCAAAACTTCTAAAGCCCAATCATCATCTATCTCTGTTAAACTTCTCCAACGCCCATCAGGAACTCCAGCATTATTGATTAGTAAATCAACATCACCACTAATATTTTTAACAAAACCTTCAATAGATTTAGTATCTGTAACATCAAGTTGTAACGGTATCAAATTTTCATCTTCAATGACTTCCAGTCCACCCATATTTTGTTTATATCCAGCATAGACTATCCAACCCTCTTGCAATAGTTTAACAGTCCAATGGTTACCAATTCCCCGGTTTGCCCCAGTTATTACCGCAACTCGCATACCATTCCCAGCATAGGGGTAGAATAGAACCTTTCTGACCAGTAATCACCAAGACACATCAAAATCATCGCCAATATTAGATGTTGGAGAATCGAGAATTTCTGTTTTTGAAGTAACTACAGTAGTTTCCTCAATATCACCGGGTTGCTCTTTCACTTCAATAGAATTTTCTACAATTTTCTTAGTTGCTTTTATCGGCTTTGAGATAAAGGTTTCACGACTTTCTTCAGCATTTATTTTTAAACCATAAGCGGGCTCGTATTCGATATTTGGTTGTTTAGATTCATCACTATGTTCTACTATGATATCCTCTTCTCCACCTTTTAGTTCAGAAAAACCACTTTCTAAGGTATTTTCTAAACTCGGAATAACATCTTTCCTTGCCATGATACTCGATATCCTCATAGCAAATGAATCCTTTTATTATCTGATTATTACAATAAAGGGATTATTCAACATTGACATGCTGGCCTAGTCATGCGAGTCGGTATAATAGTCAACCCAGATGCAGGTTTAGGCGGAAAGTTGGGCTTCAAAGGAAGCGACGGGCGTGCAGAAGAAGCACGCGCTGCTGGTGCACAAGATAGAGCAGGACCTCGTATGGGTCAATGCTTTAGCAAATTTACAGAATTATTGTCAAGCGGACTTAATAGAGCGAAGATATCTCCTGAGATTATCACTTGGTCAGGGAGAATGGGCGGTTCCTGGCTAAACGATTATCAATTTACAAGCATTGGAGATTCACCAGAAAAAACCACGGCCGAGGATACTTCAAAACTAATTAATGGCCTCTTAGAAAACAATGTCGATATTATTCTATATGCTGGAGGAGATGGAACCACTCGTGACATAGTTAATGCAATGGACGGCAATAAAACCCCACTAGTTGGAGTTCCGGGAGGCGTAAAGATGCACTCTGGATGCTTTGCAACCACCCCAAAAGCAGCAGCAGAAGTACTTCTTTCATTTTTGCAAGGTGATTTACTATCAAGCATTACCGAGGTAATGGACTTGGATGAAGAAATATATCTCAAAGGGGAATGGAAAGTCAGAATGTATGGGGAAGCATGGACTCCAGCGAGCCCAAGATTTATGCAAGGCTCGAAACAACAAGTTGAGAGAGCCTCCGAAGACGAGATTATCGAAGGTCTGTCAAATCATATCTCAGACGTGATAGATAACGATCAAGACTTGATGGTTATTTGGGGTAGTGGGGGTACAATAAACCGAATTGGAACCCACTTAGATTTCGACTTAACTTTACTCGGGATAGACATATATCATAATGGTAAAATTTTCAAAGACCTTAATGAGCAACAATTACTCGAACGAATAGAACCACACCAAGGTAAGAAATTACTTCTATTATCTCCAATGGGGGGACAAGGCTTCTTAATCGGCCGTGGAAATCTGCAGTTATCTCCAAACGTGCTGAGAGCCATAGGACATGATTCAATTTTAGGCGTCGCTACACCTTCAAAATTGATCGGATTAAGTTTCTTGAGAATCGATACAGGTGACCCAGAACTAGATTTAATATTCCAGCAAAAGAAATTTATCAAACTATTACAGGGCTATAGAACTACACGCGTAATACGTGTATTGGAATCTTAAGTCTCACAATGACAGACCCGAAGATGCTCGTAATAAGCCAAGGAACGGTGGACTCGGTTTACCAGGTCTCGATTTAAACTCAGGATGGAATTGAACACCAACATAGTATGGATGATCTTTAAGTTCGAAGATTTCACACCTCTGCCCAGTTTCATCCTTTCCAACGAATACTAGACCTGCTGCTTCAATATCCTCAATAATATCAGGATTTACCTCATATCTATGCCTATGCCTCTCATCAACACTTTTACCTGCACCATATAATGATTTAATTTTACAATCATCTACTTGCCAAAGTGTCGGCCTGCTACCTAGTCTCATAGTACCTCCTAGGTGGGTTTTGGAAATTTCAGGCATAAATACAACAGCAGGATAAGAAGGGTTTTCTTCGAATTCAGTGGAATTTGCGCCAGTTAAGTTTAGAACGTTTCGACAGAACTCAATTGTTGCAACTTGAAGGCCTAGACAAATTCCAAGATATGGCGTCTTAGAGGTTCTTGCATATTCAGCAGCCCTGATTTTTCCTTCTATTCCGCGGTCACCAAATCCACCAGGAACAAGAACTCCATCCGCCCCTTTCAGTAGTTTCCAAGAATTATTAAATTCTTCAGAGTTATTTTCTTTCCAAGAATCTTCTAGATGACTTGCTTCTATCCAATCGATATTCAATTTTCTATTAACTGCCATAGCTGCGTGTTGAAGGCTTTTGATAACGGAAAGATATGCATCTGAAAGGTCGGTATATTTGCCAACCATTGCAATGTTTACCTCTTCGGTTAGGGTATCTAGATTGAGAGCCATTTTCTCCCATTCTGAAAGTAATGCGGTAGCATTACAATCAACATTAAGAATTTTACAAAGACCTTGCTTTTCAAGCATTAATGGGACGTGATAGATATTAGGGACATCATGAGTAGACATTACAGCATCTGGCGATACATGGCAGAAGGCTGCAAGTTTTTCTTTAGTTTCTTGAGTCATAGGGCTAGTAGAACGACAGACTAGTATGTCTGGAGTGATTCCAAGCCCTCTCAACTCCTTGACAGAGTGCTGGGTTGGTTTTGTTTTTTGTTCACCAACAGGGCCCATTACTGGAACTAGAGAAACATGAACAAAAGAAATATTTTCTCTTCCAACTCTAAATTGAAATTGCCTCAATGCTTCAATGTAAGGGGCTGATTCAATATCTCCAACAGTTCCACCAAGTTCAATTATACAAGCATCAGGAACATCTTCACTACCATCAGCTGGTACATGGGCAACCTCTTCAATCCAATCCTGTATAGCGTCGGTTATGTGAGGAATTACTTGTACAGTTTTCCCTAGATAATCGCCTCTTCTTTCCGATTCTATGACTTTAGAGTAAACTTTACCTGTAGTTAAATTATTATTTTTCCCTAGATTAATATCCAAGAATCTCTCATAATTACCTAAATCTAAGTCAACTTCTCCTCCATCATCTAAAACAAAAACTTCCCCATGCTCAAATGGGGACATAGTTCCAGCATCACTATTGATGTAAGGGTCGATTTTCACAGAGGTTATTTTCAAGCCAGAACTTTTTAACAAAACCCCAATACTGCTCGCAGTGACCCCTTTACCAAGTCCAGAAAGAACTCCCCCACTGACTACGACGTACTTCATAACACACCAACGGGATTTTCACCACCGATGCCCCCTTAATCAATATACCTAAAGAAAGAGTTTTCAAAAAAGCAAAATCTAACTTGGCGAATCATCAAAGAGCGAATGCTACAAGACTTACACGAGGCCAATGCAAGAATTACCCGATTCAATGTTTGCTTGGACAAAATCTGCCGACCAAATTGGTGGATTTTCATTAGAAAAACATGAAGTTACTGCCCCTGGTGCAGGAGAAGTTCTCATCAAAACACACTCAACATCTATTTGTGGAACAGATGTACACATTTGGAAATGGGATGACTGGGCTAAAGAAAACGTACCACTTGGAACAATTACTGGGCATGAAACATGTGGCGAAGTAGTAGCAATTGGGTCTGATGTAACGTCTCATTCTATCGGAGATAAGGTGTCGATAGAGTGCCACCTTGCATGCTGGAACTGCCCTAGGTGTGATGAAGGAAATGCCCATATCTGTGAGAATGGAGAGATATTTGGAGTTCATTCTAATGGAGCATTTGCACCCTACTTCACAATACCTTCAGTCAACGCTAGAAAGTTACCAAGTAATCTACCGATGAAAAACGCATCTATTCAAGACCCCTTAGGCAATGCAATACACACTTTAACTGGAGGCCCTGTTAAAGATTCAGTAGTTGCAATACATGGTCTTGGCCCCATTGGATTATTTGCGGTAAATGCAGCTAAAGCGATGGGGGCAAGTAAGATCATAGCCATAGACTGGGATAACCAAGAACGAATGAAAATGGCAGAAAAGTTAGGGGCAGACATAGTTCTAGGTAAGGACAATAATATTGTTGAAGAAATACTTGCTTACACGGATGGTCGAGGCGTAGATAATTCTTGTGAATTCTCAGGTTCCCCCCAAGCATTATCAAATTCAATAAAGAGTACACGAATGGGAGGATATCTCAACATATTATCAGTTTACGGTGATAATAATCCCCCAGTGCCAATGAATGATGTAGTTTTTAGATACCTACACATCAAAGGGATTAATGGTAGGAAAATGTGGTCAACATGGGAAACTATGCACAAATTATTAGAAGAGAATAAAATAGATATTGAAACTCTGATAACTCACAGGATGCCATTTGAGAAATTCAATCAAGCTATGGATTTAGCGATAAGTGGAGATTGTGGAAAAGTGGTACTAGAGTTCTAGACACCTATCCACTTGTATGTTCTTACACCCTCTTGCATACCTTCTTCACCGATTTCAATCAGTGCAAATTCGCCTTCAGGTTTCAAAACACTTCCATCTTGCAATCCTTTGTGTAGATTTTCATATGTTATGTGGTCAATAGCAACTCTACCTGCTAATCTCTCGAATAAATGCCACCTAGATACGACTTCTCGCCATCTAGGGCTTACCTTTCCTTCGAATACCTTTGCTTTAGCACCAGAGCCATAACCACAAAGTCCGAATAACATATTATCTAGATTTGCATTCTCCTCAAGATCTGATTCAAATGTTGACATTAGTGCAAGAAAAATAGAGCCAGTATATTGGTTTCCAATCAAACTACTAGCACGCTGTCCTTTTTCGATTCTACTGGCATGGAAATCTAAGTATTCTGAAGTTTTAGAAATTGCTCTTCTATAACCATCCATTGCCTTTTCCCATATTTCTATAATCACAGGGTCTTCCGAATCGTGAAATTCGGGAGAAGGACCGAGTTGTTCAGCAACTTTTTCCCACATCTCAGTATCTTCTCTATCATGTCTAAATACGTCAGGGAACATCCTCTTTGCTTGGAATGCATAAGGTAGGTGCATAATAATCCGACCCCATTGTTCGGTGAGCCTTTCATCACTTTCATGCACATAGCGGCCCATATTTCCGGCTTTTTGGGCAAAGTTATGGAATGCTTGACGTACCGCTTCTTGGTAGCATCTATTAGAAAATTGACCATCGAACACAGGGTCGTCTCTGTGTACCCTAACCTTTTCTTCTCCATGGGCGAAAATCCCTAATTTTCTTACAGTTGAGGCAGGGAGGTGTCGAATCATTCTTTCAACAATTCCCTTTTTGATAGATTGACCGGTCTCTTGAGCCAAAGTCATAACATTGGTAATGATTGAGCGTAGAGAAACCTCTCTTCTTGGTTTGAAGAAGTCATGCACAGGGGTAGTGGAGACTCCGATACAATCAGGAATCTCTAGGAGTCGAGGATTTCTTCTAATCAACAAAGCCCCACCACCAGCACCTTGCGTATATTCCCCTGCCGACTCTAATGCATATTTTGCATTGTCAGAAAAGATAACGATTCCAATTCTTTCTTCGTTTTCAGTAGACCTCGCTACCCAATCCAGAGTAGTATGTAGAGCGTCAACTGCCCCAATACAAGCAAAAGTCATATCAACCACGTCACAGTTTCTAAAACAGTCTTTGCCATACCTCTCAGAGTATCTTTGAGTGAGCATATCAAGAATATATGTTGCTGTTGGTTTTGCGCCATCTAGTGCCGATTCGGTACCTAGATACATTCTTCCAATATGCTTTGGATTGATACCGTTTCTATCGATTAGATTCATCACAGCATTAGCGCCCATTGTAGCAGTATCTTCGTGAACATCAGGAATCGCCATTGCTTTTAGGCCAAGGCCCTTGTTTAACTTGCCATAGTCTGCACCACGTAAGTCTGCAAAATCACGCATATCCATGTATAATTTAGGGAAATGTATGGCGATATCATCAATGCCTACGCCAATCGTATTATCAGTTCCCATCAATATTGGGGTATTCTCTCCCTATTTGAAGGGCGGGCACATCATAATAGTCGTTTATATCCTTTTACCGATGTTTAACTATTTGGCAACTCGGGTATTCCAACATCTTGTTTAGCCCAAAGAACGTCATCTATTCTCAGGATTGAGATGGATGCTTCAGTAGCCCCTATAATCGCTTGTCTTACAATTCCGAGTGGCTCAATAATTCCAGAATCAACCATTTCTTCAACCTGTCCAGAATATAGATTCAGTCCAAATCGATTAGAATCTTCTTTGGTTTGCTTGGAAACCACAGCGAGAAGAGATTCAATAGGGTCCATGCCTCCATTCTCAGCCAAGACGCGAACAATAACTTCTAGAGCGTCACCATATGCTTCAACAGCTAACTGTTCTCTATCTGGTATTGATTCAGCATACCTTCTCAATAGCCTAGCCAGTGCTACATATGTTGCTCCTCCACCTGGAAGTAACCGGTCATCTTCAAACATCTGGCTAACAACTCCTAATGCATCCTCAAAACATCTTTCGACTTCACCAACCACATCAATAGTGCTTCCTCTGATTATGATAGTGGCTCCTCCGCCTTCACCATCAACAACCCAATGCTCTAGTCCACCCAACGTCTTATTGGAGCTAGACAGACATTTCCCAACATTTTCCTTGGTCGCAGACATAACATCATTAACGATAGTTGCATTACAAGATTTAGATAGTAAATCTAGATCTGACTTAGCAACTCTTCTAAATGCTTGAATGCCTAATTTCACCAATGTTGATTTAACTTCATCATCTATTCCTTCTTTACAAGCGATGACTTTGACTCCTAACTCTTTCAACTTTTCAATTTGTGAAATTAACATTTCACGTTCTTTATTCCTGAAAGACTCAATTACCCCAGGAGTTGTAACATTCAATTTCATATCAGAAGAAAAAGACCTTCGCTCAATAGCACCATCAACAAGTAGTACCGAACCATCTTTAATTTGCTTAGGCATTGAAATATCAATTCTCTTCTTTGCTAAAACAAGACCTTGGATTACTTCAGACTCACCAATAGAACTGCCGGTTTGAGAGATAACTTTTATTTTACTTCTATCAACTTTTTCACCTTCTTGTGAAACTATTTCTACTGCAGTTAGTGCTAGTTCACTAACTATTTCTTTCAGTAAATCATGACCTTTTCCAGATAATGCAGAGATTACAGCTTTCTTGAATAAGTCACTATTTCCACTTACTGATAAATTGTCAATCGCCTCAACCACTTTCTGCTCGGCCATACGGAACCCACGGCTAATCACTGCAGGGTGAATCCCTTGAACAACCAATTCCCAAGAATTTCTTAACATTTCTGAGGCAAGAATAACAGTACTTGTAGTTCCATCTTTGGCAATTTTATCTTGTAAAGACGATGCCCCAATAACCATTTTAGCCACAGGATGCTCAACCTTTGCAGTTTCCAATACCGTAACGCCGTCATTTGTTACCAATGTACGGCCATCGTCATCAATCAATAATTTATCGAGTCCTTTAGGGCCTAATGTAGAGCGTATAGCGCCGGAAAGGGCGATAGCTGCTTGAACATTTTTTTTCAATGCATCGCGGCCAGTCGAGCGAGTGGTATTCTGAAGAATTTCCTTCTCGCTCATAGTCAGGCCACCCACATCATAGACATAAGCGCGACTCAATCTTCGTCGACAACTTCGAAATCGGCATCGACAACATCCTCGCCACCAACATCGATATCTCCATCTTCACTAGAGCCATCTTGTTGAGCCATTTCAGCCGAAGCAGCCTCATACAACTTTGCAGATATCGCATGCATGGCTTCTTCAACTTCCTTGACTTTTGCTTGTATTGCAGCCTCGTCTATAGTTTCTAAATCCAGAGGCTTTCCATCTTCATCCTGGACTAACTTTTCAAGTTCATCTAATTGAGCCTTAACCGGTTCTACTTCGGTATCCTCTAACTTATCGGAGGCTTCATCAATTGTTCTACGGGTTTGATAAACCACTTGGTCGGCCATATTTCTCAATTCAACCTTGGCTTTTCTTCGCTGGTCTTCTTCAGCAAATTCCTCCGCCTCAGATATTTTAGATTGTATCTCATCTTCACTTAGAGAGGTTTGAGATTCAATTTTTACCGACTGCTCTTTTCCAGTACCCATATCCTTTGCACTAACATTGACAATACCATTTGCATCAATATCAAATGTCACCTCAATTTGAGGAACTCCTCTTGGTGCAGCAGGGATGCCCATCAGTGTAAATTCACCGAGAGTCACATTGTCCTTTGAAAATTCTCTTTCTCCTTGTAAAACATGTATTGTTACCGCTGGTTGATTGTCACTAGCAGTTGAATAAATTTCAGAGCGTCGTGCAGGGATTGTGGTGTTTCTTTCTATCATTGTTGTAGTCACTCCACCCAGGGTTTCAATCCCAAGAGTTAGTGGTGTAACATCGAGAAGAAGAATATCAGAAACACCTTCATCTCCAGAAATAATTCCAGCTTGTAAAGCCGCACCCATGGCAACCGCTTCATCGGGATTAATACCCTTGTACGGCTCCTTTCCAGCTTCTTTTTCGACCGCTTCTTGAACAGCAGGAACTCTAGTAGATCCTCCAACAAGAATTACCTTGTCAACATCTCCTTTCTTAACTCCAGCATCCTTCATTGCTTGTCTAGTTGGTCCCATTGTATTTTCAATCAATTTAGAAACTAGGTCTTCAAATTTAGCACGAGTCAAAGTTATGTCTAAGTGCTCAGGCTGACCATCAACCATTGTAATAAATGGTAGATTAATTTGTGTTTGTTGAGTGCCAGAGAGTTCAATTTTTGCCTTCTCAGCAGCCTCTTTTAATCTAGACATAGCCTGAACATCTTTGGCTAAGTCAATACCTGTGTCCTTCTTGAATTCTTTTACTAGCCATTCGATAACCTTCTCATCAAAATCATCTCCTCCAAGTTTATTATTTCCAGCAGTAGCCTTCACTTCAATTTGTGGTTGCCCATCTACTTGGTATATTTCTAAAACAGAAACGTCAAAAGTTCCCCCACCCAAGTCATAGACTAGAATGGTTTGGTCATCATCCTTATCGACACCATAAGCCAAAGCGGCAGCAGTTGGCTCATTTATGATTCTTAGAACTTCTAGACCAGCAATTCTACCAGCGTCTTTAGTAGCGGTTCGCTGGGCATCTGTGAAGTAAGCAGGACATGTAATGACTGCCTGTTTGACTTCTCCACCAAGATATGCTTCAGCATCAGCTTTCAACTTTTGTAGAATAAATGCTGATACTTCTTGCGGAGTATACTCGTTGTCATCAATTTCAGTTTTCCATTTTGTGCCCATATGTCGCTTTACCGATAACAGAGTCCTTTCAGAATTAGTTACCGCTTGTCTTTTTGCGGTAACTCCAATTAAACGCTCTCCACCATCTTTAGCAAACGCTACAACAGAAGGTGTAGTTCTTGCGCCCTCCGCATTTGAGATTACTACTGCTTCTCCGTTTTCGATTGTAGCCACACAGCTATTTGTTGTTCCAAGATCAATTCCTATTACTTTACTCATTTATTCACTTCCATTTTAAAATATGGGGATTCCACCATCATCGTCCTCTTCATCATCCCCAAAGTCGATACTAACATCGACCGATTCAAGTACATCATCATCATCTAATGCAGAGCCTTGCGGGGTGAGTTTTAGTGTGACATCTAGTATGCCATTTGTCAAAGACCAATCAACAACATCCTCACAAGGATGAGGCAATTCGATTTTGGCTACCGGCTTAACACCAGCAGACTTCATAATTTCCAGTAAACTACCACCACTAATTAGTGATAATTCAACCTCATCTTCATGAATTTCTTCTTTGAGAGTGAAGTCTACGGTAACAGACATATTCCAACCATCAAGATAGATATCATCTACTGGCAATTGCAAAATATCTCCCTTTTCAACTTCAACATCAACTTCAGGCGTTTCAATTTCAACGGGGGCTGCATCAACCTGCAAGTCAACACCAAGATTGCTAAGGATGTCTTCCATCGATTGTCCTGATTGGAATAACTTGCTCAGGCTGGAAAGATCGAAATTGAAGTTAACATCACCTTTGGCTATTTTTTCAGCATCAAGGCCCATATTTTCAAACTGCGATCTAAACTGAGTCATTAATTTACGAACTTGTTCCTTGTTCAGAGACATTCCCATGCCTTTGAACATCTCAACCATTTTCTCGATTAAATCGTCTTCCCAGTCTTTTCCATCAACCATTTAAACACCACTAGTTAACCATCAGTTACATAGTCCGAGAGAGCCACTATATATGAACTTCACGAATAAATCAATTATCTAATCATCATCTAAACTCTCAGACTTTCTACATCTCAACACTCCAATTATGATAATTAATATCACGCTTAGAGTTAGAATATTTGAGATTACCATGGCCATAGAACCTATTGCAACCCCATATAACAGCCATAAGAATAACGATAAAGCTACAATTCCAAATGTAGGGATAGAAATCCCATCATGTCTTTTATGAACCCAAACTTGACGAATTTGTGGCCCCCATGCGATTATTCCGATAATCCCCGCGCCAAGGCCAACCGCTTCTATCATCGCACTCATGTGCCTAGCCCATCATCCAATCTCTATGATTGCTTTGATGATTTATTAGCCCTATTCCACTCAGCGGGAGGTTTTGAAATATTCAGACTAGAAATTTGAGACCAGAGGATTTCTCTTCTTTCTTTTTCGCCAACCACATGCATTACTAAGATAATTCCAAATGGTAATTTACATTGAATATTTTTACTATCTATATGGACGGTCGCAGAAGATGGCTGATTGTCAAAAATAGACCATAAAGATCTGCTATGAGATGTATCTCCTTTGACCCATCCATCTCTTTGAGAGAATATAACGTCAGTATCTTTACTTAAACCAAGTGAGTGAACATCACCTTTGAGCATTAATCCGCCATTTAAATGAACTTCATCCCAAGTATTGAAGCCATCTAATGTTTCCACTAAATCTGGATTCAGTTTTCCTGGATTGACAGACTTTAGGATGTCTAACATACCTTGCTCATCAACCATTTCAGCCGCTAAATCATCAGGGATTTTAGGCCACTCAAGCTTTTGGTGAGTCATAGAAACAATTACTCGCACTTCAGGGCTTTCTTTCAAATTTAATCTCTCATTATGTAGCGCCACCAAGAGTCGAGCCTTTCTTGCAATTCTATCTGCCACGCCATCATGATTATGCTCACCACCTCTATTTCGAGTTTGAATGAAATGATGTTCCTTGGTTATTCTAAATGAGCCAGACCAGTGTTTTTGCTCAACTACTAAAATTGTATTACCGCCAATGATGACCATATCGATTTCTCTTCTTCCTCCATCAGGATCTGGAATCCTTACAGACTCATACACTTTCCAGCCATTTTTCTTTCCAGCGGCTCTAGATAGCTTTGATAATCTCATCTCAGCTAGATCTCCTGCTCTATGAATATCATCAGGGGGGAACTTTCGGCATCTTTCTCTCCACCAAGTCCAGCGCTTTTTGAAACTCATACTCACACATCACAATAAGTCTGCTACGCTTTCAACAATGATATCAGGCATCTCATCATCATCTTCGCGAATAATCTTCAAATCTTCTCTCGTCGCTTCACCAGACAATACCAAAACACCCACACATTTTGCGCGGGATGCCATTGCGATATCCGTGTACAAACGATCTCCAACCATGGCACAACGAGACGGCTCGAGCCCTAAAGCCTCAATTTTATGAAGTATCATCCCAGGATTTGGCTTTCCAGTGATGTGAACAGGGTCAACATCAGTAGTCGCTTTGAACATAGCGAGATAAGCACCCACATCAGGAAGGCCACCATCAGGAGATGGGCATACCATATCAGGGTGGCTGGCCACTAAAGGTACTCCAGAATGAAGATGAACACTAGCGGTTGAAATCTTGTTATAATCTATTTCAGTATCATAGCCCAAAACGACATATTGTGGCGCTTTACTACCGGTAGAAATACCAGCGTCTTCAAGCATTTCTTTCATACCTTCAGTTCCAACCAACCATGTTTCTGTCACATTATTACTACTTAGCCATGAAAGTAAATCATGCGTCGAAAGAAGAACATCTTCAGGTGTCGCAGGAATGCCTAAGTCATTTAATTTCAAAAGATATTGTTTAACGGAACGGCTGGAATTATTCGATAGAAAGAATCTCTTTATTCCAC
Organism: Candidatus Poseidoniaceae archaeon; assembly: GCA_949372655.1. Taxonomy (GTDB): domain Archaea; phylum Thermoplasmatota; class Poseidoniia; order Poseidoniales; family Poseidoniaceae; genus MGIIa-L1. Next base: position 30,093 of record CASIAI010000006.1, read on the forward strand.
GTTCATCGCATCTTTTTAGGAAGTCTAAAGCCCCCGGAATCAATTCTCCGCCAAGATATATTGTCCCATCTAAGTCAAGGAATACAGCGTCTATTTCACTCAATTCCTTATCCAATTTAATCACCTAAAACATTAGTGTCTTGAACATAAACCATGGTGAATGTAGATTTTCTTGAGCTTCTTTACTTGCTATCATTTCAGTCATCATTTCTTGTAGTACGGGCTTCTTACTCGCTTTACCGACAAACCAATTCAGTAACCATTTACGGCGACTTAATTTTTGCATATTAAAAGAATTCTTCAATTCGGGACCTAACGCACTCCATAATTCATCTTGATAGACACCATGAGGGATTTGTTCTATAATATGTCTAGCAGCCATTTCTCCGCTAACTAAAGCATTACCTACACCCTCTCCAGAAAACGGGTCTACCAACGATGCGGCGTCTCCAACAAGACGAATACCATTCATTGTATTCCTTCTCGGTTGTAATTTTTCTTTTTTACGCGGGGAGCCAAATGGTAATTGCCAACCCTTTGCACTACCCGGTACCATTTCAGCATCGGCAAAACGCTCTTTGAACAAAGGGTGATTTGCAATAACATCTTTCTGCATTGCTTTCAATTTTTTCTTCTGTTTGTCCATTAAACTCATGACCATGCCAATGCCCACATTAACCACTCCTTCTGAGACTGGAAATAGCCAGAAATAACCAGGAACGACAGAATCGACGAAATGAATTTCAATATCACCAGATGACTCAGTACAGCCTTTGACATTACTCCAATACTCTCGATATCCTCCACAATAGTGCGACCTGTCAACCATTGTTTCTTCATAAGTATCTTCGACTAAAGCCCGAGCAACAGGGCACCGGTATCCCCCGGCCCCGATAATTTCCTTAGAATAAAAGGATAATTCTTCTCCTTTCTTACCGCCAATTTGTACGGTAATACCAGAGGCATGGCGACTATCCTTACTGCCTTTACCAGGATCTTCTCCACCCTTTCCATCATCAAATAGAACAGATTTCACATCCCCTCCTTGAATCACAAAACCCCCGGCATCACGGACATGTTTTTGACATTCATCGAATAATAAATGATCAAATTGTACTCTAGGTAAAGAATAACCTGCTTCCATTTTTTCAACATCATCTTCAGGTAGAGCAACGCGAACTGTATGGCCTTTTGGAGAAGAGAATTTGATTCCAGTTACTCGAAAATGCGGAGTACTTTCCAATTTATCTTTGACTCCTAAATCTCTAACATGACCTAGAGATTTACCACCAACTGCATCCCCGCATACTTTGTCTCTTGGCCAAATACCCTTTTCGATGAATAAAACCTTCTTTCCACCCTTCGCCAAGTATCCAGCGGCTGATGAACCACCAGGGCCACCTCCAACGATAATCGCATCATATTCTGTGCCATTTTTTGGAGTTGAACCAGTATCGATTGGCAACTCCCACGAGCGAACATCACTAGCCATGTACTAGGCAGATGGGGCTCGCTTCTTGAGGCTTCGCGTTAAACATTCATGCATAATATCAAATTACAACCATTAGGCTCATGCGGTGAATTTGATTCCCTATGGCATGGGCGAGAGTAAAGCAGCATCAAACGACGCTGATTTCTTCGCTCTAAACGTTTCCTTCGAGCAGAGGCGCAAAGCGATTTACGCCCTTCTTGCAGTCACTCTAGTTTGGGGGGCGACATTCATTTGGATGAAGCAAGCTCTTGATAATTTAGAATTAGAAAAGGCACAGTTTGGAAAAAATGGTGTTATTGCCACATTAGTGGCTGCTAGATTCGCCATAGCTACCATTGTAATGCTGACCTTTTTCCCAAAGGCTAGAACTGCATTACTCGATAAAGAGATGTGGAAAGGCGGCCTACCATTGGGCATCCTAATGTTTCTAGCATATTTCTCACAAATGGTGGGTTTGGATGATATTGACCCTTCAGTATCAGCATTTCTAACTTCATTATATGTCGTATTTACTGCATTAGTAACTACTTATCTAGCTAAAAAGAAGCCGACAAGAATTATGTTTTCAGGGGTTTTATTGGCTACATTTGGGGCTGGGTTCATCAAAGGACCGCCACATGTTGAATGGGGCATTGGTGAAGTATTAACAGTAATTTGTGCAGTACTTTTTGCCTTACACATTATTTTCACCCAGCGAATAACCTTAATCCGCGATCCAATTGGTATTTCAACAACTTCCTTCACCGTTGTAACCATTTTGTCAATCCTAATGGTTTTTGTTTTAGGAGATGGAGGCGATACAAAACAATGGACTCTAGTTGCTTCTGATGGAGTGTTTTGGCCAGTATTACTGCTTGGATTAGGAGGAACTTTCTTCTGTTTACTATTGTTGAATTTATATCAACGCTACTTACACCCAGTACAAGCAGCAATAATTTACGCGCTTGAACCGGTTTGGGCTACCGCTATTGGGCTTAGTTTAGGAATGGTAGACTGGACTTTTTGGATAGCAGTAGGGGGAGGCTCTCTATTTATCGGCAATATCATTGTTGAGACGCTTGGTGCAAGTCCAAATGTAGAACAAGAAAAAATAACGAATTAAGCGCATCGTTCAAAGCCCACCTCACATTAGAGGGCATTAGGGGAATCAATCTATGTCAGATAATTCACAAAATGACTTTGAGGGCTTTGGAAGCAAGGCAGTACACTCTGGAACAAACCATGTTGGAGATGCAGTCAATACTCCAATATTCCAATCTTCAACATATAAATTGACTGATGAGAGATATGCTGGATGGGCAGCAGGAGCGCATCATACCCTTCTTTATGCCAGAATCACTTCGGTAAATGCTGAGGCAGTCTGTGAAAAGATGTGTGCACTAGAAGGCGGAGAAGATGCAGAAGTATTTGCCTCTGGGATGGCAGCAATATCAACAACGCTGATGTCGTTTTTGTCATCTGGAGACCACATAGTGGCTTCTACAGATGTATACGGTGGGACATATGGGCTGCTGACAGAAGAATTTCCGAGGTTTGGTATTGAAGTTTCTATGGCGGACATGACCGACCCCGCATCCTATGAGGCCGCAATCCAACCAAATACCAAAATTCTCTATATTGAAACACTGACCAATCCAGTTCTAAAAGTATGTGACATAGAAGCGATGGCCAAAATTGCTAAGAAGCATAATTTACTATGTATTATCGACAACACTTTCACCTCTCCATGGGGCTGTCAACCACTTTCTCTGGGGGCAGATTTAGTCATACACTCTACAACAAAATATCTCGGTGGACACTCCGATATAATCGGAGGGGCGGTCGTTGGCTCAAAAGAACATATTGAGAATATCTTCCACCGTAAAGTCCACTTTGGAGGCAGTGCAGACCCTCATAATTGCTATTTGCTTGAGAGAGGTATGAGAACACTCCACGTTAGAATGCCTACACTTTGTGCTAATGCTGCTGAATTAGCCATCAGGCTAGAGGGGCATCCAATGATAGAGAAGGTCAACCATCCAACACTAAAGTCTCATGATGATTATGAGGTTGCTCAAAGAATTATGCCAAAAGGAACTGGTATGATTGGTTTTGTAGTCAAAGGTGGAGACGCTGCAGCACTATCTTTCATGAGAGGCTTGACAATGATTTACGAAGCGACAAGTTTGGGCGGAGTAGAATCCTTAGTCGAATGCCCGTTTAATTCGAGTCACATGATGATCCCGGAAGATATCCGTCATGCAGCAGGACTCGTTCCAGGTTACGTCCGTATGAGTATTGGAATTGAAGACATTGAAGACTTGTGGGCGGACATCGAAAGAGGATTTGCCAACGTAAAGTAATCAACTTTCGCCGGTATCTTTTCGCAATGACACAATTGCATCATCCCATGACTTTCTCATTTCACTAAGACTACTTTCTTCACATGAAAGAAGGCTTTCACCTGCTAAAACCAGTGCCTTTGTTGCTGCCATCCAAGCGCCAGCCCGGTTTCTTGCATCTCCATCAAAATGCCACTCTTGGCCCGATGAGCGGCCTACTGCAAGCAACCAAGCCCAAGCAGCCGCTGCCTTTTCAATAGAATCATGTCTTGCTGTAGCCACTCTCTCAGCCTTACCTAAACCGTCCATTAAACCTATTCTAACCAAGTCATGAATATGACCCGAAGCACCGTTCAAATCTCCAATCTTAGTAGTAAACCTGGCAACGAGCTTTGCAGATTCCCTTGCAGAATCTAAACTTTTCAAAAAAGTTCCAAACGGTTTAGGTTTCTTATTCTGCTTCTTCCAAATTTCTTCACCCTCATCACCACTAATGCCTATACTAGCAAGAGCGGATAAGCCGTAATCTTCCCACAAAGCGGTCAGTATATCTCCGCAACTAGCGCCGTCAATCACTTCAACGGTCGGAGTCTTTCGCTCCGAAATCTCTCCTCTTGCATTAATTCTAATCCCTTCTTCTTCCTGACTAATCCCTTCAACACAAGACAACAATATATGACTTGCAAGGTCTCTTTCATCATCAGAGCCAGGAGTTCCTTCTAAGGCTGAAAAAACCTCGGAATGCTCCATATTTCCGACCCACTTTGAATTGATTATCAATCCATCTTCTATGGAGTCAATAATTGAACGCTTGATGGCTTTAGTAATGACGCCTTCATTCATTGTCAGTCCTTGCCAAGCATCTATAATCGTATCAACTCCTTCAATGGATTCTTTTGGCAGTGGTTTATCCAAAGGCCAACCAGCAGGCTTCCAAATCGCTTCAATATCAAGAATTGAAGGTAAGAAAGGTGGAAGCATCGATAGAGCCAAATGATGGATAAAGGACGATTCTTTCTTCGAGACTTGTTCCATAGAATCAAATCCAATTACTACTATTTGACCATTTTTAAAGGTAAATTTAATACAACCAGATTCCGAGGCATTTGACTCGATTATTGTTGTGGCATCAACATCTTCAGTATGCCAAATCTTCACACCATCGATCTCATCGGTTTTGAAATCAAACCTTGAACGGTCTAAAACGTCATCAACCCATTCATTAGGCGGATTAGGGTTTGGCCCAGTACATACAAAACCACCTTTCCATGAGAAGAAATACATGCCTCGTTTTGCATGTTCTTCCCAAGGCAACATCCTCAAGGTAAGGTTGGAAAAGTTTTGCAGTCCAGCGAGATATCCTTGTTTGCCATCTCCTCTTCTAATGAACGAGGCACTTCCAAACGACCCAGAGCTAAACTTACCTACCATGGTGAATTCTTCATCATGACAAGCGTGTAAAGAGCCAGCGAATGCCTTTGCCACGGGGTCTCCTCTTTTTGCCATCATCTTTTTACCGAGCCACTTGATATCGTTCTTCTTTGAAATTACTCTTTCTAATTCTTTTAGAGTCTTAGTGACAGAATCTGTTCTTCCCCACCTTAATTTTCCACTCCAAGTCATTGCAGGTAAGTGGGAACGAGGGTTTTCAAGTAAGCGGTTTAGTTCTTTCGTGATTTTTTTCACCGTGGCCTCATTAGCATGTTTAGTTCCACGCATTCGTACCCTAGTTTTCTTTTGACCGGGAAATTCTACTTTGGATGGTGCTGCCATAATTCCCCCTCATGCCTTCCAGCAGAGCCAGTGGTTTGAGTTCTTCGTGTACGGGGCCGATATTGTATTAGCCAAATTCAAGACTTTAAGACAAAATAATTCATCAAATAGAAACATATCGACTAATCATGGCCGAAGTCACTTTACTTGGAATTGCCCAAGATGGAGGAAGGCCTCAACCCTCTTGTCTCATGGATTGTTGCAAAGATATTAGTCATGATCAAATTTCTTTCCCAACTTCTTTAGGAACAAATTTCCAAGATGGTAGCAAACATCTTTTTGATGTGACTAGAAATTTAGGTCAACAACTCAAACTTTGGGGAGAAAACGACCCAAATCATGTGTGGCTAACACACGCCCATTTTGGACACGTTGATGGTCTTGGGTTATTTGGTAGAGAAACAATAGGAGCAAAAGGCATCAAACTACATGTATCTTCAAAGATGGCAGATCTAATTCACTCTACTCCACAATGGTCTTTGATGATAGAGCAAGGGGTTTTTGAAATTGATATGTTTCAAACCGGCGACAAGGTTCAATTCGGTTCAGAGTGCATAGAACCGATAATTGTCCCACATCGAGATGAATTATCAGATATGCATGCATTTATTGTTAGGGGGGAAAACCATTCACTACTTTACTTACCAGACCACGATACTTGGGAGGAGACTTTGGATTCATATGGGTGTAAATTAATTAGAGACTGGCTTGATAAACTAAATATCGATATTCTATTAGTCGATGGAACCTTTTGGTCTCAACATGAATTAACTGGCCGCTTGCAAACAGAGGTACCCCATCCACCAGTCAGCCAAACAATAGCACATTTAGGTACAAGGTTACCAGATGACCCAGAATTATATTTTATCCACTTAAATCATACAAATCCGCTTTATGATAAATCCAGTTCAGCGTTTAGAACAGTAGAATCAATGGGCTGGAAAGTTGGCATTCAAGGGATGAAGCTAACTCTATGAAACCATCTTTACTTCTTCAATAGTAAAAGTCAAAGCAAGCCAAGTAATAGTGATAGTCTCTCCACCATCTTGTCCAATTGGGTTTGGTTGATTTGTTTCAACCGCTATATCCGAGCGATAAGTTCCTTGCATTCTAAATGAGTCTCCCATAGTTTCTCTGATCGATTCTAATTCAGTATCGGTACCATTAACTGAATATTCTCCACTACCATTGCTAGCCCACATTGAAAGATTAGAATTGGTGGCTACAAATGCCATCAATTGATTTGACTCGTCACAAGTAGCTGTCGACCCAGGTGAATCCTCAACCTCGTCATGGGGGCCATTTGTATCAGAGAAATCGGGTGTAGTAAAAACTTCATCACATGTATTTGTGCCAAATTCATTAGTCTCCCCATAAGACACAAAAAGACTGATTGAAACGACGGCATTTGAAGTATCAACAACCTCAAAACTCGATTCTACAGAATCCCCATTTCCGATGAATAGAGTTTCTGTTTTGATATTTTGAATTACTGTATAATTTAACTGATATCCCGATGAACCACTTTCTGAGGTCTCATCGCTAGGCGAGAATGCTGAGTAACTACCTTCCATTACTCCAACTAAAGCCAGTAGAACAACTGCACCGATAGCAGAAATTTTTCTTGTAGGTACATTATATCTGCCAAAAGGATTTGAATTTGATAGGCTTCTCTTCCAGCAGAAAGCGAAGTGTACAGCAAATGCCGCACCCATTCCAGGTACTGAAGGGAATACATATTCACCGTATCCCAGAACAGTCCAGACTAGTACTCCGATCAATGCAGCCATCATCATTGAAATGGTATGCTTTGAATCGGGTTCATATCCAGACATTCTAATTAGGACAAGTGGTACAAATATACCTCCAAGTCCGTAAACTGCGAATACAACTAATGCGAATACCGAATCTCCAAAACCAGGGAATTGCTGACCTACTAAAGATATGCCAGTAGCAAATGCAGCAACAGCTAAAGTAACTTTCTTGGTTTTACCATGGTCTTGACTCCACTCAGGCTTGACGTCATCGGTAATAGCAGCAGTACAAGCCAAAACTTGACTATCAGCAGTTGACATAGTCGCTGCGAAAATTGAGGCTAGAATAACTCCTCCAAGTAAGGGATTTAGATCCTGAGCAAGTCGAGGCAGCCCAGTTTCAGCATCTGCAGCCAACATCGCAGGGAAAATAGCTCTACAAGCTAGACCTATCAAAAACATCAATGCTATGAATGGCGTCTGCCAAACGAAGAACCAAACCATCGCTTGTTTACGGTCTTTATCATCATTCAGCGTCATTATTCTAGAAACAACCTGAGGTTGTCCAGCAACTCCAAGTCCTCCGAGGAAAAACGCAGCAACCCATAGGGTTGCACCGAATTTAAGCCCAGATGGGAAGATATTAACCATATTAGGGTCGATGCCTGCAATGGTATCATGGAGGCCGGAGAAACCTCCAACCTTTCCTAGTGCAATCACACAAAGAATAGTAGAACCAATAATCATTACACAAGATTGGGCAGCATCTGTCCAAATCGAAGCCCTAATTCCGCCTGCATAGCAATAAGCAACCACTAAAACAAACCCGATTAGAATACCTGTTACCTCAGACCAACCTAGCATTGATTGTAGTGCAACTCCTCCAGCGGTAAGTTGTGCAGCAGCATAAATAGATAGGAAGAAGACAGAAAGGATAGCCGCCAACTTTGCTTCTGGCGCACCAGTTTTATTGGATACAAGTGAAGATAAAGAACGGAGATTTCTTTCTTTTCCTTCTTTTTGGATATATTTGTACAACCAAATCCAGGCGACTAATTGACCAATTGTGGAAACAATAGCAATCCAAAGTGCTGAATACCCATTGATGAATATAAATCCTATAAATCCGATAAACATGTATCCTGAGTTCCATGTACTAACTGCAGATAGTGCCGCAAGAGCAGGATGCATCCCTCTGCCAGCAACTAGGTAGTCATCAGTAGTGTCTTCTTTAACACGCATTGATGCTAGTCCAACCCCAGCAAAGATTCCCATGAATACTAGAAAAGAAAGTAGAATCAATGTTTCTTCAGACATGTTTTCCACCTTTCCTATTTCCACCGAAGCAGTGCCTTCTCTTCAACATCACTCGTAATTGCTGGGAAAATTAGACAATTTAACCTTCCACCAGCAATATCGGATAGATTTCCGATAGTTGTGTAGGTGACCTTCTCCTCATCAGTGCCCATATCAGCGCATAAAACAACCATTTTCTCGTTCAACTTTCCATTTAAGAAAGAAGTATATGCTTCCATTTTCATGGAATCAAGAGCAGTCTCGGTTTCCATTTCACTATAATCGGAATTTAATTTTTGAGCCATTAATTCTAATGATTTTACCGCGTCTATCGGTTGCATTGGAACTTGCTGTCCTGTACCCGCTCCTGTAGGGTCAAGGTCTAGTAATGCTAGGGTATGCTGATTTTGATGAAGGTTGACCGCTATCACTTCTAATGGAGAAGTTGCGACCCATCCACCGTAAGGATAGGTAATTGTTGTTTGTCGACCAAATCGATAATTGGAAAGCCCAATACTCCCAGTAACTAAAGTTGTAATTGAAATCCCATGAAATACTCGACATTCTATCCCAGCCTCAATCGCTTGCAATTGTAAATCTACGTGAGTAGTTGCCTGTAATGGGTCGCCAACTATCAATAGGGCAACCAAGTTTTCTTTAGCCAAATTAAGTAATTCGGATGGGTCTTCCACTTCAGGGCGCATTACTTTTTCAATAGGTCCAATATTATTTTCCAGGGCCTCTAATTCATTATCCGGCCATAGTGCTGTGTATGCTTCATAACGCCTAAAGTCGGCAGACTTCGCAGCATCTCTTGCCTCGATAGTCATAGCACCAAGTCGCCCGGGGCCCATGCCGATCAACAGCAACCCTAGTTTTGGTAATCCTTCACTATCTCCAGCCGTCATCCTCAAACCTCGCCCTTGCTTAGATAGGGCGAAGCCCATGCGTCATTTGAGAGTGCCGAGTGCAGAAACCCAACACTGGCTTGAGATTTGTCGAAATCGGGGATGGCTTCAGTCAGGTGCAGGCGTACTTTCATTAGAAAATGGAAAGAAAGGCATCCCACTATCGATTAGAGCCCCACAAGAAAGTGATAGCCAATGGAATGGAAATTCAATCTTTATGGCTGATGGTATCATAAAAGGGCCAGAGCATTGGAGCGAACATTTACCGTCGGAATTAGTTGAAGAAATTAAGGATGAAATACCTAATTCTTACGAAATCCAAGGAGATATATTGATCGTAAAGCTCGAAGAAAAAATCCGTAAACACGGGCCAGTAATCGCTGAAGCGATGATTAAGCAATTACCATCAGTAAGATTAGTATGCGCGGATAATGGAGTTACTGGTGAATTCCGCGTTAGAGACCTACAACCCCTCGCTGCAAGGGCTAACGATATATCGACAATTACTCAAATACGTGAGAATGGCGTTCTAATCTCAACAGACCCAACCAAAGTTTACTTTTCTGCACGATTATCTAAAGAAAGAGAGGACAACCTTTCATCGGCTAAAGAATTGAGAAAGAAACTATCCAGGCCACTAAGAGTATGTGACCCATATGCGGGAGTGGGGCCTAGTTTAGCCTCATTACTTCGAGAACAAAACTTGGTTTCAGAATGTTATGCAGGCGACCTAAACCCAGACGCCTTTGACTTATTACAGGATAATATTCACTCCTTTATCTCTAAATCTGATGTGCCACTAACTACTCTTTCAGTAAAAAATATAGACGCTAGAAAATGGGTTGAAGAACAAGGATGCATAGATAAAATAGACTTCTTATTAGTCAATTTACCACACCATAGTCTCGAGCACTTACCAGATTTACTTCCCCTGATGTCAAAAGATAGCATTTCTGTAATTCGTGGTTGGGCAATCATTGATAGAGAATCATTAATGAGCCAAGAAGAAAACATTAGTTCTATGATAAAACAAACCGGAGGGGAGGTAAAATCAGTTACTTGTAGTGAGGTTAAAGGATTTTCATCAAGTAAGATTTTCATGCGTTTTGAGTCATGGCAAAAATTCCATTGAAGCGTTTAATTCATCAAGCCTAACCATTTGGCCATAGGTATGGGCGCCATTGCAAAGTGTGATTGTGGAGTTGAAATAGATATTTCAGGTACCACTCCAAGAAAAGACGGAACCAAAGTCTGGTGCCGCGTTTGCGGAACCACAATCATTCACTATCACAATGAATGATGATAATACGATTGATTCAATAACCTCATTCTAATACATGTTAGTATGACTGATTTGGTTGACCAAGTAGACGAGAGAGGGTTGGCGATTTCTCCAACTCTGCCTACGGAGTGTAAAAATTTCTTAATCGATATCGATGGAACGATCTGCGAGGATATCCCTAACGAAGAACCAGAAAGAATGGCTATTGCAGAGTGTTTTGAAGGAGTTGCAGAGCAGATTAACAAGTGGTATGATGAAGGTCACCAGATATGTTTCTTCACAGCAAGAGCGGAAGAACATAGGCAAGTAACAGAACAATGGCTTTCAAGGCATGGCTTCAAATGGCATAGTTGCTTATTTGGAAAACCGCGTGGCGGTAATTATCATTGGATAGATAATCACATAGTTAGAGCCACTAGGTTCAATTCCAAGATGACAGAATTCGTGAAAAAAATGGTCGAAGTTGAAGTATTTGACGACTAATAGTAATCAAATCAGTATTCCTATAAGGCTACAGTCGGACTTGAATAGACTGTTACTGTAATCAACCAACCACATTTAATTGTGAGGATTGAGCGAAACAACTCTTTATAGTGCAAATGCTGATGTTACTGCATGGTTCAGTGGGATTTAGGCCTCGATAAAGACAACTCAGTTCAAGGAGTCAAGCAACGTGTTCGCAGAATGAAGGTTAACACCTCTGGACAAAGAAATACTTCCAGTAGGCCACTGGTTGAACCAGAATATAATTCTCATTTATTGCATGCCGGGCGAAGGTCAAGAACTGTAAACAAGAATGGTAGGAAACTTAGAATTCGAAGAGTTGTAAAGAACGCTAGGCCACTAAACAGCCACCGCCAGGGTAACTCATCAAATTTTTCGATAGATTGACAAATAAATATAAAGTCGCCCCAATACGCTCTTTTGAGGGCATACTTTGAAGATTGCAGGATCTGGGTATGACTCAGAATATGATATCGAAACCACTCCATTTGAAGATAGGTTGAGCTCGACTAAATCGATGTTTGTCTACGAAGGGCCCGCGCTGCTAATAATAACATACTTTTTATCTCTAATACTAGATTTTAAGTTTTCATTTTGGGCTCGGTTTGTTGTAGGATTCTGTATCCTGCAATTAATGGTTGAATGGTTTATGTATTTTAAGAAAAATGTATTCACCAAATTCGGAGCAGATATTCACTGATAAAAGCCCAATTAAGACTTAGTAATCAGATGGTGAATAGTTCTAACATGGACTCCAGTAGCGCCATCTTTGAGCATTGTATTTGTCTTGGAGCCCCAATAAGTTCCTGCGATATCCATGTGAGCCCAAGTGATCTGCTCTCCATCTTTTTCATATCCTCTATTAGGTACAAATTGCTTCAAGAATGCCGCAGCAGTATTAGCTCCACCCCACCTTCCAGCACCTAAGTTACGAGTATCGGCTATCTTGGAATTTGTCATTTCTTTCTCAAACGCAGGTAGTAGAGGCATAGGCCAAGCCAACTCTCCAACTTCATTTCCAGCTTCATGGATACGAGTTCTAAAGTCGTCATCATTAGACCAAAGGCCAGTTGCCTCATGGCCAAGCGCGACAACACAAGCACCGGTTAGAGTGGCAAAGTCGATTATATATTCAGGGTCAAACTCTCCAGCCTTCCATAGGCCATCCGAGAGAACAAGTCTTCCTTCAGCATCTGTGTTTAGCACTTCGACTGTTTTCCCGGATAATGTAGTTATTACATCCCCTGGTCTTTGTGCATTTGAGGAAGGCATATTTTCTGCCATACATGTTATTGCTACAACTTTACCTTCATGGCCGGTTTGAGCAAGTGCTTCCATAGTTCCAAAAACGGTAGCAGAGCCACCCATATCGTACTTCATTTCATCCATATTAGAACCTGGCTTCAATGAGATTCCACCAGTATCGAAAGTAATTCCCTTTCCTACTAATAGGGGGCAGCGGCCTTCAACAGTTTTGTTCATTTCAAAGATAACCATGCATGGTTTTCTTGCAGACCCCATTCCAACAGCAACAAGTCCGCCCATTCCTGCTTTTATCGCTTGATCGTAATTTATTATTGTAACATCGACATTATCGTAATCCTTCGCCCATTCCCATGCCATATCAGCAAATACTTCTGGGTACATATCATTAGGAGGGCAATTTCCAAGGTCTCTTGAAAGATGTACACCCTTGCAAATACCCCTGTAATCATCAACTAGGCTAGTCAATTCACTGGCTTCATCTTCAGCACATGTAATACGAATAGAAACTTCTATTTCCTCATCTTCATCATCTTTTTGTTTGTAATTATCATAAGAATAATCTCGCAACATCATACCTTCAGCAAAAGCACCCATATTGGCCACTCCAGCATCATCGAAACGAACAGTTAACTCAGAGCCATGAGACTTCTTGAGGCCAGCAGTAACTGCAGCACCAGCTTTACGATAATCATGAGACGTACATTCATCAGACTTTCCTAAACCGACTAAAATTGCCTTCCCATCTTCGCCTCCAAGTAAAGTCATGGTTGACTTCTTCTTAGCCTTGAAATCCCCGTCAGACAGTACACGATTAATTTGAGACTTGAGGGAAGTTGGCATACCAACTTCACAAGATTCAGGTACAGATTCATTACCTTCAAAGAGGGGTAAAATTAGAGTTCCGTTGATATTTTCACTTGCACTTACATTCAGTTCCATAGGGTCACCGATTGCTCCGTATTCTTGGTAGCATTTCAACTATCGTGTACTTCCGAATCACAATTCTCATTCGATTCTTCCTCTTCTGGCTTCAAAACAATAGCAAGGCCAATAATCGAAAATACTGTAGTTAGGGAATTAAACAATCCAAAACCGACCAGGAAGCTGGTATCATCATCTTCAACGGTTTCGATAACCTGTACATCTATTGCTTCTGTAACCCAACGTGAAGCATTAATGACGCGAACTTGATAGTATAATTGCCACATTCCATCGTTACTATAACTGAGGTTAGAAGCGTCCAATTTAGCCGTTGATGAGTTGGTAGCATTGACGGTAAAAGCCGAGGAAGTCCATGTCACTTCACCATCAGGTTCGACATATTGTAAAGTTGCATTAATTGTAGAGGCTTGGCCAAGGTTATCCACCTCGAGCATTATTTCATCACCAGAAACCTCTAGTGATTGAACGTCTAATCTAGCACGCCAATACCAAACATTACTGATTAGAAACCTCATGACATCCATCTCTTCACCCAATCGTTCGTTTAGGTTTTCAAACGAACCAGGGACGAATTGCTCATCATCGGTCTCAAAGGTAAAGGTTGGATAACCCATCACACCATAACCGTAATCTCTACTTGTTCCGCAATTTGGATACAGGCCTTGATTGGCATTTTGAATAGGAATGCTAGATATATTATCATTGACATCCTCTCTTATTTGGTGGTATAATTCCCAATCAGCAGGCTGCTCAGGCCATTTACCCCACGGATAGAGCATAATCCATACACCAGTGTGCATTGTAACATACAAATCAGCATCAGGTACTTCAGCATTCATGTAAGCAGAGTTTGCAGAAGTTTCAGCTTCGCTAAATGCACTACTTCCAGGCTGAGTAGTTGGACAAGTGTTCCAAAAATGGTCATAATTCCTATTGAGGTCGACTTGATTGATATTCCAACGAGTATCAATATCATTTCCATCTGGGTTTAGCATAATAAGAACGTGAATTTCCGAACTTTCCAATACATCAATGGCTTCTTGATTTCCTTCAGCCCATCCATTGATGTACCATTTAGCAGATAACCAAGCTAAAGAAGTTCCAAGATATTCATTGCCATGGTGACCTCCATCAATATAGACGATTTCTTTGACATCTCCATCAGGCTTTGTATCATTTGACCAATCAGAAATTCTTACCACCCAAAGCGATTTTCCGAGTTCAGATTCTCCAACACTAACCAAATCGACAATATCAGGGTGGTCATCTGCCCACTCATTTACTTCAAGGGTCAAAGCAGCCCAAGTCATGTGAACATGACCATCAATAGGGTCTCCAGGCCATTCTTCTTCATTTTCCGAATTAGCCTGAGCACTAGTAATAGGGATACTAGCAAGCAACATACACAAGACTAAACTTACTGCTACTCGCATGTTAATCCCTATACATTAAACAAAAATTCTTTACAATCAATTATTACTACCACTCAGAAGTAAACGCATTTGGATTAACAACTCTTTCTGACTCACGAGTCCATATGGTTCCAGTATCTCCACCGCCATATAAATCAGCAAATGGATCGATTTCCTCGGCCTTTCTGTTTCTTTGCATATATGCTTCAACACTTTCTCGCAAATCCGGTTTGAACTTCCAATAGTGAATACGCCATTCACGGCCATCCCACAGAGTTGTTTCCTCTGATTCAGTAGTCAATAAATTATAATCTTGGAACATGTAAAACAGGTTTCTATCTGTAGGCTCTAATGCATTATCGATAATCCGGTTGTAAAAACCAAAGAACCCAAGAGCATGCTCAGCCATTCCTTGAGCAACTTCATCTTCCATCTCAAGATCGATATGTTGTTGAATGGCTTTCGTTAATTCTCCTAGTGTCATGCCCATCTTGAAAACCCCCGCCCCCGCGCTTAATGCCCGAGAACAGTAATTATATTGTACACCGACCCATATTAAATCATCGGTGAAATCACCCGTTTTCTACTATTATCCGGCAAACTCATTACACAAAAATACACCAAACCCTCAATACACAATGAACCTACCCGCGCTTGTGGCAGAGGGGTTTGTTGAAGGCAACTTTCTGGGGCTTCCAGAACAGGGCGGAACTCCCGATATTGTAATTTTACAAGTGCCATATGAACTGACTACCTCTTATGGCCAAGGAACGGCCTTAGGCCCCTCAGCGTGTATTGAGGCTAGCGGACAGGTAGAACTCTTTGACCCGATAATTGGTGAAGATTTACCGGCTGGTTACAAAATCAAAACAGTGGAGCCATGGAACGGAGAGGGGGGCAATCTACGAAAGCAATTGGATGGCATTTCTAATTATTTGACCCCATGGTATGACGGCAAGACATTCCCAATAATTCTTGGCGGCGAGCACGGTATTCTTCCGTCGATTGTTCACGCCGCAGGAGCCCACCCATTGGTTAATGGCGACTTTTCACAATTGACATTGGTTCAAATAGACGCTCATGCTGATTTACGCCAAGAGCTTAACGGAGAACCTTTTTCTCATGCTTGCGCCGCATCAAGAGCGATGGATTTTGGAATAAAGCACCTTTACCAAGTTGGAATAAGGGCGTTTTCTAAGCATGAATATCAAAGGATACAAAGCGATGACGATATTACAACATTCTTTGCCTCAGATATACATAAATCATCTAATTCTTCTTGGAGGAATTGGATTGAAACATTAACTTCCATCGAAGGCCCTGTCCACTTAACAATCGATATTGATGGTTTAGACGGTAGTTTGGTTCCAGCCACCGGAACACCAGTTCCAGGCGGGCTGACCTTTTGGCAAACAATCGAAACCATCCAAGGATTATTTAGTGCATCAAAGGCAACGGTAATCAGTATGGACGTCAATGAAATAGTGCCACAAAAAGACACACCTTTAACCCAATTTACTGCTGCGATGATCGCCACAAAAGGAATAATCCACCATGTCGATAATAGAAGAAATGGCAACTGGGAGAGCACTAGCGAGGCCGACAATCTCCAGGCCAACTACGTTTCCGACAAAAATTATTTTGAAAAATTATGAATATTTGAGGTGAAATAATGGTAAATTCTCATGGCAGTCATATTTTAGTAGATTATACGAGTTTTTTTACCTCGGCAAAAGACATAGGTCAATTACTCCTTTCGATTATGGAACAGGCAATCGATAACAGTGATGCAAGAAGAGTTCACTCCCATGTCGAGATATTTGATGGCGTAACCTCTCCACCCGGATTTGCAGCGGCAGTTCTACTAGATGAAAGTCATTTGACGGCCCACTGTTATTCTGACAAAGGCTGGCTAGCCATTGATTGTTTTACTTGTGGAGGCACCAATGCCGAATCCATTGTTGACGAAATTCACCAACGCTTGCTCATACTATCTCCAGACATTAAACTTGAAAACAGAACAACAGCAAGTCGCTTTTTACATGGGGGTGAATAAATTGGGAATTAGAGATTTCATCAATTCTAATTATCAACACTTCAATGCCGGAGAATTAAAAAAATCCGCTAACTCTTTGACTCAATTCCTCGAACAAGGAGGCAAATTATTCATCACATTGGCTGGCGCAATGAGCACGGCCAGATTAGGAAAAACTCTAGCGCCACTGATTAGAAGTGGGGCGGTTGCAGGCATTTCCTGTACTGGAGCGAACCTCGAAGAAGATATTTTCTTGCTTGTAGCAGAATCAAAATATGAATCGATTGAAGACTGGCGCAGCCTTTCAAGTTCCGATGACGCCGAGTTACTTACAAGACAATTAAATCGAGTCACTGACGTTTGCATTCCTGAAGATGCAGCTATTCGAGAAATAGAACAGGCAATTTTACCAATTTGGAAAAAGTCTTCCGAGGAAGGGCAATCTCATTTACCGCACGAGTTTTTCTATCAAATATTGAACTCAGGGCAATTAAAAATTGATGGCAAGCCTGAAGATAGTTGGATTTTAGCCGCGGCACAAACCAATCTGCCGCTATTTGTCCCCGGGTGGGAAGATTCTACAATGGGCAATATATTTGCATCCCATGTGATAAAATCTAATGTCCAAGCCAACACTGTTCTTGGAGGAATTAATTACATGACAAAACTAGCAACTTGGTATGAAGCACAAGATACTCCTCTAGCTTTCTTCCAAATCGGCGGAGGTATTGCAGGAGATTTCCCAATATGCGTCGTTCCAATGCTAAACCAAGACCTTCAACGCGAAGCCCCTCTTTGGGCTTGGTTTTGTCAAATAAGCGAATCAAGCACCTCATACGGAGGTTATTCAGGCGCTCCACCAAATGAAAAGATAACCTGGGGTAAATTATCACCAGACACCCCTAAATTTGTCATAGAGAGTGACGCCACAATAGTTGCCCCGTTGATTTTTGCTTATGTTTTAGATTATTGAAGATAAACTCTTCAAGCAAGATGCGTTGGTTAACGTGTGGCAGGAAACAAAATCAAGACATTCTCGATAGTCGAGTGATCTGTTTTAGCCATCGTAATATTTGCAACTCTATCACTTCAACCCACACCTGAAGAAGCGACAGAAGTAGAACTTGAGAGTACAAAAATAACCGGCACAGTGGAATTATCGACGCGCTCGGCAATGAACTCTTTGGGATTAGACGATTTTAAGTTAGGGCCTTTAGCAACAGTCGACTTGATTTCTAATCCAGTAATTTCCCAAAACTGTCTCGATTGTCAATTTCCAGTGATGGGCATAAATGTATACGGGCAGATCATTATTACAGAATTGATAGACCAAGACAATAGGCAAGGCAGGGTCGAGGCAATATTGAATTTGACTTATTTGAGGGAGATTGACTCACAAGATTTAATCTATAGGGAATGGTTAATTTTCGATTGGGATGCGGGTGACCTTTCCAGTAATTTGGAAATTCAAATAGTACATAATCCCCCTAGGTGGAGTCCTACGACCAATAATCATGCATCATTTATTGAGATGGAAAACGGAATAACAACTCGCTCCGGCCCAGAGATAATAGTTCAGTTTTTGACCGAAAACAAAACATCAATCAGCGGGTGTCTCCCCGATAGTTTCCTTTGCCGCGGAACATCACCAGATGCCAGCA
>CASIAI010000007.1 GCA_949372655.1 Candidatus Poseidoniaceae archaeon
TTTTGAAGTGAAGAACTTTGGATTTAGCCTAGCTACTTTCGAATTAGGAGTCGCGTCAGTAAATTCTGTTGAGTTAGAAATTTTTTCATCTTCAAATGACGAGAAAAGTCTAGATTTAGAAGGAGATGATGGAATTCTTCGGGACCTAGAGGCATTAGAATCAGTTTCATTCAAATGTAAAATTGACTTTACCTCCCAAAGTCAATCGAGTAAAGACCCTGTTATTATCACAGTAATTAATTCGGAATCTGGAATGATTTTTGAAATAGATTTACCAATCCAAGTATTAGAAATTGAAAGTATATTTTATCCTGCTCTACAATTAGAGTTTTCAGAACCTCCTGGATATTTATCAATATTACAAAATGATAGTCTTGAATTCTTTTTGATTATGCAATGGAATCCTATCTTTGAGGTCTCATACTTCACTAATCAATGGAGAATCGATATATCTTTCACTGACTTAGAATCAAGTACTAATCCACTATTTGAATTATCTTTAATGAGAAATAATTCATCATTGCAACCACCTCATGAATTTGCAATAGATGAAAATCAATTCTTCAGATTAATCATAGATGTCGATAGAGAAGCATTAGTTGGTAATTATTCGATGAAAATAAATATTGAACAAATAAATAATGGTATCGGTAATCGGCTAACTTTTGAAAGTCAATTTGAATTCTCTGTATTAGAAAACTCTTCCCTAACTGAACCGAGCCACAATAATTCCAATGGCAATTCAACTGATGATTCTATTATTGATCCAAATAATAATTCTGCCAATAATTCCGATAATACTAACATCGATAATCTGTCTACTAACTCGTCTAATCCATTAGTAAATAACAGTCAAAATATAACTGATAATGTCACTAATAATACTCTACAGATTAATGATAATGGTACTGAAAACAAAAAAGCTGATTCAGATGATTCAGTTGAATCAAAGAGTTCTAATTTTGAATCTTGGTTCCTTGTGAGCATATTATTGATCCTTATCTCCTTCATCTCTGTAATAATCATTAGACGAAAAGTTAGCCCTAAAGAACTTGGTGTTGAAGTTAATCAAGAGAAGGAAATAGTTGAGATAACCTCACCTAATAACTCTATTATGCCGATAGAAGTTCCGGGTACTGAGGACTTGACTGTCATCAATCAATGGACTGATAATAATGGATATACATGGAAACAAATGTCAGACCGAAGTATGTTATGGTGGAATGGACAAGAATGGGTTCCGGTAAACTATAAGTGAGCTATTATTCCTATCCTCAAAAAAATTTGACCCCGATGGTTTGAAATGTATCACCTCTATCCCCCTATCGTCCTTCGGGACACGGGATGCACACTCGCTTAGGCGAGAGGCGGTGAACGCCAATGAATGAGCGGAGGGATACTATGAGAGAAAGAAAGGCTCTAAGGCCAAGTCAATTGAGACTAGGTCAAGACGATGATATTGGCCTTCCTGCTCGTCTAAGACATCTTCAGCATCTCCCATGGACTAATTGCTATCTAAAGCAGTTAAAGTCAGAAAATAAATCTATTAATACTCAAAAATCATATGCTAGCGGATTGCGTTGTTTAGTTGAAACAACCTTACCTAGCGAATCTGTTCTGAGTCAAAAAGACTATGAAAAGATGACTATTCTAGACTTGGCAGAAAGAATGGAGCCTCTCAATGGTCGTATCGATTTGTGGACTCATAGTTTATCTGACTTGAAACCTACAACCTACAATGCTAGATTAGCTGCAGCTAGGCATCTTTTGAAGTGGTTAGGGCACAGATGGCCCGAACACTTGACTAGAGCGAGAACTGGTAAAAGATTACCAAGAACATTGACTAGAAGGGAATTATCAATGGTTCTTGAAGCAGCCTCCAATAGCGAAGACCCTGTAGCCTCAATTGTAGTGACTTTGATGCTAGATACTGGGTTGCGTGTTAGTGAGGTATGTAATCTGAATTTTTCTGATATCGACTTAGAAGACCGCTCAGCTAGAGTATTAGGCGGAAAGGGTGATAAAGATAGGCTTGTTTTATTCACCCATAGAACTCTAGAAAGGATTCAAGCATGGTTACCGGTGAGAGAATCTAGAATTAAAAACGATGAGATCGCTTTACTATTAAATTCGGCCAAACGAAGATTACAACCAAGAGGAGTTCAGAGATTAATGGATTCTTTAGCATCGGATGCAGGGCTGCCAAAGGGTAAACTAACTCCACACGTACTTCGACATAACTTTGCCACGGGACTTTTAGAACGTGGTGCTGATTTAGTATCTATTCAGAAATTACTCGGACATAGCACCATTGCAACCACCAGAGTATACCTTGAGATATCGGATCAAACTTTGAGAGAAGTATACCATAGAGCCCAGGCTACACGAGAACATCTTGAACAGAATGTACAAGAGCAGAAAGAACTTATTGAGAACACGCCTTCTACAAGCGTAGTAGGAATTGATGAAAATTAATTCTTCTTTGCTTCCCGCTTAGAAATTTTATCAGGCCCAAACCAACTTCTACGTGGTTTTACCTGTTGACCCATATGCCCGATAATTGGACAGAATTTTCCAGAACGACATCTTGAACAATTTTCTTTAGGTGGAAGTTCGACCGCTTTTCTTAATCGGCCATACTTCCTTCGAGGCATGAAGTCCACTTTTCTAAGCGGTCTTTGAACAATTCGTAAAATCACTTCTTCATGTTCTTAAACCAAGACATTTTTGAAAGTGGGGTTTTGGCTGAAGGGCCGATTTTTTTACGCTCTTTAGGAGTTGATTCCGACGCATTCGGCTTGGTACTTTTAGCTAAGTTTTTGGCTGCTGCTTTGACCTTAGATACAGTTGCCTTGGCTTTTGCTGGTGCTTTCTTAGCCGATGCTTTGGCTTTAGATGCAGTTGCCTTGGCTTTTGCTGGTGCTTTCTTAGCCGCTGCTTTTGCCTTAGACGCAGTTGCCTTGGCTTTTGCTGGTGCTTTCTTAGCCGCTGCCTTGGCCTTGGACGTTACAGCCTTAGCAGAAGATGTTGCTTTGTCAGCAGTTAGTGCGGCAGCCGCTATTTTATTAGCAACTGCAGCCTTAATCCCCACCTTAATTAATTTAGAAGCCCCAGCGGAAGCTACTTTTGATACTGAGTCTAATTTTGCATCTACTAACTTCTTAGCAGTGGCTGCTCCTACCCCTGGTAGTGCGGTCAATTTTTCAATCTTGGAAGCCTTTGTCTGTGAAGCCATAGTATCACCTAATACATGCAAGAAGGCTTTCTTTCTTGAACTCTTCCTTGGTTTAAGGATGTTAAGTAGGTGGATTGATGAAGATTGAATGCCACCCCGAATCATGGCGGCAGAAGGTCAAACTCAATCTTCAATTCTTGTGTGTCAAGTGCGGAGCGCTAAATCAGAACATAAAATGGATGAAACAAATTTTCTTCTCCGTACCAAAAACTTCCCATCTCCCAGTAAAGTGGTTTACTTGGGTAATGTAACTAGTACTCTTATTTCACTACTTGAAAACCCTGAAACACCAATCTTCACCGTACCGCCATCATATAATGAACAGAAATGGACTCTGGAAACTACAAGTGGTCAATTAAAAGTTACAATTAGTTCGGATTCTTACTGGGGTTTTGGACTGTTTAATTCAGGTTACTTGAACATAATAACTCTCGAAGGTCCAATACATCTTAGAAGTAGAGTAGTGTATGATTTAACCTCTGCTCTACCCTATAAACCATGGGAGTTCAAACACCTAAGTTCAGCACATAAGTGGATAAAAAGAAATTTCCCCGAAGTAGATGAAAAGAAAAATCAACATACGTGGTCAGAATTAATTGATTACTCTAACCGAAGGTTTAACGAGATTATTCAAGTGATGAAAAGTGCTCTAGAAAAAGTATCTCGAAAAGTTAAACTCACGGATTCTAATGAATTCTGGAATAAAGAAAAGGCGAGAGTTTCTCTTGCCGCTGTCGAATTTGATTTGGAATTGGCAAGAGGGGCATTAGCCGATAATAATGCCCCAGCAGTCGAAAGAGCGATTGCAAGAATTGAAGCATCATTAATCGAAGCAGACCCGGAAACTGGAGTTCATGATAATGAATATAATGATGATTTACAAAAAGATTCAATTGTGATTTCGGAAATAACTATTGAGGAAAAGGTATCTGTTACAAAAGACCTTGACTCAATTAATCAAATCGATTCAGTAACTCAAAATGAAGACATTCCGTTAATTGATTTGACTATAGGGTCTGAGCAAGAATAATTCATTTTAGCCTGATTCTATGCCGCGTCGCGTTGATAAAGGAGGGGCTACTCGGGAGGAATGGTTCAAATGGCATCTAAGAAGAAATCCGACGGAAGTGGTATCCAGCAAGCTGCTGGTTTGATTAGATATTTCGATGAGGAATCAGAGGACGCATGGAAGATTACTCCTTTCCAAGTTTATTCGGCTTGTATTTTGATTGGTACTTTCTTTTACCTCGTAAACCAAGGTGTCGTAAGTGCTATTTGGAATCTGTTTTGATTAGTAATCAAAGTGGCTTGATCATAATAATCTTGTTTTCTTTTGCCGCCATGCGTTGAGCAACTTGCATTGCTGTCTTTAGGTCGGCTGTAGCTCCAAGAGTCTTTTCACCTTCTGAATCATGAACAATTAAACGATGAGTTAGATTTTTCAAAATACCATCTTCGATTCTTTCAAATACCCAATGTTCATCTTCTATTCTAATCATTGCTGGAACATCAACTAATGGCCCCATCTGATTACCAGTAACCGTAGTTCTTGATTTCAATCCTCTCAAATCTTTGATTGGATTCCAAGTTCTAATGCGAACTGGGGCTCTTATTCTTCTTTTATTTTCTACTCCATCTCTAAACGCTCTAGTCATTAGGGTCCCATCCCTCGAAGTCATTGACTTCAAACACAGGTTTGCCTATTCACTAATAAGAAGCGCGACCGTTTAGATGATTAAAAGACCGTTTCAAGCAATTCCTAAAGATTTCATTTGCTTGATATGAAACTCAATGCGCTTACTTGAAAATAATCCTAACAACCATCCGACAGTCAGAAAACTCATCAAGGGCCATTCTGTTGAAAAAGAAAAGACTAGAATTACAGAAATAATAGCTATTAGTGGAAATAGGGTACTAATCAAAGACGGTGATGTAATATCTTTTTCAATATACCAAGGCTGTATCAGGCTAATAGCCAGTAATATCCAACTTGCAGGTAATAAAAACACTGCAAAAGGAGTTATCATGAACATAATATTTGGTGCAAAAATAAGAGATATCCTGAGCCACCATAACTCTGGACGTGCTGCTCCATCAAAACCAAAATTAGGCAATACTAAAGAAATCACCATAATAATTACCATTCCAATTACTAACCAACTAGCCTGTAGAATATATCCGTTACCTTGACTAAATGGCTCACTACTTCTGAGAAAATACGCTGTAATACCAAATAAGAGTATACAATTCAACACCATTTGAAATGTTAAGGAATTACTACGCCCTTCTCCATGCTGTAGATTTGCTTCAATCATCTTACAAGGTACGGTGATGAATGTTAGGCCAATGGCGTTAGATAAGAAAAATATAACCATGACAAAAGAACCATCTTGCGATATATTGAGCCACCATGAGTTTGTCGATTGAACAGAATTTATCAGTAGATATATCATTAATGGTAAAATCGCATACATCTTTAGTTTAGTTCTTCTTGATAATATGTCTAAACCGTTGTCTGTAAGTGGAATTGTAGTAACTGCAA
This sequence comes from Candidatus Poseidoniaceae archaeon, assembly GCA_949372655.1. Taxonomy (GTDB): domain Archaea; phylum Thermoplasmatota; class Poseidoniia; order Poseidoniales; family Poseidoniaceae; genus MGIIa-L1. The sequence continues at coordinate 5,778 of CASIAI010000007.1, forward strand.
ATAATTCACTACTAACTAAAATCATGGCACCTGTAAGTATCACTAGTATCCAAGAATATTCGCCAAGTGAAGAATTAGTGATTTGTAATGGTAACGAGTTTGGTGAATAGTATGATGACTCAGGGAATAAAATCCAAAAGGAAACTAATGCTGAGAAAGAAATGTACGACATTATTCTATTTTGTACAAGTTTTCTAATCTCTAAACTAGAATTGGATATACTGGGTAATTTATGGCTCAATAAAGCAAAACAAAGTAGTAAAAAAAGTATTGACTCCGATGCACCTTCACCGGTAATCAACAGCCTTAAATCCGAAAATTCAAAGTCACCCGGCCCGAGTATTTTAGCTATTTCTAGATAAGATGTATCGCGTTGTACTATCGTTTTTATTCGATTAAGAAGCATTATTACGACCACTACTAAAGGGCCAAACCTATGTGTTTTTACTATAGCCTTACTCACTGGTTGTGAGAATTTTTCACTATAGGATTCTATTTTAGAAGGTAGAAGCCATCCGACTAAAAGTACTAACAAAACGGGGAAAAGCAACGGTGCAGTATCTCCCAGCATATTCGATTCTAGAGGGCGAAAGCCCTTGAGCATGGCGGAAGCAAGATAGAGATGATAGCAGACCGACAGGCATGGCCAATGCAGGTTGGGAGGAAGAAGACCTCAGCAAAATCTCTAGAGAGTCCTGCTTGACCAAATTAGCCTTAGAACTTGGAATTGACCTTGATTCATGGGTAAATACGGCCACATCTCCCCTTCCAGAAACCCTCAGAGTCACCATATCTCGTAAAGATAGAGAATGGACTGTTTCTGAATTGAAGAAAATGGGTGCAAAGCCAATTTCTTGGATGCCAAATAACACTGCATGGCAGATGCCCTTTTCTCGAGGCAAAGTCCCTGAAGGATATAGTAAGAGAATTTTGACAATCTTACATGACTCTGGACGAATTACTCGACAAGAAGCAGCAAGTATGTTACCTGTTGAGTTACTTAATCCCAAAAATGGTGATATGATACTTGATATGTGTGCAGCACCAGGCTCTAAAACTACTCAACTAGCAGAAAAGATATCCCCTGAAGGATTTGTTATTGCTAATGAGCCTGTTTCGGGTAGGGCGAATATGTTAATCTCAAACAGGGCAAGGCTTGCCTTACCAAATATTCTGATCAATCAACAAGATGGAAGGCATATTGGTCGAATTCCACCACCAGGCTATGATGCAGTTCTCACCGATGTTCCATGCACTGGAACTGCCACTACTAGGAAGAACCGAAAAATATGGAAGTCATGGACTCCAAAGTCTAGTCGAGGTTTATTCGAACTCCAGGTATCGATCGTAACTCGAGGTGCTAAGCTGTTGAAGCCTGATGGGAAATTGGTTTATTCGACATGTAGTATTGACCCGTGCGAAAATGAAGCAGTTGTTGCAGAGGTTCTGCGTGAGTGTCCATGGCTAGAATTAATCGAAATTAATGAAGCGCTAGTTGATGGATTAATTCTAAAACCTGGGTTAAGTGATTGGAATATCCTTGACGAAAGTGGAGATTCTGTAGAGATGGGAGATGAACTTCCAAGATTACCAAACTTGAAATTAAAGCATCTATGCCGTGAAGATAGAGCTAAATTCGACCCTGAATTCGAGAGTGAAAAAGAGGCTAAGATTTCTCAAGACCTTACTATGTGCCGCAGATTACTCCATACAGATAATGATACGGGTGGTTTCTTCGCAGCAATCTTTAGACATAAGCCAGAAGCAACTCCAGAAGGAATCGCTAAGGCTTACATTCCAAAACGAAAACCTATTCCTGGCTCAACTTGGAAACCAAAACTAATGGAACATCCTGAGACAAATCGACATTCCGTACATTTAGCTGATGAAGAAACTGTAAAACAAATCTCTCAAGGATACCAAATCGATGCTGAAAAATGGTCGTGGTGGAGTCGCGGAAGAAGATTAAACATCGCCCCAAAGTCTGTCAGTGATAGATTATACAATCGGGTTTGTCCAAATAAAAGAGGAGATTTATGGCCCAAAGGTACTTTCCATCCGTTAAAATTGATTCATGTTGGGATGCCAACCTTTGTCGAAAATAAGGGTATATGGCGAACTAGGCAAGAAGCAATTCCTGCCCTTGAACACGACCTAGGAAAGACGACAATAGAAGTCGAAAGAGAATTTACGATTAGGATGCTAGAAGGGTGGGTTCCAACGGTTGAAGAATTCCAAGAAGAATTAAGTTTAGATGAGTTAAACGAAGGCCCACTACTATTGACTTGTCGACTGAGTGGCTCAGATTCTCTTATCTCAGCATGGGCAGGGGTTCGAGTTAGTTTAATGATAAATACTCTTGAGAGAGACATAATCAGAGCAAAGCTGGGTATCGACTTTGAGAATAAGGATGGGGCATAATATGAAAAAAATAGTCTTATTGCTGGTAATTGCAATATTAGTTATTCCTTCGATAAGTGCTGAAGATGAAAGTTATACTGCACATGCTAAAATCGAGATTCCAAGCGCTAAACCTGTTTCTACAATATTGGATGAATGTTTTGTAGAAATAGATACAAGTGATTCAAATTGTGACCAAGGTGAAGATATGGTCTCTTTATCATGGTGGTTATGGAGTGATGAAACAAACTCGAATTGGCCTGATGATGACGCTAAATCTCGGGCAAACTCATATAAATTAAATCTAGATAGTCAATTGGGTTCTGTTTCTTACTTTAATCAATATTCTACGGAAACTGAGGCTAAAAATAATTCATCTAAAATTAATGACCTAATGCCACTTATTGACCTAACTGGTGAAGTAATCATCGCTGAAGGCGAGACCGATATTTGGTATATCAGAATGCCAATTGAAATGACGCCTTTAGTAAACTTAACAGACGATACTCTACTGTACATTTTCTTGAGTCAAAAAAATGCGGTAGACCACCATGGCAGAGTGATTAATAATCTGATATATGATATGAAGCCTGAAGTTGGATTTGGTATCAAAGACGATAATACCACTAGCGTGGAATGGATTATTAGTTCTGAGCATCTTGAGGCTGCTGGTGTTGATTTGAAACAAGACCCATATGGATGGCAGTTAACTATGGCTTTCTTCGGTGCCCTTGAGAGTGATAATAGTACCGAACAATTACTCTCTCTACATCACTTTGATCTACCTGCAAAGTCACAAAATGTAGATTCTTCTTCTTTCTATATCCCTATACTAATTAGCGTCTTACTGGCAATTATTTGCTACGCCTTAATTTCACAATCATTTAGAACAGAAAAAGGAATGCCTAAAATTTCCTCTGAATGGAAGAATTCTACTACCCTAGAAATAGAAATTCAATCTTTTTCACAGCGTATTGAAGTTAAATCTTTCAAAGTAGATGCTCCTTGGAAAATGAAAAATAACCCGAAGAGTAGATTCATTGAAACGGAACAAATTGTCAATATTGAACTTCGATTCAAGCAATATGAACCTACTGGCTGCCAAATTGGAATTCAATTAGAAGTCGAAGAACTAGGCGCATGGACACAATATCTCATGATGGATAGTTCTAAAATTGGAGAACAATAATCGAAGTGTTGAAGAATTAGAAGATATACCGATTAGTGGTGATGAGATGGAACTTGATAATACCGACCGAGCAATTCTTCAAGCCCTTATAGAGGATTCGCGGTCTAGTCAAAGAGAACTTTCTAGGATTGTAGGTGTGGCTCAAGGAACTATTACCAACCGACTTAAGAGGCTAGAAAAGAATGGAGTAATCAACGGCTATAGCGTTGTTCTTGACCCGGAAAGTGTTGGATGGACAATGACAATAATGGCAGGACTATGTATTTCCAAGGGGAAGATGATAGATGTGCAACAGAAAATTGCTGCTGACTCTAGGGTCTTCTCTGTCTATGATGTAACAGGAGATTGGGATTCAATGGTATTAGCGAGAGTTAGAGATAGGGCTGACTTAGATGACCTGACCAAAACAGTTTTCACTTTAGAAGGAGTAACACGCTCTTTCACTCATGTAGTCCTAAATACTGTCAAAGAAGACGGCTTTGCAAAGCCTGCTCCTGGAAAGAACATGGATGAATAAGGGCTTTGAAGGATGGGTTCTAGCACCAATCATGTCTTCCAGACTTAACTTGACGTTTTTTGCGGCTTTGGCTATTCAAATGTTAATGATTGGCGCTACTGCAGCCCCTCTCGCAGACGGGCTAAACCCAATGGGTAATTATGAAAAGATGGATAAGTCACTGCGTGACTCTTTGAGTACTTTATCAGAAGAAGATATTATTCCGGTTATTTTTCAACTTAATTCTGAAGTCACTGGAAATGATTTACAAACTTTAGAAGACTTTGGAGCAATCATACTTGGTGAAGCACCACTTGTAGACGGTGGATTAATCGAAGTATCAATTCGAGATATTAGATTAATCTCAACTTGGGACCGTGTTGAATATCTTGAACTAGATAGGGTATTAGATTTCTTTTATTTGCCATCTGAATGGGGAGGAGACCCCGTTACAGAACCTGGGATTATGATGCATGAAACTACTCATGTAGTCAAAGCTACAGATACTTGGGACAGAGTAATTATCTCCCCTTCAGGTGAAATCGAATATGACTCAGACTTGAAATTTAGTGAGTGGGACGGCGATGGTACGGCTATTGTAGACTTGGATACTGGAGTAGATGCTGGTCATCCTGATTTTGATTATCTCGAACCTTGGACAGGAGAGAAAGTCATCTATTCGGCTAAGTGGGATGGGGTTTGGACTGAAACTCGAAACTCGGATACTTCATCAGGCCACGGAACTCACGTCGGTGGGACAATCGCTGGAAATGGTGATGCTTCTGCTGGTAGAAGAGCAGGCGTTGCCAAAGGCGCACAAATGGTCGCTCTTGGAACTGGGGATGGAGCATCTATTTTTGCAGCAGAGCAAGGTCTTGAATGGACTTATGCTCATTCCATGCCAAGTCAAAATCAATATCATATCAGAGTAGTTTCTAATTCTTGGGGAACCGATGGCGATTATGACCCGAATGGAGTTATTGCTCAGATGACTGATATGCTAACTTATGACAATAGCGTAGCAGTAATATTTGCTGCTTCTAATTCTGGTGGAAATGGTGGTGAATGTTCTGGCGACCTCAAAACTAATGTTTACGCAAATACTCCTTCTGCAATATCTGTTGCCGCACTAACACATGATGGAACCGCAGTTACTTCTTTTTCCTCTCGAGGTTGTATGAACCAACAACACACATGGCCGGATGTCGGCGCACCTGGAAGAGATATTTGGGCTACTGCACCTAGAGGTACCGCCATAGACGCGAGTACCAAACTTCAAGGCGACCTATACTACATGGCAATTTCAGGAACTTCAATGGCTACACCACACGTTGGTGGAATGGCTGGAATTATCATTGATATTGCACCTTCCTTAGGTGTTGCTGATTATCATAGAGATGACCATGACTTTGGCAATAGTTTAGTTGGTGGAGAAGGAACTGCCGCATATGGTCAATATGAGAATTGGGATGAAGAAAACTTCAGTAGAGTACACGAATTAGAACTAATTTTGGAGTTAACTGCTGATTATGAAGGAATGGCTAACTCTTGTGAAGATGGTAATGCGGATGATGCTTGTTCCGATATTCCTGAGCAATGTTATGTCAGTGATACTGGTCAGTGCCATGATTGGCGTATCGGCCATGGGTTGACCAATGTTGATGCCGCAGTAGCCCTTGCTAGAACTCTCCAGTTGATGCGAGACCAAGATGGAAATGGAATTATTGACCACCCTGAATATACTGTTTGGGATGCTTGGGAAATATACGAATCTATGCTTGGAGAGAGAACTATTGAATTGAACACTGACCGTGTAAAACATTCTTGGAAAGGTGATTGGAATCATTTCAATAATGGCGATTCTGGCTCATTATACTATACAGACGATTCTCATTATGTTTGGATTCCTAACGGTACCGAAAGACTAGAAGCAATGTTCACCGCTACAGAATTCGAACTCGATTCCTTACAAGTTGGCTCGATTCAATTAGAAATTGACTTGGGTGATGATGGAAGTAATGACCAAGGTCAAGGTAATAGAATCGCTGATACGTGGTATTATGACCTTGATGTTGAGCCCTCACAATGGGGTGCTTGGGCTAGTTTTGATGTTTCAGGTCAAGCTATGACATTCCTAGGAATTGTTGATGACCAGGAATTCTTTGAATCAAGGATACCGTACACTGTGGATGTGATTTTAACACTTGGTCTTGAGACTGTAACTGATATTGCATTTGAGCAAAGGCTCGACTTCTATTCAGATCTAGACCCTACAACACCGTCTGATGACTATGATAGTTCAATGGATGGAATGCTTGTATTTACTCGTAATGTCTATGACCAGCAAGCGATTGTCGGACTTATTACTCCAAAAGATACTGTTGGTGATTCTAGTTCTGAAGGTTTCTTTTCTTCACTTGGAGACTTATTTACAGAGCATGGTTTAATGATGACTTTATTTAGTGTTTTTATCCTATTATCGGCTGCAGGTGTTGGATATGTCATCCGTTCTTCAAGATACCTTGAAGAAGATAAATCCTATTTGTTAGAAGCAGAATTAATAGATGAAGATTAATCATTCTTCTTCATCAATAGTTAGAGCCTGTAGATACTTCCCCGCCCCATAAGATACTCCACCTTGCGGACTCCAACCATTGGAAATTAACTTAGAAACTCGCGCAATCAGCCCCGAATCTTTGTCCAAGAACTTCATGTTCAAGGTTCCAAATTCTATCGGGTCTAAATTTTCATCTGAAATTATAATATATTTCATAATAGTATGAAAATTCTACACTGTATAAAGAAAATCATTCCTCTAACAGGTTGATTCTTTGCTCAGCCAATTCAATATATTCTTGATTAATATCATACCCAATGTAGCTTCTTCCGGAACTTTTAGCTGCACATGCAGTTGAACCTGAACCAATAAAGGGGTCTAATACAACATCGCCTTTGAAGGAATAAAATTCAATGCATCTACGCGGCAATTCATTAGGGAATGGTGCGGGGTGGCCGATTCTTTTAGCTGATGCGGTAGGAAACCTCCAAATCGATTTTGTTAGATCTATGAACTCTTGTTTCTCGATTGTATCATCTCTGCCTTCTGCTCTCTCTTGCTTGGTTCTATCGAGTTTGAAAGAACCCTTTGAATAAATCAAGATATATTCATGGACATCCCTAAGACATGGATTGGAAGCAGATTTGAAAGAGCCCCATGCAGTACTCGAGCCAGCAGACGCCGATTTATCCCAAATCACTTCACCACGCATTAGAAAACCAATCTCTAACATTATCATATTGACATAACTTGTCAAAGGAATATATGGTTTTCTTCCAACATTAGCAATATTGATTACAGCCCTACCACCTGGCGCTAAAACACGATAAGTCTCAGTGAAAACTCCTCTTAGCATGTTGAGGTATTCTTGAAGACTTAGGTCTTCATCATACTCCTTGGTTACGTTATATGGTGGTGAAGTAACCATCAATTGTACACTATTTGGAGGAATCATACTCATATCTCTTGAATCACCACAAATTAGACTATCGCGTAGAAATTCTGGGAATTCTTGAGGGTCACCTACATCACTTTCTCTGGGTATATTTTGATACATTTTAGTATCATAATACTTTGATGAATCATGGCCCTCTCGCTTAGAAACTCCAAAACTCGATGTTTGACTAGAGGACGTCTTTTTTGTCCCCTTATTTGTTGTCATAGAAACATCTGTGTCGCGCGGCTTCATAACTCAATCGGAAAATGTACAATGAAAGACGCGCGTTTCAACACCTTAATCAAAATTCCAAATCATGAAATTATGCCATTAACCCAATCCTGATAATCTTGATTCGCTGATGCATCGATTTTCAAAATAGCAGGCACTTCATAGGGGTGATTTTCCAGAATATACTGTTCTAATTGCTCGGAATTAGTTGGTATGGTTTTGAAAAGAGCGATCACTTCTTCTTCATCTTGTTCTTGACCTTCCCACATATATGATGAATTGACTTTACTTCGAAGTATACATGCTGCTAATTTTCGCTCTAGTACCTTGTCTATCATCGATTTAGCAGAATCATCATTGGGGAATGTTACCATCACAAGAACTAGCGTCATAAACCCCGTAGGGGATACATATTATTGAGTCGTCGATGATATCAAATCTCAGTGATGTCATGGCGTTGTAAACTAACTTTAAATTTCTTAACAGCCTTATCATAGACCTTACTATCGATAATATTGTTACGTACAAGTCGGGATAATGCTGCGAGAGTAATTGATTCTCCATCAATTTCAAAGAATCTTCTTAGAGCCTCGCGTGTGTCTGAACGTCCAAATCCGTCCGTTCCCAGAACTGTATAGTCATCAGGCATCCATTGTCGAATCATATCAGGAACCGCTGCCATATTATCCGATACTGCAATAATTGGGTCTTGAGATGAACCCAGCATTTGTTGAACCCATGTTTGCTTCTCTGGTTCACTTGGGTTAAGTCGATTCCATCGTTCACATTCAAGTCCATCACGTCGCAACTCACCATATGATGTAGCCGACCAAATCTCGCTTCGAATACCAAATTCTTCTAACTTCTCAACTGCGTCTAATACCTGAAGCATGATAGGTCCTGAACCCAATAATCGCACTATTGGGCCGTCCCCTTTGGGAGCTCCACGCAACTTATACAACCCGTTAATGATGCCCTCGTCGACATTCTTAGGTTTAGCAGGCATAGGGTGATTTTCATTGTATACTGCAATATAATACATAACATCAATATCTTGTTCGAACATTTCTTTAATTCCATGTTGGATGATTGTTGCGAGTTCGTAAGCAAATGCAGGGTCCCAAGCTCTTACCGATGGATTGGTGTGAGCCATGAGAAGAGAATGTCCATCTTGATGCTGTAAGCCTTCACCATTCAGCGTGGTTCGACCAGATGTTGCCCCCATCAGGAAACCTCTCGCTCGTTGGTCTGCTGCTGACCAAATCAAGTCGGCAACTCTTTGGAAGCCGAACATCGAATAAAATATGTAAAATGGGATTGTAGGGCAACCATGGGTAGAATAAGAGGTTGCAGAGGCTATGAAAGTTGAAGTCGCTCCCGCTTCATTGATTCCTTCTTCGAATAATTGACCCGCTTCTGATTCTTTATATTTCATGATAACTTTGTGGTCTACAGGGGTGTAAAGTTGTCCTTCAGGATGATAGATTCCAAACTCTGAAAATAAAGGATCCATACCAAATGTTCTTGCCTCATCTGGAATTATAGGAACTACATTAGGGCCTAATTCCTTGGATTTCATAAGCCCTCTAAGAAGTCTAACAAAAGCCATAGTCGTAGAGACTTGCATTTTACCTTTTGTACCTTCATCAAAATCTGAATAGACTTCACTGCTTGGCATTACTAAATTCGATTTGGGCGAGCGGCGCTCTGGTACTGGTCCATACAATGCCTTACGCCTAGACTTGGCATATTTGACAATTTCAGGTATATCTTGAGGTTTGATAAATGGATAATTTTCTAATTCTTCATCACTAAAAGACAAATTCATATCATCTCGCATGAATTTCATACTTTCGATATCTGCTTTCTTCTTCTGATGAGTGGTATTCTTACCAGCGAATGCCGGTCCTAGGCCGTATCCTTTGATAGTCCGAATGATAACTGCTGTAGGCTGACCTTTGTGAGCAGTTGCTTGAGCATAGGCTGCATGTAATTTGACGAAGTCATGCCCACCTACATCTTGGCAGAGTTTTTCTAAATCTTCATCCGAGTATTGTGAGACTAATTCTGATAATTCTGGAGTATTGAATAGTTCTTTACGGATTAAAGCGCCATCAGCAGTCATAATTCGTTGCTCATCTCCATCGACCAGAGAGTTAAGCCTAGCAGCGATTAAGCCTAGGCTATCTCGGGCGAATAGGTCATCCCAGCTGCTCCCCCATAAGACCTTGATGACATTCCATCCAGCCCCTCTAAATCTGCCTTCTAATTCTTGAACTATCTTTGAATTGCCTCTGACTGGACCGTCTAATCTTTGAAGATTACAATTCATGGTCATGATGATATTATCCAAGCCTTCACGGGCGGCAAGAGATAATTGTGATAGTGACTCGGGTTCATCAGATTCCCCATCACCCATAGTATACCATACTCTTGAGCCTGTAGTATTGCAGAGACCTCTCGATTCAAGGTAACGGTTGAACCTTGCTTGATGAATTGCAGTCATTCCACCAAGACCCATACTTACACTTGGAAATTCCCAGAAATTGGGCATCAATCTTGGGTGGGGGTATGAAGAGAGTCCTTTACCACCAGTTTCTTGACGGAACATTTCGATTTGCTCAAGGGAGAGTCTGCCTTCGAGCCATGCCCTAGCATAAACTCCTGGTGATGCATGCCCTTGCCAGTAAATATGGTCACCTGAACCATCACCATCTTTGCCTCTAAAGAAGTGATTAAAGCCAGATTCCCAAGCATGTGATGTGGATGCATAAGTTGAGATGTGACCTCCAATACCGTCAAAATATTTGTTCGCCCTGGTTACAATCATCATAGCATTCCAACGAATTACTTCATGTAACCGCTTTTCCATCTCTAAATCACCAGGATATGCTCCTTGATTATTAGGTGAAATAGAATTTAGGTATGGAGTATTGATGACGTCTATATCAACACCAGCAGACTTCGCAGCATTCATGGTGGCCAAAAGGAGGCGTCTAGCTTCTTCATTTCCTTGCTTGCCTTGTACTGCAAGAATAGAATCGACCCATTCCTTGGTAGAAATAGGATCAGGGTCCGGTAAAACGCTGTCAGACTCAAAGCCCACAATTACTTCCTCATGTAACTCCTAATGCGCTCGGCTTTCAAACCCTTCTAAAATTAGTAATTAGAAAAAATAGAGTTTTTTAGGCTCTTTTCCCGTTTTTTAGGCGGGAAATGCAATACTGAGGCTAAATAATCACTTCTTAGAAATAACCCATGTCGGCAAAACACATAAAGACCGTTTTCGCTGGGGGGGCTTTATGTCTGTTGAGGCCATGGTACAAAATATGATTGATGAATTGACTTCCGCGCTTGGAGATGCTGTAAAGCACGACAAGGGTAACTCTGCTGCTGGTACTCGTGTGCGTAAGGCTATGCAAGATAGTAAAGCTGCTGCACAAGCAGTGCGCGTTCAAGTTCAAAACGACAAAACTAACTGAATCGGGATTTATCTCTTGACTTCTTTAAGTGTGAGCGAAAGCCAGATTTAGAGAAACTCGGATATGAACTGTTTATTATCAACAACGCTCAAAGGTAAGAGTGGTGACAACTTGTTATGCAAGAGAGGCGGATTTGGTTTTCAATTCTCGCAATAGGCATATTATTTCAAATTCTCGCTGCTATTTTCATGCCTCTTGGGCTTGATGCCCATGTTCATGCCACCTATGTCAGTGACGGGATTGCTGATGGAGAGCCGACCTTAGATTGGGGCCATCTTAGGATTGAGGGTTCAAATCAATCGGTTTCTGAGGAAACCCCCGCTGATGATAAGTGGTTTGTATGGCATAGTATAATTGAAGTATGGTTTCAGATATTTGAGATCTCTTTGTTGAGCCTCCATATTCTTGGACTAGTTCTATCATTCTCAGCATTGGGTATAGTTTATGTTTGCACTAAATCCCTGTGGGGGAATAAAAATGCACTCGCTTTAACTGCGGTATTATCTATTTATCCTCCTTTAGTTCGCTCTACTGGTCGACTTTATCAGGAAAGTATAGTACTTATGTGTGCAACTATAATATTATTTTCTATTATCAAAATCTTACGTAAAGAAAATCATAAAGTATGGCATCTTATTTGTTTAATATTCTTAGCAGTTATACTTTCAATAAAAGGGATACCTGCAAAATATGCACTTTACTTATACCTACCAATTCTATCTTTGGAATTATATCGTCCAAACTATAAGCCAGTAAATAAAACACTATTGATATCGATAACCACTGTGATTACTTTCCTCCTTGTTTGGACGAGGTTGAAAGAAATACCATCAGATATCATAATAATTTTACCAATAACAATGATCGTTGCGGGCATTATATATCTCTACGTCGGAATGCTATTATTTGCCTCAACATCCAAGAACACTAATTATGAATCGGATTACTTATCTCTTCTATCTCAACTTATTTTTGCAGGTCTTTGTGGATATATAACGATGCTATTCTTAGTTGAGATGAATACCCTTGATGCTTCAAGAGAAGTCGTTCAAGACCGCTTTCGCTATATTTACCGATATGTGACTGTACTTGCAGTCCCCCTATGGTGGGCTCAGATGGCTAAGCAAGATGGAACTGCCCTTGAGTTGAAAGAAAATAAAAATAGAAGCGTTATGTCAATTATGATAGCCCTAATGATAATCATCAATTCCTATATTCTAACCTTGGACCGAGGTATTGAAGAATTAGGGGTAGAACTTTATGATGAAATTGAAGATGGTGAAAATATACTCTATATTGCTGACCCGCCACTTGCAATGCATAGATTGTATACCCTTCAGTTGACTACTGACCCTGGACATGATAGAAACATTACAGCATATTGGGCTGATGAAAATATTAATTGGAGTTCTATATTGATGGATAATCAGATATCATGGGTAATTCTAACCGATGATACGGAGAATTATCTAGATGATAGGTGGATTATTTTTGAAACTCAAACCTCTCATGAAGTATACTACTTAGCAGAATAATGGATTAATTCAACACATGGAACCTCTTGCCCTAGATATGAGCGGAATACTAGACGGCGTGAAAATTGTTGACTTGTCAAGAGTTTTAGCTGGCCCTTTTGCAACCCAAATGCTATCAGATTTAGGAGCTGAAGTAATCAAAGTCGAGGCCCCATGGGGAGATGATACAAGAAAGTGGGGGCCGCCATTTGCCAAGGGTTTTGATGGTGAACAAGTAGCAGCCTACTTTTTATCTTGTAATCGCGGTAAAGAAATAATTAATTTGAATCTCAAAGAACAAAGAGACAAGGTACTCGAAATGATTCAAGATGCTGATGTCCTTGTAGAGAATTTCCGCCCCGGTACTTTAGAAAGATTACTCGGTCAAATTCCAAAAGATATCATCATATGCTCAATATCTGCATATGGCTCAACAGGCCCTAGAAAAGATGAACCCGGTTATGATATAGCGCTTCAAGCACGTTCTGGAATAATGAGTATAACTGGAGACTTGGATGGGCAGCCAGCCAAAGTTGGAGTTGCTTGGATTGATGTCATAACTGGACTAAATGCTTCGAATGCAATCTTAGCAGCCCTATTTCACAAGATGAAGACTGGAGAATCGAAACGAATTGATATTTCTCTTTGGGATTGCGCTATCGCTGCTTTAGTAAATCAAGCGCACAATGTGTTAGCAAGCGGGAAAGACCCTACTCGAATGGGTTCAGCACATCCTAACTTAGTACCTTACAGGGCTTTTCAAGTTAAAGATGGATGGTTCGTAATCGGTGTTGGCTCTGATGGACAATGGGATAATCTAGTTCAATTCTTAGATATTAATTCCAAGCCTGAATGGGGTGGAAATTCTGGGAGGGTGGCTGACAGGGACGCTGTTGAATCTTGTATAGGGGGAATTATCCAAAATAAAACTAGAAAGGAATTAGAAGGTTTGCTTCAAGGAATTCCATGCTCCCCGGTAAATACTATCAGTGAAGCATTAAATGACCCACAATCAATAGCCAGAGGCTTAGTATCTAATTACAAAGGAGTTGAGGTATTATCAAGTCCTTTGAGGTTTCATCAAAATTAAAAGGAAAATAATGAGGTTTGGCCGCCTTCACGAATAAGCCCTGCATCTCTTAATTTATCTAAGGCATTATCCATTCTGCGTTGGCTAAACTGTCGTTCAACTTGAAGGAACTGCTTCAAACCTACAAGATCTATATCTCCGAGTTCAAGGCTCTTAGCATCTACTTGATTTGAAGGATGATTATGGAAGATTTCTCTAATCTCGTCTAACCTTTGTGGTATTTCTTTATCTTTGACTGCACAAATCTCTTCGATCGTTCCGTGGAGTTTGATCAGTTTCAAACCTGTTTTTGGGCCAATTCCTCTAATACCAGGGTGGAAATCTGTTCCAATCATTATTGCTAAATCAATCAATTGTGATTTGGTTAATTCATGCTCAACCAATAATTCTTCTAGGTTTATCTTTTGTGCATGGACTAATCTCCCATGCTGCTTAGTTCCATCTGTCATCATATTTCGAATCAAAATTGGAGTTCCATACAGAAGAGCATCCCAGTCTTGGGTTGCAACAGCATCTAGTTGACCCATTGCTGCCATTACTGCTGCTTGACCCTCTCCTTCTGCCTTAGCATCCACCCAAGGCACTCCAAGTAAGTCCAGTAGTTGCTTTGTCTCTAGGACCATTTCTGGAGAGTAATGCATTATCCTTTGACCCATTTTCTGTGCTAAAGCAAAGTCACCTGCAACTAAAGCCTCTTCATGAATTTTTTTCGCTTCATCTCTTCTTGCCCTACGTATGGCTAATTCATCCGCTTTCAAATCGGGGGACTTTCCGTCAAAGATGAATACAGGTTTGATACCTTTAGACAACAACATGGTCGTTCTGTTAAGAAATCCCATTAAATGAGATACAATTTTACCGTTCTCGGCTTTTAGTGGACCTCCATCGCCTTGTGGAGACCTATCTCGAATAGTAGTCAAAAACTGAAAGGCTGTAAGAAAAGCATCGACACCCACCGTTTTACCGGAAAGTGACTCCAATTCGATGTTCTGTGGCGATGCTAAGTCGCGCAGATTACAGCCCATGAATAGTACTAAAGGTGACAGTATGTGTATATTCGCATTGACAAAATTGCCGAATTTGTCAAGAAGGGGGAAGTTGAGCCATCGATATGGCGGGTAATATTGCGTGTTTACGCGGTTGGCACCCCGCTCTTGCTAAAGCAGAGTTATCGGCTCTATTTCCTGAGAATGAAATAAAGCCTCTAGAATCTCACAGAATGGTCGAAGTATCTGGGGATTTGAATTTATTAGAGGCTACTAAAGTCATCCAGTATAGTAGCGGAGTCCGAGCTATATTATCTGATTCGATTATCATGAATTGGGATGGAGAAGGTTCGATGGAAAGATTCCTTCACCAAGTATCTGTAATGATAGAAGACTCTCCCAAAACTGGTTCTTTTAGCGTATCCCATTGGCATCAAGAAGGTAAAATCAAAGGCCTGAGTGGGAGTAAAATTGCTGGAATGATAGGAGGATTGGCTGGCCGAAATGGATTTACGATCGATTTAGATAATCCTGAGCACAAACTTGGGTTAGTGATAGATGGTGCTTCCAATATGGTTGCTTGTGGTTGGCTAATCGATTATATCTCAACAGAAGGAAACTCCAATACTAGAAGAGCGACTGAACGTCCTTTTTTCAAACCAATCAGCCTTGACCCTAAACTTGCAAGATTGGCTGTTAATTTAGCTGGTGGACCCTTAGATGATAATGCAGTACTGGATCCTATGACTGGAACTGGTGGGTTTGTTATTGAAGCTGTAATGGTCGGAAGAAAGGCCATTGCATTAGATTTAGAACAAGAAATGGTAGATGGTGCCATGAAGAATGTTCTTTGGGCCCTAAGTAGCGAAGAAGTTACTGACCCGAGTAGGATTCAAATTATCAAAGGTGATGCTACAGATCTTAGAAACTCGGTTCCTTCAAATTGGCATCAAAAAATTTCGGGAATGGTTCTAGACCCTCCTTATGGAAGAAACTCACATGGTTCTTTATCTCACTTTAAATTGATCGAAAATACTTTGCATAGTTTTCGTGATGTGGCAAATGATGATGCTACAATCGTACTTATTTTACCGATCCACCCACTACAAGAAAAGAAATTAGAACTTGATGAAGACAGTGAGGAAATCAAATTATTACACGGTGAATGGACTAGTTTTAAGCAGATGTTGAAAAATGATAAATGGACTATAAAAGGAATTTGGGTTGAGCATGTTCACTCAAGTCTTGGGAGACTTATTCTCCACGCATCAAGCGTTCCTCAAGATTGAGAAGAGTCATTGCGTCTTCTTCGGTTGGTTGTGGAAATTTTTCTTTGTGTGGGCAACCAACATCGAGTATCACCTGGTCTTTTTTATCCAAGACATATGGATAAGTTGAACATCCTTTGGGTCGTATGTCATAAACGGAACAAATGCCCTCAGCATTTTGATCTGAAGAGTCGGTAAGCAAGAATACACAGGCCTTTGTTTTTTCATTATTAAGTAGAGTCAATATTCCATTATTAGACCAAGTAAATTGCTCTAATTTCATACCAGTTCTTCTTGTAAGACGCGAAGCTTCTGATTTGGTAATAGGCATTGTAGTTTCTCTACAACAGGCAGAACAACTCTGTGGAATACATGGCAGAGAGCGACCCATGAACCCCCTAGGAGGTATTACTTATTCAATAAAAGGGTATAATTCAAATCAATCCTTCGATTTCTAAATCTTCCAACTTCTTCAAGAAGGGTAGGCCTGTGGCAACACCACGGGCGATTAGGGTAGTCTGGATATCCTTCCGGCCTTCGGAGCCGGAGACGTGGGTTCGAATCCTGCATCGCCCGCCATAATTTAGGGGATTTCTCTGTTTGAAGATTGGGTTTCTTGGCCTAATAATATATTTTCAAATCAAGAAAAGATATTTGAGATCTCAGCAGGAGAGATTACCCCTGTTCCTCTTCTCTGGATAATTTTGGTTGATGGATTGACAATAAACCAGTGAATCTCCTCCTCACTAGGTATTGCTAGGTTTAGCTTAAATTCCTCTTTATCTGTATATACTGTAATAGTGCGCTGACGTATTGAGAAATCTGTTATTCCAGCTCGCATTATTGCGTTTAAACGCATTCTTCTAAGTAGCGATAATTCGGATACAACAGGTACTTCTATGATATAATGAGTGTTCTCAATATTATATTTTTCAAGATTGCTAATCGCTTCATCTACGAGGTTTTGATGCCATCGTTGAAATGCTACAATAACAAAGAGTTCTACACCCAAAAAGTCATCTGGAATTGCCTTTTTTTCTTTGTTGAGGTTCTTACCAAAGATAGTGGGGAATAGTTCATCCATAGTAAACCCCAATTCCACTTTATACATTATTGACGGTTCCAAATAGTAACCATTTCATCGCCCCAATGTTCAGACGAAACTTGTTTTAAACCAGAGTTACTGAGATATTTAGAATCAATATTTGAAGGAACTGGTTGTTGATGGGTCTGTGAACTTTGGACAAGGTAAAATTCATCGACGAGCCCCTGTTCAAGGAAATGGCTAATCGTTGTAGGCCCACCCTCTACCATCAATCGCTGAATTTCTTTATCTCCAAGTAAATTCAATAGTGCAGGGAGTGAACGGAAGTCCTCATCCACAACTAATGTCTCCAATCCATCTGTTAGTAGATTGGAAGATTTAGGAGTTCGATGGTTTGGGTCAATAACAATTCGAAGTGGTTGCCTATTTGTTTCAACTCTTCTAATTGTCAGAAATGGATTATCTCTAATTACGGTATTTACTCCAACCAAAATAGCATCACATTCTCTTCTCAACTCATGGACCTTATCTAAACAGCCTTCTGAGGTGAATCTACCTGCTTCTTCACTTCGGTCATCTACAGAACCATTAGAATCAACAGCCAGTTTGACACAAACCAGAGGGCGTCGATTTTCACACCAATGAAGGAAAGGACGCATTTGTGATGCGGCTTGTTCCTCTAATAAGCCATTACTGACAGTAATTCCTGCTTCTTTTAATGCCTGAATTCCAGCACCCCTAACTGTAGGATTGGGGTCTTTATGAGCAATTATTACTTGTTTTATTCCTGCCCACATCAGTGCCTCAGTACATGGTGGTGTTCGGCCGAAATGGTTACATGGCTCTAAAGTCACATATGCTATTGCACCATTAGGGGAATGGCCATTGTTTTCAGCATCATGAATCGCCATTTGTTCAGCATGTAGTCCACCAAGATGGTCATGCCAACCTTCTGCGATAACTTTTCCATCTTTCACAAGTACGCAGCCCACCGGAGGATTTGGTGAAACTTTACCTCTTCCGCGATTAGCCACTTCAAGGGCTTTATTCATGAATTCAACTTGAGATTTTGACCAATCCATTGTGACCCTCCACTATAGGCCAGATGCCATCTATTGATGAGTTCTTGGTTTAATCCCTAAAATAGGGAAGAGTTCATGCGGGGGAGTAATTGTCGCTAAACATGGCATCTACAGATGACGGGACTTCTAAGGATTCAAAGTCGCCTTTAGAAATAAGTTTCCACCCTGATAAAGATAGTAAAAAACGAAAGGGTGTTCATCGACCGATGCCCACGAAAGTGTTTACTAAAATGGTTATCGAAGGAAATAAACCATCAAAAGTGATATTATTGATCAATCCATATTCGGGGAAAAAAAAGGGTCTGAAAGTAGCAGAAGAAGCAAAACAACTACTTGAAAAATCTGAGATTATAGTAGAAATGCACGTTTCTCAATATTCGGGTCACCTAATCGAGATCGCTACATCTTTAGAACTCAAATCTGAAGAAGCAATCGCAGTAGTAGGTGGAGATGGAAGTCTTTCAGAGGCTATCACCGGATGGATGAAACAATCTAATGATAACTCGAACATTCGTTTCGGACTGATCCCAGCAGGAACTGGGAACTCACAGGCAAATGATTTGGCAATTAAGAGTACAGAAGATGCAGTTGCTCGAATTATTAATGGGAATAGTCAATCTATTGACATTGCTAAAGTAGAGTTAACTGAAGGGCTACCGGGAAATACCAAAGGTGAGATTACTAGGTACAGTCATAACCTAGTAACTTGGGGTCTTGGTGTAGATTCGACAATTAAAGCAGAAAAAATGCGATGGATGGGTAGCATTCGTTATGATGTCGGCATTCTGATGGCTATTATGGCCAATAACCGTAGACATGCAAGCCTATACTTGGATGGTCATAAAATGGAAGATGATTATACATTGTTCTTAGTTCAAAATAGTCAGACTGGAGGAGCTCAGCTTCCTCTTGCCCCTGGTGCCTGTTTAGATGATGGATTAATGGATATAGGAATATTGAAAAAGATGACACGAAGAGATATTTTGAAGGCTTTTGGAATGTTAAAGAAAGAAGGCCGACATGTATTTCACCCCAGAGTGGTTTATCATCGATTTAAGCAATTAAAAATTGAAACTTCTGAGCCTACTGCAATAAACATTGATGGAGAGAATGTTGGCTCAACCCCGATCAATATGCAAGTTCTACCTTCGGAACTAAAGATTTTCCATTGATCAAAGTGAAAAGTTTGAGAAATCTTCTTCATCACTAAAACCGCTATCCTTCGGCTCTTGTTCCGGCTCTGACTTTGGTTCAGCGACTGGACTCTTGACACTCTTTCGCTTCCTGACAGTTTTCTTCTTCTTAGCTGGAAGTGGTGAGTTAGAAGTTGGAGCGGCGCTGGAAAAATGTTCTCTCTTCTGTGAAACAGGTTCACTACTTACAACATTAGTTGAACGTTGTTCTCTCCTAGGTTCACTCTTTGGAGGCTGCCATGCTGGTTTCTCTTCCTTTTCGTAAGAATAATCAGGAACTTGGTAATCTTTAGGTTCGTTTTCTTTCTCCATCTCCATGGATTCGGCTGTAACTACAACTGAGGAAGAACCGCCTCCAAAATCTGTAGTGGTGCCTTTGGAGGCTGATGACGAAAGGACACTATCAAGATCAAATCCAGAGATTTGACTTTCCTCCTTCTTAGAAGGTTTTGACTTGACTTGTTCTTTTCTTTCCTCTTTGTCTTCTCGGTCGAATTGCTTCTTCCTTTCTTTAGGTGAAACCATTCCCATTGCTTTAGACCTACGTAGATCGGAAGCGACTTTCTTTATCTTATCCATTCCTTCCCTTCCGAGTAAAGTCTTCATGGTGGACTTAGCGCCTTGTAATACAAATAATTGTGATAAGATGAATAAGCCGAACCCTCCGCCAACTCCAACAATCAAGAAGAAAAGGATGAATCCTGCTCTACCAAAAAACGGTACATCGCCATAAGCCCATTCATCTTTAGAATCTCCATCATCACTGACAACTGCATCGGCAAGGGTTATTTTATCAACAAGAATATACAAACTCTGTCGATGATTATCGCCAACTTCAAGGTTACAACTAGAGTCAACACTATTGCTGTAAGAGGTATTACCTGGTTTGTAATACCCCAAGGCAGAACTGTTGTTTATCGGATTAATCAGATACCCTTCGATAGTTACTGGTTGATGCCAATCATCTAAGGAACGCATTCCATCATGTATATTCTCAGTGGTTGGTATCAAACCTAATATGTACCAGTAATCTTCACTATCACCGTCAATTTCATCCAAATCGATAGTTCCTGCCCTTGTTTGCGGGTCTAATGGCCTGAACCAGTCTTCGAGGTCTACACGAGCACCGTCACCTTCCACGATTTTACTGGCTTCTACAAAAGACATAGATTGAATTGCTACCGAAGTAGTAACTGCTAATTCAAGGTCTTTAGCGCCATTTAATGGGTCATGAGATTCATAGAAATTACTAGCTGCTAGAAATCCTGTAAAAGATACTGGAGAAGAAGAACCGGTAGAGAGATAATTTGTATCTCCGACTTCACATCCTACTGGTAAAATGTTTTCATACTCAATCGAGGAAGCACCAAGATCAGAGTTGATAGAAGTTCCTTCTTGAGAAAAATCAACATCAATTCCATCAGACCCCCAAGGTGCGGTCTTAGGTCCTAGGCACCCAGACAAAGTCATCAGTGCAAGGAGATAAACCGCCAACACTCCTCTTCGCATAGTAAAGCAAGAGAGGCTTTAGTTTGATAACCCTTCTATCAAAACTACTTATCAAATAGGCAAATAAATGATTATGGCGCAGAGAGAGGGATTCGAACCCCCGAGTCTAAAAGACAGTGGATTTCAAGTCCACCGCAATACCGGGCTATGCGATCTCTGCACTAAACCATCCGAGAAGTTCCTATATGATTTGTTTTCCCCTCGGGGGGATTCTAATTATCTTCTTCATTCGAAGTACTGCGTACGTTTATTGCTATTGCTGCAGCACTTAATGCGGTGAAAGCCATTGCAAAGGTTAGGCCGGGCATACCTTCACTAGAATCATCGATTAGACCTTCTAATTCTGCCAATGTTTCTATATCCTTGATGAAGTCAGAAGGTTTCCAATTATCTCCAGTCCAAGCAACCCTAGGTTTACGTTCGCTATCTAAGATAAAGGTGGTAGTTGAATGACCTACTGAGTACTCCTCCTCAACCTCAACGGCAACGCATGATAGCATTGTTCCCTCGGGCCATTCATATCCTTCATCGCACATGCAGTGTTTTCCAGAACCTGAACCCATTTCCCAGCCATGGTCGTCACAGACTTGAGTAGTTTGTTGTTCCATCATAGTCTGCACTGCACCAGGTACAGGTATTTCTGAGTCTGCAGTAGTGTTTCTTGCCCACGCGATGTATTGAGGGTCTTGTATTGAGTCAACACCAACTTGGGAATATTCCCAAGACATACTGGAATCATTCCAAGTATGCAATTCCCAATACCAAGACCAATTATCTAAAGCAGGGTCTTCATCGTTGAAGGAAGAGAAGAAGTGACCAAATTGAGCATGATTGGTAGCAGAGTAATTCATACCCGCTCCGTCAAAAGCCCCCACCGTCAACTCCCATGCAGTAAATTCTTCATTATCAAGTACATGAATTTCAGATGAATTGTCGGGATATAATACTGATACACTTAGGCTATCATCTGAAGGTGTTTCGAGAAGATTCTCATCAGCATTTGATGCCATATAGGCTATGTTAGGGTTTTCATTAGCCTCGAGGAAATCAACACCAACATTGGATTCTTGCCAAGAAGTTGATGTTTCATTATATGTCATGAATTTCCAATACCAGGTCCAATCTGAAGGCGATTGAGTGCCGTTAATTCCAGTTATCATATGACCAAATTCTGGATGTGTTGAGTAATTAAGAGAAATATTATTTTGCTCTGCAGCTGTATTAGTTAGGGTCCACGTGGTTGGCATAAACATAAGTTCTGAAGTATTACCTTCTCCATTGACAAATATCACGGTTGAATCATTTGATTGGTGACCATTTCCCTCAGCAATATGTGCCTCGATGACATTCTTTTGGACTACAAGTCCAAAACTACTCCAAACTTCTTCCATCACTTCTAGTTCGCCTGTTAAGTGTGACCAGTTTGCATCATGCTTATCTGAAAAAGCTTTGAGTCTTTCAGGAGTATCATATTCAGGGTCTACTGAAATAGACATGAAGCGAACTTCATCACTGTATTCTGAGGAAAGCCCTTCCTCGACTGATTTCAATGACTGAGTAATCACTGGACACACGTCAGGACATCTAGTGAAGATAAAAGCAACGACTAAAATCTCTCCATTCGAATGATGCAGAGATACATTATTTCCGTCTTGGTCGATAAGTGTGAAGTCGGTAACTTCAGAACGTGATAACTGATATCCTTTGTAAGCAGAAGTTGAAGGTACTAAAGAAACTAGTAATAGGCTGATTAAGAAACAAGCAATGAATCTACTTTTCATGAATAAACCTCAAATTACGGTACTATAAATGAGTTTCATCTTGTAGCATAATCCCAATCAGGAGTACACCATGAAGGTAGTTCTGTGACTGCTTCGGGGTTAGAAAGTCCAATACCCCATAGCATCAATAACACGAATAGTACTGGGAAAAGAGCAGTCCTAGTGTAGATTCTTGGATCTCCGCGTAAATGCATAAAATAAGCAGCGATTCCGTAGCCTTTGATTATTCCAACACCGATTAGTACAGCCCAAACCATAAGTCTAGTAATCACGATTTCAGTACCTGGTATCTTTTCAAAAAATACAGCACCTACTTCAAAAAGAGTGAAGAACATCAGTACTAAGAAGTTCCAGAAGTAAATATCCTTCCCTGTCTTATCTAAAAGCCATTTTTCAATTCCTTTTGTTGCATGTTCTCCCATTTAATCACCTCAATACAAATAGAATGCTGGGAAAATTACTACCCACGCCAAATCTACAAAGTGCCAGTATAGACCGAAATATTCGATTCCTTGGCCATTGTCCTCATCAAACCCAACTGTGTCCGATTTAAAGATTAGATAGAGCATAACTAACAGACCTACGAATACGTGCAATCCGTGTGCCCCTGTTGCGACGTAGAAGATAGAACCTTGAACAGTTCCAATATCGAATCCTTCTGCTACCAGATGGCTCCATTCTACAAGTTTCAAGACAATGAACAGAGAACCTAATAGAAGAGTTGCTATCAAATAATTTCTAATTGCTCTCTTCTTATCAGGGAGGACAAAGCGCATGAAGTTTGTAGGTGCTTCCCAATTCTTATCCTTGGCAACCTTCAATGCTAATACAATAGTGTATGATGAAACAATAAGAGCAAAGGTGTTTATTGCACCAGGTAATAATGTAGCAAAGTCATGTCTTAGTAAATCAGAAGCAGTCACTACAGAACCTTCCGCAACACCAAAACATTCATCCCCTTGCTCAGAAGCTTGTATGGCCCAATCAGTACACCATTCGGTTCTAACACGTAGGTATGAAGAGAAGAAAGTTGCGAAAACCATTATCTCTGACATTATGAATACCCAAAGACCAGCCTTTCTGATATGCTCTCCTTCGAAAGGTGCAGAGGTTGCTATTTGTTCACCATACCCTATGAATGGAAGGTCTTCTTTCCACCAATTAGCAATACCAAGCATAATAAAATTCAATCCAATCAAACTTAGAAGTATGTCTCCAAATGCAAATGTCCCACCTTGAGACATCAATGCTTTACAGGCTATAACAAAACTAGGGAATCCCATCAAGAATAGCATTACACCTAAACTGAAAATAATAGGAGATGCAGAGCCATGATGCTCTTCATGACCATGGTCATCATGCCCATGGTCATCATCGGGTTGTAAAGCATTTACAAGACCACCAATACCCATGAATATTGCATATATGCTAAACATTACCAGAAGGGTTATTCCTGCTACGCGGTAAGTTAAGAATGACAGATGTGCTTTTTCTTCAGCATGAAATAAATCATCTAATTCTTCACTAGTAGTCAAGGGGTCTTCCTTAGCGTCGTGATATGCATGTTTAGCATCGTCGTATACATCATGCTTTTGATTTGCGACTCCAATACCAAGGGCTGCAAATGCGACAATTCCTATCACAGCAAAGATTCCGGCCATCATCACAGCGTGCATCCATGTGGAATTTTCCACATGATTGTTATGTCCACTCATTCTTCAGCCCCCTTTGCTTTACCTTTCCATAATTTCTCTGAAAGAGAACCCTTCTCAGAATGGTGGCCATATAATTCATTCATATCGCCTTGTGTAGGAATCTCATGGAATGAAGGAGTAGGTGGTGGTGAAGTTGTAGACCACTCAAGAGACCATCCGCCCCATGGATCTTTACCGACCGGTTCTCCTGTTCTTCTAGATTGGAAAATATTCCAAGCAAGTAGAAGTTGGCTCAATCCAAATATGAATGCGAATATACTTACTGCCAAGTTATACTCCGCAAATCCAGTCTCTTCTAAGTATGAATGGGTTCTTCTTGGCATACCCATGATTCCAAGTTTATGCATTGGCCAAAATGCTGCATTGTAAGAAGAAAAGCCAATCAAGAAGTGCCACAGACCAAGTTTTTCATTCAACTTTCGTCCTGTGACCTTTGGATACCAATAGTAAACACCAGAGAATAAAGCGAAGACAGTACCACCGATGAATACGTAGTGGAAGTGAGCGACTACGAAATATGAATCGTGGAAGTGGACGTCGAGGCCGGCAACAGGGAAGAACATTCCAGAGATACCACCAAGTGTGAAAGTAACCAAGAAGCCGAGTGACCACAGAGTATGTGTTTTCATCACGAGGCTTCCGCCCCATAGGGTGGCCAGCCAATTGAATATCTTAGCCCCGGTTGGAATTGCTACAGCCATAGTGGTTACCATGAAGGCCGCACGCCAAAAAGCATCCATACCAGATGTAAGCATGTGATGGCCCCAAACGATAAATCCAACAACTCCAATTCCAGCCATTGCTAAAACCATGGACTTGTATCCAAAGATAGACCTGCGCGCACTGGTAGCGAGAACTTCCGAAACTATACCGAAGGCGGGAACGATCACTACGTATACCTCAGGATGACCGAAGAACCAGAATAAATGCTGGAATAGTAATGAATCACCACCACTCGTGAAGAATACGGTTCCAATGGTATGGTCGAACAGTAAGAATACCAGTCCAATAACTAATGCAGGAAGCGACATATACAGCATGAAAACGCTGACGAATACCGACCAAGAGAATAATGGCATCTTCATCCAAGTTACTCCAGGAGCCCGCATTGTAAACACTGTGGTGATGAAGTTAACACCACTCAGTGTCGAAGAGGCACCAAGCATTAGCATACCTGAAAGGAATGCAGTTGTACCTAAATTAGAACCATACTGTGCCATTCCTTCACCAAGATTGGCTTCGGTCAGCGAGGAATAAGGAGGATACATAACCCAAGTAATATCAGCAGCTTCACCTGACCAAATACCTGTATAAATCAACGGACTTGAGAATACAAGTAGCCAAAGACCCATTGCATTAATTCTCGGGAATGCTAGATCTTTAGCACCGATTTGTAATGGCAGAACATAATTCATGAAACCAGCAATCATAGGCATTGCAGCAAGGAAAATCATAGTGGTTCCGTGTAATGTGAAGAAGGAATTGTATTCTGTTTCGGTTAGGAAAGTGTTTTCTGGAATTGCCAATTGTATTCTAAATAATAAGGCAAGGAAACCGCCGACTAGGAAGAAAATAAATCCGTATAAGAAATACAGGACACCTACTTCTTTGTGGTCAGTAGTTGTTAGCCAAGGCTTGAGGTAAGACCAGAAATTCCCTAGCGTGAAGGTTTCCGGCGAACGTGA
Organism: Candidatus Poseidoniaceae archaeon; assembly: GCA_949372655.1. GTDB lineage: Archaea > Thermoplasmatota > Poseidoniia > Poseidoniales > Poseidoniaceae > MGIIa-L1. The sequence continues at coordinate 31,938 of CASIAI010000007.1, forward strand.
ATAGTAAACCCATATTATGCCCAATAAGACCAATCCTAAAGCGAGACCAATCGCTGTCAAAAGCAATACTAATGCTCTGACACTCGGCGCTAAATCTCCAGCATTGATTCCACCAATCGTAGTTTGATAAGAATTCCACATATCGCCTTGAGACCCAGTTCCACCGTTTACCGCATTGGCATTAATGGTGAATTCTGTAAATACTGTATCGTCAGCTGGGGCAACCCATTCAAAGTCCCATGTCCTGAATTTATTCCCTTCATCAGTGTGAGTAAGTCCGCCGTCCATCTCATGGCTTAGAGTAGGGTCAACCGAAGTTACAGTTCCTTTTGATGCGAGTATTCTAAATCCACCAGCGCGGGTGTTCCAACCATCCTCTTCAACACCGTCGGCCCAAAGTGTCATGGCATCATTTGTTACTGTGACTGTGAAAGAGTATGTTTCACTTGCATTAAATTCGGTAGGAAGACCTGTCACGGTTACTGAAGTATCAGGGGACGGGCTTCCGTGGCATGAACAACCATTGTCACCAAAAGCATTGATTCCACCCGGAGCTGCAGTAAACTGAGGGATGGCAAACATCGATAGTAATACCAAACCTAGAATTCCAACTGCGACCTTACGCATCAATAATCGCCTCCACCATCATAAACAAGCCCTGTGTCTTGGTCACAGTTTGTGTAGACTCCATCAATAATTGGAGATACGACATCAACCTTGCCGATCATCTTGGAATGGTCCATTCCACAGTATTCTGCACATCGTATGTCAAATGTTCCAGCACGATCAGGGAAGAACCACATTAGCGTTCCACCTTCTAATCCTGGAACTAAATCTTCTTTTACGCCCCATTCTGGTAGCCAGAATGAATGTTGGACACCCCAGTAAGTGCTGTTAAGTTCGCTGTAATCTGAAGTTAGAGAGAATAGTGAAAGTACCACTTCGTCATCACATGGCACAATTAGGTGGTCTCCTAAAGCAGTCGAAAGTTGGTGATTAAGTGGAATGTGATTCCAAGTATGTAGTACATTACCAGACGAATCTGTTACTTCGATTATTGAATGAAGGAACCGATCAAAGCTGGAAGGAACCGTCTTGACTCCTAGTTGCTGGTCTAGAGAATAATCGGTAGCAGTAGTGCCTATTATGATTGACATATTAGTGGCCGGGACTGGCGAACTCGAAAATTGAACAACTAAGTCTTGTCCCCAATTTACATCAATCCCTGTATCTGTTGGGTCATCTTGCCAAGTCAATTCTTCCTTATAGTGGAATTCCCAAAACCACTGTTTTCCAATAATTTCCATATTAAATGATTCATCTTCATCTGGAATAACCCATACTTCTGTATTCGAGGACAAGGCCATCATAGTAATCCAAACAACGATAATTGTTGGAAGTACGTAAAATAAGACTTCAACTTTGGTATTATGCCTTTCGACAGGAAAAGAACCAACCACTATGTGATCTAAATCTGTAGTATCAGGTACAATGTTTTGGCGATATCTCACCATAGAAAAGAAAAGCCACCCGAAGGTGAAAATTCCTACCAAAATCCCCCAAAACAAAAACTTGTCATAAAGCACAGAAAAAACGGTGTCGTCTGCTGGCATGGTGTTGACCTGTTGTGGCGCCCAAGTTGTACCCCTTAAGGATTTGTTGAAAAATAGCCAAGACTGAAAGCTTTAGAATACCTGCAGGAGGCTTGCAGTAGAACATTCCAAATGATAGTATATGAACCTTAGTTTTTCGTTTCCAAAGCGCGCCGAGTGAGTAAAATAAGTCTACTTTATGGAGGTAATATCGAAAGGCCAAAATGGTGAAATTATGGGGGTTTCTTCTTGCATACAGAACACTCTTGACGGGCGGATATTAATCGATATCGAGGTTCAACCAGCATCTAGAAGAACTGAAGTTTCTGGTTTCAACGATTGGAGAAATCGTTTGAGCATAACTGTAACTGAACAGGCTAGAGATGGTCAAGCAAATCGGGCAGTTGTGCAGGTTTTATCAGAACTTTTTGAACTTGACAATTATTCTATTGAAATTGTTCAAGGACACACATCTCGTATGAAACGGGTCAAGATTACAGGTAAAAGTACTGAGTATATTACTCGATTAATAGAGATGGAGTTGAGTAAGTAAATGCATTCTAAAGGGCGCATTAGAGGTCCTAGTGACCCAAATAAGAGGTTTATGATTGCGAGTCAGTCAATAGCCGAAGAAAGACAGCGTAATCGCGAATTTAATCGTCCTGTATTAGTCGAAGGCAAAAGGGATAAAATTGCTCTTGAAAGTTTGGGCTTTACAGGAAAGGTTGAGGTTCTAAACAGGGGATGGAGTATTGAAAAAGTTGTCACTTATCTATTCGAAACCTACGGAACTCGTAATCAGAACGATGGTGGAGCGGTGATGTCTGTCCTAATGGACTGGGACCGAACTGGAGGAAGACTACAGAGGAAAATAATCGGACTGCTAGAAAGTTTTGACATAAAAGTAAGTCAAGATACTCGAAAAGTATTGATGAAAACTCTAAAGCCAGAAACTAGGGTTGTTGAAAGTCTGAAAGGCCTGAGTCATGCCCTTTTGCCATACATAGAAGATTATGATCAGCAAAGTTGATTTCTATTACGCCAATTCCCTGAAGGTATTTCCTTACCATCTAAGCCGTTGAATAGATAAGTCCAAGCCAATGCAATATTTCCTTGAAATTCTATTTTGGAAATAATACGAGTGAATAACGAATCACTAGACTGATAGTCAAAAAATCCTTCTATTTGGTCGAATTTATCTAAGGTTTCAGCGATATCTTCGCATGAATACAATTCCCCTAATACTTTCGATTTGGAATTATAGACAAGTCCGGGGTAGTCGGAAATATGCATAAGACTACCTTTGATAAATCCACTATTGACGAACTCCAGATTTGAATTTTCTATTGCAGAATGTCGTGATTCCCCGTTCATAAGAGTACCATAAACAAAAACTCGATTCAATTTGCAAGAGGAGGAGTCGTCATTGATGGCAGCATCTAAGAAATCAGTTGGAAGACCACGCTTCTCAAGGCCATTTCTAATCAGATTAGCATAATCTGCGGTTGGTTCAATAAATTTATCACGTATACTTTCTTGACAAACAACGTAGGTTAATGCTTCAGTAACACTACCACTCAATGTGATTACATGGACTTTTTTACGCTGATATGATTTACCTTTCACCCCTTCTTTACGATCCATTAAGGCTACAGTATATTCATCTAATTCAAATAAAACACCTGGGACTATACTTCCCTTTCCAGCCTCTACAATATCGGCTGCACCACCTTTTCTACCACTCGAATAGTAGTGGAATTTCAATTTATAATCAGGGAGAAAGGCGGATTCAACTTCAATAAGTCTCGAAGGGTCTTCTTCTCTCTCTAAACACCATTTAGACCAATCTTCAAAATCGAGATTGGAGCCATAAGCAAAGTATAAGATTTTTTTAGAATTCATAATCAACGATTAGCAAGTATCTCGAGAGTAAATAAACTATTCACTCATCAATAGAAAGCAATGGATACAATTAATATAAGGACCCAAAACAAAAGTCCTGCGGCAAATAGCCCAATATTTATCCAACCAAGGATAAGTGCTGCTTTAGCAGTTCCTGCATCAGGGTGGTTAGGGTCTTTATCTGTAATTTCTAAAGCACCTTTTGCAACTATTACCGCGGGAATTGCCGTAAATAGGCCACATAAAGCATAAGATAATGCTGCAAGGACAATTGCTGTGACTGCTGATGTTTGAGGATAATAACCGGCTGCGACACCTTGAGAAATAGGGATCGTTGTCGGCTGACCATGTATTTGAGCTGGGACTCCTTGTTGTTGGTTGGAGTAATATTGCTGTGTTGGTGCGTTTTGAGTAGGCATTCCTTGCAGGTTGTTGTCATATTGTGGCTGTGTTAATTCTTGATTGATGTTCATCTGTGCTGGCGGTGGAGTTTGCTGAGCCTCTGTATTTGGCTTAGTCGCAGTATTAAAATCACCAGATATCGCGCTATCTTGAATATTATATGTTATATTTTGAGTAATATTTCCGTCTTTGCCATCTGTTTTGCTCCAAAAATCTTCATTTTCTTCAGTCATCGGAATCCCGCCTATTGTTTACTACAGCCTTTTTTAATAAAAACTCTATCTGTGCATTAATCGAACGAAAATCGTCATCTGCCCACTTTCTTAACTCATCATGTAGTTTCGGATCAATTCTAAGAAGGATTTTCTTTTTGGACATTTTTACCCTCCTTGAATTGTGACCATCATTAGTGTTGAGTTTGTTTTGTGAATTACTTACCAAGGGAATCTAACTCAAACGTAATAGTAAGTGTATAATCTAACAATAATCCAAACCAATGAAAATATGCTAACAAAAATCATAGCCCCTAAAGTGAAATAATATGATTTGGGATAATCTTTCTTGCTTTTCCAGCCAACCCCCTTAACATGAGTTCCTTGTCGCAGAAAGGTGTATACGGCATAAGTTCCACAAATTACTACCCCGATTAAATTGCCAAAGATTGACCAAAATAACTCCGAGTTCACTCTCACCGCCTCACTGATATAGAGATCCCGTGTTTATCACGGGGGTTGTGTCGGTTTCTGAGCATAGAACGACTAACAAATTGCTTACCATTGTGGCCTTCTTATCTTCATCAAATTCGATTATATTTCTTTCACTCAGTCGTGATAGAGCCAACTCTACCATTCCGACTGCACCGTCAACTATCTCTCTTCGAGCAGCGACTACAGCGCTTGCTTGTTGCCTTCGCAGCATTGCTTGGGCGATTTCAGGTGCATATGCTAAGTGGCTTATCCTAGCTTCAAGAACCTCAATTCCTGCTCTGCTTAACCTTGCTTGAACCGATTCACGGAGTTCTTGAGCAACCTCTTCTTGATGGCTAGAAAGAGCAACTCCGCCTAAATCTTTTTCTTCGATTACATCATAAGGATACTTTGTAGCCATCGCTCTAAGTGCTGCTTCACTTTGAATTTGGACATAGTTATCATAATCATCAACCTCGAATATTGCTTCTGCCGCATCGAATACTTTCCAAACAACTACTGCTGCTATATCGATTGGGTTTGCATTGACGTCATTGACTTTCAATTTCGCCGATTCAAAGTTCCTAATTCTAAATGACATCTTCGTCTTTTGGAATAACGGATTGACAAACCAACGGAAACCTTCGGTTTTAACGGTCCCAGTATATTTTCCAAAGAATTGCAATACTGCGGTTTCATTTGGATTGATGACTACATATGAATTCCACATTATGAACCATACAATTCCTATTATTGATTGTAATAAAATACCTAAAAAGATCCCCCATGCACCTCCTGCATATAGTACAAAGGTTGCTAAGAAAATTACTGGAACGATTATAATATGGATAAGTACTCCCAAAAAGCCATTCAGTGATGCTCTTTCTATATCTTTAAATTGTATTTCGTCTATTGCTTGATGTTGGGTTTCCATAATCTCACTACTTAACCCCATCACGCCCACCATAATAAAGATATCACAGTGATATCACTTAGATATCGGATTAAGTTATTTACCGCCACACTAAGAAATAGAACTCAAGACCCATATTTGGAAGCAAGCCAATCTATTTACAGATTAAATCTAATCATGAGGTGGAGAATAAGACCATAGTTTAGTTGTGATTAAAGCCATAACTAAAATCTTACCAAAGTCCCAAATTAAAAATGGTTCAACACCCCACTCAAATGCTTGAGCAAAGTCTACAGAGTACGATTCTGCTAACCAAAGCGTCCCAACAATATAGACTGGGATCATTGCTAGTGTCCAGCAAATAAGTTGTGCCTTGATATCTGCAACTCCTGTGTTTCTTGAGCGGTCAAGTCCTTCTGCTACCAATGCAGAAGCGAAAGGAAAGGCCATCAAATAACCACCACTAGCAATCAGTCGACCACTATCGAATAATTGGTCGCCCCCTTTGGCAAAAACGGGCGCACCGAGTGCTCCGACCAACAAATAAAGTGATCCGGAAATAAAAGCATCATTCCTCCTAAGATAAACACCGGTTGCTAAAACTGCAAAGGTTTGGAAGGTGTAAGGCACTGGAGTCCAGGGCACTGCAAATGCTATTTGTGCGCAAAGTGCAGTCAATCCTGTAAAGAAAGATATCGTGATGGCTCTTTCTAAAATCGACATTTTATCAGAACTAAAGGATTGATGCCATAGAGTTGGTTTATTCCATGCTACTTCATTGAACATGAGTAATGCTTCAATTGACGGTTTTTAGTGATTAAGTATAGAATGGGGAATCGGAGGTTGCCAATTTCCCATTGATTTACCGTGGTCAAGTAGATGCCAATATACAGTTTTAATTGAGACATCAGAATCTTCTACTGAAGAAGTTAACACATTGGTTTTCAAGACTGGAGGTAATTTTTTCCAAGCATGTTTAGCAAGTAGTGATAATGGAAATATCGATAATGCAGGACCGTTGATTGGTAAGCGCCACTTAGTCGCCCACTCACGTTCAACTAAATTCGCGCCAATTACTGATTGCCTGACCTTGGCCCAAGAATTACCCTTCCCTGTCTTAGATTTAGTTAACAAAGTATCATTAATTGAGGAGTCAAGAATTATTCCTGAACGCTTGAGTACATCTGCCATCCATGGAGCCATATATCCTGCTGGGGCTCTAAACCATGGTCGAAATGATTCACCAACTATATTTTTGATTTTGTCACAGGCTTGATTTATGGCTGTCTGAAATCCTTCTGAGTCCTCTGGCCATGCCGACCAAGACCTGTGAGTTAGGCCGTGACATCCAATAGTAATTCGTTGTGGGAAAGAGGAAATCAATGTTACCAGCCATTCTCTAAACTCTTTATTTTCTAATGAATCTGCAATTATAAACAAGGTTGCTGGAGAATTGTGGGAATTGAACCATTTTTCAAAACCAATAAGTCCTTTACTAAATTGACTGCTAAGTTGGTTGGTATTGATCTTTTTTTTGGACCTTGTTGGGTGGCCTTGATTTTTTGGTATATGCCTGATATCATCACAATCTATAGTCAACCAAGTATGGTTCAATTGATTCACTCCTGCTTGATATCTAAGATATGGATTCGATGTGGCACTGTTCTGTTTCCAATCTCAATTCCTATGAATTCTTCAACCAATTCGCCCTGCCAGCTTTTACAAATCGATTGGGCGGTAGCAAGTCCGGCCTCATTGTGAGGGTGAACGGTAATTTCAATTCGGAAAAATTCATTCCTCGATTTCAACCATGTCAATATCTTATCAACACATTGAATGGCAATATTTTGACGACGGAAACCAGACCTTACCCAATATCCAAGATTATAATTCGAATGTAATAATTGTAACTCATCGCCTAGACCGATTAGTCCTGCGAATTCTTTTTTTGGGCCTGCAATAATACTCCAAAAATGTAGTTGGTCTCCTTCAGCTTGGGATTCAACATCAAATAACATATCTCTTAACTGGGTTCGAATATCTTCGTGGCTATTCAACCATGGAAGGGCCACTAATGCGGACTCTGGGTCTTCATTATATGCCTCAAGAACTGAAGAAAGAATTGATTTATTAACCGGAATTAATGATAATTCCTCATCGATATTTAGCGTAGGAGTTAATGACATTCTATCCCTCTAATTCGACAAATGAGTAATTGCTGAAGAGACCCTCTCATCATTAGGATATACAGTTTGTGCCATTTTCAGCATCCATTGTAAGTGCTCTTCTCTACCTAAATAACGCATTACAGTACCGATATGAATCAACATCTCAAGATTGATACTAAGATGAGGACCTAAGTTATCCAAAGTTTGTGCAGTTTGAACAAGTTTTCCAGACTTAACAGATTCTAGCATTGAGACTACTTCGCGATAGACTTGCCTCTCATCCCAAGGTTGTTTTGCAGGCCAAGGCCAAATCCTCCCTCCATATTGCGGAGTTGGTGCAGGTGCTTGCTGCTGTACTTCCTCTCTGACTGGTTTAGTAGAACCTTGTTCTGGGATTTCAGGGAGTTCAGGAGTCTCCATGGCTTTAGAGGCCTCTGGCACATCGGGTACAGAAGGAGTACTTACTGGCATATTAGGCACATTTGGAATGTCGGGAACTGTTGGTGTGTCTATCGCATTAGAGGTTTCAGCGTTCACTTCCGGCAGAGATGGAGTCTCCATTGGTACATCGGGTAAATCTGGAGTTTGAATGGGCGAAAAATTATCTGGAATCTCAGGGATACTAGGAGTTTGTATTTCTTCAACATTTGTAGATGTCAAGTCCATATCAGAATCTTCAGACCCTTCACTAATTATTTGCGCGTCCATATTGGTTTCACCAGGCACCAGCAATGCTGATTTTTGGACTTCTTCCATACTAAAGTCTGATTCTGAAGAAACCGAGAATAAAGAGCCTTGGCCAGTATGAACCGGCTCTGCAACTTCTTCAAGTGGATTTGAGGTGGGTACTACGAAGTCTATCTCTTTAGAAGGTGCATCTGATTTATCTAATTGGACTTCTTTGGGAGATTGGTAATCCTTAGTATCAGAAAGAGTGGGTCCTGAACTATCTATGAATTGGAAATCGCTACTTTCATCTTTGGAAACATCGAATTGGTCAACTTCCACTGTAACGTCATCTAAAGTCAAAACGGCTTCAACTGCATCTTCTTCTTCAAATTCATCAAATTCATCATTGAGTAAAGTGGACATTATTTCCGAGTCGGTTGATGAGGGAGGGGCCATCGGTTGGTCTCTTGCAGAACGATTCAACTCATAATAACACAAAGAGCACTGTTCTGCACCTGGAAGATTCGGTGAATTACAATATGGACAGCGGTTTTCTTCATCCGACGCGCCCTTCTTACGCCACCCGAACACCGAACCCACCAATTTACGGGTCTCGCAAAGAGGGTTTAAGTGATAGGGTCTCGCGGACGATATATACTTCAATTGGTGAATATTATCAATAGGCGTCACAGTGAGGAATACATATGGGGAAAAAGGGTTCTATCAGACGTATGAATAGTACTCGAGATGAGATTTTCGAACCAAGAATATCTTTAGAAGACGAAATGCCTCACATTTGGAAGAGAGGGCAAGACCACTTTTCTAGATTTACAAAACTGATTAAAATCGAATTAGATGATGAAACAGCAATGGTAGAAGAGCGGTGGAAGAAGTGGAATAAGCAGAGACTCCTAGCCGCTGGATTAACTCTCTTCGAATTAGATGCTAGGACTCAAGGTCGATTTTTTGGTGACCCAATTGTCGTTTTCGAACAACCGGATAGAAATCGAATGCCGACTCACCGTTTCGGTCATGGAGACATTGTTTTGATATCCAGAACAAAGCCTTGGGGAGAAAAGATATACGAAGGAATAGTTCTAGATCGTGGACCCACTAGAATTAGAGTAGTCGTAAATGAAAAACCAAAAGATCTGAAAAAGGGTAGATGGCGGATTGATCGTGGTGCTAACCGTGTCGCTCACGATAGAATGCATGACGCGCTAATATCCTTTCATTCAACTGAAGGTGAAGGGGGTACTACTCTGCGAGACTTACTTCTTGGTTCACTGCATGATTGTGCTTCATCTGCTGAAATGCCTCCTGAAATCAAAGGAAAAAAGAAGATATACAGTCTGAAAGATATCGAGTCTCTAAATGAATCTCAACAAAATGCTGTAGAAGTCGCTATGCAGAGAAGGCTTACTCTCATCCAAGGGCCTCCAGGTACTGGTAAAACCCATACAGCAGTACACCTATTGAAGCAACTGGCTGATAAGGGGCAAGGCGCAATAATGGCCAGTGCTGAATCAAATGTAGCAGTTGATAATCTGCTAGAAGGTCTACTGGATTTAGGCGTCAAAGCAGTAAGAATTGGTAGGCCTGTGAAAGTAAGAGAGAATCTACGTGATGCCACTTTAGATGCTTTACTTGAAACTCATCCACTACAAGATGAGTTAAATTACATCAGAGATGAAAATGATGAATTAAGAAGAGGATTGTCTAAGTTGAAAGGTAAAGAAAAAGGCCTAGCCCACAAAGACATAAAGCATAATTTCAAAGAAATGCGACGCATTGAAAGTGAAATGACTGCTTCGGTTTTAGATGAGGCAGAAGTTGTTTGTGCAACAACTATAGGTTCAGGTCACCAAATTCTTGGTAATAGAAGGTTTCCAATTGTTTTGATAGACGAGGCCACACAGGCAAGTGAACCAAGTGCGCTTGTTCCAATCAATAGAGGATGTAGGCAATTGATTCTTGTAGGAGATCACAAACAACTCCCGCCAACTGTAATTAGCGATACTGCTGAAGCTGGTGGCCTTGGACAATCATTATTTGAGCGCTTACATAAATGTGCCATTCCTGCCCAGATGCTAACAACTCAATATAGGATGCATCCCTCGATAAGAGAATTCCCTAGCGCAAGGTTCTATGAAAATCAACTAGAAGATGGTTGTACTAAGGAGCAAAGACCTGCTCCTGCTGGTTTATTGTGGCCTGATTGGGACCACCCAGTAGCCTTCATCCCTGTTGACGGGGCAGAGGAATTAGATGAAGAAGGAAGTAGTCGTTCAAACTATTCTGAAGCAGCAAAGGTACTCTCAATCGTTGATGGCTTACTTCAGATCGGTGATATACAAACAACTGATATCGGTATTATCACGCCATATAATGGACAAGTTCGAGTATTAAGTGATTTATTTGAGCAGGCCGGTGGCAGAGAAATCGGTGAAAAGTATAGTGGATTGGAAATAAAAAGTGTAGATGGTTATCAAGGTCGAGAAAAGGAAGTAATTGTATTTTCCACTGTTAGGGCAAATGAACAAGGAGAGGTAGGGTTCCTAAAAGACAAGCGCCGTCTAAATGTAGCACTAACTAGGGCTAAGCGTGGATTGATTGTAATTGGTCACTTGTCCACGTTAAGGCAAGAGCCAACCTGGAAGTCATGGCTTGATTGGATTGAAGAAAGTGGTTTACTAGCATGGCACCTTGCCAATGATTAAATGCGTATATTGACAAACTATCCGCCCTCCCACTAATTATGGCCGATGAAGTTGTAGAGGTATACCAAGGAGGCGGCACCTTGGCTCAAGCAGTACTTGGAAGTGCCCCTGAAGGGATGTTAATCGCTCCAGCCTGGAAAAGAATTGCTGCTTTCATGTTAGATGTGATGCTTCTCTCAATAGTTTTAACATTCGTAACTCGATTTCAGTTGACTGGAAATTTATTGAACTTCGAGTTGTTCAAAGGTGACTTAAACCATATCGTTTTCTTTTTCAGTAACTGGATGATCTTATTTACCGCTCATTGGCTATATTGGAAATATACTGGAAGGAGTTTTGGTCGCTCTTTGGGACAAAGAGCATTTCGAATCGCTATAGTACATGACAATGGAACAATACTAGAAATACATCACTGGGGACCAAGAGCATTTGGTAAACTGGCCTACTTATTACCGGGGATTGGCCCACTTTGGTTTGGGCTTCGAGATGCACTTGCTGCACGCTCAAAAGATCTAGAATATCGAACATCTTTGGATAAGAAGAATCATACTGTCGCCGCAGTCGATTGGTCTTTACCTCTTGAAACTAGACAAAAATTAAAATAAATTGTATTTAATTAAAACATGAATTTCAAGTACAACTGCTTCCAGTGGTGTTTAGGCGGGCCGCATGTCAGAAGAACATATTCAACGAGTCGCGCCATTAGAAAGTCGTCTACTTCTTGCCAAAATGGAAATAGACGATGATGACCAAGATGTTGTATTTGTCTCCATTGAAATTTCAAATGAAGCATCTATACCCGTAGGTGGACTGGATATTTTTATCCAGACAAGTGATAAAAAGAAAGTTGAATCAGATGAAGGTATTTCTTCAATTGGACCAGGACTTACTCGGAAATTTAGTTTCGAATTCCCATTAGAAAATGGCGATTGGACTTTCATGATTAGATCGGGCAATATTAGCCTTGATTTAGGACCATATGATTTCGATTTCACATTTGAAGCCGATAAAGATAGAGTCACTAAAAACTCAATTGGAGCTGGAATGTTCTCGAATGCCTTTGTTTCAGACTTAGATGACTTTGGTAGCACTGAAGAAAGAGGTATTATCGATGCTTCAGAAATTAAGATGACTGAATATTTTGGCGAAAATTCTGCTGGAGGGGCCACTGCAATTTCAGTAGGTAGTGTCTCAGAACAAATCGAAGATAGTGAAGATTCGCTTAGAGTGCCCCCTTGGCAATCAAAAGACCCTCTACTTTCCCCTCCAATTCCACCTGTTAAACAAGAACTTACACCAATTCCTAAACCTATCGAATCATTAAATGTTCAATCAGGAGAGTTAGATTCCAAAACTGAAAAATCAAATTCTGGCGATTTGTTATCGTTTTCAAAATCTCTTGATGGAAGTCCGGAGCAACCCACAAGTGAATCAATGGCTGAAGTAGGCACTAAATCGGTTTTGACTGCTACATCTCCTCCTCCATTACCCCCCAAATCTCCTAAGAATGAAGAGGAATCATTGAGTCAATCAGTTCCAACTATTGAGCCGTTAGCAGCACCTCCTGCCCCTTCGGAACCACCTAAAGATTCTACAAAATCAAAACCAGTTTCTAGCCCACCTTCCGGGCCACCTTCTACGGTCCGCCTTCTGGTCCGCCTTCTGGTCCGCCTTCTGGTCCGCCTTCCTGGCCCACCTTCCGGGCCACCTTCTGGTCCGCCTTCTGGTCCGCCTTCTGGTCCGCCTTCTGGTCCGCCTTCTGGCCCACCTTCCGGCCCACCTTCTGGTCCGCCTACCGACTCTCCAAAACCAAAACCTCCACCTGGGCCTCCATCCAAAAAACCGAAAAAGCCTCCACATGGACCTCCGGGTTCAAAAAAACCACCTCGGCCCCAAATATGAACAATAGGTGAGTAAATGAGTGAAGGTTTTGTAATGGAACTTTGCGGCAATCGTGCTGCATGGCAAATCGAACTTAATGGAATAGATAGTATAGACCTAGAAACTGTTGGTAATAGAATCGAAACTGCAGGCTATGAAGTAGGAATTAGAAATCGTTTATGTTGGACATTCACCGGTCCATGCGACCTTACGTTATACCCTAGCGGAAAGTTATTGGTAAAAACTGAGAGTAAAGAACTAGCTGCTGAAGTTGCAAAAAAACATGTGACTGAATGGTCTTGTTAACGAAAGTGAGAATATGGTTGTAATATCTAAGCGATTATGCCAACTTCTAGAAGATGGCGGAGTTGTTGCTTATCCTACTTCGACGCTGCCGGGATTAGGCTGCCTGCTAACAAAAGAAGGCTTAGACGCTCTTTACGAAATTAAAAACCGACCTTTAGATCAGCCTGTAAGTATAGGAGTCGCCTCGTTAAATCAGGCAGAAGATTTAGTTGAGATACCTAAATTTGCTAGAACCTTACTAGATAATTTCCCTCTTGGCAGTATCACGCTTATTCTAGATGCTAAGTATATGCTTGATACTAGATTGGGCGGTAAAAGAGCCGCAGTACGTGTTTTTTCCGACCCAGTGGCAATTAAACTAGCCGAACTGGTTGGACCGATTACTGCTACTAGTGCGAACCCAAGCGGAGTTAAACCGATTAACAATGTTTCATTAGCGGCTAAATCGCTCAACCTTGGAGATGAATCTGTATTAGAAGGGACGTGTCCTGGGGGCGAGGGTAGCACTATTGCATCAATAGAGAAAAATCCATTAGAAAAGCATGGATTTTCGGTAACCATTATGAGAGAGGGCGTAGTACCTCGAGCAGACGTGATGTCATGGATGATGAAAATGCGCTAAAGTACTGGCGTGATGCGGGCCACGTTGCTCGTAGAACTCTAGAAGCGATGAAAGAAAAAATTGTACCCGGTGCAACATTTCATGAAATCATTGAAGCCGCTGAAAGGTTCATTCATAGGCATGGCGGTAAGCCTGCATTCCCTGGAACCATTGCAGTTAACGATATGGCTGCCCACTTCACTACCGATCATAACATATCTCCTGTACAGGAATGGGATGGTGACATGACTTTGAGTAAAGGAGATTGTGTCAAAATCGATTATGGAGTACATATCAAAGGTCACATAGGAGATAATGCCTTGACAATTGAGGTAGGGAATTCGAATAATCATACAGACCAAATTAAAGCTGCGAAAGAAGCACGTGATGCTGCCGTTGAGATGATGCACCCCGGCACTCCTTGGTACAAAGTGGGCGCTGCTGCTGCTCAACCTTCACTCGATGCTGGCTTCCAGCCGATTAGAAATCTATGCGGCCATCAACTCAAACCTTGGGAGTTGCATGCTGGGGTATCAGTTCCATCATATGCTTGTGGACCTGATAATCGTGGATTCAAAGGAGTCGTGGAAGAAGGTTCTGTTTATGCTATTGAACCATTTAACACAACTGGGAAGTCTGGAATGATCAAAAACCTAGGCGACTCAAATTCATCCAATATATACAGACTTACAGGAATTACAACTTCTCGCAAAGCAAGAGCTAAGGGTCAACTAAAACCCTTAGGAGCGCAACTTGCTAGAAATCTTGAGGAAAGATACTCAACTTTACCATTTGCTGAAAGGTGGGCTTTCCCAATGCTAGAGAAACCATTCCCTGAATCGGATGAGGCTAGTCGTCAAAGTAAGTGGAATGCCCTGATAAAGAAATTGATTAGTATTCGATTCCTAGAAACTTATCATGTTTTATCTTGTGCTGATGGCGGCAATATTTGTCAATTTGAGCATACTGTCTTTGTCACAGATGGTGGGCCTGAAATCTTAACAGTAGAGTGAAAAATAACATTGCTTGGTTTTTGGATAAAACTGGTATTAGTTGTTTAATCGCTATTTAATGGATTTTAAGCGTGATAATCAATATAAACTGTCAACCCTTGGTTTGTAGTGAACGGGGCTGTAGAAGTTCTGTTGAGTGCATCCCATCCCCTCTGCGTTACTCTCACCCTGTTCACTTTTATTCCACATTTAGCCGCGAGGCTGGATTATCTGATATTTTTTTGTTACTTTTCCAGTTACAAACCATTCGCTCCAATCGACCGGCCAAAAAATAACATCTGACATAAGCGCGCAGTGTAGCGGTTTACAGGCTAATTTCGGACATCTATCGGCACCAAGGTTATATATGACGCCGTTGGTGGAAGAAATACTCCCGGCAACGGGTATGGAGGACAAAAAATATGAAAAATGAAACAAGAAATGATGAAGCAGTAAGCCCAGTCATTGCAACTATCTTGATGGTTGCAATTACTGTTGTATTGGCCGGTGTACTATACGTATGGGCCGCTAACCTAGCAGAAAGTAACACAAACGGAGACCTAGCGCTCTACTCCTTTAGCGGAGCAGATGCACCAGCGGCTACCGGAGTACTAGTTACTATGTCTCAAGGTGGAGACGCAAACTTTGCAAGCCTAGATATCAAGGTATCTATCAACGGCGGACAAGGTGCTAACTGTGACGCAACTTGCTACACTGAAGCAGGAACTGCTGACCAAGCCTGGACAACAGGTGAAGATCTAGCTATTGCTGCTGACTGTGGACAAGATGCTGCAGGAGCTGACATCGACCAATGTACTGTAACAGTGACTGTTTTCGACAACCGTGAAAACAAGCAAATCGGAAACGATGTTTCAGTCGCAATGGACGAAACTGCTTGAAGTTTAATACTTTGAACTGAATATCAATTAATGTATTCTGCGGAATGCAACTGCCCCTCCGGAGACTTCGGTCTTCGGGGGGGCTTTTTTTAATTTAAAATAAAATAATTAGTGTATAGATTATTTACCGTCTCTCTAAACAGATGACTATGAAGAAAGTAAGCTCGATAATTTTCATTTTGATAATATTAACCCCTATGACTGGTTGTATTGAAGATGAACCCTCTGCTCAGCCATCTGAAGAAAATCAGCAACCTGTTATTTATGGTACAATTCATTTAGAGCATTTCTTTGACAACACCACAAACCTCACTCACGATTATTCTCTTTGGATTGCAGCTATGGCATTAGATTATGACGGTGTGATTGAACAATTCGGCATTGATGTCGATTCAGATGGCGTTATTGACTATAATGCCTCGAACTCGTCAACCTATCATCATCAACTAATTACTAATGAAAATGAATGGATGAACCCAGTCCCGTGGAGTAAATTCAATAACAATAATATTGACTTCTGTCAACAATGGATTTCAATTATTGCTATAGATGACAAAGGCGATAGAGATGTTCAACCATTCAGTATAGAATTTGTTTGGGATGACCAGGTGCAAATGTGCCTAGAACCTATTAGAAATTTAGAAATGTACTCCTTTAGCGGAGCAGATGCACCAGCGGCTACCGGAGTACTAGTTACTATGTCTCAAGGTGGAGACGCAAACTTTGCAAGCCTAGATATCAAGGTATCTATCAACGGCGGACAAGGTGCTAACTGTGACGCAACTTGCTACACTGAAGCAGGAACTGCTGACCAAGCCTGGACAACAGGTGAAGATCTAGCTATTGCTGCTGACTGTGGACAAGATGCTGCAGGAGCTGACATCGACCAATGTACTGTAACAGTGACTGTTTTCGACAACCGTGCAAATCAGCAAATCGGAAACGATGTTTCAGTCGCAATGGACGAAACAGTCTTAATACGACCTATGGAATTTAATTTTGATTAGAAATTATATCTCTGGTGTCTGAGTGTTGTTCCCACATATGCGAGGATTTGCCTCTAAAAGAATTGATTCTTGCAATCAATAGGTATTCTAAACCTGTCAGAATCGTTCCTATCTTGCCCAGTAATGGTAACCGTATACCTTGTCTAATACAGAGCCAGGAGGCGAGGCAAAATAACTCTACAGCCCCTAAAGATGCATGAACTGCAGCTTCGAGGCCTGTAGGCATACCCGTTAAACTAACCATTGCCCACCTTGATAATGCTGAAATTCCAACCCCAAAGGCTAGAATTGGTGAATAATTATGCATATAGTGCTGAGAAGTGAACACTTTCCTGAACTGCCCTGTATCGCGTAATTTTGGATTACTCTTCTGTCGCCTCAATAACCTCTGTAATCCTTGACCTCTCCTTATCTTCTGCCTTCTCTGGCCTTCAATAGTAGGAGGGGCTACATCTTCAAAAGAAGCCTTATCATCAAATATGCTACGTAAACCACCCATTCTAACAGCTGTAGCAATTTGAGCATCATCTGCATTAGAATTAAGATCGAGTATGGATAAGTCTAGTGCTTTAGACCTCCACATCATACAAGAACCTTCTAAAAATGGCGTACTATCCAAGTTTGACTCCCCTTGACGAATCAATTCAAACATACTTCGATATTGTTGTTCTTCGCCAGTACTTTGACTTCGAATCGCTCGGGCACCAACTGCACCTATGCTTTGGTTAGAAAACCAACCATACATCCGCTCAGTAGTACCTTCCGAAATAGTTGCATCAGCATCAGTCATCAGTATTAGACCGTCGGAGTTTGAATCTTGTAAGTGCCTTAATGCTTGATGAACCGCAGTTGTTTTCCCCAACCTTGATTTCATCTCTATCAGTTCTGTAGACTGAAAAGTTGAACTGTTTTGCTTAATCCAGTTTTTGACCAAATCAACTGAATCATCGGTTGAGGCTGAATCAATTACTAACAAAGAGCATGGAATTGTAATATTTTTTGATAAATTATCTAATTTATGATTAATTATCTTTGATTCATTCCATATTGGTAAAAGAATAGTCAATGGATTATTAGGGGCCTCTTTTGGATACTGTAAGGGTTTTTTCAACCACCTAGATACGGATACTCTATGCTTTAAGAATGGGAAAAATGCTAGTGTCCCAAGGACTGCCTCTACAATAACTGGACCCCACACCATACCACTGCCAAAACCTTTCCAATTTTGATTCCTTGCCTAAAACAAATTAAATGAACGTGGTTTTAACCACTATACTCTTCATCCCGTAGCCTTTGGTAGGTATATGCGAAGGGTGCTCCATATCGGTCCTTGTGATACACCAGGGGGTATGTCCAAGGTAATGCACATCTTAGCGGAAAATTCACCAGACGGATGGATTGCTGATTTATTACCAAGCCACAAAGTGGGAAATCCTATTTCTAAGTGGTTGGCATACAGAAGAGCGATGAAAAATTTACGTAGAATGCTCTTATCTGAAAAGAAATTAGTAGACCTTGTACACATTCATACTGCTGCTGATTGGTCTTGGAGAAGAAAAAAGAGATTTGTTAAATTAGCAAGTAAGTATTCTATACCTTGTATAATTCATATCCACAGTGGTAAATTTGAGACTTGGCTATCTTCACCCAGTTCAAAAAGGGCTGTTGAAATTCGTAATTTTATAAATCAAACCAACTCTAGTATAGTAGTTTTGAATAATGATTGGAAAAAAAAATTACAACCTTACCTAGGCTATTGTCATGTGATTTATAATCCAGTTGACCCTAAGATTACTCCAGATAGTAATGTTAAGCGTGATAAAATGCATTTACTACTTCTTGGTAGAAAAGACCCTGTTAAAGGTCATGACTTTGCCATTAAATTAGGACAAAATTTACGCTCAATAATGCCGGAATTAAAATTATCTATGACCGGAATAGAGCATAGTGGGAATGAGTGGATAGATGCAAAAGGATGGATTGGTGAACAAGAAAAACTAGAACTACTAAGAAAGGCCTCATTATTGATTGTTCCTTCAGCATATGAGGGACAACCCCTTGCGATATTGGAAGCAATTGCATGTGGGCTTCCATGTTTGGCCAGCGATAGAATTAGTGAATTACCAGAGGTCGTAGATATCGCTGAGTATCAAAACCTTGAGCAATGGACTTCTAAAATAAAAGAAATATTTTCTAGCGATATCGATGTCAATGAATTGATTTCTGCTTCTGAACAATTTAATATTGAAGAAGTAAGCAAGAAATGGAAAAGGGTTTATGATAATCAATTTAACTGAGACTTTAATGCCTCTACTAATGTCTCAACCGGTTGATTCCAAGAAAGGTTTTGCTCAGCAAATAGCCTTGCAGACTTTGCCATCTTTGCTAAATTAGTCGAATCTAAGCTTTTCATCCATTTGATGCCATCATCATGGAAATCATATTGCTCAACCAGTTTTATCCAATCCATACTCTGATTTCCTGAAAACCTATGCCCGGTATGATTTATTCCAAAAATGAGCATCCCTGATGCTGCATATTCGCTTCTCTTTAGTGGACTTGCTATTGACCATAATTTAGTATCGGGCATGGGGAGTAATCCAATATGAGATTTAGATAATATCTCAGCCACTTTTTTCTGTTCTAAGTTAGATTGAACTTCTATGTAATCATGTATTTGACCTAATTCTTCGAGTTGTGAATAGCAATCCCCTTCGCCAATCAAGTGTAATTTTATCTTTAGCCCAGATTGAATTACCTTAGTGGCTAACATGGGTAGGGCCAGTATTCCACGATGTTTGTCTAGTCTACCATGATAAACCATAGTCAGGATATCGTCTTTAGCACCTAAACAAAATAATTCCAAATCAACTCCAGCCGGAAGAATCTGAATTTTCTTTGAGAGAGTATTTGTTTTTGTATTAACTAGTTTTTTGTGCGATTCAGAAACTGTAAAGCCTACTGCGGAATTACTCTTATCGACTCTTTTCCAACTCTTTTTCCATACTGGCCATTGAAGAAGTGAGAGAATTCCGGGGTCTGCTGGAGGGCTTCTATCCATCAAAACCCAAGGTATTTTCTTTTTTTCCAGTTCACCATGAATATGAATTAAAAGCCGCCAATCTACGATTGCCACTGTTTCTTCTTCAAGGTCTTTTTTCTGAATCCATTTTTTCATTTCTTTAGATAATTTACGACTTTGGAGACCTGGAATCGAACTCAAGGAAAAGCCAGTATGTTGCCACTTCTTTTCAGAATGACTTCCTTGTTCATCTGGATTTAGGATATGTACATGATGGCCTTGTTCAATTATTCCATTGGCTAAGGCTGATTGAGTAGTAGAGCAAAAGTTATCAAATCTACGTCCGGTGAACCATAAAACATTCATTGAAAAACCCCCTAATCATTGATCTCGTTCCTAACTAATTCTTCGAGCCCTTGAGATAATTCTACTGATGGACTCCAATCAAGGGCTTTAGATATTTCAGAAATATCCGCGTATGAGTGCGTTATATCTCCTGCCCTAGACGGTTCAAAATTAGGTTTGATTATTTCGAAACTAGGTAACTTCTCTTTCATCATTTTATTAATCAAGTCAATTAAATCTAAAATCGAGGTCTTGGATTGTGATGCTACATTATAGGCATGAGTTTGTACAACTTTCCAATCGCATTCAATTAAAGCTTCAATCACTCTAACCACATCTTGGACATGAATAAAATCTCGACTTTGAAGTCCATCACCGAGAATTGTAGGGTTTTGACCACTAGTCATCAGTTCAATGAATTTGGGGATTACTGCGGAATAAGCACCATCAGTGCTCTGTCCAACACCATATACATTGAAAAAACGTAATGCAACTGCCTCCATACCGTTTTCTCGTGCCAATTTAATCTGTGCCTCATTATCCCATTTTGATTGTGCATAAGGTGAGAGACATTGTCCTGCTGATTTTTCTTTCAATGGTAAATCCTCCACCTGACCGTAAACTGCTGCACTAGAAGCCATTATCAACCTCTTAATACCGAATTTTTCGGCTGCATCAATAATGTTCTGAGTGCCTTGTACATTTATTTCAAGCGTTTTTTGCGGGAGTTCAACCGACAAAGGCACTGAAACTTGAGCGGCTAAGTGAATTATTGCATCGCATTTTTCAACAGCTTGTTCAACTAGTTGTTTATCCCTGATATCACCGAGGATTTGTTCGATTCCGTCATTTTTAGAAGAATTAATATCTAAATTAATAACCTTGAATTTCTGCTTCAATTTACCAATGACATTGGAACCGATAAAGCCAGAACCTCCAGTAACTAGAATTGTATTCATTGATTCACTTCTCCATTTTTGCTATCTCATAAGCGTCTAAAGAATTCTTAACCACTATATCCCATGTCCGGTTTTGTTCAATCCATAGTTTCGCTGAATTACCTAATGAACTTGTTAAGTCTTCATCTTGAATGCACTTTTCTATTGCCTCAACAAGTGATTCTAAATTATCGGGAGAATAGAGTAACCCAGTCTCTCCATGCTGGATTATTTCTTCAAGTGCTGGAAGCTTCGATGCAATAACCGCTTTACCCATTGCCATCGCTTCAAAGGGTTTGAGAGGAGTCACCAAGTTTGTGACTCTTGATTCTGGACGACTGACGATGAATACATCGATTAAATCGTAAAAAACCGCTACTTCTTCATGGGGAACTGGGCCCATTATAGTCGATTTATCGGATATACCTAATTTCTTGGATAATGCTCTAAGTTCACTTTGACCATTCTCTCCTGTTAATACGAAAAGGCGGACGTCATGACCTTTATCACATAACATAGATACTGCCTTTGCAGTTAAATCAACGCCTTCCATTTCTCTAAGTGAGCCTATGTAGCCGATGACCTTGGTTGATTTTGAACAACTAAGAGATTTAACTGCGGCCTCTAAACTAGATGAATGCGAATTATTTTCAGCCATACCACTCTTGACAGCATTAGTAACTACTGTGATTTTCTCTGGACTTACTCCTCTAGAAATAGCCTCTTTCTTGAGAGTCTCACTTATGCAAATTACCGAGTCCGCTTTTCGTAAAACTTTGGTTTCAAACTTTTGAAAACGGCGATAGGCAGGTCCATTTCTGAGCCATCTTCCATTGGCTACTGCAGTTTCCTCCCACATACCACGCATCTCGTAAACGAAGGGGAGTCCTAGTGTTCTAGCTGCTTTAAGAGCGGGTAATCCGACTCTATAAGGCGTATGAGCATGGATAATTTCAGACTCATTTTGTTTAGCAACTTCAATAATTCTCTTAGTGAAATATTTGATTAAGATTTTTTCTTCGATAACTTTCCAGCCGATTCTAAAAAAGTGCCTTATTGCTCGTCCTAGTTTGAAAAAACCATAATAAAAGAAATCATAGACTCTTAATAAAATAAATTTTTTATCTTCATTATTACTTGTATTAGAAAGTGATTGAGTATTTAGGGTTCTGGTGAAGAATTTAACTAACTTATGAGAAAATTTACGGTTCTCTTTCCTTGAAGGGTGTAAAGTACGCAAGTACTGCACTCCATTTTGATTATATTCTTCAACCATAGAATCTCTATCTGGATACCAAGGTGAACTAAGTGCTAAACATTCTATCGCTTCTAATTGGTTTTGATTCTCTAAAATCATTTGAGTTCTTACAGCATAACCATTCACATCTGGAGGACTATTTGC
>CASIAI010000008.1 GCA_949372655.1 Candidatus Poseidoniaceae archaeon
CCAGGGGGTATGTCCAAGGTAATGCACATCTTAGCGGAAAATTCACCAGATGGCTGGGAAAGTGAAATGATAAGTTCTCATTCTGCTTCAGGACTTCTTAGAAAAATCAGTGCATGGAAAACGGTTAGAGCTTTTTTGAAAGAGAATAAAAATAAAT
Source organism: Candidatus Poseidoniaceae archaeon (assembly GCA_949372655.1). Taxonomy (GTDB): domain Archaea; phylum Thermoplasmatota; class Poseidoniia; order Poseidoniales; family Poseidoniaceae; genus MGIIa-L1. The sequence continues at coordinate 158 of CASIAI010000008.1, forward strand.
TTGACCTTGTACACATTCACTCTGCAGCAGGATTTTCATATCGACGCAAATTAAACCTAGCTAAATTGGCCCATAACCTAGATTTTCCGACTATTATGCACATACACAGTGGCCAATTTGATATAATGGCAGAAAAACGAAAAAATATCAAAAAAGAACTCCTTCCCTTCAAAGTGGTAGTTCTGAACAAATATTGGAATGATAGATTAAATCCAATTATTGGAAAATGTTCTGTAATTTCAAATCCTATTGACCCCAAAATTGAGATTGGTGATTTTGATAAAAGAAAAACTAAGCAACTTCTTCTTCTAGGCAGGGCAGACCCGGTAAAAGGACATGATTTTGCATTCAAAATAGCAAGAGAGATTCGTAATAATGGATGGAAATTGTATGCTACCGGCACGGAACATAGTGAAGAAGCAATTACTGGCTTAGGATGGATAAGTGAGGAGAGAAAATATGAATTGTTGAAAGATAGCACTGCTCTATTAATTCCATCACAGTTTGAGGGTCAACCAATGGTTATGTATGAGGCGATTAAATCTGGTTGCCAAGTCATCGCTTCAGAAAATATTAACGAAATTCCAGATTGTATTTATTCTGCCCCTCACAATGAGTTACAATCTTGGGTTGAAGTTATTGAACAAATTGAACCACTAGGCGAAAATAATATTTCAGAGTTGCACTCAATAGAACAAATAAATAAAAAATGGTCAGAATTATATTCTAAAGCCATAACTAATCATAATTCGAGTAATGAATGAAATTTGGAGAGATAAACCTCTCTAAATTGAGAGGCTGTTTTCTCTAGTTTGACTCTAGTATTTCTCTGACTCAATAATGCTTCTGCTAATGCTTGGGAATTACCCCATTCAACAGACATACCTAACTTTTCACTTTCGCAAATTTCTGCCATCAAACAATTACTGTTTACAATACTTGGAATGCCGAGTGAAGAGGCGTCGAACATTTTGACTGGTAATGCGCCATCATTGATGTTACCTCTAGCAGGGTCATATAATGCATACATTACATTGGTTTCTTTCAATAATTTTTCTAAATCTTCTTTTTGATAAGAACCTTTTATGTCATATTTTATTTCGTGTTCCTGTGAAAAACTTTCGATAATTCGCTTGGCCTTTTCCCATGATATCCCATCACCTGCAATCAGTAACTTTGGACGTTGGGCTTTTGGAATAATCCGAATTGCTTCTAAAAGCAATTCAATACTATCTATGTCTCTAATTCTACCTATATGCGAAACTGTCCAACTATCCTCGTTTGGGAGTGAAATCTGAATTGTTTTAATCGGTCTATTTTCTACAACTGTTGATTCAAAACCAAACGAACTTAGCCATTCCTTGAATCCTGGATATTTGCCGTTTTCAATGGAACCACTACTACTTATTATCAAATCAACATTAGTTAACTTATTTAGAAAAATCTTCTTCATTCTCCGACTTACTATTCGACGTAACACTGACTTAGGATTGGGCATTAATACCCATGTGTGTTGAAGGTCATGCATATCTAAAACTAAAGGAATACCAAGCGATTTTTTTATTAAACAACCAACTTCAAGAGTATCTGCATCATGACAGATTATCATATTTGGTTTACTTTCATATATCATTGAAGTTACTTTTTTTGTAAATTTCTTCAATCCTAAAACAGTCTTTAACAATCCGCCATAAGGTGATTTGCCTAATTGATATCGGGAAATTAATACTCCATCAATTTCAGATTCTTGTTGTGAAGAATGTTGGCGGTCATATGCATGAATTGTAACATTATGTCCGGCTTCAACTAGCCATCTAGCTGAATTTATCACCCTAGGGTCGGGGTCACAGGCATTTGTCACCACCATTGCAACATTCGCCATATACGATGCTAGGTCGCTATCAATCAAGACTGTTGTGATATTGCTTGGTCCAATATGTTGGAAACTTGACGCCAAAAATAGCTCTCTTCTACAAATTATCTTGCTTTTTACAATTCTCTAAGATTAAATTTATCGACATTTTTATCCAATCAACAGTTGACTGAACGAATTCTTTTTGATCGAAAAATCATCTACACTCTTAATATATCAAATAACACTCAACTCCAGATTCAAAAATATAGATTGAATATTATAATTATTGAAATTAATATTCTTTTTTATTAATTTGAACCGCATAATTTAATTCATCGATTGCTTTTTGCCATGAACAATTATCAACTGCATATTTCCGTGAGGCTTTACTTGCTTCGAGAAATTTTTCATCATTCAATGACTTTATCCATTCAACACCTAAATCATGGAAATCAAATTGTTCAACCAAACGAAGCCATGAATTATCAGAATTTGGTAAAGTATGTCCATCATGTTTTAATCCGTAAACTAATAATCCTGAAGAGAGATATTCACTTCTTTTGAGCGGACTAGCTAATGACCAAACTTTAGAATCTGGCATTGGTAGTAAACCTATATGTTGAGTATTGATAATTTTAGCTATATCTTTATGTTTTATTTTTGGATAAATTTTCAACCATGTATTTTGTTTTTCTATCATCTTTAGTTGTTCAAAGCGTCGCCCTCTCCAATCATAGTCAACTTTGTATTAGTGTTAGATTGAAGTTTGTGAGCTAACATTGGTAATGCTAAGATCCCTCTATGTTTATCTAAACGACCGTGATATACTAAGCGTATCTCACTTTCGATTGATACTTTTTTTTCATTCTCAAATAATTCAGGGTCAACTCCTGCAGGCAAAACATGTATTCTTTCTAGAGGTATCGGGAAGTTTTGGCTTACAAAGTTTTTATGTGCGTTAGAAACTACACAACCTGCAGATATCTTTTCATTTAACACATATTTCCAAGCTGATTTCCAATATCTCCACTGAAGTTTAGCAAACAGGGAAACATCAGCAGGAGGTGATCTGTCAATCAAAATAATTTTGTTACCTCTTTTTTCAAGAAAAGGAAGTAAAAATTTTGCTATCTGCCAATCGATAAGAACTATATCAAAATTGTTTTTTAATTGTTTTTTGAACCATTTTTTCGCTGATTTTGCAATGCTTGATGATTGACGACCTTTAATTTTAGACTTGAAAAGTTCAACGTGTGTCCACGGATAATTTTGATGAACTTTTTTATTATCAGGGTTTAGAAAGGTCAATTTGTGTCCGTAATTAACTAATCCTTGGGCTAAAGATAGGGTCGTTGTTGAACATAAATCATTCACCTTGCGTACTGTAACCCAGCATATGTTTAATGGTTTTTCACTAACATTTCTCGGGCTCGCCATGTAATTAAATATGGGGTTCAGTATTATATTGTTCGCTTATAATTTAAAATAATATATATCATCAAAAACTAGATCATAAAATAATTTACGGGAAAAGGCAGTTAAATATGAAGTATTAGCGATAGTATGGAGGGTCAGGATTCACAGATTGAAATAGAATTTTCTGAACAAGAATATACTGCATCTCTTAACCTTGCTGTAAAACAAGCGGAAAGACATGAAAGAGAGATTTATCGGTTAAAAAATTCTGCGACATATAGATTGGGTGAACATCTAACTGCCTCTATTAGACGTCCTTGGAAATTATTGTTTTTGCCATTAACTTTCCCTTATCATTCTTTTTTAATCGGTCTAGAAAAAATAGGAATGAAAGCTCCACCAAACAGTGGCATGATTGGTTTGAACAGCAATACAAACTCCGAAGATTGTGTTGTTTTATTTCCTACCAACGGAGTGGGTTTTGGCCATTTTACCAGAATGTATGCTGTAGCCAAATCGATTCGTCAACACAGCCCTAGCACTGAAGTAATATTTTTCACCCCTATGCCGACTTTACATATACCATATATTGAAAACTTTCCGACATACCATATTGCTGGAAAATACAAGTTTCAGGGCATGTCATCTACGCAATGGAATGGTCTTATTGAAGAACAATTATTGATGATTCTAGAAACTCACAAACCTAAGCTCTTCATGTTTGATGGAGCATATCCTTACAGAGGCATGTTGAATGCAATACAAAGAAGGCCATCAATGAAGAAGGCGTGGATGAGACGGGGTATGTTCAAAAAAGGATCTAAAATACCTGTAGATAGTATTCAGTTCTTTGATACAATTCTTCATCCAGGTGATTCAATTACAACGCAAGAACAAAACGTGGAACATTCGGTTGAAGTCAAACATGTACCTCCTATAATCTTGGTGAAAGAGGAAGAAATGCTGTCGAAAAAAGAAGCACGTAGTCGGCTTGGCGTCCCTCAATCGGCGGAAGTATGGTATGTTCAATTAGGAGCAGGGCAAATTAACGATATTGAATCGGAAATACGCCTTACAATTGACGCATTATTGGAGCGTAATTCTGATTTATTTATTGTAATAGGGGAATCATTACTCGGCAAGAGAGTATCGTTTTCCAACGAACGAGTGAGAATTCTCCGTGATTATCCAAATGCGATTTACTTCAGAGGATTTGACTATTCGATACAAGCTGGCGGGTACAATTCTTTTCATGAAATGCGCTCTTCTCAGATTCCTACGATTTTTTATCCAAACATGAACACAGGTATGGATGATCAATTGGCGAGATGTAAGGTTGCTGAAGAAGAAGGTTGGGGGATTGTCATTGAAAAAAGAGAAACTAAATCAATTGTTCAAGCGATACGTGAAATAGTCAATATTGATGCTAATATTAAGCATCATCTTTCATATCATGATACTTCTTGGATTACTGAATTAATCATCGATTGATTTCATTATTCGGAGCGATTTTGTCGAATCGAGTGGATTTTCTTGAGAAATTTGGCGGGCATAGAGTATCCTTCACTTTCTTCATCAAAATATCGAATCAAATCACTCTCAATTTTATTTAGTATAGAGATGGTTTTCGTATTGATTACTTGAAAAATTACTAATTAATCACTTGAATTTATTTTTTGATAGATTTTTATAATTCGATTATATTGTGCTAATCCGACCGTTTCCAGTGCGGTTTTTGCATAGTGTGCTAAATCTTTTCCATCTTTTGCTAATAAGTCCTTTTTCTCATGCTTTTGAAATAATTCTGCAGGTTCAAAAAGAGGAATATTATTGCTTACACAGAAGTTGGATACCATTTGGCATAATTTGTTTCGAGATGGAATTATTTCACCGTTATGTCCTTCAGTATTTATATGATTCACAAACAAAATTGGTTTTTCATGTATAAAGTGGATTATCTTTCCGAGATAAGAATGAATCGATTCTTCATTCATTAGCATCGGTGTCAAGCCAGAAATTATTTTTCTATACTTTGTGGGTATTGATTCAGGATAGGGTACATTAGGAGTTTTGATATTATCAGAGCGATTTTTGAAAGCCAAATTTATTTCATCTCTAAGTTTGTTTCCAAATTCACCATTAGGAGTACATAGGTTACGGTTTACTTCATTGAACTGCAAAGGATGTTCTTGATAGAATATCGCTTTCAATGAAGAGATTTCAATGACAATTATGTCTATGCTTCTAAAATCGAAGTTTTCTTCTGGCCTAAGTTTAATTCCTGAACGAGTTCCAACCTGAATATCAACTATATTTTCCAAATATTCAGATTTCCTTGACAAAACCTCAAGACGTAATAATATCTCTGGGAGCGAATGGACGAAAGAATTCATTCCACCGTTGTCTAACTTGATCAGTCCTAACGATTGGACTTCATTGAGTGTATCGTGTACCCTACAAGTCCCAATAACAGTAACCGTTGGCACCTTGTCTTCGACCATGAGTAATTTATATAGTTATAGTTTATAGCATTTCGTTGAAATATATTCCAACTGTAAAACCCTTTTTTCCTAATTAGTTTAGGGAACTTTCAAGTGGCACTCTCAATAGGATGATCCATGAGTCACAGCAGATTAAGCACTCCGATCCATGTATTGGTTACTGGAGGGGCGGGATTTATTGGCTCGAATCTTGCTGAACACTTGATTCAGAACGGTATACGAGTCACGGTATTAGATAATTTATTGACCGGAAAAATCGAAAATATTTCGCACCTTATGGATTCTGAGTTATTTACATTCGTTAAAGGAGATATTCGGGATTTTCAGACATGCAAAGATGCCGTTGTCGGATGTACTCACATCAGCCACCAAGCAGCTTTGGGCTCAGTTCCAAGATCAATTGACGATCCAATCACAAGTCTCGACATAAACATTTCAGGGACTGTGAATGTATTCCGGGCTGCTGTCGAAGAAGGAGTCAAGAGGATTGTTTTTGCATCGAGTTCGTCCGTTTACGGTAACGATCAAACGTTACCGAAGACCGAGGCTAAAGTCGGTGAAGTTCTTTCACCTTATGCCGCAAGTAAACGCTCAATGGAACTGATTCAACAGGCTTTTGTCGAATGCTACGATGTCGAGATACTTGGTTTTCGATATTTCAATGTCTTTGGAAAGCGACAAGATCCCGAAGGGCCTTATGCTGCAGTGATTCCTAAATTCATCATGAGTCTTGTCGATGGAGAAACTCCGTTTATCTTTGGTGATGGCGAGCAAAGCCGTGATTTCACCCATATCAGTAATGTTGTAACTGGAAATATGGCTGCTTTACTGAAACCATCTTTGGGTAAATTGAATGGAAAAGTGATCAACTTGGCATACGGTGGTATGACTACTGTGAATGAACTATTTTACGGAATTCGGAAAAATGTAGGTCTTCAATATCCAGATGCACTTAAAATTGAACCATCATATCAGGCTAAAAGGTTGGGTGATATTTTACATTCACACGCCAATATTGATATGGCGAAAAGTGAACTTGGCTTCGTTCCCGATATTGCTATCGATGAAGGACTTCAACGAACAGTTGAGTGGTATCTGCAACAAGTGAAGGATTAGTATGCACGTTAATGTCTCGATGCACAAAGGCATCTTCACCTTGGAATTTCAACCCGAAGATGATGAGCCAATTCAGCGAAAAGCAGAAATGGCGAACATGTCCTGTTACCTTCGTGGGCCTGAAGATTGGGAAATATCTGATATACATCCAGACCATATAGCATTGAGCGTTCTGCTGATTGTGCGGCCTTGGTTTAACAAATCGCTTCATTTATCGTTCGGAGTGAGTCAGAGATTTGCTGATGCATGTCAAAAAATGAACATAACTATTACTCCAGTCGATCTTCAGATAATCCCTTATGATTCTGATTTGGCTGAATATTTAGGTCTTGCATACAGTGGAGGAGCCGATTCAACCGCTGCTCTTTCGGTTCTACCTCCATCTACGATTCCCTTCTTCCTTGATCGTCCAGATTCTGGTGGCTCACTGTACTCTAAAGAAGCAGCTTTGCATTCAGTAAAGAAACTCTCGCAAATAGGGTATGATTGCCAAATTGTGGAATGTGATTTAGAGTTAATTCGCAAACCATTAGGTTTTCCAACTGATTTGTCCAATGGAATCCCGGCAATTCTCTTTGCCAAGAAAATGAAGCTTTTTGGAATTGCCTATGGCACAGTTCTTGAATCTCTCTACGGTTTAGGTAGAATACAGTACAAAGAATACTCTGAAACATCGCACTACAAAAATTGGTGGGATATCTTTGCTCAAGCCGGTTTGCCTTTGTCTTATCCAACTGGTGGGATCAGTGAAGTCGGCACTGAGCTGATTTGTTCGAAATCAAGTATAGGCAATCTTTCCCAATCATGTATACGAGGCACTGCAATGGAGCCTTGCCATTTTTGTTGGAAATGTTTCCGAAAACAAACAGTAAGAGGAGCTCTAAATATTATCGAACATAATATGGAAAAAACGCATCACCTTCTCAAGAGTAAAGAAGTACGTTCCAAATTACTACAACTACCGATTAGCCATGAAAACGTTCTCCTATTTTCGTTTGCAAGGCTCGATTTGACACATTATCCCAAAGGTTTCATTCAACGTTTTGACAATGAGAACTCTCTCGCATATCTCGCACATTGGTATTCGAAATCAAGAATATACATTCATGAGCGTATACGTGAATACACAGAGGCACGCATCAGATCATACATCGGAGTGAACAGCAGTGAAATGGAAAACCAACTTGAAGATTGGAACAACCAAGACCGAATTAATCGTTTAAATCCACTTGAGCTTGATTAGACTCATGCAATGAATAAAGATATTTGCACAATTCCTCCGTTCCACTTTGAATGTTTAAATCCGACATTCTTTGGATTAATTGTTCTCGGAATTGGTTGTTAAATAAGCGTTCAATTCCATCTGAAATATACGACGAGTCATGCTCATTTTGTATCAAAACAATTGGTAAGTTTGGCATACCAAATTCACGAGTAATTGAATCAAGATTCTTTTCAGATTCAACTATACACATCGTAGGTTTTTGATTTCTGAAGCATGAGTAGATATTGAAAAAATCGGGCGAAATTAGGCATACATCGGCTATCTGTATTGCATCACTGGTCGAAATATCATGATAGGTTGTTACATTCAAGTGGTTTGCAAATTTTTTCGGGACAGCGGTGTTTAAGCATAGTATTTGGACATCATTGGTTGAAGTTAACTGTTCAAAAATTTGATCGACCTTTACCACATTTTTCGAGAGTTGAACAAAGACCACTTTTTTGTGCGATTGAACAATACTCTTTCTCAATTGAGTCAATGCTTTTTGACCATGAGAATCCCGAATTATCGGGTTACAGAATATTGTTCCGCTTTTCCCGATTATTGTGTCCGGGTCATCTCTTCTACTCATACTCGGGTGAATTGTCGCATCAAAGGAATCAAACGCATCAATTGGTAATGAAGAAATTTTGAAACTAAGAAGCGATTCACGAATCCAGAATCTGTTCATTTCTGGTCTTAAGGATACAGCGTTTAGCAATCCCCTAAATGGATAATCACCATCGAAAATCATGGTTCGAGGGTGGAAAGTATCTAGTATGCCTGAAAATATTTGCTCCACTTTACGATTCCATATTCGCGGTATCATGTCTGGAAAATTCTTTCGTGCAGGCATTGAGTATAACGCATGAGACTCAATATATTCATACTCACGAATTTCTCTGTCGTTAGTTACATGAATCGTTTGAATGCCAAATTTACGCATTTCCCTGAGAATAATTTCCATACGATCAAAGTGAATCCCTCTTGGAGATTCAGCAGAATATCCAATCACGCAATTACGAGTAATCTTTGTAATTGGTTCTGGAAGAATGTTCTTTTTTGTCGCTCTTTTGTATAAAAAAACAAGAATGTTGAATGGAAGCATCGGCAATGTGATTGGGCGTTCAATCGCTCGAACGAAAAGGTTTCCAAATTGGAAGGAAAAGGTATTCCTTAATCGCTCTACTTCGCTTTGCAAAGTTTCCTCCCTTCGCGAGACGTGTGTAAGCTCAAGATACTCGTCCACAGAGGAATGTGACCGCCGAAGGTTAATGATTTGTATGAATATAATCTCTTTTTTCCTTGCGTAAAGAGAGTATTCATGAAGTGGCAGTAGTAGGGGAGTACATGGTGACATCGCTGGCCTCTAAACTCTTAAAGAGATTTCAGCGAAGTGGTAAGCAGATTCACCGTTCAGTTGTGATTTTGGACCCCGATGGAGAAATTGTAGAAAACCTCATTCCTTCGAACAAAATTCAAACGATTGAGGATTTATTTGAGCAAAAGAAATATTCTGATTTAGTCAATCTTTATCTCCCATATTCTTACAGGGGAGAGATTATTGATTCTGATGATCTCTACCTGCTTGCAAGATCAATGCTTATTATTAAGCGAAATACTGAAGCGCTGGATATGCTCAAAATTAACAAAGAGATAATGATTCACCATCGGATTTTGATGTTTGAGTACATTGTATTGTGTTCCAGAGAGGGTGATTTTGAAGCGATGTTTGAGGGCATTGAGTACTGTGAGACTCGGTTTGGAAATGATTCTATTCACATGAAAATCCTGCAAGCCCTTCTTCTTTCAAACTCGGAAATTGAAGCATACATTCTCAAAATGGAAGGCCGATATAAAATTCATGCACCATATGAAATTCTAAGGGCGGCATATGCAACAAGAAAAACGAAACTCATTCAAAGGTATATCTCTAAGCTTTCTAGTGATAATCTTTCCAATATTTTACAGATGAAATGTCATATATTCTTACAAGATTATGATTCAGTAATTTTGGGTTTAAAAACAATAAAAACCAGTTCTCTAACTCCTGTTCAAGCGAAAGAGTTGGTGCGTATTTCATTACAAGTCCAGCCAAATGAACCGGTAGAGAAACTGGCAGATATTGCTGGCATGTCTCCCCAATCCTTACTTCTCGAAATCGCCCGAAATCAACTTTCATCAGGTATCATTGAAAATAACTTTTCTAAGGGAGTTGACGGCTTGAAAATGTTATTACCATTCTCGAACCCAACGAGAACTCAAATTATGCGACTTATTCGTACCGGTCTCGATTATCGTGCAGTATTTGAGAAGTTTATGTCCATTGCAGGTGTGAACGGTTACATGTTGCAAATGGTTAGCGAATTTGGAGTCAAATATTCATTCAAGGACATCTCATTAACTGCTTTAAAGAGGTTAGAATCTCTCATGTTATGTGATTTAGATAACGACAAATACCAGCATAATTACCTTGAAGCGGTGAAGAACAGTGGGGATGTTGAGTTCATGAATAGGGCGTATGAGTTACTTGAGCATATCCAAAATCCCTCAACAGCAGTTTTCCAATATGCCACTTATTTTTCAAAACTTTCTTCAATACTATTGCCGGCCAGTAAACAATCATCATTCATTGATGAAGACTGTGTTGAGCACCTTGTTTTTAGAGAAATTATTCGCAAATTTACATCCGCGGCACCATTGTATGATCCTCGCCCTTCACTTGCGATGGTCGTGAACAATTCGCTTAAATTTGGGGGTGCAGAACGCCAAGTTATACGATGTCTAGCAAACCCAAATTTCAGCAAAGACTTGGTCATTTGGAATGTTGGTGTAAACTCTTCTGAGAATTCGTTTATTAATGAAGTACGAGAATTAAGAATTCCGATTTTTGATTATTCAAAGAGTCATAACCACTTAGATAAAAATATTGATCCGGGAATTACTGAACTTTTAGATTTAATACCGACATCGCCGCCTATGAACCCAGGTTTTTCACAAAAATTGATTCATCTCATCCAACTCATTTGTTCTCAAAAGCCTACAACACTTCATCTTTGGCAGGATAGTACGAATGTTTTGGGCGCGATCGCAGGTTTAATTTGTGGAGTTCCGCGCATTGTAATGTCGGCACGTTCATTACCTCCATTCAGTCTACAGACAAGTTCATTTTCAAATAAAGGTGCGAATTACTATTATAACAATCGGTTTGTGAGATTAGGATACAAAGATGTTCTTGTTGATAAGCGAGTGTTTCTTTGTCACAACAGCCAAAACGGTCTTGAAAAGTATACAGAATGGATCGGAGGTTTTAAAGAACAAATGATGGTGTTGAGCAACGGTTTTGAGTTAAGTGAGTTTGCAATTTCTTCAAAAAACCAATCAGTGACTGGTCCGCTTAATATTGGAGTTGTGTTTCGATTTGTCGAAGTTAAGCAACCCTTTCTCTGGCTTGATGTTGCAAAATCGGTTATGGAACAATCGGCGAATGAGGTTACATTTACCATGGTCGGTGATGGACCTCTTCTCGAAGAGTCAATACAATATTCTAAACAAATCGGTATTGATACGAATGTCACATTTATGGGATATCGAGATGATGTGATTGAAATTTTAGATACCTTTGATGCTTTCTTGTTGACCAGTTTAATCGAAGGATTGCCTAATGTGTTAATCGAAGCACAGGCGATGGGGATTCCGGTAGTCTCTACCGATGCAGGAGGTGCTAGAGAAACATTCGTGAATGGACAATCAGGATTTTTAGTTGAAGACCCTACTGTAGAAAATTTATCGAACGCTGTACTTCGAATAATCAATGATCAAGCCTTCCAAAACTCTTCTAGCATTGCTGCTAAAAAACATGTTAGAGAATGTTTTAGCCTAAGAGCAATGCATACTAAATTAGAGGAAATACTCTTTGAGGGAATCGAATGAAAATTTTACTCATTGCTGATCGCCCCGGATGGGCTTATGATATTCTTGCCCAGTCACTTCAAAAATCATCAACAAAACATGAAATTAAAATTGAATACATTATCAATATTCGAAGAGACCCCAGTTCGTTTGATTTAACCCCATATGATATTACATTCTTTTTCTTGTGGTTTGATGGGATGAGATACGGCCCCGAAATGAAGGGTTTCCAATTTTCCAAAACCTGTGTAGGGGTTCATTCTCTTTCGTGGATAAAAAGAGGCATGAGTTCAAAACAGGCAGAAGATATTTGCAATCAATTTGCTGGAACTGGATATATATCTCAAGAGATTGGTTCTGTTTTAAATTTGGATAATGGTTTTTTTACTCCAAATGGTGTCGACCGTAAATTGTTTTACCCGACTCCTCTTCCCCCAGGAAAAGATATCCGTTTCATGTGGGTTGGAAACCCTTCAACTTCTCATCATGGCGATAACAAAGCGTTTTATTCAATTGTCGAACCGGTGTGTGCTGATTTAGGCGTAACGCTACGTACAGCGACTCCGTTAAACAGGGTGCCTAGGAGTGAAATGGGTCACTTTTATTCGAAAAATCATGTTCTAATTTGTTCGAGCGAACACGAAGGAGGGCCGATGCCGATATTGGAGGCTTTAGTTTCAGCCCGTCCTGTTATATCGACCAAAGTCGGCATCGTTCCTGAACTTGTCATTCCAAACCAGAATGGTATCGTTATTCAAAGGTCACGAACTGCTCTAAAAGAGGCGATACAATCAATATTGAATGATCCTCAAAAATTGGAAAGCATGCATAAGTCGTTGATGCATGAACAGTTTACTCGGTATAATGAAGATATGCTCAAATCGTATTACACAATGTTTGACGCTGTTCATTCAAAGGAGGATTAGATTTGGATAAATTAGTCTTTTTTCACAAAACGCCGGCTCTCTGGAATAAAAGAAAAAATTTACCTCAAGAGGGTGAGGAAATTAAACTGACAAGATTGAAAAAAAAATTACCCAATTATGTATTAGATGCCGAAATGATTGAGTTTTTTTCCACGGATGTTTACTTTCAAATGTGTAAGGAGATTTGCTCACGTTTGAACATCAAAGAATTTCATGTTGTTCACGGGTACAATGACGGCGAACTACGAAATTGGAGTGTACAGGAAGAACAAGGTTGGTCTGAAATTGATGAGAATACCACGTACTGGTCATTCACCGAACCGAAAAGCCTTCTTTCTTTTATGGACTCGAGTATTATTATTACGCGTGGGAATTACCCTGTATTTCATCAGTGGTTATCCGATCGTTCGACACCTCATTCCCATCGTTTTTGGTTGCATTATCCTGCGACTTCTCTTCGTTATCCTCACCTTGACAAGTTTCAAAAAAGCCTTGAAACATTGTTTGATTCCGACGCGGAATCATCTAAGCTAGAGCGTTTACTTACAGGTATGTTAAAAGAACACGAACTGGAAAACGTTTCGGATAATTTAAAAGACAACTATTCCCATTTAATTCAACATTTCCGGAGTCGTCGTGAATCGCTAATTGGAGGGCCATACAGTGTAGTTTTGGCTGATGATAGAATTAATGTTCAACCGTTGAGTAAGGCCTTTCCAAGTGCGATAGTCCAAACTTTTGTTAAACCTGCTTTATGGACAGACTCCGAAATAAACTTCGTTAGGGAATACGACGCAATTTACTGTGGTACTTCTTTACAACCGACAAAAAACCACCAATGCTTTGTTCAAATTGTAAAACATCTTGATGCTATTATTGGTCAGAAATTGAAAATTGTCATTGCTGGCAACAAAGCAGAAAGTAAGGTTTTTGAACCTTTAATGAAGTATTCGTTTACAAATATAAGCATCATCAATAAAGGCGAGGTTTCTCGAAAGGAACTTCAAGCCCTTTTCAGTAAAAGCAAATCGATGATCATTACTTCAGGAAGAGATGCTAATCCTCGAATCATTCAAGAGAGTTTGGCTCAAGGTGCTCGAGTAATAGCAGTCGACACACTTAGCGATGGATTTGACTTTATATCGTCGAATCCTCTATTAGGCGTTGTTCTGAAATCTGAAGCACGCGAATGGAAGTATTCTCGAAATGGTAATTTGTTATTTGAGCCATCCATTCATTTAGCAAACCTTATGATTAACGAAATAGAGAAATCGAATTTCCCAGATTTAGTGATGAAAATCTCGAGGAAGAAGTTGTCTTTAGAAAACTCAGTTGATTCACTAATCAATACCATCAAGTCATTTAGATGATTCACCATTTAGTATGGTTTTGTATAGATTATACATTTCTGCTGGCTCTCCAACTTCAACGACTTCACCTGCTTCCATGATAACAATTCGGTCGCATATCTCAAGCATGAAGTTTTGAGAATGAGATACAATGATCACCGTACCAGAGCCACTAATCATGTCTCTCACACGTCGCTCGCTTTTTTTCCTGAATGACGCATCACCTACTCCAAGTACCTCATCGATGAGAAGAATATCTGGTTGGAACGCAGTTGCTACTGAGATACCTAATCTTGCTTTCATTCCAGAGGAATATGTTCTAATCGGACGTTCAAAATGATGCCCAAGTTCTGAGAATGTAATAATGTCATCTAACTTTTCCTCAATTTGTTTTTTCTTCCATCCCATGAGTGAAGCGTACAGAAATGTATTTTCTAATCCAGTTAAATTTTTGTTAAATCCTACGCCCACACCCGCCAGTAAGGATATTTTTCCGGAGAGATGTACTTCGCCCTCATCGGGAGGAAACACTCCGCCCATGATACGAAGCAGTGTACTTTTACCTGATCCATTCCGGCCAATTATTCCAACGATCTCTGACTTATAGAATTCTAAATCAATTGGGCCGATTTTAGAGGGAATCATTTTTTTCTTTTTCTCTAATCGAGATTGTGGATAAGTTAAACTCACGCCATGAAGTTCTAATACATTCATAATCCAACCACCATTTTATTCGATTTAACATAGAAAACCATTGTCCCAACCAGGTAAAAAAATGCCACAATACCGGCGAATATGAAATATCCAAAATCTGGGATTTCACTGTTTTGATTAAGTATAATATCCCTCATCTCAGTTATTGGAACGATTACAGGATTCAAATGAGCAAGAGTGAGATAATTCCCAGTTCCAAATTTACTTGATAGCATTTGGTATGTCCACATAACAGGTGACAAAAAGAAACCGACACGTGACAGAAATTGAACAATATTCACTATATCTGGAATTCGAACTGCGGCTGGAGCTACGAGCAATCCCACCGTTGTCCCAGTAATGGCCAGTAAGAAAAGATAGATTGGAAGGAAGATGTATTCCAAACCTATTGACAGCTCATTGAGATAAATAAACGGTATAAGCGCGAAAAGAGAAATGCAACTCAGCAGATAATTGGTAAGCATGCTACTAATTGCAAAAACAGATTTTGGAATCTTAGTAAATTGGAACAATGAAGCGTTCGCTGTAAGGGTTTTTGTTGTGGCAGTCATACATCTTGAAAACAGAGACCAGCCGATGACCCCAATCATCACTATGGCTGGATAGAGTGGATCTGATCGTCCCACAATAATACCGAAAACAAATGAATAAACTAAGGCTAAGAGAAGAGGCTCGATAATCGACCATGAATAGCCGAGTAGAGGCCCCCTAAATCGAGAATCTAAGTCCCGCCGAATAAGTCGAGATATTAATTCTCGATTTTGTATGTTCTCAGAAACTAATGCGAGGGGTGCACTTCTCATTTTTTTCTTAGACCACATCTTTTGTAGGCGAGGGCTTTCCTCGGATGCAACCATGTTCTTCGTCTTGAGAAGGTATTAATGAAGTAATCACCTATTTCGAATCTTAAACAATGGTTTGATGAGTAACAACGATAGCCCCGCAACATGGGCAAGTCAGAAATTAAGGTTATTGGCGTGATTGGACTGGGGTATGTTGGCTTACCAACTGCAATTGGTTTTCATGATGCTGGATTTGAAGTATGGGGAGTCGATGTTTCCAAGCGTACGTAGATATGGTTTTACAAGGGAAAAACCCAACCGGCGACCCTGACGTTGATGATATTGTTCCACAGCCAGGAACTGAAAGATGGAATATCACTACTTCTGCAGCCGAGGCTGTACCTCATTGTGACGTAGTATTGGTTACGGTTCCAACACCTATTACTCATGACCTTAAGCCTGATTTGTCTTATGTTGCAGGTGCAGGAAGAGATGTTTTTGAGGCAATTCGAAAAGGTTCGAATACAATTGTTGTGCTTGAGTCAACCGTTTATCCTGGAGTCACTGCTCAAACTTGGCACCCCCTTATCGAAGAATTAGGACTTGTAATTGGAGATGATTTAGAGATCGCTTATTGTCCTGAAAGATTCAATCCTGGAGATTCTGCACATGGTGTTAGACAAGTTGCTCGTGTAATCGGTTGTTCAAATCCGGAAGTTGGTGAAGCATTAGTATCACTATACAGTAAACTGACCACTGAAGATGTTCGCTATGTTGGAAAGTTAGAAGTTGCTGAGGCTGCTAAGGTAATAGAAAATGTTCAGCGTGACATTAACATTGCTTTGGTAAACGAGCTGGCTAGAATTTTCCCTGCTCTTGATGTTGATGTTGAAGATGTTCTTTCAGCAGCCGCTACAAAGTGGAACTTCCACCGTTATACACCTGGAGTTGGAGTAGGTGGGCACTGTATTCCCGTCGACCCATATTACATGATTCAAAGAGCGGCAGATGTTGGAGTTCCTGCAGGACTAATTACAGCTGCAAGAGCGGTTAATCGCTCAATGCCAAGTCATGTTGCTGGTGTTTTAGGCGACTTGATGTGGAATGCTGGAGTGCCAGCTGGAGAAGCAAAAGTTCTGTTACTTGGATGGTCATACAAGGCTGAGGTAGGAGACCCAAGAGAAACTCCCGCTGAACCATTAGCTGAGACTTTAATCTCTAAAGGAATCAAAGTTGGAGCATGGGACCCTCATTTGGAAGCGAATGATTTCCCAGATAATGTTGATGTTATTACTGATTTATCAAATGCAAGCGGCTATGACATGGTCGTGCTTGTAACCGCCCACAAGGCTTGTCTTTCTATTGACTGGCAAACTCTAGCCAAGCAAATGCGTACACCAATTCTCTATGATGGACGCAGAGTTCTTGATTTAGATGACTTAAATCAAAAGGTTGGAACACCTTTGCTGTTGGTCGCCCTGTTTGAAGAAAATTAGCATGGCGGAAAAATCATGGAAACTGAAAGTAAAAATTCGCTTTTACTATCGGTTTTAATTAATCTGATTGTTTGTTTACTAATATCAACCTCAATCCCATCTTTGCTTGTAGAACCATTAATGCGCAATCAGTCACTAACTACTGGTTCAAGATATACAATCACCGTAGATGCCTTGAATAGTATATCAGATGATGGAATTGATTCGGTAATCGCAATCGGCTCTTCAATGACTCTCAAGAGCCTTGATGGCAGGTGTGTCGGGGATAATTTAGGGGCTGGTACGAATGTATACAATTTGGCACATTCTGCTTCAAAACCATATACAGATATGCAACATATTCCACGTATTATTTCATCTAATCCTGAGATAGTCATGATGGAAATTTCACCTGATATTCTAACTTCGCCATCCACTTTAAGTTCGCTTGAATATATCGAATTACGATATAAAATCGATAGTATTTACCAAGATAATTCTGATTTAGGAGATTGGTTAGAACTTGTACCAGAGGAATATCAAAAGTGGATTGCAAAGAATGAGTTTGAAAGACTCCAATTTAGACAAGAATATTTTCCATCCGCAATTGATCAATACTTGAAAAGAATACTTTTGAATGAAACTTTAGGAATAGAAAATGGAAACTTTGGATGGGTTCCAATGCAAAATGATGACGAATGGATTGAGTATTTACAAACTCCTATCTTTCCTAATGATAAATTCGGAATAGAGGGTTTTGATGATGAAAAAATGAAAGAATACAATGAATCAAAGTTACATGTCAAACCTTGGCCAAAACCGAATTCAAATGGAACATTATCTCACGATGCACTAGAATATGAAATAAATTCTTTATTGAACGCTGAAATCGAAATAATAATACTTACTCCTCCTTATCATCCAGAACATTTAGAATACTTAGAAATGAACCAGTGGGATGGATTAAACCAGACGATTGAAAGGTATTCTCAATTACCAGGAATTACGGTTTTTGACCAAACTTGGGACACAAATTGGGACTCAGATGATTTTTATGATCGAAATCATTTAGATGATGATGGTCGATTGAAATATTGTAATAGAATTACACCAATTATTGAACAAATATTGGATAGGACGTGATTACATGAATTTTACAACACCAGAATACTATACAATGTTTTTACCCATTGTAGTGATACTAGTCTATTTCATCGCTAGAGGTAAAAGAAATGCTCAAGTTATGATAATGTTAACTTGAGTTATCTTTTCTTTTGGTTAGCATCTGGATGGCACCTCATTCTATCTATTGATTTCAACATTAGTTGATTGGACTGCGGGAAAAAAATAGAACAAAGTGAAAAGTTCAATACGGAAAAAGATGGTTAATTTCTAGCCTTAGCATAAATCTGGACTACTTGCGATTTTCAAATATCTAGACTTTTTTATCGAAACATGGAATCTTACAAGTCTAAAGGTAACTGGTGCGCCAGAAATAGAAACTTTAGGATTATTATTACCCGTCGGAATTTCGTTTTATACCTTCCAAACAATGTCTTACACTATTGATATTTATCGAAAAAAGCATAAACCTTACGATAAGTTTGTAGATTTTGCTTGCTATGCGGCCTTCTTTCCCCCAGTTAGTTGCTGGTCCAATTGTAAGGTCACAACATTTTCTCGAAGCAAATCCAAAAACCAGTTTCTTCTAATCCTCAACATTTAGATTAGGTCTTACATTAATCATCTATGGCTTGGCAAAGAAATTTATTGTTGCAGATAATGTTGCAGTTCATGTAGATACTATTTTTTCTGATGGAGCACACCTAGCAAATACGGCTTTAATTTGGTGGGGTGCTCTTTGTTTTGGAATTCAAATTTATTGTGATTTTTCAGCATATACAGATATTGCATTGGGTTCAGCTCACTTATTGGAATTGACCTTCCTGAAAACTTCAAAGCCCCTTATGCTGCAACTTCTCCTCAAGACTTCTGGAGAAGATGGCATATCTCATTGTCAACTTGGCTTAGAGATTATTTGTATATCCCATTAGGTGGAAGTCGTGGAGGAACAAGAGTCTTGATTGTTGCTCTAATGGGTACGATGTTACTTGGAGGACTCTGGCATGGTGCTTCATGGAATTTTGTTCTGTGGGGCGCGGTTCACGGACTCCTTTTACTGATTCATAGAATTTTAACTAAATCTAATATTATTAAATCCGGATTTGAAAGAGCACCAATTACTATGTTGATATCAGGGTGGATTATTACTCAATATCTAATTTTTATGACTTGGTTAATATTTAGAGTTGAAGATACTTCTATGTTGATTAGGTCGCTAAAAACTTTCATTGGATTTGATTCTCATTGGGATTTAAGAGAAGGTTATGATGCATTGCCAGAAATAAAACTATTACCAATTTCTATTGTTGCCATATTTATCTTAATGCACGGAGTAAGTGGTAAAATAGGTGGTCTCAAGATGTGGATATCTAAGCAAAATCCTTTGATGTGGGGAGTTATTTGTGGAACTTTATTATCATTCACATTTTTATTAAGGCCAGCTGAAACAGTTGATTTCATTTATTTTAGATTTTGATTAATCTAAATTATTGGGCATTGATGTAAGCTAGTACTTCAGTGATTACTTGAGCGATTATCTTGATATTTTCCTGATTCAAGTGCGGCTGGAGAGATAGGTCACAAGCAAATTCAATGTTAGCAATTGTTTCACCTAACTCTTCTTTGTGTGCTTCAACATATTCCCATTGACGGTAATCTCTTGCATTGCGCTTGGCTCCAAATATTTGCATTGGAACTCCTTCCATCTTCATCAAATCGATAAATTGGTCTGCTTTTTCACGACTAAGGCCTACTAAGTGGAATTGCATAGTATCACAAAAACTGTCAACTTGAGGTAGCGGCATTGGAATCTCAATATTATCATTATCATTAATTAAACTGTGAAGTAGATTCCAATTTTCGACATGGATTTTCTTAATCTTAGGAAGTCTCTCGATTTGTGGCGTAAGCATTGCCGCTGTGACTTCTTGCATTCGCATTGAATACCCTGGGATTTGGTTTTGTAATCTATCCATTATTTCAGGGTCCAGGTCAAAGTGCTTAGTCCACAGTCTCTCATATGAACCAGCATAAAGTGCAGCTTTAGCAGCATATTCATCATTATCTGTAATAAAAATTCCACCTTCTCCTGCACTCATTCCCTTGGAAGATTGGGTTGAGAAACAGCCGATTTGTCCAAATTTACCAAGGAATTTTCCATTCCATCGTGTTTCATATGCGTGAGCACAGTCTTCGATGAAAATCAAATCATGCTTCTTGACTACTTCCATTACCGCATCCATATCAGGAACGTGACCTCTCATATATGACATCAGCAAGACCTTGGCGCCTGTTTCAGTTGCCTTCTTGTCAAGGTCTTCAGCACTCATTGCCCACTCACGGTTACTCTCTACAAGAACTGGGATTGCTCTAGCATGTTGAATGACAGAAGGCACGGCGTGGAAAGTGAAAGCATTGGTTAGTATCTTATCTCCTGGCTTAACTCCAACTATATTGAGAGCGATGTACATTGCAGAACCGCATGAATTGGTTCCAATGGTATGCTTTACCCCCATGTACTTGGAGAAATTGTGTTCTAGTTTGGCAGTGATCGATAGTTCCTTGCTCTTAGGTTGATAGCGATACATGACTCCTTCACTCATCGCCTTAACAGCTAAATCTATTCCTTCTTGGGGAATTGATTTGAATGCCTTATTGTCGAAATTGACGATAGATTGACCTCCGTCTATCACTAAACGGCGTAAATCATCCCCCATCAAATCACCAACTTAGATTTCTAATTAGATTAATTTGAGGCTCTTCCAGCCTCAAACATTTCTTTTAGGCTTCCATCTTGAAGCATCTCTAAAGCAATGTCGGACCCACCTATGAGTTCCCCATGAACGTAAACTTGAGGCATTGTTGGGAAATCCGCCCAACTGCAAACTGAAGGTATTGCCCTAGGGTCTGTCAAGATATTGACTGCTGCGAATGGCTCGCCAAGGTCTTGTAAAACCTGTGCTGCTCTGTTCGAGAAACCACATTGTGGTTCATTTGGTGTTCCTTTCATGAACAACACTAGTGCGTGCTCATTAACTATAGCTTGTATTTCTTGTTCCGTCCAATCCATTCTTTTCACTCTCTTTTTTGTTTATTTATTCTTTTAATATGTATCCCACGGCCTCCGCCATGAGGGTCAAATGCGGTATCGCCTGCCGTTTCTGCTTGCTTTGGAGTCATACACTTCAAGTCAAGAGCATGAATTGGATTAGGAATATGATGTTTCATAACTTCTAGAACCATTCTTTGCCTTTGAAGAGGTCGAATTCCTTCAAAACTTTCTGTGATTATACGAACATGGAAGTGGTCTCCTGAACCATGTAAATCGATTACTTCAACCAATGCTTCAGGTATTGCCTTTAGCACTTCAGATTCAACCCAATTAGCCGCTACCATATCCGCACCTTGACAAGCCGTAGGTAAACACCGCTTTCAATCTGTGCTTACGCGGATGGTTGAAGTTTAGAACATATGAAGGCAAAACATGGGCGGGGCGATTATCTCTTCCAAAACTCGAAAACCGCAAATGGGTCGTGATTCAGGATGGTTAATAGGTTCAGACTTGATTGCAATATTTCTGGCATTGGCTGGCCAGATCGTACTAACTAAGGCACTTCTAACCGAATCTTATGGGATTTATATTATTGCACTTGACGCTTTTGCGACCTTCTTTTTAGTGATTGATTTAGGACTGCCGACTCTAATTGCTAGAGATGGCGCTAATGCAGTAGGGAAAATTTGGCCATCGATAATTAGAGTTTACAAGTTACAGTTGCTATGTTCTATTCCATTCGTTATTTTTGCTGTAATCGGAACTCCGCTTCTAATTGATGAGTGGAAGGAATATTTTCACTTAATGATGATATGCGGCGCTATCGCCCTAATTCATATTGCTTCTTATGCTCCACGCTCAGGACTTAGAGCAGCTGGTCAGGCACGATTAGAAGCCTGGTCAAAGGTTATTGAGAGAGCGATAACTGTAATTGGTTACTATGTCCTTTTCTCGATTGGAAGTACTTCTGTATCGTCTTTTGCTTTCATATTCCTAGTTGGCGCTATTGGCGGTTTGATAATCGCTTTAGGACTATCTTACTATGTCCTATCCGCTAACTCTATTCCAGAGGATTCTAATTGGCTGGAATTAGGTGAATCTTGGATAGATAACAAAACCTTACTTCTCCAAGCCTTACCTTTTGCTATAACTCTTGGAGTCCTACCGTATGTAATACGAATTGAAAAGTTCATTGTTGCTGGGGAGATTGGTGTTGATGCTGCTGCTGTATTTCATGTAGCCCAACTTGCATGGCTGGCAGGATTAGTTGTACCTCAAGCATTACGAGCAGCATTACTACCAGTTCTTGGAGAAGTTCGGAGTAAGCAAGTTGAATTTCAGTCTGCTTTAGAGAACTCCTTGAATCTATGCCTTGGAATACTACCTATCGGTTTATTTGCCGGTGCTGGGATTGTTTACTTCCTTCTACCAATGGCTTTTCCTGAGCAATATATCGATGGTTCACTGGGTGCTTCTGCGGTGGAATTATTCATGGTACTACTTGCAGGTTGGTGTTTGACTTTGTTATCAACTCCAACTTATACTGCTTTGCAAGCCGGAGAAAAACCTTGGAAGTTTACCTTCTTCATTGTACTAGTAGTGATTTTTGCCCTTGTCATTGGATACCTGTTAATCGATTGGAAATCTAATGATTCACAAGGCTCTGGACTATATGCTGCAGCAATCGCATCAACTATTTCATCTTCATTCTTACTTTTCATGTCTATTCATCTGTCTTCAAATTGGGACTTAATACGTCGTAAAAAGAAAGATATCACTATCGCAATATGTTTATCGATGATTTCTTGTTATGGTTTTACTACTGGTTCATGGATAGCAGTGAGTGGATTAGGGTTAGTTTACTTCATTCCACAAGGGATTGAAGCAATGACTCCCACTGTTGTGCTACAATCTGATGAGTAAATCGTTCAGGAAGATTAAATCCTTTAGTCCAGTCCTTTTTTAATGCTGCTTCACAGGTATCTGCTAATTGGATTGGGTCATACTCGGAAGAAATACAATATTTGGGCAAGTATTCTGCTACATCTCCAACATCTACTGAAACTACTGGTGTCCCACACTGTATAGATTCTCTAGCAACCAACGGACCTGATTCTCTTGTTGAAGTGATTAAAGTTATGTCTGCTACTAACATTCTATCCCAAACAATACTTCTAGGTTGTTGGCGTAAGGTTGTCATCCCTATTATCCAACCACGCCTTTCTAGTTCTTCACCGGTCTGTAATGCTAAAAGGTGGTTTTTCTCTGGCCGACGAGGGTCTGCTGGGAATAAAATATCTAGACTACCTTTACGCCACATTCCGCCGATGTTTTTCATTGGCTTTCGCCATTCGGCTTCAACTGCACTATGGCAAGGTATTACTGAATGGTCTTGAGCCCTTACTTGACTTGAGATTTCATCTAACCTTTGTGAAACTGTCACTAGATGGTCAGGCAAATTAGCTAGTTTTTTTATTGACTTTGAAATGTTTTTATCGTTGATACCTATATCAAAATCGTGACCATGGACTACTGCGATCCAAGGAACTTTCCATTTATTCGATAAGTGATTTGCCAGTTCTGCAACCGGCCATAAAGTATGACAAATAATCACATCAGGGCGCCACTGATCGAGCCATCTCTCTATTTTCCGGAAACTACTCTTAACACTGGTCGCAGTCAAAAACGGCAAAGGGTGCCCTGGAAGGCCCCAAAAGCGAGGACTGAATACCTTGACTTCACCATGCTTGAAATTCCTAGGTGCTTTTGAGACTCCTGTATGAGTTGAACGGCTGAATTCTTGATATTGAAACATTCTTGGTAATGGATTTACGACCCTTACATCGTGTCCATTTTTCTTCAGTAACTCGACATGGTCACTAACAAATGTACCTCGTGCAACATTTGTTGGTAGGGGGAAGAGCAACGATGTCACAAGAACTCGCATAATGATCACTAAAGGTAATGAGTAAACTGATTTTAATCATTGTATTGTTCATAATTAGATATAATTTCAACTAAATTATCAGCAACACTGGCACGATTATTGAATAAACCTGAGCCAACTACGAAATTACTTACTCCCCAAGAGGCAATTTCTCCAATATTATGGGCTTTTACTCCACCATCAATTTGAATCTGTACTGGACGTCCACCGTTGGATACTTGCTCATCAATCGCTTGTTTTAGTTTCCTAATTTTACGCTCAACACTAGAAATAAATGATTGGCCACCAAAGCCAGGGTTGACGCTCATCACCAAAACTAAATCTAGTTCCGATAATATCTCTAAAACTCCTTCAATTGGAGTTGCGGGATTTATGACAACTCCCACAGTAGCGCCAGCATCTCTAATTGCTGTTACTAGCCTATGAAGATGAGTCGCTGCTTCAATATGTACCGAAAGATGATTACAGCCTGCTTCGATATAATCCATATAGCATTCTTCCGCATTGGAAACCATTAGATGTGCATCGAAAACCGGGCCATCTCCTAGGGCCTTACGAAGTGACTTGATCACCGGAGGGCCGAAAGTCAAATTTGGTACAAAGTTACCATCCATGATATCGAGATGAAGCCAATCAAGGCCTGCATCAACTGCTTCTTTACATGCGACTGCCAAGTTTGAGAGGTCGGCGGTTAATACACTTGGCGCGATAATCATATTCAGACCTGATTAGCCCAAACCTTCCTTTCTCATGAGTATTGTGTACAATTTTAGTTTTTTTTTCCTCACAAAGGCTCATAATACCCCTGCGTTAGGATGTGTTAGTGAGAACATGGGAGAAGTACGTGCGGTAACAGATAAAGAGTTCGAAGCCTCAGTAAATGGTAATGAATGGGTACTTGTCGATTTTTGGGCACCTTGGTGTGGTCCTTGTAAGGCAATAGCTCCAGTATTAGAACAAGTTGCTGGAGAAAGAGAAATTTTGATCGCTAAAGTTGATACAGACACTAACTCTGCAAATGCTGGCAAACTTGGGGTTCGTGGAATTCCTGCACTTTTCCTGTACCACAATGGCAAAATTGTGTCAAAACAAAGCGGAGCAATGCCTAAACCTCAACTGCTCAAGTGGATTGATGAACATATGAATGCTGATGATTTTTAATCTTAAAGACTAATTTATATCGCGCAACAATCGCTCTCTAAGGGCTTCGTGTAACCACATCCCATCCTCTAATTCTAGTAATAGTCCATGCTGAATCAAATCTTTTGGGGGATTACCTTGCCAACCGACCAAACCTGCTAACTTTTCCCAAGTCATAGGCACATTTGCCTTAGCGAGTTGTAAAAGCAATTTGCGCTCAAGTTCCGGTAATCTAATAATAATCTCATCGTCTAGAAACTGCAGCCAATCTACGTGTGTCTCTTGTCCATATAATTCGAATAATTCTAAGGCTAAAGGGTGGCCTCCTGTCTTCTCATGAACCCGTTCAATTTCATACTTATCACTAGATTCAAAGTCCTTTAGCCAATTCTTAATTTCTAATTTTGTAAGTCCTTGCAATGATAATTCTTGCACTATACCTCTTGTATGTACGTCCCTTCTATCATAAATTGTCGGCTTGGTTCTTGAAATCAATAATAATCTCAAAGGAGTTTTGTTTGAGAGTTGTAATAATGCACCGAGTAAATCTTTAGCTTCCGACTCAATATGATGTACATCATCTAGAATTATCAACCAATATGGAGGGGGGCCACCAGATTCGTCTTTGAAACGTTCGCGTATAGTGTCTGCATCAGTCAAGTAAGCAGTAAGTCTTCTTCTCCAATTATCGACATCGATTTTCCCAGCAGGCTGAATTGGTAAAGTTTCAATTAAATTATATGGATCATGAGATTCATCTATACCAAATCGGTGAAGTAAACTTGTAGCAATTCCTAATGCACGGTCCCATGGTTGACATGGGTACCAACATATTGAAAGATGAGGATTCTTTTCTACATTCTGTTTGACCCAGTGAGATACTAATGTAGACTTACCAATACCCGCAATTCCATGAACAACTGCGCAAGGTTTACGACTTGAAAACCAAGAGTCTAATTCTTCAATTTGCTCTTTACGGCCGTGTACAGGTCGGGTCTTTGGTGGTTGATTATTGTAGGTGGCATGAACTCCTGTTAACGCTAAAAGCCTGCCTGGGGGAGCTAAATCATCTTGTTTCGACTGCCTGATTTTTCCAAATCTAATATCGCCATAAGTTAGAACCCCCTCGTGTTGTGCATGCATCAAAATTTGCAGTAAAGAAATGTCAGTAGCTAACCTTTCTGATGCTTTTGATGCTTCAACTTCTAGTAATTCGCCATTATTATCTCTCAGTACTACCTTGGTTTTACCTAAGGATTTACGAGTTTGTTGCGCTTCTGTACGGCCTTCTGGAGTGAGTTGCCATGTTTTTTGTCGCCTTTCTTCACCGCGTATATTTCTAGTATGCTCTGATACATGTTGCTTCTTCAACAAATCCCTCATTGTTCTACTAACATTCGGTGGGTGTAAGGCACATGATTCTGCGATCCCTGGCCTTGTAAGTGCAAAATCAGCAAGATAGCGGTCGGCTTGCTCATCATTTTCGA
Source organism: Candidatus Poseidoniaceae archaeon (assembly GCA_949372655.1). Taxonomy (GTDB): domain Archaea; phylum Thermoplasmatota; class Poseidoniia; order Poseidoniales; family Poseidoniaceae; genus MGIIa-L1. The sequence goes on from CASIAI010000008.1 coordinate 27,216, forward strand.
ATAAATGAAGCAATACGCGGTCTTGTACAGCGATGTTGACCTTGGGAATCCCTGCGCTCACATGATTGCGAATTATTCCTACATCTAAGCGATTGCTATCATTAGCGTGATTTTTGTTTACACAAATCAACCATAACACCTTTTAATATTGCTAGTACCGCCCATTATGACATCCAGATGGTCAAGCGTTTTTATCGCTGGACTATTCTTGTTTGTAGCCGCCCTGCCATTCGTTTCGGCTGATTCTGATGGCGATGGAGTTACTGATTCCTCTGATGATTGTAAATGGTCTTATGGAACGTCAACAATAGACAGAATGGGTTGCCCAGATAGAGATAATGACGGAACTTCTGACTTTAATGATGGGTGGGCAGCAAATGTTCCTAACTTTCAAAATCAATATACAATCACTTCAAATCAAGATTATAATGATGTAGACTTCTCTTCTGATAGTATTAATATTGTTACTGGTGATGAAGATGGGTGGGTTAGAATTTGGAATGCTACTTCTTTTGTTAATCTAAAGTCAGTACAAGCTATTTCGGGTGGAGAAGTCACTTCTGTATCTTATTCTTCAGACGGAAACTATGTTGCTGCAGGGCTGGATGATGATACAATTAACATCTATTATTCCTCTAACATCTCTTCTGTACATGGCTCGATAAGTGTCGATGTTGGCGGTGGAGATTTTGTTAATGATGTTGAATTCTCACCCGATAGTAGCCTTGTTGCGGTTTCTATTACAAATTCTGGAAATGGAGGAACAAATGGACAAGTGATTTTGATCAAAGTATCTGATGGCTTACAACTTGGAAATGGAATTAATCCTAACGGAGAAGATAGATTCTATGCATCTGCATTCTCCCCCGATGGCACACATATTGTCGTGGCTGGAAACGGTGACTTCTATGTAGTCAATGTTTCATCAAGAGCAACAGTATTCACCGAAACTAGCCCCCCAGGAGGAATTAATGATATCGATTGGTCTCCGGATGGGAACTATATCTCCATGTGCGGGGCATGGGAAGGAAATGGAGCAAGTTTCGATATGTATGAGTTCTCTTCATCAGGATTGAGTCGTATATGGGAAAAGAGCACTACTTCTTCATGTTTAGAAGCCGACTTCTCTGGAGACAGTAGACAAGTCGCAAATGGCCATTCATATTATCAAGGAGATGGTGGTTCAGTCAAATTATTTTATACGGATACTGGAGTTCAAGTTGATTTCTTTGGAGCTCCTGCCCCAAATGGGTGTGGGGGCAATAACTGCGGACAAGTTAACGGATTAAGTTGGAGTTCTGATGGCATGAAATTAGTAACAACTTATGGAAGAAATGATGAAGGGATTCATTTCTGGTTTGCTGATATTGATGAAGATAATGACGGATATAATACTACAAACCAAGGTGATGGCGTTGTTGACGCATTCCCAACTGAAGGAACTCAATGGAATGATAGCGACGGTGATGGATATGGCGACAACCCTGCTCCTGCATTCCAACCCGATGAATGCATAAGTGATTTTGGAACTTCTACAGCAGATCGCTTCGGTTGTCTTGATGGCGATGGCGATGGATGGTCTGATGCAGGTGATTGGGCACCTACTGATTCGGAGCAATGGGTCGATACTGACAGTGATGGTTATGGAGATAATTACCTTTATGAAGAAGATGAGAATTTCTTCCACCTGAATCAAAGAGGCGATAAATATCCTACCAATCCAACTCAATGGCATGATACTGATGGCGATGGCTATGGGGATAACTTTGCAAATTCTTCATGGGTACAAATAAGACCGTCCTCATGGCCTGGAAATTTAATCCCTACTGCAACCGAAGTGGATGCTTTTCCATTAGACCGAACTCAGTGGATGGATAGTGACGGTGACTGGTACGGAGATAATCCACAAAGTGATGTAGGAGATGGCTGTGTAATGACTTTTGGCGATTCCAAGTATGACCGATTCGGATGTATAGATACCGATGGTGATGGATGGTCGGACCCAACTGGAAACTGGGGCGCTATTGATTCTGGAGGCTACTGTCAGGCTGATGGCCTACCATTAGACCCAACACAGTGGTGTGATAATGACCAAGACGGCTACGGTGAGAATCTAACTGGGAATAATCCTGATGAATGCCCCAATCAATTTGGCACATCGTCTATCGATAAACTGGGCTGCCCTGATACAGATGGAGATGGGTACTCAGACCAAGGTGACCCATTTCCTAATGATAGCACTCAGTGGGCTAATAGTGATGGAGATTCATTAGACTGTGGAGGAGATAATCAAACCGGAAATAATCCAGATGTATTTCCCGATGACCCCACCCAATGTAGAGATACTGATGACGATGGATATGGCGATAATTCAGCAGGAAATAACGGTGATGCATTTAGATTTGAACCAACTCAATGGAGTGATAGCGATGGCGATGGTTATGGTGATAATAACCAATCTGATGCAGTAAATGGGGACATTTGTCCGCTTCGTGCCGGCTCTTCGCCTAATCCTGCCACTAGAGGTTGCCCTGATACTGATGGCGATGGATTTGTCGACCCAGATGATGCTTTTCCAGAAAACCCACTACAATGGTCAGACCAAGATGGTGATGGTTATGGCGATGAAGTCGGCCGCCCTGGAGGAGATGATTGTCTAACTGAATATGGGAAGTCGTTGGAGATGAATAGATTTGGTTGCCCCGACTTTGATGGTGATGGTTGGGCAGACGTAGACGATGTATTCCCTAATGATGAAAATCAGTGGACTGACACTGATAATGATGGGTATGGCGATAATTATTACTGGACTAATTTAACAATAATAGATGAACAAGACTCAAATCGTGAAATCATTCTTAGAGAGCAATTTGGAGATGCATTCCCTGAAGAAAGCGAACAATGGAATGATACTGATGGTGATGGTTTTGGTGATAATGCTAGTAGTTATTTCAATCCGGATATGTTTCCATTAGAGCCGTCTCAATGGAATGACGGTGATAGTGATGGTTTTGGTGATAACTTTACCTTGGGCGCCTACCAACCAGATGATTGTCCAGATGTTGCTGGTACATCTAGAAAAACGGCTACTAATGGCCAGTGGGGCTGTATCGATTCTGATGGAGATGGCGCGTCAGACTTAGTAGACCCTTGCCCTTGGGACCCTGAAGTCTCTATTGGTAAAGCAGGTTCAGTTGTATGTAATATCAACACTAATCCAAACCCACAAGACCCTTCTAGCGATTCTAGTGAATCGGGTTCTGATTCAAGTAGTCAAACTCTAATCATTATGTCTGCTGTAATTGTGTTTTTATTATCGATAATTATTGTTGCTCAATTCGCTAAGGCTGCTGGTAAGAAAAAGCTCGTTAAGTCTAGAGCAGAAGAAAAAATGATGGATATGGCTTTTTCTGAAGAAGAAGACCGTAGACTGGCTTGGATTGATCATTATGTTGCTAGTGGTCAGTTAGAGGATGCAAAGGCTCTCGGTTGGGTTGAACCAATTACCACTGAAACGCCCCAATGGAAGCAATTTGAATTACAGCAAAAAGCCGAACAAGATGCTGCTATACCGGATATGATTAACCTTGATAACTTAGGGCTCTAATCATAGACAAGTAATGATTTATGGCTAATTATACACATTAATTGCACCGCTGCCCTTTCAAGTAATGACATTATCTCAAGTTATATGGGGGAGTCTTCTAGGTTTCTAATTGGCCTAGTTTGTGGCCTCTTTATTCTCTCTGTAATTCCACAATCTTCCGCTCAAGAAGAAATTAATTTAGAAGATTTAAAACTTGAATTTGATAATCAATTTGAGAATTGGTATGAAGTCGGTGAAGTTTTAGACATTCATCCAATCTTGACAAATTTAGGAGATCAAGTTTCTATCTCTAATGACCCTTCATGTGGCACCTATTTTATAATCAAAGACACTGAGTCGAATATTATTTACGATAACTCGCAAAATTGCCGTGACCAAGTCCAGCAATTAACACTTCAATCAATGGAAATTTATAATTTTGAAAACTGGCAGTGGGACTTTACTAATTCAGCTGGAAACAGTGTCCCTTCTGGAACTTATACTGTTGACCTAATCCATAGCAAGACCAATATTAAAGCCACTAAGGAAATCTATTTTCAGAAGAATATAACATTTGATTCAAATCTTGAATTAAATTTAGAAATAGAGTCTTTTGGGAGCGCTAGCGACAGAGATGGACATCACTTAGTGAGTATAACTTTGGCTAACCCCACCAATACTGAGATAATTCTGCCTTATCAGGAATCATGTAGGTTGATTTATTCATTCAATGGCGAAGAGAAAATGCTCGATTCATGTTATGGTGGGAATTTGAAATTACATAACTTTGAATACTCTTACCTCGATGGTGTTTTTATTGAAAGAGGCGCGTTAATCGAAGGTGATAATTTACTCACGATTACTACACCTGGTGGTGATTTACAACAACAATTAGTCATTGAAAATAATAATCCGATCACTTCCGATTTTAATCAATTAGATGAACAAATAAAATTCACTACTAGCAAAAATATTGGATTAGAAACAGACCACATTTCATTCCTATCATATTCTCTAGAATTAACAAATATAGGTGAACAATCTATACAGCTCACCTTCCCAAATACATGTAAATTCCAAATGTACATCATAAGTGACCTCTCTGAAAAAATATATGACACTTCTGAACAACAATCGTGTCAAGAGTTTCAAACATCTCACACTATTGAAACTGGAGAAGTACTGACTTTCGACCTACCTGAATGGTATCTTGAAGATCAAAATAATTGTTATATTAATTCTGGGAGTTATACCATTGTTCTAGAAATTTTACAGTATTCGATGACGAGCGTAGAACGGTTTGACTACTCTGAAGCCTACCGAAATCCTGGATGTACTGAAGAAATAATCGGATTTGAAAGCGAATATGAGATTGTTGATAATGAAGTTCTCTCATCTATTAAAATATCCCCTTCACGGACAATAGTCAAGATAAATGAACCTTGTATGATCTCTGTGTACTTAACTCCTGTTGATGAAGGGATAGAGTTTGAAGATACATCTTTTGGAGATTGTGATTATAATTCTGGAAATTATTTCAGCATGCCACTATCAGATAATAATGAAGTTGGCATTCTAGAATTTGAATCAAGCATTATGATTCCGCAGATTATGGGCATGGAATCTATCGAATTACTCCTGTCAGCGGAACATACCCTTGGAGGTGAGGAGACTCTAAATCATACCTTTACCTATGATTATGGTTATGTAAACGAGGTGTTTAAGCCTGTAAAATGGCAATTAGAAGGCTTATGGACAAATATTGGTACCGGGCAAAATGACTGTTGGATGATTTCTAATAGTGAAGATTCTTTCTTGATGGTAAAGTCTGATGAGTTATCTTCATGGAGTCCGAAAAATAATTGGAAAGGGGACTATCTTGTTTCTGAAACCTCAGCCCTCAATGGAGTTTGTCAATCACAATTTGAATTGAAGGGCATCGAGGTTTATTCGGTATATAGCGAAGAAAAAGTAATAATTGAAGAACAAGCAGTAGTTTCAGAAAATGGCTTAGTAACCGATCAAAAAACTACTCCTGAAGAAGTTGTTCAAGTGGCTATCGTAGTTGTCTCTACGACTTCTATGTTTGCTATTCTGGGCCTCTTTGTAATCAATACTGAATCTATGAGAATTCCAACTACTACTGCTGGACTTTGGCTATTAGGGCTACTTGGTAAGACTCAAGAAACTACAGATGGAAGATTCCAAAGAGGTCGTCTAATGGGGTATCTAACCGCTAATCCTGGTTGTCACTTTAGAGCCTTAATGGCCGCTTTAGGTATGAGTAATGGTCAAATTACCCATCATTTACGATTATTAGAGCAACAAGAACTGATATGGCGCCTAAGAGATGGGCGATTAGTTAGATACTATCCTTTGAATAATTCGCTATATCCTGGAATGAATCCTGATCAACTTCCAATCCCGCCACTTTCTCCTGATCCAAATAGCCTCCAAGGTAAAATCTTGAGCCTACTTGATGATGAGCATCAGTATGGAAAATTCCCTACTCAAGCGGAACTTGCTGTGAAATTAGAAAAGAGTCAGCAATTGATTTCTCATCACCTTCGTACATTACAGAAGTTTGGACTAGTTGAAAAGCGAAAGATGGGAATAAAAAATCGATATAAATTAACTAAAGAAGCATTATTCCTTCTCGAAACTGATATTGACTTCAAAGAATAATCTCTTCTCTGTGTAGCCCTGTCTTATCGGTTTGCCAGTCAATGTTGACCCAATCTTTAGATTGTAAGTCTTGTATTATATCCTCTCTATTACAAGTCTCAGATAATAAAACACCTACTACTCCACCACCACCGGCTCCCATTGCTTTCCATGCTACTATGTCACCTGTAGAAGTGTAAGGTTGCAGTTTTTTCCGGAAAGGGTCGTGTAATTCTAATCCAAGAGCATCAACACTTCGCATAACGAGTTTTAATGAGTTGATGACTCCATTTTTTGATTCATTAGCGACCGCTTTAGCCATAGATAATCCCGACTCTCTGATATTATCCAATGCTTGATTTATCTCTTCATCTCCGTAATGGAATTTTTCCCAAATCGATTTATGTAAATCTCCAGAGACATGTGTCATCCGACTATTGAAAAGTAGCAATCTATCTTCAAGCCATGAAATAAACTGAGTTGAAGGATTCAAAGGTTTGTGCTCAACCCTTTCGCCTTTGAATGACAAATGACTAATTCCCCCTACAGCACTGGCCCATTGGTCTTGTCTGCCACCTTTATTTCCTAACAGAAGTTCAAATTGATAGGCTAATTCTGCAATTTCTTCAGACTCATAATCAGAACCTAAAATAGCTCCTATTAGGCTTACATTCATACAACCTGAAGTACCTAGGCCAGAACCAGTTGGCATATCTGTAGAATATGAAAGTGAGATTTTTCTTTCATCATCTATCTCCATGATACAATTAGTATACTGATTGATTGCAATATTCACTACTTCTCCGGATTTAGTATTACAATAATTAGGAACATCAGTCCAACCTCCTGCTAAATCAATTCTAGCGGGAGCTCGTACAGAGATTCTCTTAGCCATGTACTATGTGAATGATTACCCCCTCATCAAGAGTGTCATTGAAAGGGGGGTGATTCGTGGAGGTATTATCTCCGAGATAGGCGCTGGTAACTTTGACTGAACAAGACATATCTGTTGATGAAGTCTATTGGCAAAAAAAATGGTCTGATTCAAAAATCTTCGAAGCCAAGATAAGTGGTGAAAAACCACAATTTTACTGTTTAGAAATGTACCCTTACCCATCTGGTAAAATGCATATGGGGCACGTTAGAAACTACTCTATCGGAGACGCTGTTGCGAGATATAAGCGAATGATGGGTTTTGATGTACTCTATCCCATGGGATTCGATTCATTTGGAATGCCTGCTGAAAATGCTGCTATCAAAGAAGGCAGACATCCCTATGATATCACAGAAATGAATATGGCTTCAATAACTAAACAGATTAAGAGAATGGGTTTTTCTTATGATTGGACAAGGTTAGTCAAAAGTCATGACCCCAACTACTACAAATGGAATCAATGGTTTTTCACAAAGTTCATGGAGAATGGTTTGGCATACCAAGAATTCGCTCCAGTAAATTGGTGTGGGTCTTGTAATACTGTACTTGCTAATGAACAAATCAAAGCTGGAAGGTGCTGGAGATGTAATGGACCTGTCGTTCAAAAAGAAATGAATCAATGGTTTCTTGACACACCTAAATACGCTCAAGAATTAGTTGATGGTTTAGATGACATCGATTTCCCAGAAAACGTCGCTGCAATGCAAAAAGATTGGATTGGACGTTCGGAGGGCGCTGAAATTATCTTTACTGTTGAAGGTTCAGGTGAAGAGATCAAGGTTTTTACTACACGACCTGACACCCTCTTTGGTGCTACTTTTATCACCTTAGCACCTGAACACGAACTCTCCAAAATATTGGTTGAAGGAACCGAGTTTGAAACCAATTGGCAGGAATTATATGATGAAGTCTCCATAATGACTGAATTTGACCGGATTAAGAATATGAACAAGAAAAAGGGAGCGCCTCTTGGAAAGAATGCTATACATCCGCTAACCGGTGAAAAAATTCCAATATGGACTGGTAACTTTGTAATCGCCTCCTATGGAACTGGGGCTGTTATGGCAGTACCTGCTCACGATGAGAGAGATTTTGACTTCGCAAGTAAATACGGCATCAACATAAAGCGTGCATTGGTGATTGAAGAAAATACTCTTCCTGAAGGAGAAATGAAAAAGGCAGAAACCGATTTTGGATGGATGGTTAATTCACCACTAGAAGGGTTTGACGGCCTATATGGAGAAGATGCTAAATCAGCAGTTATTCAAGCCTTAGAAAAAGATGGAAAAGGAAATCAAACTATCAATTGGAAGATTAGACCCTGGTTAGTTTCACGACAAAGATACTGGGGCACACCAATTCCCGTCATTCACTGTTCTAAGTGTGGCGTGGTTCCTGTACCAGAAGACCAATTGCCCGTTGAACTACCGCGAAATGTCACTTTTGGAGAAGGGAACCCATTGGCAAATTGTGAAGAATTCGTCAATGTTGAGTGCCCCAAATGTGGGATTCAAGCAAAAAGAGAAACTGATACAATGGATACTTTTGTTGATTCCTCATGGTATTTCATGCGCTTTACTGATGCTCAAAATAATTCACAATGTTTCTCCGAAGATGTAGTTAATCACTGGATGAATGTTGATTTTTATTGTGGCGGAATTGAACACGCTCAGATGCACCTTATTTATGCAAGATTTTGGACTAAAGCACTACGTGACCTTGGATTGCATTCAATCGATGAACCATTCAATCAATTACTATGTCAAGGGATGGTCAATAAGCAAGCCCCATGGTGTGAAGTTTGTTCAATCACCCTCTCAGTAGACCATATTGGAGATCCATGCCCTCATTGCGGTGGTGAATTAGGATTACGCTCCGCAAAAATGAGTAAGTCATTAGGCAATACAGTTTCTCCAGAAGATATGATTGAAAAGTTCGGCGCTGATACTGTAAGATTGTTTATCCTATTTGCAGCAAATCCTACCGCTGGAATGGATTGGTCGGATACTGCTTTGGAGGCTAATTATAGAGTTATGTTACAACTTATGGCAATCCCTGACCAAATCCTTTCTTGGGGCAATCAGCAAACTAGTATCGATACTTGGCTAGAAGCCCGAATTAAACAACGTATGGAAGAGTTCCAAATTTCAATGGATAAATATGACTTGAGACGTGCTGTTGAAATATCCCATTATGAACTGATTAAGGATATGAATTGGTATATCCGTAGAGGTGGAAATAATGGGGACTTAGGAAAACAACTTCTGTCCTCTTGGTCTCACCTTCTTTCGATTTCAACACCTCACCTCGCTGAAGAATGGTGGAGAGCACTAGGGAATCAAACTCTGATTGCGGATACTGTTTATTCACCCCTTGAAAAGATTACAACTACAGAACAATCTGTATTAGATGAAGAATATGTAATGAGGAATATCCTAGAAAATGCAAGAAAAGTCAAATCTATCGCCGAGCGTCATTTAGATGGTGCGGCAAAAAAGCTCACACTGACTATTTCTCCTGAGTGGAAGAAAAAGCTTGCAATAATGGCTATTGAGTATGTCAGTGATGGTGGGAATGTCAAGGCATTCATGTCACAATTAAAAGAATCTGAATTATCAAATCTAGAAAACTCTGGAGAAATTTATGCCTTTTGGGGCAAGAAGATGCTACCTCAGGTCTTCAAATGGGATGATAAATCAAAGTTGTTGATCTGTGGAAGGACCGATGAATTAAAATTGCTTTCTGAAAGGAAAAGTTTCCTCATGTCAGAGCTTGATTTAGATGAAGTAGTAATAATTTCAAGTGAAGATAGTTTAGATGATACCGGAAGAATAAATTCTGCAATGCCGTTAAGCCCTGCTATTATCTATGCGTGAATGGATGTGAAGAGTTATGGATTCACCCAATGGTGTTTGGCGAAAAGCGCTAACTGCTGAAGAATCACGTAAAGTTGCAATCAATATTATCGATTTGGATAATTGGCCACAATGGAATTCTACAGCCCAGCGTATTTTATCAGAAAGTAGAGGTGTCTTGCTTGAAGGGAATCGCTTTGATTTACATCGTGTTGAAAGGCAGCAATTGATTGAAGAAATGTGGGAAGTGACTAAAATTCGTAATGGGCAAAGTCCTGAATTTACAGAGATCCGCTTTAATTGGTTGGGTCAGACCTCTAATGGGAAAAAAAGTGGCAATGCATTGAAATCTCTAACATTGGAAGTTACGGTTCTCTGCCAAGACGATGGCGGGGTAGAAATCGCTGCTTGGTGGCAGACTAGTAGATGGTCAAGACTGTTCAAGAGTAAGGTTGACAATAGTGCTAAGCATATTGCCAAGCAATGGTTAGAAGACCTTACACAAAAAGCTATAATTGAAATAAAACCAATCGCTGAAAAGTTGTATGAAGAAGAATAATCAATCGTAGTATTGATGGAGGGTCGCCTGTAACCTCGTATTGTGGCAGAGAAAAAAGACCAAGCGAAATCTCCGCCACAGGGCAAAGCGAAAAAGAAAAAGTACTCTGATAGGCGCCCTAGAAGTAACTCTAAAAGTAGACCATACGGGACTACTCCAAAACAAAACCGTATAGAAAGAAATAAAGATATGATCAAAGAAATGGAGGAAAAAGCCCAACAGCGCTTTACAATTAGTCCTCCATTGATGGGTTTTCCTGAAGAAACAATCGAACCACGTAAGTTTTCTTTCTCTTGGCCGATATCACCCGTCCCTCTAAAAGAGGAGGCTGATATGGCAAAAGTAGTAATCCGCAAAGGAGAGTTTGGATGGCTAGATGATGCGAGAGTAGATGAAATCGCAGAAATTGTCAAAAAAAGAGATATGACATTAGACCAAGTTCTATCTCTACGTTCTGCCTTATTACAACAAAAAACCGTATACGGCCATGGTAGACTTAAATCGCGCTCTAAAGTATTACTTAGATTATACAATGAAGGAGTAAATGTGGTAGACTTATCAAAGAGGTTTGATTTCCCTCCAATGAATATTTTTCGAGTAATTCTTACTGAGAAGAAATGGTCTAAATCTAGAATAAAAGAATCACTACGTACTCCAAGTAAACTTTCACAGAGAGAACAGGAAGAATTCGAAATGGCCGAGGCGGCTGACCGAGTATCGAATGTTGACCAAACAGAAACTCACATAAGAGCTGATTTATTTGAGGATATTCTTTCTGACTGGTTCGAGTCTAAAGGTGTTAGAATTAGACGCCAACCGGAAATGGTCTTAGAGCAAAAGCAAGAACTTGGCAGGCCAGTGAGGACTCCAGATATCTTATTGCTTGACTTAGTAGAGATTAATGGTAAGCCAATCGCTTGGATTGACGCTAAGCATTTCTATGGCGCTGATGTAGACTTTCAAAGGAAAAAAATGGTTAAACAAATGAATCGTTATATCGAAGAGTGGGGTAGTGGAGCAATTGTTTATCGTCATGGTTTTAGTGAAAACTTATTCATTCCTGGATGCGCTCTACTGGATGCTAATGTATTAGATTTGGCAAGACTGAATCCTGATTCAGCCTGAGATTTTAGTTAGTTTCGAACCGATTCCTACTCGATCTAATTCCTTCGATACCATTTCTAACTCTTCTTGTTTCAAAGGAATGGATAGTTCTCTAGGTAATATTGCTAATGAGACTCCTAACATACAAAGCCTAATACTCACTTTGGCTTGTAATTCTAATTCTCTAATAATTTCTCTAACTGTATTGAGTAGATGTTTTCTCTCTGGCTCTTCGAGTAAATCAGATTCTTCTGCAAATATTCTCGACTGTTTTAGAATCTCTTTCCATTGTGAATGCCCCCAAGATTCTTTTTTCAGATTATTTACTGCTTTTTGGCCGGCAGATGTAATTTTATTTTGCCATTTTTCATTATCTATATATTTCGAAGTATGACGCTTTTCAGACGGTTGCCATGCTAATAAAATCTGTTGGGGACAGGCAAATCCTAATGCTCTTCCAGAAGCCCCTGGCGCCCCTGCTTGAAGTCTAATTTCCACTCCTCCTGCCGATATACCAAGTACATCACCTAGACCTGAACCATGCATTCTTTCTATTCGGTGGCATAATCGTAAGTATTGTCCTGCAAGTCCTTTCCCTGTTAGTTCTCTAAAAGCATAGGCGACTGCCACAAGGCCTGCTGCAGACATACCAAAACCTTGACTTGTAGGAAGATCTAAATTGACTTCGATAGAATATGAATCTATCCTGTCGATTAATTTCGCATGACGTAACTCTTCTACTAAATCGGTATAGATCGAACTAGAATCGTTCATTGATTTGCCATGCATATCAAAAATATTTATTTCTATCTCGCCTGCTTCAACTATTATTTTTTCATCGAGTGAAGCGCCTGCAGAAAGACCGGTTGTATCGCTAATTTTCTCGTCTTCAAGTTGTATAACTGTCGCTCTTACGCCATGATCAACATTGAAACCAGCACCTCTGCTACCTTGATTTCTCAATAGTCGGCCATCTTTCTCTACGGTGAATAGTAGAGTGATATGTCCGCCAATCAATGTGTCTGACATATCCTTCCCATACATAGGCAAACCAATTACAGGCATGAATACTATGATGAAAAATAGCCATAAAGTCATAAAATGAGACCTTTATCAAAGAGAGGATTTGAAGATAGATAACCTCTAGCATCAATCATGGCGGCGAGTAATCCATTACCTCATAACCGAGGTCATTTATTGTGGACTGCCGAAGATGGCCCAAGTCGAATGTTACTATCCAGTATGGATAGATGGGTCAGTACCATATTGGTTGATGATGGTATCGAGATGCCCTTCATGGGAGGCAGTAATCAGAGTACTGCTACAATCATCTCTAAAGGAGATGGATTAATTGTTGGCACATCAATGATAGATCATTTGATTCAAATTTGGGCACCTTCAATTCAAATTTCATGGTTTGCAACGGATGGTAAGAAAGTCTCAGCTGGTGAAGAAGTCGCTGAACTGAATGGTGATAGGGATACTTTGCTTGGAATGGAAAGAAGTATTCTTAATATCCTCGGTCAACTTTCTGGAATCGCTACAGAGACAAAACGTTGGACATCTTTGGCAAAAGGGCAAATCGCTTGTACAAGGAAAACCATATGGGGGCTGCTGGATAAATGGGCAGTGCACATGGGTGGAGGTTTTACTCATAGGTTGAATAAGCATGATGCCCTTATGATTAAAGAAAATGATCTTGCCACTATGATGCCTGAACTGGTGGATAATAATTCTAGAATTGCTACTTATCTCCAAGAAGTTGAAATCTCTTCAGTTGGTGCATTTCTTGAAATTGAGGTCCGAGAAGAAAAAGAAGCACTCACTGCCGCTGCCATTTGGAATCAACAAGAAGTCGAAGACAAACCTAAATTAGTCATTATGCTAGATAACTTTGGACCTGAAAGAAGTAAGGATGTCGCCTCACAAATCACAGAAATGGGATTAAGAGAGTGTGTGATACTTGAAGCAAGTGGTGGAATTATATTCGAAAATCTAACCGATTGGTATGAATGTGGATTAGATGTTCTTTCTACAAGCGCTCTAAATCGAGGAGTACCTCCTATGGACCTCTCTATGCTACTAAATTAATTGGTGAATAAGATGGATGATTTTGCCGCTGACCCCAGTCATCCAAGATATGAATCCTTACTAAAAAGACATCTTTTGGAGAACGCTGCTGAAAGAGGAATGCTAGCAGGGAGTGCTCTTATTGCACATGGAAGAGGAGAAGCTTACGACTATTTAATTGGTGAGAAAACCATCGAAAGTGCGATGATTGCTTCAAAATATGCACTCTCTAAATTGAAAAATACTAGTCGGGCTGTTATCAGCGTCAATGGAAATACTGCTGCTCTTGCAGGAGTAGACTTGATGAAACTAGCATCTCTACTCAGATGTCCAATAGAAGTGAATATTTTCTACCGTACTCCCGAAAGAATGTCTGTATTGCTAAAGCACCTTGAAGCTATTAAGCAAGAATATGACTTGGATGTAGAAATTTTGGGTGCTACTCCTGATGCTCGTATTCCTGGTTTAGAAGGCCCTAGAGCAAAGTGTTGCCATGCAGGTATTTTTTCAAGTGATGTGATTCTAGTGCCCTTAGAAGATGGCGATAGATGTGAAGCCCTTGTTGCAATGGGAAAAACTGTGATTGTTGTTGATCTTAATCCATTATCAAGATCTGCAAAGATGGGGAGTATCACTATTGTCGATGAAATCACGCGTGTGGCCAAAAACCTCGTCACAATGTTCGGAAATAATGAAGAAGTTCTTCAATTTGATAATTCGGAAAACCTTCGTAATACATTAAATTACATCAATGAGTCATTAACTGAAATGTCTAATTCTATCGATTAATGCTTACTAAATAGATAATGAAGGCGTAAAACTTTTATTTTAATAATTTAAGTAATACATGAAGGAAATGACTCGAGAACCTGATATAAGCCCTAAAAAAGGTACTTTTGGAACTAGTATCTCATTTGATTTAGATGAAACTCCTATACCTCAGCGTAGGTTTGGAAAAAGAGAAGTTCTGGCTGAAGGTAATCCAAATACAGAAGATTATGCTGAGATTTCTTGTCCAGGTTGTGGGCATGAATTAGAGGAAGAAGAATGGTTAGATGCACTTGTCGGATTCGTATCTGGCGCTCATGATTTTGAAATTGGAAATCCTGTTAGAGCACGTATTGTTCAAACATTGAAAAATGAGGCATCACGGATGAAAACTCCAACCGCTAGAGAAGATTGGGAACTTGCAGTGGTAAAAAGATTGATGAGTGAGATTGAACGCGTGGTTCAAGCAGAAATAAATCGAAATAAAAATGAAGAGAATGGCACGTCTCCTGAATTACTTGAATTGGAGCGCGAAGAATTAATTCGGGCGACTGAGGCTCATGTAAGGCAGACTATGGCCTATGAAATTCAAGAACAATTAATCATGGAATTACAACCTCAAATGGAGGTTCAAATCCGTGCACAACTCGAACAAGAAATGTGGGCGCAATTTGAACAGGAATGGAAAAATAGGTCACAGAGTTAATTTCAATGATACTCTTTTTGGTTGAGTGGAACTTTTTTGATGAGAAATTCAAACCGAGTCTTCATAGGCTGTCACCAATCAAAGATATGTATGAGGGACGAGCGACTTCACATCGATTCAATGCCCGAGGAGATTCAAAGGTTGTGCGGAGTCATGAGTGGACTCGACCCTATGTGGACTCTAGAAGGTTGGCTAAAAGAACAGGCAACTATGACGATGGATTTGATATCATCTGATATCTCCCGTGAGAAAAAGAAATCTGAACAGAGATTGAAAAGATTAGAGGATATTTCTAAAAGACTTAATCCAAGTACTGCTGAATTAATCGACTCTGGGCAACGTAATTTATTTGATTGCTTCGACCTAGATTATGATAAATCAATGCTAGGACTTGGTGCAAGAGCAGTTATCAATGATGAGGCAAATCTCTCAGAATCTCATCCAGTTAACACATTTCTAGAATTATTACCCGATAGCCAAGGCGATGACCCTTTGTTAGCAGTTGCATGCCAACTATTGCTAATGACTATTGAGGCAGAGATTGCAAAGGGAGAGCCTGTTGCGACTCTAATCAAAATTGTTTCAGAAATGGATTCTAGAGGAGTCACCTTCGAAGAAATTGATGAAGCATTGGAACACTTGTTGATGAACGGCTCAATAGTAGAAATCGATGATGACTGCTTCGTTTTAATTTGATTTATTCATAACGTCGAGGGTTTGTTATGACGATGACTCGTAAACAAGCCGCACAAAGATTACTAGATACGATTAAATCAAAGAAAAGAATGTATTTACGCGGCGTTTTTGCTATTGTACAAGCAATTATTGCCTCATCATTAATTGGATACTTTACCTCTTGGCACTTCGGCTTAGCTGCTTTTCTATTGATGGGTTTACTAATTCAATTCGCATTTGACCGAATGAGTAATTCGATTAAAGCAAGTGAAATTAATGCCATTAAGTCTCTGAGGTGGAACGAAGAGAGTTTGGAAAAAGACGACCTTGAAGATACTCTAAACTTGATAATCAATAAAGGATGAGATTATGAATAATAGTTCGGAATATGATCGATTTATTAATCGCGTTTACCGTTTAAATCTAACATTATTGACTAATAGTATCATCATAATTTCGGGTTGTTTACTTGCAATTTATTATTTTACAGATTTGAAATTTCGAGTGATTATTATTATTGTCACGATAAGCCTTTTTGGTTTTAATTACGCTATCGTGAAAAATAAAAAAAATGAGGCTATTAGTGAGTTTGCAATCAAGTTTGAGATAGATTTAGAGTATGATTATGCTGAATTCCAAAATACGATAGCACTATACAAAAAAGGTGAGTTTGAAAAAATAGAAGCCGCATTTACCAACAAGAAGCATCGACGGTCTAGAGGCTTTGATGAAAAAGGCCCTACAGGGGGCGTTTTGTCTCAGTCTCTAGATAAAAATAATCTACGCATTGATGCTATGGAAAATAATGATTATGATGCAATAGAAGAAGAAATTACTTCTGGAGAATCATTAATACATGAAGCAAATCAAAAGTATGCAGAAATTTCTGAAAAAAGGTGGGCTGACTCGGAATCTAAAGATAGTGACTTAATCGAAGCCGGTGTTGAGAAACTTGGTGATTTGGTGAAAACCGACTGGTTCGAACATAATGCTAAGGATGGAGCGGTAAAGGAATTATATCCTGATGAAGATTAAATTAAGGAAGGGAGAAATAGAGGATATGGTTGGGTTGTAACATGGAAGTAAAGGCGATTCTAGTTGCGGGAGGACATGGTAGCCGCCTTTACCCTTTTACTCATTATACGCAAAAAACTCTACTTCCATTATTTAATCGGCCAGTAATTGATTATGCATTAGGTACGATTCGTAGAGCTGGGATTAAAGATATAACAATAATTTCAAATCAGTTTATTGGCCAAATTGCCAAGCATATTGGTTCTGGTTTACCTGGAGAAAGGATTCATTATGTTCTGGAAGAAAAGCCTGAAGGTGTAGCAAAGGCTCTCTCAATTGCAAGACCACACAATGAAAATTGTCGTTTGATGATTTACTTTTCAGATAATATCACCACTCTGGAATTAAAAGAGTATGTCGACGATTTTAGAAGTGCAGAAAAAAATCCTGGTTGTATTCTTTTGGCTAGAAAAGAAAACCATCCTCAAGCCTTTGGCGTGGCTAAGCTTGATGATAAGGGAGATATTATTGATATTGTAGAAAAGCCTGATAACCCTCCTTCTAACTTAGCGATTGGAGGAATTTATATCTTCGATGAGCGGTTTTGGGAATTTCTAGATCTCTGTCTCAAAGGTGAAGAAGAAGTTCTTTCTATTACCGATATTAATAGAATTTATGTCAAAGAAGGTACGGTTAAATTACTAAATATCGGAGAGGAAACCTGGGTTGATTGTGGAACTCCTGAATCACTTCTTCAGGCAGGAAATATGGCTAAAGAGGGTAAATTAAATCCAAACCCATTTATTAATTAAATAGAAATCACCATACATCATGCCTTCTTGCCTCTAAATATGAAAGTGGGAATCATCGGCGCTGGAATGGTAGGCGGGGCTATCGAACATTGCTTTGCAGATCATCATGAATTATTTGTTCATGACCCCTCAAGAGGGACTGAACTTTCGATAGTTACCGATAATGTTGATTTCGCTTATATCGCCGTACCTACACCTCCACATCCAGAAACTGGTGCTTGTGATACAAGAATTGTTGAAGAAATATTAGACTCATTACCTGATGGTTTTACTGCGGTTATCAAAAGTACTGTAATCCCTGGCACAACCCAAAAATATCATGAGCAATATTCCAATTTAAAAATCGCCTACTCTCCTGAATTCTTAGTAGAAAGAAGAAGATTGGAAGACTTTGCTAATCAGGACCTACTGGTTTGTGGAACTCACCACAAAGAGGTGGCTGAGAGAGTTTTTCAGCAACATAAAGAGGCCGGCGTAATTAGGACTGAGAATCTTTTTCAAGTCTCGCCGACCGAAGCCGAATTGGTTAAATATACTAAAAATACGTTCTATGCAACTAAGGTTATTTTCGCAAATCAAATGTATGATATTTGTCAACAAATGGGAGAAGACTGGTATAAAATTAGAGACATGATTATAGCCCCACAGGCTCAATCAATAGGAGAGTCTCATCTTGACCCGATCTTTGGATTGAATCGTGGTTTTGGCGGTAAATGCTTACCTAAAGACTCTATGGCATTGGGAGTTTTAGCTGAACAATTGGGATGTAAATATGAACTCCTCGAGGCAATTCAAAAAGATAATTCAATGCTACGAAATATCCTTACTGGTAAGCCAAGTGATGTAGTTACATTAGATGACTAAGAACCAAGGGGGTTTTAGTTTGAAAAAGTCCAAAATCAAAGAAGCTTTTCCGAGAGGTACAATTCAAAGGTTCGCTACTGCTGGTGGTTTCAATACTCTAGTTTTCTGGGTCTCATGGGAGATTTTCAGGGTCACTCCAATAATTGATTTTGTTGGTGAGACTTTTATTTGGACTATTTCATGGATTCTTTCAAGTACAATAGCCCACTTTGTCCATAGATGGTTTACTTTTGATGGCAGGAGAGATATCAAGCAAACTTTACTCAGAGCCGTATCTGTTTATTCCTTCGGACTGGTTGCTTCCACTCTTAGTTATGATTCTCTTCTAATAATTTCAGACCTACCTATAAGACTAATTTTCCTGATCAATATGTGTATTTGGGGAGTCTTCACATGGGCTGCTATGAGGTGGTTTGTGTTTGGATACACCGATGAAGAAGAAGAATGACCGTTGGTTTGTAGTTTTCACCTCAAATTTAACGGTTAAAATACTAAAATCAGCGTGAAGTTCATTGGTGAGGAACTACACGCACGATTCATGTTGCCCGATACCATCCACAAGTTATCCCGTGAAGAGCGCTTTTCATATGCTCGACTACTCGCATTCATGGCTAGAGTTGATAATGAATTAACCGTTGATGAAATGGCAATGTTTGAACAACGTTTAGGAACTGCACTTCTTTCTCCAAATCAACGCTCAATGATTAGAGAAGCTCTAAAATCACCACCATCCCTTGATGATTGTCTGGCTGGACTAAGTGATGAAGCAGGACGATTAGCACTAAGAGATTCTGTGTTAATGGCAGCCGCTGACGGGGAAGTCGATGACGATGAAAGAGACGTTTTAGAAGAGATTATAGCGCATCTAGGACTAGCAGAAGGGTCTCTGGAAAGATTGCTGAATTGGACTGTTGAAGGCTATTCATGGATGCAGAGTGGTTATGATTTGCTAAATGATCTCTCGGAGTGAAACCATTGTTTCCCAATTCGCTCAATCAACTGACTTTAGAAGAGCGTAAAGCCCATGCTGAATTAATGGTTATTATCGCTTCTATCGATGGAGAATTGGTTCAAGAAGAATTGATGGTTCTAGAATCAATCATGGGTAATTCGATGTTACATCCAGAGATGAGAGTCGATATTCGTAATAGGTTAACTAATCCACCAGAATTCGAAAAAACAATTGGTATTCTTTCTGAGACTGGACTAAAACTCGCGCTGAGAGATGGTGCCTTACTGTCTGCAGTGGATGGGGAATATGATAAGAAAGAATTACGAATACTCTCTGCAATAGCTAAGCATGCTGGAGTCGATAAGGAGTCCATGTCTAAACTCTTTGAATGGGTTGAACAGGTATGGAATTTATATAATAATGGCGAATTAATACTTTCCATTTAATGTGAAAATACCTTTTTCCGGCAATTAATGATGGTATCTGGAAGTTTTCTGCCCTAAAAGAGTACTTTTTGGAAAATCTTGTTATGGGAATTGACAACAAGATTGTTTATTACTGATAAGCCACTGGGTACGGCGTAGTCAAGGCTGATTATTATGGGAATTCATCCAAAGATAGGTATTACGGGTTTACCTAGAAGTGGTAAATCAGCTGTGATGGAAAAAGTGCTCGAGATGCTTGTAGATGAGCGTACTCGAGAAATCAATATTCGAGGTAATCCATCTGGAAAACCAATTGTAGGCGGTATGCGAACTGAACCGATTCTAGAAAATGGAGAAAGATTGGGTTACAAGGTAATCAATATAATTACCAAGGAAGAAGGAGTAATCGCTCACAAAACCTTTGATTCACGTTTGAGAGTTTTAGGCTATGGATTAGATCTCAAAGCACTTGAAGAAGTGGCAATACCAGCAATCGACTATGCTAAAGAAGAATGTGAAGTATTAGTTATTGATGAAATCGGTAAATTCTCAGTTGAAAGTGAGGATTTTGTAAACTGTGTTAGAAGTGCCTTGCAAGTCGATAAACCAACACTCCTGACCCTTCACAAAAAAAGTAGGCACCCTCTATTACAAGATATCAGAAGAAGAGATGACGGTAGAATTTTAGAAGTTACTCCTGTAAATCGAGCATTATTACCATATAAAATTCATAAACTGATGAGAGAGACATATTAGTTTGCGTTGGTTTCATGCATTGCTTTAGGTTGGAGTTATCATGGACGAGCCAGCCAAAGCCGCATCTCGTATACTTTACGGAACTGGTTTTGGTTTGATTTTAGCTTGTGGTTTTGGTTTGATTCAAGATAGAATGGAACTGACAGAAATTGGGTTCGGACATATTTTCCTCGGTATTTCATTGATCTGTTTAGTATCAGGTAGGTTACTAGCACAAAATAAAAGTTATCTAAAATCATATTTCCCAGATGAAGATGAAGAAGAAATGGCTGATAGAATACATGAAGAGATGAATGAAATCGAAAATGACTCCGCAGTAGGCAATGCTTGGGCAGAGTTAGAATCTCAGGTTTTAGAAGAAGAGATTAAATCTGAACAGGAATAATTGCTAATTTGAATTACGAACATTCATCAATCACCTAACACTGGGAAAAATTAGGAGATGCGATTATGAGTGAGATTCCTGAGGATTTGTACTATACCAAAGAACATGAATGGATTAAAGTTGATGGCGATGAGGTCATCATAGGAATTACTGACCATGCTCAGCATGCGTTGACTGACATCGTATACATTGAATTACCAGATGTTGGTCAAGTAATGGGTGAAATGGATGAATTCGCAATTGTTGAATCGGTAAAATCTGCTTCACCAATTTTCGCCCCATTAGCCGGAGAAATTACTGCTGTTAATGAAAACCTAGATGACGCTCCTGAGTTAATGAACTCAAGTCCTTATGAAGAAGGGTGGATTGTTAAGATGAAACTAGATGATGCTAGTGGACTATCTTCCTTGATGGATGCCAATGGATATAGGGCTGAAATTGGCGAGTGAGAATATTGAATCGTACAGAAATGATCAGTCTTTATGTTGATGGTTCCTGTTTAGAAAATCAAAATATTAGCAAAGACTCACCTGCTGCATGGGGTCTTGTTGTTGTCAAGGGCGATAATGGCCTGGGTAAAGGAACTGGAGAGATTATTGAAGAAGTTTCTGGAACCGTAGTAACAAGCGATGGAAATGAAAATTACTTGGGTGCCCAAGTAGGCTCGAATAATACTGCTGAATTATCAGGTTTCGCTGGAGCGTTGAGGTGGTTACTAATCAATGGAGATAATGTCCCTGTAGTGATTAGAACCGACTCCCTATATGCAGGAAATTTAGCTACGGGGAAATGGAAAGCCAAAGCCAACCTAGAACTGGTAGAATCACTACAAACGCTCTGGAGAGAGGTTTCTTCTATTCGCGATATTGAATGGGAACATGTCAAAGCCCACCGCGGTCATAGGTGGAATGAAAGAGCCGACCACCTTGCTCTAAGATGTGCTCAAGGAATTGCTCCAATACCACTATCATTCTGGAAACCTGGACAGAGGTAATCAGTTTAATCTTGATTGTAGCCAACTTCGGAAATTTTCGCCGTAATCGGGCCTCTCAAGAGCATGGTCAACTTGAGCTTGTAACCATGAATAGGGGTTTCCTGAATCATACCAACTAAATCCTTCTAACTTTACGCCGATGAAACCTTTGCCATGCATCCAGTGTTTCTGTAATTCAATCGATTGTAATTCACCATATTTCTCAGCAGTGTAAACATTTCTTAGTAAATCTTTAGCTTCTGAAGTAAATAAATATCTTCCGCATAGTACTAAATTCGAAGGTGCATCTTCGATATTCGGCTTCTCTACAACATTTCTAACAAATTTACCATCTAATTCAACTACCCCGTAATTAGATACTTCTTCGGCCTCAACCGGTAAAATAGCGCCACAGGGAAGGTTATTTTCTTCAAAACATTGAACCAATAATTTACTCGCATTAGATGGAATGAAATTCTTAGTTGAAGTATGATTATCAAGAATAACATTATCTCCTAAAAGTACTAGAAAAGGCCCTGTAATCTCATCTAATGCACAAGATATTGCATCGCCAAGACCCAATTGTTGGTGTTGTAAATGTACTTTTACTTCAATATCAGAAAATGAAGAAAAGAGTTTCTTATCGAGTTCTGGACGATTGGAGTGCAGCCCACTAATATCTTTCAGCAATGGAGATAGGTCTTTATTTGGTGATGATATAATATGAATTCTCTTGACTCCCGCCGCCTTAGCCTCATGGGCTAGGTGAATCATTACTGGAATATCTATCAATGGAAGAGATTCTTTTGACAGGAAAGCACTGACAGGGTACATTCTAGTCCCAAGTCCACCGGCTACAATCAAAGCATCTTCAACAGCCTGCATAAATCGTGCTAACAGGCACATGCTTTCAAGCATAACCCATCATGCCATGTCATGGGCGAAGATGAAAAATGGCAAATTATAGCCTTAGTCGGTTTCCTTTGTATCATTCAAACTTTCCTTGACTTAGCTCCCGAAGGGCCATGGGATTCTCGCTCCTTTACTAGAGGAGTAATCGGTTTAATTGGAATTGGTTGCCTCTATATTTCTTGGTTTAGGTTCACATTTAGACAAAAAGGCTTGGTTCCGATAATAAAAATCTGGAAAAGGCCGGAGAAAAGTTGGCTTTACGTAATGTTTTTTGGTATTGCATGTTATGTTTTTGTGATCACTATAAACCAATTAAATTTCGACAAATATTTCCCAAAAACTACAGGAATGATAGTTTTACTAGTAGGTACACTTAGTTTATTGAACTCAACTTATGTTTGGTTAGTTGTCAATGGCCCATTGGCGCAAAGTACTAGCCTTGAACAAGAATAGTTTTAATCAAGGAAACCTAATTCTTGGTCTAATGTCTCGAGTGCATCTCCTAAATCTGGCAGTTCATCAGGGGCTTGCATAGTACTTTTATATCTCTCAGGCAAAACTACTTCTGGTACTTCTCCACCATTTGAAAGCCAATCAATCCAAACTTCAGCCCTATCTGGTCTTCTTAGCCGGAAGTTTTCCCAAAGAGATTCTAATGAACATCCTTTTTCTTGTAAATCGGTGATTCTGCCAGCAAAATGTGAAGACGAAACCTCTTCCATTCTAATGAGTAATTCTCGCATTCTAGTCCGAACTACTTCATCTCCATCTTGCCATAACTTAGGTAAAATAACCCTCTCATCTTCTGGGAACATTTCAATATAATCTCTAAGCCCTTGTACTAAATTTCTTCTTACTAGTGGCAAAGGATGCTGACTTAGTTCAAGCATCTTATCAGCCCAAAGTTCAGTATCGAAAAACTTCAAGTCTCCAACCGTAGAACTAGCGGCAGCAAGAACAATCGGGTCTTCATCGGCTAACATTTTCTCAAAGAGAGGTAATGCCTCGGCGGAAAGTCGACGAAATAGTCTAGTCAGTATGTCTGCCATTGCACGTCTAACTTCTACTTCTTCCCTTTCCACAAGTCGTTGGCTCAAAGCCAAACCAATGTCCTTATCATAATCTGTCAGTTTTGCTAAACATAGAGTGATTTTCACTGCAACTTCAGGAGAAGGGTCTAAAGCCCTTCTCATCAATATCCCTGGTAGTTTCAATGACTCGATTAATGCTGGTCTTTCCAATAATAATCTCGTCCATTCAACTAGTAACTGACGACGATCTTCATTGCCTCCTTCGAGTCTCTCTAAAAGCCAAATCGCGGATTTAGTACCTTCTTGATGAGCAACAACGCTAGTTACTCTAGGAACTTTAGCATGAGGGTTCCAGTCCATATTTTGAGGGCCAGCCTCGGGTTGCGTATGCCAAGTACCAGGTCTTTCAGCCAAAGCAATAGACTCCAATAGGTGATATCCTTGATGTACTGATTGACCTCTAGGTAATATTGACATTCCGTTTATCAGACATAGACTAACCCACCATCTATCACTATTGGGAGCCATCGGGTCCATAGATTGTGCAAGCCATTCAGTAGCGATTAAGAATACTATTCTCTCAGATACTGTATCGACTCTCTTCTCCAACCATTTTTGATGTACTTCAAATGGGTCGTCTGTCAAATTCATCCTATGAGGGACAATTAAGTCGACGACTGAGTTTAATTTTGAGTCGAACATCCCTTTATCGGAATGAAGTAACCCTAGTCCTTGTTCAATTACATCTTGCGGGGAAATTGGGTGTATTGGAGGAAAATCACTATCGATAATCGGAGGATTCGGCAGTGGCCATGATTGAGTGCCTCTTTCCAAGGCTTCAACTAGCAAAGTAGCTACACTTTCAAAAGTAATCTGCGATAGCCTTGCCCTACTCTTCCCCATAGATTAAACACCTACGATTTTTCAAAATATATTCAAATATCTAACTCGATATTCAAGTTTTGAATCAATTCTTTGTATCGGTTTCTGATAGTTACTTCAGTAACTCCAGCGACTTCAGCAACTTCTCTTTGAGTCCTTCTCTTTCCACAAAGGACTGATGCGATATAAATAATTGAAGCAGCGATTCCAGTTGGTCCTCTTCCGCTTGTCAATTCTTTCTCTTGTGCGGCCTTGATCAATTCATAGGCTTTAGCTTCAACTTCAGCGTCTAAGCCTAATCCAGAACAGAATCTAGAGATGTAGTCTTCAGGACCGGTTGGCATAATCTTCATTTTCAATTCTCTGACCATGAATCTGTATGTTCGACCAATCTCCTTTCTACCTGTACGAGATGCTTGACCTATCTCATCGAGAGTTCTAGGTACCCCACACTGCCTACATGCTGCGTAAAGGGATGCTGCGGCAACTCCTTCAATAGAACGGCCACGAATTAATCTCTTGTCAACTGCTTTTTTATAATTTACAGCAGCTGCTTCTCTAACAGACTTTGGCAATTCTAAACGGCTTGCCATTCTGTCTAATTCTGCTAATGCCATTGCTAGGTTTCTTTCAGTAGCATTGGAAACACGACTTCGCTTCTGCCATTTCCTCATTCGGTAGAATTGTGATCTATACCTAGAATTGATTGTTTTACCAGAATAATCTTTGTTTTGCCAATCTATATCGGTTGACAAACCTTTGTCGTGAAGCATTACCGTCATAGGTGCACCTGTACGGGCTCTTTGGTCTCCTTGTTCCGGAGAAAATACTCTCCATTCTGCACCTTGGTCAATTACATTATCTTCTAAAACCAATCCGCAGTCGTCACAAACAACTTCACCACGTGTTTCATCACGTGTTAAACTTCTACTTCCACAATCGCTGCATTTTACAATATCTTCTACTTGTTGTTGTTCATCCATATTATTCCCTCTCTCATAAAATTACCCTATATTAAGGGCAACACTCTTAACCCCTAAGACTAACTTATATCAAGGTTGCGCTAGTATGTAGTTTTTTAAAAATGACATTAATGGCTCACAATAGTCAAAAATATTTAATTTTAAATCCTTAGATTAATATTTTCACTTATAAGTCAAGGAAGAACCGTTATACATGGAAGCATTTTGCCGAAGAGTGGTTGCTGTGCGTAAAAATTGGCCCCCCCAAAAAATTGCGCTTGCAAAAAATAAGCGAGTGCTCTTCCTCACAAAAGACTTGGAACAGATTAAAAAGCAACTATATGAGGGTTTAAACCTCAATATGAAAGATTTGAAACCAGAAGATTTGCTAGATGACATCAATACAGATGTTATGACTCCTGCTTGGGTCTGTTTTGATCACGACCCTTCTGAGATTGCCAAAAATGCTTATGCTGGTCTGAAACATAATGGGCTACGCGTCTTTAATGAAAATGCCTTGATAAAAGGAAACTTCGAAGTTATCGTATCTGGTCAACGGAAAGGTACGGGGTCAAGTAGAGAAACCGCTGCGCAATGTGAACGATGGGCTGGAATAAATATTGTCATAGCCTCCTCATTTGCACCTATTCACGAAAGAAATAATATTAATCTTGGGCAATTGATGGGAGATTACTCGATGCTTGAGCGATTACAAAGTGGCGAAGAAATATCATTGGATGAATTCACTAGTAGATACGACAACGTTACTAAACTAGTTATCGAAAAGGGTGGGTTATTCCCCTTCGCCAAAGCCCTGAAAGATAAGGAAATCAGTTTACCACCGATTCAAACTCCACCTAGACCAATGAATATGGCTGAGAAAATTATTGCTCGGAATTTAGTAGGTCAAGACTCCGGCCAGTGTGTAAAGCCGAACGACCCCGTTATTGCACAGGTCCAAGGAGGTTATTCGCATGAATTTACCACTGCACAAGTTCATACTTTTTTGAAACAAGAGTATGGAGATGATTACAGTTTACCTAACCCTACCAAGTATGCGGTGTTTGAAGACCACTTACTATACGCCCACCACAATCCAAAGTTTGTTCCATTCATGGACAAAGTCCAGACTCTTCGAGATTTACAAAATAGTTTTCAAAAGCATACCGGGGTAAGAGATTATTCTGCAGTTGACGGTATTTCACCTGGAATTTGTCATCAGGTCGCTAGAGAAGAATTTATTGAAGTTGGAGATTTTATCCAAGCTACAGACTCACATACGTGCATGGGTGGTGCATCAAATGCCCTAACTTGGGGAGTTGGCGCTACAGAATATGCTAACTTAATCAGCGCAGGATTTACCTTTGTTAAGGTTCCAGAATCAATTAGATTTGAGTTAACTGGGACGCTTATTCATGGCTGTACGGCAAAAGATGTAATCCTATACATTCTTGCAGACCATGCAAGAAAAGAATTGACCTTAAATCGAAGTATGGAGTTTGGAGGAGACGGGTTATCAAGTCTATCTGTCGATGAAAGAGCTACACTTTGTAACATGGCTACGGAGTGCTCAGGGAGAACTGGGATTTGTGAAGCCGATGATTCTCTATATGATTGGATGAAAAAGTCACAACCTAAAATAAATATTGAGCAGCAAAAAACGATGAGTGTTTCCCCTGATGAAGGTGCGATATATGATGGTGGAATTCATATGATCGATCTCGACCAAATCAAACCTATGGTCGCTCATCCTGGCGACCCTGACGAAGGCATCCCAAGCGACCCGACCAATGGAGTCTATATTTCAGATATTGGCGATGTCAAAATAGATATCGCATATGGTGGTTCGTGTACTGCTGGAAAAGAAGACGATATTGCATATTATGCTGAGGTCTGCCAAGCGGCTGAAAATGCTGGTCTCAAAGTACATGATGATGTTGAATTCTTCATTCAATATGGTTCTGGCCCGGTCAAAGAATTAGCTGAAAGGAAAGGCTGGCATGAATTATTTGGCAGAGTTGGTGTGAAGTTAATCGACCCTGGATGTGGTGCTTGTATAGGTGCTGGACCCGGTGTTTCTACCTCACCTGACCAAGTTAGTGTATCAGCCATTAACAGGAATTTTCAGGGGCGCTCGGGGCCTGGTAAACTATACTTGGCAAGTCCATTAACAGTGGCTGCATCCGCATTCACTGGCATTATTACTTCATGGAATAAGAGCCTATTTGGTTGATTTTAATGAAGATGAAAATTGCATCTTCTGGCGTATTGATTGTAATAGTTGGAATTGTTCTTTCTATGAGCATTACTCAATTATTACTCTCACAAATAATCGAACAGATGTCTTGGTTTACAGAATCTGGTCTTACGGGAGTACTAGTTTTTATCCTTATTTATGTGATTTTTGGGATATTGGTCATACCGGCTAGTTTCCATAAATACCTTTCAGGAATTCTTTTTGGTTTTTCTCTAGGGGTATTAGTGGCTTGGATAGGTTCAATGGTAGCAGCAATCATTCCATTCTTATTAGCTAAAAAGTGGTTGAACCCTTTCGCTCAAAAGTTACTAAATAATAATCCTAAACTACAAGGTCTTGAAAAGGCGATAAGTCGCGATAAATGGAGGACTGTGGCATTAGCCAGAGTAAGTTTAGTCTTACCATATGGCATTCTAAATTATGCATTTGGAGCCACTGATATAAAATTCAAGCATTACCTAGTAGGTAATTTGGCTATGATAGTACCATCGGTGATGTATGTTTGGTGGGGTTCACAAACACGAATTATCGCCGGAGCTATTGAAACTAAAGAAAAAGATTTGAGTTATACAATTAGTATCATAATTTCAGTACTAATTACAATATGGCTAATAATCAGGAGCCATAATATTTCCAAGAATATCTCTTTATTCGAAAATGAGTAAGGGGTTAGAAATAGATGTCTATCCAACGATTACGGTATTAGGATTAAAAACCGTCGACATGCGAGGAACAATATCACTACTGGCCCGACGTCATTGGGACGAAGGAGGACCAGACGTGGGGGGTCCAAGTATGGCTGGAATAGCACAAAAACTCGCATCTAATCAAAAACAAGTCGCAATATCCGAATTTTTCGAGAAGAATAAGCACTTTCTTGGTTTTGATTCTTTATCTCGTTCGTTGATAACTGCTGTTAAAGAGGCAGTGGATAATGCTCTGGATGCTTGTGAAGAAGCGCGTATATTACCACGGATCGATGTTGAAATTAAAAAACTCGACTTGAAAAAAGATATTATTGAACTAAAAGTTGAAGATAATGGTCCAGGAATCCCCCAGAAAAGTATTGAAAAGGTGTTTGGTCAGTTATTATTTGGATCTCGGTTTCATGCTATTAGGCAGTCTAGAGGTCAGCAAGGAATAGGAATTACTGGTGTTGTAATGTACAGTCAACTAACCACTGGTAAACCGACTCATGTGCGCTCTAAAATTTCAACAGAATCAACTGCTGCTGTCGTAGATATTGGATTGGATACGAGAAAGAACAAAGCCGTCAAGAGTAATCAGGGTCGAGAAATTTGGGAACATAAAGATGGAACTATGAAACAACATGGATTAGAAGTCACTACACAATTGAAAGCTAAATACCAAAAAGGTAGACAGAGCGTTTGGCAATACCTTCGAATGACCAGTATTGTAAACCCGCATGCAGAAATTAACTTCATTGATCCAGATGGAGAGGTTCATCACTGGCCAAGAGTTACTGAAAGATTACCTACTAAAGTAGAATCGATAAAACCGCATCCACATGGTATTGAACTAGGTCAGCTTCAAAGAATGTTAAACGAATCTAAAGATTCAAGGCTATCTGTATTTCTTAGAATGAATTTTTCAGGAGTGTCTAATAGAGCGGCAAAGGAACTGTGTGCCGCTGCTGAACTAGATGTTGGAGCCAAACCAAAACAAATGAAACCAGATCATATCAGAGCATTATTAGAGGCTTTTCAAGGAGAAAGAATGTTTAATGGTAAGCCAGTTAAAATGCTAAACCCCCCTACGAACTGCCTCTCACCTATTGAAGAAATGCTCATCAAAAAAGGCCTTTCTAAAACTATTGATTCGAGATTTATTACAACTATGACTAGAGTCCCTAATGTATCACAAGGTAATCCATATCAAATCGAAGTCGGACTAATTTTTGGCGGAGATATGCCTGGTGATAAGGCCGTAGAAGTTCTTCGATTCGCTAATCGAGTTCCATTGATGTATCAACAAGGAGGTTGCCTATTGACTAAAGCGATTGAAAGTGTTGACTGGCGTCAATATGGGTTAGACCAGCCTGGGGCAAAAGGAGTACCTAAAGGCCCTGCTGCGATTTTAGTACATCTAGCAAGTACCAACGTTCAGTTTACTTCAGAAGCAAAAGAAGCATTGGCCGAAAATGAAGAAGTTATTGAAGAAGCCAGAAAAGCAATGCTGGAAATGGGACGAGGACTTAGGAAGCACCTTGAAAAGAAAAAGAAGATGGCTAAAACTCAAGAGAAGTTTGAATTAATCAATGATATTTTACCAGCAATTGCAGCTAAGTCCGCTGAAATTTTAAATAAACCAATACCTGACCTTTCGGGGTCTATAACCAAAATCATGTCTGCGGTAATTGGGGAAACAAGTACCGTTTGGAATAAAGAAACTAAGCAAACCGATATAGCGATCACTCTATACAATTACACCACAAGGTCAAGAGCATATACTATTCTTGCAACTTGGCCTGAAAAGGCCGGTGCTAAAATAGTTGGAAATGACACTGGCGGTCGTAAAGAAGCAATGGGTGTTTGGGCATGGAAATTACAAGCTCTAGAACCAGGTGAACGAACTATCATTTCGTATAGCCTAGATGGCTTAGAAAAAGGGGACTGGTCTGAAACCGATATATTCTATCGTGGTTCTCAAGAGGTTATTGGCGCTATGAAGATGGATGAAAAATACCTTGAAGAGATACGTAATCAAGAACAAATTATGAAAGATATGAACTCGGAAAACAAAATTCAGGAAAGTGAGATTTCAACAGAACCGAGTATTGATTCAGACGGTGATTTAGACTCGCCAGAAATCGACTTAGATGAAGTCATAGCATCTCTAGGTGAGCCAAAAATCGCGCCACCGAGTGGACAAAGTACTCTTTTTGGAGGTGATTTGTGATGGTTCAAAGATTTACTTCAGAAGAAACAAAAAAAGCAATGCATTCGGTTGTAAAAGAGATGTATGACAAGATTATTGGTGGCGAGCCACCAACTATGACGCTTCCTGTTAGAACAAAGACTAATATCGGATTTGATAAAAAGTTAGGAGTTTACAAGTATGGTAAAAAGAGATCTATTAGGGATGCAACAAGCCTAGGTTCCGCTAAGCAATTGCTTAGAGCCTTGTATATTGTCGAGTTCATAGAAGAAATGATCGATGCCGGTAAGTCTTCAACTCTAAGAGAAATGTACTATATTTCCGAGGCCTGGGGCTTAGGAAAGTTTGGTAGCCAAAATGAGTCTAATAATTTGGCTGAAGATTTAGAGATTGTAACAAAATGTCTTCGAGAAGATTTCAAATTAAGGCCTGAAGAAGATGGGGCTAGAATGATTGGTAATCTTACCTTGCGTGAGAGGAACCGTCGTGGTGAATGGATGCGAATCAATGCTAGAGACGACGTTGGGGACTCCGGTTATGGCGTGCCGTACAATGTGGAATCTGAAAAAATTGAACTACTGGAAAATGATATTGATTTCATAATGGCTATCGAGACTGGTGGAATGTTTGATAGATTGATTGAGAATGGTTTTGATGAAGAATATAGGTGTGGACTATTACATCTCAAGGGTCAACCTGCAAGGTCTACTCGAAGAATCATAAAGCGTATGAGTGAAGAATGGGATTTACCAGTAGTTGTATTCCTCGACGGCGACCCATGGTCGTTCAGGATTTTCGCATCGATTGCTTATGGTGCGATTAAAACAGCGCATATTTCTGAATATTTAGCAACACCAAGTGCGACCTACCTTGGAATTACTGCAGATGACATAGTTGCCTATGACCTTCCAAGTGATGATTTATCGAAAAAGGATATTGAAGCCCTTAATGCAGAACTTTCAGACCCAAGGTTTGCAGATAGTTGGTGGCAAGACCAAATCAACATGATGTTGGAGTTGGGTAAGAAAGCTGAACAACAATCTCTGGCCAAGTATGGGCTAGATTTCGTTACTGAAACTTACTTACCTGAAAAGTTGGCTGAATTAGGACTTGCATGATTATCTCGTGCAAGGATTGATTTGGGAAGATGGAAACGAATTATCATGGCGAAGTCATCAGGGCAGGCAAATCCTTGGTCGCTTCGCGTCGCAATATTCGGTTTGGTTTGTATTTTCGTTGGCTCAGTGATGCTTTTTGGCCAAGGTAGTTCAATCGATAATGTGTTTAGTCCAAGAAATGTTAGTGACATCAGCGTCACTGGCGACAATAGTGAAATTGGAGAATTAGATTCAGGGTGCCATGTTGCAGTTGGTATACAGGGTAGTGATTATGGAAATATATCATTGACTAAAATGCAAGGCTCGTCCCCTGCAAGTGAATCATTAGAATCAACTTCCTGTGCCACTGACTGGCAACCGATGGATACTAGTGGTGATGAATTTGACTTCATCAATGGTTGGGAGGTTAGTGAACAAGCCGAGTATGTACTAACAATGGATTGTTCTGAGCAAGAGGGTTGTGAAAAGGTGACTATCTGGCTGGTCGATGTAGATGAAGCTCAATGGTCTATATTTGGTGAACTAGGATTGATTGCTGCTGGTGGTTTGTGCTGTTTTGGGTTTATTGCCCTTCCAATCGCCTTAGTATTGTACTTATCTAACAGGAATAAATCGAAAGTAATGATGATTAATTATGATGGGATGGTAATGCCTCTGTCAGAATTAACCCCTGATACAGTAAATAAGATTGAACAATCAAATAACTCTCAATCCGTAGAAAATCCATTTGCAGATAGTGGATTGGCTAAAACCGATGATTTCATTGATGGTCGTGAAAGTGTTGAAAATGGCACATTACTCACAACTGACCAAGTATTTGCTTTGATGAAAGGAGATGTGAATGAAGCGCAGAAGAGAGTCAGCGATCCATTTGCTGACTTTAATCTACAAAAAACAGATACTTCATCACCTACAAAATCAAGTAACTCGATAGATATCGCATTTTGGGATTCAGGGGATGATGAAAAGTTCTCTTCAGAAGATTCCAAGCAAGTCGTTAAAGAGACTAAAAATAAATCCCCTAGTAAAGCCAGTGAGAGCCAATCTAAAACAGGGGCTTGGAAAGATTGGGATGATCTTTGAGTGATTATAATGGAAAAATACTTTCGTATTGCTGCTGGAATTATTGGCTCTATACTTTTGATAGTATCTTTTGTTGGAATGAATAATCAGTTGGCTGAATCGGACAGCATTGAGACTATGCTTCCCCCATGTAGTGTTGATGAAGGAATGCCATGGCCTGGTGATGAAGAAGTGACTTGTTATTGGGGAATGTCTGTTGAAATCGTTGAAATCCCTGCAGAAGCAATTGCTGCAGATGTTATTGTCGATATATCATGGACTCAAGATGGTGTATGGATTGGAATTGCTGAAGCCAATCAAGTAGAAAGCTGTGAACTTAAAACCGATTATTATGAGTGTGCTAAAGATTCTATTACCCTGATTGCTGGGGGAAGTTCTTCAGATGGAGATATTCAATGGACACCAGAACCGGGAGAGTACCGCTTTGTAGCTGGAGGTGATGACTCTCAGTCATTGCAACAATTTTCTGTCGATTGGGGATATGAAGCGACTTTGAAAAGTGGAATCACTACTCCATTTTTACTAATCGGAATTGGCCTTTTGAGTTACTCTATCTTTAGAGGTTCCCTTTTCTAATGTTTCGACGCATTCAAAAGGGTATGCCCTCTAGGTAACCTTAGGTTGAGCAGTATGATAGATGTTGACCTTGCATTATCCATTCTCCAAAATAAGGTACGTAGACAAATATTAGAGAGACTTGTGAGAGAGCCGCATTATCCAATGCAGTTAGCGGAATTAATCGGTGTCAGTCAACAAGCGATTATCAAACATTTAAAGGAATTAGAGCGTGGCGATTTTGTTGCTAAAATGAAAGTTCCAAGCAATAAAGGTGGGCCTCCAAGAACTATTTACTCTGTTCAAAAGTCCATATCTCTAAGAATTGATTTAGGTCCAGATTTGTTTCACTGCGAACAACGTAAGTTACCACTAGGGGGACCAATGAGGCTATCGAAAACCTTACCGGAAACTAGTTTGAAAGTTGCAGAATCAGTTAGTGGAAGAAAGAAGATTTCTGTGGGCGAAGGTGTATCTCACCTTGCCGAATTGAATAATATCCTAGAAGAGATGGATGCACAAAGAGACGCTATCATCTCATTACACCAACACATAAGAAATAGAATCTCGGTAACTGTGGATGCTGATTTCGAAATCTATGAACAAAGAGCGATGGTTCATTCTATCATTGAAGCACCTACAAAACGTATTGATTTTACCGAATTGAGTAAAGAACTACAATTGGGTCAAAAGCAAATGAACGAATTAATGGATGAAGTCAGTAGTAGGCTACAAAGACAACTCTCGGAAAGAGCAGGACACATTATAGCCGGAACTGAGAATTCTAGTTTACACTGGTGGTTAGGCAACTATAAGCCTAAAGAGTAACTTTAATCATCAGATTCAAGAACTGAAATCAAAGAAGATTGTTCACTCAATCGTCTATTGACTTCTTCACGTCTTCCCTTACCAACAAAGTAAACTACGCCAAGTAAAGACAGTGTCAATAGTATTACCACAAACGGTAGAGCCGTTTTTCCAATAATTTGGCCTGCTACATCCAGAAGTGGACTTGGTGATTCAAGAGGATCAGTAACTGCCTTGATGTTGTTACTCTCATCAGCTTCGACAATTTCGTTCATTGGGTCAACTACAACGTAGACACCCTTACTTCCTGCTACAACTGGATACAATAGGTACAATTCAATCTCTTGAGCTTCTTCTGATGCATCAGGTGCTAGAAGTGCTCCAACAACTTGACGCATTACTATACTATCTTCAGCACAGCCGTTTCGCCTAATTTCGTCGATTACCTCTTGCTCGTTGGCATCATTGTATTGACAAAGAACGATTTCAATATCTGTTGCATGAGTATTTCCTATATTCTGTAGAATTATTCCAATTGGAATAGTTGAATCAATATCTCCGCTAAATGATGCAGGGTTGATAATCTCCTTGATAACCAAATCCGGTGCCCTCAAGCGAAGTTGTAAGATTAATTCATTGCTATCAAGCATATCACCTTGCCATGAAGGAGAAGAGTCGAAATCTCCACCTTCAGTCATATCTCCTGCCTTGGAAACAATCTTCAAACCAACATATCGAGTATCTAGTTTAGCATCGGTTGCAATCTTAACAACCGCTACCATCTCAAATGTTTGATATGGTGCCATCTTAGGCATCATGTATGTTCCATCTGGAGTAATTGCACAACTTTCTCCATCTTGTGCTTCCTCTAATGCTGTTTGCCATGTAGCATATTCATCTGATGTTTTATCTGGCATTGCACCGACTTCTACACATGCTTCATCTGTAGTCAAATCATTACCGATTTTCTTAACGGTTCTCCACTCAACACTCCATCCAGTAAGTTGCCCCATACCTGGAAGTGTTTCCCAAATACGGTCATTGCCTTGTAATGAGGATGTGTGATTATTCAAAGTAGGCCAGTCTTCAACGTTACCGTTATTGGTGATATTCACGGTAAAACTGACTATCTTGCCAGGTGCTGAGGTTTTGATCGGATTATCGACTCTCGGGTCCATTACTATTTCCATATCATAAAACTCATTAACGTAAACTAGCATTGTTTGAACATCTCTCAACTTTGTAGACCTTCCCTGAGAATCAGGATATGGTTCTTCAGAATAGGTTTGGAAAATTATCGTGTATAATCCTGCGCCGATGTCTGATTCAGGGACATTCATCAAAATATCGAATGTCTGAGATGTATCTCTTGATAATTCTTGTAAAGAGTCGCGTGGAATAATGATATCCCAATGTCCATTTCTAACTGGAACTCCTGAAGGGTCAATCACTGTGGCTAAGCGGTAGTCGTATCTATCTGGTCCGTTTCCATTATTGGTGACTGTTGTTGGAAGTGTTATCTTCTCACCAGGGAATACCGAGAATGCCGATACTGTACCACCATTAGCGCCGTCTACTGAAATAATTCTGTCCGTGGACAAATTAGTCTGAGATTCTAAACTAAATTCATGAATTACTGTAGTATCTAGTTTAATGAAATCTGAAATTTTCGGATATCCATCTAAGTAGGCCTTTAGAATAATTGTCGGTCCAAGTCCAGCCTTAGCGTTATCTGGAGCACATACTTCAACATAGACAGTATGCCTAACATAATCTTGACCTGGAGGAATATTCCATGACCTCTCTTGGCCTAGGGGGTCATTAGTCCCTGGAGCGTCTCTGAAATCAACTGAGATATCCCAGTTATCTTGTCGCCAAGTATCCTCATCTACTTCAACAGGTCTCGATTCTGGAGCCCCTGGTAAAGTGAAAACTAAATCTCCTGAATCATAGTTCTTAGTTACTGGAACTTCATATTCATGGCATGAATCTTTAGAGTCTCCTGCTTTAACAAATGCCTCTTTATCTGTTGCCTCGAAGACAATGTTACCAGAAGATCTAATGGAAACATAAACTCCCAATTCTAGAATATCATAAGTTCCTTTATCTACAGACTTAATTGGCTCTCCTTCAGACCAACCTTTGAGGTAAATTACGAAAGCTCCTGGGTCTTCTGATGTTGGAACCTTAACGGTCAAAATCTTGGTAGTTGAAGTCCCTGGGTCTAACTCAACACGCATTGGGAAAGTTACTTCCCAGCCAAATGGAAGAAGCCATTCTTGTTGGCCTTCCAAGGTATTTGGGTCCCAGAACAAGAAACTATCTTGGACGTTACCTGTATTTGTGATCGTTATAGAGAAGGTCGCTTGACCGCCTTGCTCGATATCTTGAACACTGTGTGAAGTATCCAAACTGATTCCGTGAACAACATCCATTAGAGTTATGGTAGTTAGGTCTGAACGTATTGCTGGGTCTTTGTAAGACTTAGCCGTCACCACTACTTGAGCCAACTCGTCTTCATTAGCTTGATAGATTGTAGGAGCCTTCACCCTGATGTAGAATCTAGTTGATTCGCCACCTTCAAGGAAAATTGGCGTTGTTGGCAATACTTGTGTTTGGTTATCTGAAAAGAATAGGGTTGCTGTCCAATTTTGAGGCACTCCTGAAATATTTAGTCCATAAGTGTCAGCAACGAGGTCCTTGTCGCCAGGTGTTGAATTGTTTAATGTCATGTTGAATACTGTTTGTTCACCAGGTTCAATTACATGGTAATATGTCTCGCCTATATCTAATTCTACATCGACTTGACCGGTTAGAACGTGAGAATAACAAATAGTATATCTTCCATTATTCTGTTCATCATTACACTTATTTTGATCAGACCAGCCAATATGTGCACCACTGCCAAGGTCATTAGCAAAGGCTGGAGGCATTCCCAAGTCAGGTCTACTACCAGTATCTGTACCTAGTTTGTTACTTGACCAAGAGGTTACTGAAATAATCTCCCAAGGGTCTAATGCAAATTCACCAAGACCCGACAAATCTGTTTGATTCAAACGAGTATACTGGACTTCTTCTCCAGCACTTGTATTTCCTGAGTCAACCCAAGATATGTGTACATTGCTTTGCTTATCAGTCAAAATAGCAGGGAATATTGAGTGCCCTGAGTATGAAGAAGTTAAGCCAGAAAGGCCTTCTACGTTAGAAATGACAGTATCTTGGATGACCTTCATTTGTTGTGTTCCAAGACCATCTTCTGCGCCGTTAAAAGAACCTGCCTTAGCTAAGTTTAATTTGGTATAATATACTTCATAGTTTGTCGATTTTTCAAAGCCGTAGTCTCTACCATCCATCCAAGCAATGTGAGTATTTCCTGAGTTATCTACTGCAATTGCTGGGTGGAATGAATATGCATCATCGATGGTAACTCTAGTATCGTTTACAACTACTAAATGGCCTTCTGAACCCAGTCCTGTGTCCTCATAGTATGTACCGCCACTTATTGAGTGACCTGGAGAACCAGGAGTCCAAGTAGCGTCATTAGTCATCTTACCATAAGGATCTAAAACTGACATGTATATTTCACGAGAATTATTTGTCGCGATGTAGACCATTGCTTCAACAAGTAAAGCCATGGCTCCTGCTCCGCCACTACCAGATGGGAATTCATATGCCTGCCCACCAGCACTTACAGTGCGCGCATTGGTAGCAGGGTCATTACCTGGACAATTTCTTGTCTGAGTAGATACTACACCATTAGGACACTTAACTAAATCTAAGAAGTGTGATTGAATGTTTCCTGCTCCACCATATCCTTGCCCGTAAAGACCGATTGGAATAACTCCGGCTCTAACACAGTTATCGTGTGCTTCATCAAGAGAACTAATATCATCTGCTTGCTGTGAAGGGTCTCCATCTTTTGGACCTTCATCAGATACTGGTAAAACTATCTTGGTAGAGTTAGGATTCCACTTGTGGTCGGCAGATGTTGCAGGGTTGCCTGGCACATTGCCGTTAACGTCTTTCCAAGATAAGCATGCCCAATTTGCCCCTGGACCCCAATCTTCTCCTGAATTTCCGGAGTAAGGATTACCATTGTAAATTGTATTTTGTAGTGAACGGATACCACCTGAACTATCTCCTTCATTTAGAGGAGTTGTTCTAGGGCCTGCATTCATATTGTATGCAGCACAATTACCGCTGCTTGCTGCTCCGGGTAGTCCAAAACCACCATCAAGACCGTAAATTGTTTCAAAAACAGTCATGTTAGCAACTTCCAGTAAAGGCTTGATTCCTTCGAATTGGCCCCCAGAAGCAAAGTTACCGCCATAAATAACAGTACAAATGTCTGCCCATTCTGTATACATTGAACCTGATGTGTCTACAACGAATACAAGTTCTACCTTACCTCCACGTGTATCATCCCATGCGATTTGAACTAGGTCATTTTGGTCGACTACAATGTCAGGATGGCCCTTGTGACCAATGATTGGTGTAAGAAGAGTGTCATCGAAAAGGACAATTGCATCTTGTGCAAGTAGATCTGGTTGTAGCATAGAGTAGTAAATCTGTGGTTGATTGAAAAAGCGACCTAATTCATCAAATTCATCTTCCCAAGCAATATGAACATTACCTTGACTATCAACATCTATTGAAGGCCAATCTCTGTCTTGCGCCCTTTGTGATACCACTAAGTCATCTATTGAGGTTAGTGAACCATCATCGCTTGATTGCCCACTGAAAGGTTGAACCTTAAATGGTGAAATCGCAGTATACATAATTTTGTGAGTTCCTGATTTATCAGTCCAAACGATATGCAGATTATCATTGTCGTCTATTGCCATATCAGGGTGCCAGATTTTGTGTATCCCTGCATTGGTGATTTGAGTTGCATCTATCAAAACTTCACCATCACTTGCAATCATTGAATAATACAAGTGAAGATTATTTCTAGCCCAGATTATATGTGCATTTCCTTCGCTATCCGCTACGATGGTTGCTTGGGTATCAGAAGCAGAGCCTCCATCAACAATTTGCTGTGGCTCGGTTATCACAACGGTATTTGCAGTAACGGGTGCTGAAGACATCACTAAAGCGGACATTGCTGAAATTAACATTATGGAAACTAGACTTATTGAC
This sequence comes from Candidatus Poseidoniaceae archaeon, assembly GCA_949372655.1. GTDB lineage: Archaea > Thermoplasmatota > Poseidoniia > Poseidoniales > Poseidoniaceae > MGIIa-L1. Next base: position 66,962 of record CASIAI010000008.1, read on the forward strand.
TTGATTTTATTACTCATAAATAGACCTCTGGCAGATAGGATAAAGAAAACCATTCTCTCTTAATACTTAACCGCGACTCTTTCGGGTCACAATTTAGTATACTTGAAAAATTAAAATTAAGCCCATTCGGAAGGGTCAAAACTTGAGCCGAATGACATTTTTTCGTCAAACTCGATCTCTATCTGCTCACTCTCAATATCAATAGATTTTGAATTTTGACTTTCCATTGCTTCTTTCTTCTTGGCCCAATCATCGACAGGACCAGGCTTACCAACTCCTGGCCCATAAGAATATTTAATCTCATGAATGAGACCCAGTTTAGCCAGCCACAATCTTCGTAGACTATGCATCATCTCATTCTTAGTCAGGCCATCAAACCAAAGAGGTAGACTAACATTGAAGGCTTGTAATGGACCTGGCTTTTGATTTCCTTCATGCCCCATGTGAATCCCCCAATCTACTGAAGAACGGATAAGTTGTAATCGACCTTCATGTATCCATTCGGACCATCCATCCGAATCTTCTTTCATATGAGTTTTCATTTCTTTTTGTTGACCCATGTCCACTCTTGTCATACTTGAAATAGCGATTAAATCTCTATTTTTAGGAATTACAACTGCAAACATGTGTCCTTGTGGACCTTGAGGGTATTTAATCAAAATATGCGCCACTGCCCTTGGGTCTTCCTGTTCCTTGACTATCAAACGTTCATTGCTAAGCCATTTGCGTACAGTGGCTGCTACATCAATTGGCGTCACAATTAGTCCAAACCCTCATCCCGTTTGAAGCAAACCCATAAAACACTAAATTTTAGGTATTTCATCATGTATGTTATTCAACAGTGCTTTGAGATTTTGACGTGTGCTCTTTTTCATTCTCTGCCTGTGCATGAATTTTCGAATATATGTGTAATCATCCCAAGCCAAAGACCCTAGCCTACCTGACAGCCAAAATATCGGCATTAAACATAACCAAGCTAGGCAGAACATAGCCCCATTGGCTAATCCGCCTTGGCCAAGTAAATCAGTCCAATTAGAATTAAGTATTTCTGAAATCCTTGCTTCCTGTAATGCGGCAATGATAACTCCAATTATCGATGCGATTGGCCACACCAATAGCGAACCAAACATCGATGAAAGGAATTGATAAGATGTTCTTGCATCAACTCCCTCATCTGTTGAATCCCCTAATATTCGGCCAAGAATCACTTGTGGAGCCAAAGATAACAAGAATAGTGGGAGTGTTAGTAAAAAGACACAACTTCTAGCCAATGAAACCGGTAACTTGGCAAGGTTAGCGAACCTTAAATCAGTACCTTTAGAATTTAAGTCTCTTCCATCCAAACCATTTTGCTCAAGTATTTGCGCCGCGCTGATAGCCGGTTTAATTACAGGGTGATCTATTTGTTTCGGCTTTGGCTCATCGTTTTTAATTACTCTATCATTTGTCACTAACCTACTATGCATCTCTCTTGCTGCCAAAACTTCTTCTCGCCAAGTATCAGGTGGGGAATTATTTCTTCTCTGTTCGATATGGCCAAGTAGATGTAATGCTCTATATTCCTCCCACTCAGCGACATTAGGGGTTAATGGTTCCATTTCTAATCTCAATTTATCTCTAATTTTGAATACGATTTCCGCAGGAGGTTCCGACCAACTGCCATTTGATACTGCGTCTATCAAATCTTGAGGAATATCAGATTCAGTGATTTGAAGTGGAGCTCCATACTCAACCCAAATATCCGTCCTAAAATGCTCCCTGACTCTAAAGTGGAGCCCTATGGGTAAAAGCGCTGGTAATTTTTTATCCAAAGAACTCGCTAATGCACCTGCTGCTAGAACTGTTCTGATAGGACCTGTTCTAAATCTCAGCATGTATGAATTATTATGACTAGTTCCTTCGGGAAATAAAACGCACCCAAAGCCATGCGCAATTCCTGATGCGAGAGTTAGTAATGAGCGTCCATTCAAGAAATCGGCTTCCTCTTCTGAGCAGCCGCCGCGTAATAATTCCGCCTTACGAACTACTGGTTGTACCGCCATTTTTCTTGTCCACCAACCAAGCATTGGTCTAGTGACCAAGTCATGCCTAGCGCCTAATACGAAATACTTTGGATGTTTTAGAGTAATTTGTAAAGCATCTAAGAGACCATTTGTATGCCATGCACAGCATAGTGTACCACGGTCTAGAGGTATATTGGATACACCTGTTGCTTCTTGTGTTCTAAATTGAACAGCGACAGTTCTTCGACACAGCCAATAAAGTACCTTTGTCCAAAGATAAGAACCTGGAGTAGAGCCTGAGAATTTTGGCATAGGGGTATCTAATAACTCATCCATTTTCATATTCTTAGCAGACTTAGAAAGATATGGTAGAGCATCTCCTCTATGATCAACTACTCCGTCATATAATTCATTTGGGTCGGGGTGATTCATCATTATGCCTCCAAAAGATGTGACGATAGTTCGCTAAGTGATTTGTGATTGGGCTCCCCGTTCATAGGCGCACCTAGCGGCCACATTGACATCAATGTGAGACCACCATCCCCGTCTGTCCTTGGGATGACGTGGACGTGAACATGCGGAACTTCTTGCCCGGCTAATTTACCATCATGGATACAAATAGTAAAATCCTCGGTTTGGAAATGCTTGGAAAGTATTTCCTGTACTTTTTTCATTCCAATGAAAAGGTCAGCCGTCTCTTTATCATCTAACTCAAACAAATTTCTAACACCTCTCTTAGGAACAATTAGCGTATGTCCTTCTCTGCGTGGATAAATATCCAAAAAAGCAAACCAGTTTTCTCCCTCAGAGACCTTGTAACAAGGTAACTCTTGGTTGATTATACGCTCAAACAAAGTTTGGCTGCTCATATACGAGCCAAAGCAAGGGGGTTTTTGATATCTCACTGTGGAGTAAGTACCCAGTTGCCAGTCTCGCTCATTCTAAGGGCGAGAGTTCCAGCATTTCCTTCACGGTCAATCGTGATATGGTGTAATAAGTCTCCGTCTTTCTCAGGGAAGTCTGTTCTTTGATGCAAGCCTCTGCTTTCATTTCTAGCAAGGCTTGCTTGAATCGAGCAAGTCAAAAGACGAATTCCTGCTTGTGTTTGTAGCATTGAGAGCATATTAGTATTAGAGATTAAAGATTTTTGATCTAGGTGAATAGATTCTGCCAGTATAGATAATTGCTCAAGAGTTTCAAGATATTGGCTATACTTAGAAGAATCATTATCTCCATTTACAAAACTGAGAGCAACTTCTCTAAGCTTATCCGAAACGATACCGATTCTTACAACTGCGACATCTTCATCATTGTCAGAAAACATCAACTCATGATTGGAAACCGTCGTCTGTAAGGCTTCTTGGATTAGTTCTGTACCTGAAAATAACGCTTTACTCGACCATTCGCCTGCATGTTGGCCAGCCGAACTACCACCTACCAGCGAATCTAGTAAACGATTCCCTTGCAATAATCCCGCTCCATGGAAACCTGAACAGGAAGCATCTCCAGCAGCATATAATCCAGTAAACCAGCGAGACCAACTTCCAATTACAACTCGGCCAATTTCATCAACTGGTAAACCACCAAGAGTTGAATTGACTTGATTCTCCAAACCTATAGTCTGCTTAGAAAGGTCAATCCCGGTTCTTTGTTTGACATCTCTAAATACAGAATTCCACCAATTAGTTTGGTCACCCATTCCCCTTGCATCTAAGACAACCGTTTCTGAGTCCTTTGAAGGTTGACACAACTCCATTATTGAAGAGCCTTCGATTGGTGAGCCATCAATAAGATGAAGAGAAGCACCTGCATTTAGCATTCCTAGTGGAAGAATCATATTGGTGCCCTTAACCGATAATGGAGTCTGAGAAATGAATTCCATCCCTCTAAGAGGAATTCCGCACTGAAGGCCAAGGTCCATTCCAAGCATCGATTTACCCGTTGTAAAAATGTCTTCAAAGCCACCGTCTGCCAGAATTATTGACTTACATTGAATTGCAACAAAGTTACCATTAATCATATCAGCGGTAATCATTCCACATACTGAATTATTATTCTGTACAATCATAACTGGAACTTGGTCACTTCTTCTAACCACGCCATGTCTCATGCATTGCTCTTCCAATACTTGTTGTATCTCTTGACCGATCCCATCTCCAGAACTTACAATCCTAGGTTTCGAATGTCCAATCCCCGTATGGGCGATAGGTAAACCCTTAGCATCTCTTTGGAAAATAACTCCACGCCTCTCAAGCAAGTCCATTTCCCTTATGGATTGGGTAGTTCTAGACGATACTATGTCCTGGTCACAAAGATAATCTCCAGTCGTAATGGTGTCTTCTCTGTGGCCTTTGTTGTTCATCTCTTGAACAGATGATGATAATCCGTCTGCAGCAGTAATTCCACCATCGCCTAACGCAGTTGCTGAAAGCATCAATGTCTGAGCCCCCTGCTTGGCTGCTGATGCTGCTGAACGCAATGCTGCGGGTCCGTCACCTATGACTAAAACATCCCATGCTTCCATTACTTTTCACCCGTTAAAATGAGCCAAGCGCCGACCAGCCATAAGTAAAGCGCTTCTATATCATAATATATTTTGTTATTTTATCTAAAATCAACGCTGGGGATACCAAGTTCCCCAATCTTCCTAGCGACTTCTAAACGTTTGATTCTCTCCCTCGTGGTATCGGCCGAATTTCTTTCTACAAAAGTTGTTAAAACTTGAGATTCTAGAATTATCCCCTCGTCATCCCTTAGTATTACTTGAATATTGGAATCGCCCCTAAAGCTACGATTCCATGCTACATTAATCCATAAAACTACACCTTTCTGAAGATATCTTGGAATCCAATCAAGAGCATCTTCATCGGTTGCATTTGAAAGTTTTATTTCTTTGCGCGGCGGGGGACATGGTTTCAGTTCAAATCGATGGTCACGAGATTCAGGCTCCCCATTTGGAACTAAGACTTCCACCTTTACATGCCGTGATTCAAATGTTTGATTATTTAGGGCAATAAAAAGATTGGTCGAGCCGTCTATACTTTTTTCATCGATAGAAACGTCCATTCTCCATTTAGACCTTATCAACTCTGGTCGCCCAGATAATAAATCATTTTGTAACCTGTCTAGGAGGTTGAAAGCGCTCGGTTGCCAAGCCTTAGCATGAGAGATGAGTCTTTGTAGTGTCCTCCAATTAAATCGATTTTCACCTTCGAGAAGAATATCCTTTATGGTATCTTTTTTCATAAAAACCGAAAGTTCAACAGGGACTTTGTCTGCAGGCAATACCTCTTCATTATGTAAATAAAGTATGTATAATAACCGTTCTAGTGCTTGTCTTTTGTCATATCCTGGAATAAGAGATTTTTCGAATTTATTACGCCATTCCATCCATTCCAAATATAAGTCTGGGTCTAAGTGAGTCACCAATAAGTCTCCTAAAATACTACCAAGTTGTGTTGGGTGGTGGGTTGGGGCATGAAAAACTAAATTGGAAAATTTATCACCTAATTGGCGAACATAATCCAAAGTATGCTGAGCATGGAAAGTATACAAAAATCCTGAACTCATGGCTATGAGAAGTGCCAGATTCCATGCTACTGAACCTGGGGGCGGCGATAGTGAAAGTAACATTAACCCTAATGCTAAGCCGATTAAAACCGTACTGATCATATTATTTCTCCTATGATCTTTAAGCCCATCCAAAATTCTATCCATTCCTGGTTGTACCCTTAGAGCATGTTTATTGCCGCTACTAAATCCTCCTTGTTCTCTCAAAGAGAGTCTTGCTTGCATGGCATGCCATGCTGATTCGCTGGCAATAATACTAGGTAGTGTCGCTAATAGAATTGGAACGGGGAGCAAAAAGATTAGATTAGATTTCTCAGAAATTTGTTGGGGAAATAACACGCCAAGCAAGGAAAAGAATGCTAAAATAAGTCCTGCCGACGAACGCCAGAACAATAAAAAGCGATTCCTAGTTACATTGCCAGCAAGTTGTCGCCTGTATTCTAATTTCTCCCACTGAGCCCTAGTATGCTCTAATGGGTCTTCATTTCTTTCGAAGCCATGCCCATAAGGATCTGGTAATTCCAGGCTACGGAAATCCTCGGAAGTTTTCCTTTTAGCCATCTTACTCATTACCTCCAAAAGGTCCTATGCTTTACTTCTTGCCTTGAAAAGTGAATCAAGTACGCAAACGGGCGCGGCAGGATTTGAACCCGCGATCTTCGGCTTAGGAGGCCGACGCATTATCCAGCTATGCTACACGCCCAAACAGTCCAGCGCACATTCAGCAATGAGCATTACGATTACTGACTAGAAATTTCGGCAACGTTCATCATGAATTTTTCTAATTCAATTCTTGGTTGCGAGGTTTTCTGAATTGCAACTTCGCATTTAGCTAAAGAGATTATCAGTTTTGATAAATCATTGTCCATTAGGTGGAGTCTTCCTTCAGTCAATAGTTTGTGAAGATGTTTAACTACATCCTCGGCTTCCAGGCTTTGAGCATCCATAATTTGGTCTAAAACACCCATGGCCCCTTTCAATACTCGTGTATTTTTATTACCGATTTTTTCCCATTTCCAATCATGTACGCGCCCACGCATCGCTTCTTCGAGCATAAGTTGAATTTCCCTGTGTGCTGAAGAAGCTATCACTTCCTGAAGGTTTTTCCGTGTTTGAAGCATATTTCTATGTGTTAAAACTTCGAGAAGGAAAATTGCTTTACGAACATTACCATCAGAGACGTGCGCAATATCCCCTAACACTCCTTTGGCTGGGGTCAGTTCTTCCTCTTTCGATATATTTTCTAAAATAACCTCTATGTCTTGCCTTTTAGCTTTCGGAATTCGGATATGCTGAGTTCTACTTCTGAGCGCTTCTATTAGCCGAGAGGGGGTTGTTGTTGTGAAAATAAAACGGGCACTATTGCTACTTTTCTCCATCATCCTTCGAAGATAAGATTGGCGTATATTACCCAAGGAATCTGCATCCTCGATAACTATGATTCTTGAAATCGGTATACTTTGTGAATCTTTACTAGATTCAAAACCGGCAGGTGGGCCTTTGTCTCCTTTGATGTTCGTCAATGATGAGTCATAAGCATCTAAACTAGTTCTTCCTGCTAAAGTATCGTTTGAATTGCTCCCTTCTGGTCGTAAAAAGGTTTCAAATTTAGCCATTGCACCACTAGTTCTTGCTAAGTCTTTAGCATTTAGAACATGAGTTGTGGATTCATGGGCAGGGCCTAAGACTTGTCTTGCGATTAATCTCCAGATAGCAGTTTTGCCAGAACCCGAGGGGCCTGAAATCAATAGGTGTGGTGGATTTGATTGTAATGAGGCTTTTTCAATTGTCTCAATAATCTTATCTGGAACAAGTAAATCTCGGAAAAGCAAAGGTGCTTTTGACTCTAACCAAGATGGCATGATATCAGTCATAAGGCGGAGGTCTTTCAACTCTACGCGTAATTAATTTCACTCTGCGGGTAGACGCTTAGTGGTTTTTCTACGTAGCTTCATGAAAACACGTGATCCGCAAGCCTTACAGCTTATTCCATTACGCTCTCGGTGGAATGATTCAATACTGCCACAAACTGCACACTTATAGTCAACTAACTCTACCATTCAGTCCAACTCCAGTCAACCCGACAAAGCACCCTTTCTTAACCTGTCCTACGCGTATTGTTACTTTACTCAGTACAATCCACCGACTAAACCTGGCATTAATCGTACCTTTTGAGCACCCTGTAAGTCTGTTTTAGCCAAGTCGTTAGTTGCAACCATTCTGTTGTCAACAAAAATCCAAGTTCCTTCGCAATTAGTTGCGCGTTGTATTAATTCGGGCTTTGTCATCACAACTTCCGAGTGACCGGTTTCGTCAGCAATTTCAACAATGAAACTTACTTCGTCATCTTGATTTCCACCGACTAATCCGGGCATAGCCCTCAAACGGCTACTTTGTTCAATCTCCATGGACTTTAACTCGGATGCTGATACCATCCTGTCATCGACAAAAAGCCATGTCCCTCCAGAATTGGCTGTTTCCACTAACTCACCTTTAGACATTTCAACTATGGAGTGACCGGTTTTATCTGCGACTTCAACTGTGTAGAGTTCTTCTTCCTCTGAACTGCCACCAATAATACCTGGCATTATTCTAATTTTAGAATCTAGGCTAATCTCCATCTCTTCTATTTCTTTGGATTCCACTAGCCTATTATCGACAAAAACCCATGAGCCTTTCGACTCATTAGCCTTTTCAACTATTTCTGGTGCGGTCATTTCAACAACTGAGTGCCCAGTTGAATCTGCTATCTCTACAATGTACTTCTTATCTGACATGATACTTCCTCGGAAGTACAGAAACTCTAGTGTATATAATAAAACGCGAACATCTACTAAAAGCAGACTAAGAGATACTTTTGGCGCCCACTCCGGGAATTGAACCCGGGTCGCAGGAATGACAATCCTGCATGATAACCTCTACACCAAGCGGGCCTTAGCAAGGTCACCGGAGCGCAACGGCTATTTAAGCCGCTCTATGTGGCCTAACCGGAGAGTTACTCATGGCTGGAAAAAAAACATCTGCTGAAAAAGCACGTGAAGATGCTGAAAATGAGAAAGTAGATAATATGCTTGATGGGGCTTTTGGTACACTGAGTGGCCTTGAAACCAATAAACACGAAGAAAGTCTGCCTGAAGAAGTTCAAAACCTTGAAGAAGATATTTATTCAAATGAAAAAGATAACGAGCAAAATCTAGAGCCTGAAATATCTGAAGAACAAGAAATCATTGAAATATCTGAAAAAGAAGACTATGATGATGAAGCTGGAAACACCTCTAATAATGAAGAAATCCCCCTCAATACAGATACTCTTGCGATAGAAGAAGAGGATAAAACGCCTCCTGCTTTACCCCCTAACAATCCTATGGCAGAAGGCTCGCCAAGTGGTCCACCATCCAAAGGCCCACCAAGTGGCCCACCATCCAAGGGTCCACCAAGTGGCCCACCATCCAAGGGTCCACCAAGTGGCCCACCATCCAAGGGTCCACCAAGTGGCCCACCATCCAAAGGCCCACCAAGTGGCCCGCCTACCGACTTACCATCTGAAAATATACAAGATGAGGTCGTTGTTGAAACTGTTGAAGAAGCATCTACTGCAATGGAAGATACCTCTGTAGAAAATGATGTCAACATGGAACAAGAAGTTGCCGAAGAAGCCATAGAGGCTGAACCTGCCGAAGAAGTCGCTGAAGAAGCACCATCTACTGAAATGAAAGATGATGATTCTAATCTTGTACAGGATGTTGTTGAAGAAAACTTGGATATGCCAGACGTAATGTCCAATGAGGAGGATTCAATTGAAGAAACCGTTGATATAATCGAAGAACAGCACATGATTTCCGAACTAGAGCATTCCGAAGTTTCTATTGAATTAGAAACTGAAGCTGAAATCGCAAGACTTTCGGCAGAGGTTGAAAGATTGAGAAAGTCTATGGCTGGAGCGGCTGAAGTAATAGAGGATCTAGAAAATCCTCCTATGCCTCCAACTGTCATGGATAACTTGGTGATTGGAGCGCATATTGTAGGAGACATGGCAAGGTTGGCGAGACAATTAGACCGTGAACAACTGATACGCGCCTCTATGGGAACTATCGCCATGCTTCATCCAGACCAATTAGAAATTATTGTTTCTACAAAGCATATGGCTCTGCTTCCAAGAATGGATGAGCGCGATATATGTGCCGCAAAACTAGGAGTCAATCCCCCTCGTGGAGCGCCTGCAGATTGGCGAGTTCTTGAAGTCGTTTTAGCATCTGTTAGCTTGATTACTGGAGGACCCGCCGCAGTAATACACTCTCATGGACCTTTTACAACCGCTGCAAGTTGTGAGAAGGACCTAGTTTTGGTTCAACCAATAGATGAAATTGGAAAGAAACATATTGGCAAGATCATAATTGTTGACCCTGATGACGATAACCCTGAAGAATTCCTTAGACAAGTTGCTGAAGCACTACAACAAGGTGGAATGCGATGTGTAGTTATTCGAGGCAAAGGGGCTTATGCCGTAGGCGCTGATTTAGATCAAGCGTGGGCAAATGCTGCAATGCTCGAGCACAGTATGAAGATAGTTCTACTTGCAAGACAAGCAAACTTGAAGGTGTGAGTAAACATTCTTTGATAAGTAGAATAGTGAAATTCACGATATGGCGAATAAACCAAAACTTGCTGTTTCAGCATGTCTTCTTGGACAAAAAGTAAGACATAATGGTGATGATGCTGAATTTAAAATGCTCTCAAGAAAATGGAGTGAACACCTAGAATTAATTCCATTGTGCCCCGAAGTTGGCATTGGAATGGGTGTGCCAAGGCCGATTATAAGATTGGAAAGAAAAGATGGTAAAATAAAGTTAGTTAATCCTAAAAATGGTGAAGACTTTACTGATAGAATGCTAGAATTTTCTGAAGTTCAGTCTGACCTTTTGGCTTCCTCAGGTGTATGCGGTTTTGTTTTCAAGAAAGACTCTCCAAGTTGTGGTGTTGAAAGAGTGAAGGTATACAGAGAAGATAATTCACATGCGGCCAGAGACGGAAGAGGCATGTTTACTACCGTATTTACTACTCTAAATCCTCATATTCCAGTAATCGAAGAAAGTCGTATGAGTGATTCAAAGCAAGCTGAGCACTTTCTAGCATGTGTTCACTTTTTCCATGAATGGTTAATAACAGGGAAAGGTGGATGGAATGCTAGAAAAATTATCCAATTCCATAATGATAATAAATTATTCCTGTTAAGTAGGGCGTCTGCTTCAAAAAGAATGCTTGAAAGATTAATTTTCGATTTATTTGACAAAAAAGTAAATCCTGAGTTTATAGCTCTTGAATATATGACTGAAGCCCAAAAAGCGCTTAATACACTAACTAGTAAAGGTCGTATTACTCACGCAGTGGAAAGAACCGTTGGTCAGTTCTCAGAAAAGTTAACTAAAGATCAGACGAAGAAAATTATAGATTTGCACCTCTAGTATTAATCAAGTACTACTTAGGTAGATTTGGCATGGAAACGAGATTATATTCCGCTTTACAAACTCCGTACCCTCGAAATGGTTCTTATGGCTAAAGTGTGATCGCCTCCCTAAATATGTCTCTGAAAGCCGATTGCCTCACTATGCCGTCAAAAGGCTGACAGGGAACCTCTTCAATACGAATATTCATCAAGGCTAGTCAAAACGCCTGAGTATGTATCCATACCTGAGAGTATTGCGAATGGCTATAATGCAAGCTTTTCGTAGAAAACAAGAAGTGGATTGGAGAGCTGAATTTCATACTTTTTATCGACCGATGATAGGAGACATAGATGTCTATCCAGAAGTCAATAATGGACGGCATTTTGTAATGTTTGATATTGCTCGATATAAACTTGCATTCACTATCGGCTTGGTACGCTATACAAGAAGACATAAACTGGCATTTGTGGTCGGTGGGTCTACGATTCGTTACCGAAAGCGAGTTCGCCCTTTCCGAAAGACGTTGATTCGAACTAAACTGGTTGGAATGGATGAAAAGTTCTTCTATTTCCAACATACTGTTGAACAGAACAAAGTGGTATGCTCCTCCGCCTTAGTACGTGCTGGTTTACGTAGTAAAAGTGGCACTGCTCTACCGACTAAAGTTATGACTGACCTTGGGTTTGATGCTCAGCCATTTATGGAAGAATGGGCTAAACAATGGGCAGATTGGGACGATAAGCGACCATGGCCTGAAACTCTAGAGTAAGACTGTCGTGAAATATTAACATTTAAATCACCTTCACTCCTGAATAAGAATTACTTTTTTACTATTAGATGACCCAATACTAATAGGTACGATGGAAGCAATTCCGAAGCAAGAGCCTATGGCAATCATGAATATACCGCCACAAGCAGACCCTGCCCCATAATCTCCCTCTGTTGAACAGCCTCTATCTTCATACCAATTATCAATCCATAATGACTCTTACATGTTGTTGAGGTATTATCGTAATCATCAGAGGTATTGCTAATGGAAAGAATTCCAAAAAGTATTATCAAAGCGGAGCCAAAGAATAAGCATATACCTAATTTCAAAGGTAAATTAGAGTTACTTTTAGGTATTAAGTCATCAGTAATCAAATCATTAAATGATTTATATTTAGGTTCATATTCCAATTCAAATTCAAATTCTTCATCACAATATGGACATTCGAATAAACCAAAACTTCCGTCTTCCAATTCCACATCCTGAACACAATGAGGGCATTGGACTACGGGCATAAATGAGTTATGTATGTCGATGACATAAAGATTAGGCCATTTTAGATCTATGATTGGCTAAATGTTTTTTTTGCCCCCGTTGGTGACTTCTACAATGAATAAGCGCTTTTTCTATTTCTCTAATATTGAAAACCCGACCATTTCATGAAATATTACCTTGACTCGACAAGGGGGGTTTTCAGTCCCCCATTACACTACTCACTTTCTATGTAAGAGCGTGATAAATAAATTTGATAATTACCCAATTATTCAATATAAACTTGTACTTTATCACTTAAAACACGGGTTTGATAGGTTTTGAGGTCTTTTTGCTTAGAAAGTTTACCCACTACTTTACCAAATGGGGGGAACAATGGGAAAGGAGCCCATTCGACTAAACTTCCATCATCAATTTGGTGTGTAGTCTGGTGAAGAGGGCATCTAATACAGCCATCTTTGACTTTACCGCCTATAGCAAGAGGCCAACGCATGTGTCTACATAGTGCCTCGGTAGCAAAATAATCTCCTTCCATATTGATTAGTAAAACCAATTTTTTACCAAATCTAATCATCTTCTTTTTACCCGGCTTTAATTTACTTACTTTCAAAGCATCATGCCAATTTTCTTCATTCTCAGTTTCGGACATTTTTCATACCTCCATCAAGATGTATTATTTGACCTGTTAGATTATCAGGGGCTGTGGACAATAACCAGTACATGGTTTCTGCAATCTCTTCCGGTTGATTAATCCTCTTCATAGGAATCATAGAAACTGCTGACTCGAGCATAGCTTCTGATCGAGTAATCGGTTCTGATAGTTTAGTATCGGTAAGCCCAGGTGCAACTGCATTGACTCGAATATTTCTTTTGGCATAAGTTGCTGCTGCTGAGCGTACCATAGATTCAATTCCACCCTTTGCTGCTGCAATTGCTTCATGATTAACAAGTCCTAGGCTGGCAGCGACGCTTGAAGTAAAAACTACTCTTCCGCCTCCTGACTTCAATAATGCTTTACATGTCATGGATAATGCCATGAAGGCACTCACCAAATTAGTTTGAATCACCTCTTCAAATGCCTCGACTTTGACTGCATGGGGGGGCCTGATTAGTATCGAGCCAACAAGATGGGCCATTCCTGATATCTTCCCATCTCCTTGTTCAGCCGCTACTTCTATTGCTTTAGCTAAATCAGTGGGAGATAATGCATCGCCGTTGACAACTGCTACTCTACTAGAGATTCCTTCATTCAATGACTCTGGATTTCTAACAAGCATCGTGACTTTGAATTGATTTTCAATTAGTTTTTCTGCTAAAACTTGAGCGATGTCACTACCGCCACCAATAATCAAGATTGACTCTGCCATGATTATAATAATCACGAATGAGTTTTATATTGATGTTTTTAATTATCTCTGTTTTTTCTACAAATTTCGACAAAGTTTTCAAACATTTCCTTACCAAATTCAGAATCGTTGACTTCGGGGTGGAACTGTAATCCAAAGCGGTCACCTTCCTCGTTTTCCATCCCTTGCACTTGACAAGAGGGGCTACTGGCGGTAATGAAGAATCCTTTCGGTACCACGTGTACTTCATCATTATGCGATTCCCAAACCGTTTGAGTTTGTTCTGTTCCTGCGAAAACTTGGCCTCCACCATTCTGCAATTCTATTTGCATTGCGCCAAACTCTGGAATTGGAGATTCTCTCGCATCTCCGCCGTAATGCCTAGCCATGAATTGGTGTCCAGCACATATACCCAAAATCGGTATTTCTAATTCCAGATAGGCTGCACAATTTCCTAGTTCACCCGTGAGTCCGACTCTTGCAGCTCCACCAGAAAGAATGATTCCATCTAATTCCCGTAATTCGCTAACTTGGGTTGTGTTTTCTATGATTTGTGTGTCGACTTTGAGATAACGCAGCATTCTCCATTCCCTGTGTGTCCATTGCCCACCATTGTCAACTACATCAATTACCAATGGTTTATCAGACAATCTCTCACCCCAATTATTCTGTTTTAGCATTTAATCTAGCAAATCTAAAAGACTTAATACACAAAAATGTGTATACTGAACCAGTTAATAGCAACATTAGCATTGAGCCTGAAGCATAAGTAATTCCATCAGACATTACCATGAAGAATCTTGTACCACCTATTGCACAAAGTAAACCAAAGGTTACAGCAATATGCATCCATAATTTACGCTTTTCAGGAATTTTTTGTGCCATTAATCCTGAAATCAATATTGGAACACCTAGTAATGAAGGGAAATAAGAGGTTACTGAATTAGATTCTGAGACTAATGACACCACTATACCCCAGGCTATCAAAAAGGAACCAAATCCAATGGTTATTCTCGGCATTGACTGACCGGCTACAGAAAACTCTTCGCTCATGTTGGTTGCTTTGGTTGGCCCTCTAAAGTTTCTTTGAAAGAGTTGGAGGGAATGAGTCTTTTATTGAATATGGAGCATACGGCATATCATGGCCGATGGTTATCATGGTGAAATTCCCGCTGGCTGGCCCGGTTCAATGTGGTTAGAAGGTAAAACAATTATTCACATGCCAAAAGGGCAAGAGAGGCCTTCACACATGCCAAGAGGACCCGCTAAAAATACAGGTTCAGGGTTCCTTAATCCTGCAATGGCTCCAGCGAGAACTAGATCAGTGATGTTACTGGCGGATGTTCTTGAAAATGAATGGCTTATCAAAGAAGGAAAGTCCATTCGTGTATTTGATGCATTATGTTCTACTGGTGTTAGAATTCGAAGGTGGAGAAATGAGGTCCCTGGAGAACTACAAAATAGATTAAGAATTACTGCTAATGACATTGATGATTTCGCATTGAAATGGGCTAAGGTTTCACATTATGATCACCCTCCATCTGTAATAATTGAGCATTCGGTAGAGTCTGACAGATATGGGAAAACTCCTGATGGCGTTTTTGAAAATGGAATTTTATTCCAGCAATTAGATGCTCGTGTCGCTTTATCTGATGCTTCTTATCAGTGGATAGATATCGACCCCTTTGGCTCACCTGTCTCGTTTTTAGATTCTGCAATTCAAAGTCTAGCAAGAACCGGAGTGCTAGAAGTGACAGCAACAGACACTGCTGCTTTAACTGGCTCTTCGCTAAGTTCGCAAAAAAGAAGATATGGTTCAAAGGGAATTGTTGACCTTTATGCTCATGATGATGCTGTTAGAACTCTTTTGAGTCTTATCGCAACAACTGCTGCACGCCATGATAAATCTATGAGCCCAATCTTAGCACTATTTGATGGACATCATGTTAGAGTAAGCGTGATACTCACAACTAGTAAGGAAAAAGCAAGTGATATGCATTCTAATATTGGGTGGAGAGTAAGGTCAGATGATATTCCATATCGATTCAAAAAACACCCTGATGAAAAGGAATTAGAACGTTCTAGCGGACCTATGTGGATCGGCCCATTATGGAATCATGAGATAACTCAGAGAATGACTGAAGAAAGAGCGATTGAACTTTGTCAGCCTTCAAAGGAAGACCTAGAAAAGGCAAAATCTGCAGGATTAGACTGGGATGATGCAGATTTAGAATACGCTACTAGAGAATTACGTAGAAGCGTCAGACATATTTCAAAAGCGGCAGATTTGATGAGTCGTGAACATCTATTGTTGAATCTAGACTATTTGCCTAAGTGGTCCGGTACATCAGGCGCTCCAAAGATGGATATATTGATAGAGAGTTTGATTGAAAAAGGCTACTGCGCTGCCAGAGCCCCCGACTTAGAGCCTGTTTTTGTTACTGATGCTAGTTTCGAAGAAGTAATCAAAACGGTTCAAGAGTTGAGTCTGAACTCATCCAAATGACGGGTCAGTAAATGAGTCATCATCGTTTTCAGGGCCAGGAAGCATTGTAGTTGATTTCTCAAAAACTTCTTTGACACTATTTTCTATCTCTCTAGCATTTTCCAATAATTCTGTCAGTGGGATTTCTATTCCAGTTAACTCCGAAACTGCCTCAATCGCCAATGCTGCAGCTCTAGCATCTGGATAAATAGGACTTGCTTCTGCTAAAAGAGCAGTTACATCTATCCCTAATCTATCTCCTTCACCAAGTAAAAATCCAGTGATTCCGGCGACAATACCCTGTTGTATTGGGGCGATACCTGCTTGCTTAAGCCTCTGCCTTGCTAAAGAAGAGGACCCAACTCCGTATAACTCTCCATGAGTTAATTCCTTATCGGGGGAAACAATCCCATCAATTATTACTAAATTATCAAAACCGCCTTTAGTAAACCATTCAAGAACGGTTGAGGCGAACATTATGTCTTGCTTGTTTTTGAAACGAATCTCAGAGGTAAAAACTCCTATTTTTTCGCCTTGATAAACTCTTACCGGATGTTTTGGTACTTGGTCGTGAATAAGAGCGACTGCGGGGAACTCTGAATTAAGGACGGTACCAAGTTGTTGGAGTTTCAAAGACTTAATTATGTGTGATGCTGCAATTACGCCTACCATTCCTGCAGTAGTGAATCCTGCTATTGCGACGCCTCCAGTCCTAGGATCTGCGCCTTCATGGAGAACCAATGCATATCCTCTAAACTCGTGTTCCATTAACTCCCCTCAACCCTGCGTGATGAACGACAAACAAAAGACCTACTATTTGTCAAAACCTTTTCTCGGCGAATTGTAAACTATTATCTATGCCGGATATTTGGATTAGTATGAGGGCTGATATGAGTAACACAACGAAAGTTTCCATTCATGTAGGAGATTTTGACTTCGATGCCGAAGGTGGACAGTTAGAAGTTGATGAAAGGCTTGCTCAATTCAAGCAAGAAGGCCTCTGGGATGCGATGTTAGAGCGCGTACAAGAAACGATAGAATTTACCAAAGAGTCTACTCCCGTTAATACAACGAATGGTAAACAACCAGAAAGAGGCGTTAATTTCCGATTATTACTTGAGAATTATGCACTTGATGGAAAGCCAGAACAAGTTCTTGGGGCATTACATTTTCTAAGAGAGATCGAAAAGCTTGAGGATTGCCCCCCCCGAGTAATAAATTCATTATTTGAAGATGCAAAAATTGAGCCACCTGGTAATCTTTCACTCTACATCAATCGACTTAAAGAACGAAATTTTCTCACTATACCAAGTAAGCATGGAGATAAGAATCGCTATGCTGCGTTAACTGAAGAAGGCCTTAAGCACTTAGAAGAGAAATCTGAGCGAATGTGAGGTTATTGAAATGGTTATGTCGGGGAGCGGGGATGACCCTCGAGATGGTGTAGGAAAAGACAGTCAAATAATCGATTGGTCTTTCCAAAATAGAACTGAGTCATTACTTCGTAAAGGAAGACACTCTGGTTCTAATTTTAGAAGAGCGGTCTTAGATGGTTCAGATCTAACCGAAGGAGATTTTTCAAATTGCGATTTCAGGAAGGCTTCAATGGTTGGCGTTGATTTGATGAAATCTGCTTTTGATAATGCGGATTTTAGAGGTGCTGACATGAAAAAAGCAAGATTAAATTTATCAAACTTCAATAATTGTCAATTCAAAGGCGCCGACCTCAGAGGGATTAGAGGAAAGTATGCAATTTGGCAGGGCAGTGATTGGTGGAACGCAATAATTGACGAAGACCTAGAGAAAACTCTAGCTAAAAAATGGCCTAGGCCTAAAAACGAAGAATAATACTTATTCAGATTCTAAATTTTGATTTCCGGATAACTTTACTTTATTAGTACTATCAAGAGCCATTCTAGCGCGAGCGTTTAGGAGTGGCAATGAAGTCAGTGCTCCACAAACAACCATGCAAATACCGCAAAGGTAAGTGAGAATTCTATAGGTTAGAAGTAGGGGTCCTGAAAGGTATAGTTCAGCAGAATCATTGATTAAAACACTACCTAGCACCCCTGTTACCAAACCAATTATCGCACCTTCTAGTCCGAGGAGTGCTCCCTTCTTGTTTAGTCTAAACAGAAATGGTGAACCAACTACGATCAATGCTCCAGAAATAGCAAGGCCTGCTGCTCGAATCAAGTATCCTTGCCTAGCAGAATCATGGAACTTTTGATAATCTTCAGTTGAAATTTCAGTATCTATATCGCTATTTGGAGTTTCTAGAACAATGTCTATCTCGCCTTGGGTGAGGTCTTCTTTTTGACTCAATTGAAAATCACCATAAGCAAGTACTAGAAGTAGTAATCCACCTAATAACATTAACACAGCAACTGTTTTTGGACCCTTTGTATCTGGCTTTATTGAAAAGTTAATATCTTCTTGCAAGGGAACTGAATCTTCTTTATCCATGCGTATAGAAAAATCAAATTGCTTTTCACTCACAAAAAATCACTCCTTCGAAATATGTTTCTCTAAACCTTCAGTCAACCACTCTGGTATTGTAATAGATTCCATAGAATCCATATTCATACAGACTGTTACTTGGGAAGAAGACCATAATAATTCGTCATTCTGATTATGGAAGCGATAAGCCCAGGTACAAGACTTGGTACCAATTCGTTCAATCCAAATCGTAGCATGAACAATATCTCCATACTTTAGAGGTGAGATGAAATCTGTCTCAATGTGAACTACTGGAAAGCCAATTCGCCTATTATTGATCATTTCAGGATAGGAAATACTACACATTTCCTCCCAACATTCCTCGAAAAAACGATGTGCTAAATCATAAATACGCGGGAAGTAAGCAATATTTGCACTATCCAGCATGGGGTAATCTACGCGACGTTGGAGATTTACCGCCATGTATGTGCTAATTCACAGGTATCAATGAAACCTTGCATTTGAATATATTTCGAAACCCATCGCGCTTATATCCGGAGCATAAGTGGAGTGCTTTAAGGCCCCATAGTGTAGCTTGGATATCACCCTGGTTTGCGGAACCAGTAACCCGTGTTCGAATCGCGGCGGGGCCGCCACTACTGTTCACCAATGTTCATACTCTAGTTTAGCACACATTTGTTTCAGTTCTTCATCATCAATGCTAGCAGTTTGGCTTAATATTGGCATAATTAGCTTACACAAACCAAAAGATGTAGTCCAGTCCATAGAATCTG
Organism: Candidatus Poseidoniaceae archaeon; assembly: GCA_949372655.1. Classification (GTDB taxonomy): domain Archaea; phylum Thermoplasmatota; class Poseidoniia; order Poseidoniales; family Poseidoniaceae; genus MGIIa-L1. Next base: position 86,304 of record CASIAI010000008.1, read on the forward strand.
GCATCGTATTTGCAGGACTTCTAGAAATCCTATTCATCAATATAAAAATCTCATCTGCGTCTTCTAAAACAGATGCTGTATCGCTAGTTAATAGACGCCAAATCCTCTGTCTTGGTTTCTTATATTCTAAACTGAAACCAATCGACAATGGATTGCCAAAACCAAGCCTCCACTTAAATCCATGAGAACCTCTAAATGATACTGTCATCGAATCTAGATTATAGTTCGCTTTGAATCTAAATCTAAAGTAATCTTTCATCTTATTCCCTATTGGACTATGCGGACTAGGCCCGTACAATTCTACCAAAGCAGTTCTAAGAGTATCTCCATTATCATTATCAAAGAAGTTCTCATCATTTAATAATCCAAAAATCATGGCTGCTATACTGTCTGCAAAGGGAACGTTCACATTAGAAATGCTTTGAATGCAAGCATTAGTAAATTTATTTCTATCTAATTTGCCTTTAGCATGTACCAAAATAGTATCAAAACCCATTCCGTATACTATAGGATTACTCAGTCTTTTCATCAATGTATCAATATTGATACGATAAGTTGCCAATTGACCAACTACAACGATAAATCCCTCATCGAGCATTATTCTATTTGGTTCAGAATTCATTATCTCTGTTAGAAATTCAAAAGCTCGGGTGTGGGATGCGGTTATGGAAGAAAACTCCCGCATCAGGTTACTCTTCATTTGATTCTGAACGCCTTTTGAAAGTGGCATCGACACTTCAGTTTCCATACTTGATATGGAATTCGAGAGTATTTAGTATTCAAATTTTCCAAATTCGACATTCCCACCCATTCTCATCGGCTAGGTTCTTCATCTTTTTATCAGGGTTTATCGCTATCGGATTTCCAGTTTTTCGCATAAACCAGGTATCAGCCATGGTATTTCCATACCCATAACATAAAGATAAATCATGCCCGTTTTCTTTTGCATCTTTTTGCACGACAGGAACTTTCCCTTTTCTCCTTGGAACGCTCCAACCTTTTTCAGAACCCGATAGTATCCCTTTCCTTATTTTGGGTCCACAACCATAGATAGTATCGACTTCCAATTTGGCACCCATTGCTTCAGCCATTGGTGCGATTGTCGCAGTCACTAAGACTACTCTATGGCCTTGACCTTTATGCCATGATATACAATCCAATGCTTCTTGGGGAACCTTTTGGATTAAGTTTTGTGAAGCGATCTGTTCTGAATATCTCTCTAAAACTTCCCACGATGCTAAGCAAAAATGGCCTCTATTTCTTGCAGCATCATACACGGAGCGTCCACGTAGTAAGTTGCCCATGAATCCCATAGTCCACATTGTGGCACCTAGAGGAATCCTCCAAGGTCTTCTAAAAGCCAACTGACCGGTTAGTGTCTTCTCACTCGAAGCATCCAATAATGTTCCATCAAGATCAAAATAGGCGGCTATTTCACCTGTCATCGAGATGGCTAATTGGCGATAATACATGAGTGAAACCCTTAAAATAAAGTTTTCAATGTGTTTTCTTAGGTTTTAGGGCATTACCAATTTCGCCGTACACCCTTCTCCCAGCCTTATGATCTTGCCACCATGTAAGGGTTTTAGATAAATTTCTCGAGATAAAAAATCCTATTTTCCTTGGGGTTAGTCCATGATTCCTCATGTACTTATCATGAGATAGATTTGCAACTATCGACTGGGCAGAACAACCCGGATTAGCACCTACAAATTTTTCCACTTCTATTTTCAATCTTTCAAATCTTGCTCGTTTCTGCGAGCCTTTGCCCAATCTCCTAGGAACCATAATTAGAAATCATCGTTAACCCATATCAAAGAAATGGTGGCAACCCCGAGGGAATAATTGCTAGAAGGAAATTAATCAAAACGAACTGACTGTGTAGTCTTCCAATTAGCAGTTGCTAACTTCTTAGCTTTACCATCTGCAATAATTGGATGTATTTTCTTCAATCTACCGTGCATACCGTGGACTTGAAATTTAACTCTTAATTCTGCAGCCCTATCTCTTTGGATAGTTTCCATTTGTTCATCATCAAGTTCAATACTTGCCATCTCTGAACCATTATTTAAATCTGAAATGATGAATTTTTGACCACTTACTGAAAGGCTCGGCCTAAACTCCCAATCATCAGGATGGTTCATCCAGACTGAAATATCAAATGAGACTGTACCTCTGATATTGACTCTACTAATTTCAACAGTGTCGACCATGGCTCTCATACCTCCCAAATAGTCCGGCTAAATTACTTCTTGCATTAGTGCTAATCATCCAAAGGTTATCTCGGTCAACACTGGACTCATGACAATCACTATCACTTCTAAGTCCCAATTATTTCCTGGGTCTGGGTCAGGCAGAACTTCGACTACAGAATCGGGGTCTGCTTGCTGTGCAAAAACAGTCCATGTCCAGACTCCTTGTGCAGTTCTTGAGCCGGCTTGACCGATTAATAAATTCATCAAGTCTTCTTCGGAATCAGCGGTATAAATACCGTCTTCGCCAGTTGGATTTATTGAATCACGTTCCATTGTGGCTTTAGCGGTTTCATTGGCAGTAATATTTCCACCTTCAGTTTGTACTGTTTTCTCATACTTGTCATTCTCGATAAGTAATGTTAGTGTGAAGTTATCTTGTGGACCTAGTTCTTGTTCTAGTTGTAAGATTGCAGAATATTCCATTATTCGACCATTATCGCCTGGAGAAATACTATCTTCCCACTGACTACCTTGTTCGAGATAATCATCCCAAGTGAAAGTTAGTTCTTCAGTAATCCACTTGACTTCGAAACTTCTCGTTATGATTTCAATGGTAAAGGATTCTGTGACGCTTGCATCGGCACCATCTGAGATAACTAAACTACCCATTACCTTTCCAGAAACATTGGTAGGGAGTAATACTGTAGGAGTAGTTGCGTCAATATCGTTTCTTTGGTCTCCATCGGAATCAGAATCTGTAGTCCAATCCAAATCCCAAGAAAAAGTGAGGTCTTTGCCTTCAGGGTCAAAACTACCTGAAGCATCCAAGAATGCAGAGTCTCCCGATTTTACTTGATCAGGGATTGTTAAATTAAGTACAGGGGCTCCATTCACAACAATCGTTGATGAGATTTCATCTTCTCCCCCTTGACTGTTAATTACGGTCAATGTGACTGTATAAACTCCGAATTTATCATATGTATGGGAAGTGAATCCTACAACTGTTTCTGCCTTTAGGCCGTTACCAAAGTCCCATTCAAAGCCCGTAACTACTCCTTCTACCGCTTCAGAATCTCTAGCATCAAATGTTACTGTCTCTCCTTCTTGGATTGAAAGTGGGTATGCTTGCAACGATGCACGCGGGTCTACTGTAGAGTCCATTCCTATGCACCCAGAAACAAAAACTGACAAAACTATCAACATTGAAAGTGAGAAAGATTTAGCCTTAGCAGCAACTCGCATCTTCCTCATAAACTATAACGAATACTTCACACTTGTAATAGTATGTATATTTGGAGTGAAAAATGTTTCATTATTTTAGGACTTTCTTTCACCCGGATCAAAAGATACTTCTCTGGGAATATCGCCGATTATTTCTGCCCCCTCAAGATATTCATCTAAATTTTCATAGGAATCATGAACAACGACATTCTTATCCGAGTTATCTTCTAAATCCGTGCTTTCAAATTCCTCAAAACCAACATCCCCTGCATCATATTCAGAAACTATTACTCGTTCATCTGATTCGGCCTCTTCAGGATCTTCGAGTAGTAGTGTATCCATGGCCTCGGTAGATAATTTCTCGCTGTTACCATGATATTTAGACGCGTATTCTTGTTGATTGGTATCTTGTTCTTCATCTTCACTTTCAACAGCAGTTGAGTTATTTGTAAATAAATTCTTGAGCCGGTTGAACAGTCCCATGAATTAACCTATGAGAAATTTTGATTTCAATATTGGTATACTCTAGAATAGAGATGTTCAAGGAGTGGGAACTTTTGCTCGATATATGGCTCAGAACTTTCTTGACGGAGAACGTGTCTTGGCCTTAGATTTAGAGACAACTGGGATTTCTACAAGTAATGACAGAATTGTTCAAATCGCTTTGATTGGCTCATCTGTTGATGGGGTTGAAATCTCATATGAGAATCTAGTTAACCCGCGACGTTCAATACCGATTCAGGCTAGTAATGTTCATGGCATTTATGATGGCGATGTTAGAGGATTGGGTGACTTTTCTACCTTTGCTGATGAGATATTTACCCAAATTGAGGGAGCAGTTATTATCGGACATAATGTAAGGCAATTTGATTTGCCACTACTGAATAATGAATTTAGACGATTAGGTAAATTGCCCCCTACCCCAAAAGTGGTTTTAGATACTTTAGAAGTTGTTCGTAGAGTAAAGTTGCCTAGGCCTCATAACTTAGGTGCTCTGTGTAAAAAGCATGGTATTTCTCTAGAAAATGCACACACTGCGGCTGCTGATGCAGCAGCTTCATTGCTATTATTTTGGAGACTTTCGGTAGACCATTCCCCTTACTTTAGAAAGTCATTAGAAGAGTTGGAAAGATGGCTAGTCCACGGTGATTCAAGAAAGGATGAGTCTAACCTTGGTAGGGGCCTTGAAGACTTGGACATGTTAGATTCTTTAGGTAAGATAAGAATAGATGATGGTCATTATGTTCTTGCCTTTGGAAGGCATAAAGGTCGGCATATTTCTGAAATTCAAAATTTAGACCCTAAATATATCTCTTGGCTTCTATCCCCTAAAGGAATTGAAGATGAAGATGCCCGTGAGGCGATTAGAGATTCTCTTAATTGATCAATTATCACGATGATATTCTACTCCGTCCGGTATCGGATTCCAAGGTAAAACATCACACCAATGCCCAATACGCCATGTGCTTTGGGCAGTCATTATAGAACCCAAAAATAGTGGGCCTTGATGTTGTGTATCTAGTACTTCTTGTAGAGCATCTTTTCCACGCCCATCGAATTTTGCAGATTTCTTAATACCTGTAGGTATCGCCCTACCTCCATCATCAAATGGCTCACATAATTCAATAACAGCAGAGCCGCTATTCGGTTCAAATTCATGTAATAATACTACGGCATCAGAAAAGTCATCTTTGTGCAAAGTGCCATTCTCATGTCTCCAATTCCACCAATGTGAGCACCAAGCCTTCCAATCGCAAAATCCACCGCAAGAATCAGGACCTGGGGTTGGAGCCATTGGAATTGGAGTGGGTTGTGTTTCTTGCCATGCTGCATATGCTTGTTCTAACACATTATCTCCAATTGCGGCCCATTTGGAGGAGTTTTGAGTATACCATCCTTCGGTACGAACCGGAGGTGCATTGGAATTATTGTCGAGTATTATATCCCTATACAACCTCAACTGACGATTAACTTCAGTCTTTAACTGCTTATCTGGAGTTCTACCTGTTTTCAAATCTGCTACAAGCCAGCCAATCATCTCTCCACTTTCGTTTACATCTGCTAACAACAGGTCAAGACGTCCCATTAAACGACCATCTTTAGTTTTCAATTCGCCTTCGACCGCAATCGCATGCTTCTGTATTTTACGCCATAGTGCGCCTGTAACTCTCTTGTGCTCAAGTCCTTGAATTCCTATATGGTCAAGTAACATAATTACTCCTCCACGTTGTTGTTTTATTGCTTCTTTCCACTTCTCTTCTTTCCACTTAGGGCGCCTTGGAGTTTTCATAAAAACTTCTTTCTCTTCTTCCCATCGTAATTTTAGAACTCGTTCGGATTCTTGTGGAAGCCAATCATCTTGTTGATTACCTATTTTTGAGTAATCATTCAACAATAAGTCTTCGATGGATGCGTGAACTGCAGTACCTAATGAGGCAGCCATTCCAGCCTTTCTAGGAAGTCTTTGTCGGCTCAACCAGTACATTCGTGGGCAGGTCTCATAGCGATTCCAAGCAGAAGGCGAAAGCATGTGCTCTCTAGAAACGGGGGCTTTCTCTTCGGCCATGATGTATCGTTTTGTTTAACCATCATCAAACCACCGCTATGAGCAAAATGACGAAAGTGTTGATACACGATGAGAAAGTAGAGGATTCATGCAAGGTCCTAGTGTTCGAATTAACGCCGAAGTTTCAACAGATAATGCTCTTGTTGTTACTTGCTTCCCAAGCGTAGGAATGGTTTCTAGCGTAGTTGCCCATTTCTTAATTGAACATCTCCAACTAGAATTCATTGGAGGGGTTGTTGACCCAAGACTACCTGCTCTTACCTTGGTCCAAGAAGGTGTACCTTTGCCTCCAATTAGAGCCTATGCAGGTAAACCTCAATGTACTATTGACGGTTGTGACCAAGTCATACTTTTGATGAGTGAATTAGTCGTACCCGAAGCGCTTGCACATGATATTGTATGGGCAATGTTTGAATGGTCTAAAGAGCAAAAAATTGTAGCTGGCGTAGTAATTGATGCATTTGCTAAAAGTGGCATGAAGGCAAACCTGAACGGTGCTGAACCTGTTGTTGAATACGAGGATACTGAAGGAATTGATATTGTTGGAATTGGTGCAAATGATAAGAGTCGTAAAATGCTTGAAGACATGAATATTCCACTACTTCAACAAGGAGTAATCAAAGGAATAAATGCCTCTATACTTGGAGAAGCAAGGAGACGAGGTCTTGATCTAATGTCGATTATGGTTGAAGCTGACCCAAGGTTCCCAGATGCTAGAGCCGCTGCAACATTGATTGAGAACTTGAATAACCTCTTACCTTCAATAGATTTACCTCATGAACCACTGATTCAAGAAGCTGAATTCCTGGAAGCACAACTGCAATCCATGATGGAAGGAGCACAAATAGACTCCTCAGAAAGTGGAACCGCCAATTCAATGCTATACGGTTGATTTTCCTAGGATCTTCCAAAGGGCCGCTATAGTAGAGGCTAGACCTGAAATCAATAGTATTGCACTAATTGCAACTGGCATGAGAATGACCATCTCATACGGCAGACTAAATATGTCCAATAATGATTCTCCTCTTGCAAAGGAGCCACCCGCTGATGCGGTTAGAAGCATAAACCCACTAGCGGACATACCTGTAAAGGTTTGAATTAACATCGATTTTCGTTCTACTAGTATACTACTTCCTAGTTTCCATCTAGAGATTAAGGCTGCTATTGCTAACCCAAGTCCGGTCATAGATAGAAACATCTTATTGACAAGAATTGGGGTAGAAAAGCCCGAGCCAGGAGAAGCCGAAATTCCACTAAAAATAGCGAATGGTGTTGCAATTATTCCAAACAAAAGAGCAAAGTGAGCCACATTATCAGTAATATTACTCAGGTCTTTACTTTTTATAAATTCATATCTACAAAGTGCGTGTAATAAAAAGCATAAACCAGACATAGCAAATGAGCCAACTACTAGTTCAGTACTAATTACATGGAAGGTTGAAGAAGAAATCATTGCGCCCCCTCCTCTAATTCCTGTAAGTATTCATGCCCATACCATTGCCATTGCTCCATATTCCAACCGGGAGGTAACTCACCGTTTGGTAAAGGAGGGACGGTTTCTGAGAGTTGATTTTGTAATACTTGTTCAGTTTGTTCCCACTGCTTCTCCAAATGCCCACCATTGGAAAACTTTATCTGAATAGATAAGACCAATCCTAAAACAAAAATGAATAGCGCAAATGATTGAATATAGACTGCTGATTGGTCAACTTCAAACGGAGGCTCTTGAGCTACTAGTGTAAACCAGGGTGTCGTTTGGGAAGGGCCTTCTCCTTCCAGAATTGCCCTCCACTGTATGGCTGATGGTTGATTTGATGCTGGTGCAGTAAATTCCCAGACTCCATCACTTGAAGAGTTGGCAATAATTGTATTTATCGAACTTCCTTCGACTTTCCATTCTACCTTCACACTAGATACATCTTCAGTCTCTATGCTAACTGTAGTTGCCTCACCCAAAGGCCTAGTAGTTTGAGGTGTGAAATCTGAAGAAAGTCTAGCCAAGTTTTCTGGAATTGGTAATACTTCAATCTCCAAACCTTGGCTTATTGCAAAGTAGGGAATATCATCTCCGCCATGATGGATGGAAATGTAAAATGTAGTGGCAGTCAACGATGTTGGCTTAATGGTCCATGAGGTAGAAAAGTTATCTTGTCCAGCCAATAATTTACCCTCGACGTAATTATTGGTACCGCCATTTGAGTCGGATAAAATATCCCATTGAGCGTCCGCAGGTGTATCGCTATGGCCTGTTGTATCGGTAAGCAAGAAAATACCCAAATCTCCTGAATAAGATAATTGAGATCCTGAAATCACTGTTGAGATGGCAATCGGTTGATCAAGATATGGGGTGCCTTCGACTTGGACTAAAATCGTTGCAGAAGATGTTTGATTCAAAGATGAATCTCCATGGCATGCACCTCCACACTGCATGTCAAATACGCCATCGCCGACACCTCCTGGATTAGCTTGAGTAAAACTGCTTAATGATAATAAAATAGTAATAACAAACAGTATTCTTATTTGTCGAAGCATTCAATCCCTCCTATCAATGAAAATAAGACTCAATGAACCAATACTCAAAGTGATGAATAGTAGACCTGTGATTAGTCCTCCGGTTGTTGAAACACTACTTTCAGCAGGCTCTATGGTTTCGACCATGAATCCTTCGATAGAACTAGAACCTGAATGAAGACCTTGGCCATCGATAATTGGCCGAATTGTATAATCAGTAGGACCTGAAATAAGAGGCATATCTACAAATTCTAATTCACTAATTACTGAAATAGAATCGCCGTTTCTAAAGACTTCAAATGTCGCATCTGGACCATCCCAAGCCCAAGTGAGTTTGACATTTTCTTGAATTGATTTTGCATCTAGAGATGTAACCTTAGGGCCAGCCTCTGTCTGCAAATTAATCGAAGTGAATCCATTGCTATCTAGTTCGTCATAAACAGTTAGAGTTACTGTTACCATTCCATTTGGTATGAAAGTATACTCTTTACCCGAACCTGTGCCTGAATTACCGCTTGTGTCGCTCCACTGCCAAGAATAGGTTGTGATTCTTCCATCTAAATCGGTTGAATTTTGAGCGGTGACTTTGATCTCTTCACCATCCCATAATCTATTGCTTTCGATATCAATTTGAGCAGCTGGGGCTAGATTTTCAATAGTGATCTGTGAAGATGCCATACTACCATTTGACTCGCCATCGTTAGGAATTACATCAACTGACCAAACCTGCCCTGGCCCAAGTAATTGAGCAGGAACACTAGATTGCCCATCTAAAGAACCTTCTTTGAAACCATTCCTATACCATGTTATCTCATTGGATACCAGGTCGCCGTCTATGTCATCATTTGTAATAGATAATACAAGGTCTTCAAGTGAAGTATGAGATAACTCCGCTATCGCATTTGGAATTGTATTTATGATTTCAACAGATGTAGATAATTCATTCTCGCTTAAGTCTTGACCGTCATTGGCATTAACAAATACTGTCCAGTTATCCCCTTTTGAGGTTAAGGAAGAAGGCAATGTAATCTGATTTTCAATTGGTGTAAATTCTTGGCCATTCTTATACCATCTTGTTTCTGGCGAGGCTGGTGCGTCTCCATCTAAATCGCTCATTGAGAGACTCAATGTTATATTTTGAGAGGTTTGTGCTTGACTAAAATCCAAACTTATAGAATCTAATTCTGGTGCTGAATTAAGAATGGTTACCGATGAACTAATCTCCCAATCTGACCATTCAGTACCATCGTTAATACGAACATGCACCTCCCATTGTTCAGACTTACTGGTTTGCTCTGAAGATAACGTAGTTGTTGTGATACTAGGCATCAAGACTCCATCTCTGTACCATTGAATTTCTGTATCAACAATTGGGTCTCCATCATTATCGGTTGAAATAAAGTCAAAATATAGGGAATCTGAAGTATATGCCTCATAGGGTTGGAGAACAAGTGCCATGATTGTCGGCTTGTTATTTACTGGCTGGCTAGAACCAATGGTTACTGTTTGTGATGTTTTCCATACACTAGTATCTTCTCCATCTGAAACTCTATATTCAACATACCACTCATCGCCATCTCTTGTAGCCAAAGAAGTAACTGTGGACTGGTCGTTCAATTCGCTGACAAGTGCCCCATCTAAGTACCATCGTATCTCTGTAGTCAAAACATCTTGGTCATCATCACTCGAACTAATAGTGATTGACAAATCATCATTTGAAGAAGGTTGTGATGGAGAAATTGCTGGAGTCGAAACTGTAGGTGGCGTATTTTGAATTGTCACTGTGTTGCTTGTAATTGTTTGACCACTATCCTGTCCATCTGAAGGAGTTACTTCAGCATACCATTGTTCATTCTTGGCGGTTAAACTAGAGGATACAACCTTACCTGGTATCGTTCCTTGAGGTTGTGCGATAGAGTCTTTGTACCATGTAATTACAGTACCTGATTCTGGATTTCCATCTGGGTCTGAATAACTGTATGAAAGTGTTAGACTATCTGCAGTCTTGGCATCGGTTGGAGTTAACATTGCATTACTGGCAGATGGCGGTTGGTTTGTTGGGGCATTCTCTGGCACTTGAATGGTCAGTGTGCCCCAGCGGTCTCCTGAATCAGCGCCATTACCATTTGATGTAAGGGCTGCTAATTGGAAATTTGCGGCTCCCGAGCCTGAACTAGGAGCGGTCCAATCAAAGCCCCATGACCTTGAACTAGAACCTGTAATAGAATGGGTTGCACTATCACCATTAGCACTAATACCAACTGCGAATCCGAAATAACTGAATGTCCCTTTATCGACATCCATACTAAAACCGCCACCTGAGCCTGAAACACCTCCGCTGACCGAGACTGTCAGCTGGTAAGTTTGACCCGCAGTATACTGGGAAGGAAGACCTGAAACTGAAGGGGTTGCCAGATTTGCCCCTGGTTGAGAATGACATCCACATCCCGTGCCGGAGTTCAGTTTACCATTCTCCTTACCTTCCGTTATGGGCGCTACAGCAAGTAACAAAAGAATACAAACCACAAAAGTAGTTTTAGAGTAGTTCATGTTCGTGGTATTACGATTTAGTATTGAAGTTTAACCCTAGAATGATTCAATAAATAGGTGTTTGAAATTATTTATTAATAATCCGAAAGGCTGCTTTGAGCATTAGTTTTTTGAGTACTCTCTACATCGGTAGTAGGTTTTGATTTCCCACTGAAAATTTCCAAAAGTTCTTTTTCACTCCAAATTTTGATTCCTAAATCTTGAGCCTTAGTAAGTTTAGACCCGGCATTTTCTCCTGCAATCAGTACATCAAGGTTTGAAGACACACTACCAACAACTTTTCCTCCAGCATTCTTTACCATTAATTGAATCTCTTTTCTAGGATTACTCAGAGTTCCAGTAATACAGAAAGTCATTCCATTCAAGGATCCATCGGAAATAGAAACTGGCTCATCGGTTAACTCAAGATAATTAGACAGGTCAAACAATAGTTCTTTTCGATTTAATAAACCGTCTCTAACTTGAATTGCTACTTTTGAACCTATACCATCATTTTGACACATCAACCTTAGGGCTGCGTTAAGCGAGTATGGCTTATCTTTAGAGTCGTTAAGTGGTCCAAAATTATCATCTCCCAGTTGGGCATTAGCATCATTAGCCCACTTCATTAAACCATCAAAACTCTTGGTTTGTTGAGCAACCAATGATGCAAGTTCTGGGCCGATACCTGGTAACCCTAAGGCATGAAGAAAACGACTAGTGTTCATCTTCTTTGTTCGACCAATCTCTCCAAGGACATTATTAGCAGACTTTTCAGCCATACGTTCTAAAGATAATAATTGACTCTTTTCTAATCTGTATAAATCTGCAATATTGGAAATTAGGTCAAACTCTAATAATTGTTCAACAAGTTTCTCCCCTATTCCGTCCATTTCCAAAGTTCTACACCAGTAAATAATCGACCTACTTGTCCTAGAGTCGCACATTAAATCTAAGCATTTCAAGAATGCCCCCTCTTCTACTAAAATTGCATCACATGCAGGACAATTAGTTGGTATCTTTATTGATTCTACAATAGGGAGTTTACCAATAAATGGTGTACCATCGGCATGAAATCTGTTTTCTATGTCTGTATCTAAAGCAGCCCCTAAACTAGATTCTATCTTTGGAATTACATCTCCACGACGAACAATTAGCACCTTATCACCTATCTTTACACCCAGCCTTTCAACCTCTCCTGGATTGTGCAAGGTGGTATTTTCTACAGTTACACCTCCCACGCTTTGGGGCGCTATACGGGCGACTGGAGTGACATTACCAGTTCTACCTGTTTGCCAATCAACATGGAGTAATACCGATGTGGCTTCTTCGGGGGGAAATTTCCAAGCTAAAGCCCAGCGCGGGTGATGAGCGGTCATTCCAAGATTTTGACGCTGTTGTAAATCGTCTAATTTAAACACAATTCCATCGATCTCAAATTGGTATTCTGGCCTTTTAGATGCCCATTCTTTAGTATGCTCAATCATTTCTTTTTGAGGCATATTTGATTCGAAAACAGTCCATGGCGCTGGCTCTATACCTGCTTCTTGTAACCAGTGTAGCAACTCACTATCATATTGTGCCTCTGGGGCCTCTGATGGAAATTTAACATCATAAGCGCAGAATACTAAATCTGAAGCTTCGGCTTTACCATCCCCGTGCTTTTGACGAAGTGCGCCAGAACAAAGGTTACGAGGGTTAGGAGATACATCACGGTACTTCTCTTCAAACGTTGCCAAAGGCATAACTACTTCGCCTCGCACATGTATCGTATATGGATGGTTCAAACGCATCGGAATATTTGCTATACGAATGGCATTAAGGGTGACATCCTCTCCTTTTTCACCACTACCCCTAGTTGCTGCCCTGTGAAGATTACCAGATATATATTCAAGAGATAAGGCAGAACCATCTAATTTTGGTTGAGCCAAGTATTGAGTTCCTCCCGATGTAGACTGAGTCACAAAATGAATAATATCTTCGTCCTTTGTACCTTTGTCCAAAGAGCGCATAGGGAACATATGCTCTACTTTCTTAGTACCGGGTAAGGGCTCTGGACCAACTTCATGCAGAACCATATTATCTGGATCTAAAGATTTTAATTCATCCCATAATAAGTCAAACTCAGCATCTGAAATTTCCGGAGCGGCGTGATTATAGTATAATTCTCGATGATAATTTACCGCATCGGCCAGATGCTGTATTCGCGCTTCTCCGGCCATGATTATCCACCGAGGCTAGAGGCTATGAACATCACGAAAATTCCAAACCTAATAACTCGAAATCTGCTAATGGGCAACGAGTCATAATAGCGCTGGTAAGTATTCTAATATGGATCTCAGCAACTACATGAACTGTAGCTTGGAACATATGTCCAGCATGTACATTATTGTCATCATCTGACCAGCAACAGTGAATATGAGTGAATGCTTTACCTTCTTGGGTTCGTGCAATATTTCCTGAAAGACTGACTAGTTCCGATGGTGAGTCTAATGGTCTGCGTTGATAGACTCCTTGCTCATTCATGTATCCATATAAGTTATCTCTAGTTCTTCCAATACCACTGGTTATTGCTGCAGCATTAAATCCGACTTGGTCTGCAAGACTCTGTAAAGATGCATGTATTTCTTCATCTGGGTCTATTCTAACGAATAGGTCTTCGCCACTTCTCGTCCATTCCATGGTTAGGCGAATTGAAGGCAACTATTGAAAATAACGATTGTTATTCTTCTTCTAACTCAGGTTGTAATATCTGTTTTATTCGATTCTTCGCCTCGACTAAATCATGATAATTACCTCCTAAGGGCAATGGAGCAAAGATGCCCCATCCTTTCCTCAACAAAATAATTCGTCTTTGTGTCTTACTCTTAGAGAGTTTGAGGCGTTTCCATTCATATCTTTGCCCATCTGCAAAAAGATGTGTTTTAGTAACTGCATATCGTTTAGGAATCAATAGAGAAATCAGATGAAAAGATAGGAGTACATCCCACAAAATAGGATAGAAAATAGGAGTATCGGATAGTTCAACTAAACCCCATGGGAGAGCCATCATTGCAGCCATAGAAGCAAGGTTACCCCATTGTCGAACAACTTCATTTGGGCCTTCACTAGACCATGCAAATACATCATTGTGTAATTTACCCAGTTCGGGGATATCTATTTTCTGCCTAGTTAGCCAAAAGGCGTCCCATAATACAATCACTGCTAATGTAGAAATGGCCACTAGGGCGACTACTCCTGGATTAGGAATCGTAATTATATCCATATTATCACTCGAAGTACTGTTTATCTTCGCCATCTTGGCCATCGCCTTTCCTCATTCGCATAATAAATAGTACGAAAACTATGGCTAAAACCACTAAAATCAACATTGTCAAAGTATCAAAGTCACCGGAATTATCGTTAGATTCTCCTTCTAATACATCGGGAGTACCGTCTCCATCATCATCTTGGTCTTCTATCAAAGTAGTTGTTAGACCTGAAGGGCAATTGAGCTCATCTGGTTGTTTATCATCATCTGTATCCTGCCAAGCACAAGCATCTAATGGCCAAGCGTCTCTTTGATCATCAAATCCATCGTTATCATCATCTGAATCATAGATATCTGGGCCACATGACCGCCCTATTTTCAAATCAAACCAAGTGTCTTGGTCACAATCAACTGTATTATCTCCATCCGAATCAAGGGGTATAGATTCGAAAGACATCGTGACAACTGTTGAGGCCCCTAGTAAATCAGATACCTCTAATTCTAATACATAGATGCCCGGACTAGGTACTGTGAAATTATAAGTTGGAGAGTCTGTTTTTACTTGGAATATTTGATTATTTTGAGCATTGAATATAGTCCACTCATATATTAATTCAGAAACTAGGTCTAAGTCATCGGAAACAGTCGCATTAGATTGGAAAATTTGCTGCTGCATTACCTTCTGTCCAAATGATGGCTCGGTAATAACAACCGAAGGAGGTTGATTGGATTGGAGCGGGATATTGATAAAAGTGTTAATTGTCCATTGATTTGGGTTGTCAAAGGATACCGATTTACTCGGTAAACCTGCTGCCTTCGCTATGATTTGTAAATTAGTCAATTCAATCATATCGCTCTGATCTGGTTGTTGCTTTACTAGTAACTGATACAAGATAGCAGTTCCTGAAACCGTCTTTGTTGAGGTTGTTCCATCCGAATTGGTTGTTATAATATCAAAATTAGCCATTTGTGGGGTGCCCGACAATTGTGCGTCGAGAATAATCGTATGGTATTGATAGGCTTGAGCCCCATTCCATAATGAGATTGATGGTTGGGTTTGGAAAATTGAATCTATGAAATTGATTGTCGTCTGGTCACTCAGTTCGCTTTGTCCTGAGAGTGTCGTACTTTCAATAACCGCTGAATAATTCTCTGCAGAAATTGAAGTGGCTGCTGTTATTGTAGAGTCTCGAACAATAAATGGGGCTGAAAAGTCTCCATTATCTGAATGTAAGTCTAATCCAACGGAATAATCATTCAAATTTAGGTTCTCTACTATCATTGAACTGGAAGAACGTCCATGGTGATTAATCAGACCATTTCCGGAACCTGGACCGAATAATTCTATATTTGACAAAAGTCCTGCTGAGTTATCAAAATCTATTGCTGGCGCACCAGTAATTTCCAATGAATCTATGGCTAAGTTACGATTATTCCTACCAGCTATAGCTGCAGAGCCGCCTGTAGTTGCTATAACAGAATTGAGTATGAACTGTTCATCCATTGAATCTAACCAAAAGACGTTGCCTGAGCCAGTAAATTGAGTTGCATCAACAAAGGATATCGACCCTGATACTTCAGTAAGGTAAAAACCAGTCTCTATCCCTTCTCCAATGGTAATGTTTGAGGCTTGAATCTCAGTCTGTCTAGCCCAGATTGCAGGACCATTACAATTCGAGAATTCTAAGTTAGATAGAAGTATTTGTGCTTGTGACTGATATAATTCTATACAAGCACTACCACCATCACTTAAGATTGAATTCTTGATTTCGATTATCGCATTACTACCCGATTCGACATAGAGTAAGGGTTCTGACGCTGTGGAGCGCATCAATGAAACACCATCTGCGTAAATTGTTCCTGTCTGAGATACATGTATCGGGGTAGAGGCTTCAATTACATCAGTATTGGATAATTCTATTCGTGAACTCAATTGATCTCCTAATACTAATCCAGCCCATCTTGCACCTAGGCCGGTTGAGGCGATTGTAGAATCACCTGCATCTAAAGTGCCATCAACTGTTATTGAAACACCATCTGATATTCTAAATGAAACGCCATCATCGATTTTCAATGATTTTAATTGAGGAATTAGCAGGTTATTCTGTAAATAATAAGGACTCCATTTGGCTTCAAGAATTATAGATTCAGGAAGAATACCTGAATCTACTGTTGAAGCCATAAAAGTATGAATAAATGATTTCGAGGAATCCCAAGAAATAAAGTCGGTGAAGGAATCTATTTGAAGTGTAATGTTTTGTAGTCCACCTAAATTATCTGTAGTTTGGTCTATGTAGCGTGCTGTAGCATTGGTCAAAACTTGGCCATATTGATCTGTCAATACATTGGTTCCGTTAATAGAAATCAATGCATTCTCAACGGGACTACCTTTGTCGATAACTGAAAGTTCTAATGATGCCAGTTGAGTAAATGATGCTTGATTCGAAACTATAACTGATGAACTAACATCTCCACCAAGCATCTCGATGTTGCAGTTAGGATGTATTTGCAAGGTCTGATTAAAAATAACTGAAACTATCGATTTGGTAGTAGTACAAGACCAATTAACCATTCCTTCGACCATAAGTTGGCTGTTTAAGATAGAAGTTACTAAGCCAGAAGATTGAATATTGATTTTACTTGTAGTTATTTTAGCATCTACTCCAACTATCTGAGAAGAAGAGAGCAAGGATACTTCAAAATTAGGGTCTACTATGAGTTCTGATGAAGCCAATTTCAACGAACTATCTCCTTGCATTACTAAATGACCGGAAATAAAGTGTGGTTGGCCATCTGGACGTGGACCGAGTATTACCGACTGACCCGAAGTTATTGTCCAATCACCTTGAGGAATCAATGGGATTTGAACTACTTGACTTGGTTGACCACCATTCAAAGTTTGAGTTACCCCGGTTCCAGAAAATATAGCCTCTACGGTTGAGCCTTGACTAAATAGCGGGAGAGTTGCCAAGCCATTTACATCACAACTTATCTCAAAGCCATTTACTTTAATTGTCGCCTGAATAGGATTACTTGAGATGTCAGTGAATTGGACATTTGTTTCTTCGAAATATCCTGAATTAGTAGTTGAAAGCGTCACGCTGGTACTGCCACCATAGAAGATAGTCCCCTCTCCAGAGGCATCATAGGAATTCGAATTCGTGTTTAGTGGCTCGAAAACCCTGATGTTGGCTTGTGAATTGTCAAAGAATTCGATCGGTGAATTATGTAGTTCAGCCACCCAATTACTGGTTTGTAAGTATGACTGCTGACGTAATTGCGCCCCAAAGGCTTGGTATTTTGTAGAAATTGAATTGGTTACTAAATGGCTATCGAGCATCTCAATTGCAGTATCTGTGCCCCCATGTACTTCGAGAAGAACTCCTGAAAAGTGGCTATCTTGTAGATAAACTCCAGTAGAAAAGTTGTTGATGATAAGATGATTGAATTCGAGTTCTGCATACCAAGAATTGAATGCTGTCGAATGGGTATCTTGCTGGTTAAATGGTTTATCAATCACTACATTCGACCATATATGAGTAGAGTCTAGTATATCGATAGCTAAAGATTGAGATTGTGTAACTACTATCGAGTTATCTCCTGTCAGTAGAGAGGAGGGGCCTCTAAATATTAATCCAGCATTGTCTGTCTGTATTGACAAATTATGGGCTAAGATATGCCCACTGCCAGATGCTTCTATCGCAATGTCAGTTGATGATACTGTCTGTTGGTTAATCATATGAGTTCCTGGCCCTGAAAGCGAGATACCTGAATTAACATTCGATATGGTGATATTATCCAAAATACAAACTCCGATGCATTGTTGGTCGATTGAAGGGGCGTTTATAGCAAGATTACCAGTAAAGGAAACATTGGAAATTCTAAATGAAGAGGCGGAGTTGGAAACTAAAATTCTATCTCCTGAAATATCTACATTATCGATATGTAAATCATCACTATTGGCTGCATCTATGAGTAAGGCAATATCTTGCCCTAAGACATTAGAGATTCGTACCTTTGCAGAAGTTTGACTCGCTATACCTACTGTTACCATCTCCAAGTCTAGGTCTTGTGCAATTGTTTCACCGGCTAAGTTTTTCAATGCAACCCCTACATTAGAAAAGTTAGAATCTGAAATTGAAGATATTCCTGATGTTTGGATACCGGTCGCTGAATGTTCTATAATAGAATTAGAGAGGACTAAGTCACCATCATTTTGTATTGATTGGTAATCTATTTGAAAAGAATAATATCCATTGATGTTAGAATTAGCAGCGTTATTGACTCCTATGTAAGAGTGAGTTATCTGTAGGTTATTGGCATTTAGTTCACCGTTTACCAATATACCTGTCTTTGCATTTTCTATTAACGTATTATTGAAAAAACCTATTCCACTACTCTCAATAACCAGACCTTTCCATAAGCCTGCTCCATGTGAACCTTGGGTGACGGGTGGCGTTGAAGAAAAGAAATGGGCGTTTTCTGAGATAATTGTCCCTTCGATTTGAATCCAAAAGTCATCACCACAATCTATACTAGACCCAGGTTCAATTGTCAAGGTGGCTCCTTGAGAAACTGTAACATTTCCTGATAAAATATGCTGGCCACTCCATGTTATATCAGACGAAATTGTGCTATCTGAAGCACTAACTAAGAAAGGACTTGATAAGGAAAACAAAAGCAAAGTTATGATTACTGTCGCTGTAGTGGTCTTTCGCATAGAATCACCTTTACATGCCTAGCATATCAAACCAAAGGCTCCGAGTTTCGATTAGAATCAGTTGACTCTATCTTACCGGTATATGTTACTCTAATCAATATCAAACTTAGG
Source organism: Candidatus Poseidoniaceae archaeon (assembly GCA_949372655.1). Lineage (GTDB taxonomy): Archaea > Thermoplasmatota > Poseidoniia > Poseidoniales > Poseidoniaceae > MGIIa-L1. The sequence continues at coordinate 105,407 of CASIAI010000008.1, forward strand.
TGGGCCCGCCCGGATTTGAACCGGGGTCTGACGACCCCCAGCCGCCAAGTATTGGCCAAGCTAACCCACGGGCCCTTCTATGAAAGTTATTGGCGTGAAGCACTGAATGGCGCAACTTCATATATCAAGTCTAAATGACCTACATACATTCTTCTGCAACAATAGCGGTCTAATCCTATTTGATCAAGTGCATCAGAAATCTCGACTCCTGATGTAACTTTCTCATTGAATTCTTCCCACTTATGAGCCACAACAGCTCCACAACTAAAACATCTAATTGGAATAATCATTTTATCGCCTCATCGGTAAGATTTTTGTTTCTTTCTACGAGCACCACGGCCAAGTTGATGTTTGGCCTCCTTACGACGTGGGTCGTTAACTAGAAGACTTCTATCAAATCTTAGATATTCGTCTCTCAACTCTTCATCTTGGCCTTTTGCTCCACCGTTATAGTGGACAAGACCACGAGCAATTGCTGTACGGATAGCATCTGTCTGACCCATAATACCGCCACCTGTTGTAGTGATATTAATGTCGACTTTAGCCAATCTCTTCATTGCATCTGCAATAATCAGTGGCTCCATTGCTTTTCTGCGAGCCAGAGATGGCTGCAAAATTTCAATTGGTTCACTGTTAACTCTTACTCTGCCTCGGCCAGCTTTAACGCTAGCTCTAGCAACTGCAGTCTTTCTTTTACCAGATGTCTCGACGGATTTCTTTTGTTTACGTGCCATTACTGTTCACCTCCGGTCCAACGATGACTTGGCGCTCCTAGATTGGCGCTTATATCTCCCAAAGAAACGAATCTCTCTGGCATGGATTTTCTAATTTTTGAATCGTCACCCTGTTGATGTCCATCGGGCAGATCACCAGATAGATGGCTAGGGCAGCCAATCTCGACACGCAGATTACGAAGTGCTCTGCGGCCAGTACTCTTCCTTTGGTATGGAAGCATACCACGTACGGCACGCTTCAAAATCATATCAGGCATACGAGGGAAAAATGGTCCCTTTCTTGCGTGATTCAATTCATACTTGGCTTGATACGTATTAAAAACCGAAGTTGTACTACCAGAAACGATAGCTTTCTCAGCATTGATGATGATTACTTTATCATCTCGATCATCTTTAGCTGACTTCAAAAGAATATTGGCAGTTGCTGATGCTAAACGCCCTAATATAAGGCCTTCAGCGTCAAAAACAAAGGTAGTTTCATCCAAGGATAACTACCCCCTTTCCTGATGGGTTTTCGTTCATCAGCTCGCTATAGGTCATTACACGACCTCCAGCGGCTTCTATCTTCTCGCGTGCACCGGTGCTCACACTGTAGGCGGCGATGGTATGGTTACTGGTTAACTCACCACTACCGAGAAGCTTGCCAGGCACGAGGATTGTTGCACCCTCTGGGGCGTGACGGCTAACTCGGCTGAGGTTGGGGTTGGTCCAGTTCTTGCGACTTCTAGATAGACGCATGGCCACATCTCGCCAAACAGCGGAACCGGTTTCACGAGACTGGGCTTTCAGTTGATTGATTACACCAACCAATTGTGCGTTTGTCTTATTATTTGGGTTACTCATTTGACTCCCTCGATGCTTTGAAGCAAGTTGCCGAATCGCCAACCCATTATCAATGCACCGACGCGAACTGATTCTCCAATCGCGCTATATTAGTCTTGAAAAGTGCTATTATTCGTAGAGAATATCGCCTTTAGCGTCCAATAATTCAACAGTTAATCCTGCTGCTCTTCCCTGGATTATTATCTCGTCGTGAAGAGTATCGGAGAAATCATCTAGAGCTCCCAAGGCAGTAATGCCTGCAACATCAGTTAACTGATCGATTAAGTGATTCAAAACACAACTTACTCCATATGCTTGCCCAGCCCTAAAGGCATGGTCTACGCCACCAATCTCGGGCTCTTCAGCCTTCATTCTCAGCATTACTTGCTGTGAGTAGGCTACTAAAGCGCCATAAATAGATTCGATTATCTTTGCTGCTTCAAGATCTCCAAGGAGCATTTGCGCCTCACTTAAGGCGACTCTAACTGCTTGACCATAGGTTCCATGGGCCCCTATTACGTCTGATGTTTCCTTCTGCATTGCTTGGTCGATGAGAGTTTTCCAGTCTTCCATGAAACACCCACGCCCGACATGCTCCTTGAAGGTTCGGAAGGTTTTACTAACTAATTAGTAATCAAATCTTGAAATCTGTACCTTCGCCTTCAACGATACCTGCTTGACGTACTGAACCGTCAGCAGCAACGAATTCTCCAGCCTTGACTTGGTTGTCATATAGGTTGACGTCTTCGAATCTCTTAACCAAGACACCTTCTCCAAGAGCCATAGTCAACGTTCTAACAATCGTATCTAGAGTTTGCAAAGCACGGTCTCTGTGGCTTGCATCTATGGTGTGGTCAGAATATCTTGCTTCTTCGAAAATTGTCAAAAAGCCGTCTAATTGCTCACTTGGAACCATGTTGAATGCTGTTCTAACCGCTGCTTCGAATTCACGAGTCGTTTCGTAAACCTTCTTCATAAAGCCATACTTACGGAAGTGTCTAACCAAATTCTTGTAACAATCAAAAATGGCTGCAATGAACTCATTGCTTGCTTCTAATTGTAACATTGTGTCGGTCAAAATACCCTTAAGAGCTTGTACTTGTCTTCTAGCTTGAGCCCTTTGATAGTATAATGCTCCACCAATAACCAATGCCATGAGTAAGATTACTAATGCCATGGTATTTCCAGGTGTAAAGAAACCGGTATTGGATGAAACTGAAATTGGCTCACTCCACTGAATTTCGTGAGTGATATTATCATCGGAAGGAGCAAAGAAAGTAGATCCAGGATAATAAGCGATGATACGCCATCTTCCATCACAATCTTTTCCTCCACAGCTTCTTCCATCAAATGGCCATTCAAAGCGGGCAACACCTTGTTCATTGGTCTTAGACTTATTTTCTCCGTCAGTAACCCAACTTCCATTGTTGAAGTATTGGCGTAAGAAAATAACTTCCTCATTTTCAACAGCAAGATCTAATCTATCTCTTAGTAATGCAACTTCTCCAACTACGTTGTCTCCTTCATACAATCCATTGTCTCCAATATAACTCCATGTTTGCTTGACTTGAAGGTCGACTCTAGACCTAACAAGGATATTTACATCTGTGAACGAACCATTCAGGGCACTTGAAGCGTCTTTGTCACAGCCACCAGGTACGTTTGCATCCGGTTCGAATGCCACACGAAGTGTTCTGTAACCTTCTGTCTTCCCACCTGTGGTTTCAACACCTTTCAGTGTTGGATTTTGTAATGGGTCTCCACTGAACCACTCGATTGTACCGTCAATATTACTGGTTCTAATCGTTGCAATAGGCCTGATATTAGACTCTGGGTCTAGATAGATGTTTAGGCACTTTCCGCCAACCCATTGACCGTTAGTCTGAGTTAGACGTGCATCAATATGGAAGGATTCCTTCAAGAATAAGCGGTAATATTCCGTTCCATTAGGAGCGATATATTTGTCCTCTGTTGACTTGAATGGTCCTACTTCGCTAATATCAATTGTTGAATTCGAAAATACTTCAAACTCTGTCTGTAATGTTTTGTTAGAGTATCTGTATCTGTCGTTGTTTTCAGTATCCCATGCTGAGTAAGTTACTGTAACTCTCGCTTTACCTGCAATAACTCCTGATAGTTCACAATCAATCGAGAAATAACCATTGATGTCAGTATAACCTTCTTCACATCCCTGTACTCCTGAATCACCATTAACCATTTCATATTGAACTCTTACCTTTCTGTTGGTTAGGTTAGTTCCGAGTTCATCTTGTAACTGTCCAGTAACCATCATGTCCTTTTCTTCAACTTGACCTGTTGCTGGGTTGACTTCACTTGTGTATACTATCTGGTCTTCGACCATCAAAGTAGTTCTTCCAATTAGAGAAAATCCATTCGCGTTATTAGTCATCAAAACACGATATTGCTCACTGTTAGGTATCGAAGAACAAGGGTCCCATGATCCACCTAGTGTACGGATGTTGATGTTAGGGTCAAGAAGAGCACAGCCTTCATTCGGCAAATTTTCTTCAAACCTTAGAATGACATTTACCGGCCCGAAACCATCAGGTAAGAAACCTGCAGGGTCACTTCTAAGTAAACTTGGGTTTAATGGGCTGATATTAGCCTTTAGGCATCCAATACTTTCTTCTCGACTCAAACCGTTCTTGTCAGTATCTCTATCTGCAAAGCCATCATCATTACCATCATAGAAGCACAGATGAGAATTATCTGGTTGCTGGGATGGTAGTGTCAAGAACCCTGCTGAAGGTGCTACTGTAGCTACAACTTGACGATATGCGACTCCATTGAAATCTGTCCCTTCGAATATTATATCGACCAGTCCCCCGCTAGGGCTGTTTGCACCATTCAGGTTTGTCGGAGTTGTTCCACTCGCGGCGTCATCTGTAATTAGCGCCGTAAAGTCCCAATTATCTCCTGACTGCCGTAAATTATCACTAGTTGTAGACACTGTAATATTGGTTCTTGAAATTACCCAAATCGATTGGCTAATCGAAGAACCTTTGAGGTTTGAAGAGCCTGGGAATTCAAACTGAAGAGTAAAGTTACCAAGTGAATCAGTACCATTAATCTCGAATGGGATTTCAAAGAACCCTCTATCATCGGTGTAATTGATTCCGGTTCTACCATCAAAAGACCAAGTATAGTTAACTGGTGCATTGGGAACTGCTTGATTAGCATTATCCAGTAATTTCGCTTGAACAAGATTTGTCGTATTTCGGTATAATCTTGGAATTGAAGTCATTTCGAATTTCGTTGTTCCAATAACTGAAACGTTGATATATGCTCCAGTTGGCGATAAAGTACTGGTGTTTCCAGTGAAATAGTAAGATGAACTTGTGAAGTCGACTCTCATTCCATATGTCTTAGCAGGGTATTCGGTTGGTTGCCATGTGAAGTTGTAATCATAAAGTGCATCACAAGTTGAACATGCCTTCTTTGGAGGGGCTGTAAATTGTGTCTCGCCCGAACCAATGAATTGCTTATTACCATCAACATCTACTTGCAGAGCGATAGGGTCTGCATCCCAAGGTTCATTCGTTCTATTGGTTACTGAACCAGTCATTCGTAATGTTTCTCCAGTATTCATTTCAGGAACTATCTCACATCTTGTCTCACTTTCTAAATCGAAAGGATCGACCTTGCCACAAGGTGGTAGGTTTGTTTCCCCACCATTGACAATCGCGATCAGCCATGCATCGCCATTTGTCGAGATAAACGGCCTTAGTTTGGCCGCTTCACCTGAAAGACTCGCTAGGTTTCCATCCCAATTTGTTGGATATGGTTTTGAAGCAGAAACTGTATTGAAATCTAAGCCGGCATTAGTCAATGCTTGAGAATGGAATAGTGTCGCCCAATTTCCAAAGAATCCATTATTGTTGTTTATTGTTGAGTCCCAGTAGTAAACAGGATTAGTTCCAGGAACTAACATGGAACCATAGATATTCATCCTATGCATCACTCTAACACCTTCAGGTTCTGTATCGTCTCCATGCATGTAGGGGAACGGCCATTCTGATGCTATTTCTGGCCTTACACTACCAATAACTTGGTAATCACCCGCTGGTAGTGTGGTATTGGAATACAGGCTTGTGAAATTACCTGTTATTGGTTGTCCCGTATTAGCGTCAGTAACAATTACGTGTTTCTTATTCAGGTCGTCCCAGATAATCTCTTCATAACCACCTGGCAACTGACCTACGCCATTGTCTAGGCTCGCATTTCTGCGTATCTGCTTCCAAGTTCCGTTAATCCCTATATCTTGTACAAAGGTTACCGAGGCAAATCCTCTATTATCTGTTCTGTAACCATTTCCATCTAATCCACTAAAGTTAGTCGGGGTAGAAAGATTACCAAATGGGCCACCTCTTACAGTGAATGTTATTGGAATATTGTTGATTAGTTTAGTGTAATCTCCTCTTTGGGTATCTGCGGTGTAGTGCGCCCAAAAGTCAATCTTGAATGGTTGTTCACTGCTCTTGAAAGCACCCATAGGGGCTATGTTAGCAGTCAAGTTTGCTTCAGCACCGACCAGATATTCTTGAGACCTGTTTCCATTGAAAGCAAATAATTCAGTAACTTCAGCATATACCTTGTAAGTTGAACTATCTCCAACTGTTAACATTTCAGGGTAGATATACTGGTTATAGCTGAAATTTCCGAAGTTGTTAGTAGGTACATAAATCGATTCAATAGCTGTTGTTCCATTGTTTGCCCATTCGATGTTTATCTGAATAGGTACGTTTGGCGCAGGCTCATAAACCAATGTAACTGGATTTACCCAGTCTACGTGCCCAGTGAATCTTTGTGGTGTTTGGGCATCAATCCAAAGCGTGCTTGGAGCATCAAGAGTTATGAAAGTTGGAGATTTATCATCCTCATCCAAGATACAATCATTATTTGAGTCCCAGTCACTAGAGGGGCCGCCATTATAACAAGGAGAAGATAGTTGATTCTCTTCCAAATGGTCAAAGTCGACATCCTCCAATGTATCATTATCGTCATCAGTATCAATAGCATCAGGACCAACCGAACTATCAGATGGATTAGCTAATGCTTCACCATCACCGAAGTCATCATGGTCCCAAGGATTGGTTGAATTACGGTTAAATCGGATAGGCCAAACTAGGATTTCATCTATATCTTCCATCCCATCTTGATCGTCATCAATATCAATATCGTCTCTGAGACCGTCATTATCATGGTCAAACGCAGCATTCAGTCCGTTTGTATTAATTTCAACAGTGTTATTTATGCCATCAGCATCCCAATCATCGTCGTTCCAGTCAGTAATGTTATCATTATCATGGTCCCATGTTGAGCCTTCTTCTCCGATAAAGCAACCTGGTAGTAATTCTTGAGTCCAATCGTCTATACCGTTATTATCGTCGTCATAGTCTTCGCCGTCTGGCACGCCATCATTATCATTATCAACATCGTAAAATTTAGGGTTTTGATATCCTTGAGTCATTTCTCCTCTGTCCCAGACTGCTTGGAAGAAACCATCGTCATCAGCATCCGCATCATTACCATCGTCATCATTATCGACACAGTTTGTTCCTGTGAAGAAGGAGGCACCTTGTGGTAGATTGATTGAAGCGTCATCATCTAAGTCATCGTTGGAATCTATTTCGAAATAATCCCAAATTCCATCATTATCATCATCGACATCATACCAATCATAAACGCCATCAGCATCATCATCAATATCGAGTGTATTGTTAAATCCGTCTCCATCAATGTCAGGGTCAACGTCATTTTGGTCAATATCTGCCCCTAATTCGTCTGGGAAATCTTGTTGCGGTCCGTTATCGGAATTCCAATTCCAACCTTGGACTCCTAACTCGAGACCTAGCCATACATTGAATGCATCTCTATTATTCTGCATTTGGGTATATGAGATACCTGCATCAACCACATCATCGTTACCATAGTCATAATGCCAACATCCACCTTGCGCACCTGGAGTACAACTCCAGTTATTGGAAAGCCCACCGCTAGTAGCGCCTTGGTCTAAGCCAGCATCGGGACGAGTGGAAAACGGAAGCCCCAGTTGAGCATTTACTCCATTTAGAGGCATCTGATATGCAAAGGCATACAGATATCCACACGAGTATCCTGAATTGAAGTTACCAGCAGTCCATCCACAAGTGGAAAGATTGAATGTTCCTCCAAGTTTAGGGTCATCAATATCTAATATTCCATCATTACCTTCGTCTTGGTCCCACCAATCGGGCAGTCCATCGCCGTCTTGGTCTACATCTAATCCATTGATTAAAGAATCTCCATCTGTATCGATATCCCATTCATTACCACCATTTCTTGAAGACCACCTAGATAGTAAGAACCAGTAGAATTCAGGGACTACTCCGGGGGTTACTGGTTGTGTACTTCCATCATATCCGTTGTAATTCAAAACCATATTTTCGAAAGGGTTGTGTTGGAAAACCATGTTCCAATAGTCGGAAAAGTTGTCTGAGTAACCTTGTCCATCGTCTGAACCATCTAGATTACCGCCATCAGTTACTGGATAATAAGGAGTATAAAAACCATCATTTTGGTCGAAATCTACTACTCCACAGTTACCATCATCAGGATCATACAAGTCCGAAAGACCATCGTTATCGTCATCCCAGTCTATACTGTTTTCAAGACCATCACCGTCTATGTCGGAGTCCAAGTTATTGGGGCCATCGTCACGATATAGTGCACCATTAATAGCATGCAAATCTGCATCGTTATCGAAATCACAGTCCCAATCGATATCCAATATATCGATTATACCGTCATTATCATCATCTATGTCGTCCCAATTTAGGACTCCATCTCCATCCCAATCGTTAAATTGTGAAAATGAGGCCCTTCTTGTTATACATCTTGGATCTGGATTTGTTGGAATTGGATTAGCTTGAGTTGGACAGTTCCAAGAGGCTACATCAGTGGTTGTATCTAAGGGGAAAGAGTCGTTTTCATTTTGGATTTGGTCATTGTCCAAATCATACTCGAAATTAGATTGGTCGCCGCTAACCGCGATATCTCCTAAGTTATCGGGGGACGGTGTTCCTCCCATGTCAGGGTCTAACCAATCATATATTGCGTTATAATTCAAGTCAAAAGGCCTTAGTCTATCGTCGTCTAAGTCAGAATCATAATCAATCTCACAGTCTAAGCCAGCAATGCCATCACTATCTCCACCTGGGGTTTGATATGAGCCTGAATCATTGGCCCTTGTATAGTCATTTAGTCCATCGGAGTTGAAGTCAACAACAACGCATACATCAGGAATACCATCGTTATCATCGTCTGGATCTGACATATCTAGAATTGTATCATTGTCATCATCGGTATCCGAACTGTCCGGTATTCCATCGTTATCGTTATCCGGGTCTAAGAAATTTGGAATACCGTCGCCATCTAAATCACCATCAATGATTTGAGTGAATGAGGGTGTCCCTTGAGAAGTAATAGTTGCTTCCTCTTCTAAGGCAGAGAAATAGCCAGAGCTTGTTGCTGTTGCTGCATTAACTCTGTTTGCCTCCCATATTACGTAGTCTACGCCACCAGAGTAAGTAAGATACTCATTTGGTTGCCATACTCGAGAAGCATTGTAGAACTCTGCATTTGCTGCCATGCTACCAGTAAGCGTTGAGTCGTATGGGTGTTCGTCCTCGACGTCCAAAACGCCGTCACCGTCATCATCATCATCAAAGTAGTCTCGGACTCCATCGCCATCTAAATCGCATGGCCATGTGAATTGGTCTATACGGCCATCATTATCATCATCTTCATCGTATCTGTCTGCGCCAGAGCCGTCTCCATCTTCATCGGTAACACCATCGTTATCGTGGTCCATTGGGTTTTGATCAGCAAGATATCCTGCTCCAACCGGGGTGTTAGTCCATGGATGAACTATAGAAGGATCAAGATATCTATCCGTGCTTACATTGAGCGGGTCAAGGCCGGATGCTTCAAGAGCTGCTATATCCAAAGGTCCTTCTAAAATTCCATCATTGTCATCGTCCCAGTCATCTACATCCAAACTTCCATCATTATCGTGATCTAGAGGGTCAGTGCCATAGCACCCGTCGAACCTTTCCAGTAAATCATAAATTCCATCATTATCATCATCTAAATCATTCAGGTCATTGATTCCATCATTATCGTGGTCTTCTTTGTTGGACTCCTCAAGGAAAATAGAGTATGTGTCTGAAAGTGCTGCGAGAGCTGCGAGGTCATATATTACTCCTGAAGAAACTCCAGCATCAGTCCACATAATATCATGAATGGCTGGATGTGGTTGAGGCGGTAAGTGTTGGTTTATGTTGACTAGAGTCCCTTGACCAGAAGGTTGTTGTCCAAGTTCAACACCTTCCTTGTCCAACAAGTCTCCATCAGTAAAAGTGAATCTAGGAGATTCTTCTTCACTACTGAAGTCTTGAACTAGAGATAATGTCGTACTTGACATCATTAAGAATACTAATATTAAAGATAAGGTTAGTTTTTGGCGACTTCGTATTTTTTCTTCGTTAGTAATTGAAAGCATTTCAGCACCTGTCCGTCAACCAGCGAATGAAGTACACTATATCAACGCGAAGGGTATAATCGATACTTGCGTATCAACATAGAGAATAAGTATCAATCCCGATTAGTGATTGAAATTAAAAGAAATAAAGGGGTTCCCTGGAGGGCTAACCCTCCAGAGAACCATTAACCAATACCTCGGCATTGGTGAAACGTGGTTATATCTTTTTCACAGTTCCAAAGTATCGATGATTCCGTCATTATCGTCATCATCGTCTTCGTTGTCGTCCAAAGCATCATTATCGTGGTCAAATTGACCAGTTAAATCGTTACCGTCGTTGTTTTCGAACCAGTCTGAAAGACCGTCGTTATCATCGTCAGTATCTGCCATGTCAGTATATCCATCGTTATCGTGGTCATAGCGATAGCTAGTAGATGTTGCACCGCCGATCTCCTCGGTATCGAGGATATCGTCGTTATCGTCATCTACGTCAACGCCATCGTCCAATCCGTCATTGTCGTGGTCACGTCTGCGGTCTTCACCAGCATCCATTACACCGTTTCCATTCGAATCTTCCCAATCATTACGGTTGTCAATTCCATCATTATCAATGTCCAAATCGACTACGTCGGAAATTCCGTCGTTGTCTTGATCGTAGATGTCAGTGTTTGGATTTCCGTCAGTAACTTCTTGTTGGTCATCTATTCCATCACCATCATCGTCGTTATCTTCGTTATCATCAATTCCATCATTATCATGGTCCATTGGGTTTTGATCTACATCGTTAGGGATTCCGTCATTATCGTTGTCGTTATCGACATCGTCAGGAATTCCATCACCGTCATTATCGTTTTCACCGTTTAGATCTTGGTTATCAAGCTGTTGACCTTGTTGCTGGTCTGATTGTTGGCCTTGTTGGCCTTGTTGTCCATTTTGGGTTTGACCTTGTTGTTGCTCGTTTTGACCGTTTTGGTTTTCACCATTCTGATCTTGCTCGCCTTGTTGTTCTTGTTGACCGCCTTGTTCGCCGCCTTGTTGTTGTTGACCTTGTCCATTGTCTTGTTGTTCACCTTGTTCGCCTTGACCTTGTTCGCCTTGACCTTGCTGACCTTGTTGACCTTGTTGTCCCTCTTGTCCGGATTGACCTTGTTGACCTTGCTCGCCTTGACCTTGCTCGCCTTGACCTTGTTCTCCTTGGCCACCTTGCTCGCCTTGTCCTTGCTCACCTTGGCCTTGTCCTTGGCCTTGTTGTTGGCCTTGTCCTTGGCCTTCGCCTTGTCCTTCGCCTTGTCCTTGGCCTTCGCCTTGTCCTTGGCCTTGTCCTTGGCCTTGTCCTTGTCCTTGTCCTTGTCCTTGTCCTTGTCCTTGGCCTTGTCCTTGTCCTTGTCCTTGTCCTTGTCCTTGTCCTTGGCCTTGTCCTTGGCCTTGTCCTTGTCCTTGTCCTTGTCCTTGTCCTTGTCCTTGTCCTTGGCCTTGTCCTTGTCCTTGGCCTTCACCTTGTGGGTTTTCAGTCTCTCCTCCAGCATCGGATTCTCCGCCACCATTGGTTCCACCATTCCCGGAGCCTTGGCCTGATTCGCTAAAATCAGGGTCATAAGCATCAGGAATACCGTCACCGTCGGAGTCAGAGTATTCGCCATCGTTTGGATCTGTTGGGTAAGAGTCGGTATTATCCGGCTTACCGTCACCATCGGTGTCAGAGTTGTTCGGATTAGTTCCAGCTGCATACTCTTGGGAGTTGGATAATCCATCTCCATCAGGGTCTGCGTTGCCATCTCCGCCATTTGTTGGGTTCAGTCCATTCGAGACTTCCCAGCCATCTGGGAGTCCGTCGCCATCGCTATCAGCATTGTTTATGTTAGTACCTTGGTTTTGTTCTTCAGCATTTGTCAAACCGTCTCCGTCAAAATCGGCACCGCCATCTGACGGGTCATTCGGGTCGGATCCAGTTCCACTAACTGCAGTAAATGCAGATATACTGAGGAATAAAGCCATTAGCACGCTTATCATTTTCGTTTTCATGTTTTTTCACTTTCCTATTTTGGTTTGTTTTACATAGAGAACCCGCTGTTCTCTCTTTCCAAATCTAATGCACCACTGGTGTGCATTAAAAATTGGGAAAAATACGATGCTACGCACTGATTTACATCATTAAAATTATCTGTAAAATAGTTTAATTTAGGCATTTCTATAGCACCTAATTGGGCTTCACTGCCCTTTCTAACTATTTTACTAAGATTATTTTTCAAGTCCTCCAAAATCATCGTATTTCACGGGTTGTTCTTAGGGAACCCAGCGTTCCCTCTAATAAGTCGAACAAACCCACACTATATGAAAGACGCGACAAATTGATTATTCGCTAAAGGCAATCGCTGGTAATAGAATAGAAGCTTCATGGGAAAGAACAAATCTTGCAATATAATCTGCTAAATTAGAGTCTGCAAATGCATGTAATCGTTCAGAACCATTTCCCTTTGCATCATCAAAAAGTTTCAATGTCAGCCCTTTTTCTTGGCGAGATAATGCTATTTTCGCAGCCCTAATCGCATTTGACCCCTCGATACCGTCATGCCCAATAGCATTCATTCCAAGATAATGGACTAGTTTACCCTGTCTTACGCCCTTTTTACCTTCTAATGCGAGCATTCCTAGGATAATGAATTGATCTCTTTTTGCTGCATTCCACCGATGGTAATCGCCAGAAAACTTTTCCTCGAACCTATCGATAAGTTCGCTATATTGCTCGGGAAGGGAGGTTTTATCGATCGGCTTGACTTTTTGTTTTGTGTTGACTCGTACATTTTTCGGCATAATATCTGAAAATGGCGTCCAAAGACATTCTTTATCCAGCCAAGTATTCAGTTTATCGTAGAATACGGGGTCTGTTTTTCGCCAATCCCATACACTGCGTTTCAGTAGTTCTGGGGCTAACGAGGCAAAGCCGTCAGGATCTTGGACTGCAAGTTCTTTGAATGCTGCTAGGTAACGTTCAACCCTTTTGTCCGTCTCAGCTTGCTCCGCCATGCTATTGTTCTCTTTAGAACTTGTATAATATGTTTTTTTCTTGTTGGCATTTATCTGTTGCATCATTGCACATCCTTTTTACCCGAAATAATCACTGAGAGTTGATTTTCCACTATCATACAAATTATTCAGGGTTTATGAACAATTCATATCATAGTTGCTTCATCATAGACCTATGCAGACCAATACCTTCTATGGAATAAGGTTCATCAATAATTTCCCAACCTTGTGATTGGTAGAAAGATATAGCATGCTCTCTAGCCTGTAAGAAACCAAATTTAGCATTGAAATGCTCTTTCGAGGCCTCTTCCAGATTTGATAATACTTGTGCTGCTAAGCCTTTCCGCCTATCTTCAGATAGAGTACCCATCTGTCTTATCTGGATCGCTGGCCTAAAGTTAGATATTGAAGAAAGTGGACTAAAACCTGGGCATTTGGTAGCATCTGGACCTGCATGGTCGGCGGCAGAACCATCACTATCAAACGGTATAATATGGGCGCGCCCTACGGCTCGAACTTTATGTTCCTTCACAAAATAGGAATGAATGGCTTGATTATCATCTATGAGAATTTCCGCCCCTCTTGGGAATCCAAGAGGCTCTCTAAGGACAAAATATCTACAATCATAGTATGCTGATGGAATGGTTTGCTGTGGAAGGATTGTCTTCAACATAAGTTCACCCGTATAGCCTCGCAGTCAGAAGTACTGCTTATTTGCCTGCTGCTAAACTACCAATGACTTAAACAAAACCTATGTTTCTAAATTTCTCATTTAAGGTCGCGTTGAAATAGAACTTGTTAATCCGACAACCTACTGCACGGATGTCAGAGCGGCTATGAGCGGGATTGCAAATCCTGAGACCTGAGTTCAAATCTCAGTCCGTGCTCCATTAAATTAGTAATATTATAGATAATTCTCACAAAGAATTGAAATGCGGAATTGCTTTCGACAAATTATTCCACTAAGGGGCGAGCGGTTATGCCAGACATTAACAAGAATATCAAAAATGTTGGTACTGGCTTTGCATCCTTCCTTTCACCTCCCGGGCCAGAGGTTATACGATTTACTGTCGGTCAACCCGATTTTGATACCCCTCTGCCTGTTGTTCAATCCGCAAAAGATTCCCTAGATAGAGGTGAGACTACTTACACAAGGACCCAAGGTAGTGAAGAATTATGTTCGGCTGTATCTAGCCACCTAAGAAGATATGATATCTCAATTCCACCTGAAGATATCGTGGCATCTCCCGGATGTAAGCAAGCCATTCTTTATGCGATGATGGCTACATTAGACGCTGGAGATGAGGTTTTGTTACTTGCCCCTGCATGGCCTTCATATGATGGGATGTTGAAGTTGCTTGGGGCCATTCCGATACATGTGCCTGTAAATAGAGATAATTATCATCCAGACTTTGATGCATTGGAAAAAGCCATCACTAGTAAGACAAAAGCGATTTTGATAAACTCTCCAAATAACCCTACGGGAGCTGTTTACAAACCATGGGAAGTTGAAAGACTAGCCAAATTAGCGAAAGATAACGATCTATGGATTATTGATGATATGATTTATGCAACATTAGTCTGGGAAGATTATGGCTATACTTCACCCAGTATATTTGAGGACGGAAAAGATAGGACAATTACTGTTGGCGGCTTATCTAAAGGCTGGGCTATGACAGGTTGGAGGCTCGGCTGGATTGGTGGACCTAGTATCGTAATTGATGCTGTGAAAAAAATTAATGCAAGTTCAGCAACCCATGTTGCTTCTTTCCTTATGCCTGCTGCTGTTACAGCTCTTTCCCTAGAAAAAGAAATAAAAGTTATGGCCAACTCATTTAGAGAACGTCGGGATATTATTCATAAATTACTTGACGAACTCCCCGGCATATCGGTACCTAAGTCAGAAGGTGCATTCTATGCCTTGTGCGATATTACTGGCACAGGTATGGATGATGTGGAGTTCGCTACAAGAGCACTTCAAGAAGCACAAGTACAACTTATACCAGGTTCACTAATGCAAGGTGGAGAAGGTTTGGTAAGAATCTCATATGCAACTTCAATGGATAATATTGAGGAAGGCGTTAAACGCCTCGATGCTTGGTTATCAAATTTGTAAACACTATTTGATAAATCACCATGGAAGTGGATTTTTATGCCTGAAGAAGATGCTATCTCAGAATTAATACTTTCAGCGGACACCATACATATTTTTGGAAGTGGCCTGAATACTGAAAGGCCGGCTCATAGAGCAATACATGATTTACAGGATGATGGATGGAGGCTGGTTCCTATCCATGTAAAAGATGCAGGTGCAACTATTTCCAATATTCCGATTCGGAAAGAAATTGATGAAGGAATTATCCCCGAAGTCGTAGTATTATTTCTTGCCCCTGAAAGAGCCTTAAGTGTGGTAAAGCAATTTTTATTTAGATTTCAAAGACCTGATTTCCCCTTGGTATGGTTCCAGAGAGGAGCCAAAAACGATGATGCTGTATCGATGTTAGAGGATTTAGGCGTGGATTTTGTAGTCGAAGATTGTATTGTAGAACATATCAAACGTAACTCACTAAGTAAGAACCCCAAAATACCGGTGTTACCGTGGTTTAGGCAAACTAAAGATCTATCGCTTGATGGTTGTTCTGTTTGGTCTGCATTCAATGGCCAAGAAACCGACATCCTATTTGAAACAGAATTCGAATGGGTGGGAGACCTGTGGGACTTAGAAGCATCACAACATATTATTCCTCGTTACATACGTTCTATGAAGAAAGAGAATGAATCCCTCGAGCAATTAGCATTACGATTAAGTTGAGGATACCTTGTATAGTGTACCACCGTTTCCAAATATAGCATAGTATAGTTCACCAGAAGGACTGAACCTCATTGGAAGGGGGGTTCCTAAATTCTTAGCAAATACTGATGTTTCACTATCCCATCCTGAAAAATTACCTTCAGCATCAAAAGAAGGAGTAAAATCTACTCTAATCAACTGATGACCTTGTGGTAGAATTGTATTCCATGACCCATAAACAGTGGCGTAAACCGTGTGTCCGCTTCCTTCTGAAAGACCCGGCAAATTCGAATTTTGTGGCCGAACGTCAATACCATTTACCGATGTATGTGGGGTCCATGTTGCGATTGGGCCTTGAGTGCCTTCTGGGATGGGAGTCTCTGGCTCATCATCTGGCCACCCATATGACTCTCCAGCAATAAGGAGATTGATCTCTTCAGGTGGATGGTCTCCATCCCAATCTCTACCATTATCTGTAAAAACATAGCCCATTGATTCTATCCACACACCGTCAAAAGAATTACGTACACCTGAGGCAATTACTCCATGGTCACCACTGATTGGGTCAACCCAAAGAAGAGCTGCATTACGTGGATCTTCTTCTTGACAGACATTGCATGTTGAACCTACATGCCAAATTAAAGTTCCATTTGGCATTGAATTAATAGCATTGGTTTGATGGTTACCAGTTGGTACGTCTTCAACCAAATTTGTACGATTGGTTAGTTCCCAATCAATACCTCTGTCATATCTAGACAGAGAACCAGATTCAGAAACAAAGAGGTGATCTTGAGAAATATGGATCCCATGAGGATAATTTAAATCTTCTAAGATGGTAGTTTGGGAAAAGTCTTGTGATGTATTGAATAAAATTATTCTATGACCGTCTCTATCGCACATCAATAAATTCTCAAATTCATCCCATTCCATACATGTCGGTCCACCAATGCCGCCAACAACTTTCTCGATTTCATACCCATCGATCAAAACATCATTTGATGGCGTAGCATAGGGATAAATTTCCCTTGCCAATAATAAAAAAGCAAGTGTCAATGCCACAGGCGCCGCATGTAGAGCAATATGACGGCGAAGACCCATGCCCTTGTGACAAGGGCCTTCGCTATCAAATTTCGCAATATATTGACCTATTATATTCACTCATTCTTATTTCGAGCAAATAGTAGTGCGCCCATCAATGCTATTACTGCAGTTACTGAGACGAAACCAGGTGTATTACTGTCAGACTTATCGTCATCAGTTTTGACATCACCATTGTCAACAACAACTACTCCACCGTCACCTACAACGACTTTCCCATACATTTCTGCTAGGATGTGAGGTTCACAAACATAGTAGAATGTTGAACTATCTTCGGTAAATGTGTATCTAAAGTCAACAGTGGTTTGGGAGGTTCCAGAGGTGATTCCTCCATCAACAAATACCTTTGACTTTTCTCCATCGACTTCCTTTACATTGTGAGCCATAGTTGCATCTGTCCATTGCCAGCATACAGTTTGACCTACATTGATTTCCAATACTGATGGGTTAAAGGCCATTCCTGACAGCCCAATTCCTACTGTGTAATCACAAGTCGCTAGTTCTTCTACTACTGGGTCTGCAGGTGGCATCAGAACTTTATCGATTATGTGAACTACTCCGTTTAGAGCAAGAACATCTGCAGTCACCACATTGGCATCATTGACCATAACTCCTGCAGTGTTAACTGTGAAGGTTAAGCTGTCTGTATTTACTGCAGCTGCGGTCATACCATCGGTGAGATCGGTGGACAGTACTGTTCCAGAAACGACGTGATATGTCAGAATATCAACCAGTGTTGCATTTTCTTCAACGGTATCGAATGTTGATAAATCAATTCCTGCTGCAGTAAATGCCTCATCTGTCGGTGCAAATACTGTGAAAGGACCTGTGCCTTGTAGTGTTGCGACCAAATCAGCCTGTGCTAATGCTGCAACTAATGCAGTGTGATATCCTGTTCCAGTAGCAATTGTTGGGATATCGACTAGGTCTGCAGGTGGCATCAGAACTTTATCGATTATGTGAACTACTCCGTTTAGAGCAAGAACATCTGCAGTCACCACATTGGCATCATTGACCATAACTCCTGCAGTGTTAACTGTGAAGGTTAAGCTGTCTGTATTTACTGCAGCTGCGGTCATACCATCGGTGAGATCGGTGGACAGTACTGTTCCAGAAACGACGTGATATGTCAGAATATCAACCAGTGTTGCATTTTCTTCAACGGTATCGAATGTTGATAAATCAATTCCTGCTGCAGTAAATGCCTCATCTGTCGGTGCAAATACTGTGAAAGGACCTGTGCCTTGTAGTGTTGCGACCAAATCAGCCTGTGCTAATGCTGCAACTAATGCAGTGTGATATCCTGTTCCAGTAGCAATTGTTGGGATATCCTCAAGGGTAACTGGAGTGATTAGTGAAAAGTCGGCAACCATCGAAGAGTGAACCGTACAATAGTAACTCAGCGTATCATCATCACTAAATCCATCCTTGAAGAAGAGTGTGAAAGATTCACCGTCTGAAATTCCGGTAGTACTGGAACCGTCTCCAACAATCATGATGTCGGTGGTTGAGGCAGCCTCATAGCCGCTATCGCTGATATAGAATGGGTGAGTAGAGGGATTATTGAGTCGCTGGAATTTATAATTCTTTGATGTATCAATATCGACGATTTCGTTAGTACCGGCTGCATCAGAATAAAACTGGTAATATGGAGAAGTCATTGAACCATCACTGACAAAAACGTCAACTGGGGGCATCAATACTTTGTCGATAATGTGTATGACACCATTTGATGATTCAACATCTGCGGTAACAACTTTTGCATCGTTAACCATAACTCCTGCAGTATTGACTGTGAAGGTTAGGCTGTCTGTATTTAATGCCGCTGCGTCCATACCATCTGTTAGGTCGGTTGAAAGCACTGTACCGGAAACAACGTGATATGTTAGAATATCAGCTAATGTCGCATTTTCTTCGTCGGTATCAAATGTCGACAAGTCAATTCCTGCTGCGGTAAATGCCTCATCTGTCGGGGCAAATACTGTGAAGGGCCCTGTGCCTTGTAAGGTAGTCACTAGGTCTGCTTGAGTAAGCGCGGCGACCAAGGAATTGTGATAGCCAGTTCCTGCGGCATTGGCAGGGATATCGTCGTTCTCATCGGCGGATACGCTCAATGGAACGGTTGATATCATGAAGCAGGCTACAATTAAACAGATCAATTTCTTTCTCATATCACTAACGGATTAAATACCCATTATAAAGTCCTGTAAATTTCCTTGGGCTAAAATGGAGAACGATACTCTTTGACATCCTCAGCTATTCGGAGTAATTGGTTGTATTTTGCTACTCTGTCAGAACGAGCCGGTGCTCCGGTTTTGATTTGGCCAGCCCTAGTTCCAACAGCTAAATCTGCTATCGTAACATCTTCGGTTTCCCCGCTTCTATGAGAAATAACGTTATTGAAACCATTTGATGAGGCAAGGTCCATTGCTTCAAGGGTCTCTGTGACCGTGCCAACTTGGTTTACTTTGACTAACATTGCATTTGCCGCGCCGATCTCTATTCCTTGGGCTAGACGCTCCGATTGAGTTACGAATAAATCATCACCTACGGTTTGTACTCTATGGCCATCTCTCTTGGTAAAGTTAGACCACCCGCGCCAGTCATCTTCTCCAAACCCATCTTCGATAGAAAGTATTGGATAATCGTCAAGCCAACCTGAATATACGTCGGATAATTCATCACTTGAGAGGACTTTACCGTCCATATGATAGCCATCGTCATGGTGGAATTCTGTCGCTGCAACATCTAATGCAATACCCATTTGTTCTGTTGAATATCCTGCACCTTCAATCGCTCTAACCATGTATTTCAGGCCTTCTTCATTTGCAGGTAAATTCGGTGCAAAACCTCCTTCATCACCAACTCCGCCCAGTAGACCATCTGCTTTCAGTTCTCTTTTCAAAGAATGATAGGTTTCCACTCCTGCGCGAAGGCCTTCTTGAAAGGTATCAAAACCATGTGGCATGACCATAAATTCTTGAACGTCAACATTACTTGCCGCATGTGCGCCACCATTTAGAATATTCAGCATAGGGACTGGCATTAAACCTCCAGCCACTCCTCCAATATACTTCCAAAGAGGTAATTCGTGAACCGCTGCACCTGAATGCAAGCAGGCCAATGATACTCCGAGCATTGCATTCGCCCCTAATGATGATTTGTTTTGGGTCCCATCAAGTTCTATCATGACTTCATCGATTACTTTCTGCTCGTCAACAGGTAAGCCGACTAGAGCCTCTTCAATTCTCTGAGAAACGTTGTCTACTGCTTGGTCTACTCCCTTGCCTAGATATCTTGTTTTGTCGCCATCGCGCATTTCTATCGCTTCATAGGCTCCAGTTGAGGCACCGGAAGGGACGGCTGCTCTACCCATTAGAATACCATCGACATAACAATCAACTTCTACTGTTGGATTACCCCGGCTGTCAAGAATCATTCTTGCGTTTAACCCTGAAATATGACCGGTCATGTGTTTCCCTGCTACAAGCCAATGTATGTCGCCCTTTGAACAAAACGGCGGCAAAAATACAAATTAAGGGGTTTTAATCAAGATGTATTTCCCTGTTTTCGGTCATTTTTATAAATAAATTACTCCTTATTGACTTATTTTAACTAATTTTAGCACTTTTATGAAGTTTAATAAACGAGTAACCCAAGGGCATGTTATGCCACGCATTGCAGAAATTGATAGAGCGATACTTGCCCACCTTAGAAAAAACGGAAGAATGTCATATGTTGAACTGGCTAGAGATATCGGAGCCTCTGAACGTACGATTAGAACTCACGTTAGAAAAATGGAAGAGGAAGGGGTAATTCGCGGTTATACGATTAGAGAAGGTGGAGTTGGACTAACTGCACTCGTTAGAATCAAGGTTCTACCAGGTGCTGAAATAGGTTCTTTCGCATCTGAAGTAACCGGTTGGGACGGAATTGAGATAATCTATGAAGTATCTGGAGAAGCAGATCTTGTTGCTCTAATTCACGTAGATGACACTATGGCTCTGCGCGCACTGTTAGATAAGATGTGGATGGCTGCACCAAATGAAATCGGTTCAACTACAACCGAACTTGTTCTTGAACAATACTAATTTGTCCACTTTTTACCATATCTGGATTTACTCTAAGATAAATGAATGGAGCCGGCGTTTTAATTTAGCCTTTGCCTAAGCGATTCTACCGCCAATACGCTGACTGCAACTTGGAGATTATACGAAGGTACAAATCCGTCCATAGGTAATTTCACTATACTATCTGAAGCGGTTAATGTTGCCTCACTGACACCTTCTCTTTCTGCTCCAACAACGAGTAATACATCACCTGTCAAATCTTCGTCCCATGGACCTTTATCGCCAACATCTTCGGCTGAAATTATTCTCAAGCCATTTTCCTTAGCACAATTCAAAATTTCTTCTGTACTGCTGTAGATTACGGGAATGAATCGGTCTGCTCGCATGCTGGCTCGTCTAATTGTACGCCTCTCTTCATGAGTTTTAACCACGTTCAAAACCACTCCATCAGCACCACTAACCTCGACGGTTCTTATGGCAAATCCGAGATTTGTGGAATAAGTGACTCCATCAAAAAACCAGATAGTTCCGCCCCTTGACATCAGTTCTTGCAAACTGTCAGCTTTTTTGCGACCAATCAATGCTAACGCATCGACATGCCCGGATTTGGACATTCTCCAAAGGTCATTTGTTGAGCCTTCTTCCAATGGAACGTTAAGTGATTCACAAATTTCTCGAATCAAGGTCGTATCTTTTTCTCTATCGACAAGAACCATATCGATCTCAATACCAGATTCAAGAGCGGCTAAAACAGCCTCGGCCCCTGTTATCTGCTCCGCCATAACATTGCGTTTGTCGTCACCCTCATGAGCCTGTCCACCGTGGGGGAGTTATGGCCAAGACCCATAGTCCAAGATTTCTATCAATTGTTAACGCTGCTCGTGGAGAAATTCAAGAGTGTGTAGCTGGAGATTTATCTACTATGGTAAACGGCGGCGCTATAGTAATTGATGTTCGTGAAAATCATGAATTTGAAGATGGCCATTTCACCGGCGCAATACATATCGGCAAAGGAGTTCTTGAAAGAGATATTGAGAAGCAAAGTTTCGGCACGAGTACCAAAATAGTACTATATTGCGGCGGTGGATTTAGGAGTGCAATCGCTGCTAAATCACTGAAAGATATGGGTTATGCGGATGTTTACTCACTTTGGGGCGGATGGCGAGGAATTGTTTCAGAAGGCTTGCCGACGAGTAAATAATCGAGATTGATGTTAGATATCATCGCGCAGTATCGCGAAGGTAGACTCATAAAGGGGAGTTTAGTCGGCATGATGCTGAGAAGCGGTGATAACATGGCTCAAGGACTATATCAACACGTTCGTGCAACTTGGAAGCGTCCGAAGGATTCCCTTCCCCATATGTTCCGTCAGACTCGTATGGCGCAGTGGCGTAGAGAGCCTGTTAACTGTAAAATCGAGCGTCCTACTCGCTTAGATGCTGCTCGTAGAATGGGTTACAAAGCAAAGCAAGGGGTTGTCCTTGTAAGAACTCGAGTTCGCCGTGGTGGACTTCGTAAGGGTAAAATTCACATGAAGAGAAAACCTTCAAAAGCCGGTATCACAAAGATTACTATGGCAAAGAACACTCAAAGAATCGCTGAAGAGCGTGTTGGACGTCACTTCCCTAATCTGGAAGTTCTAAACTCATACTGGGTTGGAGAAGATGGTAAGCACAAGTACTTCGAAGTAATTATGATCGATACTCATCACCCGGCAATCATAAGTGATAAGCAACTTGGTGTATTTTGTGGTGCTAACGGTAATAAATCTCACAGAGGGCGTGCCTACAGAGGTAAGACTTCTGCAGGAAAGCGTGGACGTGGTCTGCACAACAAGGGTAAGGGTGCTGAAAAGTTACGTCCTTCTCTAAAGGCAAACCAAAACCGCGGTAAGTGATTCTAGATACTAATTAACCGTAATATACGGTTAAGTGCTGAAATTCTCTATTACACTGTTATTTGTTTTTTCAATATTCAGTAAGTAAGTTGTACATCTGAATTAACGGCAAGAGCGATAACACCAGGTGGGCCACTCCACTTTATTTTGTCATCGTCTACAATTAGTGCTCCATCTCCTTCGTTATGTCCTAATATTGCCTTTACCGAAGCAAAAGAGCAGTAAAGAGTAGCATTAGAAGTAATCGATTCCATGAGCCCAGATACCATATTGGAGTCAGCGCCCATCTCTTGATTTAATTGTTCAATATATCCTTGGTCTAGTAATCGGGTACCTGCTGCTGCAAAGAACACGCTTACATCGTGCCCATCGGCAATCGCTTGTGCTGCACAGGCAACTCCAACTATTGTCTTAATCGGGTCATTTTTCGGCTCTGAAACAAACTTGACAAATATACTCTTTTGCATATCTATTCCATAAGTTCTCATCACTTTATATTATTTATTTTCAAACCCTCTGTACTATACAAGTCCTTTGAAGTATACTTCGAAGCTTCTCATTTTGACATAATCTCCTCAGCAAGTACTCTTTAGTGGGCTAAATTTAACAATAAGTCAGTTGAGCACAAGTCATGAACCGACGCACTGGGCAGAATCAACGTAAAGTTAGAATTTCAAGACGTTCTAAGAGTATTTCAAATAAAGTAGTTCTAGAAAAAAAAGTCGAGAAAAAGGTCGAACCTTCCTGTGAAATAACAGGTTGCGGTTGTGGGAATTGATCTCTTAAGTCAAATTTCAGTATTCAGCAGCAGTATTCTGCTTTTACCTTGGCTAATTAGAATTAGCCTCTATGTTGGGGCAGTGAACATAGTAACTTTCCGGCCACATACAGTGTTTTTTGATGCTCAACATTATCAGTGAAGGGTTTTAGAGCGCGCTGGGGGTATCAGTGGGGATGAAGAAATACGGAGACAGAAATGTCGTCGATTTATCTGAATGGGGAAGGCCATTTGCTAGAGTTGTAGCTCGCTATCTCAAAGAGAAGCCTGTATCTGTAATCCAAGTAACAAACTTCCATTTAATCCTCACAATTTTCTGTGCATGGCTAATTTTTGAAGGTCATATGATAATTGCATGTTTTCTGCTGATTGTCAAAGGGGTAATCGATGCTGTCGATGGAGAATTAGCCAGGATGCGCGAAAGACCTTCGCATGTTGGAAGATATTGGGATACAGTCGCAGATACAATTGGCTTAATTGCAATAATGTGGGCTTTTGGAAATATTTTTGATTGGGGTGTCTTATTCACATGTGCTATGATTTTAGCCACCTTATTCCAATATTCCTTGTTTAATCACTATTCAGTGTTGATGAGAGTGTTAGGTTCGGGAGATTCTACAAGTCGAGTTGATGAACGTATTCGTCCGGTCGCCCACCCATGGGAAAAACAAAAAAATGTCAATATTTTCCATTCAGTCTACCTTTTGTTTTTTAGTTGGCAGGATAGTATAATCTCTAGTTTAGCTGGAAAAGGTTCCAAAGGTTTAGCATTTGAATTAACTGTGTCCTCCTTCCTCGGGTTCGGGATGCAATCATTACTCATCTTTGGACTCGCTATTACGCAAAATCTCGATTATCTTCCAGAGTTGATTTTGGGCATCAACATGATTTTGATGGCTCTAGTCTTACTAAGAAGTCGGATTTGAAACGAATTTAGTTACACCTGACAACTGAATAATCAAACGGTAGCATTCAGACGGGCATCTCTCGCACTACTGGATTACTAACTTCAAGTGGTATTGAGGATAGTTGGGCCGACGATTTCAGCATCTTCAGGACCAGATACGCTTAATGTGATTATGCAATGCTGTGAGCAAATGTCAACTCCATTTTCAGTAATACTCAGTATTTCACCAATTTCCCATTGTGACTCATCTGCCCCTAGTGTTTGTACAACTGTACAGTTCCCTGTTGTGCCGGTTGTAGCACAATTGTGTGAGACTGAATTCTGTTTAATTATTATAACAAGTTCTGAAAAGTCCATGTCTATTCCACCATTGTCTTCAAGAATGATTGTAAACAAGACATCAGAGGTTCCATCAGAGTTAGTACCCACTTCAGGGTCGTCTATGGAGTAGTGATATTCTTCATTCTCACTGATACAACCCGATGTTGAAAAGGAAAAAATAACAATCAGACTTAGCATAAACCAATCTCTGCCCATACATTTGCTAAGAGATTGGCAATATTATACTTGGTAATCGCAAAGGGAACCCTTGGGCTTGTTTTGAAGCAGAGGGTATCGTCTGACAAGACCCACTGCGAGTCCTTTGAAATTTAATATCTGTTTCAATGCGTATTCGAATAGACCCTTGCGAATTATCTATATTCGATTCTCAAACTTGTTTCAACCACGCACTCTGCATTTCAACCAAACCCTCCGTCAAGCGATGCGCGAATATAAAGCAGAAACCAGACAAAGAATATCATCGATAAGAGTAGGACAATACCGACGATTCCGATTCCAATTTTTACCCCGCTAATCACCAAAGGATTGGTTGTGTGCTCGTTGGAAACATCTTCATCATCTTCCCAGATGAATTCCTCATCACAATGTGGGCAATCAAATAATCCAAAAACGTCATCCTCTAATTCAATGTCTTCATCACAATGAGGGCATTGAATTACGACCATAGCATCACTACTAACTGCTATGAAATAAGGGTTGAGTCATTTTCTATTTCAAAGGGGCCCCTTGTGTATGTATGCGGATATGTGG
>CASIAI010000009.1 GCA_949372655.1 Candidatus Poseidoniaceae archaeon
TAGATTGAGATAAAATGTAACTAACAGTAAAACTAACACTTATTGATTTGAAGCCGTTCGCTTAGTCATGGTCTCACCTCACGAAGTGGTTGAGGTTGTGGTTATCAGTATGCGAGATGCGTTTCTTGCAGTTACTGTTTTCGTCGCAGCGATGGTATTTCTGTTCAGTTGGTTACAATATGCTACAAGCGGACGTTTTGTCGAATATATTCGTAGAAAAAAGAAACTACAGCCAATAATTGGGGCGCTGATGGGGTTAACCCCTGGTTGTGGTGGTGCCATTGTCATGATGCCAATGTATGCGCGTGGTTATGTTTCATACGGTACAGTATTGGCTACTTTAA
Organism: Candidatus Poseidoniaceae archaeon; assembly: GCA_949372655.1. Classification (GTDB taxonomy): domain Archaea; phylum Thermoplasmatota; class Poseidoniia; order Poseidoniales; family Poseidoniaceae; genus MGIIa-L1. The sequence continues at coordinate 345 of CASIAI010000009.1, forward strand.
TCGCAACATTAGGTGATTCAGCCTTTATTTTGATTGGAGCAGCAATTACAGACTCAAGTTTTGTTGCCCCTTTGATAGCAGTTCATGCTATTTCCTTCGTTACCGGCGTATCATGGGGATATCTGGTCGATATGACAGGTACAACCCCACACAAACCATTGGGTCGTTTTGGACCTAGTATTGGCGAAGAACCGCCGAAGGTCGAATCAGGTAATGAATCACCGTTGAATGACTTGCCTCGTGAAGAGCCAGGGGGTCTTGGCTACAAAATCCTTCATCAGGGTTACTTGATATGGTGGAGTGTTACCGTGATAGGTTTGATTTTTGCAATTCTACTAATGGTTTGGTCCGGTCAAGATCCAGATTACAGTCTTGAATTATCTTTTGACCCTACCAGTATGGATGGCTTCATAACATGGGTTGGGGTAATTGGAACTAGTCTTTCGATAATATTGTATATTGCACAGAAGAATTGGATAGGTGACGATACCGAAGCAACTATTGGGGATAAATTACATTCCATGCGTGAGACTATGATTCACTCTGCAAGTGAAACCGCTTTCGTTACTTTCTGGGTTATGATTGCCTATCTCGCCTTCGAATTTGGAATGTTATTTAGCGGCATCTCGGAGCAGGATATGAGTGCTTACGGTGACGGATTTATCGTTGTTATCGCAGCATCGATAATTGGCTTGATACCTGGCTGTGGACCACAAATTATCGTGATTACAGCCTATACAAAAGATATAATTTCATTCCCTGCATTAGCTGCCAATGCAATCAGTCAAGACGGAGATGCATTGTTTCCGTTACTTGTACGCCACAAAGCTGCAAGTCTCTGGGCGACGATACATACTACGATTCCAGCAATAATCGTAGGAGTGATCTTGTTGATTGCAGGTGTAAAACCTTGACGAGGTTCTAGTGCTTTCCATAGCAATTCAATAGGTTTCAAATCTTTTTCATATCCCATGGAATCAGATGGCACAGCCGACTTTCCATCAAGTCCGCAAGCAAGGGCCAATATAACATCATCAACACGTTGAGGAACTTACTTGTCGATCTATCCAAAGGCGCATGGAGTAAATGGGAAGATTGAACTGACTAGCGGACTTCAATCTAAGTCTGTAGTAAGGACCAAAACCAGATCATTTTTGACTGTTCTTTTATAAAGGTTGGAGGAAGATATGTACTGCCGAAATTTAAACAATTATTTGATGGATTTTTGCTTTTTGTTAATCCAGGCTAACTCCAATAATCGGCAAGCACAGGGGGCCCACATTCTTTTGAAAACAGGGTGACTTTGCAAATCATTGTCTTTAGATATAATTTCTTCAACCAATTCCTTGATGGCAATCGAGAGATTTGGCATTACAAGAGTGATATCTTTCTTTTTTCCACCCTTATACTCTGGATTCGAATTTAATAATTCAACAATTTTTTCAACTTCCATATGAAAAAGTAACATTAATTCACGACGAATTAAATGTCTTATTCCAAATGCTGGACGCCCAATTGATTTGCCCTTTCTTCCTCTTGGGCCTCTTTTTTTTAGAATTCGTTCAAAGATGTTTTGATCTATTCTCAATGTATGCCTATAATTCGTCTTATGGCATTCCCATAATTTAGTATGTAATGGGCCACTATTATCTCGACTTAAAGTAGTATAGACCTCTTTTTTATATTCAGAGTGAAACCGATTACCATTAATATGCCTAATAATTTCTAAGTTTGGAATAGCATTCATATTATCTCCAGTAAACGTTTATAATTAAACCTTTCAAAACCGATGCTTTATTTGGTTAGATATTTACAATATTAGAGCAGTAATACATTTGATTTTTTAATAGTTTAAGTACTATGAAATTGGATACATTTACAGAGAGAAATAACGCGAACAGAGGGCAGAAAAACGATAGATAAGTATGATAAAAACCACTCTATGTAGAAGCGTTTTTCATTTAATGTTGATATATAAAGCAGCATTATACTACACCGTGAAGGGGAAAGAAAATCATGATACACACACCAACACGCGAAGAAGCCAGCCCTGAGCACCTAACTGTAGATCACAATGATTTACCCATTCTCAGCACAGATGAAGTCATAACCAGCATCAGCGAAAGCAACATAGAGTTTCTACTCGATTTCCTGCACTCTGAGAACCTTGGCCGCTACCAGTACATCGAACAACTCGGAGTAACTATTCAGAATGTGGGCGGCCTGGTTGTTCGCTGTATTACAGCCAGTAGTCATGAACAAGCCTTGGTGAGTTTAGCTATGCTTAAGTGCACTGTTAAGGCAGTTGGCGGACGCCTAGAACTTGCTCCTTTCACAGTGATAGTTCCTTATGTTTCTGGAGTTCAAGAAGAACCGCCACATGAGGATGGACTCCCAGATTTATCAGTTGTTGAGAGCAGGGAGGTGGCTTGAGTGAGTTCATTTAGCTCTTCTGAGGCCAGATACTACTTCAGTAAGGCCTGCGGCTTCCATCGCGGTGTCTTACCAGATCACCGTTGTAGTAACCCTGCAGCATGTAAGCGTACGCTGGATGCGGCTTATATTGCAGAGATGGAAGGCAGAAGAATTTAATTCCCATTCTCTTTAATTTAGTAGTCTTTTGAGAAAAAGATTACTACAATCAACCGATCTTGAATGGCTAAAGAATAGTAAATTTTGCCGAGTAAGAAATGGAGGAATAAAAATGAATATGAAACAAAAACAAATAGACAAAAAAACAAAACGAATGTATGTGACACATGTAAGCAAATATCTGCGTTATAATTATACCAAACCATGCGTATCGATTAAGAAATCCTTAATCGCAGCTGAAAATATGATTTGTAGTGCAATTATGAAGGAGGAAAAAATAGATTGGGCTGGAATAACCCACTTTACCAGTAAATTACGCCGTGACTATCCAGAATTTATTGTGGATGCACAACAATACATCGGGGAAACAATCGAAGTTGATGTTCCAACGGACATGACTCCTAGAGAATACAGAATTTGGTATTGTACGTTAACATTTGATGAGGCCAGATAATCAGGGAATGTGAATAATATGAAACAAAAAACTAGCCAGAAAAACCAAGCAGATAACTGGGGTGCTGATAGCCTTCCAAAACTAACAGACCATGATACTAATGTGGCTTTGAGCCATGAGAATAGAGCGTGGGCGATGAATTTCTCTAAATTAGAACATATTGGTAAAATTCATTTTATGGATGGCATGGGTTTTACAATTCAAAATTCAGGTAATTATAATGTACGTTGTATCTGCGTTGTAGATCACTTTGAATGTAGAATTGGATTGGCTTTAATGAAAGAAACATTGGATAGTATTAGAGTCAATTTCGAGTTAGATAATCTGGTAGTCATGCCGTTTGTAGTACCAGAAAAAGAACAACAATTGGCAGAAGAAAATCAAATTACTCTCCCGCAAAAAGGTATCTATTTCGATGTAGTTTAGAGTATAAAAATAGTATGATTTAGATGAGTTTATATAGGCTAAAAGATATTAAATTATGGTGATAAAATGAGGAATGAATTAATTGAAAAGTTGCTGCGAGTGGCCCTAATAAATGGTAAAAATGTATGGGTTATTGGCGATGTTCATGGATTCAATAAGACCCTTCGCAGTCTTGTAGAAAAAATAAACCTACAACAAGGAGATTATGTTGTATTGCTTGGAGACCTGATAGATAGAGGTCCAAATTCATATGATGTTGTTCAATTTGCTAAGAGTTCTGACAACATAGTTTGTGTAAAAGGAAATCACGAAAAGATGATGATTGAAACATTATCTCTTCAGGGCTTAGAATCTCCAGGAATTGATTTAGCAACTTGGCTTTACAATGGTGGCCTTGCTACTGCCACCTCGTACATTAACGCATATACAGACAAAACAGGTAATGAGATGACAGAATTACTTGACATGGCAATTGAGGAAGACAAAGTATGGATGAACCAACTTCCAAGTGAAATCGTCTTGGAAAAATGGCGTTTAGTACATGCAGGATATGATCCTGAAATTGATTTAGATTGTCAAACCGATACTGAGATGCTACATATTCGTAAACCGTTTCACGACGCAACTGAACCGATTGACCCACAAAGAACAGTAGTGTTTGGTCATACTCCAACAGCAGGTTTACCAGGGCATAGCAAGTTATTCTGGGGTAAGGTTTGGTTTTCGCCAGTATTACTACCCTCAGTGCGCTCTGCAGCAATTGGTATAGACACATGCGTATTTCACAATTTAGACGCCCCAGCGGTGCTTACAGCGTATAATTTACAGGATAATAGAATAATTCAGCAATCACGGGTAGAGCCGTGGAACAAGAGAGCAATAAAACAAGCAAATGAAGTATAAGGAGGAATAAAGAATGACAGATTGGAAAGCAATAGGAAAAGAAAAGCAAGAAAAATATGAACAGAAAATAAATGATTGGAATAATACAGTTATGCATTATCGTGAAGGGAGATTAGATTTCCCTGGATTGGTAGAAATTAGTACCGATGACTGGGGGGTTAGAGTGACTCTAACTTCAGAACATTATGATGGGCCGGTCACTTTGAGTGCGGCATGGGAAATAATTTCAGTATACAGCGATGGCATGAGTGCAGCCTATGTCAATTGGGGTCTTAGCGAAATTGAAACATAATCAAAAATAGAAAATAGTTGCCAAAGGCCGAAGCATAATGATGTCAGTAGGGGCGACTAATTCCCCTTTGTGAAACAAGTGTCCAGAACATTATGTCCAGACTGGAGTAATAGCGTGTGATTACGTTCTGAGAGAATTCATCAGAACCGTTTAAGGAAAGTGCAGCCCATTCTCTATATCCGAAGCATAATTGATTATCACGCTTTAGTCTTTGAGCAATTGTACCACGGGCTGAATTACAGCCCTTACAACATATCACTATGTTTGTGAGGCAAGATTTGCCTCCATCTGCTAGTCGAACAATATGTTCAATTGTGGCAGACGAAAACGTGTTCTCTTTAGATGACGTCATTATAACCCAGCATATTGGGCATAGTTCACCAACTTTAGAGTCACGCATTAAGATTAAATTATTATTATAATTACGTTTATACATAATATTGAATTTAGTCGTTGACTAACATCATAGCCGAATTCGATGAACTCGACAAGCTTCGGCCCTAAGGCAGACTATCCTACAATCAATTGCTAAAAAATATTTTCCAACTAATTGATTATCCACTTTAGCGGACTTCTCTCCAAGCCCGGGAGTGAAGACTATTTGTTTCAATCTTAATTTAGAAATTAGGAATTTTGTAGACAAATTGGCGAAGTACATTGAACAGTCTGATAATATTCTCTGGTTCCAGGGTCAAACATGTCTAGTTGTAAAGTTGAACCAGAATCGATCACAGTTGTGATGCTAGAAGCGGCAGATGGAAGATAATCTTCACCAGTACTGCGAAGTGTAAGACGAATTGTATGCCCTGCTTCAACTTCTACGTCCATCGGGAAAAATTCCATCAATGCAGTTATATCATCGGTTAATGGGTTCCATGCTTGTTCATCTGAACCTCCAGCATGATATCTCAAATCCATAATCGCATGTCCAATATGAATACAATTTCCACTATTACAATCTTCTAGTAAGGCATAGATTTGCCCTCCAATGGTTGCGGTATTGACATTAACATGCAAGCGTGGCAAGCCGCCAAAGTATAGGTTTTCTTCAAGGGGAGGAGTCTCATAAACGGGTCCAGAGTTAGTATCGGGGAAAATTGTATTCCCTCCACCAGTAGAGGTTAAGTTAGAACTTCCTAATTCCCAACTTATTTGTGTAGTATTTGTCATTGGATAACGGTCTTCAAAGCGCCAGTCTCCTTGGTTGGACTGAATTTCAACTCCTAGCCATGGTTGAGGACCTTCATCTTTGAGATAGTAAGTAAACCACTCGAGTAGGTCTTGCATCCAATCCATTCGCACCATTTCAGGGAATGCTTCGACTCCACGCCCTACGCCACTGCGCTCAAACATAATATCGGCTCGGTCAGGATAATCGTGGTCCCATTGTCCAAACAACCCTTTGGCCTCAATATCAGCATCATATAATTTGTTTATCGTTGGAATCGCCATATGTGGGTCGACATTCCAATCATGCATTCCTTGAATTAGATAGACACTACCATTGTAATTATCTAACACTCGTTCAAGGAAATATCGTTCGCCCCAATAATTTCCAGCAGCTTCACCGCCCCAAGCCCAAGCAGCACCACCTGTCGCTGGACCGGCAATATAATCAGGACACATGTTTCCAGTATCTTCTAAATCACCATCAATTCCATACGAGCCATAAACTCCATTGTGCATTATTGGGGCTCTCGCTTCGCTACTACCGTTACGCCACATTAATTCCATAACACCAATTAAGCCTGAAATTGGAACAATTGTCGTTAGATGTTCATTACCAAACATTGCTGCTTGCCATGGAGTAGAGCCGTCATAGGATTTCCCAATCATACCAACATTACCATTGCTCCAATTTTGTGTACCTAGCCAAGTTACTGCTGCATCAACTCCCAGTTGCTCAGCAGTACCCATCAAGTCCATACAATGATTTGAGCGTCCAGTACCCATAACTGAAACTTGAGCGAATGCAAAACCATGTGGAATAATTTGCTCTATCATCATAGTACCTAGCCAGGTTCCTGGTTCTTCAATTCCGCCAGTTTCTACCGAGGCTTCATCAAAATATGGCCCAAATTCAGCGATTACTGGAACCGTCATATTACCATCTAGAATTGGAACCCATACCGCAAGACTGACTTTTCCATTTGGCGCTGAGCCGCCTTCTTCTATCGGTAAATCAAATTCTACAAAGTGATGTGTCCCCATCCATAACGATGCTCCATCTGGGCCGGTCAAATTACCGTTTTCAAGGACATAAGAATTTTGTTCAGTGGTACTATAATTCTCAAGATAACGCATATCAATTGGAGTATAGCTTTCTTCTATTTGTTCTTGAATAGCCTGTTCTTCAAGAGGTGCGCCAATGATTCGACTGATCAATAAGAATACCAGAACAACTGCGATTGTAGCGCCTAAGGCTGCATTAGACGAACGCATGGAATGCTTCTTTCCAGACTTACCTTTTATGAGTTCAGCCTCTAGAATTGGCTCGTCCATGCTCCGCTGAAACTATACTTACTCAAGAGATTGATGCTAATTGGTTTCATAATGTCAATCTAAATCTTCTGTTGAATCATAAAATTTTCATAAGTAACATCTTTGTTACCAAAGAGTATTTGATGCTAGGCAGATACCGATAGTTATGCGTACATGGCTTGTAGTTGCAGTATTACTGGCCGTTATTGCATCTCCAATGTTGACACAAACTTCAGTTTTGGACGATTCAGGCGATAATTTGCAGTATTCAAATCCAATGCAAGCAACAATTTCACCTAGTTCTGGTTGGACCACGGGTGGAGATCAAATCACTATCACAGGTAGCGGCTTTTTGGACATGGCATGGAAGAATCTCACTTCAGATGGTAATGCCTACACATGGACAACTACTACAGCGAGCTATGTTTACTATAGTGGGTGGGATCCTTCCATTGGAGTCGACTCAAATGGAACCGTTCACATCGCCCACTCGAATATGGATAGTGATGATTTTTGGCTCAGCAGTTTTGATGGTTCAACATGGACGCATTTGAAAATTAGGAATTGCGGGACATGTGCTCTAACGCAGATCTTGTTATTGACAGTAATGATAACATTCACATCGCTTATTATCACAGTATGTCGAGCACAGGCTACCTACTTTACACCATGTATGACGGAACCTCCTGGTCAAATAATTGGAGCACGTCTACTGCTGAGAACGACCAAATTTCCATAACCCTCGATGCAAATGACAGGCCGCATATTTCCTACTCAAGGGATGGATCTATCTGCAATGCAGCGCTTTTAACCTATTATGATGGGTCTTCATGGACAACAATCACTCTGGATGACACAACCACATATGTTGGTTGTGACTCTTCCATTGCGATTGACTCAAACGGCTTTGTTCATGTTGCATACAGGCACCACGGCAACATGGACATGAAGATTGCTTCGAACATCAGTGGTTCTTGGCAACGCTACCTCGTCGATAACGGCAATGGCGTGGGCTATCACAGCGCTATGGCAGTGGACTCTAACGATGAACTTCATCTTGTTTACGCATCCAATTCTGCTGGAAACACTGCGTACTTTGCAGACGGTGTCTCCGGTTCGGCTTGGACAGTTTCAAATCAAGGTAACTCAAGAGACACATTTAGCATGTACATTGACCAATTTGATATCGTTCACATTTCGGAGTACAACGGTAACTCAAATTTGGGCTACAGTATGATGGCGCCTGGTGGAACTCGGCAGTCAATGACAGTTGACAACGTCGGTGATGTTGGCTATGAAAATGATATAGTTGTTGATGACAACAACATGATCCACATCGCATATTATGACACTTCAAACAAGTTGCTTAAGTACGCTAATCGTTCCACAGGGATGTCTATAACACAGGAAATCAGTGTACAATTTGGTAATTATGGGTACGTTACAGGACAAGTCGTAAACGATACGACCATTGTCGTTAATACTCCAATTGCTGGTACAGTGGCCGAAACAGTAGATGTTAGTCTGTGGGACTTAGACGGTATCGAGCATGTTCTGAATTCGTCTTTCTCCTATATTTCTCCAGATGATGTAGACAGTGATGGAATAATCAATGCTAATGATAATTGTCCAAATATTGCAGGTACATCGACTCAAGATTTGCATGGATGTCCAGACGATGATAATGATGGATACAGCAATTCAGGAGACGCATTCCCAAATGAGCCATCCCAATGGAATGATACAGATGGTGATGGATGTGGTGATAGGTCCGCTCTTCTCGGCGGGGTTAATTCCGACGCCTTCCCGTTGGATAGTACACAATGCTTAGACTCTGATAATGATGGCTACGGCGATAATCAAACAGGCTTCCAACCGGATGCTTGCATTACTACTTGGGGTAATTCCACCAAGGGTAGATTTGGTTGTCTAGATGATGATGGTGATGGCTGGGCGAATCTCGACGATATGTTCCCACTTGATGCAACTGAGCACAATGATACAGATGGTGACGGTGTTGGAGATAACTCTGATTGGGCGCCAAATGACGGTACTGAAAGTCAAGATTCAGATGGTGATGGAGTTGGTGATAACAGCGATGACTTCCGCAATGATGCAAGCGAAACACAGGACTCTGATGGTGACGGTATAGGTGATAATGCAGATGTGTTTCCGTTGAATGCTAATGAATGGGAAGATTTGGATGGTAACCAAATTCCAGATAACTCCGAGTCAAGTAAAATACAAATAACCTCTTCTTCTCAAGACTTAAAGATTCATCCTTACCATATCTATGCAAATAACCTGACACTCACTTTGGATGTTATCACCTCTGAAGGGTTTACCATGGTCTCTATTGAATCTAATCCGAGTATTACTCCAAATACTGGAGGACTTCCGTATGGTATGTATGGCGGAGATAGTCAAATCATAGCACTAGAATCTGGTCAAATTATGGCTCAGATTCCCCCGGAATTTTTTACAGGCGCCTACATCAGCGATTTCAGCCCTTTAATTAATTTCACAGTACATGTAACTGGCGCTCCACATGGCTGTGAAGGCTCGCCGGAGTTTTGGGATACGCAACAGCAGACAGTCTGTCCCAGCAAGGTTGCAAACTATCGAACAGACTATTATGCAAATTTCTCAATGATGTTATGGAACGGAGATGATGATAATGATGGCGTTGCAAATAGTTGGGATCTTTTCCCGTTAGACGCAAATGAAAGTCAAGATTCAGATGGCGACGGAGTTGGAGATAATAGTGATGCTTTCCCTATGAATGCCTTTGAAATTTTTGACACAGATGGAGATGGAGTTGGTGATAACTCAGATGAATTCCCGAACGATGCAAGTGAATCTGTTGATACAGATGGCGACGGAGTTGGTGATAACTCAGATGCATTCCCGAGCGATGCTAGTGAATCTGTTGATACAGATGGTGATGGTATAGGAGATATCTCTGACCTTTGTATCAATACAATGCAAAATAATTCAGTTGATACTGACGGCTGTTCACTACAACAACTCAACGGTGATGGTAATGAAACAGATGATACACAGGGCAATCAAACTAATGGTACAGATAATACAAATCAAACAGAAGTACCAATTGACACCGATGGAGATGGAGTTTCAGACTTAGAAGATAATTGTCCTGGCACTTCCCCAGATACTCTAGTTGACGCTTTTGGTTGTGAGATAGTTGAATCAGAAAATGATGAGGATGAATCTACTTCAGCATTTGAATCATTCTTTTCTGGAGATAGTGACCCTGTAACAACAACAGTAGGAATCGGTGCAATTCTACTCGCCTTGTTTACTCTACTGCAAACCAATGCAGTCGCTGCAGTTCTTCCTGATACCTTCCGCTGGGTTCAAGTTCTACGTAAGAATTCTAAACTTACCAAAGAAGAACGTAATGAGTTGACATATCTTCAATCATTAGTTCAAGCCTATCATAGCAATCCAGAGGAATTAGCTGAAGAATTAGTGAATTTGAAAGGGGACATTACCGCACGGTTTACCAATAATCAAATCAAGAAAGAGACCCGTGAAAAATTACTAATTTTGATCGAGGAACTTCAATCTTCGACGCCGAATGAATTGTATCAAATTGCTCATAATGATGCCTATTTCGGTCTATCAGAGGTAATTGACACAGGCGATAGAACCAAACTCCTAGATGAAAAGTTAGCAATGACGAAAAGTGAAGATGAATTGAATAAACCTGAATCACCTTCGCACTATTCTTTAGGAGAAATGGATGATAAAGGAACGTATTGGATGGAATGGCCAGAAGGTTCTGGAACATGGTATTACAGATATACTCCAGAAGATGATTGGTCAATCTATGAGAATTAGATAATTGGTGGATAAACATCAAGTCCCAAGCGGTATCCAATCGTTCTAGTTTAACGTCCCTTGAAATAACTGATAGTTGAATGAATTGAGACAAATAGAAGTAATAATCCAACTAATGGGAAAATGAAGAAGCAGCATATGAAAAAGTCAACTCCTGATAAACCAGGTAAAAGAACGGATTCACTTGGATTGGTCGGGTTGTAATATACTGTAATTTCCTTGCCTTCTGGATATTCATCATCTGAATTTGCAGACCAAGAATTACATGAATTTTCTGCAGTATAACTTATTCTTTCTCCGTCGTAAGTTCTTCCGTCAACTGTATATTGATAGTCGACATGTAAACAATATGTTGTTCCTCCTTCACCATCTGTTGAAGTTGATACATAGCTATTTTCTACAATACCATCTACGGGCTCCCAATCACCAGTTCCTATGTCTGCAATTATGTCTGAACCAATAATTACAGTGGCAAAGAGCGATGCAGAGCACCATACGATTGTAAAAAGCCAAAGTACAGCAAGCCCTCCAAAACTTGCTTCATTTAGTTCAACAGTATTTTCAGACTCATATTGTATTTCCTGAACATCATTATCTATTTCCTCAAGTTCTTTTTCAAAGTCTTCTTCAGACTTTTCCTCGAGTTTTTCTTCCCAAAACTTGTTAGACACGCCCATGCCTAATAGACATCACCTTTGTCATTTTTCCCGACGGTAAGTGACGTGAGCACAAACTATTCTACAAATCACTTGAAGAAATCTTTTCCGCCTCATCTCGCACTAAAATAGCGTGTAATGCCAAACCCACAGGCATCAGCATTATTCCAAAGAAAATTGTAGTTTTCATTATCCATGGATTGGTATTACGCTCTACACACCTCTTCCACATCCACCTTGTGACAAATATATCTCCAGCCACCATGTGTGCCCATGCAGCAGATGCACCAGCTTTGGTACCCATTATTCCGGCGAGCCCCTCAAGGATTCCATTAGGGTCGGTTGAATCTTTAGCCAGGTCGATGAGTCCTTGCGGGTCAGCAATGGTGACAAGCCACCAAACAACTAGAGGCCCAAGGAAAAACCATGGCCCCTGTAGTACCTTTTGAGTCATTTTATGTTCAGGGTAAACTAGCATTGCAAACCAAAACGGCCCTACCCACATTGTTGAAAAAAAGAAGGAGATATCATAAGCGTCCATATGACCGATTTAGTATGTTGTGTTTTAGTACCTTGTTTGCCAAATTTGCGTTATTTCTAAGATTCTGTTGTGGGGTCCCAGCCTGAAACATAGTTACATTCCAGAGATTTAATCGCTTCATATTCTCCTGAAATATCAATTTCCAGTGATTTAATATTCTCGACGATTCTTACAGGATTACTTGATTTAGGAATAGTAATACACCCTTCATCATAACAGAACTTTATTGCAACTTGGGCTGGAGTACAACCAATTTTACTTGCAATAGTGGCCAGTTCTGGGTCGTCCACTTTGTGACCTCTGGCCAGTGGTGAATAAGCCATGACTCGAGCTCCCACGTCTTCAGTGGCTTGTTTTAGATGAGGTCTTTGTAACCATGGGTTGAACTCAATTTGATTCACACATGGCATGTAAGAAGCGTATTCTTTCATTGCTTCAAGATGTTTTGACCCATAGTTGGAAACACCTATCGCTTTGACTAAACCTTGTTCAAGACAGTATTCCATCGCTTTCCAAACCGGTGCTCGATGTTCTGGATTTTCAGGTGGCGCATGGACTAAATACAAGTCAATATAATCCATATCAAGTAGTTCTAAAGACTTCTTACAGTGTTCGATTGTATCTTCGTATCCTGTTGCATGTCCTCTTCTAAGTTTGGTTGTGATAAATACTGAATCCCGAGAAACCCCAGATTGTTTGATGGCTTGACCAACTTCCCATTCATTATTGTACATACTTGCAGTATCAATGTGAGTATATCCTGCATCCAGAGCTTTTAGGACTGAATTTTTACACTCACCTTCTGTTGTCATTAGAAACACTCCAAGTCCAAATTGGGGGACTTCGTGAGGGTAGGCTTCTTTGCCATCAGGCGTGTTATGGCTAATTCGCATGCATGATTCTACTGATAGGAGGTTGATGAATACCTCGTAATCATTCTTCTTCAGACCAAGTTCTCCGCATTACTTTACCAGTTATATCAGCAGCATCCAGTGCTTCCATATCATGATCAATAATTAGGTGTTTAATCAGTTCATGCTGAAAAACCATTTCTTTACACTTCGGACATTCAAGTTGTCTTGCTTGCCTGAATCCTGCAAATTCCATTCTTCCTTGCTTTGTTGTAAGTCTCCTACCAGTCCTGAGTAATACAGAGACAAAAACCAGTACAAACAATACAATTGCACAACCAAAGCCCATGAAAACGCCAGATGGAGGAGGATATTGTGATAACTTGATATCTTGAGTTACCGATACTTGATTAGAATTATCAGAACTATCTATCTGGATAACATGAGTAAAGTTTTCTCCTCTTAATGTAAGAAGGATTTCGACTCCATCTTCCTGTGATTCAGCATCTAACATTAGCGTAAATGCCCCATACGCATCTGTCATCGCTTTAGTTCCTCGATATTGATAGCATTGAGTATTGCCTGCCTCGCATTCAATCAATACATAATGAAGAGGTACTGGAGTATTGTCTGCATAGGTCGCTTTTCCAGAGATTAGGTAGGTTTCAGCACTAACTAGCGGGGCGAAAAATATGGTCAATATCATAATGACCAGTATTCGCCTCATAGTCGTTGCACATTATCGGCGCTTAAAGACCCTTGATTTCCTCCTTGAGGATTTATCAAAATACATGAATTAATAGAGTGTAGAAATGAGATATGGTTGTGGCAGTATCTTTGGTTTGGTTCAAACGAGACTTGAGAGTCTCCGATAATCAAGCACTTTTAGAAGCCGTAAAAAGCCAACTACCCGTAATATGTTTATTCAATATCGAACCGGAAAGAATCCACAGAGGTGATGTAGATACAATACATATCGAATGGGAATTAGATTGTTTAACAGAGTTAAGAAATTCTTTAGAATCCATTGGTGGCAAATTATTATTTAATTTTGGAAGTATAGTTGATGAACTAACAAAGATAAATCAACAGTATCAAATCAAGAAAATTTTCAGTAATGAAGAAACTGGTTTAACCTGGTCTTGGGAAGTTGATAAATCAGTTGCTAAATGGTGTATAAAGAATGAGGTAGACTTCACAGAGTATCCAACAAATGGTATAGTTAGAAGACTTGATTCACGTGATAATTGGAAGAAAGAAAGAGATTCTAGAGTGTGTGATGAACTGATAAAGACTCCAGAACAGATCATTTCACCGCAAGGATTAGAATCGGATGAAATCCCTAGAATTGAAGAGTTAGGTCTTGACCCAAGAGAACTAAAACAAAGACCTGAACCTGGTGAAAAAGCGGCTATATCAGTATTATTTTCATTTTTAGACCAAAGAGGTCGGACATATCGTAAAGATATGTCAAGTCCTATTACTGGACAAGATGCATGTTCTCGTCTTTCGCCGTATCTAAGTTCAGGATGTATCAGTATTAGGCAGATATTTTATCATACAAGGAGAAAGCAAAAAAGAGTCAAACAAAATCCTCGCTCAGCAGAAAACAGAGGGTGGACTTCAAGTCTTAGTTCCTTTCAAAGTCGTTTGGCATGGCATTGTCATTTCATTCAACGCTTAGAATTTGAATCTACGATGGACCAGATAGCACTCAACCCAGAACTAGATGAGCAATTACAACGCGAATATGATGAAGATAGATTTCTAGCTTGGAGCGAGGGAAATACAGGTTGGCCTTTTTTTGATGCCTGTATGAGATATTTGACAGCCACAGGGTGGATTAATTTTAGAATGCGGGCAATGCTTCAATCGGTTGCCTCATACACCCTTTGGCTACCATGGCAAGAGACTGGTAATCACTTGGCAAGACTATTTTTGGATTATGAGCCGGGTATACATTGGTCACAAGTCCATATGCAGTCAGGTGTTACAGGGATTAATTCAGTCAGAGCTTATTCAATTAGAAAACAATCAGAAGACCAAGACCCTCAAGGTGACTTCATCAGAGAGTGGGTCAAGGAATTAAGTCAAGTTCCAACCGAATTTATTCATGAGCCTTGGTTGATGTCTTTAGAGCAACAAAATCAGTATGGATGTATAATTGGAAAAGATTACTCAGAGCCGATTGTTGATGAAAAGTCAGCGAGAAAAGAAGGTGTTAGTAAATCATATTCAGCCAAAGGAAATCCCCAAGTCCGACAACGTTCAAGATTAGTCTATGACCTCCATGGCAGTCGTAGAAGACAAAAGTGAATTATATTCTCCTTAAATCGGTTTTCTTTATGTTGTGTCGACCCTACGCATTAATCGAGGGATAGTCAAGATGCAGGGCGAGGATATGATTTCACGTATCTCAGGTCTTGATGTATACTTGCCCTCAGGGCGTCGACTTGGCGTTGTTTATGATGCTGTAATAGACACATCAGGAATCCGTTGTACTCATCTCTTTGTTAGGGAAACCGACCACGAACTCGTTGAAGGTGGAATAAATATCGCAGTTCCATGGCGCTGGGTTCGCGGAGTCAATGATATTGTCATGCTTAGATGGTTTCCACCTACGCCGATCCCTATGAATTCTTGAGGTGAAAGAATGAGTTTCGATATTCATATTCTTGGTACTTCATCGGCTCGTCCAACCGGTTCAAGACAAGTCAGTGGAAGTATTGTTGTCTGTGATGAAGGAGTTGCAGTAGTCGATGCTGGCGAAGGCTTCCAATCACGATTTGCCATTCAAAGAAGACGGATGAAACAATCCGATAAGAGTCAAATCAAAGTTAGTCGAGTAGATGTATTATGCTTGACACATGGACACTTAGACCATACATGGGGAGTACTTCCATGGCTTCATACCCTTTCTTTAGATAAGCGTAAAAAACCACTTTTGATACTTGGGCCAACCTCAGGTGAAGTATTAGAATCAGTACTTTCTAATTCTGATTTACCAGAAAATACCTCTAATTCCGACTTATTAATTCAGTGGCGTTCTTGGCACCAATTAGGAGGTACCTCACAACAATTAGGCTTCCCAGTTAGATGGATTTTAGGAGATGTCAAATCTAATCGGTGGATTGAATTATTACCAGATAGCGATTCTGTAATTGAATTAGATAAAATGCCCCAGCCCGATGGATGGTCTAATAATAAAATCAAACCATTACCGACTAACCATACCGTTCCATCATGTGGTTGGCATTTTTCTTCAAAGCCTAAAAAAGGTAAATTCAATCGTTTAAGGGCTGCTGAACTGAAACTCTCGGATGCTCATAGAGCGGGTCTTGCAAGGGGTGAAGACCAAACTTTGGAAGATGGTAGAATCCTAGCCTCTGATGAGTTTAGGTCTCCTGATTCGGGAGGTATAAGCGTAGTTCTTTCAGGTGATACATCAGAAATGTCTGAGGGTATAACAAGTCTTGAGAATTGTGATGTACTCGTTCATGAGTCAACTTTTCTTGAAGATTCGAGTGAACGGGCCATGAATTATCTTCATAGTACTGCAAGTGGAGCTGCTAGAACTGCATTATCAGGTGGCGCCAAAAACCTTGTTCTAACCCATTTTGGTGCCAGAATAAAAGACACTGATGAGTTATTGTCTCAGGCACGAGAACAATTAGGCGAATCCAAGACTGCACTTACTGCTGCAAGCGATGGAGATCGAATTCATGTTTCTGATTTAGGTTCTGTCACGCACCATTATTGGGGCGAGCAAGGCTGGTCAAATTGATTCAAACTAGCGCATAGTTGAAGTGTTGAGCGCCAAACAGCGTGATATGCGTTGTCAGTTCATGGTCGCAATATTACTGTGCATGATAATGGCGCCAGCAATTTCAGCACAAACTGAAGGTCGCGCACCGCCAGGTTGTCTTGAAAGAGACGTCCAAGATATTTCTAATTCCATTTCAGTCGACTCTGGTTTATGTTGGAAAATAAATTTAGGAACATTAGAACCAGGTGAGGTTTATGATGTCGAAGTCAATGTGATTAATGATGAAATAGATATGTTATTTTTTGACCAAAACAGTATCCAGTCTTATGACTTAGGTCAATCTTATCGCTCCTTATTCGATAATAAATCATCTACTGAAAATGCCCTTGGAGGGTATAACTTTCATTGGAAAGTTCCTTCTTCAATAAATCCCAAAGTTTGGTATCTTGTGATAGATAACCTCGCTCATGATGGGGACCAAGGCTTTGGAGACCAAGGGGGAATTACAAGTCAGATTTCATTAGACTTCACTAAGTTAACAGATTCTTATTGGACTCCTTATCATGATGTAATATCAGTCCCTTCAGATTCATTTGAAATATTGCTTTCAGGGGATGATTTGAAATTGGATACTGGTACAACAATTGTGTTGACTGCATGGGCATTACAGGGAGTTGGAGATGTTTATCTACAGACTAAACAGATGCATGACCTATATCTCTCGGGAGGGGTTGGGCAGTTGTATATCACTACTACAGAAATGCAGTCAGTTACCACATCCGACTCTACAACATGGGTTGTTCCAGCAGAGTTGGAAGGGCAAGAATTAGTTTTGATTGTCGATAATACAGATAATCCAGTTGGGGGGGGAGACGGCTCCCAAAACATCCGAGTCACGGTCAGAGTTCAACTAGCACCTCCAATATCTCCCGTGATTTCAGCAGATAATTCCGGAATAACTTCGATTGGTGTAGGATTAAATCTAGATTCGATGAGTACTCCAAACCTACTGGACCAGATAGAAACCATGAGTTGGGATTTTGATTTAGAAGTTGATAGTGATGGTGATTTAATCCTTGACAATGATGCAGATACTGTAGGCTGGCAGGCAGTTGGCTTATGGGACTCACCAGGACAAAAGACAGTAACTTTGACCGCGGCTTCAAGAGACCAACAATCAGTAAAGACAACTTCCACTATAACGGTACAAGATGTTGTGAGCCCAGTTGCTATTATCTCAAGTTCCGGGCAAGTTATCAGCGATGGTTGGAAGACAGGGTTGAATCAAGATATTGCATTTAGTTGCGGAGATAGTACTGATGATGATTCAGTAGCGACTTGTATTTGGACATTGGACGGCCAAGTATATGACCAAAACACTTCAATCGTGTTATCTTGGGCTAATATAGGCTTGCGCACTCTTGTTTTGACAGTAGCCGACAACGCAGGTAATAGTAATTCAATTTCTCAAAATATCGTAGTAGATGATTCTACAGTACCAGTATTAGATCAAAGTAAACTCGAACTCTTACCCGATTCAGCAGTCCAAGGTTCACCTATCCAGTATAGTGTATCTGCAATTGATGCATATGACCAAACATTCCAGTTGAAGTATCATTGGGACCTTGACCCAACAGTAGATAGTGATGGTAACGGAGATGCTAAAGATGACCCAAATTATCTGGGCTCAAATGTTGAAATCACTTTCGAACAAACAGGAAGAGTTGATGTTGTACTAACTGTATTTGACCAATCTGGTAACAAAGACTCCCATCCTTTTTCGGTCAATGTGGCCTCAGAATCAGAGCCTACAAGCCTCTTTGGAATTATCATAGTGATCTTATTTGTCGGAGTATTGACAATGGGGGTATCGATGATTGGATATCGACGATGGCAGAAAAACTTGGCTATTGAATTACTGATAGGCAGGGGTCTTTCCCAACCTGAAGCGGATGAACATATCGGAATGGTAAGTCGGAAAATGAAAGTACCAATATTTGCTTCAGCCGCAGTTATTGCAGGTTTGAAATCAGAGGAGCCAGTAGTCACATCTGAAGATAAAGCCAAACAGGTTGACCAAGCAAGGTATGAATCGATTTATGGGGCACAAAACCAAGATCCAAATGCAGGCTTTGCTCCACAGTCATTCGCCCCTCAGGCATATGCACCACAACCTGTCGCTAGACAATATAGTCAAGGTAGTCAAGCGGCTGCTAATGATGCTTTAGCAATGTTTGCTGAAGATGAAACCGAGATAATAATCGAGTCTAGAACTGAACAACAAACACAACCGGTAATCGAAGCCAAGGTCAATAGTGGGGGGATTGAACTCCCTCAGTCTGTGAAATCCCAAATTAAAGGCCCGGAGCAAAGCAAAGTAGCCGATGATAGTAGACAGATAACTTGTCCAGAGTGCCAACACAGCTTTAGAATTAGAGTTCCAAAAGGAATTCCTCAAGCTGTAGTTGCTTGCCCTGCGTGTAATTCCGATTTCGGTCTTGACTTTTCTTGATTCCATTCAAAAAAGTGTTTTTGACTGTTTTAATGAACATAAAGGGGATGGATTCACATAGAGGTATAATTTGCTTGAATACATGGATGAGAGTAAGCCACGTCTGATTAGGCCAGGCCTGCCTCAGACTGGTGACTCACGTAAGAGCGCAGTATTCCTTATTTTACTGATGTTTATTTCAATTGCTCAACCGGTTTCAGCAGACACATCAATATCTCGAGATGACTTTGACGTATTGGATGCATTAATGGAAACTATGGCTAAGAGAACGGATAACGGAGAGGCAGAAATTGCCGATAGCAGTGCGGAAAGTGCGCTAAGCGCTGTTGATGCTGCTGCTAGACCAGTAGGAAATAATGACCCGCTCACCGTTGCCAATACATTCCTAGATAATGTTTCAATGCGAGATTCTAGCCCATATTTAGCAGATCATCCTCGCCCATATGAGTTTTTGATGGATAGTTCAACTCAGCCCGAAGGGTTCCCAGACAACTTATTTGACACTCTATTTTCAACTGCAGCATTAGGTGATGGAAATATTTTGGCAATTGGAATTAACACATATGCAGTATATGTGAACTTCACTTCAAGAAATAATGGCCCATCATATGAGGCTTGGGAACGAGGTACATTTACTGGTGATTTAGTCGTGGATGGCGGACTTAACTGCTGTTTTGAAAACTTTATCGATATCGATGGCGATGGTTCTGATGACCTAATAGTTGCTTTAACCATTGAGGACATACTCACTCCGGGCGAAGGATTTGGTGTTGAAACTAGCCCTGACCCAGTTACTGGTATTTTACCTGTTATCGATAAACTTTGGATTAAGCCGATATTTCAATGGAAGGTTGAAGCAGTTGATTTGACAGACCCTATTTGGGATTCATTAGAGAATCTACAAGTTAGTTTAATGAAAGGTTTAGCATTTGATATTACTTTGGATGATTCCGAATCTTATGGGATAGTAATTGACACCCGTTTTACTCAAGCCCCATATCAATTTACGCTTGGAGTTGGGATTGAAAAAATAGAATTCGATGTATCTGCACAGAATATTGGAAATTTACTTCTTTCAACCTTGATCAATTCACTGAACTCAAGTGACCTCGCTCTAACATCCATTTCAGCACCTTATTCAGTACAAATTTCCAACAAGAATGCCCCCGGTTCTAATGACCAAACCGACTGTGAAGACCCAGGATATTTTGACCCTGTAGCGGATAATATCGCTGAAAGTGATGTGCATAAATGTGGGTTTGGTATCGGTGTTGGTTTCATCCGGTTTGATGGGGATGGGGGTAGTTCTTCTGCCCCAGTCTTGGAGATGAGTTATCTGGATGCAGGTTTTCATCCTGAAGTAGGAGAAACCACAATACCCTCAGAAGTAGATATCACTATTAGAAACGATAACCTTGGAGAAAATACATTTGATACCATAGAGATATTTTCTGATACTGGTGCAGATGTTTACCTTCATTACTTCGAAGACCGCTCTAATGTTAGTGAAGGAGATTCAGATTATGGCAATATAACCGATGCAAGAGTTTGGATTCATGGGCTACCGTCTGGTAGTATGCCCGCTGAAGAAATAAATTCAATTTTCACGATGTTAGGAGAAGCACCGGGGTCTTCTAACTTGCCTGGTGAAGTTCCTTCACGTCTATCATGGATAATTGGAATCAAGAATTTCACTGGAGACAATACTGGTAATATCGATGACCCTACTCTCCCAATAAATCCTGTTGATGCACCTAATACACTGATTGTAATTGCAGGAACAGAGAAAATAGACCGTCTTGAATACAAGTCAACCTTCAAGAGAGGTGGTTTTGATAATGATGCATCATCTCTGTTAATCGAGGTCGAACAAGTACCTGAAGTAATAATTATTGAAGGAAGTTTTCTTGTCTCACCAACAGGTATCGATAGGGTGAACTTCGATAATCCGAACCTCAACTCAATCGCTCAAATTCTTGACAATGCTTTGTTATCGATAGTTGAGGTTGTATTAGATATCGGAGAAATAGTCAATACTCTCCCCGATTCTATAATCAGTACAGCCGGTTCATCCGGTGGAGTATTAGCATTACATTGCTTCACACAAGTCAAATCTAACATTGGAGGAACGCCACGCGATTCACAAGAAATTGGCCGTATTACATTCGCCTTCTCCAGTAATGATCATCCATGGATCCCAGATACAGACCATATTTTGATTTCTCAAGATAGTTCAATCGGTTTAATCAATGGTAAAGCAGGAGCGGTAGAACCACTGGTTCCTGTTGCTTTGAGCATGAGGGTAGCAGGAATTTCTGATGTAACCCATACTTATGATCCAGATGCCAATATAAGGCAGATTGTGGTTGAGGGAACCAATGGTGGTCCACTTTTGATTGGCCATATAGAGCATGATGGCTTGAACTTAGCCTCAGCCATTACTCAGTCAGCTTTATTTTCTAATCGGCCTTCTTATCTTCAGATAATTCAGACATCTGAGGATTTGACTTATCAGGCTAGCTCGACAATTCAATCAATAACTTATGGTGGAAAGAGCCCAAGTCAACAGAATGCGATTAAATTAAATGGCCTTCCTTCCAGTTTCGGTCTAGTGCTTGGAGATACTCTTGGGTACTCTGCCAATCAAGCACTAGAATCAATTCAGATTCAACTTTCTAATGCTTCAACTCCAGTTACTATGGATGGAGACCACTTCAGATTCAAGGTTGACGCAGATACTTCTGAAGCATGCATGAGTCTACAAATATCCGATGTTCTTAGTCTGAAAAGATTCTCGCCACAAGAGCCTAATGCGACGGGACCTGAAGGCAATTCACAGATTGAAATGATTAGAACTCAATCTTCACCATTCCGTATTTTATTGGAAGATAATTCAAATTATGAAGATGATTTCCTTGGTATGAATGGAAGGATTGCATTAGACCCCCTCCCATCAAATATTACCCTAGCATTCCCAAGCGGTGTCGATTCTTCGGGAATTGAATTGCCAAGTTTCGATGAAGGTGAAGGCGTTGAATCCTTGTCCTTTTTCTTAGGAGACTTAGTCGACTTTGGTTCATCTGTGAACGATGTGATATATGATTTCACCAAAGATTTAGTTGGTAGTGAAGGGGATGAAGAAGACTTTGCAATTGGCTTAGATTTACTGACTGGGGAATCGTTTAATCTAAGTGTGGATGTTAGGAAAGGGAATAATTTTGATGATACGCCAGACTGGGCTCATGGAATTTCCATGAATGTATTTGAAGCCTCAGTATTAGACTTCAACCTTACAAGAATGCCAACTTACACTCAATCTACTAAGTCAGTTGTAGATACAGCATTAGAAGATTACAAGATTGATTCCAATGAACGCGAAGAGATCGAGAATGCTTTACTTGAGAGTAATATTACGCAGTTCGGAGATTTGCTAGATGCTCTTGAAGACGGAGTAGTATACGACTTTGAGATGAAAGAACTCAATGTAACGCAACTTGAGAATCTAGGTATTACAATAGACTTCAGACGCTCTTGGCATAATAGAATCTGGCTTCCACAGTTGCCGGCAGGACAAATCACACTAGATTATGATTTCAGAATGGTCGACCAAATTCCAACATATGAAATTGATATGTATATGTCTCAATGGAGACCACTTCGTGAGCAGCTAACCATTGAAGTGAATGGAATTGAAGGCAGAGACATGGACTTAGTAATCAATGGACTTGATACTACCAAACCGAATGATGTTTCTGCAAATGCTGTATTCTTCACCCAAGATAATCTTACAGTGCCTCGTTTTACAGTAAATATGGATTATGACCTAGGTTCTAAGTTAGATTCAGTTCATGCTATATTCATAGATAGAATTGAGAAAACTAGAGTCGAAACATTGATCGATGAAGTTCCTCAATCGATGGATTTCTCAGCAACTATTGGTGACGTTTTCATAATTGATCTAGATGTTCCAGATAGATTCATGACCGAATCAAAAACTTCGATTAATAAATTGATGATTCAACAACTTCGGTTTGTAGATGGATACTGGTGGCCAGCAACAGCATTTATGCGTAATTTACCGGGGGTGATGAGTCTAAGTGCGGTGCCTGATAATAATTTCAATATAAGAGAAGATACTTCTTTCCAAGGAATGATGACTCTTGATTATACTTCTAATGCAGAGAATATGGATTTATACTTGGAAGCTGCTGGACGAGCAGTGGATTATAGAGGTGACATTTTGATGATAGCACAAGGATTACCTTCGACTTTCAAGGTAGACACAACCGATGACTGGGGGGTTCGTGTGGCATCTTCAGGCGACGGTGTCAAGAGTTTGTACATAAAGCAGACCAACATGCCAGTAATGCCAGGAATGACTGTAAACAGAGTAGAATTGATTGGCCAAGATTTGAAGTCGGCAACTATTCATGTTCATAGAGGGCCATATGAATATCCTGTAATTATTCTTGATGACATTACTGATGGAAGAATTGTAGCCAGCGCTCAAGTGACTAGTCAACCAGGATATTATGTAGATATCTTCGGGGAAAGAGAATTCGATGGAAGGGCGGTCATGCTTGATACACAAATGACAGGCCCATTGCCTACAGCATCTTCTCTAGGGATTAACGGAGTTGTTTCTGACCTTTCCTTAGTAGGTACACTAACCGGTGGCGCAGTTGAGACCAGGCACATCTTGCTTGTCGAACCGATGACGTCTATGATCGCCAGTACTCTGGCCATGTTGGGGTGAATAAATGATTAGTCAAGATGATGTTATTTTTTCCGATGAAGGAGACATGGTAGTCCATGAGGACTCAATCCAGTCCAGTACTCTAAGCCAAGATGAATTGGCTATCTTACAGGCATCAAAAGAAGCAGCAAGGTTAGTTCAAGACTTGAAAAGGGAAGTCACTCCAAACAGAGTTGCCATGGCGGGAATAATTCTTCTATTACTAATTGGAGCCTTATTCAGTGGATGGTATTGGGTAATACCAAGAGATTCGGTGACCGTTGAAACATTGTATATTCAGAGAGGAGGTCATATCGTAATGTCAGAAATACACAATACTGGTAGTAGGGATGTCACAGATGTTTCGATGGATGTCAAATTCCAATCACTTGACGGCGAGGTTATTGAAATAATGAGCATAGAAGTCGAACAAATCTCTTCACACTCTTCTGTAGCAGGTGATGATTTAGAAATGCAGATACTTGGTCATACAGTATGGGATTCCTATGTTATTGCGATTGAAGTTCAGTGGACTGATTACGAAGGTGATGTCAATAGAATCATTCAAACTCATGAAGTTGGAGAATGGGCTTGGGAAGAGTTCAAGGATAGAGATTAGAATCTAAATTAAGACCCAAATGACCCGAAGCAATAAAGCGGGGCAGGTTGGGGAAGAAAACATGCAAAGCATACGCGCTGGCAGGGGAGCAATTCTCCTAGTGGCATTATTTGTTTTGCAAAGCATATCTTCTATATTTATTCCAGAAGAAAGTTTTCTCGATGAGGAAAACGATTATGGCCAAGTAGAATGGGTGAAATTTGACCTTGAAGAAGGGGTGTATAATGATGCTAGAGGGACTCTTGATGAAAGTGTAGAATTGGAAGAAAGAGCCGTTTATGCTGGAACAACATTGGGCGTTTATGATGAGAATGGCCTTACCTTGAGTAGACCAGTACCTCTTGAGTGGATGCAAGCAAGACATGACCTTTCACTTCTTTTGATTTCAGATCAAATAAATATGTTGGATGCACGTCAACAAATAAATGAAATTCAAGGATTAGAGATAAGAGAGTTCATCTATCCTTCAGGACTAATAATTCAAGGTACAGCATCAGCATTGATTCAGGCTGAAAGCCTAGACTCTGTTTCAAGTGTTCATTCAGTACCTCTAGCAATGCTTGTTCAAGAGGAGATATTAGACGTGTTATTACTTGAAAATGGCGAACAATCTCTAATTGGCCAGAGAATGAGAATTCAAGGGTGGCGTAGTGATGCAGGTCCATTACAAACAATATCGTTTACTGACTCGAATCAGAATACTTTGTTTCAGGATGTCGCCGAGGTAGTCGAACTTTCTCTTGATGACGCCATCAAGTGGGATGAAGGAAGGTATGAAGGTACTCTAAAATCCGACCAATTGATTGCTTTGGTTCAACAACCATCAATAAATTCATTGAGATATAATCCCGAATTCACTATCGAGAATAATAATGCAGGAAGCCATATGAAAACTGGTACAATGAAAATTTATTTCACCAGTGACCTCGACGGTTCAAATCAAACCGTAGCGGTTGCAGATTCCGGATTGGATGACGACCATGGGGACTTTGGTAGTCGGATTGTAGGGAATTATGACGTTATCAACGATGGTTCAACAGCCGATAAGTGGTCAGGTCACGGAACTCACGTCTCCTGTACAGTACTCGGTGATGGAAATCGTGGAGGTTATGCTGGAGTTGCTCCTGAGGCAGACCTATACTTCCAAGCGATGGAAAATGATAATACTGGTAATTTCCAATCACCTTCATTGAATGGATTATTGAATTCTGCATATAATGCGGGAGCGAGAATACATACTAACTCATGGGGCAGTAGTGGAAGTAATCTCTATGGCGAGTATACTTCAGAGAGCCAAGATGTCGATGATAGAGCCAATTATTATGATAGATACTACAACGGAGCAGAAGGTTTGACAATTTTATTTGCTGCTGGAAATGATGGCCCAGGAAGCGATACAGTCAGCCCTCCAGCAACTGCGAAAAATACAGTCACAGTTGGAATGCACCAAAGTAGATACTCAGGAGCACCAGATACGATAATGTCAGGTTCTTCACGAGGTCCTTTGGATGATGGCAGAATAAAACCAGACGTCCTAGCCCCTGGTGGATATGTTCGTTCGTGCAAGGCCCAAGAAGCTGGAGATACTGGCGGTTCCTCTTGGGAAAGTACCTGGTACCTTGAATACACAGGAACTTCAATGGCGACTCCAAATGCTGCTGGGGCATCTGCTATGATTAGGCAGTACTTAGAAGAAATCGCATTAAGAGATTCACCACAGGGTGCTTTAGTAAAGGCACTATTAATTCTTGGAGCAGAAGATATTGGAACTCGAGATATTCCCAATAATAATGAAGGATGGGGTAGAGTAAACATCAGAAATACTCTTGCACCAGCGGATGGACAAGGGATATGGGTCGATGATAGGTCTTTATTATCAGCATCAGGAAATTCAAAATCTTATAACTTTGACATAGATATTGCAAATGATGCTTTCAAAGCAGTTCTTACATGGTCAGATGAATATGCATCTACGTTTTCTAATAAGCAATTAGTCAATAACTTCGACCTCGAAGTGATAGACCCTAATGGCAATATATACATCGGTAATGATTTTACTAATGGGCGCTCAACAACCGGAGGTAGTGCAGATAATACCAATAATGTCGAAGTTGTACTAATAGATTCAGCAATCGTTGGTCAGTGGACTGTTAAAATCAAGGATACATATCATGGAGGAAGTCGCTCTCAACCTTTCGCATTAGCAGTAATGGGTCACGGAATTAATGATTTACTTCCTGATTTAACAGTAATTAATTCTGGTTATGAGATAGACATTCCAATTCCTAGTGTCGGTGAAGAGGTACATTTCAATTCAAAGATTGAAAATACTGGTAATGTAAAGTCCGACCCCTTCGACATGGTATTAGAAGTAGATGGAGTGGTTGTTGAAACTAAGAATATGGATGTTGGTGGAGGTACAGTGAAAGAGCTATACTGGACTTGGACTCCGCAAAGTGCAGGTTCTAAATTGATTTCTTTCATTATTGATCCAACTGATTTAGTCGAAGAATCCTTGGAGAATAATAATCGTCAAGATGTAATTGTTGAAGTTACAACCCCTGGGGTTTCATTAACTTCTTCTCAAAAGATAAAATCACTCAATGACCCACTTGAAACATCCACTTCATGGGAAGTTAATCTAACCAATACCGGTTTACTACCCACCAATGCTACTATCACCAAGCAAGGTATTACCGTTGCTGAAACAGGAGAAAGTATGCCTTGGTATGTAGGTGTTTCATCAACTAGTTTTTCTTTACAAGGCCAAGAATCAACCACACTTAGCGTCACAATGATTCATCCTGAAACACCTGCTAAAGGTAATTATCAAATTCAACTCCAAGCGACCGATACCGATAATGGAGTTTCCAGCCAATTAATTTTGGTAATGGAAGTATTTGAAATCGCAAATATACTAGTGGAATATGACTATGAAATAGTTCCAGTTAATCCAATAGACCCAACGGTATTCCCGATTTATATTCAGAATTTAGGAAATTCTAATTTAGAGTATGACCTTCAAGTTCAGCCGCCAATCGGCTGGAATGCATTCTTTGGCCAAGGTGATTCTGCAGGTAAGTTTACCAGTACAGGACCAATTGACGCAAATCAACTTTCTATCTTGAATATCACCGTACAGCCGCCTAATATTGTTCAAGATGCAGGTGTTGAAAAGATCGTTTCTGTAAATATCCTCTCGAGAACTACGCCAATTAAAAGCTGGTTAATCGAGATTCCAATTAAGGTAGATTCTCTCAAGTTAGTAGAATTTACTCTTGATTCTGAATTGAATAGTATTATTCCTGGCTCAGAATTTGTTATGATTTATTCTATCGAAAATAAGGGTAATGTAGACCTTAGATTATCTCCTTCGTTCATACTACCTCAAGGAATTCAAAATACACAAGGAGTTTCTCCATTGAACTTAGATATTGGGGAATCAAAAGTTTACATCTTGAACCTTTATGCTGGAGTGAATTCAAAGAGTGGACAGATTATACTCAATATGGATAATGGCTCAGATAGATTCTCTACCTCAAATGATTTAATCATCCAAATATATGCTAAGCCAACACTTCAGTTTAGTAGATTAACTTATGCTGATTTCTCAACATATCCAACATATTCAGGGTCGGGTAGCCATCCTGCAGGCCAAATATTAGAATTTGACTGGGTTTTAGGAAACTCTGCAGATATTGAGTGGACTCCAGTTCTTAGCATTCAAGAGGATGAAGATTTATCGGTCCAATGTAGTAGTCTTGCAACATTAGCGAAGGATGATGAAATTAACTTTTCGTGTTACGTTTTGATAGACTCTGAATCAGAACCTTATTCGCAACCCTCATTTACCATTGAATTAAGTGGTGATGGTGCTCAATTTTCAGAAACAGTTTCGCTATACATAGCAAGTGTTGAAAAGGTTTCTTGGCAAGGTCTATCCTCTAATACTTTCAATACAGGAGAAGAGAAATCAGTTCAAATATTGGTGACTAATACAGGAAATATTCCTTTCAATCACCGCCTTGAGGTCACTTCTGATGATGATTGGAAAGTCGTAGTTGATGGTGAAGATATACTAGACTTACAAGTTGGTGAATCGGCTAATGTTCGATTCTTGATAACTGCTAAGGAACCTGGTTTTTCTGCAATATCACTCGGTTTCAAAACTGTAGAAGTTCCCGAAATGAGTAGTTTCCAGTTCAACGTTTCTTCGATAGGAGAATCCGAGGATTCTGCGAGTGGAAGTCTCCCGTTGGTTACTGCATCTTTACTAGTAGTTGTTCTTCTAGTAATTATTGGACTTACTGTTGCTTTATTGAAGCCCAAACAACAACAACAACAGATAAGACCACTACCAATGCCTAATATGAATAATAATGCAGCAATAAATAAACCAGCAAATCTACCAAAGAGTCTACCAAAAATAGCTCCAATGGGGGGTTCTCCAGCTGTTGTTATGCAAGTGGCTCAGGCTAAGATTCAGACGCAACCTACAGTACAATCAACTATTTCTCCAACATCGACAGAGGCAAGTAATTCTCCTCCTCCAATATGTTGGTCTTGTCGTAATCCAATCGAAGGTGTGATTCTAGGTTGCCCTTCATGTGGCGCAAGGTATCACGGCGAAGGTAGTGAGTCCTGTGACGTTTCAAAACTCGAAAAGTGTGTCAGTTGTTCAGGTTCTACTTCTGAATTTATAGAGGGATGAGTATAGTTTAACCATTCTATTGTGAGCATTTGAGGATAGGCTTTTGATACTAAGTCTTCCACGGGGGTTCATGAACCCCCGAGAAAACACCCAACTTTCAGCGCATCGTGGCGCTATTTTTCTCGTCATCATAATGCTATTTTCTGTAATTCCGCTAATGTCACCTATGGCATCAGCGGAGGGAAGCATATCTCTGAACGTTTCACCAAATTCAATGGAAGTAAATCCAGGTGAATCTGGAGAATATACAGTTGTAATTTTCAATACCGGCTCAGACCCAGTAACCGTTAATCTGCAAGCATCTAATGAACCTGGTGAGGACTGTAATGGCTTTACTACAACGATTGGCCAAATACCTGGTCAGATTGAGTCTGGTTCCTCGGAAGAGACTACAATGAATGTCACGCTTGCTCAAACTGTTGAGCCTGAATCTTCCTGTGACACCACAGTTACTGCTACAATAACTGCAGTTATTGGAGCGCCAGGTGCGGAAGTTCCAGAACCCTCTACTGAAACAGTGACTACCAATGCAGGAGATGGCTCAGGTAGTACTTTATTCGGAGTAGATTTGTACTTTGACAATGTTGAGGAAAGAAATTCCCAAAAGAAGATACTTGGAGCGGGTTCTGATACAGTCACCTACTTTATCACTGTTGAAAATACAGGGCAAACCAATGAATCGATAGATTTGATATTGGAAGAAGTTACCGATTCTGGTTGTAATAACCCTCAAGATTTAACAGTAACGCTCAGCGATACTAATGTTGCTCTTGATGTGGAGGAAACCGAGCAAATCACTGTAGAAGTGGAAGTTCCTGAAGGGCAGCAAGCAAACGACTACTGCTGGGAAGTTATAGCTACTGTTTCGGGATCCAACCCTGCTCAAAATGCCACTGATACAGTGGAACTTGAGTTAGAAGTTCCAGTTCTAAAAGAGTGTTCAATGTCTCTCTCAAAAACTACATTGAATCTAGAACCAGGTGATATTGGAACTTTGACTGCTACCCTAAGTAATGAAGGTAATAGTGATTGGTCGGTAACTATGTCTGTGACTGGAGACCCAGGTTCTGCCAATAGTAGGTGGGTTACTTTCGATGGACCTTCAAGTGGATTATTGCCATACAACAGTGGCTCAGGGACGAAATCATTTGATCTAGAAGTGCAGCCAGATGATTCAAGGAGTGCAGGTTCTGAAACTCAAATTACCGTTCAAGCCAAAGATGGAGGCACTCTAAAATGTATCAAACAATTTACAGTTATTGTAGGACAAAGTTACGGGGCTTCCCTTAGTTTACAGACCTCAAGTTTAGGCCCTATTGAGCCAGGTGAAAACCAATCATCAAAAGTTACTGTCACCAACACAGGTAACGGTGAAGATACTCTTAGATTAACGGTTTCTTCCCCTCCTTCTGGGTGGACTGTCACATTGGATAGGGCGACAGTTACTGTAGGTTCAAAACATGGTTCAAGCAAATCAGCCGAAGTATCTTTTACAGTATCAGTTCCTGAAGATGCTCTTGCTACAGAAAGTATTGACTTGACCTTCTCAGTTTTACCAAATGGCGGCGGACAAGCGTACCAAACTAAGATTCTTTCAGTCACGGTCAAGGAAACTCATGGAATGGATGTCGAAAGAGGCGAGAATCAAACCGGCCGTTCAAATACCATTTTACTATTTCCAATGACGGTTGAGAACCTTGGAAATAATGAGGATAGTTTTAGATTTTATACAAAAAGCAATACTGAAAACTGGGAGACTTGGTTTATGGATGAATCTGGTAATCAGCAGTCACAATTCGACATTGGGGCTAGAGAAACCCAAATTATTACCTTAAATGTTAGAGTTAAAGTTGGAACTGAGAATTGGGAGTTTACCGATATCGATGTTGAGGTGACAAATTTAGGAGACTCCAATACTGCCGATGATAATCTCGATGGATTGCCAGATAATAAGCGATTGGAGAAGTTTAGAGCCATACGTTCCGATGTCAATTATTCAATGGACATTAAATTTGATGAAGGCACCCCAGGTGTGTCGATAAATAACAGAGTTACCTCGATAGTCCTCCCACCTGAAGGAGAAGTAATTTTCAATATGTGGGTTGAAAATACGGGTGATGAAAATTACGATAATGCCGTTTTTGACATAAATGGGCTAGAAGGTTTAGCTACACGTCAATTATTATTAGATGGTGAAGTAGTAGATATTGCTGGTAAATTCAAGATATTATCTGGATTTGGACTTTGGAATGCTACAACGGGCTCATACCAACTAGATGCAGATGGTGAACTAGTACACTCTTATTCGGAGCAAGGTATTGAATTTGAAAAAGAAAACCTGGGGATATTAGATCTTGAGGTTAAGACTTACAGAGTGCTGTTTCAACTTAAGATAGAAGTAAACCCAGGTGCTGTAACTGGAGACGGGGGAGCTCTAGAAGTTGTTGTTACAAGCGAATCAAATTCTGCAGACCGTAAAGGTTTCACTTCTCTAAGTCTAGAGGTACAAACTATCTATAACATTCAATTCCAATCCGATGTCAGACTTGACCATTACCTTGAGTATCCAGATAAAGAGACAATAAATGTTGATGTTATCAATGAAGGTAATATTAGGACACAGTTCCTTGTTCTAAATCCGGAAGGACTGAGAGGATGGACCGTTTCTATGGATTATACCAACGGCTCATGTTCTTCTAATTCAGAAGGACTAACTTGCTGGCTAGATGTTGGAGAATCCATTGGGCTTGAAGTTAATGTAAGGCCATCATTTGATGCAGAAGTTGAAGATAACTTCACCTTCACATTATCGGTTCAACCGATTGAAACAGGAGTAATCGATAGAGAAAATATCGAATTTTCTGTTTTGGGGGAGCCTTATGCTGGAGCCTTTGGGCTTGGAATTCAACAAGAGCATATCAAAACTGGAATGTATGTTCTAGTCGCTATAATATTCCTTGGAATAACATATCAAGGGGCAAGGCCTACAATAATGGAAATGAGTGCCAAATCAAGGGCTAAGCGCCAATTGATTTACTCTGATAAACTATTACATGCCAAGGCTAGTGGTTTCAAAACACAAAGTGGCCTAAGTTTCAATCCAGTGCCGTATCGTTCTTCATTGAAACAATGGTTAGTATTCACGCCTCTAACACTCGGTATTTACCCTGCTATTGTGTTATTCAAGTGGGGTAGTGAATTGAAGAGGTATGCTAACCTTGGGCCTGGAGGAGCAAAGAATTTATTATTCTTCATCATACCTTTATTCAATTTCTACTGGGGATTCAGATTTATTGGCCTAGTTAGGCAATTAGAAACACAGACAATGCATCAAACAAAAGTATCTACTAAGGCTCCTATGGTTTGGTTTATTCTTTCGATATTTGTTTTCCCTGTTCTTGCCGGTATTACTTTCCTTGTTGGAGCGCTTCTAATGATCCCAGTTATCATTCTACTGCCTGAGTTTGTTTCTTTGCCTATCTTGTACTTGTTCTACTCATTCGTTGTTTGGTTGTTTATCTTGCCATCGTACAAGATATGGTCTTTAACACAGAATTCAATGAATGCTTCTTGGACTATTTGGTTCGGTAAATCTGCATAGATTTCCCTGTGATTTTGGCAGAATTTAATGGTCAAATTATACCTGAAAAAAGCTGTATCATTTGGGAACCCTTATTGAGGGGTAATTATTGGAAAGATTGCTGGGCGTATGCTTTGCAATTGGGTGAAAAAATGTCCGGACTTGAATCGGTACCTAGCTCATATCTTTCTATTGGCTTTTTGACGGTTGTTGGCATACTTATGCCACTAACAAATTTCCTCATTACTTGGGTGGTTAGACCTCGTGTTGACCCTGCTCGTCCTCATATTACTCGTTCATACCTTTTGGAAGGTTATGAGAAAGACCACAGCCTGTATCCAAGAAGGCTGACTACTTTCGAATGTGGTAGTGAGCCAGTAGGCGATGCAATGATACAATTTCATTTTCAATATTACTGGTATGCGATTATCTTCCTGGTTTTTGATGTAGCTTTCATGTTCCTAGTTTTGGGCGGAATGGTTGCATCTGATGCTACAGCACAAGACCTAGCAGAAAGCGCTAGAGAAGGTGCAGTTGCCAAAGCCAAGAACGCACTGGTCGTTCTTAGCGTATTCTTTGCCACAATGTCGTTAGGCGTGTGGTATGTTTTCCGAAAGCGAGGAAGAATATACATCTGAGGTGATTTAATGGCTGATACTGGAGAGAATTTTGCTGCTTTCAATAGCAGAGCGCTTGTCGAGATGGTCGGTGGCGTTACCGATGAAGCATTAAAAGTAACAAAAATCAAGCAATTTCTAAGCGTTCTTGCTGGCAGATTTTTTAATTGGGCAGGAAGAAAATCCTTGTTTACTCTGCATTTGGGTATCAAGTGTTGCGCTATTGAGATGGCTGCAGCGGCAACACCGCGTTTCGATGGAGACCGGTTCGGTGTACTTTTCCGTTCATCTCCACGTCAATCTGACGTCCTACTTGTCAACGGCCCGGTTTCCAAGAAGTTTGCCGATAAGATAGTCCGTCTTTGGGAGCAAATGCCAGAGCCAAAATACTGTATTGCAATGGGCGAATGTGCAATTTCAGGAGGCCCCTACTTTCAGTCATACAATATTCTTGAAGGAGTCGACACTGTAATTCCAGTAGACGTATACATCCCGGGATGCCCTCCAAGGCCAGAGGCTCTAATCGATGGCTTTGGATTACTTCGTGAAAAGATTATCCGAATTGGCGCCGCTCCAAGTTCACAGAGAGAGAGCGAGAAGCCTTTGATTGTTGGAGATGAGTGATATGGGTACAACTGTTACACTATCACAAAACGAAGCAGCCGCAAATGAATGCTTAGAGGCGATTAACTCTCGTTTTTCTGGCTCAGGAGTTGTTGCTTCAGTAGAAAAGCACTCAAATGCTAAGAAATATGCATTTATTCGAATCACAACACCCCCCCAACACTGGCAAGCACTAGCAAAATGGTTGCGTTTTGACTTGAATGTCAATTATTGTTCTATGGTCACAGGAACTCATTACCCTGAAGGTCCACAAGAAAGAGGCTGGGAAGTGGCTTATCACTTTCTAAGGCAACCAATTACAGATCAGCGTCCAGATACTTACACGGTTTATGTGGCTGAGAAGTTAGACGGGCAATTAATTCCAATGGAATTCGAAGTTTTGATTCCTCTTGAAAATAATGATTCTCCAGTCGTTCCAACAGTGCAACACATTTGGGGTGGCGCAGATTGGAATGAGAAGGAAACTTGGGACCTTGTTGGGATTAAATTTGAGGGCCATAAAAACATGCATAGAGTCCTAAATCCTCACGATAGCCCTGAAGGATTCCATCCACTACAAAAGCAACACAAACTTCGATATCACGATCATAATGAAATGTATGATGACCCCCAAGGCTTTGGCCGAAAACCAGCGGATGAGGGCCGTATTAAGTGAGGAATTACCATGGCACAAATGTGGATTACAATGGGGCCTCAGCACCCGATGACTCATGGGCTGTGGACTCTGAGAGTGAAAGTTGATGGTGAGACAGTAGTCGATACCGAAGCGGAATTAGGATATATCCATCGTGGGGTTGAGAAAATATGCGAATCAAGAGATTTTACTCAAGTTACGCCCTACTGCGACAGACTTTGTTATGTTAGCGCAATGACTTGGGCTAATTCCTACATTTATGCTGCAGAAGACCTTTTGGAGGCGGACGTTCCAGAAAGAGCAGAATATATTCGTTTGATTTCGGCAGAATTGCAAAGACTTGCATCTCACTTGATGTGGCTCGGCGCTTTTGGCCCAGATATTGGTAACTTGACTTTGATGACTTGGTGTATGCGAGACCGCGAGATGTTCCTTGACCTGCTTCAAGAGTTAGGTGGCTCAAGAATGCACTATAACTATCCTAGAATCGGTGGTGTAAAGCGTGACATTCCTATTGGATTTGCTGATAGAATGATTGCTAAAGTGAAATTATTCGAACGCAGAATCGAAGAATACGAGATGATGCTTGACGAATCTACCATTTGGTTGGTCCGATTACAAGGTGTTGGCTATGCTAATGCCGAAGAAATGGTTGAAGCTGGTGTATCAGGGCCTAACGTCCGTGCAGCAGGAGTAAATTATGACGTCCGTTGGGCGCACCCATATTCAGTTTATGACGAAGTAGACTGGGAGCCGGCAGTTGAGAAACCAACCTCGGTAAAAGGTGCAGACTGTTATGACCGTTACAGAGTTAGAATGGAAGAGATGCGCCAATCATGTAGAATGGTACTAGATGCAATTGAGAAAATCCCTGGAGGGAAGAATACAAACTACGCTAATGGCGATGAGATGATTTACCAAAAAGCGCCAACACGTGCTCCAGAAGGAGCTTCAGGATTTAGTAACTACGAGTGTACTAGAGGCGCTTCACAATTCTATGTTCAAGGCGGCGGAGATGGCCGTGGAAAGAATCCTTATCGACTTTCAATCCGTTCTCCAATGTTCATAACAATTCCATTCGTTGCTAAGACGATGATTGGTTACAAGGTTGCCGACATACCTGCAATTATGGGTAGTTTCGACCCATGTATCGGAGAGACAGATCGTTGAGGTGATATCATGGATGATGCATATGACTTACGAGGATTAATTTTTGACCTTGTCGATAAGACAATCCCGCCACTTCTTGAGGGCACCCCCCTAGAAGAAAGTACAGGTCAAATCGCATTTGGATTAGCGACCTTTGCAGTAGTAAACATTGTATTTCTGATGTTATTTTTCTCACAATTCGCAATTCTTTGGATTGAGAGGAAAGCCGTTGCTAGAATGAATGATAGAAGAGGTGCAACCACTGCTCTACGTTCCTTGTGGGTTGGTGAAAACGGAGTTACTGCAGGTGAATGGTGGAACATGCTGCCATTTGGACTTGGTAAACCAATTGGCGCTGTCAATAAATGGTTGAATAAGAAATTCGGTAATAGAGATGAAAAGTTCCCCACAGTTGACAGAGTCAATAACAGGTCATGGATGGGATACTCGATATTCCCAGGTTTCTTTCAAAACGTCGCAGATGGCATGAAGTTCTTGTTAAAAGAACATATGGTGCCACAAAGAGCAGATAAGTTAATCTTCGAAGTTTCACCATTCTTAATAGTTTCATCCACTCTACTAATTCTTGGAATCATACCACTTTCTAGTGGAATTTATGCCACTAATCCTGAACTTTCAATTCTATATGCCATAGCAATCTTTGGAATAGCGCCAATCGGTGTTTTCTTTGCTGGATGGTCTTCTAACAATAAATATACCTTGATCGGTGGAATTCGCTCTGCTGCACAACTAACTGCATACGAAATTCCACTTTTACTTACATTACTTTCAGTCGCCGTTTTGTCTGGAACTTTCAACATAATAGAGAGTGTACACTTCCAACATTCAGCAGGCGCTTGGAACCTATTCTTGATGCCTCTTGGTGCCGGATTATTCCTTCTAACAATGATTGCTGAAGTAGAACGTGTCCCGTTTGATATGCCCGAAGCTGAAGCCGAATTGGTTGAAGGCTGGTGGACTGAATACGGAGGAATGAGATTTGGAATGTTATTCATGGCTGAATATATCAGAACCTATGCCGCATGTTTCTTGTTCACCCACTTCTTCCTTGGGGGATGGCATCTACCATTCCAAGGTCTAATTGGTTCGATACCAGTTGTTGGCGGTGCTTATCTTTTGATTCCTGGAGCAGTAGTAGTTCTACTCAAGTCTTGGTTAGTATTCCTACTAGTATTCGTATGGGCGAGATTCTCTCTAGCAAGAATAAGAACTGACCAAATTCTTGAATTTGGTTGGAGAATCTTGTTGCCACTAGCAGTATTCCAATTAATCCTATCAGCAGTCTACCGATTGTATCTGTTTGATCCTTCAGCAATGGATGATGGAACTTATGGAGGTACTTCATGGGAGGCTCTAGGAATCCCATTCTTTATTCCAGCGATTACAACCGCCATTTGGCTAGGGATATTCTTCCTTATGCTTAATGATGAAGATAAGAGCGGAAACACGGAACGTATGTTCCATGTATACACAGACAAGCCAGCGGGAACATATGTCCCGGGGCAGGAGTGAGGTGAAAAAATATGCCAATGCATCCACACGCAAAACCGAATTTTAGAAATCTATTTTGGTATCCGTTTAAGATTACCTTGATTACAGCACTACGAACCTTCCCAATATTTGGTAAGTTATTTGGAAAGAGGCTATCAGGTGGCTATCACAATACTACACATCCCGAATTTTTAGATGAAGGTTCTGCGGCTAGAGCGTCGAAGAATTCACAGTTCAACGATATATCACAGCAACAATTTGCCCCCGATAGAGTCACTTCGGATTTATTCCCTACTCTTTGGAAGCCTCAAACAGTTCAATACCCGTATGAGAGGTTAGAAGATATGGAGCCATGGCTTTTCGTACCAGGGAACTATAACGGAAGAATTGGAGTCATTTGGGAAACATGTACTGCTTGTAAGTTGTGCGTAACCGCTTGTCCAAACGATTGTTTACACATGACCACAGAACTTCGCGTAGATGTCCTTGATGGTGCTGAAGGCGAACACGGTGGAATGGGCGCTGAACTAGAGGTTGGCGGATTTGCTGCAAAGCAAATAGAAGAAGTTGTAGATACACTCGAAGACTTCAACCACGTCACCGCACACGCTGATACTCCAGACCAGTGGAGATTTGCAGAAGTTCTTGATTTATCAGGAAGTACTGCAACAGTTCGTTGGAATGATTCAGGTGCTGAACAAGAAGTCGAGGCTGCTGAATTATTCGTAGCAGATGACCAAATTGTATCAGGTAGAATTGACCTTGGACGCTGTATGTTCTGTGGACTTTGTATGGAAGCATGTGGATTTACATCTTTCTTTATGACCAATGAATATGATGGAATGTCAGGTTTCTCTCGCCAAGACCTTTGGTTCGATGCAAGCAGAACTAGAGTTCTACCTTCAGTACATCAAGAAGCAGTAGATTCTGAACTTGCAAAGCGTGCCAACAAAGAACGCGATAAGAGGGCGAAGAAGGCTGCAAGAGCGGCTAAGGAGAGTGCTTGATGTGGACGTAGGAGCAATTGTTGAGGCAGGGGTATTCTTCCTTTTTGCAACAATCACCATCGGTGGAGCTTTAGGATTAATCCTTGCTCAAAGAGTTGCTCATTCCATGCTTTCACTAATCTTCTGTTTTATGGCAGTTTCAGGAATCTTTATTCTACTTGGTGCTGAATTTTTAGCAGCCATTCAAATTTTGGTATATCTTGCCAGCGTAGGTTTGGTTGTACTGTTTGGTATCATGCTTACTAGAAGACAAATACTGGAGGAGGACTTCGAATGAAGTTCTTGTCCTTAGTAACTAGAATTGGCCTTCTTGGCCTTGGTATGATACTTGTTTCAGTACTGAGTGCTGATGAAGTATGGGATAACCCCAGCGATAGTGAGCCATCAACAAACGCACTCGCTGACATCATGCTAAATGAATGGGCGCTACCTCTACTTGTCTTAGGTGTGCTAATGTCAGTCGCTATGATTGGAGCAGCATATCTTGTTCGTGATGAAAGAAGAGAGAATCTTCTTTGGGAATTTGGAGGTGAAGAAGAATGATAGATCCAGCATGGGTTTCCGCACTTTCAGCATTATTGTTCGTTATCGGACTTGGTGGAGCATTTACTCGTAAGAATGCGATTATCGTATTGATGTGTATCGAGTTGATGCTTAATGCAGCAAATATGCAATTCGCAGCCGCTGCAGTTCATCATGGTGATTCTACTGGATGGATTTACACTATTTTTGCAATTGCAATTGCAGCGAGTGAAGTAGCTATCGGATTAGCGATATTCCTTGCTATGTATGGTAAGCATGAATCGATATCATTAGACGATGTAGACGTCTTGAGGAACTGAGGTGATTTAATGGCAGGTTCAAGTGGTTCAGGAGTTATACTCGACAGCGGAATGGTTCAGTATGCACCATTGATTATTTTACTACCAATGCTAGCATTCCCAGTGATTCTATTCCTGGGTAAGGTTTTCAATAAGAATCCATTTTGGAAGAATACTTTGAAAGAAGGTGGATTAATTGCATTGCCAGTTATGGCTGCGAGTTTGATTATATCGTTACTATTAATCAAAGACCATCTAGGTAGTTTTGCTGGAATTAAAGATTCATTAAATATTCTTTGGGTTAATACCAGTGTTTGGGATGGAGGCGTACTTGAGCCTGTAACCCTTGGTTTTGGAATCTATGTTGACCACGTTACAGTGATGTTATTATTTGTTGCATCATTCCTTTGTCTTCTAATCAATATATTCAGCGTTGGATATATGAATACAGATCCAATTAACGATAATAAGAATCATCGATTTTATGCAGAGTTTGTTCTGTTTTGTTCAGCCATGCTCGGTATGGTTCTTGCTGATTCTTTCCTTTGGTTATTCATTTTCTGGGAGATTATGGGTCTGTGTTCATATCTGTTAATCGGATTTTACTATGAGAAGCCAAGTGCTGCTTATGCGGCTAAGAAAGCGTTCTTGACGACCCGTATTGGCGATGTATTCCTAATGATTGGTCTTGTAATGATGTGGGACTTATTTGGCTCTCTGGACTATGATGTTGTTTTCAACTCGGACAATATCGCTGAGGTTGCCGCTCAATCTTCAGGAACTCTTCAATGGGCATTAGGGATGATGTTTATTGGAGCAGTTGGTAAATCTGCACAATTCCCTCTTCACGTTTGGCTACCAGACGCTATGGAAGGACCAACGCCTGTTTCTGCTCTTATTCACGCAGCAACAATGGTTAATGCCGGACTATATCTTGTAGCAAGAATGTTCCCATTCTTTGGTGATGCATCCATGAGCGGGGAACTTGTTGATTTGGCGTTTATCATTGCATTAATCGGCGGTATCACTGCTGTAATGGCAGCAGCGATTGCCTTTGTTCAGAACGATTTGAAGAAAGTTCTAGCATACTCGACAATGAGTCAACTAGCATATATCTTCACAGGACTTGGTTGTGCAATGTATCTGGCTAATACTTTAGATTGGCAAAATGACGACGGTGCTCATTATATCGTAATCGTAGCATTTGGTGCTGCACTATTCCATCTTTTCAATCACGCCATGGCAAAGGGAATGCTGTTTATGGCAAGTGGTTCAGTAATACATGAAGTACACCATGCCCACCATCACTTACACCACCATGACGACAATGGAGACGACCATCATGAAGATGACTTCGATGCCCAATCTATGGATAATATGGGTGGTCTTGCCTCAAAGATGCCACTTACGGCAACAGCAATGCTAGTCGGTTCTGCTTCTATCATGGGTCTACCTTTCATCGGTGGCTTCTGGTCTAAAGAGGGAATCATCGCTAATGCTTGGAGAGTCGCTCAAGATGACCCAAGATTCCTAATTCCTGCTATGTGTGTATTAATCGGTGCTGGAATGACCGGTTTCTATATGTCAAGAATGTGGCTAAAGACATTCGCTGGTAAGCCAAGTAATGAGGTTGCAGCCCATGTAGGTCCAACAAATACTTGGATCAAGATACCACTTTTCACTCTAATCTTCGTAACTCTATCCGCTATAATATTTGCAGGAATGGGCTTTACTCATTGGGCACCAGATAGTGAATATAGTTTCATGTCAGAAAGAGGCTTAGCGGAAGGAATTGTCTATGAAATGAAGCATGCATTTGCTAATAGCGATTCATTCTTCTTTGTCATCACCTATGTGGCAATTGCTATTGGGGCTATACTAGGTCCTGGTTTAGCCATGTCTCTTTATGGTGGTAATTTGGCTGAAGGTGAACAAACTAAGCCTTGGATGAAGCCAGTCATAAGACTGAATGCTTGGGTTTACGCCCGTTTCAACTTCAACAACAGTTCAATTGCAGAATCTAGTCTGACTAGAGCACTTGAGCAGAGATTGTATATCGATTATTACTATGATATGGCTATGCTTAAGATTGTAGCAGCCTTTTCCAAGAAGTCTGCTGAAGCAGATACTTTGGTAATAGATGGAACAATCAAGAGTATCGAAAGAGGTTCACAGTCTCTATCTACTTTGGTTCGCTCGCTAACCACAGGTTCTGCAAGAGATTATATTTTGATGATTTCAGTTGGAACATTGGCGATATTCTTCTTCCTATGGGGGGTGGCATGATTGAATGATTGGATTTCGATTCCATTAGTGGCTTTCCCACTGATAAGTAGCATGATTTTGTTAGGATTTGTTTCCAATGCTTCGCCAAGAGTTCGTGAGGGACTGGTTAAGCCGATTAGAATGGCTTGTCTAGTATTTTCACTTCTTCTACTCGTTTTGACAACTGGAATGTTCTTCCAGTATTTCGGAAATGTTTCTTGGATGGATATTCAATTCAATGATTATGAATACATGGCTAGTTATTCATGGATTGACTCTTTAGGAATAAACTGGACTGTTGGATTAGATGCCTTATCTTTCCCAATGGTTTGGTTGACAACTTTCTTACTTCCAGTTACTATTATTGCAACATGGAATGAAAAGTATGGCGCCACATATTTCCCTCTGCTATTGATGATGGGAGGAGCTTTGATTGGAGTATTTGTATCTCTTGACTTGTTTATGTTCTATGTATTCTGGGAACTTACTCTAATTCCAATGTTTTTCTTGATTCTAAAGTGGGGAGGAACAGATAGAAAGTATGCTGCTCAAAAATTCTTCATCTATACCTTTACTGCTTCAGTAATAATGCTACTTGGTCTAATCACTCTATTCTTCTTACAAGAGCCAAACACCCTTGCATCAGCAGGTACAATGACTGGACGTAGTTTCTCGATACCAGAATTGATTGATTCTGCCAGAACTGCAAATGTCGGTGATAACTGGTTCCTTGGTAAGACAATGCAGAATATTTTATTCGTAATGTTGATGATTGGTTTCTTAGTAAAATTACCAGCAGTTCCTTTCCACACTTGGCTGCCTGATGCTCACGTTCAAGCACCAACTGGTGGTTCAATGCTATTAGCAGGTGTAATGCTGAAGATGGGTGCTTACGGAATGTTTAGACTGCCGTTAAGCCTATTCCCACACGCCCTATACCACTTCCAACTAGCATTGATGATTATTGGAATGGTATCCCTTGTATGGGGTGCAATTGTTTGTTTGGGTCAAACTAATTTGAAGAAAATGGTTGCCTATTCCTCAGTATCTCACATGGGAGTAATTCTGATCGGTATTGCTACAATGCAACCTATGGGTTGGGCAGCAGCACTATTCATGATGTTTGCTCACGGAATAATCAGCCCAATGCTGTTCGCAGTTTGTGGTGCTTTCAAACATCATTACCATAGTATGGAAATTGGTGCTATGCGTGGAATGGCAAAGCATTCTCCATGGCTTGCAACATCTATGATGTTTGCATGGATGGCTTCTTTGGGTCTACCGCTTCTAGCAGGTTTCGTTGCAGAATTAATGATGCTAATCGCTTTATGGCACATGATTTCACTAGATGGATGGAGTATCTGGTGGATGGTCGGTCCTGCACTAGTACTCGCTTTGACTGCCGCCTACTATCTGTGGTCTATGCAGAGAACAATTTTCGAAGGTGGCGAGGAGACTCAACCACCAGCATCAATGGCGGGTCAAATCATCCCCGACATCTCAAATTCAGAGAAGTTTGCAATGTTAATTTTAGCCTTCTTCACTATTCTATTCGGTGTAATGCCATGGATTGCCCTAGATATGATGGATGATTGGACCAAACAGATATTCGAGGGATTGATAGTATTTGTTGGAAAGGGAGGTGCCTGATATGTCCGACTTGAAAACTGTAGAACCATTTGGTGAAGGATTCATTTCAGCACTCTGTCCTGAATTAATTTTGTTTGCAGGTTTAATCTTACTAATTGTAATACCAAATCTCGGCAGTGGTAAGTTTAGAATCCCTGGAACTCAAACAAGAGTTCCTTGGCTACTTGGCGGTAATAGATTCAAATTAACCAGTGACCCAAGACTGCCTTCATGGATTGCAGTTTTGACTATAGGAACATCCTTTGTGATGACAATTCTTTCATTCCAAGATGGTGTTGAGAGAACTGCTATTGTCAGTGAAGGTGGAACTCAAATTCTAATGATAAATGCATTTAGTCGAGTCTTCGAACTGATATTCTTTGGTGCTTTGACTCTTGCCTCTTTTGCTTGTATGAACCGATTGGATGTCAAAGGAATCGGTGCAAAATTATCTACTGAAGAACTGTACAATAACAGAAGACAAGGAGACTTTTACATCTTGATGATTACCTGTGCTCTGGGAATGTCCATCGTTGCTCTAGCACAAGACCTATTTGTACTATTCATAGGTCTTGAATTAGCGTCTTTCTCAACATATGTACTGGTTGCTTTCTTCAAGGAATCAAAGTCTGGAACCGAAGCAGGAATGAAATATTTCATCGTCGGTTCAGTTGCTTCTGGAGTAGGATTGTATGGTTTGTCAATGTTGTACCTATGGGCAGGTTCTCTACAATTAGATGTATTAGCAACTACATTCGCCCAATCTGGAAATGAAGCATTGCCAATGATTGGTATTGGCTTTGTCCTAGTTGGCTTTGGTTTCAAGGTCAGTGCAGCACCATTCCACTTTGCAGCGCCAGATGCTTATTCTGGTGCGAGTAGTCCTGTAGCAGGAGTTCTTGCAACTGCGAGTAAAGCAATGGGTATTGTCGGTCTTTTGAGAATACTATTGATTGTAGCAGCACCTGAATCTAGCGAGGATGGAACCGTTTGGCTTGTATGTCTTGGATTATTATCTATTATCACCATGACATGGGGTAACCTAGCGGCTCTTGGTAGTACTAATCCTAAGAGAATGCTAGC
Source organism: Candidatus Poseidoniaceae archaeon (assembly GCA_949372655.1). Classification (GTDB taxonomy): domain Archaea; phylum Thermoplasmatota; class Poseidoniia; order Poseidoniales; family Poseidoniaceae; genus MGIIa-L1. The sequence goes on from CASIAI010000009.1 coordinate 44,669, forward strand.
TTATTCTTCTGTAGCTCATGCTGGATATATGCTGGCAGCAATCACTGCCATTGGAGCATGGAACTGGGATGAAACATTATCTGGTGATCCTGGTGAAGCAGCAGTAGTTGTTTTAGCAGCATTGATATTCCACTTGATGGTATTAGTGGCTTTCAAGTTAGGGGCTTTCCTAGTGCTTTCGGTTCTTGAATCCGAAGGCGGCGGCTCTAAACTATCTTCTCTTGGCGGACTTGCTAAAAGGGAACCATTCCTTGCAGTGGCCATGTTTATCTTCATGATTTCATTAGCAGGTGTTCCTCCTTTGGCTGGCTTTGTATCGAAGTTACTAGTCATAATGGGTATCGTTAAGGTGGCTCTTGGTGATATGAGTGAAGCACTATCTACTGGAAGTGAACTTGGTCTATCTGATGTTCATTGGGTGTGGTGGCTAGCATTAGCAATGGTTATCAATTCTGCAATTTCAGTATATTATTACCTACGAATTGTCGTTGTAATGTTCTTTGAAGAAGCAGAAGAAGGAAGAAGTGGACCTCTTCCGAATGGATGGCAGGTTCGCTTCGCAATTCTTGTTTGTCTAATCGCAACATTATTCATGGGAGTTGCAAGTGAAAAGATTCTTCAAATCTGTGAAACAGCAGCGCAAAGTTTCAATTATAATTGGGCTTGAAATACTGCTTAAACGGGTGATGCCTTCAATAAGGGTTGACTATCAGCCCATATTAGTGAGACATTGTGGGTCGAAGACGTGAAGAAAAAGTAGACGTTGAAGAACTAGCCCGTCTAGAGAATCCTGAAGATGGTTCATCAGGAAAGATCCGTGTCAAAATGCCAAATCGCAAAATAAACGAAATGTTTGCTTTAGCAGAGCAGATACTCGGTGGTCGAAGAGTTACTATTCTATGTGAAGATGGTGAGACTAGATTAGCAAGAATTCCTGGCAAGATGAGAAGAAGACAATGGGTTAGAGAAGGTGACCTGATTATTGTTTGGCCTTGGGATTTTCAAGATGCTAAAGCCGATGTTAAGCACCGTTATACTAAGACTCAAGCAATGTATTTATCGCGTAAAGGTGTTCTACCTGATGATGTAGATGTCTTTGGAATGAATGTTTCACATGACGATGATGATGAACATGATGACCTATTTGGTACAGTTGATGATGATGAAGATGACTTGTTCGGCGAAGCTGATACTCCTGACGAAGGTGATGATGATTTATTTGGTGATGATAGTGATGATTCAACCTCTGAAGAAGAAGTTTCAGAAGACAAGGCTGAAGTTTCAGAAGATAAGGCTGAAGAGCCTGAAGAAGAATTTGAGGCAGTCGAGCAATATCCTAGTACTGAAGAAGAAGGCGATGATGGTGATGAAGATGAAGACATTGACATCGATTCATTATTTGGTTAAGATAAATTGACCTTATGGGTGGTCAAATGAAAGATTTAGATGATGACTGGGATGAACTTGCCATCAACAAGAATCGCCGACGTCTTAAGAAGTCAAACTACAAGAGTTCAGAGCATCAGAAAGATGCTGAGTTTTCTCGCTTTGAAGAAAATAAATTCATACGAACTCTAGAGAATACCTCTGGGAAATATTCTTGGATGAAGGAAAAGCGATACAAAACAATGTTTAGAAAAATCGAAGATAAAATCGAAGGCGCTATGGGTAAAGGCACTTTTGAGTGGGTTGACCGTAGAGTTTTTGACCAAGTTTTCGATAGATTAACCTTGATGTCTTTGTACAAACTTATGACAAATGGAGTTCTTGATACTCTTGATTTCCCTGTGGCTAGAGGGAAAGAGGCTCACGTATTTCATGGCACAGATGTCGATGGAAATCCATTAGCAGTGAAGATATTCCATACCTCTAACGCAGTTTTCAAGAACCTTATGCAGTATATCGAAGGTGACCCAAGGTTTACTGGATTGAGGCGCAGACATCGAGATTTAGTCGATATATGGGTTCGTAAAGAACAGAGAAACTTGACACGTTTAGCAAAGTGGGGCCTTAGAGTGCCAAGACCGTTAGGATTACACAAGAATGTTCTAGTAATGGAGTATTTGGGTGATAAAACCTCACCATTTCCGAAACTTCGAGAAGTGAAGGTTGAAGACCCACAACCTGTTTATGATGAGTTACTGGAATTTTTGGCGGTAGCATGGCAGAAAGCTAATTTGGTACATGGAGATTTTTCCCCTTACAATATTTTGTGGAATAATGAAAATAAGCCAGTGGTAATAGATGTAGGTCAAGCAGTAATACAATCACATCCAAAGGCACAAGATTTCCTTGTTAGAGATGTCACTAGATTGGTCCAATGGGGACAAAAAAACAACTTAGAAGTGGATTTGGCTGAAGCGATTTATGAGGTGCTCAATATGGACTTAAGCCACATAAAAGAAATTGCGATCGATTAAAATCACTCTTCTTCCCAACTTACTACTTCATCTTCTGAGAGTTCCATCATTTCTTCGACAGCCTCTTCATCCTTAGGGTCTACTTGTGATGCCCTCATTCTTCGAGAGCGTCTATCACTAATTTCTGCTAGCCCAGGTACTAAGTTTTCAAACCCAACATTTGTTGCTGGGTCATCCTTGAGTTGGATTGAATCAAGAGAACGATTTGACAGTTTTGTTCTTCTTCTATCCTTTTCTAAATAGTTTAGAACAGAACCATGTTCCGAGCCACCTGCAAGCATTTCAATTGCCTGTTGAGCAGCAAAAAGCCCTTCCTCTTCACCAATAATAACTACAGTAGATTTGTAGATTGTAATTTCAGTATCGGTTAGATTTTCGATTAACTTTCTAATTTTCCCTTGGCTACCAATAATCCTCGACCTTATTCTACGTTGTTGATTGGAGCGTTTACCAACGAAGTCTCTTAGGTCGACCATTTCGAAGAAATGTTGTTCTTCAAATAACCTTAATGCTGCCTTAGGAGCCATTCCTCTTCCGATAGCCTTGATTACATTTGGTAACTTCATTGCTTTGACTGGGTCGTAAGAACCGGCTTCTCCCCAAACAACTTCGACTTCTCCATTATCTGAATCAATATTCAGTTCTCTACAGCCAGCTGAGTTTCTCAAAGCCCTTGCAGTTACTCCCTTAGCCCCGATTAAGACAGCAATCCTGTCTTTTGGAACCTTAGGCAGTGCTTGGCGCATAAACCGTCCTGCCACCCTTCTCTTTTCAATCCCTTGGCCTATTACTGATGAAGGAAATAGCAAAAGATGTGATTAGAATTAGTAGTATGGAAGGTGCAAATGAGGGTGCGTCAATTATACTACTAATTGTAGCACCAGTAACTACCATGTGGTTCTTATTATTTGACTCATCAAATTCATCTATCACATTATTTGGGTCGATTACTAATCGTAGATCGAATTGTCCAGAATCAGGAACAGTATAGTTCCAGATTAGTAATTCACTTGAATCAGTTAGAATTCCAGAGTTTAAATTTCGAGTTTCTAAAACAGTCCAAGCAACTGCAGAAGTTCTGTCAGCAGGTGCAGACTCAAGCCTTACCGTAACACTACCACCATAGCCCTCACTCGACTCAAGAAGACTCGTGATTGTCACATTACCAGTACTATCTCCCGGTTTCACAATCAATCTATCTAAGTTGGTTTCACTGGTATTCCAATGTAAATCTAGACTAGGGAGTACTTGGTATGAAGCGGGAGAGGTTGTAATCGAATTACCCGCAAGGTCAACAACATGCGCTCTTAACATCAAGTATTGTCTAGATTTTGTCGACCAACTTGATTGAGCCACTAGACCCGATAGACCTGTGGTCGAGATTTGTTGCCAACTTCCTGACAAGTCAGGGGTCTGACCCACGCCATTCGAGTCAAACCCATACTCGATATAGGATGCAGTAGAATCGATTCCCGAGGTTGAGTCAAAGGCTGAGAATTCTACAGGTAATATACTGATTCTATCAGTCGTAATCTGTTCAATAACCCAACCAATTTCTTCAGGGTTAGTAGTATCTATTTGGATATTCAATTGTGTCGCTTGACCAATATTACCTACTTTATCCACTGAGCGAACAGATACAGAGTTAGACCCTTCTGGTAGTGTAATTTGATAACTATCGCTAGTTGTTGAAACCCATATTATTCCATCAGTACTTATCTCACTGTAATCTAAACCACTTCCTTGTCCATCATCTGCTGATGTTACAAGACCAGAGATAGTTACTGTCGACGAGTCATACCACCCGGACCCATCTCCTACGGTAATTGTACCAAGGCTTGGTCCGGTTCTATCGATGCCAATGAAGATAGTTTCAGTAGCAGTAAGTCCTGAATTATCATAAACAGTAATTCGGGGATTCCAACTACCCTCTTCCATATTACCTGAAGCCCAGTCCCAACCATAGGAAATAGAACTAGGTCCATCATTTGGTGGTGTACTTGGCCCAGGAACATTGACTAGACTTGCACGTAATAAATCATCATCATTTACTCCCCATCTAAATTCTAGAGTCCCAGTTGAATCGATATTGAACCATGCTCTATCATTAGCCGAATCCCCAGTTCCAATTACAGGATTTAGTACGGTAAAAATTGTAATTTCTGGAACTTGATTATCGATGGTAAAGGAATCGGAAATTTGTATGACATCTTCTTGATTTGTTGAGTCATAAGCGGTTGCTCTAAGGCTATATGTTCCGTTAGTATAACTGGTTGAGTCGAGATATGTCAACCATGGAGAAGATGTTAGATTAGTTACAGTAGTCCAAGAAGTACCATCAGAAATCTCTACCAATACAGAAGATACTGTGGCGGTTCCCCCTAGTGCTAAAGAAACTGTATACAGGCCAGTAATACTCTGCCCAGATGTTGGCCCATTAGAATAGGAAATAGTCACATCAGAGTTAGAAAAAGAGGTTCGATTTTGCTCTAATTCTAAAGAACTTTCAGGTTCGAAATTTAGGTTGGCGAACATCGAGGATACTAGAATCAGTCCAAGGACTAGAGCCACTCCCCCCCTTCGCATGACAGTAAGAGGTTCGGGGTTATCCTTCAATGCTCCCCTTGTAAATCAGTATTTTCAATAAATTAGTCGATTTTTGCCAACTGCGGTATATTGAAATTAGGTCTTTGAAGGGCTAAATTACACCTTGTTTAGAGATGGGTTCAAGTGCTTTGCAATATGTCGATGTTGTATATGGCAGGTAAGTGGCAAGTCATCATTGGTGTGATGATTCTTAGTATTGCAATACTCCCTGCAAATATTGCAGCATACAATAGTGGTGGAATTGAAGCATCAGAAGCACAGGTCGCTCTCAGTCCTTCGACAGGACTGACTCAAGGAGATTCAGTGACCATTTATCTCACTCTGTCCAACACTTTACAATCTGATGCTTTTGATGTAGAATTTGCTTTCTACATGAATGACTACACCTCAAGTCAACAGTTATTGAAGAGTGTAGTTGATATTTATGCCCAAGAAACTGAAACAGTTTCCATAACTTGGGATGGGTTACAAGAATCGGATAGTCGTGTCTGGATAGTATTCGAATATGGTGGTAATGAACAATCATTCTTCATTGATTTTGAAGTTGCAGGTCTTCCAAATCTTAGAGTTATGCAATCTGACCTTTCTCCTTCTAGCGGTATTAATTCTGGAGATTCAGTTCAGTTATCGACATTAGTCAAAAATACAGGTTCTGAGCCCGCAGTTGCTAGCACCTTGAAAATAGATTTACCATCTTCCTTAGCCGATGAAGAGGTCACGATATCACCTCTTACTCCAGGGCAAGAGGAATGGTTTAACACCACATTTATAGCCCCTTCAAGCGGAACTTATTCGATTTATGTGACTCCAGATTATCATGATGATGTTATCGAAGCATCTGAAAATAATAAGGTGAAAACCGTATCTCTAATAGTCGATCCAAGAATGGATGTATATCATCTAGAAAACATTACTATCACGGATACAGAAGGTTCATTGCAAGGTCCATGGACAATATCTGGAAAACTGGCTAGAACTGGAGGAACCGGCACTACAACTGTTCCTATGTGGATAGAAGTTGCAACCGGTACTGGCGGAATTGTTACAGCAGAACCATTTGATGTGATTTTGGATGGAACTGGCTATGCTGAACAATCCTGGTCGACAATTATGACGTCAAACACAGTCGTTTCATTACCTGCAGGAGGATACCTTTTGACTGCCCAAATAGATCCTTTTAACGACCCGAGCTTCTTACAAGAGTCTAAGTCAAACGACCGTTCAAGCGCTCTCTTGACAATAATGGAAGTACCGGATGTATTTGTCGATGCTATTGCTCGTCCTTCATCTCCCGAAGTAAATTCTGGAGAGAGAGTTATTTGGGAGGTCACAGTGCAAAATACTGGCGGAGTCGCTGTTAGCGGTAAATTAGAGTATCAATTTGAGGGATTTACTGACCTTTCAACCCGTATCGATTTAACCCCTGGTGAGTCATTCACTTGGTTTAGTGCTCCTTTATTGACTGTATCAGGTGCCCACCAAGCCCCTTTTACAGCAGAATGGAAGCCATTTGAAGGTAGCCCGGACAGTAATTCCGATAATAATGTCGCAAAAAATAATATCACTGTGAAGGCTGATTTAAGGCTTGAATGGGCTCCGTCTTCGCTTCAGTTAATAGATTCTGACGGAGAAGAGGCATTATACCCGTTAGAAGAAGGAGAGAATTATACAATTTCTATTAACTTAACCAGCCTAGCACTTGGAGAGATCAGTTTTGATTGTTTAAATGGGAAAAATGAATTAATTTCAACTACTGAAGTAAATGTTTCAACGATTGGTCGAACCGTTAACCTTGAATGTGAATTCACTGCAATTGCTCCATTATCATCTATCCAACTCCGCCCATCTGACTCTTCAAAAGTAACTTCAACCTATACTAGACAATTTTCCACTGCTTTTTCACTTACCGACGACTCTTCCGAACAATCCAAGTCTGGGACTATGACCTTGATTGGAGTGGGTGTATTTGTATTGATAGCCATCCTTGGGCTTGCAGTGTGGTTTACAAGAGAATCAGAAGAAGAAGTGGAAAGAGATATTTTTGAATATTGCCCTGCTTGTGATGGAGAACTTGAAGGTGATGAGTCACGTTGTCCATATTGTTCCTTTAACCTAAACAAGGCGAGAAAACAATTCCACAACTGCCATGAATGTGGTGAGTCTGTTCCTGACTTGATGGATAACTGTCCTTATTGTGGAGTTCAACAAGATGTATCTTCGTTCTTTGAAAGAAGAGAAAAGAAAGAGCGTAAAGTTGCAAAGGTAGAGGTTGCACTTCCCGAAATCGATGAAGATGAAATAGTCAGAGGTACTGAAAACTTTGCTGAGACTGTCAAGGAATTTGGCTATGATGAAGAACAACTTGAAGACGAGTGGGATGAGAAATTCGCTAAGGCAGAAGCAGAGATAGCTGAACTAGAACAATCCTATGAGGATGAATATTCAACTGATGGATTAACTCCTGAAGAGATTGAAGAACTCGATTCACAAGTCACTACAAAACTACGTAGTATGAAACAATTAGAAGAGCAGTCTAATAATGTCGATGAGATGTTAGCTGCCAAAGGTAATTTAATTTCTCACAAAGATGATGGAAGTGAACTATCTGCCAGTGATGCAGAAATTAGAGGTAGGTTGTACGAAATTACCGGAGAAAAAGGAATTATGCCAGGTGATGAAGTCAAAGTTGGAATGAATCTTTCAGATGCAGCATTAGCTGGAAATGAAATTGAGGAAACAAGTAGTGACTTTACCTTCGATGACGATCAGCCAATCGCAAAATTAGAGGATAAAGATGAACTAAGCTCTAAGAGGCATCAACCAAAGCGACGTGAGAAGAAGACTGCTGAGTGTGGTGCTTGTGCAGCCCAAATCCCAATCATGGCCAAGGAGTGCCCTGTTTGTGGTGCTGAATTTGAATGATGTCCGTCGGCTTTCATAGGGTTCGTCATTGCCATAGGCTCGGCTACCATGTGCGTCATTCGGACATAGCGCGATATGCTTTTGGCTTTCAAATCAACGCTCATTTTTGGATATAATTCATATCGAAGAATATTTTGGCAGATAGTAATGAGGACAAAAATTCTTCCACTTTTTTTGATTCTAGTCTTCATGACCTCTGGTTTATCAGGTTGTATGGGGCTGATTCAAGCAAGAGAATCATTGGAAGGAATGAGAGGAGAGCCTTATAACCAACCTTATGCAGATAAAATTGCCATGACACATACCTTTCAGACCGGTTCAGTGCTAGAACTAGTAGAGGAGTACTCCAACAGTACCTCATTCTCTATCGATGAATCTGTGCAGCGAATTGAAATATATTTCAAAGTAACAATTAGTCTTTCAGATACTTTTGCATGTTTAGAACAAGCACCAACACGTTATGTACGTCCAACTGTTACTACAGCATCTGGTGCTATTTTGTGGTCTGAAGATGTTTGTGAAGATGTCTCTCCAACTACTTATGACTTTGAACCGGCTGACTTTGACTCATTGGGTGATTTCACTTTGGATGTAAAGGCAAGAGGTTTCGGGGAAACAACCGCAGGTTTGTTTCAAGATGACTTCATAATCATCATCAATGTCTACCACGAGTGTAGACAGTATCCACAAGAACCTCCATGTGACAAGTAATCATACTAATGATTCATTACAAGCGTATTTCCTAGAGCAATTTTGACATTTACCTTTTCGTTCATGATTCCTTTTTGCTCCACCTTCTACTGTAAGACGTTGAATTTCTTGAATTGCCGAGAATAATTCTTGTTTCGTATTTTCATCCCAGTAAATTTGATGAATATCTTCGTTTCCATATCTTAGAATTCCATATGGAGTACTTCTTTTCGTACTTGTTTCCACAAGGTGTAAGTAAGCCAATAACTGCATTTTATGAGATAGATGTGGCCTCTTAGGAATTCTACCAGTTTTTTGCTCTACAGGAATAAATTCACCATCCACAACCACTATCTGGTCAGGTCTTCCTCTTAGTCCAATATTTTCATCAATCAATAATCCTGTACTTTCCTCATCATCAGAGTATACCACTTCAGTATCTTCCTCTAATCCAACATCTTTTCTTGCAATTTCTGCTGCATTTTCGATCAATAAGGCCCGTTGTAATTGCCAAGATGCTGCAAGGGTCCAAAGCATTGCTAGAGTAAAAAGAATAAAACCTGCCTGAGTCCTATTTTCAGCTGCTACAAGTGCTATTGAGTGAATTCCCAGTAGAATTACGGTGAATAACAAACTTATCTCAATTTTTCCAGCTTCAAACCAACCTCCTTGGAAGTCGATATTCTCCCATTCTGATTGCATGATATCATTTTGTTGAATCAAACGATTTTTCTCTTGGCGTAAGGTTTCAGATAACCCAAGCCAACCCCTCCATGGTAGATAGATGGCTAATATGGTTGCGAATAGTAGAATCATACTCCATAAAGCCAAGTATCTGGCTAAATCTATTGGAGAGACAATTATATCATCAATAACTACGAATGCTATTGAGTCGATAACTAGTGCGATAATAACGGTAAACCACCAAGTCCAAATCAGTAAATGTTTTTTGAATTGAATTTGCTTATCTTGAAATTCGACAACTTTTTTGTGTATTTCTGCGTGTTTCTCTTTTCCGCTATTTATTGCTTCACCTTGGCCAGAATTACCTTGTCTGGCTAAAGACCAAGACATCGGACAATAAGCGTGTCTTTCAATGTCACTGGCGCTGATTCTAAGCGGAGAGTTTTCGGCATCTCTCCAGAACCCATCTTTACACAATTTTGCGCCATAAACGCCACTTGAGCGAGACATAACACTACTTCCCGCCCCTCCCATAAATTACCCTTTTCTGTTTTCAAACTTCTAATCTTCTATGGTTTGAATCATAAAATAAATAGGATAATGGTACAATCATAGAATTATAACAGTGCGAAGCGGTTTAATATGGGGGCTAAGTGGAACGGATGCTGAGGTCTATTTATGTCTGAAGAAGCGAGCCTATTGTTGCCATTTGAATCCTATGAGGAAAACGCAGTTAATATTGGTACTCAACAAAAGAGTGCAGATATGGCTAGGTTTATCGAAAAAGTACGTGAAGATGGGCTATATCTGTTGGACGTAAACATTACAGATTCTAGAATCAGAACTACTGCCGCTTTCTTGACAAAGTTCGATGCTCCTAGAATCATGGTAGTATCTGCTCGTCAATACGGCCAAAGACCAGCAAGAATGTTTGCAGAGGCTATAGGCGCTAACGCTGCTGTAGGACGTTTCATTCCAGGCTCTCTAACAAATCCTGCTCTTCGCTCATATGTTGAACCAGATATTCTGTTTGTCACAGACCCTGCTGCCGATCAACAAGCTCTTCGTGAAGCGGTTAATACTGGGCTTCCAGTAGTTGGAATCGTTGATGCTAACAATAATCTACGTAATGTGGACATCGCAGTTCCTGCAAATAACAAAGGACGTCGTTCTTTGGCTCTTATCTATTGGTTGCTTGCTCGTGAAGTTCTCAAAGCACGTGGAGAAACCACTGATGAAGCATGGGCAGAAGCAAATGATGTCGAAGAGTGGCAATCTACTTTCTAATTGATGTTAAAATCTAATAAGTTGTTTTTAATACAACGGTTATGGCCAATAGTGAACATAGTTATGTTGACTATGGTAAGTATGAATGTTCCCTCGAAGAATTAAGTTCTAGAAATAGACAAATATTACTTTGGTTTAGTTTTGGAATCTTTTGGTTATGGCTATTTGTTGAAGTCTTCAATATTCTTTGGTTTTGGGAAGAATTCTATTTTGCTATTTCCGAGTCAGGCAGGCAAGTAGTTACTGAGAATCCTGACGGTAGCCAGTCTTGTGAAGTCAATCTGTATCAAACATGTGAACGCTATGTCGGTGCAGGTGGTATTTGGTGGTCATTACTAGGTAGTTTACTAACCGGAATTGCTGTTGGACCATTGGTTTTCTCAATTCTAATTTTCACTTACAGAACTAAAGATGTTACTAAAAAGTGGAAAGAAGAAATCTGGGGCTTGTTATTTTTAATTAATCCTTCAATAATTTGGGCTTTATTGTGGTTAATATGTTTACCATATGCATGGTCATTATTGCCCTGGGGTGATTGGTCGACTAATTGGTGGAAAATATTTCCTTATGGGTTCGGATTAGTTTGGATGGGTGGACTTCCGCCAATCTTGGCTATTAGTCAGTTCTTTAGAAAAGTTTTCAATCAAGAATATAACTATGATTTAACCATAGAAGCGGAAAAGTCAGATGATGAAGAGAATCATCGTATTCAAGAGATGCTTGAAAAAGAACAAATAAGTTCCACCTCAGAGTCTAGTGGGCAAAAGAAAACTAATTTCTGGGAACCCATCTGATTTCAGATCCATCCAAGACCCTTAGATGCTTCATAAATATACATGAATCCACTTACAATAATTGCTACTAATATTCCAGACCTTATCCAAGAATCTTTCCAAGATAATAGCCATTTTTTACCAAGGTTAACTCCCATAATGGCTGCAAGAACCAAAGCGATAATCAAAATATATTCATCCATTATTCCTCTGCCTTCAAAATATAAGTAAATTGGAATTCTAGTTAAATCAACTACCAATGCTAGAACACTTGCCGTAGCAGCATAAGTCAGTTTATCTGGTAGTCTTTTTTGTAAAAACAATGCTCTTAATGCCCCTTGGTGTCCTGTTAAGCCACCAAAAAAACCAGAACCAAAACCACCGATCCTGTCTTCTGTTTCACCAAGCCTAAGTTTAGTCCATTTTTCGGTCACCGATAAAAGTGGTAGGATAATCAACGCTATTCCAACAACCAAAAGTAGAGGATTAGATGGTATTTTTGATTGTAATAGTGAACCTATTATGGCTCCTAAAATTAAAGCCCAACCATATCTCTTTACGGCATCTAAATTTATGTTTGAGCGTAATACTTTCAACTTCCAAGCATTATGTGCACCATGAATGACTGCAACAACAGCAATTGCTTCATGAGGTGGTAGCCATAGTAAAACTACAGGTGTTAGCATTGTTGCAAGACCAAATCCTGCAGGCACGGTTAATGCAGCAGCCATTAATGTGATGGCCATGCTAACAATGATTAGCATTACATCCATGACAATGCTAGTAACCATTTAGCAATAAGAGTGTCTAAATAGTCACTAAATCAATTATTAAATTACTTAATCATTGTAATTTTTAATTGATTGTCGGTTGAAGTTTTTTCTACTAGAATAATTGCAAAATATTCATGCCGGAAGACAACCGCCATGTCCAAATGGTTTCTTTCGCAGGCTATCTGCCTGAAAAAAAGGTTGATACAACCTCATTTGCGGCCCCTAGCGATTTACCAAGGTCGTTGGATTTTATTAGACTAACAGGGATATTAGCACATCATGAGGTATCTGAACAGCAAGGTAGCTTTGAATTGGCAATCGAGGCTGGTAAAAAAGCAATTTCAAGAGCCGAAATCGACCCTGATTCAATCGATTTGGTAATCAATTCCTCAGTTAGTAAGATGGATAGCGAATTGAGTCAACATTTATCACCAAGTTATGCAACCTTAATTGCCAATAAACTGGGGATAAATAATGCCCAAACATTTGATGTTTCAAATGCATGTGCTAGTATGATGACCTCTCTTATGATAGCAGAATCTAGAATCAGAAGTGGTCAAGCAGAATATGCATTAATTGTTTCAGGAGAGCATATCACTCCTATTATCGATGAAGCAAAAAGAAGAAATCTATACCTTCACCCTAGGGCAATAGCATCGCTCACAGTTGGCGATGGTGCTGCTGCATACATTCTAGGTCCTAGCAAAGAAGAGGGTAGAATTCGATTTAGTAAGCCATTTACATTAGCACAATATAATAGACATTGTATTGGACAAGCATGTAAAAATCATCGTGGCCCACAAATGAGAACTAAGGCAAGGGATTTGCAAGATGGAGTATTGAATAATCTCGGTATTTTCTTACAGCGTGCTGTAAAAAAAATGGACCTCAAATGGGAGGAAATCGACCATACATACTCTCATCCAACAACCCCTAAAGCGGTCAAAAAGGGTGCAAAGTTAGCAACTGATATTTTTGGTGAAATTAATTTTTTACACAATGATAGTGCTGAAACGGCCAATACAGCGTCAACAACGCATGGAGTACTATTAGAAATTTCACAAAATAGAGACTACTTGAATTCAAATGAAACGGTTTTCATGGTCTCTTTCGGTTCAGGACTTGCCATCATGGCGATGCATTTTAATCTTCCAGAGGGGGTAGAAAAATGGTCGTAATGCTTTCATGGGAGAGTAAAAAGATTGGTTATACCGGTCTTCTAAAATCAACCATAAAACTAGCTAAAAAAGCAATTAAATCTGCTAATATTAGGCTTGAAGACATCGGCCTAATAGTTCATGGCGGGGTATTTAGGGAGCACTTTAGAACAGAACCTGCTTTTGCGACTCATATTCAAGGTGGCCTTGATATTCACTGTAACGGAATCAGTTTTGATAGTCAGGCATGCTTTTCATTTGATGTAACCGATGGAAGTTGTAGCCCACATGTGGCTTTACAGTCGATTGCCGACCTGTTGCCATCATTGGAAAATAAATTCGCACTACTATGTATTGGTGATGATAGGCCTACCAAACATTGTGAATGGGATTATGAGTCTTATTGTATAGTTGCAGTAATTGGACAATTAGGGAATGGTCCGCAATTGATTTCGGTTACTCATGATAGTTCTAAGTTGAATATTGACTCAACAATTACGGGATATTTCGATGAAAACATAAAAGCCAATCGATTTACTAAATCTGGAGCAGTAGAATCTCAACAAACCAACTCGAGTAAAAACTATTTCTCAGGCGGCCAAAGATGGTTATCAGGCAAGCATATGCACGAATTTTTAGAAAGAATAAATGGACAGAATCATACACTTGAACATTGTATAGTAGACCGGTCAGGTAAGTCTACAACAGCCAAGTGGGAGTTTTGAAAATGAAATTTCAAAGAAGTAAAGAAGATAATTTTCTATTACTTTTTCTAGTTGTATTATGCCTTTATCACATCATAGCAAGATTTGGTTTAGCAGTAGACTTACAATGGCATACAGATGTTGGAAGAGATAAACTATTCACTCCGCCACATATCATGATTCTTGCGGGGATAATTCCAACTAGTCTCATGCTTTCATCCTACATCTTTTGGTATAGTTTTATTTCAAAACAAGACCGAAAGGGGGGATTCTATATCGGTCCATTTATTGCACCTACAAGCCTTTGGATGATGGTTTGTGGTTTGATTACTCTTGTACTTGGAGGTCTATATGACGATTTTTGGCATACCAGTTATGGCATTGATACAACAATAATAACGCCTCCACATGTTTGGACTTTTGCCGGCGGAATGCTAGTGGAAGTAGCAACTATTGCTTTAGCATTACAAATGAAAAACAGACTGAAAGAGAATTGCCCGAAATGGTTAAATTTAATCATTCTAGGAACTTTATGGGCCTTAGTATACCATTTCCATTTGGCTTTTGCTAATTTCTTAGACCCTCGTGTTTGGTCGTTTGAGATTCTAAATATCAACATAATTTTACACTTCATTTTTGCCGGTGCTACTTTGATGATTTTTCTTCCATTGGCTGATAGATGGCTGGGCAAGAATGGAGCGATTTCGTTGTCAGGTTTGTTGCTTGGTTCACAATTATTATTCTTAATTTTAGTACCATTCTTAGTTTCTACATTTATGACTAGTGAGCATTTTTTCCGACCAGGCTCACCACATACAACTTGGGCTGCACACTGTCTTCCATGGCTATTGTTGCCTGGATTAATTTTTGTCAAAAAGTTCTCATCACTTGAAAACCCTAATTCTATGATCGCATTGGTTATTCTTGCAGATGTTGTTTGGTTACCAACATTCATCGATTACATTCCACAAGAGGTTGGAATTTTTGACACATTGGTTTCTGTTGTTTTCAGCGTAGTAATCCTTAGAGTATTTTGGCAATTATCTCTAGGTTTTGGGGCGTCAGTTGAGAGATTATCTTTGGATAAACAAATCAGTTTATCTAAATCAAAAAGTAAAAATTCCAAATTATCAGTTCTCAGTATTGTAATGATGATTCTATTCCTGCCTGTTGTTAGCGGACACACAATTCATTTCTCTGAAGAAGGAGAAGGCTTTGATGCACCTAAGCGTTATCTAATCGATATCGATGATAAATATGTCTGGGTTGAATTCATGATGTGGCCTCCTAAAGCAATTACAGATATTGAAGTTATAGTTCTGCCAGCAGAAAATGAAACAGCAGTTATCGATGAGGTTTGGATTGAGGTAGTATATCCAAATGAAAATGGAGAGGTTAGAATGAGGACAGATATGGAGAATAGAAATGATATTTCAATTTGGAGTGGACAGTTAAATTTCCCGTTTTCAGGTAACCAATCACTAGAAATTTGGCTTGAAGTAGATGGAGAAACGAATTTCACAACTATTCCAGTAGAGGTTGAGGGGCCGCCGGTTTTACCGGTTTGGTTGGCTTGGTTGTTAGCGATTTCTTGGCCTGCACTTATGGTTTTAATTTGGAGAAACATTTCGCATAAGATGTCTTAGGGGTGAAGTGATGAGAATTGTTGTTACAGGAGCTACCGGTTCTTTGGGTACGGCACTTATGTATCGATTAAGAGACCAGAATCACTCCTTACTTGGACTTGGACTTTCTGAGGCGAAACTCAAATCCTTATCAGATGAAGGATTTGAAATGAAACGTTGCGATATTGGAGACTTAGTAACATTAACCGAATGCGTGGCAGATTGCGATGTAGTGATTCATTGTGCAGCATTTGCTGCCCCATTTGGTAATAAGAAAAGATTCTTTCAAACCAATGTACAAGGTACAAAGAATGTATTTGAGGCTGTAAAAAATTCGAGTGTATCAAGGGTAATTGCGATATCTTCTGCCTCAATCTTTGATGGTATGAAACATGATTTACCTCACCGTGATGATACTCCAGAACTCAAATTTAGGCCAAAACATCACTATGGTGCAAGTAAATATGATGCTGAATTAGTATGTTTAAGCCAACCTAGAGGTAAATGGGTAGGATTACGCCCACGCGCAGTATTTGGCAAGGGTGACCAAACTCTAATTCCAAGATTAAAGAGACTTATCGGTAAGTCTCATTACAAGACAATCGGTAAGGGCGAGAATCTTATTGATGTTACTTGTTTATCCAATTTCATCGATGCTGTATGTTTAGCAATCAAAGCACCAAAAGATAGTCTTGGTAAATTTTACAATATCTCAAATGGTGATGCAAGAACATTTAATTCGATAATGCAAACCTATACTTCCAAATATTCATCTTCATTTAAGCAGAGAAAAATACCGTACTATCCAGTATTTTTATTGGCTAGTTTCAACAATTTGATCGCTAATTTAGTACCAGGCAAAAAATGGGAGCCTAGAATTACTCCATATGGATTAAGGCAGGTCACAACATCTCTAGTCTTGGATATTTCAGGGGCTAAAGATGGATTAGGTTGGATTCCTAAAAAGACCTTTGAACAAGGTATGGAGGAATTGGAGTGAGTAAATTAAGCACATTATTACGCTATTTCTTTACTCCTAAGAAATTTAAATCTCGTAAACAAATAGAACGAATACAAAGCCAAGGAATGAGGAAGCAAGCCAAATTTGTTCGTAAAAACTCACCATTCTATGCACGTCATTGGGAGGGTATGCAAGACGAGCAATGGCACGATTTTCCATTGATAGATAAGTCGATAATGATGGAAAATCTTGAGGATTTATTGACGGTCAGAATAGATGTTAGCAAAGCGAACTCATTGGCAGATGAGGCGGAAAAGTCTCGTGATTTCTCTCCAAAAATAGGCCCTTATTCGATAGGCTACTCTTCAGGTACTAGTGGCTCAAGAGGTATGCATTTTATTAGTGAAAAAGAGCAAGCAGGTTGGGCAGGATTTATGCTATCTAGAGGATTAGACGGGTCAATATTTTCAAAGCATAGAATTGGTTTAATTTTAAGAGCGAATTCGAATACTTTCGAGTCTGTAGGTTCTAACAGAATAGAATTCAAGTTCTATGACCTCATGAAACCTTTAGAAGAAATTCATGAGTCTATTTTACAAGATAAATTAGATATTCTAATTGGCCCTCCGAGCGTTCTTAGATATTTAGCAGATGTGAAATCTCCTCTGAAAGTTCGAAAACTTGTTTCTGCTGCTGAAGTATTAGATGAGATAGACAGAACGCATATTGAGGCGCATTTTGGTCAAATTGTTCACCAGTTTTATTCATCTACTGAAGGAGAAATTGCCGCTACTTGTGAGCATGGAACATTACACTTGAATGAAGAAATAATGGTTATTCAGAAGCAATGGGTTGATGAGGAAAAAGGCTGGTATCATCCAATAATTTCAGATTTCAAGAGAAAAACACAGCCTATCATTAGGTATAGGTTGAACGATATTTTGGTTGCTTCAAAGCAACCATGCAAGTGTGGTGATGCACGAGAATCCATTGAATCAATTATGGGAAGACAAGATGATATTTTTCTGCTTGAAAGGAAATCAGGAGATGGCTTTGAGCAAGTAATTCCAGATTTTATTAGACGAGCAGTAATGCAAATGCATCCCGATATAACCGCCTATTGTGCAATTCAAAAGTCACCAGAAGAGATTGAGATACAACTTCTCCCAGAGGGGCTTCAAGAAATTTCCTTCCAAGGATTTGAACAAGTTTGGAAAAATATGAAAACGATTCAACCGACGATTTCTTTGGCTAAATATTCATTCAAGCCCTCGACTAAGAAACTTAGAAGAATCCGAAGAGATTTTGAATTACCATTCAAATAGTCGACACTAAAAGACCGCTGAATTCAAACATAAGCGGTAGTTGGGTTTTGACATGCGCATTCGTGTACAAGCTGTTGGTCTTATGTTCTTGATGGTTCTAGCACCACTTTCAGGTTGCTTTGGCGAAAACGAAGTTCAATCTCTTGAAGAATCGTCTCTAACAGTTGTTGAGTCTGATTCGCTTGAGGCTGGAATGTGGCAAACTATAACGCTCGATGCAAATGATGACCTAGCAGTCTTCATTCCGTACTTCATACAAGACCCTGGTTCGATGCGTGCTCAAAACGGTACTGTACTCGACATGAACTCTGGTGAACAGATAAGTGTCAACCTCTTACTACCTCCAAGGAACGACAAGGTAGTCTTCTTCGTTGGAGATATTGGCCGTGTCGATTGGCCAATTCGACAAGCAGACGAGTCTTGGACCAAATGGCTTGAAAATCCGAACAGCGGTTCTGCTGTACAGGCGGTTGAAAATCAAGATGTAGGAGGAATGTGGCCTTGGTTGGTTCCTGGAAATCAATCCGGAGGTGATGTTATTTCTCTTGTTCTAGAAACAAGCCGGCCGTTCCGTGCTGACCTAACAGAAGAGAACGGAGTTGGTGCAAGTGATGGTTGGGTCAATGGCAGAGATGTCTATGACTGGGTCGATTTCATTACCGACGATACTCCTTGTGCTACGTGCGGTGCAGATGGAGCAGTTGGCTATCTCGATCGCTGGATTGGAAATGCAAACCCTTCGTATGAGCACGCAATTACCTATTTCGAAGGCGTAATGCAGGGCTACGGATTAGATAGGGTTGAAGTTCATCGTTTCCAATCGAATACAGCCTGGGCGGTCAACATTTGCGGATACAAAGATGGATCAGTCTATCCAGATGAATGGCTCGTCTTTGGCGCACACTTTGATATTGCACCTCCTGTGGCTTATACTCCAGGAGCTGAGATCGGCGTTCCAGGTTACGGAACCAGGCACGGTGCTTACGACAATGCAGCAGGGTCGAGCATGGTGTTGACCACAGCTAGCGTCCTTGCAGAATTCGATGCTCGTCGAACGATGGTCTTCTGTTTGTGGTCTTCTGAAGAAGAAGGCTTGTGGGGTTCACGTTCGTTCGCTAACGACCTTCCAGATGGAATTACAGTGAGCAATTATCTGAATCTAGACATGGCTGGCGTCAATTATCCAGGTGATTATGCACTCTCTGTATATCTTGGCCCGGATGGGACTCAGGAAGCGATTGACCAAGCAGGTATGTATTACTTGGCGGAATGGATTGGTGCAGATGCACTCGATCTAGGTTACGAGATAGATCGTGGAAGAGAAGCCTGGCTTGAGGGTGGAGAGAGCCCATTATGGGGCGATATCTACGAAGATACTGTCGCAATTTACGAATCACCAACCGCTCGAAGTGACCATGACTCGTTTCAAAACCTCGGTGTTGCAACCCTTGGATGGAATGGTTTGGTGGATGGCTATCCGTGTTACCATCGTGAATGCGATACGATGGAGACCATGATTGACTACATGGGTACAGATAATTCCACAGGAATTAACAATCTCGTTCATTCATGGGATATTGTCACATGGTGGGCGGTCTATGCATTCTTGCATATGGACCAAACACCAGTGCCAAATGAACTCTAGTCGATCGTTAGAATGTGTAAATATTGACGGTATACAAAGGGTATCATTCATATGGATGGTTAAGCAAAGGGTACCC
>CASIAI010000010.1 GCA_949372655.1 Candidatus Poseidoniaceae archaeon
TTGCTATTTTGTCCCCAGCATTTCAAACTTCCATCATCGAGGATAGCACAAGTATGACTAGGATCCTAAACTTACTGAAACCGCGGTTCTTCCGACTCCTAAATCTACAGATCGTGGAGTAGTTTGGCTTAGTATGTTGAACCACTCGTGCCAATTCCAAGTTGGCCGTAGTTATGTTATGTCCCCAGCATTTCAAACTTCCATCATCAAGAATAGCACAAGTATGATAGGATCCTAAACTTAGTGACAAACTGCGGTTCTTCCAACTCCTAAATCTACTGATTGTGGAGTAGTTTGGGTTGTTGTTGAACCAATTCCAAGTTGGCCCATTGATTGTTATGTCCCCAGCATTTCAAACTTCCATCATCAAGAATAGCACAAGTATGATAAGTGTCCTAAACTTACTGAAACTGCGGTTCTTCCGACTCCTAAATCTACTGATTGTGGAGTAGTTTGGGTTAGTAGTATGAACCACTCGTGCCAATACCAAGTTGACCATATGAATTATATCCCCAGCATTTCAAACTTCCATCATCAAGAATTGCACAAGTATGATAGGATCCTAAACTTAGTGAAACTGCGGTTCTTCCGACTCCTAAATCTACTGATTGTGGAGTAGTTTGGGTTGTTGTTGAACCAATTCCAAGTTGGCCATTGTTATTATGTCCCCAGCATTTCAAACTTCCATCATCAAGAATAGCACAAGTATGATAGGATCCTAAACTTACTGAAACTGCGGTTCTTCCGACTCCTAAATCTACTGATTGTGGAGTAGTTTGGCTTGTTGTTGAACCACTCGTGCCAATACCAAGTTGGCCATATAAATTATATCCCCAGCATTTCAAACTTCCATCATCAAGAATTGCACAAGTATGATAGAATCCTAAACCTAGTGAAACTGCGGTTCTTCCAACTCCTAAATCTACTAATTGTGGAGTAGTTTGGCTTGTATCATAACCACTTGTGCCAATTCCAAGTTGACCAAAGTTATTTTGTCCCCAGCACTTCAAACTTCCATTATTAAGAATTGAGCATGAATGATAACCTCCAGATTCTAAGGCAATTGCTGAATAATATGTATTAAGCGAGGTATTCAAATCTAAACCAATTGGCAGATCAATGTTTGAATTAACGCTGAGTAAGTCACCTCCGTCAGTGTTAGAGATATAGGTCGGATCTATGGTCCAATTTCTAACTAAAGTATAATCTGAACTTGGATATGAAATATTAGCAAGAATATCTGCAACGGTAATGTTGATCTCTATTTTATCCCAGCCAGAATTGTTTTCTACTGTAATTGAATGAATAGTAGAGACTTGATCATCTAATGGTGTTCCCCAAATGGTTCCATTATTGACGCCGAGGTTCATTCCTGGTGGCAGTGGAGGTGCGATTGAGAATTGATAAGGTCCTCCGGTTAATACAGGAGATACGTTAACTACCGAAGTGTTTCTTGTTAGATTAAGATGAGTAATAGAATAATCCGCGGCAAGTCCAACAGTTATTGTGATATTTACATCATCAGAACCGCCACTATTATTTCCGTATAATCGGTGAACTGTAGAAGGTTGAGAGATTAGTGGAGCACCAGTTAATACCCCCCATAGGTAAAATACCCATTAATGATGCTGAATCACTAAATCGTATTGTTTGAGGGGATGTCGCGATACTAATTGTAGAATTGAGTCCAAGTTTCTGATTAGAGTTGTCGCCCCAACACCAAACTGCTGCTAAATCATCGATTACACATGTTCCACCGTCTCCTGCGACAACATCTACTACATTCATCCAAGAAGGAATTATTGAGACATTTACGGGTGTTAAACGATTTGTAGTTGTACCATCACCAAGTTGTCCATGAGAATTATTGCCCCAGCACATAACACCATTATCCTCAAGCATTGCACATGTATGAGAATTTCCAGCTGAAACCTTGGCATATGAAGCCCACGGAGGAGAATTAACCATTTGAGGAGATGTGTGAGTGATTTGATATCCATCACCAATTTGACCGTTAGTACCGGTACCCCCAACAAAGTATTTTGTTGTCATTACGAACTAAACAAGTGTGCTTTTCGCCAGTATCAAAATCGATTACATTATATCCAGACCCAACATCAATAACTTGTGGAATTCTATCAGAAATTTGCACACTTCCGATTGCACTATGTGTATTATCTCCCCAGCAATATAGTTCCATTTGTGAGTTCTTTACACAAAAGTGAAATTCGCCACTATCTATCTCAATTATGCTTCCAGCCACTGAATTATCTACGTAATAGTCAAACAAACCTTGACAAAATAAATTATTTCCAATATCCAAAATACAGATTTGATCTTGGGTTGTTGCTACTTGATTTACAGGTAAATTACCCGAATGATTTACTTCAACAAACTGTAAATAATCGCTATTGGCAAGAGAAGAACCGTTAATTTGGTCTTGAGAGTTTTCACCAGCGCATTTTACAATGCCATTAATGGTTACAAGACACACATTTGTTGTACTCAGAGAAATATCTGTAACTGATGATTGATTATAAAATAGATTAGAATTACCAAAATTAATTCCCCAACATTCCAATGCAATGGAATTTATTCCACATGAGCCAAACCCACTTAGTAGTAAATTTTCATTTCCAATATTATTTGTTGTAAAAACCATCAATATGTGGATACAGTATTGAAGATACTATAGCACCGCCTACATTCGTTAAACTATTAGTTTGATTTCTAAATCCCTTGATGAAATTTAATGAATTTATTGAATAATTAATATTTGGTATTTCATCGACTATTTTTATCCAAAGATGAATCTCAGAAAGGCCTGAGTAGTTAAGTGCTGAAATAACATAAGATTTGTTTCTTGAAAGGGAATCGGCAAAACCAGAGATTACCGCAGTTGATGAGTTAAATCCCATACCATTAGTTAATTCGGGCGAAATTGAAAAAATACATGAGATGCAATTTACTCCGTTTGGAATAATATTAGAAGATTGATTTATTGTAAAATTATAATGATTATACTGATATGTAATTGGTGATATTACGTTAACTTGTATGCGGTGAAAAGTATCTACTGCAGAAGTATTATACCACACATCTAGATTGAAAATTCCTACCTCATTTGCTACACCGAACCACGAATTAGGATTTGCCACCTGAAGTATAAAATAAGGATATACTTCGTACAAATGTAAAATCTGTGGTGGGTTTTTAATATAGTTAATTTCTATAGTATCGCCAAGTTGACCATTGATATTCATGCCCCAGCATTTCATGCTGTCATCATCTAAAACTGCACAAGTGTGACTGAACCCTAGACTTACTGAAACGACGGTTTGTCCAGTTCCAAGATTAACTGTAGTTGGCTGATTTGTATTGGAACTTGTACCAATTCCAAGTTGCCCACCACCATTATCTCCCCCAGCATTTCAAAGTTCCATCATCAAGTATTGCACAAGTGTACGATGAACCTGCATGTACTGAAACTGCAGTTCGTCCAGTCCCAAGATTAACAAGCTGTGGCGTAGATGCTTGTGAATTTGCTATACCAAGTTGTCCGTAGTTACTATTTCCCCAGCATTTCAGACTTCCATCGTCAAGATTTGCGCAGGAGTGAGTTTGTCCTAAACTTACTGAAACGACGGTTCGTCCAATGCCAAGGTTAACGGTCGATGGATTAGGTATCCAATTTGCACTTGAACCAGTACCTAGTTGATCATTGGTATTAATACCCCAGCATTTCAAACTACCATCATTTAGACCTGCACAGGTATGCCATAGTCCTAAACCTATTGTGGTTGCAGTTTTCCCAGAACCCAAATTAACATTTTGAGGCGTATTACTATGAGTATAAGATCCTGTGCCAAGTTGACCGAAATCATTGTGGCCCCAACATTTCATACTACCCGCCATTTAGAATCGCACAAGTATGATAGTAGCCTACAATTACGGAAATCGCGGTTCTTCCTGTTCCGAGATTAACTGTCGATGGCTGATTTATATCTGAATTATTACCAATACCTAGTTGACCATAATTATTCAGGCCCCAACATTTCAAACTACCATCATCAAGGATTGCACAAGTATGTGATTGACCTGCATGTACTGAAACTGCTGTACGTCCAGTTCCAAGATTAACTGTCGATGGTGAATTTGTGTTGTAATTTGTACCAATACCTAGTTGACCATAATTATTATGGGCCCCAACATTTCAAACTATCATCATAAAGGATTGCACAAGTATAATCATTTCCTACACTAGATTGTTTTACGTTAACACTTGATTTAATGCCAATTTCCTTAGGGTTTCTAACACGAGTCAAATCAGAATTGAATTGACCGTAAGTGTTTTGACCCCAGCACTTCAAACTTCCATCATCAAGGATTGCGCAAGTGTGCTCCTCTCCTAAACTGACAGAAAGTGCGGTTCGTCCAAGTCCTAAATCTACTAATTGTGGAGTTTCTTGATTTGTGGTTGAACCAATTCCAAGTTGTCCGTAGTTATTAACTCCCCAGCATTTCAGACTTCCATCGTCAAGATTTGCGCAGGTGTGTTCACTACCTAAACCTGCATAAATCGCAGTTCTTCCTACACCAAGATTAACTGATTGTGGAGTTTCTTGATTTGTGTTTGCTGAACCAACTCCAAGTCTACCAGACCCATGATAACCCCAACATTTCATCATTCCATCATCAAGGATTGCACAGGTGTGAAATGACCCTAAAATGACAGAAAGTGCGGTTCTTCCAACTCCTAAATCTACTAATTGTGGAGTAGTTTGTCCAATTGTTGAACCAACTCCAAGTTGTCCGTAGTCATTTCGCCCCCAGCATTTCAGACTTCCATCGTCAAGATTTGCGCAGGTGT
Source organism: Candidatus Poseidoniaceae archaeon (assembly GCA_949372655.1). GTDB lineage: Archaea > Thermoplasmatota > Poseidoniia > Poseidoniales > Poseidoniaceae > MGIIa-L1. The sequence goes on from CASIAI010000010.1 coordinate 4,871, forward strand.
GTTCCTCTCCTAAACTGACAGTAACTGCTGTTTTACCAGTTCCAAGATTAACTGTCTGTGGTAATGCCAAACCAACAAATATTCCTGAAGTACTACCAATTCCAAGTTGGCCCTCGTAATTATGCCCCCAGCATTTCAAAGTTCCACCATCAAGGATTGCACAGGTGTGAAATCGACCTAAACTTACTGAAACTGCGGTTCGTCCAAGTCCTAAATCTACTAATTGTGGAGAATTTTGTAAGGTCTGTGAACCAATACCTAGTTGACCATAGTTGTTGAAACCCCAACATTTCAAATTACCGTCATCAAGAATCGCACAAGCGTGTTTTTCATTAGCGCTAACCGATAATGCTTTTCTTCCAGGACCTAAATCAACTATTTGTGGAGTAGGTTTGATCTTCAAGTGAGCCGATTCCAAGTTGTCCGTATTGATTATCCCCCCAGCATTTTAAGTTACCATCTGCAAATATAGCACAGATGAAGTCCTGTCCTAATGCCACTTTTCCTTGGCTATCAATAGATTCTGAAGTGAAATGCATTCCTTCAATCTCAGAATTAACTTCATATGTTCCAGATGATAAATTTCCAGTTAGACTAGTCGGAATCGTTGTTGCATGACCGATGGAGAGATTAACAGTAGAGTTAGAAGAAATTGTTTGCATAGATGATTTTGATTCTAAGACTTCAAAATCCCAAGAGGAAATAGAAGCGCTGAAACTAATTGTAGCCATCAAAAATGCGAGCAAAAAGGCTGAAAACTTGCTTTGCACAATGTTAGCCATGATTCGTGTGACATATTCTAACTAATAAAAAATTGGACTACTAAAAATGAATTATTGCTCCTCATTTCCGGACTTGGAGAGAAGTCCGCTAATTGATTGTTAGCTTGTGCTCAACTTTCGAACTCAGACCACTCTTCTTCAGGAGAATATCTGTAATACCATGTTCCAGAATCTGCTGGCCATTCAATCCAATATGTACCTTTATCATCTAATTCTCCTAATGAATAGGCTGACGGGGCTTCAGAGTGTTCATGATCGACAGTCATTGTAGTCATAGCTACTTTTTCATCAAGGAGTTTGGTTCTATCGCCTGTGTCAATTACCTCTGATAGACCGAAATAGGCATCATTATGAGCAATTTGATACAATTCATTCGGCGTCGAAGATTGAAGTTCCTCGATCAAAATTAGTAATTTTTCACGAGTCTCTTTCTTGATTTGATTATTGGTAAACCGTGCGGTAATGTCCCCTTTCAAATTCACTAATTCTTCGGCTAATTCCTCTGTATTGCTATGATAAGCTTGCACTACAGACTGTAAGTAAGTCAACTCATTACGTTCTTCTTTGGTAAGTTTAGAATTCTTACGTAGAACTTGAACCCAGCGGAAGGTATCAGGAAGAACTGCAGCGACTGCATTGGTTTGCAGCAGAGTAAACAAAGCGAGCAGAATTGCACCGATTCCAACTGTTGTTGTGACTGGGTCACTATCTCCGGAAAAGAATGAGTCAAACGCTGATGTTGGTTCCTCATCTTCTTCCTGCAAATTATCAAGTTCACAACCAAAAGCGTCAACAGAAGTATTTGGAGAGGTGCCTGGACAATTATCTTCTAAGTCTGAAACTCCATCTCCATCGGTATCGACAGGTTCTTCCGTTTGATTGGTATTATCCGTACCATTGGTTTCATTCTGTTCCAGCAAATCAGCAATACCATTTCCATCAGCATCTAAGCAACCAAAGTAGCCATCGGCAGTTGAATTACCTGCAACATCTGGACAATAGTCAGGTGTTGATGCATCGATAATGAAAACACCAGGCCAGCCTTGCTCCCTACTTGCATTCCAAGAACTATCTCCCCAATTATCGCCGTAACCATCGCCATCACTATCCATCCATTGAGTTGAATCTAAAGCAAAGTCGTCTTGTGTATTATTATATCCGTCACCGTCTCCATCAAGTTGAATTGATGAACAACCATTGGCGTCAACTGCTGCATTTTCCAGTGTGTTTGAGCAGAGATCGTTGATATCATTCACTCCATCGCCATCACTATCAATATCAGTTGTCTGACTAGCATCATTAGGGTAAGCATCAGAATTATCCCCAACTCCATCGTCATCTGAATCCACGGTTTCACTGGCATCATTAGGGAAATCATCAGCATTATCGCCAACTCCATCGCCATCGGAGTCATATATCTCAAAGGCATTCATAGGGAAAGCGTCACTATTATCTCCAACTCCATCACCATCAGAATCGGTTGTTTCGCTTGCATCATTAGGGAAAGAATCGCTATTATCGCCAACTCCATCGCCATCTGAATCAGATTGCTCAAAGGTATTTGATGGGAATGCATCGCTATTATCTCCAACACCGTCACCATCGCTATCGGTATTTTCACTCGAATCGCTAGGGAAAGCATCTGCGTTATCGCCAACACCATCACCATCGCTATCGGAATTTTCACTAGCATCATTAGGGAAGTCATCCCCTGAATTACTGTAACCATCTCCATCATCATCGGGGCAGCCAGTCAAATCTTGTGATGAAGTACCCGCATCATTTGGACAATCATCGTTAGCATTGAGCACACCATCATTGTCTAGGTCCTCTTGTGAAATGAATTCAAAAGAAGAAGATAGAATCTGAGAATTACCATCTTTATCCCAAAGAGTAATGTCGAACGTATCGGGAGTCAAACCAGATAATGGCGTCGATACGGTAATTATTGTATCATTGACAACAGTTCCAGTCACAGACCCATATTGGCCAAATTGAACTCTAATTTCATCAGTCTGACTCAACCCAGTTGATTTCGTAGCGTACTTCAGAACATCATTCGTTCCGTCGCTAAAAGGAACGTGCATAACCCCGCTTTCATCGATGAAAATGGAGTTCCCCTCACCAACATCACCACCATTCGCCATTGTGGTTACGGTCCAACTGGAAGTCGCCTGATCGATTGTTGCGTACTTCAAATTCTGTCCAGACCATGTGTGGTAAACGATATGGGGTTGGTCAGCAGCATCAATGGCGATTGAAGGGTCTCGACCAGTATGCCCAGTTGCATCCACTATGGTGGTTGTCCATTGGCTATTGGGAGCCCCTGTTGAGTATCGTAAATCATACTCTTTGTTATCTTGGTGAGCGATGTGAAATTGTCCTTGCCGGTCCACGGCCATCGATGTCATGTACCCTGGATACAAATTGCTCGGAGATGTTCCTGTATCCACCAAATAGGAGTCCCAAGATCCACTCTTGTCTGTTGCGATTTTCAATTTCGAGGAGCTTCTGTCTTGATAGGCGATGTACATATAATCGCTTTCATCAATGACAATGGCAGACTCACAACCACGGTTGGACCCCTGGTCAACGTTCGTGTACGACCAACTCGATCCATCATACGAGGAAATGCGAAGTCCAGCACCACATTGATCTGAGCCATCGAGAGCATAGGAGATGTGCGGATGGTTGTTCGAGTCAACTGCTATACCGATTGGCCCAAAATGAGCGGAGTTTGAGACTACAGTATCCGTCCACGATGTTCCATCGTAGTTCATGTAGACCAGCGTTTCATCCCAGCTGGTGTATGTTGTGTAGCCCAAGTGTATGTGGTCATTGTCATCAATGACCATGTGAATATCCCAACAATATGTGCTACCACAAGTGTTGATATCATTCGAAATCCAACCGGTTCCGTCATTGACACTGTGACGGATTTGGTAACTTTCATCCTTAATTTGTACGACGTGGATGTGGCCATTTGAATCGACGGCAACGGCATTCCATCGGCCGGCTTGATCAGAATAGTCCATGGTCGTCTCCACCCATTGATGGTTGATTCCGTCATAGGTTGTATTAGTGAATGCCAAATCCATGAAACCGCTACCTGTAATTGTGATTTCTTGACCGCCACTAGTCCAACCAGAGGCGGGTGAAATAGTTGTTTGAATTGGGCTTGAAAACTGTAAATTATCACCTGAATCTTCCAATACTGAAGTTTGTGTCAACATTGGAGAACCCATAACGGCCATTAATACGGCAACTACTAACCATGTACGCATAGTTACCTGACTAATTCGATTGTAAAATAGTCTTTGGTAACAAATTTGTCACTTATGGCAATTGTTTCCCGCTTGTAAACTTGATGTAAGTCCGGTAGTTTAAATTTACAAGAGGATTTTCTAAGAGTATTGATGATGAATAATTGGTCCCCGCTCCCGGACTTGAACCGGGGACACCCTGATGTCTGCTGAGAGACGTTTTTTACCAACTACAGTCAGGTGCTCTACCAACTGAGCTAAGCGAGGTATTCTGTCGCAAAAGCCTCCACTACTTAACCCTCATCAATGATTAACCGTTGGGTCATGGTAAAAAAGTGCTAAATTAGCCCTTTTTCAATGGTTCAAACCTTACCTTAACAAGGGTAGAGGTTAATGGTCTATACAGAGGTGTCCGAAATGGTAATTTTACTAAAGAAATCGACTGATTTGATGCTTCAACAATGGGTGCGGTTAAGTAGGGTAAGAGTAGCCTTTGCAAACGGGATGTGGAATGATGGGGAATAGTGGTGCTTCCAATTCAAACGACGGCGCTCTTGCTGACATGATTAGTGGTCTGCGTGAAGAAACTATCAACAAAGGTGCTACCGCGCTACTCGATGAAGACTTAGGTTCATTCGGTGTGCCAAACCCGCGTATTCTAATCGTTGGATGCGGTGGTTCAGGAAATAATACCCTCAATAGAATCACTCACCTTGGAGTTGAAGGGGCGGTAACTGTCGCTATCAATACCGATAAGCAACATCTTGACCATACTCGTGCTTTACAGAAGTTACTTGTTGGCAGGCACATAACTCGAGGACTTGGTGCTGGAGGCGATCCTTCAACTGGACGAAGATGCGCTGAGGCTGGAAGAGAGATGATCAAGCGCATCGTTACTGGCGCAGATTTAGTATTCATCGCCAGTGGCCTGGGTGGTGGCTCAGGGAACTGGTATTTGTCCAATTGTGGCTGAAGAAGCAAAAGCTGCAGGCGCACTTGTGGTTGGAATTGTAACCACTCCATTCCATGTTGAAAGACGCCAAAGAATGGCAAGGGCGCTAGAAGGACTTGAGTCACTTCGTAGAGTTGCAGATGCTGTACTTGTTTTGGATAATAATAGACTTCTACACTATGTTCCGAACTTGCCTCTTGATGAGGCATTCTCAATCATGGACCAATTGGTTGCTGAAATTGTCAAAGGAATTGTAGAAACCATTACCTTACCTTCACTAATCAACCTAGACTTCGCTGATGTAAGAGCGATTATGGCAAATGGTGGAGTCACTATGATGCTATACGGAGAATCTGACCGAGGGCCAGAAGAAGTTGTTCATGAAGCGCTAAACCACCCATTACTCGATGTCGATATCTCTGGTGCTACTGGTGTTCTAATTCACGTAACAGGTGGCCAATATATGACACTTGAAGCAGCATCTCAAGTTGTTGATTTACTAACTGCAAGAGTCAGTGAAGATGCAAATGTAATCTGGGGTGCAAGACAAGATGCTGGCTTTGGAGATACAATCAAAGTAATGGCGATTATCACCGGTGTTGGTGGTACAGATTTGCGCACTGGCAGACTAACTCCCGACATTCTTGGCGATGCTCTAAGAATTACTCGCGGAAAGAATGATGAAAATGGGCGAATGGGTTTCCAGCGCTTTGATTAATCATAAAATCGATGCGGATTTGTATCACTCGGGTTTTAGCAATCGTCAAATGTGAGATGTGTTAACCGTTAGCCATGCGAGGCAAAGCCGTTTTTGCAGTTTTAGTAACTTTATTCCTTATGACTCCTGTTCAAGCAGGTGATGTTTCAGCCCAGCAGCAGAGTCAACAAGAGGACCCAAAGCAACCAAGTGCCAATAATACAACTCTGTATATTTGGGCTGATGGAATGAATCAATATTGGAGTCATTTCAATTCTTCAGATGATGAAGGAATGGGCGATGATAATGCTGGTGAAATCCGTGAACAAAAAGATGATGGGGTAATAACCATCAAGCAAAGATTCACTATGGACCCAACCTTAGATAAGAGACTCAGCATGACTGTTGGTGGAGAATTCCGTGGAAACTTCAATATCTACTATGAAGGTGATGCAGATAGTACTGATAATGCAGGTCCGTGCCAACCAGGTCAAACGCCAAATGATTGTGATTGGTTAAACATTACTGTTTACAAGGGCCAATCGGAAATTTATCAACATACTGAAAGTCCTTGGCCTGCAGGAAATTGGAAAAACATTCAATTCTCATGGTTTGTTGAAGAAGGTAATGAAACATGGGATGGCATTAATGATAACCCTCTGATTGAAGTTACAATGAAAGTCAAAGGTGATTATCAAGAATGGTGGCTTTTGGGATAATCGCGGAGACCCTGCTGAATTTGCAATCGAATTAGGCGATGGTGGAAGTTTATTGATGCCAATAGACCCGATGTCATGGGACGAAAATTTCCAAGAAGGTGGAGAAATAGGTGCTCCTGATGATGAAGATACACCTGGATTTACTTTGGTTGTAGCATCTGCTGCTATCGCAATGGCTGCATTCATCAATACTCGTAAAGAACAAACCGAAGAGTGATTAAAGCGCTTCAATAATTGCTTCTACGCTTAGTGCTACTGCTTGTTGTTCTCCAGTTTCAAGATTCTTTAGCATACATTGTCCTTGTTCTAAGTCTCTTGGACCAATTACCATAGTTGTTGTAGCGCCAATTCCATTAGCCCAATTCATTGCTTTACCGATCTTTCTACCCCTTAGTTCAAGTTCTACACGCTGACCTTTTGCTCTTAGTTCACCAACCAAAGGCAGAACTTGACTTACATCAATATTGAATGGTATACATGCAATCATACTCATATCATCAAGTTCTCCTGGAACAACTTCACTACGACCCTCTGCAGTAGCTTGTGCTTCAAGAGCAAGCAGTACGCGGTCAAATCCTAATCCAAATCCACAACATGGGTCTAAGTCAGGTAGTCCAAACAAATGTAGCAGTTTGTAAGAACCGCCACCAAGAACTTGGCCTTCCCCACCCATTGAAGGAACTATTACCTCAAATACCATTCCAGTATAGTAATCAAGTCCTCTTGCAACTGTTAAGTCAACAGCCAAAGATGGAGGTGCTGGAGCGAGTGCTGCAACCGAATCAAGAGTAACTTGTAAATCATCGAGTGCGTCTAAAGATACACCTTCTAGTGAAGATAGAATTTCTCTTGCCGGTCCAATTGTTTCTGCCCCGCCCTCAAGGTCTGATAGCGCCCTAAGTGGTGCTGCGTTCTGTACAGGGATCCCATTAGATTCAAGAAGTGCCTCTAATCCCTTATCATCACCCTTGTCTAAAAATCTCATAGCGCTGGCAATCGGTGGCTCACTGGCCCCTTCAGGTGTGTCAACAGATAGTCCAAGTCCACTAAGAGCATCTTTGAGAATACCAACATGACCGATACGAATTTGCCAGTCTTTGAGTCCACATGCATCAAGCATTGAAATTGCTAAAGCGATTACTTCAGCCTCTGCCAAAGGTCCTGATGCCCCCACCAGTTCAACACCATATTGGAAAAACTCTCGATAGCGCCCTTTCTTGAATTCCTCATAGCGATAGCATTGTCCAAAGTAAGATAGGCGCAATGGCTTGGTATCATTACGCATCTCTTCAGCGATCATACGCATTACAGGCGCTGTCAGTTCTGGTCGTAGAGTAAGTGGCCTGCCACCTTTGTCCTCAAAGCCGTATAATTGAGAGATAACGCCTTGACCCGACTTAGCAGTGAATAATTCAAGCGACTCGAAAACAGGAGTTTGAACTCTGTTAAAGCCACTACGTCTAGCGCATTTCTCAAGCAATTGCTCAAACGCTAAACGGCGATTCATCACCTTGGGAGTGAAGTCTCTTGTTCCGCGAGGGCGTTGCACCATGAGTAAATCCACAAGGTGATTGTTCATGACTCCTTCGCTATATTTTGAGGATTTTATTGTGTTAACAATGTCCAATTACTAGATTTATTGATAATTAGTTTCTATAACTCTCATGGTCGTTAGACCCTCTATGCAGGCGTGTCATTAGTGGGTACCGTTCGTATACCCGTCTGTACAGTGGGGTCCCCTTTGCATCGGTTCCATTTGAAAAATCATTGAGCCCAGTTGTCCATGCCTTTCTTCACAACTAAGGTTCGAGCGATGAGATCTTGGTTTGTTTGCTTGTGATCTGTCCAAAGTTGTGCTAAATATCCGAATCCAAACGTAATTATTATCAGAAAAATCAAAGCATGTCGTTTGAGTGCTTTCTTCAGTGAAAGTTTGTCCCCGTTAAGGTCTGTCACAACCAATCCGAAGAGGCGTTTTCCTGGTGTTGCTTGCCATGATGAGGCATTGAAGAGAACAGGGTAAACCAGAACAACAATTAGGAACTCTATACCGGAAGAAATCCCAACGAGACTCAAGAGTATACTTGGGATACTGATGAGAATTAGGTCTATCAAAAGAGCACAGGAACGTGGTATAAATCCTGCATAACGTCCTCTCTCTTCTCGAGAACCCCCCACCATTGTGATTATCTTTTTATTTGCATATCCGAATTCATTAACGCCAAATTGCGTCCTTTTCTTTTCTTCATTTGATTGAGTGTTGAGTTCCTCCCAATCGATTTCAATATTTCCTTCTGTATAATCGACGATACAATGTTGAACGAAACCTGAAAAATTAGGCATCTCTTTGGTGACTTCATTGAGTTTTTCGTCAATAGAAATTGTTTTCTTTTTTTTGCTTTCACCATCATCATTGCCGTTCTTTGATTGAGTGTTGATTTGCTCCCAATCAATTTCGATATTTCCTTCTGTATAAGTCACGATACAATGTTGAACGAAACCAGAAAAGTTCGGCATTTCTTTGGCTATACCATTCAGTCTTGCATCAATAGAAATCGTCTTGTTCACTTTATTGCTCATGATTGCCCCATTAGCGAGTGATAATTAAGCGTGGTTGCGTATGTATGGAGGTATGTATTGTAATTCTATCAAATTATCGAGTTTGGGTAAGCAAAGGGTGTATCCTAAACCCCACTGCATTTTATTTCTCGGTACAAAGGGTATTCGGTGGGCCGATACAGACGCTACCCTTTCAAACGGGGGCATTCGCAAAGGGCACCTTATAGAAATCATTGGATGATTTCAGTACGGCGGGTTACATTTAGATACAGGAATTTCGGGCTTTGCAGCATGGATGATGAAGCTCCTTCTCCTGACGATACCTTACTTACCCGTCTTGCGAATCTTGGTTATGCCCTTGTCAACCGCTTTCTACCCCCTCTTGTCATTGGTACTGTAATCCTCTTCATTCTGTTCAAGGTTTTTGATATTAGCTCTGGCGGTTCATTTGGAGCGGCAGAATTGCTTGGGATTTTAGGGGCGGAGGCATGAAAAAAATCGTCCTGTTTGAACTATCGACCAATCAATTCGAAAAAATGGCAAGGGGTTCTCCCATTACCCATGCAACTCTAAAAAAGATTGTAAGGGTTCGCAGTTAGTCATATTGAACGTTATACTAGGGAATAGCCAAGATAAATCTAACTAAATTAATTCCATATCATGTTCTACAACCCAATCGTACATCGACTGAATAGTTGGCGCTAGATTGTTAGCCTCTTTGGTAAGTTCATAATAAACTGAAACTGGGATTGTCGAATACGACTTTCGTAATACTAACCCGTTTTCTTCAAGTTCGCCCAGCCTTCTAGTGACTGTTGTGGATGAACTATCAACTATTCTCTTGATATCTGAAAACCTCATAGGCTCTTGTTTGAGATTGAGAATCAATAAGATATGTAATAATTTAGATCTATTTAACAAATTAATCAATTTATCTACTCTTGCAAATGTCGGGTCGCACACAATGTTTACCAAATTAAGCACCTATGTGATACCAACAACGTTCAATATATGACAACTGGGGTTCTTGGATCCATCCACATGTTCAAAACTCATACACGATTGGTCATCCGTATGGGCTCTTTTAAATCACTAGAATGGCTCAGTCGTTTCCTAAAGGAAACTCCGGGCGATTCCCAAGTTGGAGGAGTGACTCGCCAGGTTCCCAATGCCTGTTGGTCACGCGTGAAGCCAACTCGTTCTCCAGACCCCAAACTCATGCTATGGTCAGAGGAAATGGCTACTAAATTAGGACTTAAACGCCCGAATGGAGATGTACTTGGTGGCAGTTCTATCATCGAAGGAATGGACCCCTATGCTCAACGCTATGGTGGGCATCAGTTTGGAAACTGGGCAGGTCAACTAGGCGATGGCAGAGCAATTACTCTTGGAGAAGTAAAACTAGAAAATGAAGTCTTAGAATTACAACTCAAAGGCTCAGGAGTAACTCCTTACTCTCGTTTTGCTGATGGAAAAGCAGTACTTCGCTCTTCGATTCGGGAATTCCTTTGCAGTGAAGCAATGCATCATTTAGGAGTTCCAACAACTCGTGCCTTATCATTGGTAACTACCGGTGAGAAAGTGCTTAGAGATATGATGTATAATGGAAATCCAGCATTGGAAACAGGGGCAATAGTCTGTAGAGTTGCACCGAGTTTCATACGCTTTGGTAGTTTCCAAATTCACACTGCTTCCGATGATTATTCTACCTTGAAAACCTTGGTTGAACATACGGTTAAAACTCATTACCCTGGGCATTCGGTTGCTGATGACTCCGGACTTGTCAAATGGCTCACACATATTGCAGAACAGACTGCAGTAATGATCTCGCACTGGATGAGAGTTGGATTTGTCCATGGTGTAATGAATACCGACAATATGTCAATACATGGTTTGACAATAGATTACGGCCCATATGGTTGGTTAGAAGATTACAATCCTGGCTGGACTCCCAATACTACAGATTCCTCTATGCGCCGTTATAGATATGGACAACAACCAAAAATTGGTGCTTGGAATCTAGCCCGATTTTTCGAAGCGATAGTTCCGTTGATGGATGAACCCGCCCTGCTTCACGAAGCCCTAGGCGCTTACACAGAAGTATTTGCAGAATTACAAAATGAAATGTGGGTTAAGAAACTAGGATTGGGCTCTTTTCAAGAATCTGATGAAACTCTAATTGTTGAATTAAACGCTTTACTACAAGAGGTTGAGACCGATATGACGATATTCTTCAGATTATTATGTTCAATAAAGCAACCGGATATTAAATCGCTGAGTGATGCTTTTTATGACTCCACAAATATTCCAACCGAACAATGGAATGATTGGTTGAGTAAGTGGTGGAAACGTATTGAGGGTTCTCCAAATCGCCAAGATATGATTGACGCAAATCCAAAATATGTACTTCGTAATTGGATGGCTCAATTAGCAATTGATGCTGCTGAGTCTGGCGATTTCAGTGTGTGTGAAGAGTTATACGAGTTACTCAAAAATCCATATGATGAACAACCTGAACATGAAGAAAAATGGTTCCAAAAGAGGCCTGAATGGGCGCGTAATCGAGTAGGGTGCTCGATGCTGTCATGTTCAAGTTAGAAGATAAGAACCTCATAATTCTAAATTATATTTATTGAGCGCATCTATTAAATAAAGTAGAAGAGACAATGATTTATGAGCGAGATTACATGCCCACATTGCACTAAAGCATTCAAGGTAGACCAAGCCGGTTACGCTGCGATTCTTAGCCAAGTGAAGAATAAAGAATTTGACAAAGAAATACATCAAAGGTTAGAACTAGAACAAGAGAAATATAACTCAGAGCTTAATCTTGCTAAAGCAACTACTGAGAGAGAAGTTGCGGAGAGTATTGCTGAAAAAGAGCGCGATATTCTAGCGTTAGAATCAAAAGTAAACTCGATGGAATTAGAAAAGAAGTTAGCGATAAAAGAAGCTTTAGAACCTGTGAAAAAGGAAATTAATACACTACAAAGTCAAGTGGACTTGGCAGAAAGTGAAAGAATTATCAAAGAAAAATCACTTGTGGATAAATATAAGACTCAGATAGAAGATAGGGATAATGAAATCCAAAGGTTGAGTAATTTCAAAGCTAAACTTTCTACTAAAATGGTTGGAGAATCACTGGAACTACATTGTGAAAATGAATTTGATATGTTGCGTTCTGCAGCATTCCCAAATGCGCAATTTGGCAAAGACAATGATGCTTCAACAGGGAGTAAGGGCGATTATATTTTTAGAGACATGGATCATAATGGAACAGAGTTTATCTCGATAATGTTTGAGATGAAAAATGAATCTGATACAACTAAAACGAAAAAGAAAAATGAAGACTTTCTCAAAGAATTAGACAAAGACCGACGAGAGAAGAATTGCGAGTATGCGGTTTTAGTATCACTTCTTGAAAGTGATAATGACTTATACAATAATGGCATTGTCGATAAATCGCACAAATATCCCAAGATGTATGTAATTCGACCTCAATTCTTTATTCCTATGATAACATTGTTGAAGAATGCTGCCTTAAAATCCTTAGAAGTTCGTAATGAACTAGAGTTGATTAAGGAACAAAATATTGATATCACTAATTTCGAGAACGATTTGAATGAGTTTAAATCGTCCTTTGACAAAAGTTACCAGTGGGCTTCAGATAGATTCAAAGATGCGATTAAACAGATTGATAAATCAATAAAAGCCCTTCAGGACACTAGAGAGAAACTTTTGAAATCTGATGACCATCTTGGTATTGCGAATAGAAAAGTCGACGATATTACGATCAAAAAGTTGACACGTAATAACGCAACTATGAAATCTAAATTCGATGAACTGGAAGATTAATCAATCGGATGATTCCGATTGACAAAGATTATCTAAGATAATCTAGTTTAAACTTCACTCTACTTTACGAACACTTACAGCGTTAGGACCCTTTGGACCTTCGCCGATTTCGAACTCAACGGTGTCTCCATCGCTTATTTCACCCTCGACTTGAGAGACGTGAACGAATAGATCTTCGCCACCTTCTTGTTCTATAAATCCGAATCCTTTCACTTGGTTAAACCACTTTACTGTACCTTGAGGCATGACCCGCTCAAAATGTTTACATTATTGAGTCCTCTGTACAAAACCTGCAAATTTCACCGTTTTTGATGAAATAATAATACCCCCGAATAAAGAAATTTCAATTTCCGAGAGAGAAATTAAACTAATTCATTAATTTCGAAATATCAATAATTGGTGATACTCTTTCATCAATCTCTTGAATGAAGTCATCAAACAATACCTGACTTACTGCTTCAACCCTCATGACGAGTACTGGTTCTGTGTTAGATTTACGTGCTAAATACCACCCGCAATACTCCCCCTCAACATCAAACCTTACTCTAACGCCATCTACTGTTGAACTTTCGCGGTGAGAAAAGGCTGCAGTAATCGCTGCAACAATCTCTAATTTATCTTCCTCAGCACAAGGAATCTTTACTTCTCCTGTTGTTGGAAGGCTTGGTGCAAGCCTGTCTAATTCGGAAGAAAACGAAGGTCCGCCCTGACTTGGAGCTAGATTACGGCTCCATAATTCAATCAATCTTGCCGCGTTATACAATGAACAATCAAATCCATACCAACCGCGGTCTGCTAGGAAAATATGACCACTCATCTCAGCTGCCATACTACACTCTGACTTTTGAGCAAGCACTCTCTTCATGAAAGAGTGTCCTGTTCTAGCCATATATGGAACTCCGCCTGAATTACTGATTGCAGTCTCAACATTCATCGAACATTTGACATCATAAACAATCATCTTTGCTTCATCACTAGAATCTTCTGGAACTCTGGCAAGAATATCTTCGCTGAGTAAAGCGATTAATCGGTCTGGGTAAATAAAGCGACCTTGTTCATCTACTGCTCCTACGCGGTCTCCGTCGCCGTCAGCCCCAAGGCCAAATTCACATTTATTCTCTACAACCGCAGCCCCAAGATCAACCATATTCTTCGGTCTTGTTGGGTCTGCTCCATGATTAGGCTCACTTGCATCCCAATCACAATAAAGATCTACATGCTCGCAGCCAAGCATATCTAGAAGTTTACTCATCGCTGGACCAGGAACTGCATTACCACAGTCAACTGCTACTTTGACACTTCTTGAAAGAGGCCCTGTTGATTCGATAATGGCTTCAAGATAGTTGTCTATGTGTGGTGTATCGATTATCTCACCATCACCTTGTATGAAATTCCCCTCGAGGAAGACTTGTTTCAATTCTTGAATTTCTTCACCAGCCAGAGGAAGAGTTCCTCTACACATCTTGAATCCATTATGAGTTGGCATTGGTAAATGGCTGGCTGTTACCATAATACCGCCATCAACAGGTAAAGTCCAACAAGCGTGATAGACACAGCCGGTTGAAACTATTCCGAGGTCTAAAACTTGAACACCCGAGTCAACTAAACCACGCATTAATTCACTCGCTAAAGCAGGAGTAGAATGCCGGATATCACGTCCAACTGCAAATGTCTTACATTCTAGATAAGTCGCAATTGCACAACCTAAACGATAAGCAAACTGAGGAGTCAATTCTCCAGTTCCATCACCATTAGCAAGACCACGGATATCGTAGGCTTTGAAGCACTGTTGTGGCCACTCGTCCATGACAATGGCAAGGGATAATCCCTTTCTATTTATCCGATACACCAATTATGATGTTGTAAAAAATCATTATTTTGGATTTTTCAATGAAAAAATAGTTTGGACTAGAAGCAGTGACCTATTTACATGCAAGCAATCGAAAGTTTAGTAGCAGCAGTTCTCTGTTTA